>NZ_RAQH01000015.1 GCF_003610695.1 Epilithonimonas arachidiradicis | reverse complement strand
GACACTCTCCCATAAAGTGTGTAAGTTAAAAAGTGAGGGCTTGGATTTTATAATCTGAGCCTTTCTTCAAAAATAAGCATAAATTGGTTGAGAATAATACCCCAATTCTGGATTGGCATCGACCATTTTTTTGTGGCTTCTTTCAAAGCAAGGTAAACAGATTTCAGCACAGCATCATCCGTAGGAAAAGACATTTTGTTTTTGGTGTATTTTCGGATTTTGCCGTTGAGATTCTCGATTAAATTGGTGGTGTAAATGATTTTACGGATTTCTAAAGGAAACTCAAAAAATACGGTTAATTCATCCCAATTATCCCTCCAGGATTTGATGGCGTAGGAATATTTGTCTTCCCATTTTTCTGCAAAATCCCTTAGAGCAGCTTCTGCTGCTTGTTTTGTTGGCGCGGTGTAAATATGCTTCATATCAGCAGAGAACTCTTTTCTATCCTTCCAGACCACATATTTACAGGCATTTCTGATCTGGTGAACCACACAGATCTGGGTTTGAGATTGTGGGAAAACTGAGCGAATGGTCCCAGGAAATCCGTTCAGATTATCTGTTGCCGTAATGAGGATATCTTCCACGCCACGAGCTTTGAGATCCGTTAAAACACTCATCCAGAAGCTCGAACTTTCATTCTTACCAAGCCACATTCCAAGAACTTCTTTTTTTCCTTCCCGATTCAATCCTACTGCCAAATACATGGTTTTGTTAATGACCTTGGAGTTTTCACGAACCTTGAATACGATTCCGTCCATCCAGACAATTAAATACAAATCTTCTAACGGACGGTTTTGCCAGCTCACCACTTCGGTGGCAACGGCATTGGTAATTCTGGAAATGGCAGAGGAAGATATTTCAAAATCGTATAATTCTTTAATCTGCTCTTCGATATCGCTCACACTCATACCTTTGGCGTAGAATGAGATAATAATATTCTCCAAACCTTCAATGATGTTATGCCTTTTTGGAACTAATACAGGTTCAAAACTACTTGCCCTGTCTCTGGGAACTTTGATTTCACTCTCTCCAAAAGAGGATTTTATTTTCTTGGTTCCATGTCCGTTGCGATAGTTCCCTTCTTTGGTTTTTTCATGTTTTTCATTGTCCAGATGAGCATCAAGTTCTGCTTCCAGCATATGCTCAACGGCACGTTTGTGCATCTGTTTGAAGAAAGAGGTTAAATCTTCTCCATTTTTAAAGGACTTATAGAAATCCTTGTTGTTTAATAATTCTTCTTTGTCGATCATAACTATATAGGTTAAAAATAATAAAAAGTTATTTCCGAAAATTATTTTTGAGCTTTAGAGGGCTCAAAAATTTTTCAGAATAACTTTTTAACTTACACAGTTAGTGAGACGCTACC
>NZ_RAQH01000014.1 GCF_003610695.1 Epilithonimonas arachidiradicis | reverse complement strand
AAAACAAAAAACCTTCACTCAATAAAGAATGAAGGTTTAAAAAAACTGGCGGCGACCTACTCTCCCGCTTATCGCAGTACCATCGGCGCTAGAGGGCTTAACTTCTGTGTTCGGAATGGGAACAGGTGAGCCCCTCTGCTAAAACCACCCTAAAGGCTGTTTGTACAAAAGGTTGTACAGTATATTTATTAGATTTAAGATTCTAGATAGAAGCTCAGACTTTTGTCTTTATTCTTATATCTTGGTTCTTTTATCTATTTAATCGATAAAAACTTTCACAAAGAGTAAACCTTGGTTGCGCAATAACCGCTTGGACAATGTAACCAATAGGCTATAAATCTACGGGTAATTAGTACTACTCGGCTATGACATTACTGTCTTTACACCTGTAGCCTATCAACGTCGTCATCTCCAACGACCCTTAAAAGATGTCTCATCTTGAGGCGAGTTTCGCACTTATATGCTTTCAGTGCTTATCTCTTCCAAACATAGCTACTCAGCGGTGCACCTGGCGGTACAACTGATACACCAGAGGTTTGTTCAATTCGGTCCTCTCGTACTAGAATCAAGTCCTCTCAAACATCTAACGCCCGCAATAGATAGAGACCGAACTGTCTCACGACGTTCTGAACCCAGCTCGCGTGCCACTTTAATGGGCGAACAGCCCAACCCTTGGGACCTTCTCCAGCCCCAGGATGTGACGAGCCGACATCGAGGTGCCGAACCTCCCCGTCGATGTGAGCTCTTGGGGGAGACTAGCCTGTTATCCCCGGAGTACCTTTTATCCTATGAGCGATGGCCCTTCCATACGGAACCACCGGATCACTATGTCCTGCTTTCGCACCTGATCGACTTGTAGGTCTCACAGTCAAGCACCCTTATGCCATTACACTCTACGCACGGTTACCAAGCGTGCTGAGGGTACCTTTGAAAGCCTCCGTTACTCTTTTGGAGGCGACCACCCCAGTCAAACTACCCACCACGCAATGTCCTTCTTTCGAAGTTAGGCTCCAAGTAAACAAAGGGTGGTATTTCAACGTTGGCTCCACCAACACTAGCGTGCCAGCTTCATAGCCTCCCACCTATCCTACACATTGTTTACTCAAAGTCAATACGAAGTTATAGTAAAGGTTCACAGGGTCTTTTCGTCCCATTGCGGGTAATCGGCATCTTCACCGATACTACAATTTCACCGAGCTCGTGGCTGAGACAGTGCCCAGATCGTTACACCATTCGTGCAGGTCGGAACTTACCCGACAAGGAATTTCGCTACCTTAGGACCGTTATAGTTACGGCCGCCGTTTACTGGGGCTTCAGTCAAACGCTTCGCTTACGCTAACGCCCTTCCTTAACCTTCCAGCACCGGGCAGGTGTCAGACCCTATACAGCATCTTTCGATTTAGCAGAGTCCTGTGTTTTTGATAAACAGTCGCCTGGGCCTCTTCACTGCGGCCACCATTGCTGATGGCGTCTCTTCTTCCGAAGTTACGAGACTATTTTGCCTAGTTCCTTAGCCACGACTCACTCGAGCACCTTAGGATTCTCTCCTCGACTACCTGTGTCGGTTTTGGTACGGGTTGCTTCACTTCGGCTTTTCTTGGAAGCGAGTTCACTACAGCAGCTTCGCCCGAAGGCTAGGCCTTGACTATTCCGTCAGTCTTCAGCAGCTACGTCACTCCGTCCCCTTTTTAGTGTGAGCAAGTATGGGAATATTAACCCATTGTCCATCCACTACCCCTTTCGGGTTCGCGTTAGGTCCCGACTAACCCTCAGCTGATTAGCATGGCTGAGGAAACCTTAGTCTTTCGGTGAGGGGGTTTCTCGCCCCCTTTATCGTTACTTATGCCTACATTTTCTTTTCTATCCGCTCCACAATACCTCACGATACTGCTTCGGCGCAAATAGAATGCTCCCCTACCAGATATAATAAATTATAAATCCATAGCTTCGGTAATATGCTTATGCCCGATTATTATCCATGCCGGACCGCTCGACTAGTGAGCTGTTACGCACTCTTTAAATGAATGGCTGCTTCCAAGCCAACATCCTAGCTGTCAATGCAGTCCAACCGCGTTGTTTCAACTTAGCATATATTTAGGGACCTTAGCTGTTGGTCTGGGTTCTTTCCCTCTCGGACATGGACCTTAGCACCCATGCCCTCACTGCTGCGAAACATTTATTAGCATTCGGAGTTTGTCAGGAATTGGTAGGATTTGACTCCCCCGCATCCAATCAGTAGCTCTACCTCTAATAAACTTGTCGCAACGCTGCACCTAAATGCATTTCGGGGAGTACGAGCTATCTCCCAGTTTGATTGGCCTTTCACCCCTACCCACAGGTCATCCGAAGACTTTTCAACGTCAACCGGTTCGGTCCTCCACTTTGTGTTACCAAAGCTTCAACCTGCCCATGGGTAGATCACAAGGTTTCGCGTCTAATCCTACTAACTATGCGCCCTATTCAGACTCGCTTTCGCTCCGGCTCCGGACCTGAAGTCCTTAACCTCGCTAGTAAAATTAACTCGTAGGCTCATTATGCAAAAGGCACGCCGTCACACCATATAGGTGCTCCGACCGCTTGTAGGCGTACGGTTTCAGGTTCTATTTCACCCTTCTATTCGAAGTGCTTTTCACCTTTCCTTCACAGTACTTGTTCACTATCGGTCTTTCAGGAGTATTTAGCCTTGGAGGATGGTCCCCCCATATTCAGACAGGATTTCACGTGTCCCGCCCTACTCATTTATCATCTCTATATACCTTTCGAATACCGGGCTATCACCGTCTATGGCTGTTCTTTCCAGAACATTCTTCTAAATATATAAAGACTTTTGGGCTAATCCGCTTTCGCTCGCCACTACTTACGGAATCTCTTCGATTTCTTTTCCTCCGGGTACTTAGATGTTTCAGTTCTCCGGGTTTGCTCCTCTTACGAGGTAATACATCTTCAATGTATTGGGTTGCCCCATTCGGACATCTGCGGATCAATTCGTGTGTGCCGATCCCCGCAGCTTTTCGCAGCTTACCACGTCCTTCGTCGCCTCTGAAAGCCTAGGCATCCGCCATACGCCCTTAACGATTTCTTTCCTATTTTTAGGTTACTCAAGCGCTTATTGCGCTCGGTTTTCTCTTTGTGATGTCTTTACCGTTAATGTCAATGATCTTATTTTTCTTTTCTTCAAACTGATGAACAATTGTTGTTTTTGGCTCCAATCGTAACTTTTAAACCAGTTTTCCAAAACTGTGGAGAATAAGGGAGTCGAACCCTTGACCTCCTGCGTGCAAGGCAGGCGCTCTAGCCAGCTGAGCTAATTCCCCGCTAGTAGACTAAGAGACTCAAGATGCTAGATTCAAGACTTTTCATTCTTTAGTCTCGGCTCTTGGCTCTTTTATCTTCCCGTCTTTTCAATTAGTAGTCTCGGGCAGGCTCGAACTGCCGACCTCTACATTATCAGTGTAGCGCTCTAACCAGCTGAGCTACGAGACTATTTAATAATTAATAATTAACAATTATTAATTAATAATTATCTCTTTCCCTTTACTAATTTCTAGTGGGTTTATTTTTTATATAATCAACCGAGTAAAAAAACCAAAGCTTTATTATTTGTATAAGGCTCTTTTAATATTTTTTGACGTATAGTCTCTAAAATGAGATGTTCCAGCCGCACCTTCCGGTACGGCTACCTTGTTACGACTTAGCCCTAGTTACCTGTTTTACCCTAGGCAGCTCCTTTTACGGTCACCGACTTCAGGTACCCCAGACTTCCATGGCTTGACGGGCGGTGTGTACAAGGCCCGGGAACGTATTCACCGCGCCATGGCTGATGCGCGATTACTAGCGATTCCAGCTTCATAGAGTCGAGTTGCAGACTCCAATCCGAACTGAGACCGGCTTTCGAGATTTGCATCACATCGCTGTGTAGCTGCCCTCTGTACCGGCCATTGTATTACGTGTGTGGCCCAAGACGTAAGGGCCGTGATGATTTGACGTCATCCCCACCTTCCTCTCTACTTGCGTAGGCAGTCTCACTAGAGTCCTCAACTGAATGGTAGCAACTAGTGACAGGGGTTGCGCTCGTTGCAGGACTTAACCTAACACCTCACGGCACGAGCTGACGACAACCATGCAGCACCTTGAAAAATGTCCGAAGAAGGATCTATTTCTAAATCTGTCATTTCCCATTTAAGTCTTGGTAAGGTTCCTCGCGTATCATCGAATTAAACCACATAATCCACCGCTTGTGCGGGCCCCCGTCAATTCCTTTGAGTTTCATTCTTGCGAACGTACTCCCCAGGTGGCTAACTTATCACTTTCGCTTAGTCTCTGAATCCGAAAACCCAAAAACGAGTTAGCATCGTTTACGGCGTGGACTACCAGGGTATCTAATCCTGTTCGCTCCCCACGCTTTCGTCCCTCAGCGTCAGTTAAATCTTAGTGACCTGCCTTCGCAATTGGTGTTCTAAGTAATATCTATGCATTTCACCGCTACACTACTTATTCCAGCCACTTCAAATTTACTCAAGACCTGCAGTATCAATGGCAGTTTCACAGTTAAGCTGTGAGATTTCACCACTGACTTACAGATCCGCCTACGGACCCTTTAAACCCAATAAATCCGGATAACGCTTGCACCCTCCGTATTACCGCGGCTGCTGGCACGGAGTTAGCCGGTGCTTATTCGTACAGTACCTTCAGCTACCCTCACGAGGGTAGGTTTATCCCTGTACAAAAGAAGTTTACAACCCATAGGGCCGTCGTCCTTCACGCGGGATGGCTGGATCAGGCGCTAACCCATTGTCCAATATTCCTCACTGCTGCCTCCCGTAGGAGTCTGGTCCGTGTCTCAGTACCAGTGTGGGGGATCACCCTCTCAGGCCCCCTAAAGATCATTGACTTGGTGAGCCGTTACCTCACCAACTATCTAATCTTGCGCGTGCCCATCTTTATCCGCCGGAGCTTTCAATAAAAAACGATGCCGTTTCTTATATTATGGGGTATTAATCTTCCTTTCGAAAGGCTATCCCCCAGATAAAGGCAGGTTGCACACGTGTTCCGCACCCGTGCGCCGCTCTCAATTGCCCGAAAGCAATCTACCGCTCGGCTTGCATGTGTTAGGCCTCCCGCTAGCGTTCATCCTGAGCCAGGATCAAACTCTCCATTGTATGTTTGTTTGTCCTTATACTCAAACTCAATTTAAAATTGACGCTTTGGTTTTTTCCTTACTTGGTTGTTATATCTAATGTCAATGAACTTTGTTCTTTTCGCTTCATCAGGAATCTTAATCTGTCATCTTGTTCCTGATTTGCGAGTGCAAAAGTAAAAAATGTTTTTCAAACTACCAAAACTTTTTTGAAGTTTTTTTTCGTAACCTCGAAGTCTATTTTGTTATGTTTTCCTTATCTCCTCCTGCGCTCCCATTCTCTCGATTCGGGACTGCAAAAGTAAGCAACTTTTTTATTCCAGCAAATATTTTTCAAGTTTTTTTTAATCGTTTTCTTAAACTCTTAAATTTAAACCCTTTCTCTATTCTACCGACCTTCTGCGCT
>NZ_RAQH01000013.1 GCF_003610695.1 Epilithonimonas arachidiradicis | reverse complement strand
TGCAATTCTTTCAATGCAACTCAACTTAAATGATAAACTATATTTTGATATTCCCATAAATAAAATGCCCCTAAAAAGTGTCTAACTTTTTGGGGGCAGTCCAAAGAAGGGGATTTAATTAATTGTAAGTCTGAGGCTTTTGAAGACTATTAATAATTTAAGCCAAAAACTTCAGCTCTTTATCTTTAAAATTGTTGTTTTCAACCAACTTTTGCATCGCTTTCATTGTTTTTTTACGAATCTTGGCAAGGATGCGGACGTTTTTGTCCTCGCTGTAATCAAAAATATCGTCTTCGAAAGAAAATACATCGCCTTTTTTGAACTTGATATTGTTTTCTTTCATTTCCTTGAGAAGCATCAGATTGGTCATTACTCTCAGGGAAGCACTTTCTGCCGCTTCAAGATGTTTCAGAGATTTTAGGAGTTCCTTTTTATATTTTTTCTTTGATTTCATTTTTGAATATGTTAATCAATGAAAGTTATAAAAAATTATCGAGAATTTCTTACTTTTGGGAAAATAAATCTAAGAAATGCAAGACCCGATTTTCGAATTAATTGAAAAAGAAAGACAAAGACAAACCCACGGTATTGAATTGATTGCATCGGAAAATTTTGTTTCCGAAAACGTGATGAAAGCAATGGGAAGCGTGCTGACCAATAAATATGCAGAAGGTTATCCTGGACGTAGATATTACGGAGGATGTGAAGTTGTTGATGAGGTAGAACAATTGGCAATCGACAGGGCAAAAGAATTGTTCGGAGTAGATTATGTTAACGTTCAGCCGCACTCTGGTTCTCAGGCCAATGCGGCAATCTATCTTTCAGTTCTTAAACCTGGAGATAAAGTAATGGGAATGGATTTGTCTATGGGAGGACATTTGACGCACGGTTCTGCGGTTAATTTCTCAGGAATCCAATATCAGGTTTGTTCTTACGGCGTTCAAAAAGAAACGGGTTTGATAGATTATGACCAAATGAGAGAAGTGGCTCTGAGAGAAAAACCCAAAATGCTGATTGCAGGATTTTCTGCTTATTCCAGAGATTTGGATTATGCTAAGTTCCGTGAAGTGGCGGATGAAATTGGTGCGACGCTTTGGGCTGATATTGCACATCCGGCAGGGTTGGTGGCGAAAGGTTTGTTGAATAATCCATTCGAACATTGCCACGTAGTGACAACGACGACTCATAAAACATTGAGAGGACCAAGAGGTGGAATGATTATGATGGGGAAAGATTTCGAAAATACTTACGGACATAAAACGCCAAAAGGAGAAACGAAAATGATGAGTGCTGTTTTGGATGGCGCTGTTTTCCCGGGAATCCAAGGTGGTCCATTAGAACACGTAATTGGGGCTAAAGCTGTTGCATTTGCAGAAGCCATTGATTCTAAATTTGAAACTTATGCTAAGCAAGTAAAAGCTAATGCTCAGGCTTTGGCAAAATCAATGATCGATTTAGGATTCGAAATCGTGAGTGGTGGAACAGATAATCACTTGATGCTGATTGATCTTAGAAATAAAAATGTAAATGGAAAAGAAACTGAAAAAGCTTTGGTAAAAGCGGACATCACTTGTAACAAAAATATGGTTCCTTTTGATGATAAATCGCCTTTTACAACTTCCGGAATTCGTCTTGGAACTGCAGCGATTACTACAAGAGGTCTTAAAGAAAACGATATGGCAACGATTGCAGGTCTGATTTCTGAAGTCGTAGATGATATCAAAAACGAAGATAGATTAGCTTCTGTTAAAAAGAAAGTTAATGAATTGATGGAAGGAAAAGCATTGTTCAATTATTAACAAATTGATTAAATAAAAATAAAGAGTGGGCAATGGCTCATTCTTTTTTTATAACAATGGAAAAAAAATCGTTTACTTTTGATGAGATCAAATTAAAGCTGGTCAACTACTGCGTTTATCAAGACAGATGTCATTCTGAAGTTGAACAGAAGATGAAAGAGTTTCTCTTGATTCCAGAAGCTAAAGATGATATCCTACTTTATCTCATCAAAGAAAATTACCTTAATGAAGAGCGCTTTACCCGAAGTTATATAAGAGGTAAATTCTATATCAAACATTGGGGAAAGAATAAGATCAAATTGAATCTTAAACAAAAAGGCATTACGGAAAAATTAATTTCCAAATGTATGGATGAGATTGACGAGAATGATTACGAAGAGACGATCGATAAGATTTATAAAGATTATTTTTCCAAACAAAAAGGACTCAAGGATTATCAGAGAAAAAGTAAAACTATTAAATATCTTTTATCCAAAGGCTTTGAATACGACATCATATTAGAAGTTAATAATGAGTGATATAATCAAAGATTAACTTAAATTAATATTGAATTATTTCAACAAAGTGAAATATTTCTTAAAAATAAATAAAAAATTCTTAATTTCGTCCCAAATTTGTTCAAACAAGATTCATGAAAAAATTAGTTATCATATATGCTTTGGTATTATTTGGATTTGCAAATGCACAATCTATAAAATATGGAGTTACAGGGAGTTTCCACAAGGGTTCTATTGCAGGTATTCATGGGGTGTCGAAAGGCGACTTTGGTGGTAATGTTGGTGTTTTTGCAGATTTTTCCTTAGTGCCGAATGATATTTATGATTCTGCATGGCTTTATTTTACACCGCAATTGGAAGTATATACAATAGGTGAAAAAGGAGATTGGAACGAGGATAAAGTGGATTATCAAAAATATAGTAATGTTTATGTTGCTGTGCCGTTGTATATTAAGTACTACTTGAAAAACCATGGTTATAAAGGAGATATTTATTTTATGGCGGGGCCTAAGTTGGAATTTTTGGTTAGTGAAAAAACTGATGAAGGAAATGCGGTTAAAGAAGCTGAAATGTCGGGTTATAACCCTGCAAAATTTGGTCTTGGCCAAAAAATAAACAAATTTAGTTATGGCCTTTCTGTAAAAGTTGGAGCAAAGGTTAGCGATAAGCTGGAAGCTTTTATCAGATTTGATAGAGGTTTTGCAAAAATATATCCTGATTACACTCAGAATACTTCATACAATAGATTCTTAGGAATTGGCGTTAGTTATTATTTAGGAGAAACAAATTAACGATATTACTACTTTTATACTACAAAACTATTAATTATTGTTTTTGTAGATCAGCATAATGAAAAACCTTATATACCTTTTTCTCATGTTTTTTTTGGTAGCATCTTGTAAGCCTAAAAAGAATATGATCTATATGAGCAATCATAACTTTGAAAGAGAAGTTACTGAAGCAAGATACCTTGGATTAAAAATAAAAGAAGGCGATGTTTTGGAAATTCTGGTGTCGGCTTTTGACGAAAATGCAGTTCGCCCATTTAATCTTTCTTCTATTAATTCAACAAATATACCAGACTCTAATTCTGCCATCAAACCAAGTCAATATACAGTTTCTACGGGAGGATATATCAATTTTCCAGTTTTAGGTAAGGTGTTTTGTAAAGGGATGACCAAGCAGCAATTAAATGAAGATTTGCAAGAGAGATTAAAGCCTTTTCTTACAGATCCGATGATAGATATAAGATTGGTTAATCTCAATATATCTGTTTTAGGAGAAGTTAGAAGCCCAGGAGTGAAAACAGCAGCTACGGAACGTATAAATCTTTTCCAAGCAATAGCCCTTGCAGGTGATATGACAGATGCAGGAGACAGAACACGTGTCAAGTTACTAAGATACTCTGATGAAACTAAAAAAGATTCTGTAATAACTTTGGATTTTTCAGAATCAAGTATTGTTAATTCGCCTTATTATTATTTGCAGCAGAACGACATTCTGTATGTTGAGCCTGATACAAACAAACAAATTGCTGCTAACAGCACCAACCCTAATAAAGCTTTGTTTTGGCAGTTAATGACCGTTGCTATTAGTGCAACCGCATTATTAATAAGATTTACACGTTGATCAGATGGAGTTACTAGATTCTAACTTGAGTTCTCATTCCAAAAAAATTAATTTCAAAAAAGAGTTATTTAAATTTTTGAAGTATTGGCCTTGGATAATACTGAGTGTAATTCTGTTTTATATTGCGTCATATTTTTATTTAAAATATACCCAACCACAGTATTCTTCTAAAACCACACTTTTATTTCAACAGGCAAATCCAAGCAAAAATGCTCTTAATGATTTGAGAAGTTTGGGAATGGGGGTTAGTGATGATAGTGAATTGATAGGGGAAGCAGCTGTAATCACATCAAAACCAATCCTTCAAAAAGTTGTTAAAAATCTTAATCTGGATGTTTCTTTTTTTGCTAAAGGAAAAATTAGAGAAATAGAGTTGTATAACTTGGCTCCATACAAAGGATCTATATTATCATCCAAAAAAGACTTCTTAGGAGCTACCTATTATATAGAACCAGTTGATCAGAATTCTTATAGATTATCAGAAGGACCTTTAAAAGGGACAGGTGTTTATAGGTATGGCGAGAATATCGAGCTGCCTTGGGGTGTCATTAAAATTGAAAGGAACTTAGGAGGGTTTAAACCATATAAGAATTTTCTTGTTTTTAATAGTTTGAATAATGTGGTTAAACAATTGGAAAATGGGGTAATAACAAAGTTACCTGGAGGGCTTTTGATGGATCTTAGTTTAACAGGATTTACGCCTAAAAAATCAGAAGATATTCTTAATGAAATCACAAAGCAATACAATGTAGATGGTGTTAATGATAAGAATGCAGAAGCTCAGAATACCCAAAATTTTATCAACGACAGACTAGACTTGATAACAAAGGATCTGGGCGAAGTAGAAAAAGATAAGGAAAATTTTAAAAAAGCTAATCAGCTCACAGATCTGGACATTCAGGCTAATGTAGCTGTTACAAGATTGACGGGTAATGTAGAATCTATTTTTAACGAGTCTGCTCAATTAGAATTGATCAATGCTTTGTATGAGAAAGCTGTTTCGGGTAAAGAACAATTGTTTCCTACAGGACTTGGTCTTAATACAACTACTGAAAATCTTCTGTCACAGTATAATGATTTGCTTCTGACCAAAAAGAGAACCTTAAAGCAGGCGACAGACATCAACCCAACGATCAAAAGCTATGATAAGCAGTTGAATGACTTATTATTCTCGGTTAGAAGTAATTTGCAGGAGACAAGAGCGCAGCTACAAAAAAAGATAGGTCAGACCAATCAGGAGATAGGTCAGGACAAGTCTACAATTAACAAGTATCCTACGCAGGAAAAAGTCTTTCGTAATATTGAACGTCAGCGTAATCTTAAAGAGTCAATATATCTCTATCTTTTGCAAAAAAGAGAAGAGAACGCTATCACTTTGGCTGTTACAACGCCTAAAGCAAAAGTGGTTAATCCTGCATATACAACAGGAATTGTACAACCTAATTACAAGCAGATAAGAATCGCTGCAATTGCTTTTGGGCTACTACTGCCATTACTGATTATTTTTATAATTAAGGTGCTTGATTCTAAGATTAGAACAAAAGAGGATATACAATCTGTTATCCCGGATGTCCCTATAATAGCCGAAATCCCTTATAACAAAGGCGATAGACCAATGATTCAGAACAACGATTTTACAATTTTTGCAGAGTCATTCAGGATCCTAACCTCTAATATTAAATTTATCCTTAGATCAAAACAAATTTTTAAAGGAGGCGTAATACTTATTTCTTCTTCGGTTAAGGGAGAAGGTAAAACTACCATTTCAATTAATACAGCATTGAGTCTTGCTGGCGGAGCAAGAGTTTTGTTAATAGGAGCGGATATCAGAAATCCACAATTACACAAGTATGTTAAATATAATGGTAGAGGGCTAACAGATTTCTTGGTTTCAGAATCTGGTATTATTGATAATTATATAGTCAATTCTCAACTGAATGATAATCTGGATATTTTATTCAGTGGAACCAAGGCGCCTAATCCAAATGATCTGCTTGATATGCAAAAGTTTGATGATTTGATTGCAAATCTTAAAGAAAAATATGATTATATCATTTTAGATTCTGCGCCAGTAATGCTTGTAAGCGACTCTCTTCATTTGGTAGACGTATCAGACTTACTACTTTATACTGTAAAATCTGATTTTACGGAGAATGAAATGCTAATATTTGCTGATCAATTTAGAAAAGATAATGATATCAATAATTTGGTTTTTATTCTTAATAATGTTAAACCCGAATACGCTAGATATGAGTACAAATATGGCTATGGCTATTATAGTGATGTAAAAGAGAGGGGATATTTTAGTAGATTTTTTAAGAGAAACTAGTATATAATGTCACTTAGAAAGCAAGCTTTGTCTGGGATGGTATGGACTTTTGCAGATCAATTTGGAACACAGCTGATTAGTTTTACAATTAGTATAATTCTAGCAAGATTATTAGTGCCAAAAGACTTCGGAACGATTGCATTGTTTGGTGTTGTAATTGGAATTGCCTCAACTTTGATAGATGGTGGAATGGCAAGTAGTCTTATCAGAACCAAGGATGCTGATGAGATGGATTTATCAACAGTTTTTTGGTTTAATATAGCAGTCTCATTAGTTTTATATGGGACTATATTTTTTATTGCGCCTTTCATTTCTAAATTTTATAAATTATTGATACTAACTCCTATTATTAGGGTTTATTCATTAGTTATCATAATTAATGCTTTTGTAGTAGTACAGAAAACACATTTCATAAAAGAGCTTAATTTTAAGACAGCTTTTAAAATTCAGTTGCCTTCTTTGATTATTGGAGGTATATCTGGGATAGGTTTTGCATATTCTGGGTTTGGAGTCTGGAGTCTTGTATATTCAGCACTTATTCAAACTTTTATTTTTACTACACAACATTGGGTTTATAGTGATTGGAAACCTAAATTTATTTTTGATAAAAAAAAATTTAGGTACCATTTCAAGTATGGCTATAAAATGACACTTTCCGGACTTTTGGATATTACTTTTCGAAATGTTTATACAATAGTTATAGGTAAGTTTTATAGTATTCAGCAATTAGGTTTTTACAGTAGGGCAGACTCTTTGAAACAGTTACCAGTAACTAATTTATCTAATGCACTCAACAAAGTAAGTTTTCCATTATTTGCCAAGATTAGCCACGATAATGTCAGGTTAAAGCAGGTTTATAAAAAACTAATGAAAGTAGTGATTTTTATTATTGCACCAGTACTTGCAATGATGGTAGTTTCTGCTGAACCCTTGATAAGATTTTTATTAACAGATAAATGGCTTCCTATAGTACCTTATTTTCAGATTTTATCATTTGCAGGGCTCTTGTACCCTATTCATGCATATAATCTCAACATTCTTAAGGTTAAAGGAAGATCGGATTTGTTTTTAAGATTAGAGGTGATTAAAAAGCTGGTTTTTGTTTTAACCATATCGGTTTCTTTACGCTTTGGTATTTATGGATTATTATGGGGGCAGTGTGTTACTTCTACTATAGCTTTTTTTATTAATACCCATTACACAGGTAAGTTTTTAAACTATAATAGTGTACAGCAGATTTTGGATTTGTTTCCTACTATTCTATTGGTTGCAATTATTGGTGCCGTTACTTTTGGATTAGATCAATACTTTTTGACTAATTTTTTAGATTGGGTTAGAATAATACTTATAGTTTTTATTTATATAATTTTGTACTTAGCATTAGTTCTGCTATTTAAATTTAAAGAAATTGATTATATCAAAGAATTGATAAAAAAATGATATTAGTTACAAAACCTTTTCTTCCTCCAATCTCAGAATATAAAGAATATCTGGAACAAATCTGGGATAATGAGTGGCTTACCAATATGGGGCCATTGTCCAAGAAGTTAGAACATCAACTTAAAGATTATCTTGAAGTTGAAAATCTTCTATTTGTAACTAATGGAACGGTAGCGTTACAGATGGCAATCAAAGCTTTAGATTTAAAAGGAGAGATCATTACGACGCCTTTTTCCTTTGTAGCAACTATATCATCTATCGTATGGGAAGGATGCACTCCGGTATTTGTAGATATCGATCAACAATCTTTGAATATTGATGCAACTAAAATAGAAGCAGCTATTACTCAGGAAACAACAGCAATTCTTGCAACACATGTTTATGGGAATCCTTGTGATGTGGAAGCAATAGATAAGATAGCAAAAAAGCATAATTTAAAAGTAATTTATGATGCGGCTCATGCTTTTGGTGTAGTAGTGAACGGAAAATCCATATTTGAATATGGAGATATATCTACTTGTTCTCTACATGCTACCAAATTGTATCACAGTGTTGAGGGGGGGATGGTTATTAGCAATGACGAAAATCTATTCAAAAAATTAAATTATATAAGAAATTTTGGAATTTCAGGTTTTGATAGTTTCGCAGAATTAGGATTAAATGGGAAAAACTCAGAATATCATGCAGCAATGGGCTTAGTTAATCTCAATCATATCAAAAGTATTTCTAAAAAAAGACAAGAGATTTGCGAATATTATGATGAATTACTCAAAGATATAGAACTGCAAAAACCTGTTTGGCATGTTTCATCTAAAAATAACTACGCCTATTATCCTGTATTATTTCCATCTGAAGATGTTTTATTAAAAATTGTTCAGATTTTAAATGAAAACCAAATTCAGACAAGACGTTATTTTTATCCAAGTTTAGCATCATCATTACCGTATTTAGAATCGCAATCATTTGCTATAACAGACGGTATCTCAAAAAGAATACTATGTCTTCCTTTGTATTATGATCTTACTTTAGAAGATGTAAAAATGATTTGTAATTTAATAATTAAAGTATATAACCAGTAGTAGAATGGAATTAAATATTCTGGTGTTCCCTTGCGGTTCTGAAATTGCATTAGAAATACACCGATCATTAAAATATTCGAGGCATTTTAAATTATTTGGTGCAAATAGTGTAGAGGATCATGGTCGTTTCATCTTTGAAAATTATATCGATGATGTTCCTTTTTTTAATAATAAGGATTTTGTTTCATCTATTAATAAAATAATTGAGGACTACAAAATAGATGCAATTTACCCAGCAATGGATTCTGTGATAGCTAAGTTATCAGAGATTAAAGATCAAATCAATTGCAAAATCATTGGTTCATCAGATGAGACTAATCAAATTTGTTTGTCAAAGAAGAAAACATATAGCTTTCTAAAAGATGTTGTTAATTGTCCAAAGGTTTACAATAAAAATGATGTGAAAGATCAGGACTTTCCATTGTTTATGAAACCTGACGTTGGTTATGGCTCACGAGGTGTTGCAAAAGTTAATTCCCAAGAAGAAATTGATATACAACTGCTGACACATCCTAACTCAATGATTTTAGAGTATCTGCCAAATGAAGAATTGACAGTAGATTGTTTCACAGATAGGTTTGGGAGCTTACGATTTTATGGGCCACGTTTGAGAAAAAGAATATCGAACGGAATCAGTGTCAATACAACTATCTTTTCAGAAAGAAAAGAAGAAATCAAAAGAATAGTAAATACAATTAATTCTAAAATCAAATTCAGAGGAGCTTGGTTTGTTCAATTAAAGCTGAACAATAATGGTGAACCTACGCTGCTTGAAATAGCTGCAAGATTTGGAGGCTCATCAAGTTTATACAGAAATATAGGAGTTAATTTTGCACTTTTAAGTTTGTTTGATGCTTTTGATTATGATGTAGAATTATTTACTAATGATTACGATATAGAACTTGACAGAGCATTAGATAATAAGTATAAAATAAAAATAGACTACAACAACGTGTATGTTGATTTTGATGATTGTTTGATTATCAGAGATCAGGTTAATACAGAGTTACTATCATTTATATTTAAATGTATTAATGCAGGGAAAAAAGTCTATCTAATAACAAAACATGCACTAAATATTGATGAAAGTTTAGAGAAGTATCGTTTGAGTAAGGTATTCGATAAAGTAATTCATTTGACCAATAACGATTTCAAATATGAATATATAAATCATAAAAATGCAATATTTATAGATGATTCATATAAAGAAAGATTGGAAGTTTATAATCACTTAAAGATTCCTGTATTTGCTCCAGATAATATTGAGGCGCTTCTATAATTACAAAATAATAAAAATATATAAAAATAATAATGAGAGTTTTACATACATATTGTCTTAATTATAATATTGGAGATTATGCATTGGGTATCGGAGTCAAAAATCTACTAAGAAACTATTTGAACATTGACTATATTGGTAATACAAATCTTCAGGGTAGAAACTTTGACGAGTATTATATCAATGAAGTTGTTAATAAAAAGTATGATCTTCTTGTAATCGGAGGCGGAGGAATTATCCATGGTAGCCACTGGCCAAATGGATGGTTTTGGCTTATTAATAAAGAACTGATAAGTCAAATCAAAATTCCTTTCATCGTATATGGTGTAGGTTACAATTATTGGGAAGAAGAAGGAGGCATTCCAGAAAAAGGGAAGGTACACTTGAAAGAAACTTTTGATAAAGCGGCATTTTTTTCTGTTAGAAATGACGGGAGTTATAACAGACTTTTTAACCAGACAGGGATAGATGCATCGGTACTTCCTGATCCAGGATTTCACATTGATCTGAATACTGAGTATGAAAGGCTAGAAGAAAAGAAATATGTAATCATACAGTTGGCAAATGATAAACCAATTAATAGATTTGGATCAGAAGAAAAAGTACAAAAGTTTATAGATGAAATGAGACAAGTAACAAAAGATTTGTCAAATGATTATAAAGTTATCTTTGCTCCACATGTCTTAGATGATGTTTCTATTTCTCAAGAAATAAGCGCTGGTATAGAAAATACAGAAGTTCTTGATTTTGGGACGTTTGCATTTGACCATTCTGATAAAATGATTGGCTACTACAAATATGCAGATTTTGTACTTGCTATGAGAGGTCACGGTCAAATATTACCTATAGGTTTCAATACACCTGTTATTGCATTGGAAAACCATCCGAAGCATAGAGGGCTAATGCAAGAATTAGACTTGCTAGAATATAATGTTAAAATAGATCAGGAAAATTTTCTTTCTGATTTAAATGAAAAAATAAAATTGCTTCAAGATAGTAGAGAGTCACTGATAGAGAAATATATAGGCATTAATAAAGAACTTGATGCTAATTCGCAACAAGCTTTCGAAAAAATAAAAAAAGTAATCTTAAAATAATGACGGTTTCAATTTCTTGTATTACATATAATCATGCACCATATATACGTCAATGTTTGGATGGTTTTTTGATGCAACAATGTAATTTTGATTTTGAGATTTTAATTCATGATGATGCTTCTACAGATGGCACACAGGATATAATCCGAGAATACCAGCAAAAATATCCACTTATTATAAAACCAATTTTACAGACAGAAAATCAATACTCTAAGGGTGTAAGAGGTATTAACTTTAAATTTAATTTTCCAAGAGCAAAAGGACAGCTCATTGCCCTATGCGAGGGAGATGACTATTGGACAGATCCTTTAAAATTGCAAAAGCAAGTAGATTTTTTAAAGGAAAACCCTGATTATACTTTGGTGGCAGGAGGTTTTAAATCAAAGGATGTTACAACTGGCAAAGAAATTATTGATTTAAAAGATGGATCGTTATTTCCGGATAATTCAGAAAAAGGTTTTGATATTACATTAGATAGATTTTTTTCGGAATGGTATACAAAAACTTTAACCTTAGTATTTAGGAAAGATGCAGTTGATTTAAATGTTTTGAAAAAATATGAGTTTGCTAGAGATGTACATCTTAATTATCATTTGCTGAAAAATGGAAGAGGCTATTATATGAAATCCATCTTGGGTGTATATCAAAAACATGAAGGAGGAATATTCAGCCCTCTAGAAAAGAAATCTTTGAAGTTGACACATTATAAAGTTTTTCAGGACTTATATAAATATAATAAAACAAGTGATATGAAAAGCCGTCTTTTTTATAGTATGATAGGCTGCAGTGGCTATGATAACAAAATTATGTTAAATGCCTTCAAATATATCAGCAACATAACTCAGTTTAAAGTTTATGTTTTTTACTTAAAAAAGCAATATCTGTAAAAGAAATTTAACAATCATTTTCAAACTAGAGCTAAATAATAAAAATAGTGATGAATAGTCCATTGTTTTCCATAATTATTCCTACCTATAACCGCGATAATTATATCTCGGAAACATTGGATTCCATCATATCCCAGACTTATTCTGACTGGGAGTGTATTGTTGTGGATGATGGAAGTACTGATAATACGGAGAAAATTGTTAGTCAATATGTAACAGCAGATAGTCGTATTCAGTATCATAAGAGACCGGATAACTATGGCGCAGGAGGTAACGGTGCCAGAAATTATGGATTTACACTTAGTAAAGGAGAATTTATAAATTGGTTTGATAGTGATGATGTGATGTTACCAGATTGTCTTCAAAAGAAAATTGATTTAATAAAAAATACAGACTTTCAGTTTGTAATCACCGGCGGATATTATTGGGATGGTAAAAAAATAAATAATCCACTGGCAATATACCCTACAAATGATTTTTATGCGGATTTACAAACTTGGAAACTCAACCTTACTACAAATTGTGTTCTTTTTCGTAAAAGTTTTTTACAGAATAAAGAATTATTTTCTGAGCAAATGTATAGATCTCAAGAAACAGAATTTTTTTCAAGGATTTTTTTTAAAATATCAGAAAATGTATATATAATTTCTTCAGAACCCACATTTTTATACCGTCAGCATACGAATTCTATCACGCAAAATGCAAATGTTTATAATAAAAAATTTCTGCATTCAAGATTAAAACTACATTTGGATAATTTGAGTAGAAGTGTAGAAATAAAACATAAAAAATTAATTTCCTATCATTACAAAGGTTTGGTGTTACAATTTTTTAAAGCACTCGACAACAAGGATAATGAGAACATAGCGCTTGTAAAGAACAATGGATATAATAAGTTGAAAGAAATAAATGTTTTGGTTGCTTACCTATTTATAATCATCATTAATTTATTGATGAAAGTGAAAATGGTAGACAAATTATTTAGGGGAATGTTATATAGGTTAGATGTATTAATAATCAAAGGTTTATGATTTCTATAATTATTCCAATTTATAATGCATCACAATATCTCCAGAGATGTCTCGACTCTTTGTTGAAGCAAGTATCTGATAATTGTGAAATATTATTAGTGAATGATGGCTCTACAGATGATTCAAAAGAAATTTGTGAAGATTATGCAAAAAAGTTCCCCATTGTAAAACTTTACTCACAAACTAACCAAGGCCCATCTGCAGCAAGGAATTTGGGAATTGAAAAATCTTCCGGGACATTTATAACCTTTGTGGATAGTGATGATTATGTTTCAGACGATTATTTTGTCAGTTTAGAAGAAATGGCTTTATTGGATAATGATTTAGCAATATATGCGTATAGAATACAACCTTCTAAAAGAGACCAAAAATTATTAAAAGAAGGAATCTTTAATAAGAGTGAAATTCTAAAGATATTTCATTCAACTGTTACTAATTCAAAAATGTTATGGTTCCCTTGGAATAAATTATATAAAAAAGAAATTATTGATAAGTACAATATTAGATTTTCTGAAAAAATCAGAATAGGAGAAGATACAATTTTTAATCTTAATTATCTTTTACATTGTAATAATGTTTTTTTTCTACAAAAAGTTTTATATAATTATGTAGAAAATGAAGCTTCTCTTACACAAGATAAATCATACCGTGGTTTCCTTCTAGAGAGTATGGAGAATCATTTTTCTGAAAGGGTTAAAATTCATCAAAGCTCATTAGATATTCAAGGTGAAAAAGGTGATAAAGACATTGCGTCTTATTATATAGAGCATATTCTTTTTTGGCTGATTAGCAATGCAAAACAATCTAAAGACAGGCTTGCGGAATTAAAAAAAATTAGACAATCTATAATTTATAACCATACATTTAAAAATTATTACTACAATTGGAACAATCCTAAAAAATCATTATTAATAAAATTGTTTGAACTGAAGTTGTATTACCTGTTATTAAAATTAATATAATGCCTACTGTATCTGTCATTCTCCCAGCCTATAATGTTGAGAAATATATAGCTAAAAGTATCAGTTCTGTATTATCACAAACCTTTACAGATTTTGAGCTTTTAGTCATTATTGATGGTTCTCCGGATAATTCCAAAACTGTAGCAGAGTCTTTTTCGGATAAGAGAATTTCTATATTTGAAAAAGAAAATGGCGGATTGTCTGATGCGCGTAATTATGGATTAAAAAGAGCAAGAGGTAAGTATGTCTATTTTATGGATAGTGATGATTGGATAGAGCCAGAGCTCTTAGAAGATAATCTGAAAATATTAAACAAAAAACATTTGGATTTTCTAGTTTTTGGATATATACAGGATAATGAAGATGCTAATGGAAAGGTAACGAAATCAATTAATTTTCAACCTAAAGTACAATCCTATTCTAAAAATGAAGAAAATGTTTCTATAGATCAGCTTCATATAGGTTTATTAGGATATGCATGGAACAAAATTTATAAAAAAAAATTCTTGGATCAAAATAGATTTGTGTTCCAAAAGGGGATATCTCTTGTAGAGGATATTTTATTTAATGCACCTATTTATACAATTTCGAAAGAGATACATTTCAATCAAAAAAGTTATTATCATTACGTCAATCGAGACGAGGAAACATTAATGAAAAAGTTTTACCCAGATGCATTTAAGCTGAAGGTTTTGAAAAATATCGAACTAGAGAAATTTTTTAAAAGTTGGAAAGTGAAGGACGAAAAAAATATTCTTAGTGAAATACTTTTCAATGGCATCAGGTTTTGTATCAATAACCTTTACAGCTCAAAACCTTCAATATCACTAGAAAATAGAAAACAATATATTAGAGAAATAGTTTTACATCCACGATATAAATATTTGAAACCATATTATACAGCAAAAAATTTAAAAGCTAAAATCTTTTTCTTTGCGTTGGGACTTAAAAGTGATAGATTATTGAGAATACTAAAGAAGAAAAAATATGAGTAAATTTTTTTTAATTAAATATAAAAATGTTCAACCGAAAGACGTAGAGCAACAATTAGAAAAAGTATTGACAAACATTTCTTCTGATCGTGTAGAAAATGAATATGTAGTCAAAAAATCTAATAGGCTTGATGAGCTTTATATTGGCATGTTGAATCCTAACAAAAATATTGAAGATACTGGTTTTTTTACATATGGAAAAAAACTCACTCAGAAAACAAACCTTTTGCCAGATGGCTCTTATGCTGAGATTACATATGATAGTAATAGTATTGAATTTTATTGTGACAGATTCGAATCAAAAACAATATGGTTTTTCTATGATGATGAAAAATTGATAATATCTAATTCTCAAAGAGCACTTATCAGCCTTAAAAAAACATTTTTTTTAAACGATAAAGCTGTAAGTTGGTTTTTATCGTCAGGTACTTTAGGGTTTCAAAATGCTTGGGATGTAGAAATTAAAAAAGTTCTGAATAAGAAACGTTATGTTTTTAATGTTAATTCGTTTGAATTAAATATTGTAGATGCTGACTATAATACATTAAAAATAAAATATAAAAATCAAAAACAGTTTGATAATGATTTTCTGAATCTTACAAAAAATAACTTTCCCGTATCACATTCTTATAATGATTATATTTTGCCTCTTTCAGGTGGGAATGACAGCAGACTTCTTTTTTATATAAGTAAGGAACTTCAACACTTCAAAAATATAAAATTAATAAATTGGGGTACAGAAAATAAGTTACACTTCGATGATAAAAAGGCTGCATTACAGATATCCGAATTTTACAAATCTGAGATGGTTAATGAATATCTACCCAAAAGAATAAATAATCCAGACTTGTTCTTTGAAACATATATAAAACTTACAGACTGTCGAATTGATCATTTTAATGCTTTCACGGATCATTTTCAAATATTTGAAAATCTCTATAAAAGCCGCTATAGAAATATAGTACGTGGAGATATCCCATTTACAGAAGGTTTGGACCTGAATGCCAATATGGCAAGAGCACATATTGGTATACCACTTTTTTCAGATTACAAGAATGAACAAGAATTTGATTTAGAAAAATGGAAATCTATTCAACAGTCTGATTTGCCAGATATTAATAAAAGCGCTCAAGAGTCTTTAATTGCCTGGCGAGATAGATTGTACATCGATTTTAGAATACCCTTGGTGATTTCAGCTTTCAACGATATGATTGGTTGTTTTGTAGAAAACAGTTCTCCTATGATGACTTACAGCCACTTTTTACTTTACCAGCAGCAAAATGATAATCATAAGGGAAATAAAGAACATATTGTACGCCTAAGTAAAAAAATGGATAAATCAAAAGTCCCCTTTAATGCTGTTCCCTCTATCCCAAGATTGTCAGATTTGTTTGAAAATGAAAGCATACAATACTTAATAAAAGCTCTAGAAAATAATGCTGTTTTTTCTGATAAATTAATTCAGCAAGTAAAGGAATCGCTCCTAAAACCACACCACCAAGAAGGTTTTAATCAGAATAATAAATCATTAATTTTAAAAATTAAAAGTATTTTATCAGAATATTTGCCTATCACATTAAAATCTAAATTAAAATCTAAAATTCCAAAATATTTTAATGGAATAGAATTAGCGTACCGTATAATACTAATCAATGAGTTGTCAAATATCTATTTAAACGATTCTAAATTAATTAATAAAAATGATTTTTAAAAGAATACCATTTAAATATAAATTTAATACCAAACTTTTTATTGAAGGTTTGAAAGGTAATAATGCTTTCAATGGAATTAAGTTAAATCCTAAACAGCGAACAATTTATATTTTCTTAGCAGCTGACTATGGAAATCTTGGGGATGTTGCTATAACATATGCACAGACAGAATTTATAAAAAAGTACAGTGATGCACAAGTGGTAGAGATTCCAATTAGTAAAAGCCTTAAAGGCTTATGGTTTGTAAAAAGAAATATCAAAAAAAATGATATAGTAACTACAGTTGGAGGTGGTAATATGGGAGACATCTATGACCAAATAGAGCACATACGACAAGTAGTTATTAATTTTTTTCCGGATAATAAGATAATTTCCTTTCCACAAACCCTTGATTTTTCCGAATCTAAGAAAGGAGAAAAAGCGCTCAAAAAAGCAAAAAAAATATACAATGGACATAATAATCTTCATCTTTTTGCAAGAGAAGAAACCTCTTATCAAAAAATGAAAAAAAATTTTGAATCAGCTTCAGTTTATAAAACTCCAGACATAGTATTAAGCCTTGATAAAAACTCTTCAACTGTTAGAAGCTCTGCATTAGTTTGCATGAGAAATGATGTTGAAAAAAAAATAACTACTCAGCAAACAGAAATTCTTAGTAATATTATTGCGTCTAAATATAATGATATTACATTCTATGATACTCATATTGGCAAGTCACAATTAACAATTGACGAGAGATTGATGGAGCTTAATAAAATATGGGATGCTTTTAAAAACTCTGAGATTGTTTTTACTGATAGGTTACATGGGATGATATTTTGTCATATTACCAAAACTCCAGCTGTAGTATTTCAGAATAATAATCATAAGGTTAGGGAAACATATGAATGGATTAAAGAGAATAAAAATATTTGTTTGATTTCAGATTTCAATGAAAACGATATTTTACAGTTTATTAATAATTTAGAAAATAATAAAAACAATATTGTTCTAGAAGATAAATATCAACCATTATACAACCTGCTTAAATAATGATATGAAAAGAATTTTGCATATTGTCGGAAAAATGGATAGGGCTGGAGCAGAAACTATGTTGATGAACCTTTATCGTAATATTGATAGAGAGAAAATACAGTTTGATTTTGTTGTGTTTTCAGA
Organism: Epilithonimonas arachidiradicis; assembly: GCF_003610695.1. Classification (GTDB taxonomy): domain Bacteria; phylum Bacteroidota; class Bacteroidia; order Flavobacteriales; family Weeksellaceae; genus Epilithonimonas; species Epilithonimonas arachidiradicis. Next base: position 70,888 of record NZ_RAQH01000013.1, on the reverse strand, counting down.
CCGGAAAGGTGATTATGATGATGAGATATTTTCTTTAGGGGGTAGAATTATTCCAATTTTAGCATCTAATAATATTTTTCGCACTTTAAAATTAATCAGGTTTTTAAAGTCTCATAAAGAATATTCAATTGTTCATAGTCATATGCTCTTGAATTCTATGTTTAGTCTATATGCGGCAAAAATTGCTGGGGTTAAACACAGGATTGCACATTCTCATAATACTGTAAATAGTAAGAAAGGTATCATTGCAGAACTATATAAAAAATTGGCTTTAGCTTCAATAAAAAAAAATTCTACAAAAAAAATTGCTTGTGGAGTTGCCGCCTCGGAATATTTATTTCCAAACCATGAGAATGTTTTATTGCTTTCTAATGGGGTTGAAGCTGAAAAATTAGCAGTCATTAATATTGAGAATCACCATTTGCCATACCAAAAAAAAAGAGATGGAATTGTTTTATTACAGGTTGGTAGACTTAGCGACGTGAAAAATCCATTTTTTACACTGGAGATTGCAAAGGAACTGAAAAAAAGAAAAATCAAGGCGCATATCTATTTTATCGGACAAGGAAATCTGGAGAAAAAGCTTATACAGGAAATAGATAAACATCACTTAAATGATTATATAACACTTTTAGGACTACGTTCAGATATTGGAGAGTTAATGACGGGTGCAGATGTTCTCTTAATGCCGTCTTTACATGAAGGTTTTCCTGTTGTGCTAGTAGAGGCGCAGGCCGTAGGCTTACAGGCAATAATTTCTTCAGGAATTTCAAAAGAAGTAGATTTGGGAGCAGATTTAATAACATTTTTGAATATACAAAAACCTGAGGATTGGGTACTTAAAATTGTAGAAATTACAAAAGAAAATGTCAAAACTTCTAACTATAAACGTATCCAAATCTTAAAGGAAAAAGGATTTGATGTCGTTCAAAATGCTCGACTACTACAAACAATATATCAACAGATGTTTTAAAAGATGTTCGATTGGGTGCCATTAGAATCATATTCTAATTTATATTATTATATTTTATTAGTAGTAATGATTTTTGTAATTGTAAATGCTTTCTCTTTTGATGTGAGAGATCAGAAAAGTATTTCCATAATTAGCATAGTAGGATGGTTTGTAACTATTTTCATAATGTTTTATATGGGTTTTCGTCCTATTAATGGAGTTTTTATTGACATGATGGTCTATGCAAATAGTTTTTACAAATTTCAACGAGGAGCTACCGTTAAAATAGAAAAAGATTATGTATTTAATTATTTTATGAAATGGTGTAGTACATTTATGTCAGCTAAAAATTTTTTCTTCTTTTTAGCAACTTTATATATTGTTCCTTGTATTATATTTTCAAAAAAATATTTTAGACAGTATTGGTTTTTTGCAGTACTAATGTTTCTCTCTTCATTTTCATTTTGGGCATATGGTGTAAATGGTATGAGAAATGGTTTAGCAACTGCTCTTTTTATTTTAGGACTATGCTTTTATCAAAAAAAATATTTAATCTATCCAATTTTTTTATTAGCATATTTTATGCACGCATCTATGATTATACCCACATTTGCGTTTTTTGTTTCAGGATTTTATAAAAATCCCAAGATTTATATTTTTATTTGGATACTAGCAATCCCGATGTCATTATTAGGTGGAGATGTTTGGATGTCATTTTTTTCTAATCTGGGTATTGCTGAAGATCGAGCAACCGGATATTTAGTAGATAATGTCAAAAATATGTCAAAGTTTTCAAGTACTGGATTTAGATGGGATTTTGTACTATACAGCGTAACAGCAATATTTGCAGGATATTATTTTATTTATAAAAAGAAAATTGTTGATGATTTTTATGTCCACTTGTTTGGAATATACTGCATTGCAAATGCGTTTTGGATATTGGTAATTTCTGCTGCTTTTAGTAATAGATTTGCTTACTTATCTTGGTTTTTAATGCCTGTGATATTTGCATATCCAATGTTTCGGTATAAAATATGGAATGATCAGTATAAAGTTTTTGGGATAATACTTTTTATGTATTTTATGTTCACTTTTTTAATGAATGTTAAATTTTAGATATTACAACCTATCTTAATGAAAGCACGTATTACAATATTAATGTCTGTTTATAATTGCGAGTCAACATTAGAAGAAGCGCTGGACTCATTATATAATCAAACTTACAAAAATTTCAAACTTGTTCTTTGTGATGATGCTTCCTCAGATAGGACATATGAAATTGCAAAAAAATATGCAAAAAAATATGATAATATTATATTGATAAAAAATGAAAAAAATTTAAGCTTACCGGCTTCTCTTAATAAATGTCTTCAATATGTGGATACCGAATATGTAGCTCGAATGGATGGAGATGATATTTCTCTTCCCAAGCGATTTGAAAAAGAAATAAATTTTTTAGATAATAATTTAGAATATGCATTAGTAAGTTGTCCAATGATTTATTTTGATGAAACAGGAAATTGGGGCAAAGGTAATGCTATAGAAAAACCTACAAAAAATGATTTCAAAATTGGAACCCCCTTTTGTCATGCACCATCGATGATTCGTACCTCGGTGATGAGGGAAGTTGAAGGTTACACCGTTAACAGATATTTGATTAGAGGACAAGATTATTATTTATGGTATAAAATATATAAAAAAGGTTATGTAGGGTATAATCTGCAACAGACATTATATAAAATGAGAGATGGTAAGGATGCTATGAAAAGGAGGACATTTAAAACAAGATATTATGGTTTTTTGGTGAAAAATCAAATTTTAAAAGATTTAGGAATCAAATATTATTTCGTATATTCTTTTTCTGATCTTTTAAAGGGTTTTATACCTAATTCATTGATGAAAATAATAAGGAGGCACAGAATGATGCAATAATGGAAAAGAAGAAATTTTTTTTGTTAACAACAGTTTCGATATCTCTTGAATTTTTTAGGGGACAAATTATGGAGTTGGGAAACATATTTGATGTAACATTGATTTCCTCATCATCATCTCAATTAAAAAATATAGCTCAAAGAGAAAAAGTAAATTATAAAGATATAAATATAGAAAGGAGTATTTCCTTGATGAATGACATTATTAGCCTGATTAAATTATTTTTATTCTTTATATCAAAAAAACCATATATTATCCATTGTAATACACCAAAAGCATCTTTGCTAGGTTTAATAGCTGGTAAACTAGCATTCGTTCCTAGAAGAGTATATTATATCCATGGTTTACGTTATGAGGGGGAATACGGTACAAAAAGAAGATTATTAATTTTTCTGGAAAAAATTGCATGTGCCTGTGCTACCGATATAATTGCAGTTAGTAAGGGGGTGAAAAAAATTGTTGAAAAAGATCTGACTAAAAAGAAGGTTGTTGTAATCCATAATGGTAGTTCCAACGGTTTAATAGTAAATGAGTTTGACTCAACAAAATATAATGTTTCAGAAATTAGAAAAGAGTTAAATATTTCATCAGATGATTTCATTTATGGCTTTGTGGGTCGAATTGTAAAAGATAAAGGAATTAATGAGCTAATTCATGCTTTTGAAAATCAAAAGATTAAAGGATCGAAACTACTTTTGGTAGGATTTCGGGAAGAGGAACTTGATCCAGTGGACGTCGAAACAAAAAAAATAATTGAAAATAACCCCAATATTATTGAAGTAGGATTTCAAGAAGATGTTAAAAAGTATCTTTCCATTATGGATATATTTGTTTCTCCTTCTTACAGAGAAGGGTTCGGGTTATCCTTAATAGAGGCCAATCTTATGGGAATTCCAGTTATTGGAACAAAGATTACTGGCTATTCTGAAATTATACAAGAAGGAGTTAACGGATTTTTAATACCGGTAAAAGATCAAGAAGCACTTGAAAAAAAAATGGTCTGGGCAAAAGAGAACAATAACGAAATAAAAAAAATGAATGACTATTGTAAAAGCTTAATAGTTGAAAATTATAATCATATAGATGTAGTTACTTCTGCATTAGCATATTACAATAAATTATAGTTTTTTTTATAAAAAATTTTAACTTTGCAATAAAAAGAGATGATAAATATATATTTTTTACGGAAATATGTGCTGTTTTTAAGTGTTATATTTATGACATTTGCAAGTGCACAAATTAATGATGGTTTTACAACAGGCTGGACAAGACGTTTTGATTTTGGAGATTATAATCAAACAACTTCAGCTGGTGTTTGGACTATAACAAATTCTCGGATTTCCCCGACTACAGCAGTAGGGGTGTCTAAAGGATTTATAGAATTAGCAAAAGTTAATTCATCTGATTTAACCAACAAAAGTGGGGGTACACTCGTTATTCCGACAATTACAAAAGGTGGCGCTAAATCTATCGAACTTTCTATTATGCGTAGAACAACAACATTAACCGGTTATTTTGGCAGAATAAATGTACAAAAAAGTGTTAATGGTGGAGATTGGCAAACTTTACAGACTTTATCTATTGACACAGATGTAAGCACAAATTTTGTAGTCCCCGTTAATGACTATAGTGATAACTTAAGTTTTAGAATAGTATCAACCAGTAGTGCTAATACAACACTTGTTGATATTGTAAAAGTCAACCATTCTTTTATCTTAGGATCCGACAATTCAACAGTTTGTAAAGACAGTCCTGTAGTTTTATCTGCACAAAGTTCTGTACCATTTAATTATACTTGGGCCAGTACAACAGGGGGCAATCTTGTACAAACTACGGGAGCAACAGTAACTGCTAATCCAAGCCAGGCCGCAACTTATACAGCGACAGGAACTTATACGACTGCATTTGGAACAGTAACTGAGACCAAAACTATAAGTGTAGGCATGAAAACAGGTCCTACTGCAACGCTTACTGGTGGTGGAACAATTGATACAGAGCCTGGTTCTGTTAATTTACAAGTGGCGCTTACAGGCACTGCACCTTGGAGCATAACTTATATGTCAAATGGAGCCAATCCTCAGACAGTGACTGGGGTCACAAATTCGCCTTACATCTTAACCGTTTCTCCTGAAGTCAATACAAATTATACCTTGACATCTGTTACTGACACAGTGTGTAACAGTGGTACTACTGTCGGAATTGCTTCTGTACTGGTTAATAAAACTGTTTGGAGAGAAAACAGTGGTGTGACGGGATGGTCTAATGGAATACCAAATGCAAGCGTTAATACATATATATATGAGCCTTATGTAACGGCGACTAACGGTTCTTTTGTCGCTAAAAATTTAACAGTTGATAATAATGGTTTACTAACGGTAAGTCCAAATACTGTAGTTACTGCAGATCAGTTTGTAAATAATATAAGTGGCGATAGATTTGTAGTAGAAAGCGATGCTAATATTATGCAAAGTTCCGAGCTTACAAACAGTGGTAATATCACAGTAAGAAGAGTGGCTAATATGGCAAAAATGCATTTTACATATTGGAGTTCGCCAGTATCTAACCAGAATTTATATGCATTTTCAGATGGTGGCCTGGTAGGAGGTACGCCGAAAAATAGATTCTTTGTTTATAATGAATCAAATGACTTTTTCGTAACTACTGGTCTTAACGATGCTTACAGCTTTAGAATTGGTCAGGGTTATGCCATTAGAGGGAAAGACAGTTACAATACAGACTTTAATAGTCCGGCTCCTTATACTTTTGCATTTACTGGTATTCCTAATAATGGAAATTTAGCTTATCAGAATTTAAAATGGACGAATGCAGATCATGGGTTTAATTTAGTAGGTAATCCTTATCCATCTAACTTGGACTTCGATGCTTTATATGATGCCAATAGCTCATTGATTTATGGGACGGCATTTTTCTGGACAAACCAGCAGTATATCCCGGATCAACAAGGCTCTGATTATGCTGGATCAAACTATGCGATTTACAACAGAAGTGGAGGAGTCCCTTCTACATATCAGGATGGAGTGTCTTCACCAGTACCGACGCAATACATCAAAGTCGGTCAAGGATTCTTAGTACAAAGTATGGCTGGTTCTAATAATCAACCATTGCAGTTCACCAATGAGATGAGAAGCTACAGTCCGTCAAGCATTTTCTTTAACAAAGGGGAAAATCAAAAACCTTCCAAAGACAGATTCTGGCTGAATCTAAAATCACCGTCAAATATCAACAATACTATCTTGTTATCTTACCTTCCGGGGGCAACAGATGGCTATGAAAGATTGTATGATGCGGATCTTTTGGTTGTTGGTTCAGATGCTTTTTATTCAATCAATGGTTCTTCTAAATTAGCAATCCAGGGTAGAAGATATCCTTTACAGCAAAATGATGTTGTTACTCTTGGAACTAAATATTACGAAACAGGAGATTATACTATTACGTTAGGCGAAAAAGAAGGTGTATTCAATGGTGAGCAAACCGTTTATTTGAAAGATAAAAAACTGAATCAAATTATTAATTTAACCGAGGAAGGTTCTTACAGATTTGCGGCAAGCAAAGGTCTGGATGAGACAAGATTCGAAATCATTTATCAGGATCTGTCTTCTTTTGGTGTGGCTAACAGAACTCTTGGTAGCGTTAATGTGATCAAAGACGAAGCGGAATTAATTGTTATCGATACAAAAGATAATATTACTGCTGTAGATGTTTTTGACGCATCTGGTAAATTGATTACCTCGCTTTCTGGTCAAAAATCCAAAGAAGTTAAGCTAAGCACGGTTGGATTTGTAAAAGGAGTTTATATCCTGAAGATTACTTCTGAAAAAGGGATAACAACTAAAAAAGTTATTTTATAACAAATAATAAATTATAAATATTAAGCCAGTCTGAAAAGATTGGCTTTTTTATTTTTGATTACAAAAGTCTTTTATTTTTTAATATTTTATTTCAAATCATTTTTCATAAATGATATGTTTAGATTATTCCCAAAGCTTATTTGCTTTAATGGCATAACGTTTGTAAAATGTAAAAAAGATAATTATTAATGAAAAAATTTAAACATATGAAAAAATTATTTTTTGGAGCAGTCATTTTAGCAGCAGGATTATTTTCAACAGCTAATGCTCAGATACAGGAAGGTAATTGGTTGGTTGGTAGTAGTATTTTAACTAGTAATTTTGGATTAAATACTGGGGGAGGTTATCAAATTGGTCTAGAGCCAAAAGCAGCATATTTTATTAAAGATAATGTAGCATTGGGGGGAATGGTAAATTTGAATTTTTTGAAAACTGGCAAAGGCGAAGCTACTCAGTTTAAGTATGGTGTGGGTGCTTTAGGACGTTATTATATTTCTCCGGGAGAAGCGGGAGTTGATAATCTTTTGAATCACGGTCGTTGGTTTTTTGAAGGTAATGTTGGTATTGGAGGTACCTCAACTGAAGGAGGGAATTCTACAACTGGTTTAGATTTTGGTGTTGGACCTGGTTATTCTTATTTTATCACACCTAATATTGGTATTGAAGGTTTAGTAAAGTATAATGCGCAAGCTGGTTTTGGAAGTACACCTTATAATTCGCAGTTAACTTTCAATGTAGGCTTTAGTATCTATTTACCAACAAGACAAGCAAAGAGAATTGCTGACGAAGCTAAATAATTTCTATATTTGATAGACAAAATATAACCGGCCTTGGTCGGTTTTTTTATTAAAATAATTGCTATGGAATATTTACAGACGGTTTATGCAGTATTGCAAAGGTGGTATATCAGTTTTGCAGAATTGACGCCCCGATTAATTGTAGGAATTTTAGTATTCCTGTTTTTCTTGATGACCAGCAAATATCTCAGTAGATGGTCAGTTAAGCTGTTTCACAAGCTTTTTCCTAAAACCAAAAATGATTCTGTTATTACATTGATTGCTGTATTTCGGTTTCTGATTATTTTGATGGGAACTTTTATTTCGTTGGAAATAATGGGATTCAGCGGATTTTTTATGAAGTTTCTGGGAAGTTTGGGTGTAGCCGGGGTTATTGCCGGGGTAGCGCTGAAGGATTTGGTTTCGAGTATATTTTCCGGGATGTTGGTAGGAATCGATAAAGCATTCAAAATTGGAGATTACGTAACAATTGGAGGTAATTCCGGAACAGTTCAGGATATTGGTTTGCTAACGACTAAATTGATTACGGATGACGGTAAAAAGGTCTACATTCCCAATCAGGTGATTTTTAATTCGCCATTTTTTAATATCACAGCATCTCCACAGCGCAAAATATATTTAGACTTCGAAATTCCTATTGGCGAAGATATCAATAAAGCCAGGATAGCCATTTTGGAGGAAATAAAAAATCTGGAGCACGTTGACAGAAAAGATGCCGTGACGGTTGTGTTTACATCAGCCACGCAAGGGGTGTTTAAAATTCAGGTTAATTTCTGGCTAGAGGTTGGCGCTGATATGGCATCCGTTAAAAGTGCTGCGATTATGAGGATCAATGACAGGCTCAACAAAGAAGATATAAAAATGGTAACACCTACAAGCATTAATATCACAAATGTAGAACAGTCACCAGAAAATAAAGAATTATAGAGAAATAATAAGCCGATTCAAACGAATCGGCTTATTGTTTATATTAAAAGTTTTTATAGACTTAAGCTAAAACTTCTTTTACTTTGTTTGCCGCTTCTTCCAAAGTGATTGCAGAATGAACCGGAAGTCCGGATTCGTCAATTAATTGTTTTGCTTCTACAGCGTTAGTTCCTTGTAATCTTACGATCAACGGAACAGGCAGGCTTCCCATCGCTTTGTAAGCATCCACAACACCTTGAGCAACTCTGTCACATCTTACGATACCTCCGAAGATGTTGATCAAAATAGCTTTTACATTAGGATCTCTCAGGATAATTCCGAAAGCAGTCTGTACTCTTTGTGCATCAGCCGTTCCACCAACGTCCAGGAAGTTTGCAGGGTTACCACCAGACAATTTGATGATATCCATAGTCGCCATTGCAAGACCGGCACCGTTTACCATACAAGCAACGTTTCCGTCCAATTTCACAAAGTTAAGACCAGCTTCACCAGCTTCAACATCCAATGGATCTTCTTCTCTTGTGTCTCTCAGCTCAGCAAGATCTTTGTGACGGAACAATGAGTTATCATCCAAAGTTACTTTTGCATCTACAGCGATGATTTTGTCATCAGAAGTTTTCAAAACCGGGTTGATCTCGAAAAGAGAAGCATCAATACCGATATAAGCGTTGTATAATGATGTGATGAATTTCGTAAATTCTTTGAAAGCATTACCGGAAAGACCTAGGTTGAAAGCAATTTTTCTAGCCTGAAAACCTTGAAGCCCGTAAGCAGCATCAATCACTTCTTTGTGGATTAGGTGAGGTGTAACTTCAGCAACGTGCTCAATGTCCATTCCTCCTTCAGTGGAGTAGACCACCGTATTTTTTCCAAGCGCTCTGTCTAGCAGGATAGAAACATAAAATTCTTTTGTTTCAGATTCACCTGGGTAATATACATCTTCAGCTACCAAAACAGAGTTTACCTTTTTGCCTTCAGCAGAAGTTTGAGGCGTAATAAGCTGCATCCCGATAATGTTGCCGGCATTTTCTTTAAGTTTGTCCATATTCGGAGAGAACTTAACGCCACCACCTTTACCACGACCACCTGCATGGATCTGAGCTTTTACAACCCAACCTTGTGCACCGGTTTCAGCCGTTAATTTTTCAGCAGCAGCAACTGCCTCATCTACGTTGTTTGCAACAAAACCACGTTGGATGTTAACCCCGTATTTTGCTAAAATCTCTTTTGATTGATACTCGTGAAGATTCATAATATATTATTGATTAATTTTTAAATTTTATAAGACGCACAAATTTAAGAAAAAGTGACGAATTACTTGATATAAATGTCTGATTGAAATCAGTTTTCAAAATAATTCGGGTGTATCCCTCTCCAGCACTTTTTCCAGCTGCTCGGGTCGCTACGGCCGCTGCAATTCCTCATTCCGAGGCTTTGTCCAAAGCTTATTCCGGGATTTTCGCTATCATCGCTCATACATTAGAATTTCGTCTTAGCAAAATACCAAATCAGCATTCCCCAAGAGATAATCATCAACAAGCCTCCAAGTGGCGTAATTGGACCAAGGAATTTCAGATTAACGCCCCAATAATCCTGAAAACTCAAGAAATAAATACTTACCGAAAACAAGAAGGTGCCAGCAATCATCAAAATCGAAATCCACTTTTCAGATGAGGTTTCAAATTTCAGAATATAACCTACAATCAACAAAAAGAAAGCCGCATAGATTTGATATCTCACCCCGGTTTCAAAGCTTTCCAATCTTTCTACGGATAATATTTTTTTGAAGGCGTGTGCGCCAAATGCACCAAGAATTACGGACAATAAACCGTAGATTCCGCCTATGATTAAAGTAAAGTTTTTCATTTTTATAATTCCCCTTTTTGATTTAAAATAATAATTCTTCCAAACAGCGTAATGATTCCTAAGATAATAAAAAGCCAAGCAAATCTTTTGGAACTAGCAAAGCCCGGATTTTTTGTCAGTTTAAGAAATATTCCAAAAACAAGCATAAAAGCTGAAAGTGCGATTCCAAACATAATTCTATTTGTTTCTCAATTTCTCCAATTCCGAAATCACCTCGTGATGACTCACTGTTTTATCTTTGAAATAAGTCACAAAATGTTGTTTCTCTTCTTCCGTTGCTCCAAATTGATTCAAGATATTGAAAAGGTGCATTTTCATATGACCTTTCTGGATGCCTGTTGTTACCAAAGAACGAAGGGCTCCAAAATTCTGAGCCAATCCCGAAACCGCCAAAATACTCATCAATTCCTGCGCAGTTGGTTTTCCTAACAAAGCCAAAGAAAATTTAACCAAAGGATGAAGATTGGTTAAACCACCAACTACACCAACAGAAATTGGCAAGTCAATCCAAAATCTGAAAATCCCATTATCTGTTGTACAATGAGTGAGTGAAGAATATTTTCCGTTTCTCGCTGCATAAGCGTGAGCGCAAGCTTCTGTTGCACGAAAATCATTTCCGGTTGCGATGACAACTGCATCTACACCGTTCATAATTCCTTTGTTGTGAGTTGTTGCTCTGTAAGGCTCGATTTCTGCAATCGTCACAGCACGTTTGAATTTCCAAGCAAATTCTTCATTCGATATGCCGCTGTCATCTTTCAAATCTTCAATTTTACAGGAAACTTCGGCTCTCACAACACAATCCGGTGTGTAATTCGAAAGAATATTCATCACAATTTGAAGCGAGTCTTTCTCTTCCTGAGAGAATTCTGCTTCGTTCGCAACTTCTTCTTTCAAAGTTTTCCCGAACTGTTCTAGGCAAGAATTAATAAAATTAGCGCCCATCGAATCTACCGTATCAAAACTCGCTTTCAGCTGGAAATAATTTTCCAGTTCAGAAGTTTTATCAATCAGTTTGATATCCAAGATTCCACCGCCTCTTTTTCTCATATTGGCAGTGATATCTTCGGTCGCTTCAAGCAATTTTTTCTTTAATTTAAAATTGAAAAAATGCAGCAGTTTATGAGGCTCAACATTCAGAACAAAATGGGTGTGACCCAATTTTTCTGTGTTGATAATCGTCGTTTTGAAACCGCCTTTATCCAGCCAGAACTTTGCAGCTTTGGAAGCAGCGGCAACAACCGAGCTTTCTTCCACAGCCATTGGAAGCGCCAGAAGTTTTCCGTCAATCAGGAAATTAGGAGCAATTCCATAAGGCATATAAAAATTGGAAATTGTATTTTCCGAGAACTCTTCGTGAAGTTTTTGCAAGTTGTCGTCATTATTCCAATATTGTTGTAAAATCTGCTCGTAACTTCTGTCATTACTTAGATATTCTGAAATAAGCCAGTCGATTTTTCTTTGTTTGGAAAGTTTTGAAAACCCTTCAACAGGTTGATGTTGCATATCAAAAATTATATTGGTAAAGATATAAATTTTAACACATTTTGTTAATAACTTAACGTATATATCGATTGACTTTTATCATTATGGACTTATTTTTGACATTAATTTCTGAATTAATTTCATTCAAAAATAAATCTTCAAAAATGAATTTCGACCGCATCAAAGAAAAACTCGAAATACTTGCAGATGCTGCCAAGTATGACGTTTCGTGTTCTTCCAGCGGCGGTAAAAGAAAGAATAACGGTGGTTTGGGCGACAGCTCAGCCAGCGGAATTTGTCACACTTATACGGAAGACGGACGTTGTGTCTCGCTTCTCAAAATTCTTTTGACTAATCATTGTATTTACGATTGCATCTATTGTGTTTCCAGGAAATCAAATGATATCAAACGTGCTGCTTTTACAGTTGAGGAAGTAGTCGATTTGACCATCAGTTTTTATCGTAGAAATTATATCGAAGGTTTATTTTTAAGTTCCGGAATTTTCAAAGACGCAGATACGACAATGGAACGCCTGGTTCGGGTGGCAAAAAAGCTGAGAACTGAACATAATTTCAATGGCTACATTCATTTAAAATCAATTCCAGGAGCGAGTGACGATTTGATGAATGAAGCCGCACTTTACGCTGATAGACTTTCCGTAAACTTAGAAATTCCAACTGAATCTGGATTAAAATTATTGGCTCCTGATAAAAACCGCGAGGATATGCTTCAGCCTATGCGGATTGTTCAGAAAGGAATTCAGCAATATAAAGATGAAAAGAAGATCATCAGAAGCACGCCGAAATTTGCTCCAGCCGGACAATCAACCCAAATGATTGTAGGCGCAACCAATGAAAATGACTTGCAAATCATCAAAGTGGCCGACCATTTTTACAAAAACTATGGAATGAAACGGGTTTATTACTCAGGTTATATTCCTGTAACTGTTGACAATCGCTTACCGGCAATTACGGCAGAAGTTCCTGTTTTACGAGAAAACCGTTTGTATCAGTCAGATTGGTTAATGCGTTTTTATGGTTTCAAAGCGGATGAAATTTTGGATTTTAATATGCCTTTTTTAGACTTGGAAGTTGATCCAAAATTAAGCTGGGCGTTGCGGCATCTCGACCAGTTTCCTGTTAATCTTCAAACAGCAGATTATAAAATGATTCTCAGAATTCCTGGGATTGGTGTGAAAACGGCACAGAAAATTGTAAGTGCAAGAAAATTCCAGGTTCTGAGCATAGACCATCTTAAAAAACTCGGCGCAGCAGTCAACCGTGCTAAATATTTTATTGATTTTACTTACGGAAATCCGTTTCTGAAACATTTAACCGATTTGAATTTGAGAAAATTAATTCTCAGTGGAAGTCAGTCGAAATTTCAGAATCAGTTTTCTCAGCAATTGACATTGTTTTAAATGGCAAGGCTTCGAGAGCTTTAACTTGACAAATGTATTTTAATATTACTTTTGATTATTAGAATTGTGACATTGAATTAAGCCAGAGCGATTTAATTTTATCTATATTTGCTAAATTTAGACATAATTTGTAACTTCGAAAAAAGAATTCACAATGAATGTTAGTTTCACAAAAAAACAGGAAGAATATATTTCAAATCAAATAGAATCTGGAGATTTTCAAAACGCTAGTGAGGTGGTACGTGATGCATTACGTCTTCACGAAGTTTATCGTCATCGTGTGATTCAAGATTTGAAAACTGAGATAGAAAAAGGTTGGGATAATAAATCGAGTTCTCGCTCTGTAAAAGATATTATCAAAGCTAAAAAACAAACAAACGACAGTAATGTCTAAAGAGTTCTACATTTTATCAGAAATTGCTGATAAAGATTTGGAAGATATTTTTGATTATACTTTGGATGAATTTGGTTTTGACCAAGCGGAAAAATATCTTTTAGAGATTGAGGAGATTTTTCAAAATTTGATTGTAAATCCACAATTAGGAAAAAAACGAAACGAAATAAAACAAGGTTTATATAGTTTCCCAAAAGACAACCATATTATTTTCTATAGGATGCTGGATAATCACATTCGTATTGTTAGAGTTCTTCACGGGAGTCGAGATATTCCGAAGTATTTTTAGAGTCAAATTTTTCAAAAATAATTTCTCTCAATATTAAATATGAGAACAAAAAAAGCTTTACGTTACGACGAACAAAAGATAAAAGAAATTGATAGCGCAATTTCGAAATTCTCACAACCATTGATGTCTAATTCAAAATGGGTTAAGTTGATTAAACAGATTGTTGATAATGCTGATGAAATTAAAAAGATTCTCTTCAAAAAAGTTCAAAATAATAAGAATGGAGAATTGTATCTAGATAGTGAAAGTATTTTTGAATTTGATTATTGGCAAACAGGCTTTGAAGGAAATAATTCATTTAATGATTGGCTCGAATATCGAGAAATAGAATATCTCATTTTTCCTAAAGTTATTGATTCGAAGACAAATCAAGATTTAGACAGAATTTTTACATTAATAAAAGAAGTCGGCGAGTTTTATTTAGAACTTGATGAAAATGAATTGAAACTTGTTTGTTATAAAATTTAAAATAAATCTAGATTCCTCCGGAATGACAAATATTACGCTTAGAATTCACAGATTCTAAAACTCTCCTACTCAAAAATGACAACCCTCCTCTACGACGGAAGTTTCGACGGGCTTTTCACAGCGATATTTGAAGTTTTCGAGTATCGTTATCAGGATGTGGAAATCGTGAACAGAGAAAATTTCCAACAGAAAAATATGTTTGCAGAAGTCCACGAGGTTGTTACCCAACAGGAAAAATCTGAAAGAGTTCTGAATAAGCTGGAAAAGAGTATCGGTAAATCAGGAATCAATGATTTGCTGCGCGTATATCTTTCGGAAGATAATGAATTGGAACAGCTGGTTTTATCAGTGGTGAGACAATCTGTGAAATTTCCCAATGATAATGTCCTGAAAAACTTCGCCAACGATGATATTTTGAAAATCTCCAAAATCTGCAAATCCGTAAGCAGAGAAAGGCACAGAATGACCGCTTTCGTAAGGTTTGAAAAAATGCAGGATGATGTTTTCTTTGCAAAAATTGATCCTGATTTCAATGTGTTGCCTCTGATTCGGAAACATTTTAAAGACCGATATGCCGATCAAAAATGGATGATATATGACCTACGAAGACATTATGGTTTATTCTACGATTTGGAAAACTGCGAATTCTTTTATCCCGATGAAAAATTAGATTTAAACCAATACCAGGAGAAATTCCACGACGAAGAGAAAAAATACCAAACGCTCTGGCAAAGCTATTTCACTAAAACCAATATTAAAGAAAGAAAAAATACAAAACTTCACATTCAGCACGTCCCGAAGCGATACTGGAAATATTTGACGGAGAAATGGTGATTCGGAGCCGTCGCCCGCAGCAGGGATAGTAGCGGATATCCTTTTTTGCGCTGGCAAAAGCTTTGGCAAAAAGATAGCAGCGGATAGCCCGGCCGGCAGATTTGCATCGGGAAAGCTCTGGAAAATCTGACGGGCTGCCCAAATTCTGCCCCATTATTCAATTCTTAACTTACATCAATGTGTGGGAAATCTTACCGACCTAAATTTGCATCATAATTAACAACAAAATATTAAAATTATGGCAACTAAATGGTTATTGGACCCAACACATAGCGAGATCACTTTCAAAGTAAAACACTTGATGATTTCCAACGTAAAAGGAGAATTCACGACTTTCAACGCAGAAATCGATGCAGAAGACGATACATTCGCGAACGCAAAAGTTTCAGCTTTTATTGATACAGACTCTATTTTCACCAACAACACAGACCGTGACAATCACCTGAAATCTGCAGATTTCTTCAACGCAGAAGCTAACCCGAAAATCACTTTCGAAGCTTCAACTCTTAACGGTGATGTTACAGGAAACCTCACTATTAACGGCGTTACAAAACCAGTGACCCTGGACGTGGATTTTGGCGGAATCAATTCTGATCCTTGGGGAAACACCAAAGCAGGTTTCTCTTTCGAAGGAAAAATCAAAAGAAGCGACTTCGGTTTGACCTGGAACGCAGCTTTGGAAACAGGTGGTGTAATGGTGAGCGAAGAAGTAAAACTTGCAGGCGAATTGCAGTTTGTAAAACAATAAAAGAATACAATAGTATTTATAGTTTGAGTTTTTTTAAAGTATAAACAGAGTTCGCTTTGTTTATACTTTTTTTATTTGGGCAGCTTAATCCGTCCTCCGTTCCCGCTTTTTTCTTTTTTGATAAAAAAGAAAAAGAGCTCCACTCAGGCCGGGCTGCAGATTCAGTATAAAAACAACATTTGCCAAAAAAAATCGGAGATTTAAAAACTTAATTGTCCTTATGTGACTTTTGTGGTTTAAAACAATCAACTTAAGTGTGAAAAGAAAAGCTCAATCAGCCAAATCCGCGAGAAAATAAAATACTTTCTATAATAATACATTTTACATTTTACAAAAAAATATGAACCTCAACCACCTTTCAAAAATATCTGATAACTTCCGAACCACAGAAAAAATGCCGGTTCTGTTTTTAGGACACGGTTCTCCGATGAACGCTATCGAAGAGAATGTTTTTGTTCAGGGATTCAGGAATATCAGCAAAGAAATCCCGAAACCCAATGCAATCATTTGTATTTCTGCGCATTGGTTTACGAACGGAACTTTTGTCACGGCGATGGATATGCCGAAAACGATTCACGATTTTTACGGTTTCCCAAAAGAACTGTTCGACGTACAATACCCGGCAAAGGGAAGTCCCGAATTGGCTAAAGAAACTTCGGAACTACTCGCTCCGGTTTTGGTGGAAGAAGACCATAATTGGGGATTGGACCACGGTGCATGGTCGGTTCTCAGACATCTTTATCCTGATGCGGATATTCCGGTTATCCAGTTGAGTATCGATTATACAAAACCACCTCAATATCATTTTGATTTGGCAAAAAAACTATCCAAACTCCGCGAAAAAGGAATCCTGATTATTGGAAGCGGAAACATTGTTCATAATCTCCGATTGATTGACTGGAAAAACATTGATACCGTTGGTGCAGGCTGGGATTGGGCGATAGAAGCCAGAGAAAAAACCAACAATTGGCTCTTGGACGGTGATTTTCAAAAATTGATTGATTATCAAAAACAAGGTTCGTTTTTGCAATATGCTGTTCCGACACCGGATCATTTTCTGCCAATGATTTATAATCTCGGACTGAAAGAAAAATCAGAAGAATTATCATTATTCAATGACTCGCTGATTGGCGGCTCTTTGAGTATGACATCAATTAAAATCGGATAAGCCCCTTTTTATAACTAAAAAATTAGTAATATTGTTTGGATGAAAAGAATATTACTTTTTTGCTTTTATTTTAGTTTTGTTTGTTATTGTTTTTCTCAGATTATCTCTGGGAAAATCCAAACTGAAAACGGAAATCTGATTACTAACGTGAATGTCTATCTCGACGGAACCAAAATCTCAACAGTTTCTGCCAACGACGGAAGCTTTCAGCTGGATGTCCAGGGACAGAAAAGCGGCAATCTGATTTTCCAGAAAGATAATTATGAGACAAGTATTTTTCCTCTTAATCAAGCTATCGGAAAGTCTGTAAAAGTGATTATCAATCCTGTTAAAGAGATTGAGGAAGTTGTTATTATTCCTTATACAGAGCAGGCTTATAAAGACTTTATCAATTACTTTCTGGATAGATTTATTGGTTTTGACAGGGAAGGTGTCGTCATTAAAAATCAACGAACACTTAAGTTTTCTTATGATAAGAAAAATCAATTTCTGAAAGTCAAAGCGCCACAGACCTTGATTATTGAAAATAAAAATCTGGGTTATAACATTCAATATAATCTCATCAATTTTGAATCAGATTTTAAAAACAAAACCAATAGTTATTTAGGAACTTCTTTTTTCAAAGAAACCAGCAATAAGAAAAATGTGATTCTCAACCGGATGAATGCTTACCAAGGTAGTTTGATGCATTTTTTCAGAAGTCTTTATAATAATGAATTAGAAAAGGAAGGTTTTATCGTCAACCACGCCAAACGAATCCCAAATCCAAAATATCCAACTGAAGCCGAATTACAAAAACTGGAAGATTATTTCAGTTTTGTGAGAACTCAGAAAGTGATGAATGTAAATCTATCGCCGGAATTGGAAGAAATCTCACAGCGAAAACATAAAAATTCTCCATTTGTCTTAGCAATTCTAAAGACGAGAATCAAAGAATCTGATTTCACGAAACGTAAAGATGGCAGACTTTTCCTTGATTTTGACGATTTACTGATGGTCAATTATCAGAAATATTATTACGAAATCAAGAAAGGTGACTTTATCAAATCGGCCAATGCTGTTTCGCAATCGTCATTAATTCATCCCGAAGCCGCAGAATTTGAGATTTTTCCGGAAGGTATTTGTTCGGAACCGGATTTGTTGATTTTGGAAGAGACATTTTCTCAACAAAACATTTCAAAAATGTTGCCTTTGGATTATACTTTTGGAAATTGATTGATAACGCAAATGCACAAAAACTGAATCAGTTGTAATGTTTTTAAGTCGCAAAACATAATACGAAAATTAATTCTTGGCGACTTAAAGCAGAATGAGAAAAGATTCATTTTGCGCCTTTGCGATAAAATTTATAGTTCTTTCTCAAAACAAACACTATTGTCAACACCAATATACTGACCGTAATTCGGAATGATTTTGTAACCACATTTGTTGTAAAGTGCAACGGCTTCGATTTGTCTTTTTCCTGTTTCAAGAACTGTTTTTTTGTAACCTAATTCTTTAGACCAAATTTCCAATTCCTTTAAAATAGCTGAAGCTAAACCTTTTCCGCGCTTTTCAGGTAGCGTGAACATTCTTTTGACTTCCATAGATTTTGAATCCAATTCTTTGATAGCGCCACAAGCGACGGCTTCATCATTATCATAAATAACAACACAATTTTTCAACATATCGATTTTGTTGTATTGATGATAGAAGTCGTGTTCATCGCCGTCCATAACGGAAAGATAAGAATCCAATTGTTTTACTAATTTTTGAAAGTCTGGGTTTTCGGAAGTTGTTCTGAGGGTTTGCATTAGCAATGTTATTATATTAAGTAAAAATGCTTCGACTTTGCTCAGCACGACATCTTTATTATTAACATTTATTTTTAAAATTGTCAGTCTGAACGGAGTCGAAGACTTTGTCTGCTGAGGTTTAATTCACCACAAATTTCTTTTCTCTAATCAGCTCCGCAATCTTCAAAATATCTTCACCAATCAATCGGTCGTCTTCTAATTTTGGAACAACAGAGCGAATGATGTCATAATTTTTCTCAACAATTTTGGAACATTTTGCTGGTCTTCGGAATTCCAAACCTTGGGCTGCGAACATTAACTCAATCGCTAGAATATTTTCCAAATTTCCTAAAACCTGATTGAATTTGCGACCGGAAATACTTCCCATAGAAACGTGGTCTTCCTGACCTAAACTTGTCGGTATAGAATCTGCAGAAGCTGGGAAGCAAAGCGTTTTGTTCTCTGTAACCAAAGCAGCACTCGTATATTGTGGAATCATAAAGCCAGAATTAAGACCAGAGCTTTCTACTAACAATTTCGGTAAGCCATATTTTCCTTCGAGCAAAAGATAGCTTCTTCTGTCGGAAATGTTTCCTAATTCTGCGGCTGCTAACGAAGCGTAGTCCAAAGGCAAAGCCATCAATTGTCCGTGGAAATTACCGCCGGAAATAGATTCCTCTGCGCTTAAAACAATAGGATTGTCGGTCACGGAATTCAGTTCCGTTTCGGCCATTTGCTTCAGATGTTCGAAAGCATTTCT
Organism: Epilithonimonas arachidiradicis; assembly: GCF_003610695.1. Classification (GTDB taxonomy): domain Bacteria; phylum Bacteroidota; class Bacteroidia; order Flavobacteriales; family Weeksellaceae; genus Epilithonimonas; species Epilithonimonas arachidiradicis. The sequence continues at coordinate 51,203 of NZ_RAQH01000013.1, read as the reverse complement.
ACTCGCACCGTGAACCTGTGGAACACAACGCATAGAATAAGGATCCTGGACTCTGTCACAGAATTCGTGAGACTTGAGATTGTCTGAATCTTTAAGGAAATTTCGCATTCTTTCCGCTACTTTTTGACTTCCGTCAAATGGACGAATCTCATGCAATTCTTTCTTGAACGGACTTGATGAGCCACGATAAGCTTCAAGACTCATAGCTGCTGTTAAATCTGCTAAATCCAAAAGATATTCAAATTTTGCTAGACCTGTAATTGCGTGCGCTAATATAAATTGCGTTCCATTAATCAATCCCAAACCTTCTTTCGGACCAAGTTTTAGAGGTTGAAGTTTATGTTTCTTCAAAACTTTAGCCGTCTCAACAGTTTTATTATTTTCCCAAACCTGACCTAATCCTAAAAGCGGCAAAACCAAATGTGCCAACGGTGCCAAATCTCCTGAAGCTCCAACAGAACCTTGCTCCGGAACAACCGGAATAATATCCAATTCCAACATCAGAATCAATCGCTCGATAACATCTAACGAAACACCCGAAAATCCTTTCGACAAAGCGTGGATTTTGGAAATCATCATTATTTTGGAGATATTCTTGTCAATCGGTTTTCCGACGCCAACAGCGTGTGAAATAATCAAATTATGTTGAAGCTGAGCCGTTTCTTCTTCTGAAATTTTAACATCGCAAAGCGGTCCAAATCCTGTATTGATGCCATAAACCGTTCTGTCAGACGCTACAATTTTCTGAACATTCTGTTGCGATTTTATGATCTGATCTTTTGACTTTTTATTGAGCTTGGCTTTGGAAGGATTTTTTAAAATCTCTAAAACATCCTGATATTTAAATTGGTCGATTCCGTAAATCATCACTGAAAAATTTTGCCTAAAAATACACTTTTCGGGAGGAATTAAAAAAGGATTTTACCTTGATTCTCAGATTTATTTATATTTGTAAAAGATGAAAAACTATTACCTACTATTTCTCTTATTTTGTCAGCAGATTTTTGCTCAGACAATCCATAACAAAAGTAAACTTGATAGTGTCTATGACGCATTTGGAACTTATGATAAAGCGATGTTCCGAATTAAGGTCCAAAAAGACGGAAAAGATATCTATGAAAAAAATGTTGGATTTGCTGATTTGGAAAACGAAACCGTTCCGGATGATAATACCAAATATAGAATTGGTTCTGTAACCAAAACCTTCACTGCAGTTTTGATTTTCAAAGCGATTGAGGAAGGGAAATTAAAACAAACTGACAAGCTTTCTAAGTTTTTTCCGAGAGTCAAAAATGCAGATATTATACAAATTTCTAATTTACTAAACCATACAAGTGGAATTAGAAATTACTACCAATCTAAGATTTTTGATGAAATTATGTACAAAAAATATCCTAAGGATACTCTATTAGAAATGATTTATAAATTGCCTTCGGACTTTCCGCCAGATTATAAGTTTTCTTATTCTAATACTGGTTATGCTCTTTTAGGATTTATTTTGGAAAAGGTTTATGGTAAAACTTATGCTGAGCTTTTGAATGAAAATATTACAGAACCTCTAAATTTAAAAAATACAGACGTAGGAAATTTGATTGATGATAAAAATAATGAGGCTAAATCCTATAAATATTATAATGGTTGGCAAAAAGATGGGCATTTGGGCATTCATAATTTTGCCTCTGTCGGAAATATTATATCAACGCCTTCGGAAATCAATACTTTTTATAAAGCTTTGTTTGATGGAAAATTGGTTTCTGAAAAATCTCTCACTCAAATGAAAAATCTACAGAAAGGATTGTTTCGTTATCCTTATGAAAGCAAAAATATGTACGGACACACAGGTTCTATTTTTGGCTATCTAACATATGCACTTTACATTCCTGAAGATAAAATTGCTATTTGTATCACAGAAAATGGTGTGAGATATGACATTGGCGATATCTTGGAGTATGTTCTTAATGATTTGTATAATGATAAATATGAAGTGCCGGATTTTAAAAGGATCAAACTTAGTAATCACGAATTACAACAATTTGTTGGGAAGTATCAATATAATAGTGATTCAAAAGATTTGAATGTTTATATTATTAATGACAAATTATATCTTCAACAAGGAGATTCTCCTGAAATTCTGATTGAAGCCAAGGAAAAGAACAAATTTGTTTACGATACAAACAAAGTAGAATTGTTATTTTCACCCGAGAAAAAGAAAATGACTATGACAACCAAAAGAAATACTTACGTTTATAAGAAAGTAGATTAATTACAGTATAGCTTATCTAATAATCAAATTGTTCATCATATTCTTTTAGTTGCAACGCTCTTTCTTTGATGATTTGTAATTTTTTGTTTTCAGAAATCACTTGAAAAATTGTTCCTTTTTTGACGTCAAAATAATACTTGTTGATTAGTTTGAATTCGGAATCTCGGAATAAAATCCAGTTTCGCTGTGCTTCCAGCAATTCTTTTTTTGCTGTCTTGTTTAATTTTTGATTTAGTGAAGTGTAATACTTGTTCAGCTCTTTGTCCCAAGATTGTTGAGCCGAAATAATACAGTTTCTTTGACCAGCCGTCGAGTTATCTTGGTTTAGGCATTTTTCCAGTGTTTGGTCTATTTTATTTTGAGCTAATGGAAAAATAGGGATTGCAAGTAGAAAAGAAATAACGATTGACTTTCTCATAATTTATTTTTTAGATTCACTCAAATCTTAATTTTTTCGCCTGGCGAATATGAGCCAAATGATGCTGACAATGCCAGCTGTAAATCAAGATATTTTCTTTGAGCGAAATTCTTTTTGATTGTTCTGGATGAATGAATTCTTTATTCAAATCTTCTTCACTCAAAGTTTTCAAAAGATAAACCCATCTTGCGTGCAAAGCTTCCAAAAGTTGCAACGAAATCAATGACGACAATTGATTATCCGGCAACTCTGCCCAAAGACTTTCCTCGTAAGGTTTAATTGTTGGAACATTTTCCGTCAATGCCAATTTAAATCTCATATAGCTGTTGATATGACTGTCGGCGCAATGATGAACCACTTGAGTAATTGTCCAACCTTCTGGTCTGTATCTTAGATGTAAATCTTGTTCGGAAAGATTTTGAATTTCTGTTTTAACAAGACTCGGAAAGTTTTCGATTTCAGAAATCGCAGAATCGATGATTTCTTTAGTAATTGACTCCGGTTTGATGAATTTTCCGACAGGATATTTTAGTTCGTCTAAGTTCATTATTTTAAATTCTTCATCAGGATTGCTTCCATTTTCTCATAACCTAATTTGTTCGGATGGATTCCGTCCTCAGCAATTTCTTTAGGCAAACCATTTTTTTCATCCTTTAAAACTGAATGGTAGTCCACGTAAGTGATATGATTTTTCTGAGCGTAATCTTTTATCATTTTATTCAGCGCGATTACTTTGTCAGCAGGTTGCATATCATTTCTCCAAGGGAAATCGTAAGCCGGAAGTGCAGAACATAAAACCACTTTGATGTTATTAGCTTTTGCCAATTCTACCATAGAAACAATATTTCCGAACACTTTATCCAGAGAAATCGGACCTTGATTTTCCGCAATATCATTAGTTCCGGCAAGAATAATCACACGTTTGGGTTTCAATTTAATCACATCTTCTCTGAATCTCAAAAGCATCTGCGAAGTTACTTGGCCACCAATTCCTCGTCCTACAAAGTTATTTTTTGTGAAAAATCCTGGGTCTGTAGCAAACCAACCTTCTGTGATAGAATCGCCCATCAAGACAGAATTTGGAGCAATATTTTGAGAAAGAACTTCTTGGTTTTGTTTTTGATATCTGCCAAAATTGGCAAAGTCTTGAGCGTATGACATTGTTGAAAGTAATAATAAGACAAATGCTATAGATTTCATATTTCTAAATTTGATTATCAAATATATGAAATGACAAAAGAGAAATTTCTTTTTTAACCACAAAAGTCACAAAAGAAATAAGCAAATGAAAGTCAACAGTATTTTTTATAAACTAAAACTTATATGTCTTTTGTGGTTTTGAAATAATAAAATCAATAATTTTACAAAATGGAAAACACTTCGAAAGACCCTTTGCACGGAAAAAGATTGGATGCGATTCTGGAAGAATTACTAGAATATTACAAAGGTTACGGCGAATTGGGAAAACAAATCAACATCAAATGTTTCACCGGCGAAAATCCAAGTGTTAGTTCCTCTCTCAAATTTCTTCGTAAAACACCTTGGGCAAGGGCAAAAGTAGAAAGTTTGTATCTCTACGTTTTGAGACAAAAGAAAAAGCAATCAAAAGAATAAAATAACCACAAAAGTCACAAAGAATTTTCAATAAAAAACTTTGTGACTTTGTGGTTGAAAATAATTAATCCAAAAATTCCCCAGTCACATAAAACCAGCGATTCTGAATCATTTTGAATTGTGACAACTCGTGATGAACTTGAGGGTTTCCTTCTTCATCATTATAAAAAGCTTTGAACTCTACTTTATTAGTTGAAGGTTTATCGATAATTTCCAGCTTCGTCCATTCATTGATTTCACCCCATTCCTGCAAATCCTTTTTGTTATGGAATTGTCTTTTGTTGGGAGAAGTCGTTTCCCAAAGATAGTCGCCGTTTGGGATAGCAAATGCAGAAAACCTTGAACGCATCAAAGCTTCTGCTGTTGGAGCAAATTTCTCTTTCAGATGATAAGGCTGACAACAATCTTCGTAGGGCTTTCCGGAACAGCAAGGACAATTCATTTTCTAAATTTAATTGATTGATTTAAAAACCCTTTCAGAAATCGAAGATTACACAAGTCAATTTAAAACTCTGAAAGGGTTAAATGCTAATATTCTAAAACTCTCGAACACTAAAACTTATCCAAAAGCTCTTTTCAGTAAGCTCTCGACTTTAGGTTCTCTTCCACGGAAATTTTTGTACAATTCCATTGGATTTTTGGTCCCACCAGAAGAAAGAAGAACTTTATATTTCGCCGCAATATCAGGATTAAAAATTCCATTTTCTTTGAAATACTGGAAAGCATCCGCATCCAAAACCTCAGCCCATTTGTAAGAATAATAACCCGCCGAATAACCGCCTTGGAAAATATGCGAAAAACTTGGACTTGCTGCAGTTTCCGGATTGCTCGGGTAAAGATTAGTTGCCGCAGTTTTCTCCACTTCAAACGCTTTCACAGTCTTATTCTCCAACGCTCCAACTTCTGTATGATAAGCCATATCCAACAATCCAAATCCAAGCTGTCTCAAAGTCTGATAACCTTCCATAAAGGATTTGCTCTGCGATAATTTCTCGATTTTTTCGGTTGGAAGAATTTCTCCGGTTTGATAATGTTTTGCAAATGTTTTTAAGAATTCTGGTTCATAGCAATAGTTTTCCAGAAATTGAGAAGGTAATTCTACAAAATCCCATTTAACCGAAGTTCCGGAAAGATTCGGGTATTGCGTGTCTGCTAAAACACCATGAAGTGCGTGTCCGAACTCGTGGAACAAGGTGGTTACTTCCTGGAAAGTCAGTAAACTTGGTGTGTCTTTGGTCGGTTTTGTAAAGTTGCAAACGACCGAAATATGCGGACGAGAATTTTCTCCGTCTTGTTTATATTGATTTTTATAACTCGTCATCCAGGCGCCGGCACGTTTCCCTTTTCTCGGGTGATAATCGGCGTAGAGTAGAGCTTTATAATTTCCGTTTTCTGTGATTTCGTAAGTTTTCACATCCTGATGATATTTCTGAACATCAGTAATTTCTTTAAACTCTAATCCGAATAATTTTCCGGCTAATCCAAAAACGGCTTCCTGAACTTTTTCCAATTGGAAATATGGTTTCAGTTCTTCATCATCAATATCGAATTTTTGTTTTCTTAATTTTTCTGCGTAGAAAGTGTGGTCGTAGCTTTGGATATCTTCGATTCCGTCAGCTTTTGCTAAAGATTTTAATTCTTCGATTTCTTTTTGGGCATAAGGTGTTGCTTTTTCAAGAAGTTCATTCAAAAATTCAAAAACTTTTGCCGGCGATTGTGCCATTCTTTCCTCAAGAACAAAATCAGCATAATTTTTATAACCCAATAATTCTGCTTTTTCCTGACGAAGTTTTACAATTTCTTTAATCAAATTCTGATTGTCAAATTCGCCACCGTCAAAGGATTTTTTTCCGTTTGCTAAAGCTAATTCTTTTCTCAATTCACGATTTTCAGCGTAAGTCATTGCCGGAAGATAGCTTGGGTATTGCAAAGTAATCACATAACCTTCCAAATCTTTTTCCTTTGCATCTTCCTCGTATTGCTGAAGAATGGCTTCCGGAATTCCTTTCAATTCATCTTTATTTGTGATATGTTTGAAATAAGCATTGGTGGAAGCCAAAGCATTTTGCCCAAACTGAAGTGATTTGATAGACAAATCCATATTGATTTTCTCCAGTTTCTTTTTGTCTTCTTCATTGAGCAATGCGCCGCTTCTTACAAAACCTTTGTAAGTTTCGTTGAGTAACATTTCCTGTTCTTCGTTTAAAGTTAAAGCGTTTTTCTGGTCGTAAACGTTTTTGATTCTTTCAAACAGTTTTTCGTTTTGAGAGATTTTGGAAGAGAATTCTGTCAAAAGTGGCGAAACTTCCTGAGCGATTTTCTGAATCTCATCATTGGTTTCAGCAGAATTGATATTGAAGAAAATATTGGAAACTCTGTCCAGTTGTTCTCCTGAAAAAGCCATTGCTTCAATTGTATTTTCGAAAGTCGGCTCTTCTGAATTATTTGTTATTTCATCAATTTCTTTTTCAGAAGTTTTGACTAATTCCTGGAAAGCTGGCAGATAATGTTCTTCTTTGATTTCCTCGAAAGGCGATGAGGTATATTTGGTGTTGAATTTTTCTAAAAGTGGATTCATAAAGATGAATTATTAATGATAAATTATAAATGATTTTCTGTGTGTCTTAATTGACAAATTTAGTACCTAAAGTTGAAAGTATGACAAAATTGCGCCCCGACTTGAACGGAGCTCATTTTTTTATTGCAATGTCCGAAATTTCTATTGTCGGACTAACTTTCTTTGCAATAAAAAAATAGCGGGAGTGGAAGGCGGATAAAGGCGCCCCAGTAAATATTATCCTAGAAAAAGTTTTTGTGTTCAAATTCTTTTTAGATTTGTTTTAAACTTAAAACTAATTTATTATGAAGAAATTTCTAAAAATCATTAGCGTCATCGTGGCAATAATCATCGTTTATTGCGTGATTGCTATGTTGTTTTTTGACAGTAAATGCCATAACGAACAATCTCTCGTTATCAATTCTCCGAAAGAGAAAGTGTGGCAAAATGTGAATTCTATGAAAGCTTTCAATACCTGGAATCCCTGGATGAAAATGGACCCGAATCTGACAGTAACTTACAAAGGAACGCCTGGTGAAGTGGGTGATGGCTACCATTGGAAAGGAAATGATGATGTTGGTGAAGGCGAACAGGAGATCACAGCAATTGTCCCAAATGAAAAAGTCGCCACAAAAATGCATTTTATCAAACCAATGGATGATAATGCGACTTCAGATTTGCTTTTGGCTTCTGAAGGTTCCGGAACCAAAGTAACCTGGACAATTGATTATGAAATTGAAACGCTTTTCAAACCTATGAAGCCGCTGATGACCTGGCAAATGAACAAATCTTTCTCGGAAGGTCTTGGAAAACTGAAACAACTTTCTGAAAAATAGTAAACAAAAAACGCCTCAGCTAGCTGAGGCGTTTTCATTTGATTTGAAAATTTATTTTGTCTTATTTGATGATTAACTTAGAAACTGCCAAACCTTCATCAGACTTTAGTTGTACTAAGTAATTTCCTGTTCCGATGATGCCATTTACAGAGAATGTTTCGTCTCCTTTAGCGGATTTTAGTCCGAAAGATTTTACCAGTTTACCATTAAGATCATAGATGTTGATTTGTCCGTTTTTAGCTTTGTTATATCTGATTTTCAATAATCCGTCTGTTGCAGGATTCTGAACGATTTGCAATGATGTTTTATTCGCATCAATCTTCGTTTCGTCCGTTGCCAAAGCGGTTTGATTTCCATAGATTCTAAATTCTCCCGGTTGAAGAACTACTGTTGTAGAGCCATTGGCGTTCATAGAAGAATTGTCCATTAGATTGTACCAGTTTCCGGCATAAGGGAAATTAGGCGTCACAGTTTGAGCTGTTGTTGTAAAGTTAGCAACTACCACTACGTTTTTCAAAGAACTTGCAGGCAAGGCATCATTCCAAACATAGATTCTAGGTAAAAGATTTCCTGATTCTACTGTGAAGGTTGTTGTGTCAAAAACCTGGCTTGATAATCGGATTGCTAAGATTTTTGACCAAGTGTCGTAAACTGCTTTTCTATTCGCATTGGTATCATAACCTAAAGTGAAAGCTACGGGTTTTGGAGATGTTCTACAATCATTACTGATTGTTCCGTTCTCACATCTGTTGATACTGAATTCGTAACCCAATTCTCCGAACTGCCAAATCATTTTTGGACCTGGAACTGTGAAGAAAACAGCACCAAAAGCTTTTTGTCTTTCAAGTGCAGTATTCAAATCCTTAACACTGTAAGAACCGTTGGCATTACCATAAGCTAAGTTTTTGAACATCAGTCTTTCCTCGTCGTGACTCTCGCCATAGCTCATATTTCTTCTTTCAGAAAAAGTATGGTTTTCAAAATCAACTCTGTTGAAGTTGCTGTCAGAAGCGTAACCCATCGTGTTTTGATTATAAGGTCCAACCAAATTATCCCACATCATTACACCTTTCCCTTCGTTCAATCTGTAGTCAGCCCATTGTTTTTCTTCAGCATTTCCTCCCAAATGTTCGAAAATAATATAAGAAGTTGGATCATAGGACCATTGATAATCTGAATATAATTTCAGAACATCCACTCTGTCTTGCTGATAAGAGCCTGTACAGTTTTCATCTGAAGCTGTACAGTTTTGTGTAAATCCTTTCGTCAAATCCCAACGGAATCCATCAATTTTATATTCATTGATCCATTGTTCCAAAACTCTGTTTACATAATATCTTGTTTCAGGTTTTGAATGGTTGAAATCATAGAATACACTATAAGCATGTTTTGCAACCTGATTGAAATATGGATTATTAGCTGCAACATCACCATAACCACCGTTTGTACTTGTAGACCAAAGCCTTTCCAGTGGAGACCTTCCTGATGCATGGTTAAGCGCAACATCAAGAATGACAGCAATCCCGTTCTGGTGGCATAAGTCGATAAATTCTTTAAATTTTTCTGGTGTTCCGTATGCTTTATCTAATGCTAAATGAAACCCTGGATTGTATCCCCAAGAATTATTCCCGTCAAATTCCATTACCGGCATTAATTCGATGGCGTTAACATTTAATCCTTTGATATAAGGGATTTTGTCAATCATCGATTGCCAGTTTTTCTGCTCTGTAAAATCTCTTACCAAAGCTTCATAAACAATTAGATTTTGTTTTGCAGGTTTTTGGAAATTAGTTACAGTCCAGTTGTAAGCGGGTTTTGCTGTCTGAATTACTGAAACGTCATATTGCTGTCCAGCTGGATAAGCCGGCAAATTAGGATATGTAGATGATGAAATCCAAGGATCATCATCCGGAGATAATACTAATGTCGAATAAGGATCGGCAACCTTTACGCCGTCATTGGTTCTGTATTGGAAAGTATAAACCTGCTGAGGTGTCAATCCTGTGATTTCTAACCAAAATAGATCGGTGTTATTAGTATCTCTTTTCATGATATAATTGGAAGAAATCTGCCAGTTGTTGAAACTTCCAAGCACATGCACATAATTCTTAAAAGGCGCATACAATGCTACTCCAACTTTCGTCGGATCATTAGGATCGTAAGTGATACCCTGTCTCATGTAAGAAGGCATTGCAGCCGACTGAGAAACTGGAGTAGGAGAAACTACAAAATTAGAAGTCAAAGTCGTTCCGGATGCTGTCGCGGAAACTTCAATGTTATTATCCGAAGTAACGTTTAATGAAGTATTAATTGTGGAGACATTGCTGGCTGTATAAATTGTATTACCATTAGATTTTACGACATAATTAGCCGGCAAAGAAGTGCTGTAAGTAATAGGGAAGTTACTTCCTGAAGTTACAAAATTAACAGTTCCGTTTTGCGGAGAAGTACTTGTAAATTGAAATCTTCCAACTTCCGAGTAGATATCCTGAGATTGTCCGTTTCCTGTTTTAGTTTTTAAAAGAAAACCAATTCTGCCAATTCCTGTTCTGTTGTAGAACGTTCTGGGAACAAATGTAATTGTATATGTGTCTGTTCCGGAATTGTAAGTCAGCTTATTGGATTCATTCGATGAAGCCCAGGTTCCGTTGGTTGGACAGTCTTGGCTGTTAGCATCATTGCTGTCGTAAGACCAAGCCCAAAGATATAAAGCATTGTTTGTAACGCCCCAAGTAGATTCGTTAATGCTGCTTCCATTAAACGTAATGGTAATCGATTCATCTTCGTTAAAAGTCGGAGGACTGATAGACGAAGTCACAGTCTGTGTCTGCGCAAAAGTTGTGATCGCAATAAAAAATGCGATCAGGTTGTAAAAAAATTTCATAAGGTCTATATATTAAGTCATAAATATATACTTTTTCATAATACCCAATCTGATTTTTAATTTGTGAGAATTTATAATTTTAAAGTATTGATAATCATATTTTTATGTTTATATTGTAAACTGTGGATTGATAATTTTATTAATCTTAATTTAACGGAAAGTTAAGGGGAAGAGCAGATCAAAACAGATTTTGATTTAAATGATATTTGTATTATTTTGTAAAATAATCAACAATATATTTTTATAATTCATATAAAATTCGATAATTTTACGAGCAAGTAAAAAATAATAAACATTTATTTTTAATTAATCCAATGATTTATAATTCAATATCAAAAAAATATAAATCATTGTGTTTTTTTTGTTTAATTAAATGTTTGTTTTAAATTGCAATTAAAAATCAATAACTACATTATGAAGAGTGCATCTGAAACAGGTTACCATCTAGACGGAGTTGACAAAGAGATCATTTATATGTTAATGGACAATGCGAAAACTTCCCTTGCACATATTTCCAAGCACGTTGGGATTTCTACAACGGCAGTTCACCAGAGAATCAAAAAGCTAGAGCAGGCCGGCGTTATAGAAAATTCTATTTCTTTCCTTAATCCAAGAAAAATAGGTTACAAAGTTGTTTCTTATATTGGTGTTTTTCTGGAACAACCAAGCCATTATCAAGATGCCATCAAAAATCTTAACCTGGTGAATGAAGTGGTAGAGGCGCATTACACGACAGGAAATTATACGATATTTCTAAAAGTCCTTTGTAAGGATAATGATCACCTGATGCAGATTCTTAACAAGATCCAGAAATTGAAAGGCGTTACGAGAACCGAAACTTTTATTTCACTGGAACAAAGCATCAACAGACAGTTGAAAGTTTAAAAAATTAAATATATTTTTGGAAGGATACAAATAAGTTTGTATCCTTTTTTTATTTTTGTAATTATGGAAATCAATCAATATTTAGATTCAACATATCTGAAAACACCGGAACAGTCCGGTTTGACAGAAGAACAGACATTTGACAAAGTTAGAGAGTTAACGGACGAGGCCATTGCTTACAATTTCAAAGAGGTTATGATTCGTCCAAACTATGTTAAGCTTATCAAAGATTATTTAATTTCAAAAAATTCTGATGTTTTGGTGGGAACAGTTATCGGTTTTCACGAGGGAACTTATTCTGTAGAAGATAAATTGAAAGAAGCTAACCAGGCCATTCTAGATGGCGTAGATGAGTTGGATTATGTTATCAATTACGAAGCCTTCAAAGCCGGAGAATTAGAATTGGTAAAAAAAGAATTTGTTGAAGGAACCAAATTAGGCTTGGATTTCGATAAAACGGTGAAATGGATTATCGAAATTGCTGCACTTTCAGATGCTCAAATTGCTAATTTAACGGCTAATATCTGGACTTGGGCACAGGAAAATTTTGAAGAAAAAGATTTTTCAAGAATCTTTGTTAAGTCATCAACAGGATTTTATGTAACCGAAGGAGGAAAACCAAATGGCGCAACATTCGAGGGTGTGAAAATAATGCTTGATAATGCCGGAAAACTTCCAGTGAAAGCAGCTGGCGGTGTGAAAACACCTGCTGATGCAGAAAAAATGATTACAATGGGAATCCAGAGAATCGGAACTTCCTCAGCCAAAGCACTTCTTGGAGAAGGCGAAGCTGGAGCTGGCTATTAAGGATTTATGATAAGACTAAAAACCTCTTAAAATTTTAAGAGGTTTTTTGTTTATTTAATAGGAGGTTCCCAGAGTTCAATCTTATTATCATCAGAATCGATTATATGAACAAATTTTCCATACTCAGAATCTACAATATCATCCAAAATTGTAACCTCATTTCCTCGTAAGTTTTTCACAAGCTCTTCGATATTCTGAACACGATAATTAATCATAAATTCCTTTTTCGAAGGCGAAAAATAAGAACTGCCTGTTTTGAAGGGACTCCATTGTATCGACTCTACGATGTCTGGGTCGGAACTGTTTCTGGACTCAAATGTTGCTCCCCATTCTGTGATATCCATCCCAAGATTTTTGGTATACCAATCTCTGGTTTCTTTCGGGTCATCGGAGAAAAAAAAGATGCCGCCGATGCCTATTACTTTTGGTGGTTTTTCTGCATTTTCCATAATTGATTGGATTTAATTTAAATAATTTCCGAAGGTCATCACTCCGCTACCCAAACACTCACATTTCCCGCAGGACAAGGAAAATCTGCCCAGCCATTTTCATCAATTGTAATTTTATCCTCAAGATGTCCGGTGAAATCATAAAATGTTTTTCCCGCGTATCGTTTTCCTATTTCCATAGATTTTTGATTCACATCCTTGTTGCTCAAAACAACGGCACAACCTTGATGTTCATCATCACCTTCACGAGTCCAGCCAATGCAATGCGCATCATCAAAATAATCTCTTTGCTCACCATAAGCAAAATCCTTTCTGGCTCGGATGAGTTCTTCAATCGCATCCACTTTGTCGAGGAAGATTTCATATTCGTTGCCATCTTTTCCTTGGTCTTTGTAGCTCGCGCCGTACAAATCGGGGTAGAAAACACAAGGATAACCATCTTTTCTTAACAAAATCAAAGCATAAGCAATCGGTTTGAACCAAGTCTCAACCGGAGCTTCCAAAGCCTGAAGCGGCTGTGTGTCGTGATTGTCAACCACGGTTACTGCTTTGTCCGGATGAGAGCTGACAAGCGTTTCATTAAAAATTTCTCTCAAATCATAATCCGGATTTTTGGAAGCCTGATGCAAATTATGCTGTAAGGAGGAATCAAATAAACTCATACAACCCTCGGTAGAATCTATATAAGCTTGCAAAAGAGGCAGTTCTCCGGGCGCCCAATATTCTCCAACGGCAAAAATATTTTTTCCGGAGTTGGAACGCAGAAGCGTTAACCATTCTTTATAAAAATCTGGCGAAATATGTTTCACGGCATCCAGCCTCACGCCATCGAAATCCGTCTGGTCAAAATACCATTTTCCCCAATGATTCAGCTCTTCGCGGACGAAAGGATTACGGTGCTCGATATCATTGTACATCAGAAAATCATAATTTCCTTTCTCATCAGAAATAATATCATCCCAGCCATCGGCGTGTTCGTGGATAAGACGGAAAATGCCTTTTTCTTTACCTTCCGCATAATCTACACCTGTAAAACAGTTAAAATCCCATTTGAAGTCAGAATAAGTATCACCTCTTCCAGGAAACGTGAACTTGGTGTAAGATTCTATTTCCATCACATCAGAGATGTCTTTGTTTCGGTCTTCCTCATCCACCTGTATAACTTTGAATTTCTCCAGTTCATCGCCACCAGCTTTGTGATTCAAAACGACATCTACGATGACTTGGATGTTTTTTTCTTTCAGAGATTTGATGGCATCCAGATATTCTTCCTTCGAACCGTATTTTGTAACAGTCGTTCCTTTTTGGTCAAATTCTCCCAAGTCAAAAAGATCGTAAGCATCATAACCAACGGAGTAGCCGCCGTTCGTGCTTTTGTAAGCCGGAGGTAGCCAAGCCGCCGTGATTCCTAAGTCTGAAAGATATTGCGCCGAATCTTTGGTATGTTTCCAAAGGAAAGAATCACCATCGGTGTACCAATGGAAAAACTGAATCATAGTCCCGTTCATAAGATTGTAGATTTTTCAGATTGTTTGATTTGATGTTTCGTTCTATGAAAATATCAAGCCAAGGAATTTTGGAAGCACTTAAGAGAAATTAAAAAGAATCAAAACCATGCAAAAAGGTTCGTTTTCCAAGCTAAGAGGTGCAAGAACGGGGCAAAAAGGATGGTTTTTCAACCTAAAAAACTTAAATTCTAGGCAAATAGACTAAATGATGAATCAAAAAGGCTCGTTTTCAAGTCAAAAAGATTCGATGATGAGTGTAAAAGATTCAAAAATGAGTATAAAAGACTCGATGAAGAATCAAAAAGGCTCAATTGTGAGTATAAATCGCTCGAATTAATCATTATCAAACTCCTCAAACGGAATTTTCAACTGAACAGAAACCTGTTTTTTTTCTTCTGTATTAAGATTGGAAAGTGATAATCCAAGCAAGCGAATGGCTTTGTTAAAAGGCCTCAATTCCCAAAGTTGTTTTGCAGTTTTATAGAATTTTTCGGCATTTTCAAAATATAATTCCTGCGTTTTGCTTCTCGTATAGAGTGAGAAATCTTTGTATTTGATTTTAAGCATTAAGGTTTTTCCTTGGATTTCTTTTCTTCCGAGACGTTCTTCCAGTTCCTGGCTCAGGGATTTTAGTTTTTCATCAATCTCTTCATCTTCATTGATGTCATCCCAAAATGTTCTTTCAACGGCCACACTTTTTTGGATTCTGTTAGGTTTGACTTCACCGTTGTGGATGCCACGAACTACATTGTAATAATACCTTCCGGATTTCCCGAAAAGACCTTCAAGCTGTTCTAGGGTTTTAGCCTTCAAATCAGATCCTTTGAAAATGTGGAGTGTATGCATTTTGTTAGCAGTCACTTTTCCGACACCGTAAAATTTCTCAATGGGGAGATTTTCCAAAAATTCATTAATTTTTGTGGGGTGAATGGTTTTCTGTCCGTTCGGTTTATTGATATCAGATGCGACTTTTGCCAAAAATTTGTTGACAGAAATCCCTGCAGAAGCGGTTAATCCAGTTTCTTCAAAAATGCGTTTTCGGATTTCTCTGGCAATATCGTTGGCGGATTCTATATCCTTTTTATTTTCGGTAACATCCAGATAGGCTTCGTCCAAGGAAAGCGGTTCAACCAAATCCGTGTATTCGTGGAAGATGTTTCGGATTTTGTTGGAGATTTCTTTATACCGTTGGAATCTCGGCTTTACAAAAATGAGATGTGGACATTTTTCTTTGGCCGTTTTACTGGGCATCGCAGAACGCACCCCGAATTTTCTCGCTTCATAGCTTGCCGCTGCAACCACGCCACGATGTCCGCCGCCAACAGCAATCGCTTTCCCTCGCAAACCCGGATTGTCGAGTTGCTCCACGGAAGCATAAAAAGCGTCCATATCTACATGGATGATTTTGCGTTGCGGTTGCATCTGATGTTCGATTATTTTTACCACAAAAGTCACAAAAGAATAAAAGTCTTTTTTTATCTTTTATGGTTATTACAAATTTAGACAAAAAAGAATCCCGAAAATTTCGGGATTGTCAATTGTTATTTTGTCAGCTTATCTATTGTCGATTGGATTTCTGGGTCTTCGGGAGAAATCGCATAATATTTTGCAATATCCGATTTTTGGTCAACCACAATATATCTAGGAATCCAGTTGAGATCCACATAATTGTTGAAGTTATTTTTCCAACCGGAAGCAAACCAATAGTTTTCTTTGTCAGTCATTTCGTGCTTTTCGAGGCTTTTATCAAAACCTTCTTTTGAGCGTTCCAGTGAAAGGAAAACAAAATCGATATTGGGATTGTTTGCTTCCAGTTCTTTAGCTTTTGGAAATGCTTTTAGACAGTCTCTACACCAACCTGCCCAGAAATCTAGTACCAAAACTTTTCCTTTGTGCTGATGCAAAATATCTTTTATGGAAGTTTCTTTTCCACTTTCATCCTGTAATTTTTGAGCGAGTGCTTCTTTGGAAAATTTGGTTTTCAGAACTTTTGGAACTTCCTGAGAAAATCCCAATTGAAACACAAATAATAAGGTGTAAACTAATATCCTCTTCATTTTTTTTAAATTTTGATGAACGAAGTTAGTGATTAATATCGAATCTGTAAGTCTTAAGAAATGTTTGTGTTGAAGAATGATTAATCTGTAAGGTATTTTGAAATTTGTTTTGAATTTGATTGAAATTATCAAAATATATTTAATTTTGATTAAAAATTATTAATGGGAAACTTGGATTTCATCAAAAGAAAATTTGAAAAATTTGATGAAGGCTTTTATCAGGAACTCAAAGAACACGGGATTTTCACCTCGGTCAATGCTAAACAAGAATTGATTGCTGAAGGTGATAAGGTAAAATTTATCCCTATACTGATAAAGGGTTCGGTAAAGGTTTATAATTTGAATGACGGGAAAGAGCTTGTTTACTATTATATATCACCAGGTGAGAGTTGCATTATGACTTTTTCTACGATATTCACCGATAAAGTGAGCCGAATCTACGCCGTCTCTGAGGAAAAATCCGATGTTCTTCTTTTGCCCGTTTCTCAATTTTTAATTTGGCTTCAGAAATATCCTATGCTGAACCAAATGTTTTTCCTGGAATATGATTCCCGATATAAGTTTATGATGGAGACAATCAATAAAATTGTTTTCCAAAAGCTTGACCATAGGGTGTTGGAATATCTCCACGAACGAATCAGAAGAAATGGGGCTGATGCTGTAAAGGTCTCCCACAAGAAGATTGCTGATGAATTGGGAACAGCGAGGGAAGTCGTAAGCCGTATTCTGAAAAAATTTGAAAAAGAAGGATTGATTTCACAAACCCCATTAGGGATAGAAATATTTGAAAAACGGTGACTTTAGTCACCGTTTTTTTGTAGAGATACGTTATAATTTTGACATTAAAATGTTAATATGTTGAAATTTTTATCATTTATTTCTCTATTTATTTTAATTTTCTCTTATGCACAGGATGATTTGTTAAAAGAAATTGATACTGTAAAAACTGAAGAATCATATTCTCCTAGTTTCAAAGCACTGCAGGTTGTTACTGCGCAATCCACAAAATTACCTGCAAGAAAAGAATTCTATCTTGACATTTCTCATAGATTCGGGGATGTAAGTGATGGGTTCAAAAATTTCTTCGGATTAGATAATGCGACCACAAAATTAGGCGTAATCTATGGCTTGGAAGATTGGCTTGCCTTGAGTGCTTCCCGGCATACTTACCAAAAAACTTATGAGTTTGGTGCAAAATATAGACTCTTCAAACAGGAAAAAGAATCGCCATTTGATATTGTTGGTTACAATGTTTTGGACATCAATTCGGAACTCAGAAAAGATGATTTCCCAAAGTTGGAATTTTCCGACAGATTTGCCTATCTATCTCAATTGTTGATTTCAAGAAGATTCACAGAAAATCTGACCATACAATTGATGCCAAGTTTTGTTCATAAAAATCTCATCGAACCAACCATTGACAGCAAAAATCTCTTCTCAACAGGTTTAGGCGGACGATATAAAATCTCGAAACGGGTTTCTATCAACGCAGAATATTTCTACAATTTCGAGGATAAGAACTTTTACAAAAATCCTTTATCTGTAGGGTTGGACATCGATACTGGCGGACACGTGTTCCAGTTGGTTTTCAGTAATTCGCAGGCCAATACGGAAACCGGTTACATTTCCAATGCGACTGGTGATTGGGGAAAAGGACATTTCTTTTTTGGGTTTAATCTTTACAGAGTTTTTTAGAATGCTGATTATGAAAAAAACAATAAAACTATTCGTTCCGGTTTCAGGATTTTTGATGTTGATGAGTTGCGATACCAAAACTTTTGAAGAAATTTCTGATGTGAAGCCGATTACAGAAACAGTGAGCTACAACAAAAATGTGAAAACAATCATTGATAATAATTGTGTCGTTTGCCACTCGCCGACGGGTTCTAATCCTTATTTTCCTCTCACGGATTACACGGCTGTGAAAAATTCTATTGACAACATTCTGGACAGAATCCAGAGAGCTAACGGCGACCCTTTGAAAATGCCTCAGGGTGGAACATTGTCTCAGGATAATATCAACCTGATCATCAAATGGAAAGCAGATGGTTTACTGGAAAATTAATCTATAAACAAATGAAAAAAATGAAAGCTTTAGTTTTTTTTATGGGCATTATTCTAACCTCGAATTTCGCCTTTGCTCAAAAATATTCTACCAAAACCGGGAAAATTACTTTTGAAGCTTCGGTTCCGCTATTTGAAGATGTGTATGCCGAGAATAACAATTCGACAGCAATCATGAATGCTGATACGGGCGATATTGCCTCACTTGCAATGGTTAATGGATTTACTTTTAAAGTTAGCCTGATGCAGGAACATTTCAATGAAAACTATGCAGAATCTGCCAAATATCCCAAGACGAGTTTCAAAGGTAAAATCCAGAATTTCAATAAAAGTGATCTGTCAGCCAAACCGAAAACTTACACCATTTCCGGAACTCTGAATTTCCACGGTGTTGATAACGCAGTTCAATCAATGGCTAACATCTATCTGAAAGATGACAAGATTGTTGTTCAGGGAAAATTTGTTGCTAAAACAGCAGATTATAAAGTTAAAATTCCAAAAATGGTGGCTGCGAAAGTGGCGGAAAATGTGAATGTCAATTATAACTTTTTACTTCAGAAATAATGAAACAATATTTTACAATAATTGCACTAATGATTTTTGGATTAGGTTTTTCTCAAACCAAAAACGTTTTCGATATTGCCCGGAGCGGAACTGTTGATGAAATGAAAGCTTTAGCTAGTCAAAATCCGGATATCATTAATTCTAAAAATGAAAGAGGTTTTACACCTTTGATTCTCGCTTGCTACAGGGGCAATACAGAAGTTGCCAAATACCTGATTGATAACGTCAAAGATTTGAATTATGCAAGTCCGGAAGGCGCAGCGCTTTCTTCGCTTTGCATCAATTATAATAAAGAGCTTGTGGAAAAAATATTAGCAAAAAATGCAAATCCTAATATTCAGGATTCTTTTGGGAATACACCTCTTTTATGGGCGGTGAAAAGGAATAACCTGGAACTTGTAAGCATTTTGCTAAAGAATAAAGCAGACGTGAATATAAAAGACTCTATGGGAGTTTCAGCTTTTGAATATGCTTTGAAATCTAATAATAACGAATTAATTAATCTTCTGAAACATTAAAAAATATGGCAAAAAACTTACTAAAGATGCTTCCGCTGTTGATTGGCGGAACAATGTTTTCTCAATTTTCTACTGGAGTTGTCAGTCTGCCAACCACAGCAATGACAATAAAAATTGATACTGATGCGACCAATGTTACAATGACGCTCACGGGAAGCAGCACGGCGTGGCTAGGCGTAGGATTCGGTTCGGAAGGGATGGCTGCTGGAGCGGATGGTTTCATTTATAACAGTACCGCAAATAGAGATTATACGTTCAATGGCGTCGGTATAACCCCTAGTGCAGATGCTGTACAAAATTGGACAGAAGTATCTAATACAGTAGCTTCCGGCACAAGAACTCTGGTTGTAAGAAGAACGCTTGCGGGTGGTGCTGGTGATTTTGCTTTTACCAATTCTGCAGGCACTCTTCCAATATTTTATGCAAAAGGAGCCGCTTTGGCTTTGGCAAATCACGGTAGCGGAAACAGAGATTTTGCGACTTTGACTTTGTTACCTTCTTTGGCTGTTGACGATACTAATGCATTTACGAAGAAAATTGGTGTTTACCCAAATCCTGTAAAAGATGTTTTGAACCTCAGCAACTCTGACAAAGCGAATTCTCTGAAAATTTACGATTCTACAGGGAAGCAAGTTCTGTCTCAGAAATCTGCTGCAACAATCGATGTTTCTCAATTGATGAAAGGCATTTATTTCATCGAATTTGAAAATATAGATGGTTCGAAGAGTTATGAGAAAATAATTAAGAATTAACGAAAAATCCTCAGAAATTTCTGAGGATTTTAATTTTATCTAAATGTAGTTTTTTACAAGTCCTTTTACGATTTTAATAACATTGGGCATTGCTTTGTTAGCTGCTTCCAAAACTTCTTCGTGAGAAACAGCGAAGGAAATATCCGGACCTCCCAAATCTGTGATGATAGAAAGACAGAAACAATCCATCCCTTGATGTTTTGCAACAATGACTTCCGGAACAGTGCTCATTCCAACAGCATCTCCGCCAATAGCCTTTACCATTCCGTATTCTGCTGGTGTTTCAAAAGTTGGTCCTGTTAAAGCGACATAGACACCTTCTTTTAAATTGATATTTTCTTGAACAGCAATATGTTTAGCTAATTCAATCATTTTACGATTGTAAGGTTCGCTCATATCCACGAAACGAGGCCCTAATTCCTCAATATTTCTTCCTCTCAACGGATGTTCCGGCATCATATTGATATGGTCTGTCAGAATCATTACGTCAGCTACTTTGAAATTGGGATTCACACCACCGGCAGCATTGGAAAGAATCAAATTCTTAATTCCTAATAAGTGAAAAACTCGGAAAGGAAAAGTTACCGTTTCCATAGAATGGCCTTCATAATAATGGAAACGACCGCTCATCATCAAAACTTTTTTACCTTCGAGAATTCCGTAAATTAATTTTCCGCCGTGACCCGCAACAGTGGTTTGGGGAAAGTTCGGAATGTCTTTGTAGTCTAAAGTATGAATCGCTTCTACCTCATACTGAAGTTTACTAAGTCCGGAACCGAGAACAATAGCAAAATCAGGCGTTTCACCAATAATATCTCTGATGAATTCTGCTGTTTCTTTAAACTTTTCTAACATAATTCTGAATAATCTTGTTGAAGTCTTCTCGCTTATCAATCTCTACATTGATTGGCCAATAATAGATCTTATCTCTAAGATAGTCAAAAGTTTTTAGGCGCACGTAATCCTTTTCAGTGGTCAGAATCACCTTGTATTCGCCTAGTTTTTTATATTCTGCAGTGATTTTTTTGATGTCATCATCAGTAAAATTATGATGATCTTTGAATTGAAGATGTTTAATCTTTTTGTTGTATTTGGAGATTTCTTTCAGCAGCTGAGAAGGATTTGCAATTCCCGTGATCAGTAAAACATCATAATAATCCAGATTCTTTACAGGCATCATCTTATCTATTCCGAGAATGTTTTCATCATAAGAAATTGATGAAAAAAATACTTTCTGATAATGTTGAGGTCGTATTCTGGAGATATAGTATTGCTTCTTTTCTTCCGTCAGATCATCGGGACATTTCGTTACCATAATGATGTCGGCACGGCTTTTTCCTCTTCTGCTTTCGCGAAGATCACCAGCCGGCAATACAAAATCTTTGAAAAAAGGATCATTATAATCTGTCAGGAGAAGATTCATTCCTGGTTTTATAGCGCGATGCTGGTAGCTGTCATCCAAAATCAACACGTCCAGATCCATATCGGAAATGATTTTTTTTGCACCAAAAACACGGTCCTCGCATACACCGATCACAAAACGGTTTCGGAATCGCTCGAACAATTGCATTGGCTCATCACCAACCAATTTGTAATTACTTTCGTAATTCACGATTTTATAACCTTTTGTAATTCTGCCATAACCTCTTGACAGGACTCCGGTTCGGAACGAGCGTGAAAGATAATCTGCCAGATACATTACCATCGGCGATTTTCCACTGCCTCCAACCGACAGGTTTCCGACACCAATTATTGGTGTTCTGAATTTCGAAGAAGAAAAAATTCCCCAATCATACATCCGGTTTCTAACAGAAGTGCCGAGATGATAACCCAAGGAAAAAGGGTAGAGATACCATCTTTTCATAGGAGGCAAAAATAAGGAAATACTTCGAATTCTGATCGTGTTTTTAATTCAAAAAGGAAATTGAATCCGGAGAATCAAAATTAATTATCTTTGCATTCTTATATAGAATCGTATGATATTATCTATGACAGGTTTCGGCCGCGCTGAGACTGTTTATGAAGGAAAAAAAATTACAATCGATATCAAATCTTTGAATAGCAAGAACTTTGACTTGAATGTTAAAATTCCGTTGAGATACAAAGAAAAAGAATTTGATATCAGAAAATTACTGAATGATAAAATCCTCAGAGGGAAAGTAGATTGTTACATCAACTGCGAAAGTCTGGAGGATAATAATGATGTCAAAATCAATCAGGATGTTGTCAAGAATTATATGAATCAGTTGAGAGAGGTCGGTTCCGATGCACCTGAATTCGAATTGCTGAAAATGGCGGTCAGAATGCCGGACGCTTTGTCTACAAAAAACTCCGATTTGGAAGAGAACGAGTGGAAAACTCTTTTGGAAACTGTAGAGAATTCTATTTCTAAATTTATCGAGTTCAGACAAACGGAAGGAAATAATCTGGCTGTCGAAATAGAAAAAATCGTTCAGAACATAGAATATAACCTCAATCAGGTTGCTCAATACGAAGAAGAAAGAATCCAGCCCATCAAAGACAGATATCAGGCTGCGCTTAAGAATTTTGAAAATATTGATGAGACAAGGTATTATCAGGAGATGGTTTATTTTGTTGAAAAATTGGATATTTCTGAAGAAAAAGTAAGATTGTCCCAACACATCAAATATTATCTCGAAGTGATGAAAAACGAAGATTTTAATGGAAAAAAATTGGGTTTCATTGCGCAGGAAATGGGAAGAGAAATCAATACTTTGGGTTCAAAAGCCAATCATTCTGAGATTCAGAAATTGGTGGTCGAGATGAAAGATGATTTGGAGAAAATCAAAGAGCAAACTTTGAATGTCCTGTAATGAAAGAAAAAGTCATCATTTTCTCAGCACCGTCCGGAAGTGGAAAAACAACGTTGGTCAAACACGGACTTTCAGTAGTTCCTCAATTAAGCTTTTCGATTTCTGCCACCACAAGACAACCGCGCGGCGAAGAAAAACATGCAGTAGATTATTACTTCTTGACACCGGAAGAATTCAGAACCAAAATATCGAAAGATGAATTTGTAGAATTCGAAGAAGTTTATACCGACAAATATTACGGCACGCTGAAATCCGAAGTAGAAAGAATCTGGAAAGAAGGAAAAGTCGTGATTTTTGATGTTGATGTTAAAGGCGGAATCCGACTGAAAGAGATTTTCGGTGACAAAGCATTGTCGATTTTCGTAATGCCACCAAGCATCGCCGAGTTGGAACAGAGATTGATAAAAAGAAACACCGACTGCGCAGAAACCATAAAAACCCGAGTGGAAAAAGCAGGCGAGGAAATGACTTACCAAAAGCATTTTGATAAAATTATTGTTAATACAGATTTGGATGAGGCAAAAGCGGAAGTCGAGAAAATTATTAATAACTTTATCAACGAATAAAATCTGAAAAACACGTAATGGAAAATACATTAGACATTGCAATCAACAATATGCCTGTAAAAGGTTTTCTTGACCTCAAAGAATTTGCGATTCCAACAGGCGATGACCTTGTGAAAGCTATTCTTGACCTCAAAAAAGAAAAAAATGCCGTTATTCTGGCGCATTATTATCAGCCAGGTCCTATTCAGGATATTGCTGATTTCCTGGGAGACTCTTTACAGTTGGCAAGACAGGCAAAGGAAACCGATGCAGATATGATCGCTTTTTGTGGCGTTCACTTTATGGCAGAAGCGGCAAAAATCCTTAACCCGACCAAAAAAGTTGTTCTGCCCGATACTTTAGCAGGCTGTTCCTTAGCAGACGGTTGTTCGGCGGAAGGTCTCAACAAGATGCGCGAGCAATATCCAGATGCGCTAGTAGCAACTTACATCAACTGTAATGCGGAAACCAAAGCTGCTTCGGACATTATTGTAACGAGCTCCAACGCAGAACAGATCATTAATGCTTTACCAAAAGACCGACCTATTATATTCGCTCCGGATAAAAACTTAGGAAGATATCTCAGCAAGAAAACAGGTCGTGATATGATTCTTTGGGACGGGAGCTGTATCGTTCACGAGGCGTTTTCTATGGAGCGTATCGCAAAACAGCTGGCAGACCACCCGAATGCAAAACTGATCGCTCACCCGGAAAGTGAAACACCGGTTTTGGAACTGGCGCATTTCATCGGTTCAACGTCCGCGCTTTTGAATTATGTAGAACAAGATGATTGCCAAGAGTTTATCATTGCGACTGAAGAAGGCATCCTTCACGAGATGAGAAAACGTGCGCCACACAAATCTTTGATTCCCGCTTTAGTTTTCGACGAGAGCTGCAATTGCTCAGAATGTTTCTTTATGAAGAGAAACACGCTGGAAAAACTTTATCTGTGTATGAAATATGAACTTCCGGAAATTACAATGGACGAGGATATTCGTCTCAAAGCATTGAAACCGATTGAAGCCATGCTGGAACTTTCCAAAAGCATCAAATAAAATCAAAACCTTGTCTTTACAGATGAGGTTTTTTTTGTGGAATTATTTGGGCAATCTCCGCAAGATTTTTCCAAGCTTTCCCGAAGCAAAAATTTGCAGAGCCGGGCTATCCGTTGCAATCTTTTTTTGCAAAAAAGGATTTCCACTACTATCCCTATTGCATCTGTGCACGAAAGAAACCTTCAGAGTAAATAAGAGCTTACCAGAATCTTTGTCATTCTGTAAGAATCTAAATTGAAGAGATTCCTCCGGAATGACAAACGTTATATTTAAAATATAACTTTCTTTTGCTGAGCGAAGCGCCTTTGCGAACCTTAAAATATTTTCAATTAATGCTAAAAAATCTTTGTGTACTTTGCGTTCAAAATATTTTTCTATTTTTAAAGAATGAAATCAAAAATCCTATTAGAAGACATAAAAATCTACGCCTATCACGGTGTTTTGCCGGAAGAAGCTTTGATTGGAAATAATTATATCATCAATGCAGAGTTACACGCTGATCTAGAAAAAGCATTGCAATCCGATAATCTAGGCGATACTATCAATTATGCTGAGGTCAGCGAAATTATTCATCGGGAAATGGCAATCCGTTCCGAACTTTTGGAACACGTGATTGGAAGAATCATTAACAAAATCGAAAACCAGTTTCCACAAATCACTTTTATCAAAATCAAATTAACCAAATCCGTTCCGCCAATGCCGGGCGAGATGAAAGGTGTTAGTCTGGAATTCGAGAAGGAAATTAATTAAAATCATTAATAAAAAACTAAACCAATGAAAAACCACTCCAAAATCGTAGACAGAAATCAGGCGGAAAAATTATTACGCTTTATCAATTTTCTCATCGACTATTTTTTCACTTATTTGCTTGTCATTCTGCTTTATGCTGTAATGATGGTTATTTATTCCTTTGTTTCAGGAATAGATTATTTGATAGTTGCAGACAAGGTTTCCAATATTAATTCTTTTTTAGATAGACTGGTTACTGCTTTTTTCTATGCGCTTTTTATGTATCTCACAGAGATGATTTCAAAAGGACGAAGTCTCGGCAAACTGATTACGGGAACAATGGTAGTGAAGGAAAACGGTGGCTTGCCAACAGGAAATGATTTCCTGAAAAGAAACTTCAGTAGGATTGTTCCGTTTGATGCACTCTCATTTTTGGGAAGCTTAGGATGGCACGACAGCTGGAGCGATACCAGGGTTGTAAAACGTAAATCCTATCTGGAAGCATTGGAAAGAGAGAATTCTATTGAAGATATTGGGAAATTAGCGGAAGCATAATGTTAATAAAATCATAAAATTTGGTATCAAGTTTGATGCAAAAAACTCAAATACAAAATTTTATGAAGAATTATATTGCAGTTGGAATTGCTGCATTAGGTTTTATTATTGCTGCTGGATTGCTTGGCAGCGCCATCAAAAATAGAAACAAATCTGAAAATACCGTTTCTGTGACCGGACTTGGTTCCAAAAAATTTACATCAGACCTTATTACCTGGTCAGGAAGCTTTTCCAAGAATAATTTTGAGCTGAAATCGGCTTATGATGCTTTGGCAATTGACAGAAAAGTGATCTCCGATTATCTTCTTTCCAAAGGTGTGAAGCAAAATGAAATGGTTTTTTCTGCGGTTGATATTCAGAAACAATTCCGTAGCTATACGGATTCCAACGGGAATTATCAACAGGGAGAATTTTCAGGATATAATTTGACCCAAAGTGTTTCTATCCAATCCAAAGAAGTTTCAAAAATTGAAAATATTTCCAGAAACATTACCGAAATCATCAATCGTGGAATAGAGTTCACATCTTCTTCACCGCAATATTTCTACACCAAGTTGTCTGATGTTAAGCAAGAAATGATTGCTAACGCTACAAAAGATGCGAAAGAAAGAGCGGAGAAAATTGCTGAAAATGCGGGAAGCAGTCTCGGAAATCTGAAAAAAGCAACAATGGGTGTAATTCAGATTACGGCACCAAATTCCAACGAAGATTATTCCTATGGCGGAACTTACAATACCACTTCCAAGGAAAAAGAAGCAAGCATTACCATAAAACTTGAATACGAGGTCGATTAAAAGTAAAGGAGCAAATATTTGCTCCTTTATAATTTTGTCTTGCTGTCAAAAACTAATGTGACCGGACCATCATTAATCAATGAAACTTTCATATCTGCACCGAAAATGCCGCTTTCGGTTTTCAGTCCGGATTTTTTTATTTCATCTTTAAAGTATTCAAATAACGGAATGGCTTTATCTGGTTTGGCAGCTTTGATATAGGAAGGGCGATTGCCTTTTTTATAATCAGAAATCAGAGTGAATTGACTGATGCAAAGGATTTCGCCATTAATGTCTTTCACGGAATGATTCATTTTTCCATCTTCATCGGAAAAAACTCTTACATCAAGAATTTTTTTCACAAGCCATTCTGCATCTGCGTTTTCATCACTTTCATCAACGCCAATCAAAAGCATCAATCCTTTTCCGATTTCTCCGACAATTTGCTTATCTACTTTTACGCTTGCTTCGGAAACGCGCTGGATTACGACTCTCATTTAATTATAAATTGATAAAATATTAGTATTAGCATCGAAACTATAGCCGTAGGTTTTAGGTGCTATTTTGGCAACGCTGTTATCTGTAGGTTGTCCCGTGATTAGTATCCATTGTGAGCCATCTTTCGGACAATAAATGGAAGTGTCATTTTTGACCTCAAGAGTTGTATCTGTATCCGGACAGATATGTGGTGCATTTCTATCATAAACTTTGAATCCACTTGTTGTTCTTACCGCGATCAGCCCTCTGGTTCCCGCTCCAACTTCATTCACGTAAACCCAGGATCCAACGGTCTGTAACTTATAATAAAGTGGTAAAGTCAGGTTAAGTTGTACAGCAATCGTGGAATTGGGAAAACAGCTTACGGTTTCATTTCTTTCGCTACAAGAATTATTAATACTTAAAACGCTGATAATCAAAAATAATGCGAATAGCGATGCGATTTTTTTGGTTTTCATTTCAAAAATAAATTATATATTTGTAAACTCAATTCGAGACAAATTAGTATCCGGCAAAGGTCGGATTATTTTTTTATACAAACGATAAATTTTATTGTTATGAACTACGTGACCAAAGAAGGTTTGGACAAAATGAAAGCCGAACTGGAACAACTAGAAACGATCGAAAGACCAAAAATAACGCAGCAGATTGCTGAAGCAAGAGATAAAGGGGATCTGTCTGAAAATGCAGAGTACGATGCAGCTAAAGAAGCGCAGGGGATGTTGGAAATGAGAATCTCTAAATTGAAGGATATTATTTCTACATCCAAAATTATCGACGGAAGCCAGCTGGATCTGAGCAAAGTATCTATACTTACGACGGTTAGACTGAAAAATAATGCAACAAAAGGTGAACAAAAATTCACTTTGGTTCCTGATAATGAGAGTGATTTGAAGGCTGGAAAAATTTCTGTGAATACACCTATTGCGAAAGGGCTTTTGGGTAAATCTGTTGGTGAAACAGCCGATATCGTATTGCCTAATGGTAACAAGCTTTCTTTTGAAGTTTTAGAAATTTCGTTATAAAATAAACAGAGATGTTGGTTTAAAAATTGCTGAGATTTAAAATCAATATTAAAAATTATGAGCACTATTTTTTCTAAAATCATCAACGGAGAAATTCCTAGTTATAAAATTGCCGAGGACGAAAAACACATCGCTTTTCTGGATGCGATGCCTTTGGTAAAAGGTCACACGCTGGTTGTTCCGAAAAAGGAAACAGACCTTATCTTCGATTTAGATTCTGAAGATTATAAAGAGCTTTGGGCTTTTACACAGGATATTGCTAAGCAGATTAAGAAAGCTATCCCTTGCAAAAGAGTAGGAGTGGCTGTTGTTGGTTTGGAAGTGCCGCATGCTCATATACATTTGATACCACTTAACAGTATGGACGACCTTAATTTTAAAAATGCCAGGCTGATTTTTACACCCGAAGAGTATAAGGAGATTCAGGAATCCATAACAAAAGCATAAAAGAAGTCTTGAGCTTCTTTTTTTAATTTAGAACTTAGAGAAAAATTATGAATCCAAATCAATGTTCATTTTGCGGAAGGAAAAAGAGTGAAGTACAAATACTGATTTCCGGGCAAAATGGATTTATATGTGAAAACTGTATAGAACAGGCACATGCTATTGTAAAAGATAGTGTTAATAAAACTTCGGATTCTGCATCTATGGCGGAATCTCTGGAAGAACTTAAAAAGCCGAGAGAAATAAAAGCTTTTCTTGATGAATATGTGATTGGTCAGGACCAGGCAAAAAAACAATTGTCGATAGCGGTTTATAATCACTACAAAAGATTATTACATGCACAAGACGAAAACCGTGAAGTTGAGATTGAAAAATCCAACATCATAATGATCGGTGAGACCGGAACAGGAAAAACATTGCTGGCAAAAACGATTGCAAAACAACTGAATGTTCCATTCTGTATTGTAGATGCGACTATCCTTACAGAAGCAGGTTATGTGGGTGAAGATGTGGAAAGTATCCTTTCGAGATTGTTGATGGTTGCTGATTATGATGTAGAAAAAGCCGAGAGAGGAATTGTTTTTATTGATGAGATTGATAAGATTGCCAGAAAATCTGATAATCCGAGTATCACGAGAGATGTTTCGGGAGAAGGTGTTCAGCAAGGTTTGTTGAAATTGCTGGAAGGCAGTATCGTGAATGTTCCGCCTCAAGGTGGACGCAAACATCCTGATCAGAAATATATTCAGGTTAATACCCAGAATATTTTGTTCATTGCGGGTGGCGCTTTTGACGGGATGAAAGAAATTATTGAGAGAAGACTCAACAAGCAGGCCATTGGTTTTTCTTCAGATAAAATCAATAAAACCGATGAAGAAGATTATATTTTAAGTCAGATCAATGCTATCGATTTGAAGAGTTTTGGATTGATTCCTGAACTTTTAGGAAGGTTTCCGATCATCACATATCTGGATAAATTGACGAAAGAAACGCTTGTAAGAATTATGAAGGAACCAAAAAATTCAATCATAAATCAGTTTACAGAATTATTCAAAATGGATAATGTGGTTCTTGAGTTTACCGATAATGCTATTGAAGAAATTGTAGAAGATACTATGAATAAAGGCCTTGGCGCAAGAGGGCTTAGAGGAACAACAGAGAAAGTTTTGGAAGATTATATGTTTGATATAGAGAATAATTCCAAGATAAGAATTGAGTCAATATTATAAAATCTTTAATTAATAAGATATTTTTTTTAAATATTCAAAAAATTAATATCTTTGCAGGAAGAACACGAAAACACATACACATATGATACGAAAATTATTTATTATCAAACTAATACTATTCAATAGTATTGCTTTTTCTCAAGTTCTGACTTATGTAGGAAACTCAGCGTTAGTTACTATCCAAAGCCAGACTTTGGTTTACAACGGTGGAGGTTTGCAAACGGCTGGTTCCGCTGTGGTTAACAATTCTGGAAACATTATGATCAATGGAGTAGCAACGGATGTTTTAAATGTTGCTTCAACTTCAAGTGTTAATCTAAGATTAGCTTCGACTACAGATTATGGACAACTGTATATTACTGGTGTTCCCCAAGCTAATATTACAGGTAAGGTTAATAAGGAATATACATCTGACTTTTTAAACGGAACGACCGGTAGACAACAGATCGCGTTACCTTTTTATAATTTTACAATTCCGGAACTTGTAACTGCATTTGGAGCAGGGAATCTTAATGTTACTAATACTACGAACAATTCTTCTGGGCGATTTAATTTGTCTTCAGCGTTCTGGTGGAACAATGCAAGAGCTCGTTTTGATCAGATTGCTTATAGTGGGACAGCTTACGACGCTGCAGGTAACCCATCTGCAACGTTTATTAATCCGATGACATATTATATTATGCCAAGAAGGAGAGACGATGGTACTTATATGTGGGTTCCAACTACAGATAAAAAAACTTTTACTGGTACGCCTGCATCAGATGTAATTGGAGGTGGGATAAACAATATCCAAATGACTTTGGCTGGTGCTTATACCGGAGGTTTTGGTATTAATGGTAACGGAACTAATTATTTTGGAGAAAAATATTACAGCTATATAGATGATCCATTTAGGTCAAAAACTCCAAATTGGTCCTCTGATTATGGACTTAATCTATACCAAATGGCTAATCCTTTTCTTACTAATATAGACCTTAAATTTATAGGGGCTAACGAAACAGGAAATGCTACAGATGGTAATAATATTTCAAATATTGTTGGTGTTGCCTACTATGGAAATAATCAAATTAACTGGGATATTAGACAAGGCTCTACGTATGGAACTGCAATTGTCGCATTAGCTACTTCTGGTGTTTTTCAATCAGGAGATATAACAGCAAATAGACTTATCATTAAGCCTATGGGAGCATTTATGGTAAAGTTGAATAACAATACATCTCAAACTTTAAATCTTTCTAGAACCAGAAGATTTAAATTCGCATCGCGTGCAGATGGTCTTGATTATTCAGTTACGGCAGCAAAATCAAATTATACAGCAAAAGAAGGTATACCTGCTGATAAAATTGTAAAACAAGTTGCTGTAGTTATGTACGATCTTGATGGAGCAGAGTTGGATAGAACTTATTATGCAGTTTCTCCAACTTCTGTTACAGGACATACAAATGATGGTGGAACGCAGTCTTTTGTTGAAGGGAAAAAGATATATACAAAAGAAGAACAGCCTAATGGTGGTGAGGATTATAATTATTATGATCAATTATATATCAATGAAGCCAATCAGATAGATTTTAAATCTAAGGAGATTCCTCTTTTTATTCAATATACGGAACAGCCTTATCAGCT
Organism: Epilithonimonas arachidiradicis; assembly: GCF_003610695.1. GTDB lineage: Bacteria > Bacteroidota > Bacteroidia > Flavobacteriales > Weeksellaceae > Epilithonimonas > Epilithonimonas arachidiradicis. The sequence continues at coordinate 19,717 of NZ_RAQH01000013.1, read as the reverse complement.
CAAATTTGAATTGTATGAAGCTGGTGAGAGAGTCGAGGAAGGATTGTCTGATGGATCTTTCTATCTGAAGAATAATAATGGTCAATTCGTGAAAATTGTTGATGGGGAAAGCTTATCTATGAATGGTAATCAGCAATTGGGATTATATTACGAATTGCCAGAGGGTGCCACATTAGGAACGGGTAACTTTAATAATTCACAAACTGTAATTGCGAAAAAAGATGCTCAGTGGACAGTAAGATTTGCTAAAAATTGGAATAAAGCAACTGTTGAAGTTTATTCTGCTGCAGGACAGCTTTTAAATTCAAAATCACAAATATCTACGAGTACAGATTATACTATTCCATTGAATTATCAAGCAAAAAGTATTTTCGTAGTAAAGGCAATTTCTGATAAAGGAGAAGTTGTAATTAAAAAAATTGTTAACTAAAAACACAAATATTTAATGATGACAAATCTTTTATTTAAAAGGGCGTACGGGTTTTTATTCCTATTAATGAGTATATTTGCGTTTGGACAATCTGTACCTCCACCGCCAGAGAATCCAGAGTCCGGTGATATTGGTGCATATCCCGCATCTCCAATTGACGATTATGTAATATTTCTTTTGCTGATCGCTGTATCTATGATTGTGATTGTTGCAGCAAAGTCTAAAAGAAAATTATTACAATAAAAATATTTATTTTAATATATTAAACTCACTTTTAGTGAGTTTTTTTTATTTTTACTTTATGAAAAAAATACTATATGTAAGCAGTATTCTCTTATCTGCATATGCATTCCCACAGTTTAGCGTGAATGTTCAAATTCCTTCTTATTTATCAGATTCAGACATATATCTATACGGATTTAACGGTTCTAAAGAAATCTTGTATTCTAAGGCTAAAATTTCAAATAACAAAGCTGTTTTCAAGGTCGATAAGAAATATGTCGGAATGATGAGGGCATTTTTCCAGAAGACAAATTCTTCTGTGAATATGGTTTCTGAAAATAAGAATATAGATTTTAAGGTTGAGTTGGACAGCAAGAACAAGTTTTCCAATGTAACTTTTAATGATCAGACCAATCAGTTATTTAGTAATGATGTTGAGCAGCAAAAGAAAAAGGAGTTAATTTTGCCGGCGTTGATTCAAATTAAGGATTATTACAAACCGTCTGAAAACTTCTATATATCTTTGGAAAGTGAGATCAGCTTACTTTCTAAAGATGATCAGGCGATGTATGAAGCACACCCTTTTTTAGATTTTTATAATAAAAATCAAAAATTTTCTGTTCAGGAAAAAGCAACTGAATTGAAACCGCAGGATTACATCGATTTTTACTCAAAATCTGGAGAATATCTGGAAACCTCTCTGATCCTGAAACCTTCCTTAATTAACTATCTAAACGTGTCTAAATCTAATGTCGAAGGCGGAGTCGATAAATTATTAGAAGCGGTCAATTTGGAAACACCACGCGGCCAAACTATTTTGTCTGAACTGATCGATATTTTCAACACATATAATATGGATAAGTTGAAACAAAAATACCTGTCAGAAGGTAATAATTTGAAATGTACAATCAATGACAGGTTAGCTTCTACGCTGAAGTCGAATAACAACACGGAGATCGGCGCTAAAATGCCAAATAACACTTTTGTTAATGCGATCCATACAAAAGCAAAATCTTTATATGATATCAAAAGCTCTAAAAAAATTGTGGTTTTTTGGTCTTCTACTTGCTCACATTGTGAAGCTGAGTTGCCGAAATTGCTAGAAAAATATGATAAGTTAAAAGCTCAAAATATCGAAATTGTTGGACTGTCGCTTGATAGTAATCTGGATGAATTTAAAAGCAAGGCTAATATCTATCCGTGGGTGAGTGATTCAGAAGGAAAAGGTTGGTATAGCTCGTATGGTGATACTTATAATATTTCTGCGACGCCGACTTATTTTGTCTTAGATGCTGATAATAAAATAATTAGCAAGCCAAATCACGTTGCTGATGTTTTGGATTACTTAAAAGTCAATTAAAAATTTGTGGAAATGCAAAATATCCTTATATTTGCACCACAAAAATGGCGAGGTAGCTCAGATGGTTAGAGCGCAGGATTCATAACCCTGAGGTCACGGGTTCAATTCCCGTCTTCGCTACAACAAAAAAAACCGTAAACTTTTTAGTTTGCGGTTTTTTATTTTAAATTTTAGCAAAAAAAATGAAAGCAGAATTCTTCTACTTTCATTCGATCACTTGTGTTTTTGTGTTTTATTTATTAATGATAATTAGTTATAATTATTAATTATTTAAACATAAATATATACTGTCATAATTTCTGATACAAAACTATATCAAAAATTAATTAAATGAAAAATATGTAGTGAATAATTCCAGAAATTATACTATAAAATTCTAACAAATAATTTTGCTTTTGTATCTAATAATCATTGAGTTATGATTGTGATTTTATGATTATTTGCAAAGGTATTTTATTGTGGAGAAATTTTATATTTATGATGTCTAATTACGGATTAATTACTAAGATTAGGATAAAAACTTATTTCTTAAACTATACAATTTTGTGAAAGAAAAGTTGCTAATAATGAACGTTTTACTGACTAATTTTAATTTTTTAAAAAAATATTAGTAAAATATTTGGAAGGTAAATTCAAATGTTGTACTTTTACGGTGCTTTTGAGACAATCACTCAGGAGCAATAAATTTTTTTTCATCATTTGTGTTTTTAGAATCGTACCTAGTACGATTCTTTTTTTATGTTTCATACAGAAGTAGAAGATTGATAAAGTAGGAATACGTAACACTTCCGTCCTGCTGATTGGATTTGAGAAATAGATCATTGGTAACTCCAAAAAAATCGCTGATAAATCCTTCGTTGTTTTTATTGAACAATAGTTCATTTTCTCTGTCTCTTTTCATTTTTTTCGAATATAGATCAACAACATTTTTAGCAAAAGCAATATCACTCTTAGAGAGAGATCTTAAAAGGCTTTTTAAGACATAAAGCTGACAGCTGTATCGTAATTCTTTATTGTTTGAATTTTTAGCCGATAAGTAAGCTATAAAGCTGGCTTCCTGTTCTCTTGCGTATCCGAGTTGATGTGCCATCTCGTGAGCTAATGTAAATGGAAGCTGTGTACTTGGAATATTGGGATTGTATTGTGCCTCGGCTGTAAAAGGATTGTAATAGCCAAGAATTCCTGTTTTATTCATAAAAGAATCGAATAGGCTTGGCTTTACAGCTAAGACTTTAACTGGCTTCTTTGTGTTAATTTCAGAAGGTAAATGTATCTGTTGTCTCAGGATCTCCAATTTTATTTGATTAAGATCATTAATTACCAATATACCCTTATTATTTTCAGGGAGCTGTTCTCTTGTTGCTTTACAGAGATTAAGATATTTCAGTGTTAGATTTTTGATTTCGGCATCGGTAGGTGTTTTGGATTGTAATTTCTCAATAATTGGTGGTTGGAAATACAGCAATCCCCAAAAAAATTGGTAAATAAAATAATATATGTTAATAAAAACCAGGATGTATTTAAGGTATTTTGATTTTCTATTTCTGATCAAACTAACGAGAAAATAGATCAATAATACAACGCTTAGAATGTAAATTAAATCTCCAAAAGAAAAATCAATTTCTGAAAATAATAAAATATGCAAATCCTTTTTCCATTCAAAAACGCCTGAAAAGAAATCGATTGCAAATGTGAATTTTGACAGTATATAAAACAACAAAAATTGGGCAACCAAAATGATTGCCCAAAGTTTATTTTTAAAAAAAATATTTTTTCTAATGTCCACCGGATATTTTTTTATCAAAATTAATACCTTGATTTCTTAATATTCCACTTACTCTCCAAGCATAGAACGCAAGATAAGCAAAACATAAGACTCCAACAATATAACTGTTTTGGATACCGATACTTTCAGATACAATACCTTGCAACCAGCTGACAATTCCGCCTCCCATAATCATCATAATCAAGAAGCTGCTTCCCTGGCTGGTATGTCTTCCTAACCCGCTTACCGCTAAGGTGAAAATACAAGGCCAAAGTGTACTGCAGAACAATCCAACACTTGTGAAAGCGTAGATGCTGACAATGCCGTCTGTAAACATACCAACTGCTGTTGCCACAATTCCTAACGCTGAGAAGATCAATAACATCCTTGCCGGATTTCCTTTACTTGCCATATCAGCTGCAATTAATACTAGGATAATTAGTCCATAAATATAAAAAGGTGTCAAATCGTGTTTCGCAATAGCATTAACTAAAAGGAAAACTCCGAAAGCTAAATAGGGTGCTAAGAATCTTAACACTTTTTGCAAACTCATATTGTCTGTAAAAGCTTCAACAGCTCCTGTCCAACGACCAATCATCAAACTTGCCCAATAAAGAGAAATGTAAGGAGATATTTCTTTCAAAGTGTAAAGAACACCTGTCTCCGAATTCACGATAGATTCCATATAAGCAGGTAGATTACTTGCTGTTGAAACCTCTACGCCAACGTATATGAAAATTGCCAGCATTCCCAATAAAAGCTGCGGATATTTCAAAGCTGAACTTCTTACGGCGCCTTCATCTTTTACGGATTCTTCGATGGTGTCTGGATGTTCTGGTAGTGATGATAATTTAAGCAAAATAGCAACGGCTAAGAATGCTACGCCTAAAACCAGATAAGGGATTTTCACACTCTCGATGCTCATTTCGGTATTCTCAGAAGCGGCTGAACCAAAAATAGCAAAACTTACAATCAATGGACCGATTGTGGTTCCAAGGTTGTTGATTCCTCCGGCTAATGTCAATCGTTGAGAACCGGTCTTTACCGGACCTAAGGCAATTGCTAATGGATTGGCGACTGTTTGTTGTAAAGAAAACCCTAGAGCCACAATAAATAATCCGGAAAGCATCAGCGGAAATGAGTGCAGATTAGCTGCCGGATAAAACAATAATGTTCCTAATGCTGAGATCGCAAGTCCCAGAGCTAATCCGTTTTTATAACCAATTTTGTTGACCAAATCCTTACGGATCGCTAACGAAATCAACATATAAATAATAGAACCTACTGTATAAGCAATATAAAAGGCGACAGATACAAGCTGGCTTTGACCCTGTGTCAGATCAAATGCTTTTTTGAAAACGGGAATCAAAATATCGTTACTCGCTGCAACGAATCCCCAGAAGAAGAAGACGGTTACAAGAGGAATGAACTGTGCCCAATTGGTTTTTTGTGTTTCCATTATTTAATTTTAATGTTAATTTTAAGTTAAGATTGAAACAAATGTAAGTAAAAACTAGTATTCGTTGGATAAATTATTTTATTTTCTCTATGAGGGAGAATTGAATTTCGTTAAAAGCTTTTTCCCTAAGCTCTTTTAATGATAAGTCCGGTGTCAAAATATCATTGAAAAAAACCTTCACAACTCCGGGATATCCCTTTTTGTTATCAAAAGGGAACATCTCTTTCAGACCTTTGAAACTGAAAACCGCAATAGGAAACTGATGTTTAGTTGCCAAAATAAAAGCACCATCTTTGAATTGATCCAGAACAATGCTCGTATCATCCGGGACACCACCTTCAGGGAAAATAACAACACTGTGACCTTTCTGCATTCTTTCCGCACACCTTCGGTAAACATCGGCACGGCTTCTTGCGCTATTTCTGTCTACCATCACACACACTCTTTTGTAAACGGTTCCAAAGATTGGGATTTTTTCCAGTTCTTTTTTTCCGACATAACAGAGCGGATGATTGGGGAAGAGGATGCAGGGCAGCATAACATCCATTATAGAAGTATGGTTGGAGATGATAACATACGGCTGTGACCGGTCGATTTTTTGATCAGTTTTAGAAATCATTTTGTATCGGAAACCCATTCCGTAGAACATTCCGATAGCCCAGAGACGGATAAAAAAATAGCAGAATTTGTAATCCTTCTGCCGGATCGATAAAATATAAACAGGAATAAAAAATATTAATGTTAGAACAGTGCCCAGGATCACCATCCAAAATCGCCAAACATACACCAGTAATGTTTTCATTAATGTCTAATAAAAAATTAATCAGACCAAAAATAAGTTTTTATCCGTTAAAAATAACTTTTTTCTTTATAGAATAATTCAGCATCGAGACGAGAAGTATGGCAGAGATCTTACTCATCATTTCCGGAGAAAGCACATAGATTCCCAGATCTATTACTTCTTTGAAGACAAAGTGATATAATATCTGGAACAAAAACAAGCTTATAAAAGTAGAAACCACAGAAACAAGGATAAAATAAGCAAACTCTTTTCTCTTGGAATGTTTTCCTCTTTCAAACACAAACCAAATACTTAAAAAATAATTGGTAATAATTCCACAACTCGTTGACAGGATATTGCTAAACGGGTATTTAATTCCATAAAGATTATACTCCCACAAAAAGACTTTTGGAAGATAAACGCTGAAAAGTTTAAAGCTGCCGATTTCTATAACAGCACTTAGTCCGCCTGCAATGATAAAGAATATAACTTGCTTCTGATGTAGAATTAATTGTTTCATTTCATTTGCAAATTTATACGAATTGTTAAATGTTTTAAAATAATCGTTAAATAATTTTTTTGTATTAGAAATATTCCTACATTTATTTTATTGTAAAAGAAAATGATATTTGATTGAAAAATTGTTTGTACAAAGGTTTTCTTATTGAAAATAATGCAAATAATTAAAGTTAAGAATAAAGTTAACCTGACTAATAATAATTGGTCGGGAAATTTTTTCGCTAAACATAAAACACCCAAACCACAAATAGTAATCAAATGAAAAATTCTAACAGACCTTACAGAAAATTTTTGCCTCAGCAAAAAAAGATCGAAGAGTTGGAAAAAAGCAGTTCCAGATTCAAAAGAATCTATTCTGAGTATGAAACAATGTCTGATGAGCTCTGGGATCTTGAAAGCAGTGAGACTACAGAAAGTATCCCGGATGATTTCATCAATGCCATCAAACTACAAACAACTTATCTGGAGGACGAGATAGAAGACTGGTTGATAGAAGATAAAGATCAATAGTGAAAAATCAATTCAAAACCTTCCCGAAAAAATATTATTTTAGCATTCTAAATACATATTTATATGATTGCTATTGTTGACGGAGGATCCACAAAATGTGACTGGGTCATTCTTGAAAACGACGGTACAGAAGTACTGAAAACAGAAACGGTGGGTTTCAACCCTAATATCATAAAAGCAGAATTAATTGCTCCCGAATTAGAAAAAAATCAAGCTCTTACAAAGTTTCAGGATTATCTGGAAAACATCTTTTTTTATGGCTCCGGTTGTGGAACAGCAGAAAAAAAGCTGATCGTGGAACGTGAGATACAAAAGGTTTTTACCAATGCGCAGGTTCACGTCAAAGAAGATCTTCTCGCAGCAGCATATGCCGCCTATAGAGGTGTTCCAGCAATTGTCTGCATTCTCGGAACAGGTTCCAATGCCTGTTATTTCGATGGCGAAAATGTCAAAACCGAATTACCGTCTTTAGGATTCCTGATCGGGGACGAAGGCAGTGGAAGTGCATTAGGAAAGCAGCTCGTTCGCCATTATTTTATGAAGAAACTGCCACCGGATTTGCATCAGCAATTTACTGAGATTTATCAGCTGAATATTGATGAGTTATTGAAAAATATGTATCACAATCCCAGAGCGAATGCTTATATGGCAGATTTTACAAGGTTCATTGTAGACAGAAAAAACCATCCGTATTTTCAGAATTTCATTTACAAAGAACTCAAGAATTTCCTTGAGTTTCAGGTGATGCCGTACGAAGAGTGCCGGGATTGTGAGATCAATTTCATTGGATCCATTGCCTACTTTTTTGAAGATTCCTTGCGGGCAGCGGCGTCAGATTTTCACTTCAGAATCGGGACAGTTGTACAGAAGCCGATAGAAAGTCTGGTCAATTATCATCGTGACTATATCATTCCAAAGCTTTAACTTTGCAATAATATTAGGGCGTATCCCTTTGTTTTGCCGGGCTGAGTCAGCCGCCAAAACAAGCGGGCCGGTCTGCGGGCAGTCGCTTTTTTTGTTTTTATCATCCTGAGGCGCTCGAAGTGCCTTTTCAACAAAAACAAAAAAGAGCTCCAACAATGCCCTCCGCCCTTACGCAAAGAAAAATAAAAACCCGTGAGTCTATAATAGTATATAGAAGCACAACAAAAGTAAATCAACAATGTCAAAAAATTCAAGAGACCAAAACGCTTTTGATAAAGCAGCTTTAGATTATCACCGTCAGGAACCGAAGGGTAAAATCGAGGTAATTCCTTCCAAACCGCATTCTTCGCAAAGAGATTTGTCTTTGGCTTATTCGCCAGGGGTTGCTGTACCTTGTATGGCCATCCACGATGATCCGCAAAGCGTTTACGAATATACATCCAAAGGAAATTTGGTAGCTGTAATTTCCAACGGGACAGCTGTTTTAGGCTTAGGAGACATCGGTCCGGAAGCATCTAAGCCGGTGATGGAAGGAAAAGGTTTACTTTTTAAAATCTTTGCAGGAATCAATGTTTTTGATATTGAAATCAATGAAAAAGATCCTGACAAATTCATAGAAACCGTAAAAGCCATCGCGCCGACTTTCGGAGGAATCAATCTGGAAGATATCAAAGCACCGGAAGCTTTCTACATCGAGCAAAGATTGAAAGAAGAATTAGACATTCCATTGATGCACGATGACCAGCACGGAACGGCGATTATTTCTGCAGCTGCTTTGATTAATGCTTTGGAAATTGCAGGAAAAAAGATCGGAGAAGTGAAAATGGTGATCAATGGAGCTGGAGCAGCAGCTATCGCTTGTGCAAAATTATATATTTCGCTTGGTCTTGATCCAAAAAATATTTTGATGTGTGACAGCAAAGGTGTCATCAATCATAAAAGAGAAAACCTTACGCCGGAGAAATTAGACTTCATTGCTCAGACTGATATTTCAACTTTGGAAGATGCGGTAATAGGATCCGATGTTTTTGTAGGATTGTCAAAAGGAAACGTAATGTCGCCTGATATGCTGCTTTCTATGGCGAGCAATCCAATCGTTTTTGCCTTGGCCAATCCGGATCCGGAAATCAGTTATGATTTGGCAATTGAAACAAGAGAAGATGTGATAATGGCGACTGGAAGAAGTGATTATCCTAATCAGGTGAATAATGTTCTTGGTTTTCCTTACATATTCAGAGGAGCTTTGGATGTTCAGGCAAGAGGAATCAATGAAGCGATGAAATTAGCAGCGGTTCACGCCTTAGCAGAAATTGCAAAGGAACCCGTTCCTGAAATGGTAAAGCTGGCTTATAATGTGAGAGATATCAGCTTCGGAAAAGAATATTTTATCCCAAAACCTTTTGATAACAGGTTGATTACCAAAGTTTCTATTGCCGTCGCAAAAGCAGCAATGGAAAGTGGAATTGCAGGTAAATCAATTGATAATTTTGAAGAATACGAGAACCAGCTTCTTGACAGGATGGGAAGAGATGAAAAGCTCGTAAGAATGATGCAAAACCGCGCCAAAGCAAACCCGAAAAGGGTAACTCTTGGAAACGGCGAAGAGTATAATATTTTGAAAGCAGCGCAGATTCTACAGGAAGAAGGCATCGCTTATCCAAGTTTATTGGGAAGCAAAAGGCTTATCAAAGAAAAAATGGAAGAATACGGAATCACACTAGACATTCCAATCATCGATCCGAATGATGACGAAAATAAAGAAACCCGTAAAAAATACCGCAAAACCCTTTGGGACAAACGCAACAGAAAAGGCATCAACGAATATAAAGCGAAAAGATACGTCAGACAGCGTGATTATTTTGGACCGTTAATGCTGGAGCATGGCGATACGGATGCTTTGATTGTTGGTTTCTCCAAAAGCTATGCATCGGTTTTGAAACCTATTTTAGAAATCATTGATAAAAAACCGGGTGTTAATAAGGTTGCCGCAATGATGATGATCCTGACTGAAAAGAAGCCATTATTCTTCGCAGATACTTCTATAAATAAAAATCCTTCTGCAGAAGATCTTGTTGAGATTGCAAGAATGGCAGAATTTACCGTAAAATCTTTTGCTATTGAACCAAGGCTGGCGATGCTGGGATTCGAAAATTTTTCTGCCAAAGCAGATACTTCTAAAAAAGTGGCGGCTGCGGTGAAAATCCTTCACGAGAAATATCCGAAAATGATTGTAGATGGTGAAATCCAACCAGACTTTGCCTTAAATAGTGACCACTTGGCGGATTATCCTTTCTCAAAATTAGGAACCAATCCGGCCAATGTTTTGGTTTTCCCAAATCTTGAAAGTGCAAACCTATCATATAAGATCATCAGAGGAATGAAAGCCGCACAAACCATCGGGCCAATCCTGATGGGGCTTGACCAGCCGGTTCACGTTCTGCAAATGAGATCAAGTGTGGATGAAATTGTAAATCTTGCAACAATTGCAGTTCTTGATGCACAGATGAAAGATAAAAAATAGAATTATTTATCTATAATATAAAGTAAAAGCCATTTTAACGTGTTAAGATGGCTTTTGTTTTTAAGTTAATTTATATCTTCGCAAAACCCTAATTTTTTCATTCGATGATTTATTCACTCAAAGGAGTTGTTCAGGAGTTAACGCCTACATTTGCCGTGATAGATGTTAGCGGAGTTGGATATTATGTCGGTATCAGTTTACAGACATCCCAAAAACTGACACAAGGAGCAAACGTTCTACTTTACATCCAACAAATTATTCGTGAGGATGCGCACTTGCTTTTTGGTTTCTTTACCAAGGAAGAAAAAGAGATGTTTAACCTGTTAATAAGTGTTAATGGTGTTGGGCCTGTTTCTGCATTAATATTGTTATCTTCGCTCAGTCTGTCAGAGGCTGCTAACGCGATACTTTCCGGCAACAGCGGATTGATACAAAAGGTTAAAGGTATTGGTGCAAAAACAGCAGAAAGAATCATTGTTGATTTGCGTGACAAAGTTGGTAGCTTCGGCAATTCGGAAGAAAAACTTTCTAATTTTGCAGACAATAAAAACAAAAATGAAGCGTTATCTGCTTTAGAAGTTTTAGGGATTTCTAGGAAAATGAGCGAGAAAATTGCGGATAGAATTCTGAAGCAAAATCCGGAAATTTCCGTAGAAGAACTAGTGAAAGAGATTTTAAAAAATATTTAACAATTGAGGACAATTTTGTCATCAATTTCTTAAAAGAATATAAGTGAAGAAAAATATTTACCTTTATAAATTAACCCTCCTTTTTTTATTTTTTGTAGGATTTACAAACATTTTTGCACAAGACAAACCGGCTGACACTTTGGTGACAGGTAGGAAGGATTTTAGTCTTGCTGATCCTATACGTTATGATGCATTTTATGACATCAAAACGGGAATGTATTATCTCTATCCGAAAATCGGTAACTCGGTGGTCGGTGCTCCAATTGCGATGACATTCGAGGAGTATAAAAACTATGTGATGCAAAACAATCTTCGTGCCTATTACGAAGAAAAATCACTTTTAAACGATCTTGGACGCAGAAAAGATCAGACCGATGCCAAGAAAAAAGGCTTGATTCCGGCCATTACAATCAAAAATAAAATGTTCGAAAATATTTTTGGGAGTAATAAAATCGAATTAATTCCTCAAGGTTTTGCGTCATTTGATTTGGGTGGCCTTTACCAGAAGATCGACAATCCACTGATTCTTCCTCAGAACAGAACTAGTTTTGCTATTAACATCCAGCAAAGGATCCAATTAGGAATTACAGGTAAAGTTGGTGAAAATCTTCAGCTGAAAGCTAATTATGATACCCAAAGTGGATTTGCCTTCGAGAACCGGATGAATATGGTATGGCAGGCAAAAGGTTCCTGGAAAGATCTCCAGTCCAAAGGTTTGAATGAAAAAGGCCAGGATCCTGAGGACAAAATTATCAAAAGAGTAGAGGTGGGTAATATCAATATGCCGCTTTCTACGAGTTTAATTAGAGGTTCTCAATCTTTGTTTGGTCTCAAAACAGAATTCCAGTTGGGTAAGACAACAGGAACTTTGGTGTTTTCACAACAGCAGGGTGAAGCCAAAACCATTGTTGCACAAGGTGGAGGAACGATGAGTACCTTCAAAGTTGATGCCTTTGATTATGAAGATAACCAGCACTACTTTTTGGGACACTATTTTAGTGACAACTATGATAGCGCCTTACAAAACTATCCGCTAATCAATTCCAGAATTAATATTACTAGACTAGAAGTTTGGGTTCTGGATCAAGGTGGTGCTAATATAGAATCTCAAAAACCTATAGTGGGTATCCGTGACTTGGGTGATGGTCAAGGTGTAACACCTAATAATCCCAACAATAATCTATATGGGCAAATAACCGCTGCATTAGGAACCTCCAGAGATGTAGTTGCGGCTAACAATACATTGACAGGAAGATCTTTTCCGAACGCTCAAGGAACACCAGAACCATTTGTGTCGGGTGAACATTTTATGACAAATGTGAAAGCACGGAAACTGACCAGCTCTGAATATAAATACAATACACAATTAGGTTATATATCATTGAACCAAAGGTTGAACAACGAGCAATTTTTGGCAGTTTCTTATTCGTACACGCTTAATGGATCCAGCCAGGTTTATAAAGTAGGTGAATTCTCAGAGGAAAATGCTGTATTAGTCACCAAACTATTGAAGTCTAATTCCAACACCAACGTAAATTCTCCAATGTGGCAACTGATGATGAAGAACGTTTATTCTCTTAATACAAGTCAGTTACAGCCTCAGGATTTTCTGCTCAATGTTTATTACAGAGATCAGGGTTCCGCTAAAGTTAATTATCTGCCCGGCGCTCAATATAACAATGGTATACCGGCTGATACCAATCTACTCCGCCTGTTTAACTTGGATAGGTTGAATATTAATGGTGATTTGCAAAGCAATTCGGACGGGACAAAAGGTGATGGTGTTTTTGACTTCGTGAACGGTGTTACTGTAGATGCAGAAAATGGTAAAATTATATTTACAAAAGTAAAACCTTTTGGAAGTTACCTGGAAAGTATTCTGACGGTTCCTAATAAAACACCTTACGTTTTCAATGATATCTATGACAAGCAAAAAGCAATACCTTCCCAGATACCATTGCGATATACGATCGAAGGCCGATACAAAGGTGCACAAGGACAGGGGATTTCTTTGGGGGCAATCAATGTGCCGCAAGGGTCTGTGAAAGTAACGGCTAATGGAACGCAGCTTGTCGAAGGTGTAGATTATACAGTCGATTACATGTCGGGAACAGTTAATATCATTAATGAAACTGTAAAACAATCCGGACAAGCCATTAATATTTCATTAGAAAATCAACTGACCTTTAATACTCAGAGAAAAAGTTTCTGGGGACTTAATTTAGAACGAAAATTCAATGAGCATCTTACAGTAGGCGCAACTGCCGTTAATTATACAGAAAGACCATTAACGCAAAAAGTCAACTATGGACAGGAAGCGGTGAGCAATACAATGGTTGGCTTCAATATGATGTATAATAATGAGCTGCCATTCTTAACCAGATTAACAGATAAGATTCCGTTTATCAATACAGAAGCACCTTCAAATCTTAACTTCAAGGCTGAAGGAGCGTACCTGATTCCAGGTCAAAGTAAAGGAATTAATGATCAGTCATACATCGATGATTTTGAACAAACAACATCAAAAATATCTTTGAAAGAGCCTGCAATGTGGAGTTTGGCGTCACGCCCTGAGAAAAATATTGGTGATCCTTTGTTCCCTAGATCTCTAGATAGTGACAATATCACCAGTGGCTACGGAAGAGGACTATTATCTTGGTATACAATTGACCCAAGATTTTATGGTGTTGGCGGTGCGGCACCTAACGGGATCAATGCACAAAGACTTTCTAACCACGCATCCAGAAGGGTACAGATGCGGGAACTCTATAATAACAGAGACTATGTTGCAGGTGAGCAAACTATTTTGAACACCTTTGATATCACTTATTATCCTCAGGAGAGAGGACCTTATAACGTTAACCCAGGTACAGAAACAACAGCACAAAGATGGGCAGGTCTAATGAGGCCAATTTCGGTAACCAACTTTGTAACATCAAACATAGATTATGTAGAATTCTGGTTAATGGATCCTCGTGCTGATGGAAATAATCTGGGAAATGATCCGAAGTTATTATTACAGTTAGGTAACGTTTCTGAAGATGTATTGAAGGATGGACGATTGCTATATGAAAATGGTATGCCGACGGCAAGCACACCAACGACAACAACGGAGTCCAAATGGGGGATACAGCCAAAACAAGTGCCTATTCTATATGCTTTTTCCACAGAAGGTGAAGAAAGAGCGCAACAGGACTTAGGATATGATGGTCTTAACGGCACACAAGAACAACAAAAATTCGGAGTTGATTTTGTAAATCCTGTGACAAATGAACTGGATCCGGCATCAGATAATTTCGTATTCTATTTGTCAGATCAATTCCAGGGAGATTTGGCATCATCTTTAACAGAGCGTTACAAATATTTCAGAGGTCCGGAAGGAAACTCAGCTTCCAATACTCTGGAGGTAGCAACACAAACGCCGGATGCAGAAGATATCAACAGAGATTACAACCTGGACCAAACAGAAAATTACAATCAGTATACGATTGATCTTTCTCCTGCAGCGATGACGGTGGGAACACCTGGTAGCAAAGTGGTTGATATAAAAGAAGTGGATGTTAAGTTTGAAAACGGACAAGCTGGAAAAGTTAAATGGTATCTCTACAGAATCCCGGTAGCAAGTTTTGATCCAGACGTTGAAGGTTCTGATGCTTCGGTACTGAATAACATCAGATTTGCCAGACTATTGATGAAAGGTTTTGACCAGACATCAACACTTAGATTTGGATCATTTGATTTGGTAAGATCAGATTGGAGAAAATATACTAATAAATTATTTAGTCCAACTGTTGATAATGTACAAGAAGGTACAGCAGGACCAACAGATCAGAATTCAAATTTCGATGTGGGAAGTGTAAACTTAGAAGAAAATGCTCTTGGAACACCGCCGTACGTACTGCCTCCGGGAATCGACCGACAAGTGTTGAGTGGAAATGCTGGTGCACAGAGACAGAACGAGGCTTCATTATATATGAAAACCACTCAGTTGAAAGGTGAATCAAGAGGGGTTTTCAAGAATACAAGTCTGGATATGCGTCGCTATAAAAAATTAGCTTTGTTTGTACACGCAGAAAATCAAACTAACCAAAGTACAGCTAACCAAAGTTATTTGGATAAGGATGCGAAATTCTTTATTCGTTTTGGTAGCGATGTTTCGGATAATTATTATGAGTATGAATCATCACTAACTTATACAGCAAGTAATGCGACATCACCATTGGATATTTGGCCGGATGCGAATACAGTTAATCTCGAAATCGAAAATTTTGTCAACGCAAAATTAAAAAGAGATGAATTGAATAGAGCAGGAGATCCTCTGGCAGAACTTACAAAAAGGTACACATATGATTATGAAGGTGCTGAAAGTGATAAAAGAATCTATGTAAAAGGTCGTCCGAGTATTGGGAATGTAACGACTATTACAATTGGTGTTCGAAATAATGATGCTTCTGGATCAGGAAAAACGCTCGTGCTTTGGGTGAATGAGATCCGTTTGTCTGAAATTGAAAATAAAGGCGGGTATGCCGGAAACGCGAGTCTGAACTTCAACCTTGGAGACTTTGCAATGGTTAATGCTAATGCTTCTTATGCATCTGTAGGATTTGGAGCAATCGATCAAAAACCTTCAGAAAGATCTCAGGACGAGAATTCTGCTTTCAGTATCAACACGACTGTGAATGTAGATAAGTTCTTACCGGAAAAATCTGGTATGAAGATTCCTTTGAACTACTCTTATACTCAGACAATGACTAATCCAAAATATAATCCTTTGGATAATGACATCGAGTTGACGAAAGCTCCAAATCAGGATGAGCTGAAAAAAGTAGTTAGCACATACACGCAGCAAAGAAGTATTGGTGTCGTGAATATGAGAAAGGAAAGAATGAATCCTGATAAAAAGGCAAAGTTCTATGATGTAGAAAACTTGAATGTAACAGCGATTTACAACGATGACTTCTATCGTGATGTCTATACAAAACGTAATTATAAACAATATTTGAATGGTTATCTAGAATACAACTATACCTTCAAGCCGTATGTTTTGAAGCCATTCAACAAAATGGTTAGCGACACAGCGAAGTCTTATAAATATTTGAGATGGGTGAAGGAATTTAATTTCAACCCGGTTCCTACAAGATTATCTTTCAGAACTATTTTGGATAGAAATTATAATGAGTTAGAATACAGGAATGTGGATGCATTGCTTTCTGGAAACGCCGGTGAAGATTTTGATGTCATTAAGAACAGAAACTTCTTCTTTGGCTGGCAGTACAGCTTAGGATTTAATTTTACAAAATCTCTGAAATTAGAAATCAACTCCGAAACCAAAACTTTGAATGACCAGATGGATGTGAGTTCTATGAACAACCGTTCGATTTTCAGTAATCCTTTCAGAGCAGGGCGCCCGGTATTGTATAACCACAGAGCTCAGCTGAACTATAGATTACCGTTTGAATATTTCCCATATCTGGATTTCATCACAGCAGAATTAAGTTATCAGTTCCAATATAACTGGAATGCCAGATCTACAGGAGTAAGAAATATTGAGTTTGATGGAAGAATAGAAAACCTTGGAAACATCTCTCAGAATACGAATGCTATTGTTGCAACATCAACGGTTGATATTCCTAAATTCCTGACGAAGTTCAATTACTTCAGAAAAATCAATGAGAAGATGCAGAAGCGCCGTCAGGAGATAGATTCTCTTGCGAATGTTTACAACCAGGCATTCACTAAGAAGAATAGCAGATTCAAGTTCAAGAATTATAAATTCAAGAATAAGCTGACACCACTTCAGGCTGCATCGTATGCATTAACTTCATTGAAGCAATTTAATTTTAATTACAATGAGAATAATGGTATCGTATTACCAGGTCTATTGTCTGCGCCAAACTTCTACGGTTATGGACAAACATTAGGCGGTCCAACCATTGGATTCTTATTAGGATCACAGGCAGATATCAGAAGAACTGTTATTGAAAACGGTTGGGTTTCTAATTCTGAATTAATGAGTGACGCTTATTCTGAGCTTAATAACAGAACCATCACGGCAGATCTGCAGATGATGCCGGCAAATGATCTTCGAATAGATTTCAATGTATTGCAGAATTATAGTAGAAATTATGTACAGGGCGGTTATAATGTTGTTAAGGATTTGGAAAACTACCTTGGTTACAGAGATGCTTTCGGGACAGAATTGATCACATACTCCAACACAGCATGGTCATTCAATACGGCTTTCAAGGATGGAGCGGCAATTTATCAGGCAATTAAGGATAATGCATTGGCAATTTCTCAGCAGTATGAAGGGATTAGAGATGTAGAAGGTTACACGGCAGGTTACTCCAGAAGTAATTCTTACGTCTTGATTCCGGCATTCAAAGCGGCAATCGAAGGTAAGTCGCCGAAAAAACTGAATAATCCAACCAAAGCTGGTATTCCGTTACCAAACTGGAAATTGGTTTATTCAGGACTTAGAAACTTGCCAATTGTTAACAGTCAATTCTCTAAGTTCGATGTTCTGCATTCTTATGTTTCAACATTTACAATGGCAGGCGTTCAGGCAAGTGTGGATTATTTTGACAGAGACCTTAGAGATCCTAGCACAGCTTATGATTCCAATGGTAACAGATACAATCCTTACACATTTACACAAGTCGGTTATGTAGAATCATTCTCTCCGCTTATCGGTTTTGATGTAACAATGAGAAACAATATGCAGTTCCGTTTCAATTATAACAGGGATAGAACTTACTTGTTAGGATTAGTTAATACAACATTGACGGAAGAATTAGGAAACGAATTCGTCGTAGGTTACGGATATATCCTGAAAGACCTTAAGATTAGAATTAATTATAAAGGGAAGGGAAGAGACATCAAGAGTGATCTTAATATGAGAGCAGACTTATCAATGAGAGATAGTAAAACAACTATTACCAATATCTTGATAGATGATTCCCAGGTGACGGGAGGACAGAAGATTTTCAGTCTCAAGTTATCCGCAGATTATAATATGTCACAGAATCTGAACCTGAAATTCTTCTACGATCAGATGATGACCAAGTATAAGATTTCAACAGCCTTCCCGCTGTCCACAATCAGAGCTGGTATCACTGCCACGATGACATTCGGAGGGACTAGTAATTAATCATAAAAAAGAGTAAGCAGATTTGTTTACTCTTTTTTTGTAATTTATTTTTATTCTATTGTTATATCCTAATTATATAATTAAATTTGCCAAAACCTAATCTAAGAAAATGAACACACCATCAGAACTAAAGTACACCAAAGACCACGAGTGGATTAAAGTAGAAGGCGATACAGCAACTATCGGAATTACAGATTATGCCCAGGGAGAATTGGGAGATATTGTTTTCGTAGATGTTGATACCGTTGACGAAGATCTGAACGAAGGCGATGTATTCGGAAGCGTAGAAGCTGTTAAAACTGTTTCAGATCTATATCTTCCCGTAGCAGGTACAGTTTTAGAAGTTAACGCAGATCTGGAAGACCAACCGGAATTACTGAATACCGATCCTTATGGAAAAGGTTGGATCATCAAATTGAAAGTTTCAGATTCCGCAGATCTATCAACTTTATTATCCGCAGAAGAATATCAGGAAGTTGTTGGATAATATCATAACAAAATACAGTAAGATTATATTGCCCATTTATTGGGCATTTCTTACTTATATGCTGTTGCGTCCGGGTGTAGAGAACAAGGAGTATTTCTTTATGTTTCCGCATTTGGACAAGCTCATCCATTTTACTATTTTCTTTCTTTTGGGATTTTTCTTCAGACTCAGATTTCCCAAAACAACATTCTTATATTTCTTTCTCATTCTCGTTTCCTACGCCTTACTTACAGAGATTCTTCAGGACACGATGAAGTTGGGACGATCATTAGAGATTCTTGATGCTGTTGCCGACACATTAGGCCTGTCATTATCATACTATATATATAGTAGATATGTCAAATTCCAAAACAGGATTTAATTTCCCAAAAAAATCTTAAGCATCCATTTAATAGACCTTTAGATATTCTTAAAACAAATTTGGGCGGCTGCCAAAAGCCAAATCATTCCCCAAGCTATTTTGTCACCGGGCTATTCGCTCATATCTTTTGCTTTTTTAGATCATCGGTTTCCACATACTCTATATTATATAGATGTTGTCCCAAGTACAGCTTTGTATCCATTTCACCAAAAAAGCAAAAGGATAACCGCTGCTATCCCTGCTGCACATCCGTTTTCATAACAACATTTTACCATTCGATAATCTATTTAACATAATGTGGATAACTTTAAAATATCTTTAGAGCCCTCTATCACAGCTGTTTAATTAATCAAGTTTTACACAATTGTAAATTTATTGTTAATTCGATTTGCAAGTTGTTACATATTCACCATACATTTGCAGAACCAAAACGAGAGAATTGGTAGCGCAGAAGGTCGGTAGAATAGAGAAAGGGTTTAAATTTAAGAGTTTAAGAAAACGATTAAAAAAAACTTGAAAAATATTTGCTGGAATAAAAA
>NZ_RAQH01000012.1 GCF_003610695.1 Epilithonimonas arachidiradicis | reverse complement strand
TAAAAAGTTATTTCCGAAAATTATTTTTGAGCTTTAGAGGGCTCAAAAATTTTTCAGAATAACTTTTTAACTTACACAGTTAGTGAGACGCTACCTTCCAATTTCAAAATCTTCTCCATCTGTTTCTGGTTCACAGCTTCCGGGAGCATTCTAAAAATAAAATTTCTGATTCTTGTAAAATTTTCCCATTGTGCAATCTTTCCGATTGTCCAGCTTGTGTTAACAATGTGATGTACTTTTTCTTTTCGGATTTTTTCAAATTGATGAAAAACTTTGTTCCAATCTTTTTCTGTTTCTAATAATTTTCCAATTACATAAGCATCTTCAACCGCCTGGCAACCGCCTTGTCCCATATTCGGCGTCGTTGCGTGGGCTGCGTCACCAATTAAACAAAGATTTTCTGTTGACCAATTATCCATTGGTTTGATGTCGATGATGTCATTCAGAATAATTTTGTCTTTGGAAGTTTTAGAAATCATTTCCAAAATGTCAGGATGAAAATCTCTGAATTCTTCTAACAAATCAATTTCCTCAGAATAAAATTTTTCATTCACCAGAGCATACCAATACAAAATATTTTCTCTGACCTTCACAAATCCGAAACGTTTTCCTGTTCCCCACATTTCATAAGCGTTGTGACTGTATTTTTCAGGGATTTCGGTTTGTAGAATACCGCGCCAGCATTTCTGTCCGGCATTTCGGATTTCGCCTGATTTTAAAATTTGATTTCGAACCAAAGATTTTACACCGTCAGCTCCAAAAACGATTTCACTTTCAATTTCTGTTTTATCTTCAAAAGTCAAATGGTAATTTTCTTTCTTCTCAATTTTCGAAAGCCGTTTATTCAGAATAATATGTTCTGAGATATTTTCGCTCAAAATTCTCTGTAAATCCGCTCTGTGAATGGCGATATTGCAAACATTATATTTGCTTTCAAGTTTCAGAACATCGGTTTTCGAAATGGTTTTCAGTTTTTTGTCCGTAATGATCAGAGAATGCATTTTAGTTCCGGCATTTTCGATTTTTTCTCTCAGCTCTAGTTTGTCAAAAATCTGCATTGCGTTTCCGGCCATTGCAATGCCTGCGCCGACAGGTTTGATTTCCGGTGCACTTTCATAGATTTTAAAATCGATGTTTTGCTGCTTTAGAAAATTGCCTAAAGTCAAACCGCCAATTCCGCCACCGATGATGGAGATTGAATTCATTATTTTCTAGATCTCTTAAATTTGTAATGTTGATAGAATAATGAAAAAGAAATTAAAAATATTATTAAAAATAAAATCCAAAAAACTGATTTTCTAAATTTATTTGCATTAACAATTTCTATAAGGCAAACTAAACCAGATATAATAGTTATAAATCCATAAAGGGCATAATTGTTTTTTTCTTTATCAAAGAAAGGTATATTTCCTCCAGTATAATATCCAGGATTATACATGTTTTTATTCCATTCTTTATAGCCATCAATTATAGATTCATCTACTTCAACATCATTTTCATCAAGATTTAAACTATTTATAAAATCAAAAACATTGTGCTTGTCTTTTTCCTTACAATAAAGAATGTTGTTTTCCCAATCGGCTTCGAACAATATTCCTTTATCTTTCAAACCCTGACAAACAAAGTCTAAATTAGACGCAAATTTGAATCTTTTAACTTCAACCATATTTAAAAATAAAAAAGCAGGCTAAAAAACCTGCTTCTAATTTATCATCAAAAATCTTATTTACCAAGATAAGATTTCAAAATCTTACTTCTGGAATTATGTTTCAGTCTTTTGATGGCTTTTTCTTTGATCTGGCGAACTCTTTCTCTCGTCAGGTCAAAAGTTTCACCAATCTCTTCCAATGTCATCGGGTGTTTTCCGTTAAGACCGAAATACAATCTTACAAGATCCGCTTCTCTTGGAGTTAAAGTATTCAATGCTCTTTCAATCTCGATTTGTAGAGATTCCAACATCAGATCCTTATCAGGACTTGGCGATTCACCAGAACGTAAAACGTCATAAAGGTTAGAATCTTCACCTTCCACAAGCGGCGCATCCATTGACAGGTGGCGACCACTATTTTTCATAGATTCTTTGATGTCTTCCTCGCTCATATCCAGAACTTCTGCCAACTCTTCCGGAGAAGGCGGTCTTTCGTTCTCTTGCTCCAGATGAGCATAAGCTTTGTTGATCTTGTTGATAGAACCAATCTTGTTCAAAGGTAATCTTACAATTCTCGACTGCTCAGCCAAAGCCTGCAAAATCGATTGACGAATCCACCAAACAGCATAAGAGATGAATTTGAAACCTCTCGTCTCATCATATCTTTTCGCCGCTTTCATCAGTCCAAGATTTCCTTCGTTGATTAGATCCGGAAGAGAAAGTCCCTGATTCTGATACTGCTTAGAAACCGAAACCACGAAACGCAAGTTAGCTTTGATTAGTTTTTCCAATGCAGCTCTGTCTCCGGCGCGGATTCTCTGAGCCAAATCCACCTCTTCGTCAGCGGTGATCAATTCAACTTTTCCAATCTCTTGCAGATACTTGTCTAGTGATGCGGTTTCCCTGTTGGTAACCTGTTTTGTAATTTTTAATTGTCTCATTATAAAAACCTCATTCTATTAGGTTGCATTATATTATACGATGAGAACATCAAAAAGGTTACAAATATTTTAATTTTATCAGATTAAAGTCCAATTTTAACGCATTTTAAAACAGATTAAGATAATTTGGGCAGCTTAATCCGCCTTCCACTCCCAATCTTTTCACTCCGCTCCGCTGCGTAAAAAGGATTTCCGCTCAAGCCGGGCTGCGAGGTTCTAAATAATCAGAACTTTCTACAAAAATTTGACGGCTTGTTATTCTTATAAAAAAAATTTCGATTCCGATCATTGTAACATCTGTAATACTCATCTCATTAATAAAAAATTGTCAGTCTGAGCGGAGTCGAAGACTTTGTAATGAACAATTAAAATAATCAGCAAAATCTCCAAAATCAGTGAGAATTACTAATCAATAAAGATTTTAACCACACATTTCTCTGGAAATCAATTATTCTTAACAAAAATTACGTTTTCAAAATTCTCTGTATCGATTCTAATTGTTATTTTTGCCGAATGTTTAAAAATCTGATCAGAATTTTTGTTGGTCTATCGTTATTTTCCTGTGGCAAAGAACCCGTTCCAAAGCCAAAAGGAGACCTGCGTCTGGAATATCCCAATCCGAAATATCTGAATTTTTCTTCACCCTGCAATTATTCTTTTGATTATTCGGATTTCGCGAATATCAAAGATGCAAAACAGCCTTGCTGGTACAATCTGTCTTATCCGAAGATGAAAGCTAATATTTTCATCACCTATTTTCCGATTAAGAATGATTTTCAGCTACATGTGAAAGAAGTGGAAAAAATGGTTTACGAGCATACGATCAAAGCAAGCTCTATAGACACCAAAACTTTTTCTTATCCGGAAAGGAAAATTTACGGCAATTTTTATGAACTGAAAGGACAAACAGCGTCGAACATTCAGTTTTTTGTGACGGATAGCACAAGACATTTTGTAACAGGGAATTTGTATTTCAATTCTCGCCCGAAACCAGATTCATTAGCGCCGGCTGTAGATTATATCAAGAGGGATCTATTACATCTGATCGATTCTTTTGAATGGAAAAAGTAGCCTGAGGATAATATGACAGAAGATTTCAATTCGTAAACTACAAAAATTAAAAATTAATTCAGATAGCGGTCTTCCGACTTCTGACAAAATATAAACAATTAAAAAAACTTCGGACAACGGACTTTCCGCTTCCGACAAAAACTTAAAATATGAAATTATTAGCAGTAGGAACTGTAGCATTTGATGCCATCGAAACACCATTTGGAAAAACAGATAAAATTCTTGGCGGTGCAGCCACTTTTATTGGTCTTGCGGCTTCGGCTTTGGAAACAGAAGTTAGCTTGGTTTCTGTCATCGGAGGCGATTTTCCACAGGAATATCTTGATATGTTGACTTCTAAAAATATCAATGTTGATGGTGTGGAAATGGTAAAAGATGGTAAAACTTTTTTTTGGAGTGGAAAATATCATAATGATCTTAACTCCAGAGATACTTTGGTTACAGAGCTTAATGTTTTAGCTGATTTTGATCCGAAAGTTCCGGAACATTCTGCTGATGCTGAAGTTCTTTTGCTGGGAAACCTTGATCCGGTTGTTCAGCTTTCGGTTTTGGAAAGAATGAAGACCCAGCCAAAATTGGTCATCCTTGATACAATGAATTTCTGGATGGACATCGCTTGGGATAACCTGATGAAAGTAATTGCTAAAACGGATGTGATTACAATTAATGACGAAGAAGCAAGACAGCTTTCAGGAGAATATTCATTAGTAAAAGCAGCGCAGAAAATTCACACAATGGGACCAAAATACGTGATTATCAAAAAAGGAGAGCATGGCGCATTGCTTTTCCACGAGGGAAAAGTGTTTGCCATTCCTGCATTGCCTTTGGAAGAAGTATTTGACCCAACCGGAGCCGGAGATACTTTTGCTGGTGGATTTGCATCTTATTTAACAAAGAAAGGCGATTTCAGTTTTGAAAGTATGAAAACTGCCATTATCGTAGGTAGTGCAATGGCTTCTTTCACAGTTGAGAAATTCGGAACAGAAAGAATCCAGGCTGTTACAAAACAAGAGTTGAGCGAAAGAATTCATCAATTCAAAGAGTTGACTTCTTTCGAGTCCGCGATATAAATTTAACCTTATCCCAATTTATCACTCCAAAAAGTGTTATAAATTCAAAATATACAAAATGAAGAAGATTTTTTTTCCGGTTTTATTAGCTTTTAGTTCTCAGTTAGCTTATTCTCAATATCTTATAGTTGGGAAAGACAGCATCTCTGTCAAAGATTATATGAGAGATAACAAATATGGTTTGGAACAAACTGGGCCCGACAAATCTGTGAACGCGACAGTAGAATTTTTGTTGTTGCAGCAATTGGCAAAAGAGAAAAAAGCGGATACACTTAATTTTTTTGTTAACACAGTTAATCAGAAATTGTCTGAACTGAGAGAACAAAAATTCTATCCAAAATCTATTATAGATCCGTTGGTTCAGGATTTTGTGAATTCTAACAAAACAGAAACTCAGGTTTTACTTTTCATCAAGGAAAAAAAAGCAGATGACAAGACTGATTATAAAGCACTTTATAATGAAGTGAAGTCGGGAAAAATGAAGATGGAAGATTTCTTAGCAAAGAATGCTAATCCGGAAGCCGGAAAAGCCTTTTATGTAAAGCCAGGAATGTTGGATTATGAATTGTACCAACAGATCAAAAATGCACCGGTCAATTCTTATACATCATTTATAGATAAACCGAATGTGGTTGCTTTTGCAAAAGTAGTTGGAACAAGACCAAGTCTTGGCTATATGATTTTCGGTGTATTATCGATTCCAAAAGATGACAATTATGAGGCAACTAAAGCCAAAATCTATAAAGAATTAGAATCCGGCAAAAAATTCCAGGCTGTCGTGAAGGATTTTGGCGCGACTGAGGAAGAAAAAAATTCTGGTGGCGCAGTGATGGGATCGCCTATTTTGCCGGACGAAGTTTATAATGCTTTGAAAGGCCAGAAAAAAGATTTTTATACCAAAGAACCGATTTTGTTCAACGACAAATATTTTATTTTCAATATTTATAACATCGAGCCTTACCAATTAACGGACGACAACAGACGATTTTTCCAAAAAGAGATGCTGGCGACAAGTTATGGTGAGGAAGCGACTTCCAAATTAGTTAGCTGGTTAAAAACTCAGGATAAATTTGCGGAAACTAAAGATTTTGATGAGATCAAAAAATCATATCAAAGTTATCTTAATCCTAAAAATCCAAAGGCAGTACTTTTCACTTACGGTAAAAACAGCGTAACTTATGAAGATCTGAAAAAAGCCATTGATGCGCAATATAAAAGTTTGGAACTGATCCCGACTTCTCAATGGGCAGATCTTGTGGATTATCAAGCAGATCAATATGTGATCGGCGTTTATGCGAAGAATTTTGAAAATCTTCCTGATGTGAAACCGGAATTAACTGAGCTTAAGAAAAATCTATACTCAGAGTATATTTTCTCAGAATATCTGAAAGAAGGTGTGAAAAACAATCCTCAGCTTTATACAGATTACTATAATCAGAACAAATCCAAATTTGTTTGGGAAAAAAGAGCTGAATCCAGAGCTGCCGTGATCTCTGATCCCCAATTGGTAAAAGAAATTGAAAAGGAAGTGAAAGATCCTAAAAAATGGACTGCATTGAAGGAGAAATATAAAAATCAGGTTAATGATAAAAACCAGGTTCTTGTTCACTTTGAAGAAGGGAAAATCCAGGAAAGCGCCGATATCTTCAAAAAACATAATGTGCCTTTTAAAAAAGGAACCTTTCTGACAAAAATCTCCGGAAGAGATGTGGTTGTTGCCATTGACGAACTACTACCGGAACAGCAGATGACATTGGATGAGGCAAAAGAAGATATGACAGATGCTGTAACCGAAAAATTCTTGCAAAAAACACTGGCCGATCAACGTGCGAAAACAAAAGTTGAGATCCAGCCATCTTTTATGGCGGAACTGAATAAAAATTTTAAGAAATAATTATAATTTAAAATACAGCAGAATTGGTTGATAATCCTAATTTTGCACCTTAATAATCAAAATATAATGTTAAAATACACAAAATGTCTTTTTTTATTGTCAGTTTTTGTTTTCCTGGCTAGTGGAAAATTGTCTGCACAATTACAAAAAGGTCAGCTTATAGATGGGATAGCAGCCGTGATTGGTGATGAGATTGTTCTGGAGTCTGACATAGAGGATCAAGCGAACTATGCTAAGCAGCAGGGCGCTAATGTAGGTGATAAATGTGATTTTATGGAGAGTATCCTTAATAACAAATTGCTGATCTACGAAGCAAAAAAGGATACCTTGATCGAAAATAGAGCTGCGGCAATCAAAGAAATGGCTGGTAACAAATACAACCAGATTCTAGGTCAATTTCCGGATGAAAAAACGATGTTGGCAGCTTACAAATTCAGAACATCTTACGAGATGAAAACTGCGATTGAGAAAATTGATTCTGATAATTATTACGGACAGCAAAAGTATGCGAGAATTACTGAAAAAGCAGATGTTACACCTAATGAGGTAACCGATTTTTATAACCAGTTCAAGTATCAGCTTCCTAACGTAAAAGATGAGGTAACTCTTTCCAAAATCAGTATCTATCCAAAAATTTCTGCTGCTCATAAAAAAGAAATTATTGATAAACTTAACAAGATCAAACAGGATATAAAAGCAGGTGAAAGTTTTGAAAACCAAGCCAGAATCTATTCTGAGGACGAAGGTTCTGCTGCTGTTGGAGGACTTTACAAGAATATCAATATGGGGCAAATGGTAAAGCCGTTTGAAGCAGCTGCGCTTAATTTACAGGAAGGCGACCTTTCTGATCCTGTTGAGTCTGAGTTTGGGTATCATTTGATTCAATTAGTCAAGAGAAATGGTAAAAAATACGATGCGAGACATATTCTGATAAAAAGCACGCCTAATGCAGAAGAAATAACAGCTGCTAAAAAAGAACTGGACAGCATCAGAACTTTGATTCTGGAAAAGAAAATATCCTTCAAAGACGCAGCGTATAAATTTTCTGACGACAAGAGTAACAAGTACAGTGCAGGAATCATGACCAACAATCAGGATGGTTCTGACAAGCTTGAAAAATTAGGTTTGGATCCAACAATTTCTTACCAGATTGCAGGTCTTAAAAAGAATGACATTACAGAACCTTTCCAACAGGAAGATCAGCAGAAAAGAAAAATGATCAGCATTGTTCAGGTGAATGACGTGATTGATGCGCATCAACTGGATCTGTCCACGGATTATGAAAGAGTCAAAGAAATGGCCCTTAATAAAAAGAAAAACGAAATTGTAGAGAAGTGGGTTAATGCCAAGATTCCTTCAATTTTTATCTCAATTGATAACAAGTATAAGGATTGCAAATTCCATAGCAACTGGCAAAAAGGTACAGTGGTTACTACTAATTAATTTGCTTAATTAAAAAATAGAAAAGGATGAACAATTGTTCATCCTTTTTTGGTTGAATTAAGACTTCCACCATTCAGGGAAAATATGAGAATCATCGTCCAGATTCACTTTTTCGCCAATTATTGGTGTAGAGATTTTAAAATTTTTCCCTTGACAGTTATCACAGGCTTTTTGCAAAGGCTCATTCCAGGGATGTTGAGCAAGTGCAAATTTACCGGAATGAACGGGTAATATATTCTTTGCATTCAATTCTTCTGCAACTTTCACAAACTCTTCTGGTAAAGTATGGATATATTTCCATTTTTCATTATACTGCCCGTTTTCCAAAATTGCCCAATCAAAAGGTCCAAATTTTTCTCCTATTTCTTTAAAATGAAAATCATAACCGCTGTCACCTCCTATAAAGATTTTTTTCGTTGGTGTTTCCAAAGCATAAGAAGACCAAAGTGTATTATTTCTTTTGAATCGTCGACCGGAAAAATGTCTCGCTGGCGTAGATGTGATTTTGAAATCTTTAGTTAATTCTGATTCTTCATACCAATCTAGTTCTATGATTTGATCTTCATGGAATTTCCATTTTTCGAAATGAGAGCCAACGCCTAAGCCACAAACCACTTTATCGATTTTTGATTGCAGACTTTTAATGGTTTTATAATCCAGATGATCATAATGGTCGTGCGAAATAATCAGAAAATCAATTTCAGAAAAATCTTCTGCGGTATAAATGTCTGTTCCCGTAAAAGCCTTAGTCGTTCCGGGGATTGGAGAAGCGTTTCCGCTGAAGACAGGATCTACCAAAAAACGTTTTCCATCGAGTTGAAAATAGTAAGTGGAGTGTCCCATCCAAACTAAGAAATTGTCAGAAATCGATTGCTCTTTCAAATCGATTTTGGTGGTTGGAAGAGGGTTTATTGGTTTTTTATTTTCGGTTTTGTCGGTTAAAAATTCCCACATTACCTGTCGCATTGTATAACCTTCTGCAAGAGCTGGCGTAAAACTCAGATTCTGAAAAGTTCCATCTTTATAATTTGGAGATTGTTTCATTCTCACCAATCTTTTTCCTTCGGCCTTTCCTCCAAAAACAGGTAAATTATAAATATAGAGTGCAAGCAACACCAATAGAATCAAAAAAGTAATTGTCATATTATTCAGTTGTTTTTTTTTACTAATAATACCCAATCGTTATCAAGGATTTTGTAACCTTGCTCATAAACGAAAAAGTATTGAGCGCCGTTTTTATACGTTACGATTTGCGTGATAAAATCGAAATCGAAACCGGCACTTAGTAATTTATGACGATTAACTTTTGTTTTTCCTTCAAAATTGTGTTCAGAAAGTATCCTGTAATTTTTGCGGAGCTTATTATTGATGTTCCGCATATAGTTGGTAGACGTTTTATTTTGCTTGTTGTTATAAGCATTACGACAGGCATCGGAACAGAATTTCTTATCAGATCTGCCGACGATTTTATCGCCACATTCCGGGCAGGTTAGATTTTCCATTTGTGTATTTTTATTTGTTTTAAATATTCAATTATCTGTAGACGGCTTTTCTTCTGATCAACTTTCCTTTTTCATTGCTCATATCATTGGCTAGAAAATAAACATTTTTATTTTCTTTGAAAACTCTGTTCTGTAAATCCTTTTCGGTAAGGTTTTCACATCCTGTAGGAATCAAAAACGGTTGAACAATTTTTATCCAGTTTTCTTTGATAAAAGAGTAGGTTGTCATTGTGTAGGTGCAGCCATTCATTGGCGCTTGATATGTGGAGATTTCATCCGTTCCGTCATTATTCAGATCGCCTTCATTAATCAGAATTGTCTCGCAACATCCAACTTTTATTGGTTTCAATTGAGAATCAGAAAATCGAATTTCAAATTCTGCCGGCGTCCCGTCTTCTACAGGATTTCCATTTGCTTCTTTAGTTTTTATGGCGGTTGCTGTTACTTTTTTACCATTACCTAGAAAATTACCGTGGATTTTTTTCCCGATTTTATAATCAACTTTTGAGCTTTGTCCGAAAACTAAGTAGCTAAGAGTCAGTAATATTATTGGTAATCTCATTTGGTTATTACAATTTGTATTCTTTAAAATTATAAAATCATTTCCATTTACAAACGATTACAAACGGATATAAATACTTTTTAACCGAATCCAATTTCATCTTTGTTGAAAATTTGCATCAAGGAAATCGGGAAACACGACAACACGACCCGTTTTCAACTGTCTAATTTTTTTAATATTATAATTATGTCGTTAAGAAACAAAGTGACATTGATTGGTCACACAGGAAAAGAAGTGGAAGTTTTCAGTTTTGAAAATGGTAACAAAAAAGCAACGGTTACGCTTGCCACCAATGATTATTATACCAATTCTCATGGCGAGAGGGTAGAAGAAACCCAATGGCATAATCTGGTCGCATTTGGAAAAGCAGCAGATGTGCTTGAAAAATATGTTCCGAAAGGTAAAGAGATTGCTGTCGAAGGTAAACTTACATACAGATCGTATGATGATAAAGATGGGGTAAAACGAATAATAGCCGAAATAAGAGTGGATGAAATTATCCTTTTAGGTGCAAAATAATTGTAATGACCTTGACTATGTTCTGAATGTAATCAAGGTCTTTTAATAATTTATTGTTATGAAAGTTCAGGTCTTTAGAATTAGGATTTCTGATGAGTTTCAGGCTTCGGATGAAGCAGTAGTAAATGATTTTCTGTCCAGATATGATATTTTGAATATGAATTCAGAACTAATCCAGGGTGAGATAAATTATTGGTCCGTCTTTATTAATTATCAAGAAAAGACTAAGCAAGTCAATTCAAATAAATTGAATATCAATTCTGAAGAAGAACTTTCGGATGAAGAGAAAATTATTTATAATAAACTAAAAGAGTGGAGATATGAAAAGTCTAAAGAACTTAATCAGCCTCCTTATATTATTTTTCATAACATACATCTGATGTCGATTGCGAAATTTAAACCATATAATCTGCAAGACTTAGAACAAATAAATGGATTGGGAGAGTCTAAAATCCGGAGATTTGGTGCAGAAATTATTGAAGTTTTGGAAAATGCTTAGCATCGAAAATTTAAGATAAAATAACATTTGCTGACATTGAGATTCTAAGTTTATCTCTTACATTTGTTATATGCTAAACGATCAGAAAATTGAAAAATTCCGGCAAATTGTAGAAAACAAATTCCAAATCTACAATTCTCTTTTTATGAGTTTGCCGTATGATAAAATGACCAATATCGGGATGTTGCTCCCGTTTCTCTATGAGGAAAGCAAAGAAGGCTATCAGCTTGGAAAATCGCCCGAAGAGATTGTCGAAGATTTTTTCCAGAAACATACAGAGCTCGAAACCGAGGATCAGAAAACCGAACTTCTATTTAAAATAATCCAATATATAGAAAGACAAGTCGTATTGTTTGACAGTATAGAAGATGCAGCATTTCAACAGCTGCATTCTGAATCCGATTCGGGAACGGTTATGAATCTTTATGACAGGGCAACACAGGAACATCATTTGGCTGCAATCCGGAAAAAAATGGATGATTTTGCCATCAAAATTGTTTTTACGGCGCACCCGACACAGTTTTATCCGAATGCGGTACAGAGAATTATCCACGATTTGAGAGATGCAATTATCAATGATTCGGTAACGCAGATTGACACCTTGCTTCAGCAGTTGGGAAAAACACCTTTCGTTAACAAAGAAAGACCAACGCCATTGGACGAAGCGATGAGTATCATCTATTATCTGAGATACGTTTATTATCAAAGCATTGGCGAGCTTTACAGAAAGATCAAACAGGTTTATGGAACGTCTAATTTTACACCCAGTCCGGATATCATCCAGTTAGGTTTTTGGCCGGGTGGTGACCGGGACGGTAATCCTTTCGTAACAGCTGATATCACTTTGAAAGTAGCCGAGGAATTGAGAATTTCGATTCTAAAAGATTATTATGGTCATCTGAAAAATGTAAGACGACGATTGAGTTTCCGGGGTGTTTCTGATGTTTTGGAAAAACTAAGTAAGAAATTATATGCATCTATTTTCCAGAAAGACGTTAAAATATCTGCACAGGAAATCATTGATCAATTGGATGAGGCTGAAAAAATTCTTTTAGAGCAGCATAATGGTTTGTTTAGAGATGTCCTGGATGATTACAGAGATCGTGTGAAAATCTTTGGGACACATTTTGCCACATTGGACATACGTCAGGATAGCAGAGTTCACCAGAAAGTGGTAGATGATATCTTTGTGAAAGTTTCGGGATTAGCTGTTGATTCAAAATCTAATGATGAAAAGATCAACTATCTTTTAGAATCTAATGCGGTTTTGAATCCTGATGATTTCGAAGATGAAATGACTTGCGAAACTCTGAAAAGTATTTATAATATCAAGTTGATCCAGGAGAATAATGGAGAACGAGGAATGCACCGTTATATTATTTCAAATTCTGACGAGGTTAAAGATGTGATGAATGTCTATGTGATGATGAAGCTTTGCGGTTATTCTGAAGATGAAATCAATATTGATATTGTTCCGTTATTCGAAACAATGGAAGGTCTTGATAAATCGGAAGAAGTAATGAGAACCTTGTACAGCGACGAGGTTTATAAAAAACATTTGGCTAAAAGAAACAACAAGCAGATTATTATGCTTGGTTTCTCCGACGGAACCAAAGATGGTGGTTATCTGAAGGCGAACTGGCAAATCTACACTTCCAAAGAAAAATTAACTAAAATCTCTGAAGAAAATGGGATGAAGGTTGTCTTCTTTGATGGTAGGGGCGGGCCGCCGGCAAGAGGTGGCGGTAAAACACATGACTTCTATGCTTCTCAAGGTAACACGATTGCTAATAATCAAATTGAATTAACAATACAAGGACAAACCATCACGAGTGTTTTTGGAAATAAAGATCAGGCAAAATTTAATTTCGAGCAATTGCTGACGGCAGGCATCGAAAATGATGTTTTCAAAAGCATTAAAAAGGATCTGAATGATAAAGAAAGACAACTGATTTCTGAGCTGGCGGATATCAGTTATAAAAAATATTCTGACCTGAAAGCGCATCCAATGTTTGTGCCTTATCTACAGGAGATGAGTACACTGGAATATTACGGAAGAACCAATATAGGAAGCCGACCAAGCAAACGTGGAGCAGGTTCCGAACTGAAGTTTGAGGATCTGAGAGCGATTCCGTTTGTTGGATCCTGGTCGCAGCTGAAACAGAATGTTCCCGGTTTTTTTGGGTTTGGATTTGCGCTGAGAACTTTGAAAGATCAGGGAAGATTTGATGAAATCAAAGAACTGTACAAAGGTTCGGACTTTTTCAAAACGCTGGTGCTGAACTCTATGATGAGTATGAATAAAACTTATTTCCCATTGACCTATTATATGCGAAATAATGAAAAGTTTGGCGAGTTCTGGAATGTTTTGTTCTCAGAATTCGAATTGTCTAAAGCGATGATGCTGGAACTTACCGACTACAAAATTCTGATGCAGGAAGAGCCAATCAACAGAAAGTCTATCAAGATTCGTGAAAAGATTGTACTTCCGCTACTTAGTATACAGCAATATGCGTTGATCAAACTTCAGAAAAATGAAGGCGACCGAGATACTTACGAAAAGCTGGTAATGCGTTCTCTGTTTGGAAATATCAATGCTAGCAGGAACTCTGCTTAAAATAAAAAACCGCAATCATTTGGTTGCGGTTTTTTATTTTATATTCTTCTAGTACATTAAACTTTCAAGATTTCAGCTTCTTTTACTTTCAGATGATCATCAGCTTTTTTTACATAAGCGTCAGTAAGATCTTGGATGTCTTTTTCAACACCTTTGATAAGATCTTCTGCAACACCTTCCAGTCTTTTCAGTTCTTTGTTACCTTCCTGTCTTGCATTTCTTATAACCACTTTGGTCTGTTCAGTTTCCGCTTTGGCTTGTTTGGCAAGCTCACGTCTTCTTTCTTCTGTTAAAGGTGGTACGTTAAGGATGATCACATCACCATTATTAGAAGGTGCGAAACCAAGGTTAGAATTGATAATCGCTTTTTCGATAGGTCCGATTGCCGATCTGTCCCAAGGCTGGATAGAAATGGTCATCGCATCAGGCACGGAAACGTTCGCCACCTGATTGATAGGTGTCATCGCACCATAATATTCTACCATCACATCCTGAACCATAGACGTAGAAGCACGTCCGGCTCTGATTTTTTGAAAAGCGTGATCCAAATGCTTGATTGCAGCATCCATCTCTTGCTTTACCGATGCTACAATGAGTTCTAATTCTTCCATTGTATATTTAAAATTTGATAATTGACACATATTTTTGTGAATGATTAATTATAATTGATAAATGATTTTAAATCTAATCAATATCAAAAATCAATCCTCATTAAACGTTAACCAGGGTTCCGATATTTTCTCCGTCGATTAATTTTTCCAGATTACCTTCTTTGTTCATATCAAAAACGATGATTGGTAATTTGTTTTCGTGGCTTAGCGTGAAGGCTGTCATATCCATTACCTTCAGGTTCTTTTCAAAAACTTCTTCGAAAGACAAGCTATTGAATTTCACTGCATCTGCATTTTTTTCAGGATCCCTGTCGTAGATTCCGTCCACTCTTGTTCCTTTCAGGATCACATCAGCATCAATTTCGATGGCTCTCAAAGTTGCTGCAGTATCTGTTGTGAAATATGGATTTCCTGTTCCAGCTCCGAAAATTACGACTCTTCCTTTCTCAAGATGACGAACCGCTTTTCTTTTGATGAAAGGTTCAGCGACTTTGTCCATCTCGATAGCAGATTGTAATCTGGTGATGATTCCTGCATCTTCCAAAGCGCCTTGCAAAGCCATCCCGTTGATAACCGTCGCTAGCATTCCCATATAATCGCCCTGAACTCTGTCCATTCCTTTTGCAGCGCCGGCTAATCCTCTGAAAATATTTCCTCCACCAATCACAATGGCAATTTCGCAGCCTTTGTCTACAGCTTTTTTGATCTCGACAGCGTATTCTCTCAACCTGTCGTTATCAATACCGTATTGGCGGTTTCCCATTAGTGCTTCTCCACTAAGTTTCAGGAGGATTCTTTTATATTTCATCTATTTATTATTTTTTATTTCAATTTTTTGACTGTGCAAATATAATGAAAGCAAAAGAATTACGTTAATGAAAAAGATAGTCGTTCAAAAATTTTGATAAGCATCAAAATAGATTATTTTTGCAAAGCCAAAAGATAGTGTTGAAGAAGTTTTACAGTCTCTTTTTAATGATAATTTCCAGTGTGGTTTTTTCTCAAACGGGAACCACGGTTTATCAGTTTCTCAATATTCCGATCTCTCCGAGGCAGGCTGTTTTGGGAGATGCGATTTCTGTTCGGGATTATGATGTTAATTTTACGGCAGCCAATCCGGCTCTGATGAATCTGGAGATGGATAAGATGATCTCTTTGAATTACGCCTCTTATCTTGCGGATACAAAAATCGGAAGTATCAATTATGTAAGAGATTTGGGATTCGGACATTTAGCTTCTTTCAATGCCCGTTATATGGATTATGGGAGTATGCCAAGAACTGATGAGAATTCTATTATCAATGGTGACTTTTCTGCAATGGACGCTTCTGTCGGGTTAGGCTATGCTTATCAGTTTGAGGATGACTGGACTATTGGAGCTAATATCAATTATGTTACGTCAAAAATCGACACCTACTCATCTTCTGCAGTCACTGCAACTGCCGGTGTAACTTATTATTTTGATAAGAGTAATGAGACTCTGGCATTGGTTTTCAGGAATTTTGGTTATCAAATCAAGCCTTACAATGGAGTGAGAGAGCGATTGCCTTTCCGTGTAGATCTCGGTTATACCAAAATTTTGGACGAATTCCCGGCTGCCTTGACTATTACAGCGCACGATTTGCAGCAATTCGATATTTCTGCGAATACAGATATCAACGGGCAGGAAACCAAGTTTGGAAGAAAAGTTTTGGATCACCTATCCTTCGGAGCAGAGTTGTTTCCGGGTCAGTCTTTCAATATCAGATTTGGGTATAATGTGAAGAGGGGTGGTGAATTGGCGGTTCTTGATCAGAGAAGTTTTTCTGGATTATCAGCTGGCTTCAGCTTGAAGATTTCTTCTTTCCGATTCGATTATTCTCATATGCGTTATCATAATGCTTCCAATGTTAATATGCTCGGATTGACGATGGATCTTATAGAGCTTGGCGGGAATAGGAGATAGAGTTTGAGGATTTGAGTGTATTAGAGTATTTTTTAATATTTCTCAATGTCAAAATTTTAAAATTTTCTAATTTTGCGCTATGACAAAAAAACCGGTAATCGCTATTGACGGATTTTCATCCACAGGAAAAAGCTCGATTTCTAAAATCATCGCAAAAAAACTGGGACTTATCCATATGGATACAGGAGCGCTTTACAGAGGCATAACTTATTATGCTATTCAGAATTGTGTTAATTTGGATAAAACAATTGATATTGAGAAATTGATTTCAGAACTTCCGAAAATCAATCTGGAATTTCAAAACATCGATGGTGAACTCCAGCTATTTCTCAATGGGAAAAACATTGATAAAGAAATCCGTTTTCCTCAGGTTTCTGATAATGTAAGCCAAGTTGCTAAAGAGGCAGAAGTCCGTAATTACCTTTTAACAACACAGCGGGACATCGCTAAAAAGGGTGGTGTCATAATGGATGGCAGAGATATTGGAACAGTGGTGCTTCCTGAGGCGGATTATAAATTTTTTATGACAGCAAGTCAGGATGAGCGTGCCAGAAGACGTTTCCTGGAGTTAGAGCTGGCAGGAGAAAAAACAGATATCGAAACGGTAAAACAAAACTTAATCTTGCGTGACAAGATTGATAGTGAAAGAGAAATTTCTCCTTTGAAACAGGCAGATGATGCTATTTTGATTGATAATACCAATATCAATAAAGAAGAAACAATAGCGCTGATTTTGTCCTATATCAAAAAGTTTTAACAAAATTTTAAGACCTTTCTTTTTCTTTTGGCATTTTAGTTGTAAATTTAAAACTACAATAACCCTTTTTTAAATAACTTAAAAATTATAAACAATGTCAAAGAAGTCGAATTCTGCAGCAATATTAGCTGCATTGTTAGCAGGAGCTGCTACAGGTGTGGTTTTAGGATTGCTTTATGCACCGGAAGAAGGTAAAGAAACCAGAAAAAAAATCAGAAACAAGGCTAACGATCTTAAAGATAAAGCGGTTGATGAATACAGCAAAACGTCGGAAAAAGTGAGAGATACATATTCAGAAGTCTCTTCTAATGTGAAAGACAAATATCAATCATTATCTTCCCAGTTCAAAGAAACGGCACAAAATGTTGCAGCAACTGTAAAAGATAGTTATGATAAATACAAAGACCAGATTGTTTCCAAGACATCTGATGTCGTAAAAGATGTAGAAACTGAGTTAGATGGTTTGAAGTAATCTCTAAATTTAGTTTTACAGAAAGGAACTTAGTTTCTAAGTTCCTTTTTTTGTAAATTATTGTGTAATTTTATTTTTAATAAGATTCTTATGATAGATATTATAAAAGATTATACGACGAAGCGCCTGGATCTTCTGAAGCTGCAGTTTACAGAGAAGTCTTCTTTATCTGCCGGCATCATAGCGTTTATCTCTATTGTACTCATTGCATTTTCGTTTTTTATTATTCTTTTCAACTTCGGAATCGCTTTTCTGATTGGGGAATCTTTAGGAAATATGTCTTATGGATTTTTAATTGTTGCCGGATTTTATTTTCTTTTGATGATTATTGTGATCTTTCTGAAGAAAAAAATTGTAAACTCTATCGCAAATCAAGTAATCGAATTTTTAAAACATTAACCTATGGCGACTAACTACAATAATATTAATGAACTTAGAAGTCAAAAAAAACTCCTGAAGCAGGAGATTGGTGAACTGGAGGATATTCTGACATTCAAAAGTAAAAAAGAAAGTCTTGGTGTTTTGACACACGGTTTCACGGACAAGTATCTGAAAGAAACGAGAGACGAGGACGGAGATACTTCTCTTTCATTAGATACACAAAATATTATGAGAGAAATATCTTCTGGACTCAAAGAATCGGCTTCTAAAAAAAATATGCTTGGATTAGCTAATGACAGTTTACAATCTGGCTTGCTAGAAAACGCAATCAAAATGGGCGTTGTAGCAATGGTAGGAAATTTTGCAAAAAAAAGCGTGATGAATAAAAATTGGAAAAGAAAATTGATAGGACTAGGTCTAGTCTATGTAGCACCTTATGCCCTGAGATTTCTCCATAAAAAATTGGATGAATATCAGAGAAATAAAACCACTAAAAGTTTAGAAAAACTGATTTAGAAATTGCCTTTCCAATGATGGAGAGGCAAATTTATTTCTTGGAAAAAATCTCGCCGAGAATGATTCCTGCAGACATTGATACATTCAGGCTTTCTGTGGATTGATTTTGTCCAAATCTTGGAATGGTAATCATTTTTGAAATTAATTTTTCTGTAGAATCTCTTAAACCGTTGCCTTCATTCCCGAAGACTAAAGAAAATTTTTCCGGAAAATCGGTTTTATAGATATTCTCACCGTCCATATCAGTTCCCAAAATTGGATGCTGATAAGTTGAGAGATAATTATCCAGATCAACATAACATACATTGACTCTCAAGAAAGATCCCATTGTTGCCTGAATTACTTTCGGATTATAAATATCAACCGTATCGTTGCTGCAAATAATCTGTTCTATCCCAAACCAGTCCGCTAACCGGATAATGGTTCCAAGATTTCCCGGATCTTGGATTCCATCCAAAACAATCTGGATGTTAGTATCCTTGATTATATTATTTTCGGGGATTTTACAGACCGCAACAGAGTCTTTTGGATTCTGCAAAAAACTGATTTTTTTGAGCTCGTTGGGCAAGATTCTATCAGTCTTTTCCGTTTTGATATTGAGTTTATCAGGATCAATAGAATAGAGTTCCGTAATTTCATAATCAGAATTTGGGAGTTCTTTTATGATTTTATTACCTTCAACTAAAAACAAATTGTATTTTTGCCTGTATTTCTTTTTGTCCAGAGACTGTATTATCTTTATAGTATGAGCCGTAAGCATATCAACAAATATTTTCAAAAGTATCATATATTTTATTATTCCGCAATTTTCAGTGTTTTTTTGTATGCCTGTAATGTGACAAAAAAAGTTCCTGACGGAGAATATCTTTTGACAAAAAATAACTTTCAGTATACGGACGGTAAAATATTTTCTGACGAGATTCCTGATCTTGTAGCTCAAAAACCGAATAAAAATACACTTTTTGTTTTACCACTTGGATTGGCTTTTTACAATATGGCAAACCCAAAGTACGATACGATTCTGAAAGAATATATGACTTATCCCAGCGAGATGAGAAATCAGAAGCTGAGAGATTCGCTTTTCGTGAAATACAATCATCCGGAGTATGTAGGGAAAAATCTTTTTTGGAACCGTTTTTTTCATACCGTTGGACAAGCGCCTGTCATCTATAGTGATGCCAAGACAAAACAGAGTGCCAAAAGTATCAACAACAGATTGATAAATCGTGGTTATTGGGATTCCGAAGTTAAGACCGATGTCAAAA
Source organism: Epilithonimonas arachidiradicis (assembly GCF_003610695.1). Classification (GTDB taxonomy): domain Bacteria; phylum Bacteroidota; class Bacteroidia; order Flavobacteriales; family Weeksellaceae; genus Epilithonimonas; species Epilithonimonas arachidiradicis. Next base: position 94,963 of record NZ_RAQH01000012.1, on the reverse strand, counting down.
GGGATTCAGCGGCTAAAAAAGCGGAAGTCAATTATATCATCACGCACAAAGATCCCACTTATATCAAAGAATATTACTACAATATTCCTGATCCTAATATCAGAAGTTTGTATGAATTCAATTTAAATAAAAGTATCGTGAGAAAAGGCCAGATTCTTGACGAAACAGTTTTGGAAAAGGAAATCAATCGGATCAATGAACTGATGCGTGAGGAAGGTTATTATAAATTCAATAATGATAATCAGGATATCTATTTTGTTGCAGATTCTTTACGGGGAAGAAAAAATGTTCCTGTCGTGATGAGCATCCACAGAGACTCTTTGGATACACCTTACAGAAAATCAACGATTGGGAAAGTGACGGTTTCTGTGGCTAACAGACTGAATGATGTCAATAAACTGCCCTTGAAAGATTCGCTACGGGGGATTAATATTCTGAGAAAAGACAGTGCTTATAAGCCCAATTCTTTATGGTTGCCGATCATCTTGAGACCTGGCGACCAATACAAGCAATCTAATCTGGATCTGACGAGAAGAAACCTGATCTCGATGAATAATTTCACGATTCTTAAAGCTTCTGATGAATTCAGAAAAGGATCGGACAGTATTATTGATGTCGAATACGTCCTTAGACCTTTGCCAAAATATGAATTTAATATTGCTACGGATATTCATTATTCTCAGATTCTGAATTTCGGCTTCTCGCCATCGGTAGATCTTACAACGCGAAATGTTTTTGGCGGTGCAGAAAACCTTGTGACAAGTTTCTCTGGTGTGATCGGGACAACCAAGGATCCTAAAAACCCTGACGCATTCTTTAATGCTTACGAATTGTCGGCGCAGGCTTCACTTCTTTTTCCGAGATTATTAGTGCCTTTCAGAAGATACTATAAAGTGATTCCAAAAAAATATTCGCCAACAACCAGCATCAACTTGGGGGCTTCGGTTCAAAATAATATCGGTTTAGGAAGGATCAACTTCAATGCGGGGCTTAATTATTTTGCCAATGTTGACGACGGTCGCGTTCAGCATAGATTGACTTTGTTCAATACACAACTGAGCTTAACCCAAAACAAAGACCGTTATTACGAGTATTTCCCGGCAGAAGATTTGATTAGAATGGCCGTGTTTGATTGGTACAGGGATGTTCATCCGGATGTGAATACAGATAATTATTCCTACGATCAGATTTCTAAAATGATTATTAATGATCAGGCGTTTTTGGCATCCATTCCAGCAGAGAATCAAGATGTTATCAATGCCTTCAGACAGTCATTAATTAACAAAGACCGTCAGACACAGGATGTCATCATCTCTTCTGTGATCTATAATTTTACTTACAACGAGATTGGAAAAAAAGACTATAAAAACCCAATATATTTCAGTGGAAAAGTAGAACTAGCTGGTAATGCGCTTAATCTTTTTACGAAAAACGAACAGGAGGATGGTGTTGTTTCCGGTAATTCAAAAACGATTTTCAAAATTCCGTTCTCGCAGTTTATCAAGTTTGATTTTGATTTCAAAAAATATTTTACCTTTTTTAATGACCGTGTTAAACCGCACACTCTGGCCTTCCGTCAATTTTTCGGGATCGGAATTCCTTATGGCAATTCATCATCGATGCCATTTGTAAGATCTTATTTCAATGGTGGTGCTTATGATATAAGGGCTTGGGTTGCTTTTGGTGGTCTTGGTCCTGCAGATTCACAGCTGGATGAGCGTGTCCGTTCTTACGCTATGGATAATATAAAACTAACCACCAGTTTAGAATACCGTCTTCCACTAACCGATATGTTCGAAACGGCGATTTTTACAGATGCCGGAAATATCTGGGGACTGAAGGATACTGGCTTTGGAGACCAGTTCAAATTCAAAAAGTTTATCAGTCAGATGGGCGTCGGTAGTGGTTTTGGATTGAGGATTAATATTGCCTATGTTACTGCCAGACTGGATTTTGCTTACAAAATGTATGATCCGAACCGTCCGTCAGGTGACCGCTGGGTTGTTGATAAAATCAAACCGCTGCAACCTACTGTTAATTTTGCAATCGGTTATCCTTTCTAATCTTACTTATAATGCGCTGGCTAAAATTTCTTTTAATTATAATAATTTGTCTATTCGGGATCTATTCTGTGTCCATGAATTTTGTGGATGATAGTAAAAGCTTCACCCACCAATCAGAAATCGATTATCCTGTAGATAAAGTTTTTCCTCAGTTTAACAATCTTCAGAATTTTGCTGCTTGGAATGATTATTTTAGAGAAAAAGAAGACTTGAGCTATTCTTTTTTTACACCTTATGAAGGCATTGGAAGTGCAATGAAATTTTCGGATAAAAGTCACGAAGAATTTGGTGATCTTTTTATCAGATATTCCAATGTTAATCGTACGCTACGCTATCAATTGTTTGAAGGAGACAGTGATAACCCTTATTTGATCGATGTCAAATTTACAGCTGCCGGTAATAGGACAAAAATGTTCTGGAATATTCATACACCAAAAAGAAGTTACCTGGAGCGTTCTCTTAACTTGGTGGCAGAAGATTTTTTTGTCAATAGCATCGATAAGAGTATGAAAAATCTTTATCTGTTATTAGGCAATAAGGTAGATAGAGATCAAAAGCTGGCATCAATCAAATATGATAGTATTATGGTGGAAAACAGGGATGGCGAACTGCTTCTTGGAGTTAATGTCAGTACGCGCAATACCAAGGATATTCTGTACAAAAACGTCCTGATGAATCACGGTAAAGTAATCAATTATGTCAAGTCTGATCTTGGTAAAAAAGAAGATGAATTTGGTATGCCGGTGTTGATTACCAATCCTTCTAATCTCAAGGATAAAGAAATCTCTTATTTCTATGGAGTTCCATTGTCCAAAAGGATCTCTGTAAGTGATAATAACTTCAGTTTCCAAACGCTTAATGCTTCTAAGGTCTATTACATCTATTATCAGGGGAATTATAACAACCGGGTGAAAAATATACAGGAGCTTCTCAAAAAAGCGAAAAAAGATACTTTGAGAAACGGACAGCTTCTGGAAGAATTTCTGGAGGAACCAACGGAAAATCAAGATGTAAAACTGAAATTATCCCTGCCGGTTTATCGATAAATTAATCTGATAAATATCATGTATATTTACTGGAATAAATCGTTACATTAACCGTAAGTCCACAAAAATTTAGTAAATTTGTTGGCAATTATTTAAAATTAAAATTTTAACAGATAATCTGTAATAATGGATAAATTTTCATTTCTAAATGCCGTACATGCTCAGCTAATCGACGATATGTACGAGCAGTACAAAAAATATCCCGATGCGCTGGAACCTTCCTGGAAAGCATTTTTCCAGGGATTCGACTTTGCATTGGAAAACTACGGTGATGAGGATGCAGATGCTCCGGTTTCTGCATCAGATCCTGTTCAATACGCTCAGCAGGCAGTAAGCAACAATGCTGTTTCTGAAGATATCACAAAAGAATTCAAGGTGGTGAATCTGATTGAGGCTTACCGCTCAAGAGGTCACCTTTTCACAAAAACCAATCCGGTAAGAGAAAGAAGACATTATTTCCCGACTTTGGAGATCGAGAACTTTGGTCTTTCCAAAGAGGATCTGAATAAAAAATTCAATTCCGCAACACAGACTGGGATGCCAGGTCCCGCAACTTTGCAGGAGATCATTACACACCTTCAGAATACCTATTGTGATTCTATCGGCGTGGAATATATGCACATCCAGAATGTAGAGGAGAAGAAGTGGATTATGGAATGGGTGAATGTTAACGAAAACCATCCAAAACTTTCTGCTGAAGAAAAAACTGAAATTCTTTTTAAACTAAACCAAGCGGTGGCGTTTGAAAATTATTTGCATACAAAATTCGTAGGTCAAAAACGTTTCTCTCTGGAAGGTGGCGAATCTTTGATTCCTGCGCTTGACCAATTGATTACGCGTTCTTCCCAGTTAGGCGTTGATGAGGTTGTTCTTGGGATGGCTCACAGAGGTCGTCTGAATGTTTTGACTAATATTTTTCAAAAATCATACAAGCAGATTTTCTCAGAATTCGAAGGAAAAGAATTCGAGGAAGATGTGTTCTCTGGTGATGTTAAATACCACTTAGGGTCTTCTAAGAAAATCACAACAGCCAACGGAGAAGAAGTAAGAATCAACCTTACTCCGAATCCGTCTCACCTTGAGACTGTTGCTGCGCTTGTAGAAGGTATTTGTAGAGCCAAAGTGGACAACACTTACCAAAACGATTATTCCAAAGTTTTACCAATCGTGATTCACGGTGATGGTGCGATCGCAGGACAAGGCATCGTCTACGAAATCGCTCAGATGATGAATCTGGAAGGTTACAGAACGGGCGGAACAGTTCACATTGTTGTAAATAATCAGGTTTCTTTCACAACTAACTATCTTGACGCAAGATCCTCTGTTTACTGTACGGATATCGCTAAAGTGACGGATTCGCCGGTGATGCACATCAATGCTGATGACGTAGAGGCTGTTGTTCACGCCATTAGATTTGCGGCAGATTTCCGTGCTAAGTTTGGTAAAGATGTTTACATAGACCTTTTGGGTTACAGAAAATATGGTCATAACGAAGGGGATGAGCCAAGATTTACGCAGCCTAATCTTTATAAATTAATTTCAAAACATCAGAATCCGAGAGAAATCTATAAGGAACTTTTAATTAAGGAAAATGTTGTTTCTGACGAAGTTTTGAAAAAAATGGAGCAGGAATTCAAAGCTTTGCTTGATGAAAACTTTGATGCGTCCAAAGAAATCGAAAGAAATACGATGGACGTTTTTATGCAGGACGACTGGACAGATTTCCCAATCGGAGGTAAAAACTGCATTGTAAAATCAGAAGTAGACACGTCTTACGATTTGGAAAAACTGAAGGAATTAGCAATCAAGATTTCCACATTGCCAGGCGATAAAAAATTCATCAACAAGATTACGCGTCTTTTCGAAAACCGTATCAAGATGGTAGAGAACAATTCATTGGATTGGTCAATGGGAGAGTTGCTGGCTTACGCAACGCTTCTTACCGAAAAATACAACGTGAGAATCTCTGGGGAAGATGTAGAAAGAGGAACATTTTCTCACCGTCACGCTGTCGTGAAAACCGAAGATACGGAGGAGGAATATATCCCACTTCGTCATGTTAACGAGCAACGATTTGATGTTTACAACTCGCATCTGTCAGAATATGGTGTTTTAGGCTTTGATTACGGTTATGCTATGGCAGCGCCGAGAACTTTAACCATTTGGGAAGCTCAGTTCGGAGATTTTACCAACGGTGCTCAGATTATCGTTGACCAATATTTGGTAGCAGCTGAAGAAAAATGGAAAATCCAGAACGGTTTGGTAATGATGTTGCCACACGGTTCCGAGGGTCAGGGCGCAGAGCACTCTTCTGCAAGATTGGAAAGATTCCTGACACTTTGTGCCAATGATAATATGATTGTGGCTAATATCACATCGCCGGCTAACTATTTCCACCTGTTGAGAAGACAGATGAAATTCAACTTCAGAAAACCATTGGTTATTATGACGCCAAAATCATTGTTGAGACATCCGAAAGTGGTTTCTCCTTTGGAAGATTTAGCTAACGGAAGTTTCCAGCCAATTTTAGACGACCCAACTGCTGACCCTACAAAAGTGGAAAGATTGGTACTTTGTACTGGTAAATTATATTATGATTTATTGGCTAAGAAAGAAGAGCTTAACGATGATAAAGTAGCTTTGGTAAGATTGGAACAAATTTATCCGTTAGCAATGGATAATCTGAATGCTATCTTCGAAAAATATAAAAACAGAAAAGCTCTAATCTGGGCTCAGGAAGAACCGGAAAATATGGGGGCTTGGAGTTATATCCTCAGAAACTTCAGAGATACAGGAATTCAGGTGATTTCTCCTGTTGCCAGCGGAACACCTGCGCCGGGAAGCCACAAGATGTTTGAGAAAAATCAGACCAAAATCATTAATGATGTTTTCCAGACTAATGACGAACCTGCAAAAAGGCCAGTAACAGCGTAATAAAATTAATAAACTATAAAGAATAGCAATCTTCGGATTGTTCTGAAATTAAAAACAATATTAGTATGTCAATATTAGAAATGAAAGTTCCTTCACCGGGAGAATCTATCACAGAAGTAGAAATTGCAACGTGGCTAGTACAAGACGGTGATTACGTAGAAAAAGACCAGCCAATTGCGGAAGTAGATTCTGATAAGGCAACTTTGGAACTTCCTGCTGAACAAAGCGGAATTATTACTTTGAAAGCTGAAGAAGGAGAAGTAGTACAAGTTGGACAAGTGGTTTGTCTTATTGATATGGATGCTGCAAAACCAGCAGGAAGTGCTGCTCCAGCTGAAACACCGAAAGAAGAACCAAAAGCAGAAGTTAAAAAAGAAGAGCCAGCTCCAGTAAAAGCAGAAGCTGCTAAAACTGAAACTTATGCTTCTCAAACACCTTCACCTGCTGCTAAAAAAATCCTTGACGAGAAAGGAATCAGTGCATCTCAGGTAACAGGTTCTGGTAGAGATGGCAGAATTACCAAAGATGATGCGGTAACGGCTTCTGTTCCTGCAATGGGAAGTGCTCCGGCTGGCGGAAACAGAGCTCAGACCACTACAAAACTTTCAGTTCTTAGAAGAAAAATTGCAGCAAGATTGGTTTCTGTCAAAAATGAAACTGCGATGTTGACGACTTTCAACGAGGTTGATATGTCAGAAATCTTCAGAATCAGAAAACAATATAAAGAAGAATTCGCTGCAAAACACGGGATTGGACTTGGATTTATGTCTTTCTTTACAAAAGCTGTGACAAGAGCATTGAAACTTTATCCAGACGTGAATGCCTCTATCGACGGCGATTTCAAAATCAATTATGACTTTGCAGATATTTCTATCGCAGTTTCCGGGCCAAAAGGTTTAATGGTTCCTGTTCTTAGAAATGCTGAAAATATGACATTGAGAGGCGTTGAAGCGAATATCAAAGATCTTGCTGGAAAAGTAAGAGATGGCAAAATTACGGTTGACGAAATGACGGGTGGAACGTTCACGATTACTAATGGTGGAACGTTTGGCTCTATGATGTCAACACCGATTATCAACCCACCACAATCTGCAATCCTTGGAATGCACAATATCATCCAAAGACCAGTTGCGGTTGATGGACAAGTGGTGATCAGACCAATGATGTATGTAGCTTTATCTTATGATCACAGAATCATTGATGGTAAAGAATCCGTAGGTTTCTTGGTTGCGGTGAAAGAAGCGATCGACAATCCGGTAGAATTCTTAATGGATGGCGACGAGAGAAAAGCTTTGGAATTGTAAGAAATTACAATCAAGATATTTAAAGAGAGCAATTTGCTCTCTTTTTTGTTATATTTAATTTCAAAATTTAATTTTTGATGGAATGCTTTGAATTACCGATTTATAAAAAATCTCAAGAAATTTTTAATGTCCTTGAAACTATTACAAGCTTGTTTCCAGAAGATAATGACTATTTGCAAAGTATTAAAGGAAATTTACTTGGAGATATTATGCTAATTCAGGCTAAAATTTGCGGTGCTGAAGCTGTGAAGCTTTATGATATTAAAATGGAGAATGCAACAATTATCAGAAAAGCAGCAAGAGATATTTTTGTTGGAGGGAATACTTTGGAGCATTTAGGTTTTCTGATTCTAAGTATTATAATTTAGTGAGAAACTTAGTTGAAGAATTCAGACTTCTATTCATCGATTGGATTTCCGGCTTTAATCCAAAACATTATATCGTTGACAATTGGGGATTGTTCAAGCCGCCAGGAATTTCCCCCGATCATATCCAGAGTGATGACGAACTTGATTTTTTAGATGAAGATGAATAATCCTTATATTCTTTGCTAAGTTTTTGCGCCTTGCGAACTTTAAAATATTTCAATAATTAATAAAATCTTTGCGGACTTTGTGTTCAAAAAATATTCTCACAAAAATAAAAACCATTTCCAAAATTCACAATTAATCCTTACTTTTGAGCAATGGAAAATTTCATCGTATCCGCACGCAAGTACCGTCCGCAAGAGTTTGACACTGTTGTTGGACAATCTCACGTTACAGATACTTTGGAGCACGCAATTGATGAAAGTCAACTTGCTCAGGCATTGCTTTTCTGCGGGCCAAGAGGTGTTGGTAAAACAACTTGCGCCAGAATCCTTGCCAGAAAAATCAATGAAAAATCTGGCGCTGCGGATGATGACGGATTTGCATTTAATATTTATGAATTAGATGCGGCTTCCAATAACTCTGTTGACGATATTCGTGAACTGATTGATCAAGTGAGATTTGCACCTCAGGTTGGTAAATACAAAGTGTATATTATCGACGAGGTTCATATGTTGTCTCAGGCTGCCTTCAATGCGTTTTTGAAAACTCTGGAAGAACCGCCTGCCCACGCTATTTTTATTTTGGCGACTACTGAGAAGCATAAAATTATTCCTACGATTCTTTCCAGATGTCAGATCTATGATTTCAAGAGAATCACGATTGAAGATATTCAGGAACATCTGAGAAAAATTGCGGAGAAGGAAAACATCACTTACGAAGATGATGCACTTTATCTGATTGCTCAGAAAGCAGATGGTGCTTTGAGAGATGCTTTGTCTATTTTTGACAGACTAAGTACATTTTCTCAAAAAAATATTACACTTGAGAAAGCAGCTGAAGTTCTTAATATTCTGGATTATGACCAATATCTGAAGATTGTTGACTTAGCTAAAGAAAATGATATTCCAAGTGTTTTGACCGCTTTTGATGAGATTGTTAAGAAAGGTTTCGACCCGCATATTTTCATTGCCGGATTGGGGAATCATTTCCGAGATCTGATGATGGCTCAAAATCCTAAAACTTTGAATCTTATCGAAGTTGGAGAAAAAACGAAATCCAAATTCGCTGAACAATCTCAGAAATGGTCGGCTCAACAATTAATTGATGGGATTGAAATTTGTAATTTCGCTGATATCAATTATAAAAATTCCAAAAATCCAAGATTGACTGTGGAGATTGCGCTGATGCAATTGTCAAGTCTGACTGCAGGTTTGGAAGCTAAAAAAAAAAGTTCCTGATATTAGCGCCACTTCTTGAGGCTAATTTAATTTCCGATAATAAACCACCTGTTTCTACAGAACCAAAAGTTCAAGCTGAATCCAAGCCTGAACCGGTAAAATCCGTTTTTGAAGAACCCAAAAAAGTGATTCAGAAAGCTTCTGAACCGATTGCCAAAAGCTCTTCCAATTCGCAGTTCAGCATCAAAGCTGCTTTAGAGAAAAAAGAGGAAATCAAGAAAGATGATTTCGCAGAAATCAAAGATGAAAACCTTCCATCGAATCATTTTTCTCAAACTGATCTTGATAGGGAATGGGATATTTTTCTAAAAAATACAGCGAAAACCAATACCTTTCTTTACAATGCCATCAGCAGCTTTAGGATGGAAAAATCAGATGAGAACCAGGTAACGGTTAAATACTCATCAGAATTTGCTAAATCAGAATTTGATAGAGTCAGTCCAGAGTTTTTTAACCATTTTAGGCACAAGGTCAATAATTTTAAATTTGAAATCGATTATAAAACAGATTTATCGATTAAAAAGGAGGTAATGACAAAGCGCAAAATTTTTGAAAAATTTGCTGAGATTAATCCTCTTTTGAGAGATTTAGACGACCTGATGAAGTTTGATCTGACTTAAATTGGATATTAATAATATTGGATTTCTCATTCTGTTGAACATCATTTTGTCTTTTCTTGATAAATTCAGTTGGGCGCATCCCATTGATTTCTGTGAAAAGATTTGAAAAATTGGTTCTGGAAGCAATGCCGCATTTTTCTGCCAAAGTTTCTATCTTATAGCTCAGGAATATCTTGTCCGTGTATAATTTGTTTGTGATATAATTAATTCTAAGTTCTCCCAGATACCTGTTGAAATTCATTCCTTTGTGATCATTAATAATCTGAGACAGATAAGTGGAGTTGGTCCGCAACTTATGGGCTAATTTGTTGATGGTTAAACCACTTTCTATAAATCCGTTTTTCTCTTCGAAACATTTTAATTTTGCCAGGATATTTTCGATCAGATTTTCATTTAGTGGACATTTTTCGGTCTCTAATTTCTCATCGATAATCTGTATATTCTTTTTTTCTGCGGCTGTGTAGATGCTGGTCAATAATTTTTCTTCCAGGATCTTGTAGTTTATTTTTGCTTTTTTCTCATTATGCTCTTTCATAATAAGAAGCAACATCAACATTGCTGCAATACAAGCTAAGCTTACAACAATCCAAACGCCCCAGGAAGTCGTTTCCTTAAGTTTTTCCTGCAGGATTTTTGTATCATATTCTTTATGGATTTTTGACGACAGATAAGCGAAATCTTTAGTAATAATCCTGTCCGCTTTTAGGAGCTGTTTGGTATAATAGAGTTCTTTCTCGCTATCATTTTTATCCTTATAATAATCAATGAGCGTTTCATAACTGTCTCGGAGTTCTGGAAGGATGAAATTATGTTTTTGAAAAACCGAATCTACTTTTTGGAAATAGATAATCGCTTTTGGAGAATTATTCAATGCCTGATAAGACTTTCCTGTATAGAAATAATCCACCGTTGCCCATGCAAAATCATTAATATGAATAATCGGTTTGATTGATTTTCGCAAAAGATGAATAGAGTTATGATATTGCTTTTTTCGGAACGCTTCGATACCTTTTTCCTTTAGAAAATAACCATATTCCTGTTGATAGTCAGGATTATTTTGTGTCTGGAACAACCCTATATTAATCAAGGAATCGAGAACTTTATAATGTTTCAAATGCCTCTGACAGACGATAATCCTGTGTAAACTGTTATAATAGCCTTTTTTATTGTTGAATATAACATTAGGATGAGCGGATACCAACAGATTTTGTTGGAAATATTGATTAGCCTGGTTGAAGTGTACCAAAGCAGAATCATAATAGCCCAAATAACTTTTAACTGTGCCAAGATGATATAGGATTTCATTTTTCAGATAATCATTTTGGGTATTTTCGGAGTATTCATAAGCTTTTATATATTCATCTAAAGCAGGCTTAAATTTTTTATAGTTGAAATAATAAATGATGCCTTTACCCAAATAAGCATCACTGATTATCTCAGCATTTTGGGTTTGGTTTGCAGCTATTATTGTGCTGTCAGCATATTTCAGTTTGTCTTTGGGTGAAGGAGAATAAAAGACTGCATCCTTATAGCCTTGGATAAGCGTTACGTAATCTTGGTTTTCTTTTGCCAGTTTTATATATCTGTTAAGATAATCAAAAGCCCTAACATCATTTTCAGGATAGTTTTCATAATTTTTCTTGAACTTATAGTAATCACTAAGCTTCTGTTTCTGGGAAAAGAAGAGTGCAAATGTTAGTATTGCAATTATGAAATAGATTTTTTTCATATCTCTTCAAAATTAATGGTTAAGTTTTATGAATCTAATTTAAACCAAAAATTGTTCTAAAATATATTCTATTTGAAAATATTTAAAATTTAATATTATGATTGAGAATTTTATTGTGATAAAAATCAATCGTTTAAATATTGTTAATCATATATTGTGTCACGTGCTTATTTCTAAATAAGCACCATTACTCTTTCTTAAAGCAATAGATTGTCAATAGATTTGATAACAGAATTCTAAATAACCGGCCGGGATAACCTTCAAAAATTTTAATAATGAAAAAGTTTATCTCAACTATTTTAACAGCAACAATTTTAATAATTGCAAATTCTTGCAGAGCGCAGGAAGAAGATCTAGCATCAAATATTAATCCTGACAATGAACCCAATTTAATTTATAAAAGAGGCAGCGATAGTACACAAGTGGATAGTACAAATGCAGCCAGTAAACCAACCTTAAGTGATCCACCTCCAAGGAACGGACACCAATGGTAGTGCAATAATTGTTGGTTTTATGGTCAGTCCAAAAAACCAACAATTAAAAAAAACTAATAACCTTGAAAACTATATAATTATTTGAGAACTTAAATAGGATAAAGAAGAGAGAGTCTTGGAACGGAAAACATTCCAAATAGGAATTAGTAGAAAGTATTAGATGGTTGGCATTTATAACTTTTAATAATAATATTTAATACGAAATTCATGAAAAAACACTTCTTATTGTTCGTTGTTTTTGTATTAACGAATATTGCATACGCACAAGTCGGGATCAATACATCGACCCCAAAATCAACTCTTGATATCAACGGAAATCTTAAAATAAGAACTTTGCCAGTTGTTTCAACTTATCCTACGAGTGATCAGGTGATTTTAATTTTGGATAAAAATGCGACTACCGGGGATTTCGAGGTTAGGCAGATTAGCGCAGACATATTATTTAATAATCAGGCTTACTATGCTTCGAAAACAGGCTCTTGGTCTCTATTGGATTTGGGATTAGGTAATTCTTGGTACAAAGTCAATCTTACAGGTGCCAACGATACAAAGTTGGGAAATCCTTTGCTTTTCAACACTGGAGTTTTCACAGCTCAACAATCTGGTGTCTATGCTGTCACTTATGAGTTCCAGCTTACTGCCGGTGTTGATCTTGATCTTTTGGGAGGAAAAAGGTTAGGGATCTTAAAAAACGGATCTACAGTGTGGGATGAAAAAGTCTTTGATGGTATCAGGCTTAATATTGTAGGTATTATTACAATTGCTTCTGTTCCTGTAACTTCTACAACACTAACTTCATTGGTACATCTCAATAGTGGAGATACATTAACTTTTGCAGTTAATACCTCTGGAGTTCTACCGATTAATCTAGGTGTTTTGACTAATGGGAAAGTCAACATAAATATTCATAAAGTTTCAAATCAAACGCAGTAATTGTTAAAGCAGATTCTATGTAAAAATCAAATGTTGAATTAAAATTTAGTAAAGCAGATTAAAGTCTGCTTTTATTTTTGTCTTAGAATTAAGCTCAGTTTGATATTAATTTATATATTTGTTCAAGAATTCTTCAACGTACGAAGAAAAATATTAATCAAAACAAGCTAAAAGTCTTCTAATAAAGGATTTATAAAATGGAATCAAACCAATTTCCATATTTTACAACTTCCGAATCTGTCATTTCTTTTGACAGATTATTTAGCTTTTTTGGATTTTATTACGGAAATTTCAGAACCTATTACCGATTTTATTGGTTTAGCTAACTGAATTTCTTTCTCAAAAAAAGGCGGACAATTTCAAATCCGTAACGCATTTAAAATTTTTTTAACGGTACTTTTTGAAAAGGAATTATAAATCAAGATTTATAACAGATACACTATTGCATTAATTTAAAATTATATAAAATTAAAAATATGAACTTAAACGATTTAAAGAACGATTGGATACAAGACTTCGCAAACCCAATGATTATTGCAGGTCCTTGTAGTGCAGAAAGCGAATCTCAAATGCTAGAAACAGCTAAAAGACTGAAAGAAAGTGGTGCAGAAATCTCAGCTTTCCGTGCAGGGATTTGGAAGCCAAGAACCAAACCAAACGGTTTCGAAGGAGTAGGGGTAATCGGTCTTAACTGGCTAAAAAAAGTAAAAGAAGAATTCGGTTTCAAAACGGCAACAGAAGTTGCGAATGCACACCACGTTTTTGCAGCATTGGAAGCAGATGTAGACATTCTTTGGATTGGCGCGCGTTCTACGGTTAACCCATTCACGGTTCAGGAAATTGCTCAAGCGTTGAGAGGAACCAACAAACCAGTTTTGGTAAAAAATCCGGTTAATCCAGATTTGGCGCTTTGGATTGGTGCTTTGGAAAGACTTTTGGGTCAAGGTGTAGAAAATATCGGCGCCATCCACAGAGGTTTCTCAACTTACCAAAAAACCAAATACAGAAACATCCCGAACTGGCAGATTGCTTTAGATTTTAAAAATCAATTCCCTAATATTCCTTTGTTCATAGATCCTTCACATATTTGTGGTAACAGAACTGGTTTAGCAGGCGTTGCGCAGGAAGCTTTCAACGTGGGTTACCAGGGTGCGATTATCGAAAGCCATTGTGACCCGGATAATGCGTGGAGCGATGCAGCACAGCAAATTACGCCGGAAGTTTTGGCAGAAATGATACATAATCTTCAGATTCGTAACTCCGATATTTCCGGCTACGAGGATGATATGGGAAAACACAGAACGCTCATCAGTGACTTGGATTTTCAACTAATAGAATTGCTATCCCAACGAATGAAGATTTCAGAAAAAATTGGGGTGTTGAAAAAGGAAAATAATATTGCTATTTTCCAGCCGGAACGTTGGAAAGTCATTACGGAATACGCGACTCAGAAAGCATTTGAAACAGGAATGTCTCAGGAATTCATAGAAAAAGTGTTTAAAGCCATCCACGAGGAAAGTATCGAGGTGCAGAACAATATTATGATCGACAGAAAATAATTATTTGGGCAGCTTAATCCGCCTTCCACTCCCGCTATTTTTTGCCTAGGCTTTTCCCGCTGCAAAAAATGAGCTCCGTTCAAGTCGGGCTGCATAAGATTCTCTGTTTTAATAAAAGAAACAAAAGAAGCTAAATTATTAGCTTCTTTTTTGGTTGAGGCTAACTTTAAATTTCTAAATTTGCCCAATACAAAAATTCTACTGTTTGAAAGGAATCATCATCAAGTCAACCGGAAGCTGGTATCAGGTTTTAGAATCTGAAACAAAACAAATCTATGAAGCCAGAATCCGTGGGAAATTCAAATTAATCAAAACACGTCTTACCAATCCATTGGCGGTAGGAGACGAGGTAGAATTTTCTTTGGAGCAAGATGACGTCGCCTGGATTACCAAGATTTTCCAGAGGAAAAATTATCTCATCAGAAAATCGGTCAACCTTTCCAAAGAAGCACATATCATTGCTTCTAATGTTGATGTGGCCTGTTTTATTTACACATTGAAATTCCCTGAGACTTCTTTAGGATTTCTGGATAGATTTTTGGCTTGTTGCGAGGCGTATAATATTTCCCCATTGATTTTATTCAACAAAATGGATACGTTGAACGATGATGAAAAAGAAATCGTAGAAAACATCGAAGCAATGTATCAGAATATTGGTTATGATACACTTCAAATTTCTTCCTATTCAAAACTGAATCTTGATCTTTTGATTGAAAAAATAAAAGATAAAACCTCGGTCTTTTTCGGACATTCCGGTTGCGGAAAATCTACTTTGGTGAATGCTTTACAGCCAGATTTACACATTAAAACAGGTGAAATTTCAGAATCTGTACTCAAAGGAAAACATACGACCACATTTGCTCAAATGCACTTTTGGGATTTCGGCGGTTCAGTAATCGATACGCCAGGCGTCCGGGAATTTGCGATGATAGATGTAGAGAAAGAAGAAATTCAACATTATTTTCCTGAGATTTTCCAAAAAGGTAGAGATTGTAAATACCATAATTGTATGCACATCAACGAACCCAAATGTGCTGTTCTTGAAGGCTTGGAAACGGGCGAAATAGAAAAAACCAGATATTCCACTTATCTCAAGCTAATGGAAGAAGCGGAAGAAATTAATCAAAAATAAAAATCCTACAACATTTGTAGGATTTTAGTTTTATATCAAATTGGATTTTAGAATTTCCAACCTAATGTAATAAAGAAATTATCTCTTTTATTTTTCACTTTAGAAACAGCTGATGAACTGCTCAAAAGCTCAGTCCCACCCGGGTCAGAGTAATATCCGGACGACTGATATGGCTCTGGATCAATACTAGTCTTAACACCATATAAAAATGGATTAGAATAAGTTGATGAAATATTCTGGTAAGAAGCATCTATATAAAATGCTTGGAAGTCATATCCAATACCAGCACCAATCACATTTCTTTTTCCGATAAAAAGGTTAGAATAGGATTGATTAGAAGTTGAACCATTATCATTAAAACTAGAAATAGACATATTGTCAAAACTATTTCCCTGATAAGCATAACCACCTCTTAATCTGAAAGCCTGAATTCTATACTCTGCACCAACTCTTACTTCGGAAGAATTTTTATAGGAATCACTGAAAAAATCATTGAGTTCCTGCTCTGCGCCGCCATATTCCTTATACTTCGGTTTTGTGATTCCTTGAATGAAGTCAACATTCAAAGCGAAATTTTTATTTGGAACAAAGGCAGCACTTAAAGTTGCCTTCATTGGAGTAGATAAATTTCGGTCTTCTGAATATGTGTCAAAATAATTATCTTCTTTATAGTATTGATTATAAATTCTATCAAGATTCCACCAAGTAGGCGTCTCTATTGCAGCTCCTAATCTGAATTGATTGTTCACTTTTGCAATTACTCCAAAGTTTGCAGAAAAGCCATTGGAGTGCTCTGAGAACCGTGTGTATTGTTTGTCAAAAGTGGAAATAGCATTACCGCTTTGAAAAGCCGCTTTGTCATCCTGATCTAAATAGGAATTATGAAAGTTAAGACCAACTCCAAAATAAAGTCGGTTATCATAATTGGCACCTACCGTGAAGTTAGTTTTAGAAATATCACCAGTTCTATTATAAGCATGCCCTACATAAGAATAATTCGCTGGAGTTCCTGTAATTGGATTACTTGATATTTGAATATTGGGGTTACCTGCAGATTCAATATAATTATCGATTGACTGCGTATTATAGTTGAAACCGACATTTATAAACTTCCATTTTGAATTATCACCAAGATTGATAGATAAAACACCACCAGAGTTGTTTAAATCCGAATAATTGATTTTATAACCTATTGAAGATCCGGCAAGAGTAGTAGTATTTTTATTACTGTTGATGCCTAAAGTAAGATTTACATCACTTGCAATAAAAACTCCAACGCCGGCAGGGTTAACAAAAGATGAAGAAATATCACCACCCAATGCTCCCATAGATCCTGCCATAGAGTTATATTTCGAGGTTCCATTGATTGAGTTATTAGAATAAACATCAATTGTATTTGTAATTACTGAAACATCCTGTGCTTTAAGATAGATAAAAGAAACAGGAATGCTCAGCAGTAACAATGTTTTTTTTAGCATTTTTAATTTAAATGTATTTTTATTATAAAATATTATCTTCTTCCGCCACCGCCGGATCTCATACCGCCGCCAGATGAACCTCCGGATCTGAAACCACCGCCAGAATTGAATCCACCGGAATTACCACCTGATCTGGAAGGTGTAGAAAATGATTCATTTCTGAAACCACCATTATTTGGTTGCGTTCTGATTCCACCATTATTTCTGATTCCGCCATTGCTAGGATAATTAGGCTGAGTTCTTATTCCGCCATTATTCTGTCTAATATTACCACCATTAGGATAAGTTCTGATACCCCCGTTATTAGGAATTCTTATATTACCTTGGTTTCTGATGTTGCCATTGTTGTTTCCGTTAGCAATACGAGTAGAATTTCGGAAACCGCTGGTACTGTTTATTCCACGGAAACCGTTGGTTCTGCTTTGAGGTATCATGCCAGATAATCTTCCATTGTATCCGGATCTGTTATAAATCGGTCTGTAGTGGTTCCATCCGTTACCGTAATATCCGCCATAGTAGCCTCCCCAGCCACCATAACCATATCCCCAGAATGGATCATAAAAGCCTCCGCCCCAACCCCAAGGTGAGTAGAATGAGCTTCCCCATCCCCAGCCGAAACCTAAGCCCCAGCCAAAAGAGTTAAAGCCGCCGTTCCATCCCCAACCGTAATAAGGGTAACCCCAGCTACCATAACCTCCCCAGCCAAATCCCATTCCGCCCCAACCCCAATTGTTGAAGCTGGTATAGTTGGTTTCTGTTCCCGTATAGCTTCCCCAATCAGAATCATTGGCTAAGTTGTATCTATTCTGCTGGTCCTGAAGGTTTTGTTGGTTATTATCATAGATGCTTGGATAGGTATCTTGATAATTATAATAATCATCAACCTGATTACCATAATTGCCAGAATATGAACCTGCAGGCAAAGAATCTTTGTTAGGATCATAATATACACCATCAGTTTCTGAATAACCACCAGTATAGATCACACAAGAAGTCAAGAGAAGACTGCTGGAAATCAGAATCAAACCTTTTGATTTGATTAGATTTAAAAAGCTAGTATTGTTGATATTTTTCATTTTATGAGAAGTATTAAGTTTCATATATTTGCATTTCTTAAAAGAAACCAAATTTTATACCAGATAAATTTTATAAATACGTGTAAAATTAGGCTTTTTATTTAGATTAAAAAGATTAAAAAAAGTTAAAAAATTATATCAAAAAAATTTATGGCAAAGTTAACATCAAGAGCGGAAGATTACAGCAAATGGTATAATGAATTGGTTGTTAAAGCAGATTTAGCAGAAAATTCAGGCGTTAGAGGATGTATGGTAATTAAACCTTATGGTTACGCTATTTGGGAGAAGATGCGTGACGAGATGGATAAGAAGTTCAAAGAAACCGGACATCAGAATGCTTACTTTCCTCTTTTTGTTCCCAAAAGTCTCTTCGAAGCCGAAGAAAAAAATGCGGAAGGTTTTGCCAAAGAATGTGCTGTAGTAACGCATTACAGATTAAAAAATGATCCGGAAAATCCTGGAAAATTGATTGTTGATCCGGAAGCTAAATTAGAGGAGGAACTCATCGTACGTCCAACTTCCGAAGCCATTATTTGGAATACCTATAAAAATTGGATCCAGTCGTATAGAGATTTGCCGATTTTGATTAATCAATGGGCGAATGTTGTGAGATGGGAAATGAGAACGAGATTATTCCTTAGAACTGCTGAATTCCTTTGGCAGGAAGGTCACACGGCTCATGCTACAAAAGATGAAGCGGTTGAAGAAACTGAAAAAATGCTTGAAGTCTATGCCAAATTTGCGGAAGATTTTATGGCTATTCCGGTTATCAGAGGGATTAAATCGCCTTCTGAAAGATTTGCAGGAGCAGACGAAACTTATTGTATCGAAGCGATGATGCAGGATGGCAAAGCTTTGCAGGCTGGAACTTCACATTTCCTTGGTCAGAACTTCGGGAAAGCATTTGATGTCAAATTCACGACAAGAGAAGGAAAAATAGAACACGCTTGGGGAACGTCTTGGGGAACATCGACCAGATTAATGGGAGCTTTGATTATGACACATTCCGATGATCTTGGGTTGGTATTGCCTCCAACGTTGGCGCCGATACAAGTTGTGATCGTACCGATTTTCAAAGGAGAAGAGCAATTGGCACAGATCAGCGAAGTAGCTTTTGATATTCAATCTAGATTAAGAGCGAAAGGAATTTCGGTTAAATTCGATGACGATACACAGAACAAACCAGGTTGGAAATTTGCTGAATATGAATTGAAAGGTGTTCCTTTGAGGATTGCGATGGGACCAAGAGATTTGGAAAACAAAACTGTGGAATTAGCCAGAAGAGATAATTTAACCAAAGAATCTGTTTCTATTGATGGACTGGAAAATTATATCGAAGAATTATTACAAACAATTCAGAAAGATATTTATAACAAAGCCTTGACTTTCCGTGAAGAAAATATCACAAAAGTTGATTCTTATGATGAATTTAAGAAAGTTCTGGAAGAAAAAGGAGGATTTATTCTCGCTCACTGGGACGGAACCGAAGAAGAAGAGGAACAGATCAAACAAGAAACAAAAGCGACTATCAGATGTATTCCGCTGAATAATGACCTTGAAGATGGCGTTTCACTGATTTCAGGAAAACCATCCAAACAAAGAGTTGTATTTGCAAAATCTTATTAATATAAAAACCGTCTCATTGCTGTGAATGTGGCGGTTTTCTTTTTTTGTCATAAAGTTTATTCACCTTGCTGCTGTTAAAATTTTATTAAAATCATTATTCTACAAAAATTGTGGATTAATATTTGGTAATATTATGAGATTAATCACAAAATAAACTACTATGTCAACTAACTTAATCGACCTGATCAAAGGTCAGCTGGGACCTTCTACAGTTTCTCAGGCAGCAACACAACTTGGAGAGAGCGAATCGGGTATTTCAAAAGCAATTTCTGCATTATTACCTGCTGTTATTGGCGGTTTTGTCAATAGCAATGCACAATCAGAATTATTCAGTACTGTTAAAGATTCGGCGTCCTCCGGGGTTTTATCCAATCTTTTAGGAAACCTCAATGGAAATGATTCTGTTATATCGAAAATTCTTTCATTGATTTTTGGAGATGGCGATAAGCTGGCAGCAATCACAAATTCGGTTTCAACTTTTGCAGGCATCAAAGAAGATTCTACAACTTCCTTACTTAATTTAGTAACCGCAGCTACAGTGGGCAATCTCGGGCGATATGCAACAGAGCACAATCTGGATACAGTTTCTTTTGGTAATCTATTAAATGACCAAAAAGCCAATCTAACATCGTTATTACCTGCGGGATTTAGTTTTGCATCATTAGGTTTAGGTAATTGGTTTGGAAGTGTAGATGCGGAACCTCTGAATGTCATTCCGGAAGCTAATCAAACCCCAATCGTTGATGTTAATCCAACAACGCCTGTTACTGAAAATCCGGTGGTGACAGAGACTCCGAAAATTGATGTAACGAGAAGCGGCACAACTCATGAGATTGTTTCTGATAACGATTCCGGAGGAAGCATCTGGAAATGGTTGTTACCATTACTACTGCTTCTGTTATTAGGCTGGTTTTTCTGGAAGCAATGCAATCAAAAGGCTGATGTTGTACCAGTAGCAATGACTGATTCTACAACGGTGGTTACAGATTCTACCAATACTGCAGGAGATACTGTTGCTGTAACCAGGGAAACAACCGTTGTAACTTTGCCAAGTGGAAAAACACTTCAGGCTTACAAAGGAGGAATCGAAGACCAAATTGTAACTTTTCTGAAGTCTGATGACTATAAAAATGCAAATGAAGCGCAGTTAAAAGATAGATGGTTCAATTTTGATAACCTCAATTTTGAATTTGGTAAAGCAGTTTTAACACCAGAATCTCAGGTTCAGCTGGATAATTTGAAAATGATTTTGACTGAGTTTCCAGATGCTAAGATTAAAATCGGTGCGTACACAGATAAAAAAGGTGATGCTAATACCAATCTAAAATTGTCTGGTGACAGAGCAAATACAGTTAAATCTGCTTTGAATTCTGCACAGGTTGTAGAAGCGGAAGGTTATGGCTCCAAATTCGCTACTGTTCCTGCTGAAGCGTCTGATAAAGAAAGAGAATCTGACAGGAAAACAGCTGTAAGATTTGTAAAGTAACTTTAATTTCGATTGTATATAAACTGCCAATGATATGGCAGTTTTTTTATTGTCTGTTTGTGAGTTAAGTAAAGTATTATTATTTTTGTTAGTCTAATCTAACAATTTATATTTTTTGGAAGAAAATAAACAAAACAGAGCTTGGCGAAAAGAGAAAACTTCTAATTCTTTACACGAGGTTTTTTCCAGTGTTCCAATTCCTGAAAATGGCAGCTTCAAGAAAAAATTCATGGCTTATGTTGGCCCTGGGTTACTGATTGCTGTGGGTTATATGGATCCCGGTAACTGGGCAACGGACATTGCCGGTGGCGCACAATTTGGCTATACATTGCTTTCCGTTATTTTGATTTCGAATCTGTTTGCGATTGTTCTGCAACACTTATCTGTCAAGTTAGGAATTGTGGCGGAAAGAGATTTGGCTCAGGCTTGTAAAGATCATTTTCATCCGGTTGTTAATTTCATACTTTGGATATTTTGTGAGATTGCTATTGCTGCCTGTGACCTGGCGGAAGTGATTGGATCAGCCATTGCTCTCAATCTGTTGTTCGGCATCCCTCTGAGTTGGGGTGTTGTGATTACGATTATTGATGTTTTTCTGATCTTATTCCTGCAATCAAGAGGTTTCCGGTATATAGAAAGTATTGTCGGCGGATTAATCTTCATCATATTTGTAGCTTTCTTTTATGAAATATTCCTCAGCAAGCCTGAGATTTTCCCAATGCTGAAAGGTTTGATCCCACAGAAAGAAATCATTACCAATCCCTCGATGCTTTATATTGCTATTGGGATTTTGGGTGCGACTGTGATGCCTCACAATCTTTATCTCCACAGTAGTATTGTGCAAACCCGAAATTATCCAAGAACCGACGAAGGGAAAAAGGAAGCTTTAAAATTTGCAAGTCTGGACAGTAGCCTTTCTCTAATGCTGGCTTTTGTTATTAATGCTGCTATTCTGATTATTTCGGCCGCTACTTTCCACACTTCAGGGAATAAAGATGTTGCTGATATCAACGATGCTTATATGCTTTTGACACCACTTTTAGGAACAACATTGGCAAGTATCTTCTTCGGTATCGCATTGTTGGCTTCCGGACAAAACTCTACGTTAACAGGAACATTAGCAGGACAAATTGTAATGGAAGGCTTTCTGAGTATCCGGCTAAAACCTTGGGTTCGGAGGTTAATTACAAGGTTGATTGCTATTATTCCGGCTTTGATAGTATCTATTCTCTATGGTGAAAAAGGAACTGCAGAATTGTTGGTTTTCAGCCAGGTGATCTTGTCGATGCAATTGAGTTTTGCAGTGGTTCCATTGGTGATGTTTACAGGAAGCAAAGCCAAAATGGGAGAATTCGCTAATAAGACTTGGCTGAAAATCTTGGCTTGGGCAATAAGTATTATCATCATCATTCTGAATCTCTATCTTTTAAAAGAAACTATTTTCCCATAAAATAAAAAAACCGAATACTAAGATTCGGTTTTTTATGTTGATTTTGAACAATCTTGTTGTTCTGTGCGCAGCGCGCCCCGGGCTGAACGTAGCTCTTTTTCTTTTTTGATAAAAAAGAGAAAAGCGGGAGTGGAGCACGGATAAAGGCGCCCTAATAATTTTATTCTAATTTCTTAGAATCTGCAACGAACTGTGCCAATCCTGAATCTGTTAAAGGGTGTTTCAATAGATTAAGGATAGATGGTAGAGGAGAAGTGATAACGTCTGCTCCGATTTTTGCACAGTTGATAATATGCATAGGACTTCTGATAGATGCTGCAAGAATCTCTGTATCAAAGGCGTAATTGTCATAAATCACTCTGATTTCTTCGATCAGGTTAAGACCGTCAACAGAGATGTCGTCTAATCTTCCTAAAAACGGAGAAACATAAGTTGCACCTGCTTTTGCAGCCAAAAGTGCCTGCCCGGCTGAGAAAATCAATGTACAATTGGTTTTGATGCCTTTGTCAGAAAAATATTTAAGCGCTTTTACGCCGTCTTTGATCATCGGGATTTTTACAACAATTCTCTCGTGAAGCGCTGCCAATTCTTCTCCTTCTTTGATCATCTCTTCATAAGTTGTGGAAAGAACTTCTGCTGAAACATCACCGTCAGAGATATTACAGATGTCGATATAATGTTGGTTGATAGCCTCTTTTCCCGAGATTCCTTCTTTTGCCATCAAAGATGGGTTAGTTGTTACACCGTCCAGAATGCCTAGGTCTTGAGCTTCTTTGATCTGAGCCAGATTGGCTGTATCAATAAAAAATTTCATATATAGATTTTTATTTTGTTTTTAAAAAAGTCGTTAGCAAATATACATTTTTAGTTGGGTCTGTAAAAATCAAAAAGAAGTCCGGAGACTTCTTTTCGATTTATTTCATTCCAGCTTCTTTTGCTTTGAACTCGTTGTACTTCGCAGTATTTTGGGTGGTCATGTACATCCCTTTTAGAAGCGTTACAACTTCTTTGTTGTTAGGCTCGTTCGCATAGAGCTTTTCGGCATAAGGTAAAGCTTTCTGGAATCTGGCTCTTCTTTGATCCAAAACTTTGTTAGCTTCATCAATCTTGCCCGCTTTTTTCAAGTCTCTATATTGGTTGATCGCCGCTTCGTCTTCGCCTAAGATTGCAAATACTAGATTGTTAAGTGCGTTAGGGTATTTGGAATCAATATCAACTAATTTTTTGAAGGTAGCTTCAGCTTCGGCTTGCTTTGAAGGGTCTTTGCTCAACATTACCCCAAGGTTGTAAAGGCTATCCTTATCATTTGGGTTGCTTGCAATTTTTGACTTCAAATTATTGACAAACTCATCTGTCTTACCAGATTTAAAATAAGAGTTACTTTGAACTTGTCCTAAAGATTGATTTTTCGGGAATTTTTTCAAACCTTCTTCAGCAATCTTTCCAGCCTCGTCATATTTTTGCTGTTCGAATAATAATGACGCTGCTATCTCGTAAAGTTCTTCTTGTTTGCTTGGTGTTTTTTCAGTTTTGAAATCTGTATAATCGCTTGTCTTTTTGTAAAGATCAAATGCTGCCTTGTCCAGAGTTTCGACCTGTCCTGATTTTACATTTTTTGCAGTGTAAATCGTTTCCTCTCCAGTGTAGCCATCTTTTATTAATGATGCAAGGATCTCAGCACCTTTTGCTTTGTTATTAGCAGATTGTGCATAGGCAACTCCGGAATAATAAAGGTAATTTTTATTATCCTGACCTCCGGCTTTTAATAAATAATAGGTTTCTGAAAATTTTTCACCGGCTTTGTCAAAGTTCTTTGCAGTATATTCTTTTGTTGCTTCCGTGCTGGCAGTCTGAAGTAATGAGTTAACACTTGCTCTCACTTTTTCCGCTAATGCAGGAGAATATTTTTCCTGTTTCAAGGAAAGTCCGCTTCCTGCCTTATCAGCCGCTTCTTTACCTACAAAATAAACTTTGTTTTTTTCTGCATCTTTACCGGTAAAGATGGTCTCTGTACCTAGAGAAGAAATTTTCGCAAGATATTCCGCGCCTTCAATATTTTTTCCGGCTTTGATTAAAGATAAACCTTTTGCATAATAATATTGTTCAAGAACGGAAGGTTCCAACAAATAAGTTTTATCTCCAAAGATGCCTTCTGCCTTTGATATTTCCGAGTTTGCAGTTGTAAGATCTCCTGAATCAACAGCTTTTACAGCGTTCGCAATTTCTTTTTTCTGTGCCCAAACTAATGACACAGATAAAACAGCTAGACTTAAAATTAATTTTTTCATTTATAATACTTTTATATTTTATTCGTTATCCTCAGCTTCGTCAGCATTTTCAGCTGCTTCTTCGTCTTCAATTTTTCTCAATTCTTCTTTGTCTCCAAGATTGATTTGATTGTCGCCGGTCTGAGGTTGATCTTTGAATTCCGGGTTGTTGCTGTCATTTTCAAGTCCTTCTTCATTTTCATCTTCTACATCTTTATCCATCTCAACTTTGGCAATCGCTGCGATCTCGTCATTTCCTTTTAGATTAATGACTTTTACACCCTGCGTGTTTCTTCCCATTACTCTCAGGTCAGCAGTATTCATACGGATTGCAACACCGGACTTATTAATGATCATTAATCCATCTTCATCAGTTACACTTTGAATAGCAATCAGATTACCGGTTTTCTCTGTAATGTTAAGTGTAATTACACCTTTACCACCTCTGTTGGTGACTCTGTAATCCTCAACCGCTGTACGTTTTCCGTAACCTTTTTCGGATACCACCAAAACAGTATCATTCTCCAGGTCATTAACAACAATCATTCCGATTACTTCATCGTTATCTTCAAGGGAAATCCCTCTAACGCCGATTGAACTTCTACCAACGGCTCTTGCTTTTTCTTCAGGGAAACGGATACATTTACCATTTTTGGTAGCAATCATAATTTCAGAATTTCCATCCGTTAATTTTGCCCCTAACAATTGGTCATTATCACGGATTTCGATGGCATTAACACCATTGGTTCTCGGTCGTGAATAAGCTTCCAATGAAGTTTTCTTGATGGTTCCGTTTTTGGTAATCATCACCACATTCATTTGGTTGATGTATTCCTGGTTTTTAAGATCTTTGGTTCTGATGTAAGCCTTGATTTTATCATCTGGTTCGATGTTGATCAAATTCTGAACAGCTCTGCCTTTTGCAGTTTTTGAACCTTCCGGAACTTCGAAAACTCTCAGCCAGAAACATTTTCCTTTTTCTGTGAAGAATAGGAGGTATTCGTGGTTGGTTGCGGTTACAATATATTCGAGGAAGTCTTCATCTCTTGTCGTAGCGCCTCTGTTTCCAACACCACCTCTTGACTGGACTTTATATTCGGAAAGAAGTGTTCTTTTGATGTAACCAGCATGAGAAATTGTCAGAACTACTTTTTCATCCGGAATTATATCTTCGATAGACATTTCTCCACCAGAATAATCGATCTCTGAGCGTCTTTCGTCGCCATATTTTTCTTTAACTTCGATCAATTCATCTTTGATGATTTGATAACGTCTTGGTTCATTGGAAAGGATGTCTTCCAAATCTTTGATCAAAGCCATTATTTCTTCATACTCAGCACGGATTTTATCCAATTCCATTCCGGTAAGACGAGCCAGACGAAGGTCCAGAATTGCTTGTGCCTGAATTTCTGATAATTCGAATTCACTAATCAAACCTTCTTTCGCAGCTTGAGGATTAGCACTGTGACGGATAATTGCAATAGCTCTGTCAAGAGAATCCTGAGTGCCGATTACCTTCATAAAGCCTTCAAGAATGTGTGCTCTTTCTTTGGCTTTTCTCAGTTCATATTCAGTCCTTCTAACAATTACTTCGTGGCGGTGTTCTACGAAATGATGAATTAGATTTTTCAGGTTCAGTTGTTCAGGTCTTCCTTTAACTAAAGCAATGTTATTGACTGAAAATGAAGTTTGTAAAGAAGTGTATTTATATAAAAGGTTTAATACGACATTAGGAATTGCATCGTTCTTTAATTCGTAAACTATACGAAGTCCTTTTCTGTCAGACTCATCACGAATTTCGTAGATTCCGGTGATTTTTTCATCCTTAACCAACTCAGCAGTTCTGGCAATCATTTCTGCTTTATTAACCTGATAAGGAACTTCTGTTACGATGATCGCGTTTCTGTTTCCAATCTCTTCGAAATTAACTTTTGCCCTCAGAACAATACGTCCTCTTCCTGTGTGGAAAGCGTCACGAACTCCATCATAACCATATATAATCCCACCAGTCGGGAAATCAGGAGCGATGATATGTTTCATCAACTCATCAATGGTAATTTCTTTATTATCGATATATGCACAAATGGCATCAATACTTTCTGATAAGTTATGCGGCGCCATATTGGTCGCCATACCAACCGCAATACCGGAAGTTCCGTTAACTAAAAGATTTGGGATTTTTGTAGGAAGTACAGTAGGTTCCTGTAAAGAGTCGTCGAAGTTATTTTGAAAATCAACAGTTTCCTTATCAAGATCTGCAAGAATCTCATCAGAGATTTTCTTAAGTCTTGCTTCTGTATAACGCATTGCTGCAGGCGGGTCACCATCCATTGAACCGAAGTTACCCTGACCGTCAACCTGCTCATAACGCAAGCTCCAAGGTTGTGCCATTCTTACCATTGCGTCGTAAACTGAGCTGTCACCGTGTGGGTGATATTTACCCAAAACGTCTCCAACGATTCTGGCAGATTTCAAATGTTTTCTGTTTGAAAATACATTAAGCCCATACATACCGTAAAGAACACGTCTGTGTACGGGTTTTAATCCGTCTCTTACATCCGGTAACGCTCTTGATACAATTACCGACATCGAATAATCGATGTAAGAGGTTTTCATTTCGTCAACAATGTTGATCGGTATTAACCTTTCTCCTTCCTTATGCATAAATATTTTTAATTTATTGTAAATCAGAACGCTATGCTAGTTTCTGACCTGTTGAGTTTTTCTGTTTTTTATAACGGGCTAATTTACAAAAAAAATACGATTTTTGCATTCTGAATTTATCAACATTAATCATAAAAAATAAAAAAATGAGCATCCTAAGTATTACTTTTCATACAACAGAAAATAAAATCCAGGAATGGGATCATTATCTTGAAAATGAACTACACCAAATGGTAGAAAATCTTATGGATGTTGAAAAATATATCCTGTCCGAAGTCCATTCTGATATGGTAAATGAAGGGAAGAATACCAACCTTTTTCTTTGGTTTGATAATGATGATCTGCGCAGTCAGTTTATGGAAAGCGAATTGGTTAATATAGAAGAAAGAATTTTACAGAAATTCGGACCAGAAGTGATGATTTTTCCAACGTTTCTCAATCCAAAGAAAAAGAGATTTTAATTAGAAGAAAAGCACTTCGACTCCGCTCAGTGTGACATCTCTTACGGTAAAGTTTAAATGTCGGTCTGAGGCTCTCGAAGACTTTATAATTTTCTAGGAACAATTTTTGGAGTTACTTTGTAGCTCCTTTATTTTTATCAATATGTTCGATAAACAGCAACGAAAACTCAAACGATCTGCCAAATTAATCTCTGTTTTAAGCAAGTATGGATTCAAAGATTTGATTGCCAGGATGGGCAAAAAGCCAGAAGAAAGTTCTGTAAATGAAATTGTTTCCAAAGGAACGGTTTATGAAAGAATCAGATTGGTTTTGGAAGAGTTGGGGCCAACGTTTGTGAAGCTTGGGCAGACTTTCAGTAATCGGGAAGATTTGTTGCCACCGGAATTGATTCAGGAATTACAGAAACTTCAGGATCGAGTTGAGGTTGTTGAAATGAATGTTGAGGAAATCCTTGAAAATGAATTCAATATTTCGGTCAAAGAACATTTTTCGGAAATCATTTTAAAGCCTGTGGCGACTGCATCTATTGCTCAGGTTTACAAAGCCACTTTAATTTCTGGTGAAGAAGTGATTCTGAAAATTAAAAAGCCTGATGTTCTCAGTGTTATTGAAGATGATTTACTTCTTATTAAAGATTTAGTAAAGCTAATCTCTACTTATTCTGAAATTGCTTCAAAACTAAATCTGAAGCAAGCCATTGCAACCTTCGAAAAGTCTTTGTTAGAAGAAGTTTCTCTGGTTAATGAACGAAATAACATCAAGCAATTCTCTCTCAATTTTAAAAATAATAAAGAAACTTACGTTCCGATTGTTTATGACGAATTTTCCAACAATAATGTCCTTTGTATGGAGTTTATTGACGGAATCAAAGTCACAGATAAAACAGAACTTTTACGCCATAATATTGATCCGGTTAAAATTTCGGAAGTTGGATTAAGGCTTTTTGTTTCTCAGATTTTGGATTACGGATTTTTCCACGCTGATCCTCACGCAGGAAATATTTTGGTGAAAAAAGATGGAAGAGTAGTTTTTATAGATTTTGGTGCGGTTGGGAAAATCCAGCCAAATGATAAGGAGATTTTGGAGAGTCTGATTGTTGCTTTTGTTGCGAAGAATTCTAATAAAATTGTACGTTCTCTCAAGAAAATGGCGGTGAGTTATGAGATTCCGGATGATAGGAAATTTGAAAATGATGTGGATGAAGTTCTGAATTTCGTTCACAGCACCTCTTTAAAAGATATTGATCCGCACATTATCATCAACAAAATGAAAGATGTTCTTAAGGATAATCAGCTTTATATGCCAGATTATTTTTATCTTTTGTTCAAAGGGATTGGTTTGATAGAAGGCGTTGGCAGAACCATTAATCCGGATTTGGATATTGTAAAAAGTCTACATCCTTACACCAAGAAAATATTAACGAAGAAAATCAGTCCGAAAAAACTCCTGAAAAACGGAATGGATAAAGTGATTAATTTCACGGATAATGTAGATGAAATTCCAAAAGAACTTCGTTCTGTTCTGCAAAAACTGGATGATAATAAATTCACGATCTCAAGTGAAATCAAAAATATTGAGAAAACGAATAACCTTATTAAATCTAGCATCATTAATCTGATTTTAGCGATGATTCTGGGAGCGAATATTATTGCAACTGCCATAGTTTTTGTTTCAGAATCAGGTCCAAGGATTGGAGAAATGTCTTTGGCGGCGGTTTTAGGATTTGTGTTTTCTATTTTCCTAGTTATAGTTTTATTATTAAGGATTACAAGAAAGTGATTATGTCATTTGTTAAACACAAAGGCACAATGTTTTTTTAATTCAAATTAGATTAGGGCACAAAGTACAACTTAGTTAAATAAAAATCTTTGATTTTCTTCGAGGCTTAGTATAATCTAGAGCTAATATATTCTTTGTGTCTTTGTATTTAACTTCGAGCAGATTTATTTTAAAATTTCTTTCTCAGAATCGCTTGTTTTCAACACTTATTTGTAATCCAAATAAATACATTAAATTTGCACCAAATTTTAGACGAAATACATTAATTAAAAGTACTCAATACGGAGTACAAACAAACAATTTATGAGTGCACCTCAAGCAATTACAGAGCTGATTACTCTTGCAGACGGCAGAGAAATCACAATCGAAACAGGGAAGCTGGCAAAACAAGCTGACGGATCTGTAGTCGTAAAAATGGGCGGAACAATGCTTTTAGCAACGGTTGTAGCCAACAAAGAAGCCAATCCTGGTGTAGACTTTTTACCTTTAACAGTTGATTACAGAGAAAAATTCTATGCAGGCGGTAAAATCCCCGGAAACTTTTTCAGAAGAGAAGCCAGACCATCTGATCAGGAAATCCTGACAATGCGTTTGGTTGACAGAGTTTTGAGACCTTTATTCCCTGAAGATTTCCACGCGGAAGTTCAGGTAATGATTTCATTAATTTCTTATGACGGACAGTCGATTCCTGATGATTTAGCAGGTTTGGCAGCGTCTTCAGCGATTGCGATTACTGATATTCCTTTCAATGGGCCAATGTCTGAAGTAAGAGTAGTTAGAATTGATGGTCAGCTTTCTATCAATCCTAAATTCGAAGATCTTAAAAATTCTGACCTTGATATTATGGTTGGAGCAACTAAAGATTCTATCGTAATGGTGGAAGGTGAGATGAAAGAAATCACGGAAGCAGAAATGCTTGAAGCGATTACTTTTGCTCACGAAGAAATCAAAAAACAAGTTGAAGCTCAGGAAAGATTAGCTGAGAAAGTAGGAAAAGCTTTCCCTAAAAGAGAATACAATCACGAAAATCACGATGAAGCCATCCGTGAGAAAGTGTGGAAAGAAACTTACGATAAAGTTTACGAAGTAGCTAAAACTCCTTCCAGTAAAGAAGAAAGAGGAGAAAAGTTCAAAGCGGTACGTGATGAATTTTTAGCTCAATATGTTGATGATGCAGAAGAACTAGAAAGAGTAACCCCTTTCGTAAAAGTATATTACCACGATGTTGAAAAAGAGGCGATGCGTCAGATGATTTTGAATGATAAAATTCGTCTTGATGGTCGTGATCCTCAAACGATTCGTCCGATCTGGAGCGAAATCGATTATTTACCGGGAGCGCACGGTTCTGCGATCTTTACAAGAGGAGAAACTCAGTCTTTAACGGCTGTAACGCTTGGTTCTGTAAAAGACGCAAATATGGTGGACAGCGTAATGGTCAATTATGACGAAAGATTCTTCCTTCATTATAACTTCCCTCCATTCTCAACGGGTGAAGCTCGTCCTTTAAGAGGAACTTCTAGAAGAGAAGTTGGTCACGGAAACCTGGCTCAAAGAGCTTTAGCGAATATGATTCCTGAAGAAAATCCTTATACCATCCGTGTTGTTTCTGATATTTTGGAATCAAACGGTTCGTCTTCTATGGCGACAGTTTGTGCAGGAACTTTAGCATTGATGGATGCGGGTGTTCAGATTCATAAGCCGGTTTCAGGTATTGCAATGGGATTGGTAACTGATGTTAAAACAGGGAAGTTTACCGTACTTTCTGATATTTTAGGAGATGAAGATCACTTAGGTGATATGGACTTCAAAGTAACGGGAACTGCAGACGGAATTACGGCGTGTCAGATGGATATCAAAATCCAGGGGCTTTCTATGGATATTATGGAGAAAGCGCTTCTACAAGCCAAAGAAGGAAGACTTCATATTTTAGATAAAATCACTGAAACTATTGCTGCTCCAAGAGAAGATGTGAAACCTCACGCTCCGAAAATGGTGATGATGGAGATCCCTAAAGATTTCATCGGTGCTGTTATCGGGCCTGGTGGAAAAATCATTCAGCAGATGCAGAAAGATACGGATACCGTTATCGCTATTGAGGAAGTTGGAGAAATCGGAAGAATCGAAATTTCCGGTATCAGCAGAGAGAAAATCAATGAAGCGGTTGCGAAAATCAATGAAATTACTTTTGTACCGGTTGTAGGCGAAGTTTACCAAGGTAAAGTAGTGAAAGTAATGGATTTCGGAGCTTTCGTAGCGATTGCTAAAGGTACTGAAGGATTGCTTCACATCTCAGAAATCGAGTGGGCAAGACTTGATAAAGTTCCTTACAAAGAAGGTGACGAAGTGGAGGTGAAATTTATGGGTTATGATGACCGTAAGAAAATGAAACTTTCAAGAAAAGTTTTGTTGCCAAGACCACCAAGACCTGAAAAGAAAGAAGGTGAGCAGAGAGGTCCAAGACCTGAAGGTCAGAACAGACCGGAAAGACCAGCGAGACCGGAAGGTAAAGTAAATCCTGAAGGTAAAGACCAGCCGGGAGAGCACAAGCCTTTGAACGAAGCTTAAGATTATCTTAATCATATAGAAAACCACCGAAATTCGGTGGTTTTTTTGTGGGTTTTTGTTGAAAATCCTTCGAGAGCATCAGGATGACACCGCTACTATTAGATTTATATATTGCTTATGACTTAAGAGTATTATTTCAAGTAATGAGAATATACTTTACAGTGCCAAGAATATGATTTGCAGTTGGGAAAATATGCTCTAAAGTAATGAGAATATAATTTGCAGTAGCGACAATATCTTTCACAGTAGGGGTAATGTGATTTTAAGTAATGACAATATGCTCTGCAATAGTGAGAATATGGTTTGCAGTCATAAGAATATGATTAATAGTTATGGCAATATTAATCTTGTTACAAGCATATAAAAAACATCCTGACTGGAAATTCAGTCAGGATGTATAGTGTTATGTTTTGATGCTAAAATCTGTGAATATCTGTAGATTTTAGCTTTTTACTACTGTAAATTTTATTGCAGATACTGTTTCAAATTCCGGGGAGGTTGCTCCGTAAATCGTCTTGACATATTTTTTGACGTTTTGGGCGATGGTGTAGAGTCCTGTTTCTTCTGCGTATAAAACCTGATCTCTTTCTGTGAGTTTGATATTCAGTTCTGCTTCGGTCTGGTTTACTGGTTGGGTAGTGCTCACCAGTGATGCGTGATAGGAAGTGAGATTGTTTAATTTTAAATCGTCCTCATTAGGCGTGTAAGCGGGGATCGTTGCCAGCAACTGTAACAGAATCCCGAAATTCTCTGCCTGTTGAGTGTAGGATTGGCGGGAAGTGGAAATTGAGTTGTTGTTTGATGATTGTCCGTTGTCGGGATTTTCGGAGGTTGTCTTTTTCTTTTGTCCGCCTTGTATGGTGCGGTTTAAAGTTCTGGCTTGGTCGATAGTTGCCTGCTGTAATCCCAAAATGTCTAAGAAGCTGACAATACGGGTGCAGATTGGTTTTAGATTTTCGTAAGCGGTTTGACGCACTGCAATGGCATTTTTGTTGGCGGTTCGTTTTTCTTCTACTTCGCTGAGTTTTGCAACGGCAGTGGTGTAGAGGTTTTGGAGACTGGTGACCGATAGATTTGCTACCGGTGGATTGTAGAGTGTGTAAACGCTAACTTGTTCGATTAGTTTTTGCAGGTTGGCTACGTTTTTAGCGTGTCCTACTTCGGATGTACTAGACATAATATTTGTGTTTTAAATTGTTTTTTCAAATATAGAATTTATTTTGAATTGAAATTATTTTTAGGCTAAATATTTTGTTATCAGTATATTATGTTAAATTGGGGAATGGGAAACCCTAGCGGGAGGCTAGGGTTTTTGGTTTTGTTGTGGGGAAGTGTGGATTGGAAATTTGTGCTATCAGGGTTTTTAGATTAATTATTGTTTGATTATACGGTCTGTATAGACATTGTTTTCTGTTTTTACTGTGATCAGATAAACTCCGTTTTTTAGAGATTTCAAATCTATTTCAGATGAGGATTTGGAGTTCAGATTTTTCAACAGTTTACCGGAAAAATCCCGTATTTCCACATTTTTCAAAGGTGATTTGGTGTGTATGTATAGTTTTTCCTTAACGGGATTCGGAAAAATCTTGAGAACCACATCATTATCACCAATTGGCGTACCTACAGAAAGCGCTGTGCTATCCATTGCTTCAACAAAATAATTGTCAAAAGCACTTGTATATGCTGTTGTCAGCTGGCTAGAACTATCAGGCATATAAGCAATATTGAAATGGGTCGGATAAAAACCTGTTACAACAGAAGTGGAAATATTGGTGAAAAAATTTCCATTGGGGGTAACCCAATTTACTTGTCCTGTATCTTCATTATAATAATAACTTAGTGTAATCCATGTGTTTTTTGGTATAACCATATTCCCTAATGCAAAGTAATGAAGGCTATAGGTATTTCCGTTTTTCATGGTTGCCTGCCCATATATCTTTCCATCTTTATAGTTATAATGAACCCCCGCTAAGACTCCTGTTGTCAAAGTTCCTTCTAAGTTACCAGTAATATTGCATCTGAACTGATTTTCAGCTGCCCCGCCTACAGGATTACCGGTATAGATATCAATTTTTCCTCTTATAATGTTATTGCCTGACTTTCTAGAGCGCCAATCCAGATATGATTTTGTTACAAGCCTGATGCTGGATGATGTTCCGTCTAGACCAGATTTGATCTGAAAAGATTTCCCGTGGTCTGCATCTATTTCCACAATCTGGTAGTCCGGAGCGGAGCCGCCCTGTAGATAGAAACCATCCTGGCCGGGCAGTTGCCCAGTGAAATTGGTTCCAACATCTCCACTGGTCAAATCGTTTAAGTCTCCTGAGAGCATTACTTGTGCATTGGATAGTAATGTAGCTATCCCGAAAACGAATGTTAGGATTTTGTTATTCATAAAAAAAATTAATGTTTAAAAAATGTTAAGTTTTGCTATTTAAAATGAAAGTTGAATTCAATTGTTTTTTAGATATTTTAGGACGAATCCAATCTTATTTTTCACTGAATTATTGATTTTTATGTCTGGGATGATTCCTGTTTTATTATATCCTTGCGTAATGATTCTGTCATTTAATGTAAAAGTTGGATATCCGAAATAGATCCCGTGTTTTTCACAGTTGAGCTTGATAAGATTGATATTGTTGTAATCTACAACACCTCCTGTATTATCACCCATCGTTATTACTTTGTCGCTAACCGCTTTTGAATGGAGAATGAAGGTTTCTGTAGCGCTTATATTGCTTCTATCTGTCAGAATCACTATTTTTTTGAGATTAGTCTTTTCGGGATTCATTTCTAATGTGCCAAAGTCAGGCCCCGGAACTATTTTTCCTTTGTTTTGCTTCATTGCCTTTATGACGGATAAATAAGGATTGTCTTGTCCCTTGTTGGAATTGAATTTTTCAAAATAATCAATATTGTCATCAGAGGCAATTGCCAAACCTCTTTCATTATGAATAGGTTTCTCGTAATACAAACTCAATAAGTCAAAATATATCCCGTTGCCGCCCGTATTTCCCCATATATCAATGATTAAATTATTTGTGCTTTTCAGTTCTTTTTCATTATCAATAAGAACTTGGTTTAAATCTTTTGCATCAATCAGAAAGGAAGGTATTGTAAGCAATGCATTTTTATTATCAATTTTTTTGAAACCTGGAGCGGTTGGATTGTAAACAGGTTCTTCTCTGGAATTTAATCTTCCCCAGGTTATACCACCCCAAATTGACAGCAATGAGTTGTCTTTATATGGTGTTACTTTTACATATCGGGAGGCGTATCTGTTCGTATAATAAAATCCTTCATATTTATGCTTGGAATCATTAACTGCAAATTTAATTTCCCCAATTTTGGTTTTATCATCACAATCTACAATCACTGCCACATATTCAAAAGAAATATTAGCATTCTGGTTTTTAATGATCATAAATTTTGAAATTCCATCCGTCCAATAACCTTCTATTGTATCAGAATCGAATACTTTGTGAATATTTGGATTAAAAATGTTCTGTTTTATTTCATATTTTGTTCTTGCCAGATCCTCCTCGGAAAAGTTTGGATATTCGGTTACAAACAAGTGTCCGTCTTTAAAAAATGCGAGAAAATCTTGCAATACTTGTGAACAGTTTTGTGCTTCTGTTCTATCCGTAAGTGATTTGTACTTTAATTTTCTGCTTTCATATTCCTTTTCTATTTCCAATTTAGTAAGATGATAAGCTATATAATTGTTCTCAAGCTTTTCAGTCATTTTCTCAAACGTCTGGCTACAATTGCAATCGTAATTTTGAGCTTTAGTAGCAGAATGAAGAAATATGCAAAAACCTGTTATCGTTAATTGTTTAATTAATTCCCTGTACATTCTATGTGTAATTTTAAATTATCCATTCCCAGCTCTCTGCTTCAAGTCATCCGCACCGCCCGTTTTTCTAGCCTGCCCGGATTTTCCTGAACCGAAATTATAAGTATAAGAAAGCGTCGCCACTCTGGTGTCTCTTCTCACAATGAAGTTTTCTACATAGCCGGAATAGATGTTTCGGGCTTCCGGATTGCTCTTGAAGAAGATGTCGTTGAAAGAGAACTTGAGCGTACTGTTGTTCTTGAATTTCTTCTGAGCACCGATGTTCACAGACCACATTGGTTTCAGGTGCATATAGGCATAGATTTGCTTTGCCTGATAGTTTCCTGATAACTCTGTCGAATAGCCGTTCCCAATCTTGAAAGAGTTGATGCTGTTGATGTTGAATGTGAAGTTCCCTTCGTTTTTTATGTAAGTATTGGAGATGTTCCCTGTGTAGGTGCCGTAATAGAAATTGGCGTTGTTATTCATATCCCACCATTTAGTCACTTTTACAGGTGCAATCAGGTTGAGTCCGTAATAAGATGCGGAACTCAGATTCTCGTTGGTCTGTACCACCACTGTTTTATCGTCCTCGATAATCGGCATCAGAACATCGGTGATGTTTTTGTTGGTTTTGCTGTAGCTCAAGGTTGCAAAATATTTGTTGCTCAAACTGTAGGTGAACTCATAATTCATCATAGTTTGCGGATCGAGATTGGGGTTTCCGGCTTGATAAGTTGTGGGGTCAAGATAGAATTTGAAAGGGTTGAGCTGACGGTAATTCGGTCTTGTGATTCTTCGGCTGAAATTGAGCTCTACCGTGTTTTTGTCATCCATATCATAAGAAAAAACGGCACTTGGAAATAACTGTGTGTAATTCTTTTTGTTGATTTGGTTCGTTGTGACCTGATTTCCTGTAACGTTGGTGTTTTCTATCCTCAGACCAAAATTAACTTTGATCTTATCCCAGTTTTTGATCACGTTTCCATAAGCTGCGTTGATGTTTTCCTCGTAAATGAAATGATTGGTTTTTGATCTGTCGATCACAGAATTGCCCGAGCTTGCATTGAAAAACTGAAGGTCGTTATCCGCTTTCACGAAGCTTGTTTTGACTCCTGTTTCCAATTTCCAGTTGTTTCTGAATACTTTGGTAAGGTCAGATTTTAAGGAATAGATATTGAGATTGCCGTCCAGATCGCCTTTTAAAATATATGGATTCGGACTGTCGTCGGTAGATGGCGAAAGATTGCCTGCAACATCAAAGTTCCTTGTGTTGAAGTTCTGAAGCGATGTGTTGGAATAGTTGATGTAATCCAGATCGGTTGTGAGTTCCGAACCCAGCGAATCGATTTTGTACTTGTGGTTGAAGTTCAGAGATACATTTTTCCAATGGTCGCGGTTGTTGCTTTTGGTGTTAAATGTTCCGTCGGGCTGGTAATTTTGGTTCAGAACCTGAGTGTTATTATTGCTTGTCGGGTCAAATCTATTGCTGACAAGACCGACTGAAAATCCTAAAACATTTTTATCATTGGCGTAATAATCCATTCCGACTTTTGCGATGTGATTGCGGAAATTCATTTTCAAAAAATTATCCTGAACATAAGCATTCTTGAAAGTTCCATTCTCATAGAAGTTCCTGTCCAGAGTCAACTTGTTGTAAAACTCCCTGTAAGCAAAGCTGTAATTGGCAAAAAGATTGACTTTTTTGTTTCTGTGGTTGATGCTGAAACTGTTGTTGTTTTTAATATATTTTCCGGTTCCGAGAGACGTAGATAGACTGCCGTTGGTACCCTTTCGCTGATCTTTTTTGAGTTTGACGTTGATGATGGATGTTCCCGCCGCATCATATTTTGACGAAGGATTGGTAATGAATTCGATTTTTTCAACACTTGAAGACGGAATTCCTCTGAGGTAATTCGCAAGGTCGGTTCCGGTCATTGGTGTGTTTTTTCCATCGATCTGAACGAGGAGATTGGCTTTGCCACGCATACTGATATTGTCGTTGCTGTCGATGTTGACGCCGGGCGCTTTTTCCAACACTTCAAAGGCAGAATTTCCGGTGGAAGCGATGCTGTTTTCTACGTTCAGGATCATTTTTCCGTCCTGTCTTTCGATGTAAGGTTTTGTTTTGGTAATGGTTACCGCTTCAATAGATTTCTCGTTGAGTGCAATCGAAGGCATTATAACATTTTCATTAACGGAAACTTCCGATTGGTAAACTTCGGCACCGTTCTTATTGATTTTCAGATGGTAATTTCCTGATATCAAATCATTGAAAGAGAATTTTCCATTTTGATCGGTGACTTCGGTTTTTACCAATTTGTTTTCGGAATTGAATAGATTGATTTCTACCTGATTCGTATTGCCGGAATCAATCGTTCCCGACAAAGAAAAATTCTGGCTGGACTGCGCAAACACAGTTGTGAAGAAGGATATCATCCATAAAAGTATGGCTAAAAATATTCTGGTCATTGTGTTATTTTTTTTTGATTAAAAGTGATTTTATTTCTCGCTGATTTAATTGATTTTTTGCAGATGGGAGTTTTATTTTTTTGTATTGATACAGTTTTCTGCTATTTTGAGAAGGGCAGAGTTCATTATTTCTAACTCAGATTTAGAAACATTTTCTAAAGCCACGCTTCTGTTATTTTCTACAAGGTTCTGGACTTTTTCGATGATTTCTTTACCAGATTTGGTTACTTTCAGATTGGTTTTTCTACGATCGTTGGGATGAATTTCCCGAATGATGAATCCCGATTTGACTAATAAATCAATAATCCTCGTAACCGAAGCATTGTCTTTGAACACCAGATTTCCGATTTCGTTCTGTGTGATTTCTGGATTTTCGAGAATCGCTTTGATGATGAGCCATTGGTCGATTGTGATATTGAAGCCATTCGCTTTCAGTTGTCTTTGTGCGTAATTTCTGTAAGCTCGGATGGCTTTATCGATATTGTAAAATATGATTGAATCTAATTTTTCCATAATGCTAATTTTAAAATGATTTATCAATTATTGATATATCAATTAATTGGTTGTGATTGTTTTTAATTTGTTACAAATGGGTGAAAAAAAATATCCACCTTTTTGAGACGGATAATGATTTTAGTTTGTCAATTTATCAAGAAGAAACTTCCAGCGCGGATTTTCCGGTTCCAGTTCCTGCGCTTTTCTGAAGCATTCGATTGCTTTTTTCTTGTTGTTATTCCTTTTGTAAACTTCGCCAAGACTTTCGTAGGGAAGTGTCGAATTTGGATATTCGGAAACATTCAGTTCGAATATTTTAATCGCATCATTGATTTTGTTCGCTTTCCTTAATTCGTGACCGAGATAATTGAGCTGGTTCTCATTGAAATCTAAATCCGGTGCTTTTGAGATTTTCAATCTCTTATATAGACTTATTCCTTCATTTACACCAGATTGCTTAATAGTTGTTCGTAATGTGTCCAGCAATTTCCAGGGATATTTGTAAGGTGTTATCTTAGAAGTAGGATCTATGATGTGATTGCCGATATCTGTAACACTATTATTTGAATTGGACAAAACAACAACTGCAAATCCGTTCTTTTTATCGATTCCTAAAAATGTTCTGAATCCTGGCGTTCCACCATCTTTGAAAATAATATATCTCCCATCGTCATTATGCAAGGTCCAGCCAAGCGTGACATAACCTCTGTTGCCGTCCTTTTTGGCTTGCTGCAGATGCGTCAATTGCATTGCGGGATAAATATCGGATTTGATGAATCCCAAATTTGCCGCCGCAAAAGTCAGCATATCATTGGCTGTTGACCGGAAACCACCTCCCGCTTCAATTGCTCCCAACTCAATAAAATCAACAGGTTTACCGTATTCCGAATGCCCGATTGCAGCTCTTTTCCTGATTTCCGGAGTGAAGGTAATCACTGTACTTTTCATTCCTAGAGGCTGGCAAATCACATCTTCTACAAAGCTGTCGAAATTCTTTTTACGAGCCACCGAAGTCAGAATTTCACCTAAAATGCCATACCCAACATTGGAATATTGCCATCTGGCATCGATGTCAAAACTTGGTTTGAAATCAGAAACATATTCGTATAAACGCTTCACGCTATAATCTTTATAAGGCTGATCCAGATTTTTCGGGTCAACATTGTAAGGAAATCGTGGGAAAGTTGACCGGTGTGTAGAAAGATTGGACAAGGTGATTTCTTTTCCGTTTTTTGTTGGAGATTTTACATTTTTTGGTAGATATTGTGAGATGGGGTCGTTCAGATTAACTTCATTTCTCAAATTCATATCTGCCAATAGGAGAGAGGTGAAAACTTTTGTTATGGAACCAATTTCATAAAGTGTGTTTCCGTCTGGCAAAACCGGATTTTCATCACTCAAAACGCCTTCGGAATAAATTTGTCTTCCGCTTTTATCAATGACTCCAACAACAATGCTTTTGCTTCTTTTATTAGCAACTTCCTGTTTGATGATTGCTTTTATACTATCCGCAGATAATTGTGCGAAAACGATTTGTGATGCAAAAGCTAATAATATAGGGATTGATTTTTTCATTGTAATTGATGTTCCAGAGTTAAGACAACTCAAAGCTATGGATAATTACATTGGGTTACTTTTGTTTTTGTTTTACTTTTATCGGTTTCGGATTGTTTTTCTTAATTCCTTTATAGCCTCTGCAAAAATCACCCGACATCTGTAGAAATTAATGAACTAAACAGTTGTTTTAACATTATTTCTTAGCAAACCCGTTTTAAACCTGAATTTTACAAGCTAATTTATCAAGATAAAAAATTACATTAACTTTTCAACAAAGACAAGTTTTGGTCAATTAATTGTAAGAGATAAATGTAAGATATTAAAGTTACAACTATGGATATTTCTTATTATGATTTTAAAAATCTCCCGGATAACATACAGTATGAAATGGTTAAAAATATGGGATGTATCGTTAGTGACAAAGCAGTTAATGATTTGCAGTATGTTCTATATGAACTTTCGAATTTTACAGTAGAGATTGTTTATGATCTTAAAAGAAATAAAATGGCGGCCATGAATATTTTTCATATTCGAAATTCATATGTCTGTTAAACAGTTGTAAAGATTCAACAAGAAAATATTATCAGCTTTTTGTTTTAGATTAAGTCTTTCTAAAGCATCCAGATGATTAACAAACAAGAGTGATTGTTCCCAATATCTTAAAGTTATAGATAACATTATTACTCTAATTGCTGCAAACGGGTAAGTTTTTTACAATGCAATTTTGTTGTTGTTTGTTAAATCCAATAATATTGATTTTGATGTTGCGGGTTTTTTCTTTCGCATCACAAGTTTCACATCGGATATATAAGACCTGAGATTTAAGTTCACAATTCTTGATCAATTGTACCGGAAGTTCTACCAAGGGAAAGACAAAACTATTTCCACTAAATAAATTTTTCTTCTTAATTGTTATCACAAGGCCTGAACTTTCAAACTCCGTATATTGTAGTTTGCTCAAGTAAATGGTTAGGGCAATAAATAATATCAGTAAAACAATGATAAACCGATCCGGCTGTCTCACGATTAACCATTGTAATCCAATCAATGCGATGTCAAGGATCAGCATTAACATTAAAAACAAGCCAAGGCGTTCAATATTTTTTTTATTACTTATTTTCATATTATTTAAAGGCTGGACAGAAAAAACACAAATTATTAAGATTTTAAATCCTATAAAAACTGCCCAGCCAAATTTTATTATTGATATTTATGGTATTCACGAAGCCTTCCAGAATGTCCACGCATTGCCATTGAAGACAGCTAACCTCTTTGCACCTTCTTTGTTGATGTAAACCATCATTCCCGGTGCCGGATCAATCACATCGTCCGTACTGTTTACCATTGGCAACACCATTGCTTTGGAATCGGATTCCAAAACAAGAACGCCATCCGCAGAAGTATTTGCTGCGCCTATAATAACTTTTGCTGCAGCATCTTCAGTAACACTTGCGTTAGTTGGCTGAAGGAGCATTGTTGCCGAGATATCAGCGGTGTTTCCATTACTGAGATCAAACCAGCCATCAGAGGACTGCATACCTGTCACGCCGTTATAATATTTTACTTTAACTTTTGTTGCGTCTCTGGTATCCAGGATAAAAG
The DNA here is from genome assembly GCF_003610695.1 of Epilithonimonas arachidiradicis. Classification (GTDB taxonomy): domain Bacteria; phylum Bacteroidota; class Bacteroidia; order Flavobacteriales; family Weeksellaceae; genus Epilithonimonas; species Epilithonimonas arachidiradicis. The sequence continues at coordinate 52,567 of NZ_RAQH01000012.1, read as the reverse complement.
TACCTTCAGCAAGACCAGCGCCGGCAGGGATAGATCGTGTATAGGGAAGTATAATGCCTTTGTTTTGCCCTGCTGCAAACTCAAGAAGTACCGAAGTCTTTTGCCCCGCAGGTACGGTTCCCGTTGCATTGCCGATAATCACCTGCGAGAATGCCGCTGTGGATAAAAATATACCTATGATTGAGTGTAATTTTTTCATCGTTGATTATATTATTATACTATTAATTTTTATGGACAGGCCTGTTTGTTAAAACAACTCCAAATACCGTCGTGGTAAATCTTCAGACATTTGACTGTTGTGTCATAAACCATCATGCCTTCCTGCGGATTTGTAATCTTTGGCGGGATGACGGTAGGGCTATTTTGTCCCTGGATCTCTGTTGTAGATAAACGGGTGATGACAAATCCCCGGCTATTGGATTCTAAGGCAATATGTCCAGATTTCCTTGCCATTGGCCAGTTTCCGGAAGCATCAGCACCAGCTCTTTTCAAAAGAGTAATTCCCATTTTGGTCTCCGGGCCATTGCCTGTAACAACAGGTGGGCGATAGCAAGCACAAGGTGTAATATTAAGTCCATAACCATAGCCGTCCATAATGGTAACTCCAACAACATTTTGTGTGACCGTAATATTATTTGTTCCGGTATGATTCCAAGTGATGGTATTGAAAGTATTACCATTGGTCAGCACCAGCGGTTGAAGAGGACCATATGACGTTTTGCTACCGTATAGAGAAATTGCACCCGACGGGCTGATAGAAATACGGATAAGTGGATTGGCAGGATTTCCCCTCATTTGCCATATATCAGCCGCTGTCCCGTTGTGGGTTGTATTAGTTTCGTATTGAGATCCGTCTGCGAATCTGACATTGATGCCGGAGGTGCCGGATGACTGGAACTGGAGTTCTTGCGCCGCGATTAAAGTACCATTAATGTTGAGGTTAAATGAATTATCCAATTCATAGATATCGAATACAAAACCATAATTGGAGGCAGGTTGCGTAATATTTTGTGTAATATAAGGACCTGGCGAATCGGAGACGCTCCACTGGAATGTATTTCCATTGACAGGCTCCGTACATATTTCTCCTGGAGTAAATGTTACGGTATTGTGATTAAGGATATTATTACATACCCCGCCAAGACCGTTGTTAGCACATTCATACTGTGCGTTGGTAGGAGGAACTCCTGGTGTGGTATTGGTGGCATCAGGATCTGTAACGTCATTTGGTCTTAGAATGGCAGCCTGAACTTGTACAGCGCCTGCAGTTGCAGCACTGGTAGCAAGCAGTGTGAAGGTATAAGTGATTTCACAGCCGTTGGGCAGATTAAGTTGAGAAGAATAAGTGTGAGTCGTAGCATTGTAGCTAACAGCTATTGCTTGAGAACCACAGCTGTTACCGGTAAACGTGAAAGCCTGCGGATCAAAGCCTGCCGGAACGGTAAAAGTGAATGGTGAATTTTCTACATCACTAGGGCCATTATTTCTTACTTTCACTGTATAGGTGATCTGGTCTGCAATTGCTAACGTTGTCTTATCTGCAGTCACTGCTGTCACCTGAAGGTCTGCTGTTTTTACGATGACCGATGTTTCCGATTGTGCAATCGGACCTTTGATATAAGACCAAGTATCAATTGACTTTTCGTTACCAAAACCATTTCCAAGGTTGGTTGAGGTCAAAGGACTTGTGTTGTTGTTCTGCTGTCCCCACATATGTCCGCCAGTTCCGGTTGGTCCACTGAGTGATCCGGCAATACTGGCATTAGTAGGTGTAGATCCTTTTCCTTGGTTATTGGTAGTTGTCCTTGTTATATCGCTGTCATCCCAATAAACACGATAACGCTCATTGGAAGTATCAGTGCCATTTAAAAGTTCCAACACCATACCGTTAGGATTTATTTCCATATCAATAAATGGGAAATGAACTTCAGCACCACGCAGCTGCACTTTCAGTCTGATTGGCTGATTACCTTGCGGAAGATTGTTGCCATTACCGTCTTTACCATCCCAGAAAACGCTGTTGTTACCTGCAGCGGCAATTCCTGTCAGAGTTCTGGTTGTAAAAGTTGCAGGTGTTGAAGCGCTTTCTATTGTGATTGTATAAGAACCTTGAACAGCGGCATTAAACCTGACATAACCACCTTTAACACTGCTGACCTGGCCTGGCGTGGTTTCTGCTCCAACCAGGCTGACATTGAATACAGTGGGTTCAACGACATTGGTTTTCAGCCAAGTCGTATTTCCAGGTACACTTCCTGCGGCTGATACTGGCATATCAGTAGCTGGCTGGTTATAAAATATCTTGTGAGTAATGTCGGTTGAGGTATCTGCGAAAAGTGGAGACTGTACATATGACGCTATGCCACTTGAAAAATCCATACTTTTATAAGTAGAACTGTTATTTGAGATAAAACCTCTGTTATTAACGAAAAATGTAAATCCAACACCATTGTTCCCGTTATTGTTAACCCTGTAGATATAGCCGTCTTTTGTTAAAGCATAAATCTGACCGTAAAACCCGCTCTGAGCATTGCTGATATGAAGATTAACCACGTTGGAGTAAACTCTGCCAGGGATCCATGATCCTGAAGATTCTACAGAAACATCCCAGGCTGCAATTAATTCTGAACTTGTTGCTTGTGTCCAAGCTGCATCTGCCGCAACACTTGTTACGGATGGGGTTGCAGAGGAATTGACATCACCGGTCGGCGTGAATTCAATTTTCCATATCCCGGCCTGGTTCGCAGCTGCTGTTCTGTTAAAAGTCAAATATCGGTTAGACCCTGCCGCCTGAGCTAAAAGCCTTGGTCCGGCTAATTCTGCGGTTCTGTTGCTTATTTGTCCTGTGGTATTATTTGCGGAGGTATAAACCGATCCGTCAGGCGCTGTAAGTATAATTCTGCCGTTGCCCACGCCCTGTGCACTGGATGCCGCATGGATAACTTCACCGGCTTTAACGTAAGCATAATGTGTTCCGGCTGATTTGAACGGCCAGGAAGCCATCGTTGTTCCGCCTGCTGTGTAAGAATTGCTGTACAGGAATGCTCTTCCGCCAGACACACCACTGGGATATAGGTCCTTTGAACCCTCTGCAAAAAGATGTTTTGAGCCGATCAGCATTAGTGCCATACCAAGTGCTTTTCTAGCATTTAGAAAATTTAAAAAAAATCTTTTCATTTTGTGTTGTAGATATATAGATAAGTTTTTTCTGATTGACTAGAGAGGCTGCTCCGGATTGCAAAAAAATACCTTTCCCGATTGTTGTTCGGGAAAAGCATTCCGACTTTCCTCCATCATTTGTATCCTGTTTCCAGTAAGTCAAAAAATCTGGTGCAAAATACCTGTTATCATATCGGAAATACAACAAAATCAAGGGTCAAATTCAGGAAAATGAATGAGGATAATGTTTTATGAATATTAATTTAATAATTTAATAATGTGATAATTAGCAAAAATAAAAAAAGGAGACATAGGTCTCCTGTAACTAATAACATTGATCTCTGCAAAATGGTATTTTTAATTGATGTTATTTCGTAAATGTGGATAATTAAAGCATCTGTAATAAAGTAAAACAAGAGATGATTAAATGTTGTAATACTTTTTAACAGCTTATATAAACTTAGCTTCTAATTCAAATGTTGTGATTTCAGATGATCTAGAAATTCGGATGGTGAAACGTCCGTAACTTTTCTAAATGCAGCTGCAAATTTACTCTGAGAGGAGAAGCCGGCTTCCTCAGCTAAACTTGAAATTTTGTACTTGTGGTATTGACTATCATTTTTAAGTTTGTGGATAATGTGCTTAACCCTCAGTTCATTAATGTAATTTTTAAAGTCTTTCTTTTTATAAGTATTGACCACATAGGAGAGATATTTGGTGTTTGTGCTGCAATAGGCTGCGACATAGGGTAGAGATACGTTGCTTCGGGTAAATAATGTGGTTTGCTCAAACCTGTCAAGCTTGCCTAGGATTTTCTTTTCCGTAGCTGCGGTCATTAACGCTTGAGGTTCCGTTTCTGTGTCCTCTGTTTCGTCCGGTGATATCATTTCATTCTCCTGATGATCAGGTTGCTCTGTTTCATCGGATTCCATAGGTGCTGAAACATTTTTCTGTTCAAGCTCTTTTAAAATTTGCTCTATTTTTCTGAATTTCTGTTTCTGACGTCTTCGGTAGATCAGAAAATAGAAAATTAAAGCAGTTAATACAGAAAGAAATAGGATAATGATTATGCTTTTCTGCGCAGATTGTTTTTGATTTTTCTCGGAATCTTTCTTCAGGTTTGTATAGGACTCGTTGATAAAAGCTGAAGTTTTGCTGCTTATTTTTTCTTTAACGGAATCCTGTTTGTGCTTGCTAAGTTCCAGGTTTTCAATATCTTTGATTAAAGCGTAATATTGCTGTGAGCTTTGATAAATTTCATTTTTTAAACTAAGGTAGGGCGATTCTTCAGCAAGCTGTTGGGCCTTATCAATTAAAGGTTTGGCTCGTTTGGGATCTTTCTGTTCGATATAGATCTTTGCCATTCCATTCAAAACTAACGCCTTAAGAAAGTTGTCCGGCATTTGATTCAGTTTATTCAAAGCTTTCTGATAATAATCCATAGCTTTGGCGTAATTTCCAAGATGATAGTAGTTTAAACCCAAAAGCTGTTCGTTGTTGGCGGAAAGAAATGGATTTTCTTGTCTGGTCAGGCTAAAGTAGCGGGATGCTTCATTAACCAGTTGTATAGATTGCTTGTAGTTTTTTTGCTCAATTTCATAGTAAGCCTTCTCTTGCATCAGGAAGCCGCTTGTTTGATTGACAAGCCTGGGGTCATTGATGTTTTTGATAATCTCAACCGTTTCATCAATATACTTTTTCGATTGATCAAAAAGTCCAAGATGCCGGTATTGGGTCGCCAAAAAACCGGATATTTTGGCTTTCCATACGTAATCATCGGTATCTTCAAGTATTTTTTCAGCTTTCAAAGCATATTCTACTGCGCTCTTAAACTCGCCAGACTGTTGAAGTAATGATGCTGAAAGCATCAAGCTCTTAGCTTTGAAACGCGGGGTTTCGGAAACGGTGTAGAGAGAATCTGCTATTGTTAACGCTTTTTGAAAATCTTTTTGCGATATTTCTAAATATGTTTTGGTGTAAATCTGATTGAATGCCTCTGCATTTTGGGCCTTGGCATAGAAAGTAATTATAATTGTGAAAAGAATTACTAAACGGGAAAGAAAACCCTTCCGGCATTTTAATTTTATAGTCATCATATTAGGGTGTTGAACTGTCAAAGTTAACATAATATATTTTGAGCTATTAAAGCAATGCGCATATTCTGCCTTTCGTTTCAACCCAAAATCAGGAAAATGACTTGTAATTATTTGTTTTTATCTGTCTATTAAGCAAGGTGTTATAGTTAAATTGTTGTGCTAATTTTAAATCATATTTTGATGAAATAAAAAAGATGTAATTTTTAATCTTGCTATTTCTTTTTGAAATGGCTGTTCATGTCAATTTTAATTTTCAATTAGAATTTTACTAATAAGTAAAAAAAATACCAGTCAATATTTCATTTTGAAATTTGACTGGTATTTACTGCCAATTCAAGCATTGTTTTAAAATTAAGTTTTGAGAATGCTGTGACGCAGATCACCACTATGACCATTTGCTGGCAGATATAGTGGCTTTTAATTTTCTCCCTTAACTGAACTGAAAGAGAGGGATTTTATTATAATCTCTTTGATAATTAATTCTATTTCAAATATTTCGTAATACTTTCGCTCATTGGATTGGTTGTACTTACAAAACTGTCAATGATGTGACCTTTTTCATCCAAAAGAATCTTGGTAAAGTTCCAAAGGATTTTGGTGTTTTTTACGCCATTTTCTTTTTTGTCTGTCAAGAATTTATAAATCGGAGCGATGTCATCTCCTTTTACAGAAATTTTCGCCGCCATTGGAAATTGAACACCATAATTTCTTTGGCAGAAAGTTGCAATTTCGTGATTGGCACCAGGTTCTTGTCCACCGAAATTATTAGCTGGAAACCCTACAACAACTAATTTGTCCTTGTACTGTTCATAAAGCTTTTCCAAATCTGCATATTGAGGTGTAAATCCACATTCGGAAGCGGTGTTGACAACCAATATTTTTTTGCCTTTAAAATTAGAAAAATCAATATTAGAACCGTCCAAAGCTTCAACTTTGAAACTGTGAATCGATTTTGCCTGTGCCTTATTTTTTGAAAATCCGAATAATGATAACATAATAACGAGTAAATATTTCATAAAGATAATTTAAAATTCAAATTTAAAACAAGTTTGGGAATTAAAGGTTAATTATCAATTATCAATTATCAATTATTTCAGATAAGTCCCCATTCCAAAGCTTTCTTTATAAGTTCTGATATCTTTGTACAATCCGTCTTCTGAAAAATGTTTTTACGATGTGTGGTTACAGTATGATAAGAAAGGTCCAGAAGGTCAGAAATCTCCTTAGCGGAGTTACCTAAAGCTAATAAGGATAATATTTCTATTTCTCTTTTTGTGAGCGAGTTTTCGGGCAGTCTCTTTTGTTCTGTTTTTTCATAATGCATTTGATGAAAATCGTCTCTGCTGCCAACTCCTGCGACTAAAACAATTTGAGAATTGGTGGTAGTAATATGTTGGATATTGGTATGGATATTAACGGCTTGTAATAATTTTCCATCTTCGTCTTTGGCTATATGTAGAGATTGATGATGAAACATTTCATAGTTACCTTTACCTGTTCTCATCCGGAAGCAATAGCTGCACTTGAGGTTTTGCTGATGTTCCCATCCAATTTCATTCATTTTTTCGAGAGTCATTCTTTCTGCTTCCATTACAAAATCTAGATCATCTGGATGAATCAAATCAATAATTTCTTTCAGATACTTCGGATGTTTCTTCAGTCCGTGAATTTTCAAAATATGATCATTGGTAAACATCAACGTACTTTCCGGGATATTAATGCTGTAAAAATAGAACTCTCCAATAGAAAAGATTTCACCGATTATTTGCTCAATAGTTGTTGGCGTAGTAATGCTCTTGAAGGTATTACTTAGAGATTGAGGATAAGCGTTCCAGACTTTCAGCAGTGGATGTACTTTCTTAGATTTTATTGAGTAATTCTTATCCATAGTTATGATTTGTTATAAAATTAATAAAAAATTATAATAATACCTTTTTTGAGGTATTTACTTGTATTTGTTTTCAGGTTTACATTTGCTGATAAATTAATAACCAGGAAATCGTGACGAGAAATCATTTAAATTATCAAGTCAAACTAACTACTCCTAATTTTTCTCTCTCAAGGCCTGCCATTTCTCGGCAGGCTTTATTTGTATCCAATTTCAAAAAATATAAATACCTTTAAACCATCGAAAAATCAAAAATGAACAGAAAAGATTTTATAAGCTTGTCCGGATTGGGATTTTTGGGTTTATATGCTTGTGGAACTTCAAACCTTATGAATAATAGAAAACCTTTAGCCATCCAACTTTATACGATTCGGGATGCTGTTGCAGAGAATTTGGAAAAATCTTTGGAACGTTTAGCGCAATTGGGCTTTAAGCAACTCGAAATCTATGGTTATGAAGGTAAGTTTTTTGGGAAATCCAGAACCGAATTTCATACGATTCTCAAAAATGTAGGTTTAGAAGTTATTAGTTCTCATCATACAACAGGAATTGTACATAACAGCAAAGGAACACTTTTGAATGACTGGGAAAAATCCGTTGAAGATTTACACTTCATAGGTTCAAAATATATGGTTTGCTCATATCTTTTTGAGGAAGAAAGAACTCTAGAACACTATAAAAAACTTCCGGAATTACTCAATAAATCTGGAGAAGTAACGAATAAAGCAGGAATTGATTTTGCTTATCACAACCACGATTTTGAATTTGAAAAACTCGAAGATAAAACGGTTTATGATTTCATTTTAGAAAATACAGATTTTGATTTGGTGAAAATGGAACTGGATCTCTATTGGATTTCAAAAGCTGGTTTGAATCCTTTAGATTATTTCGAAAAATACCCGAAAAGATTTCCTTTGTGGCACGTTAAAGATATGAAAGCCGGAACCAAAGATTTTGCTGAAATTGGAAATGGAACTATTGATTTTAAATCCATTTTCGAAGCCAAAGAAAAAGCAGGTCTCAAATATTGGTTTTTAGAACAAGATTCCAGCGACAAAGATATTTTTGAAAGCATAAAGATTAGTAAAAATTATATTGATAATCATTCTTATTTCAAGACAAAATAGCTGAGCTGAGCGTCTTTGCGAATCTTAAAAACATATTCAAAAAAACCTTGCGCACTTTGCGTTTAGATCCTTCAAAAAATCATTCTCTTAACAAAGTTTTATGATTTGTAAAATAAATGCCTTTTCTTTGCCGTTGTTTTCTTTATGACCAAAATCGATGAGTGTTTACAGTCAGCTTGCTGAGAATCTACAGTACATTTCGCCGTCTTATTACAAAAGCAGATTTTTCAAGAAGCTGAAAGGTTTGACTGCACAAAATCTTTTGGAAAGAAAAGTAGAGCCAGAGTTTCTTTGGATTAAAGAAGTTTTGAGAAAAGATTCAGTTTTTATGGATGTTGGAGCCAATGTTGGCGCTTATCTTTTCACTTTGGAAAATCATCTTAAGCCAGAAAATATTTTTGCTTTTGAGCCTAATCAACAATTGTTCAAAAGATTAGGGCGATTATTTCCAAAAGTCAATCTATTTTCTGTGGCTTTGTCTGATATTTCTACCATAGCTGAATTCAAAATTCCTGTGATTAATGGCGAAAAAATCCATACCAGAGGAACTTTACAAACTTCTATCAAAGAAAAAAATGAAGAAAAAACAATTCTTCAGAAAGTTGTAGTGGAACCTTTGGATGAACTCAGTCTCAATCTTAAAAAACTCGATTTTATTAAAATTGATGTGGAAGGGAATGAGATGCAGACTTTGAGAGGAGCCAGAAAAACAATCGAGAAATATAAGCCAATTCTGATGGTTGAGATGGAGCAACGTCATCATCAGGAAAATATTTGGACTTTGATTTCCGAGATTGCGGATTGGGGCTATTCCGTAAATTATTTGGATAGAGAAAAATTGCAACCAAAAATTCTAACAGAAGAATTCCTGAATCAACAAAATCCGGATAATGTCAAGAATTATAAAGACTACATCAACAATATAATTTTTCTTCCAAAGGCTTAGAAGCCTTAACCCAAAACTTAGAACTTTAAATAAAAACTATGAGCGTCGTAGCAAGACAAGGTGTAAAATATTCGATCATTGGTTATCTCGGTTTTTTGCTGGGAACATTTTCGGCTATTTTCATTTTTCCGTACGATATGGAGTTTTACGGAAAGCTCCGTTATATCTTGCCGACAGCCGAAATCATCGTTCCGATTATTGTTTTTGGATTGAGTTTTTCCAACGTCAAATTCTTTGCAAAAGTGAATGCAGACGGGAAACATCACAATATGTTAAGCCTTTCTTTGTTGGCTGTTGTCATTAATTTTTTAATTGTTGTAGGTGGATTTTTCCTCATTGCTTATCTGTTTCCAGACTTCAAAAAACTGGAGGTTTGGAAAATGAAAAATCTGATTTTGCCACTGGCTTTGGTTCTGGCTTTATCGTCTGTTTTTAATAAATTTTTGACCAATTATAAAAGAGTAGTAGTTCCCAATATCTTCGAAAACTTTGTTCCAAAACTGGCTAATCTTGGTGCGTTTTGTCTATTTTTCTTTATGGGATTTGCGGAGAAATCGGCTTATGGATTTTTCTTTATGATGTTTGTCGTTTCGTTATTTGGTTATGGGCTTTACACAAATAGATTGGAAAAAGTCAAATTTGATTTTGACTTAGGCTATTTCAAAAAAGACAATCTTTATCGTGAAATTTTAACTTATAGTTTGTTCGGATTTTTAGGGAATATCGGAAATTACATCGCTATCAAAATTGACAGTTATATGATTGGCGAATTCATCAGTTTTGAGGAAAACGGGATTTACAATAATATTTATTCCATAATTTCCCTCATTGTTGTTCCGCAAATGGGATTGTTCAACCTGTCAGCACCGATTATTAATAAGGTTTTGGCGAATGGAGATTACGATGAACTGGACAGATTTCACAAGAAAACATCGCTCAGTTTGTTTTTTCTTGGCTTGGTTTTATTTTGTTGCATTGCGGTTGGATTTCCGTATTTAGCGGACTTTATGAAGAATGGTGAAGATTTGCGTTCCTCCGAGCCGATTGTCTGGGTTCTCGGATTTGCGATGTTGTTTGACCTGGCAACGGGATTCAACGGTCATATCATTTCCCTATCAAGATATTATAAATTCAATATTGTGGTGATGCTGATTTTGGCAGTTCTGACCATCACAACCAATATGCTTTTCCTAAAACACACAGACTTGGGAATCTTAGGAATTGCGATTGCCTATGCGATTTCTCTGTCGTTATTTAATATTATCAAAATCGTGTTCAATTATATTAAATTCAAAGTTTTTCCTTTGGGGATTGAGATGATTTATGCAATGATTTTGGGTTGTATTTCCATCAACGTCGCCATTTTTCTTCCGGATTTAAAGCTGAATATTCTCAATCTTTTCTACAAGCCGGCAGTCGTTTTGATATTGCTTTTTATTGGAAATCATTTCCTTAAAATCTATCCGTTGGATAAATATCTCAACAAAGCTTTCATCAGGAGTCTTTTCAAATTTTAATTATTACTTATATCTCGGAGAAATCAGAATCTCTTGTTTTTTACCAGTTTTATTAGAAATTCTGGTGTGTTTGAGGCAAGTTCCGTTCTCGTCTTTCTCTATGCAATTGATTGCTAATTCATCAATGGGTTTGTTGTCTTTTCCAGTAATTACAATCTTGGAAAGCTCGTTGTTGGAATAATGGAATTGCCTCGTATTAAACGTCTCAAAGTTATCTGCGATTTTATCAATACTGCCATTTTTGTTGTAATGATAGATGCTTTCGTTTTGTTTATATCGCTTCTTGGTATAACAGCTGATGCGTTCACGTTGATTGGGTTTCCAGCGGGTTTTGCAATAGTAAGAATCTTTGTTGGGATAGCGTTCTACTGTAAACCACAATTTCTTTTCCGTTTCCTGCAAAAGATTTCCGTTGGAATCAAATGTTTTCGAATATTTGATTCGACCATTTTTGGTAAATGTTATCTCCTTTTTATGAAGAAGCTTTCTCTGATGGTTTGAAGTGTCATAAACTTCTTGAGTCGCTGATTTTATGCCTTCGGGAAGAAGATGAGCTTTGGTGTACTTTTTTGTAGCACAGGCTTGTAAAAACAAAATAAATAATATAACATACAGAACTCTCATAACTGTAATTTGAAAGTGTGGAGCAAAATTCTTTCCAATTTTTAAGAATTTAAAGTGTTGAAAACAAATAGGAAGTTAACGTGTTCAAGCCATTATTCTTTGCTTACATAAGTTTTATCCAATTCGTACTGGTTAGTTTTCTTATCAAATTTGAAAGTGGTAACCTGAACTTTTGAAGGATTATAAGGTTCCAGTTCTTCGGACGATTGGATGGTCCACAAACCGTCTTTTTCTTTAATGAATTCCGGATTTTTCAAGTAATCCATAAACGCTAATTTATAGTAATTATCAGATTGATTTAGAAACAATCCGTACATACAACCACCAGTTCCACAAGCACCTAGATAAACCAAAATATCCTGTTTTCCATCCGCATTGAAATCACCGTGTTTATAAGGTTCTAATTTTGCCTCATCATCAGGAAATTCAAAATCGGAATTTTTAGGTGGAATGATTTTGACAAAATTTTCACTTATTTTTTCGTGAAGAATGAACAGCTCATTATCATCACTTTTAGATTGTTCAATTTCTGCAGTTTTGGGATGATTAGTAACTGTTTTGGCTTTCTCAGGTTTGCTTTGACAAGCGATTAAACATAAGAAAATAAGTCTTGTGATATTTTTCATTTTAATTGTGTTTTTTTTGGATTAAATTCTGAATGTAAACTTTAATAATCCACTGTTTTTATTAGTTTCCCGTCTTTATCAAACATTTCAGATTTAATTAGTTTTCCGCTTTTATCGTGTGTTTTCCATTCTCCGATTTGATGATCGTTTGCGAAATTTCCCGATCCCCATAGTTGTCCATTGTCATAGTAAGTTTTCGCTTCGCCAGTTTGTTCGCCATTTTCAAAATATGCGATGCTGGACAATTTTCCGTTTTCGTGGTAAGCCTTCCATTCTCCGATTTTATTTCCATTAGTATAGTTTCCTATGTTAATCAATTCGCCATTTTCGTGGTAGAATTTCCATTCGTCGTTTAAATAGCCATTTTTATAATATTCCAATTGCATTAACTTACCATTGTTGTAATATTTTTTCCACTCACCACTTTGCTCACCATTTTCAAAATTACCGGTCATGTATGGCTTTCCGTCTTTAAAGAAATAGAGCCATTTTCCAGTTTCTTTTCCATTTTCGAATTGTCCGGTAACATAAACCTGACCATTTTCGTAGTAATATTTGAAAATTCCAACATTTTCTCCTTTCTTATTTTTATATCCTTGTTCTTTGAGTTTCCCATTTTCAAAGAACTTTTTGTATTCTTTCTCCTTATTTTGTGAGAAAGCAATCAAATTTGATAATAACAGAATAACGAATAATAGTTTTTTCATTTCAATCTTTTAATAATTATTTCCACTCATAAGACAGCGCCCGAACAACATTCGCAATGGCTTTATCTGCCAAATTATAATTTTCAGCAATAAATGAATGACTTGCCTTACAACCTAAAACCAAATCGTAATCATTCCATAATTCGAAGGCGCCGCCTTTTGTCCAGATTTCTTTGAATAAATTTAATTCACTATCAATTAATGTTTTATCCTGAAATACAAACTCACGAAACGTCCAAGGTTTTTCCCAGTTGTCAAAGCTTAATATTCGGTTTTCCAATGTTTTCATAAAGGAGTTTCTTTGAATTTAGTTTTTAATTCCACTATTTGAAGATTTTTTTAAAATAATCATACAAAGTATTGTTCCAACTACCAAACCAGCCAACAGATAATATTCCAAATACATATCCTGAAAACTAATTCCGGGAATATCAGCTTCGGAAGTAAATTCGGCTCTTCTTAAAATGTCGTTGATTTGAGCAACTTTAAATTTTAGATAAATCACTCTCAATCCCAAAAATAGAAATCCTGAAATTATGATAATGAGTAGAGAAAATAATTGTTGTTTACCCGAATAGATTTTACAATAATTTTTGGCAATCAGGTATAAGAAAGGAATTATTCCAAATGAGCAAATAAAAATCAGCATCGGGAAAATCTGATGAGTTACGTTTGAACTGTCACTAAACAAAATATTTTCACCTGTAATTTCGGCTACAAAAAACGATAAGAACCAATCTCTAATTAGAAAGGCAAAGAAGCACAGCGACAAGGATAATCCGATGATAATTGCTTTGTTTTTCATAGTTTTTTTGTTTTAATATTTTCCTTTTAATTTGAAAACAGAAATTATCTAAACATTTTTTAGCAAATATTTTATTCGTCTCAATCAATTAAACAATGATTTCCAAAATCCTTTTTTTGTTTCAACCAAAGAACCGTCATAGACTTGTTTTGCTAACATTTCATTGTTGATTGTTTTCAATGTTTTCCGTATTTTTTCTTTTATCGGCTCGTGCCTGTAAAAATCTCCAAGAATTGAGACACATTTTTGCCGAACAAATACATCCTTGTCATCTAAATATGGATAGATATTTTCAATTTTTTCATAAGGTGTAAAAACCATTATTGCAGAAGTTAGAAGCTCATATCTGTCACTCGATATATCTTTATTTTCTAAGTTTTTTTTTAATTTTTCAATAATTAATTTTTCTTGCTGATTATTAGTATGGTTGGGGTAATCAAAATGATTATCAAAACTTTCCCAATTATTATCGTGATTTATAATTCCATTTTTTATATGATTGATTAAGTTATTGATATTTTTGAATTTTGGAGTGAAGTCTAGATTACTGTGTTGCAACAAAGCCACTTTATCCAGCAAAGGTTCTTCTGTGTAAACCGCTATAAAGTCACTTTCATCATTAGTTATAATTGGAAAAAGGTCAATACCCAATTTATAGTTGGCTAGCCATTCTTTGGTTTCATTAATCTCATCTTCCGACAATAATCGAAATCCTTTTTGACTTAATAAACTGGTTGTTTTGTTTAAATCAATGTTATATTTTGCTAAAAATTCTTGTGGTTTCATCATTTGGTAAATAATATTGCAGTTATTTGTGTTAAATTTCAAACATATTGTTTAATCTTAGCATTCTTTAAATGGTTGATGTCGTTACCCATATGAATGTATAATTCAATCTTTCAAATTCCTATTTTTTCATTGTCGTAAAAATAAACAACAGATTATTGAGATTTTTATTGGATTGGGCATTTCCAAAAAGATGAAGCAATTCATTCCAATTCTCACCACTTTTACTATCAATAATAGTTTGGATAGCGTAGTTGCCGTTACAGTTATAGACTGTCCAATTAGAATTTTGGCCGAGTATTCTATTCTTCTTATTTTCTGTTGTACAGCTTTTACTATCTGGAGGAAACTGGCTGGGATGATTTCCAAAATAAAAACCTCCTGAGAAATCTTCTTTCTTTGTGCTGTCTGCAGGATGAAAATGGTAAACGGAAAAGTCTTCTCCGTTCGTTTCTTCTATCACATAATCTTTGGGAAGCGAAATGTAATAATTGCTTTTTCCGATTTTTCTTTCTACCAAAGTTTTAAGAAACTGATTGTCTGCGACATTCTTTTTAGACCCCTTATCACCATTTTCTTTACAGTTGTACAAGAGTAATATTGTAGATAATGCGAAAATTTTCAGTTGTGTTTTCATAGTACTAAATTTTATTTTGCTTTCACATTATCAGATTTTGAAAGATCAACCATCGATGTTCAGTTCATCAAAATCCTTTATTTCAGATAATCTAATCAATTTTTTAACCTTAATATTTTCCCAGGTATCTTTGAATTTTTCTACATAATTATCTCCGTCATCATCCTTGTTGAGATTGTCTTTCGTTAATTTCTTTCCGGTCAGGAAGTTGATACTGACAATATATTGCGGAACAGGACCTTGGCTGACGTATGAGTCATAGCCGATGAGTTCCATATCGCCGTTTTGGTATCGGAATGTGTAGCTCCAGTTTCCATATCTGCCATGTCCGTAACCTATAATTAGATTTCCTTTCTCAATCTGAAAGTCTAACTCAGGTGCGAAGTAAACGCCACCGTCTTCGTTTTCGGACGAAAAGCAATCCAAATTTTTGCTGGCTAATTCATAATGATCGCCTTTGTTCATCAAGATAATGATGCCTCTGCGGTTACGGTCCAATTCGCCGCGAGATTCATCCTGAATGATTTTACTTTTATCAGTACCTTTTATGATTAGAACGATATCATCCAGACCATCTTTGTTAAGATCCCCTTTAATTTCGTCCCAAGCTCCGGCGGAGATACCACCTTCATATTTAAAAATGACATAGCCTTCTGGGACAAAGTCGGAAGGGCTTTTCTTTCCTTCAGTTTTTTTAGATGACTCTTTTACAGTTATTTTGTTCTGTTGCTCAATATGCGTTTCTGGACTTCTATTCTTATTTGACTCTTGTTCTTCTTTTTTACAGGAATATACTGCGAAGGCTAAAAGTACTGTTCCAAAAAGATGATATAAATTTCTTTTTTTCATTTTAGATGCGTTTTTTCATTTTTAGATTAGGTTATTGATGTGATTTTTTAATGAAAATTGACTTACCCCTAAACTTAGGGAAGTTCTCAATCAAGAGCAATTCGTTATTTCTTCTAAGAATTAAATTCTCCCTATTACCAAAATTCAATAAAAATCGAAATTCGGCGTAGACAATTAATCTGTTAAACGTTGCATAAATGCTCGATCTAAGTACATCAGCTCCGTTTTTTGGCAATTGATAGTAATTTTATTTTCATTATATAAATATTTGGTCTGCTATTAGTCCCATAACTAGTCCGCCAACTGCTCCAAAAAGTCCGATTAGTACCATTGGGATTGCTAAAAGCGTAATTATTTGAGGTTGCGATTGTCTTATTTCAATAAAATACTTTGATAGATCAGCAGGTTGAAGAGGAAGCATAGCTCCAATTAGGCTTTCGAGTTTTGAAACATTACTGCCTTCTCTAAATTCAATTTCATAATTTCCAACTGATGCGTAAAATCTATAAAACTCCATTCGTCCGGTAGAAAAGTTATTTGTTTGCGGTCTTAAAAACGAAGAATTTAATTTTATTTCCTCATTTGTTGATTTTTCATAGATATGCAGTTTGAATTTGTCAATTGGCGTCTGTTTAAACATTTGCCCTTTTTGCCAAACAGAAAAATATCCAGCTTTGGTAACGCAAAATTGTCCACCCTTATGTAAATATGGAATTTCTAACAGAATTTTCCCGTTAAAGGTTTTAATTAATATTTGTATCGCTTTTACGAGAATGAAAATTCCGATCGGAATTAAACAAAAAAATAAAATTTGTATTAAAAGTATATTCATTCAGTTTCAAATTTTGTTTCGTTTCATAGCAATAATGCCAACGTTTCAGGGCTTTGGATGATTGGGAAACCAAAGCTTTAATTTAGCACAAAAGTTCAATCGAAGAACTGCCGTTGAATTTAGCACTTCAGTCTACCTTAAAGTCAAGCCTTTGTTATCTTTAGTTTTTATTTGAATACCAATTTACCATAAAATATTGGTGGTATTAATGTCATCCATATTGCGATTGATGGGTTTATGTTTTGTAATTCACTTAATCGTTTATTGATTTTGAAAAACCAAAAAAGTCGTACAAAAGGAATGAATAAAAAGAAAATCCAAGAAACAGGCAGTTTGCAGATTTTCAGTATCATCATATTATTCACAATAGGTATGAAGCTTAAATACGGATTTCTGCTATTTTCTTTGAATACCATAAATAAACAGAATTTGAAAAACAGAAAGAAATAAAAAATATATGGTGAAAAGAAGAGTCCCATAAAATATGAAAATTCTTTGTCAGAAAATATTTGTTTAATGCAAAAAATAGGAAACTCAATGTAAGGGAAAAAGTCAAATCGGGTTGGATAGGGGCAATTGTTGGTTTGTGTTTCGCTTAGTAACCCTGCCAAACCTTGGAAGTCACTATCACTAATTTGTTGTGGGCAAAAATGAATAAAAATGTTTCCTAAAATTATTTGTATTATTTGTATGAATATTGGAAATAGCAAAACTGTCAAAAGAATAAAGCCAAATTTTACTTTGTGTTTATACAATTCTTTAAGTAATAAGATGAAAAATATGGCCCGAACTATTGTAAAAACATATGAAAATTCAAGGTGTTGAATTTGAGCGGGAATGACAAGTTTTAATATGTCTATAAGTAATTCAAATATTAAAAGGATAGTTAAGAATTTAATTATTGTGTTTTTTAATTTCATCATAGGTTTAATTTTGAACTTTATGTATTTGTCAGTTAATATTTGATATTCGGTTTTTGTAAAATTGCAGCTAACGTTTCGGGGCTTGCCGAAGGCGGGGATTTTTAGCACAAAAGTTCAATAGAAATCGAAGATTCGGCGTAGCCAATTACTACCGTTGAACCTTGCACAAAAGTGCAATCGAAAAACTTCAGCCCCGCTTTTGGCAAGCCCTTGTTAGCTATTTAAAAATTCTTCTGTTTTTATAAATGTCCTTATTAATTTCGATTTTATATTCTCGGTTAAGTTTTGCTGTTAGTTTTGGTTTTTCAACTTGTTTATGTAGGCAAAATTCAAAAGTTGGTTCCATATCATCCATAATTTCTCCCCAGTGATAGGAAGATTTTTCAAAATTTTGTTGAGTAAGTCCGGCAAGAATTTCTACAGAATACCAACCATTATCCAAATCAATTATTGCGTAATTTTTGTCTCGATAAAGTGTTATAATGTTTTCTACCGCTTCTTCTGTAAAGTTTTCTAAATAGTCAATTGCGAAAACACAAAAAATTCCACTTACAATCTTTAAAGGATAACTCCCTTCTTTAAATTGAAAATCATTTTCCTCATTTGTCAATACGCGATTTTTCTCGCTAAAATTCACGTAAATAGTATGCGGTACAATTGCACATTTTTCAAGAGGTATCATTATTCCTTCAGTCACAACATTATCCCCGCTATCGTTTGTTGTAAATTCCGTTAGCAAATCGTCATCAAGGTTATTTCTTTTTTTAAAAGTCAACAAAGCGTATGGGTCTGCACCTATGAAATAATCCATTCCGTTTGTAAGGCATCGATTAAATTGAAATATTTTATTCATTTATTTTCTAGTATTTCTCATTTAGAATATCAGCTAACGTTTCGGGGATTTGCGATGGTGAGCAATCGAAGAACAAAAGCTTGTATTATTACACTAATGTTTAATTGAAAAACTGCTGTTGAATTTTGCAATTCAGTCCACTTTGAGCAAAACCTTTGTTGGCGGTAGTGTTATTTTTCTATTCGTTTTTTTACAATTTCTATAAGTTCTTCTTTTGTCATAAATGTGTTTAAGAAATCTTCAAGACTTCCTTCGTTCGTTACCTCTCTAAAATAGACTTCGTGGTCAGTTCCAAATAAAGTTGGATTTTCTAAATTTGGGTCAGACAAGCAGATGTAATAATTGTCAGGAAATCCATAACTATAGAATATTTCAATAAAGTCGGGCGTTTCGTCGTTTGTAAACTTTATTATTTTGGTCAAATCTGTGTTTTCGTCAGTAAAGTCAGAATTCCACTCTTCATAATCACCTGTTCCTTCTTTGAAAGGTGTAAAAAGTTTTGGCTGCCAAAATACTTGTCCATAACCTTCTTTTGTTAAGCGAAAATATTTATCAATTATCTTGTCATAAAGAGCCTGCTTGTCGGTTTTGAAAAGTTCTTCGTTTTCATTGATAAATTCTCCAATTCCATATATTGGTTCGGCATCTTCGGCTGTTTGCCAAGGTGTGTCTTCTGGTTTTTGATAAAGTACAGTGTCAAAAGTTATAGAAAGTATATCTTCTGCTAATGAGTTTCCTTTAACGTTTTCAATATTTCCTCCAAGCTGTTTTATTTTTTCTAAAATTTCTATTTTCATTTCGTGTTTTTGTTTTTCAGATTGCAGCCGGTCAAGCATTGCCGCTAACGTCCCACGGTTTGTCGATAGCGGAGCTACCGAAGCGGAAATGTTTCAACTAAAATACAAAATAAAATAGAAAAACAAAGCTTCAATTTGTTGGATTCAGCTTCGCTATTGCCAAGCCGATGTTGTCTGCAGTATTTTTTATCCAGTCGAATCGGAAATTTCGTGCATTCATTTCGATTTGTTGAAGCAGAAATTCAGCGATTTATTATTCAATTAAATTTCGTTTTTCGTCAGTTTATTTTTTGAATTTATTTTTCAGCTACGTTTTTAACCGTAAATTCCCTGCTAATTTTCATTTTTTGCCATCTTCTTTTTTTTCCATTAAATTCAAATTGTCAGTTCTTAAGAATTTTCAATTTAGACCTCTCGATTTTCGATTTTCAAATTTTAGAATATTCATTTTTGGAAATTCAATTAAATACAATTTCGAAAGATTTGATAGAGTAGAGTTGTATAAAAATATTGCAGACAACGGTTCGGAGCTTTGCGTTCGGTGGGTTTCGGAGCACAAAGTTTATATTTTTTACGTCAGCTGCCTGATGCAAGAAACCTTGTTAGTGGTAGTTATATATTTTCGTAAGTGTCATTTTTTATTTTATAATGTTTCAAGTTTTTTAGTTGTTTTAATTTTGCTTTTAACACATCCATATTAAACTTGAAATAATCAATCTCAAAACTTCTAAGATTGGATAGTTTTTCAAGCCCATTTAAACTTTCTATATTAACAGTCTTTCTGCTTTCCATTGTTGATGCAAAGAGAGTTAATGTTTCTAAGTTTTTAAAATCTTCAATTCCGTCAAATTTTGTGAGATTTGCAGTGTAAGTTAGATGAAGATGCTTGATTTTTTCCTTTTGTGATGTTGTCAAAAAATTGAAATCTGTTATTTTATTTACATTACTTAAAACAATTGTTTCTAATTTGTTTAAATAATCTAATCCTTTGTACGAAAAATCAGCTTTCCCAATATATGAAATCAATAAGTGAGTAACATTAGGGAATAATTCAAGTAGCTCTAAATCATTTTGTTTAATGTTCCAAATATTAAGATGCTTTACATTTTCAAATTTGTCTTTATGCTCTTTTAGTATTTTAAATCCCTGTTTGTCAATTTTGTAATTATTAATTTGAACGAATTTTATGTTATTGTAATTTACTATGTTTTTCAAATCGTGTGTTTCAGGAAGAATATATAAAACTTCTGAATGAAATGCAGTTCTCGAAATAGCATTGATTTTTTCTTCACTTTCATATGGTAAAAAACAATCTTTTGCTTTTGAAAGGAAGTTAATAAAATCTTTTGTGCTTTTTATGTCATCAGTTTTCATACGTGTGTTTGGAAATAATTACCGCTAACTCCCAAATTTACGCATTGCGTTAATATAAAACATATAAACTTCGCTTATTCTGTTTCTGATTTAGCGTAAGGTACTATGAAAGAATTGATTAAGTGTACAGTCCTTAGAGTTCCGGAAAAATCCTGACTCATTTCAACGACTTACAACCACGCCAACATTACCAATTGAATCAGAACGATGTATAGGTAGAACTGTTGTCATCTCTTTCTATGACAATGAAGGGAAAGAGCAGCTATACCATCACGGGATTGGATATTCGGCTTCCCCAACATAACAAAATGCCTTCTGATAATTGCCATTATCAACTTTGACCCTACCAAAAAACTTTAATACTAATTAACAAAATTATTATAATGCCATACCGATTAATTTCGCTATCTTGGTAAAGGTATTATAATTGATGACAAGTCGTCATTTATAATTAATAATTCATCATTTATAATAAGTCTATGTCGGTTCAGCCATACTCACTATTCTCCGATTTTGATATTTACCTTTTCCGTTCGGGAAAACATACTAGGCTTTACGAAAAGTTCGGTTCTCATAAGGTTGAGGTCGAGGGCATTTCCGGGGTTTATTTTGCAGTCTGGGCACCAACAGCAACAGAAGTTTCCGTAATAGGGAATTTCAATCAGTGGAATTCTTTTTCACACAAGTTGGCTGGGCGTTGGGACCAATCCGGGATTTGGGAAGGCTTTATTCCCGATTTGGATTTTGGCGAAGTTTATAAATATGGTATCAGAACAACAGAGGGCGTTTTGTTGGAAAAAGCAGACCCATACGGACTTTGTTTTGAAAACGCAATGCAGGCGGGTTCTGCAGTTTGTACCACCTGGTACGAGTGGCAGGACAAAGACTGGATGGAAAAACGTTGGCGATACAACAGTCTCGAATCTCCGATTTCCGTTTACGAAATGCATCTCGGTTCCTGGATGCGTGACCCAAATAATCCTGAACGTTTCCTTAGTTATGGCGAAATAGCGGACAAGTTAATTCCGTATCTCAAAGCAATGAATTTTACACACGTAGAATTTATGCCAGTTATGGAATATCCCTACGACCCGAGTTGGGGCTATCAGATTACGGGATTCTATGCGGCAACCTCAAGATTTGGCGGACCACAGGAATTGATGTACCTGATTTCTGAACTTCATAAAAATAATATCGGTGTTTTTCTGGATTGGGTCCCGTCTCATTTTCCGGGAGATGCCAATGGACTGCATCGTTTTGATGGTTCTTTTTTATACGAACACGAAGACCCTAGAAAAGGTTTTCATCCCGACTGGAAATCTTATATTTTCAATTACGGGAGACCCGAAGTCAAATCGTTCCTGATTTCAAATGCGATATTTTGGCTAGACCGTTATCACGCTGATGGATTACGAGTAGATGCGGTAACCTCTATGCTTCATCTCGATTATTCCAGAAATGATGGCGAATGGGAGCCAAATATCTATGGTGGAAATGTCAATCTGGAAGCAAAACAGTTTTTGCAGGATTTCAATACAGCAGTTTATAAAGAATTCCCTGATGTTCAGACCATTGCGGAAGAAAGCTCCGATTTTCCAAAATTAACCAAACCTGTCCACGATGACGGAATCGGTTTTGGGATGAAGTGGATGATGGGCTGGATGCACGATACATTGGATTATTTCAAAGAAGACCCGATTCATAGGAAATACCATCACAACAAAATCACGTTCACAAGCACATATATGTATAATGAAAATTATATGATGCCTCTGTCTCACGATGAGGTGGTGCACGGAAAAAGCAGCCTGATTTACAAAATGCCGGGCGATGAATGGCAGAAGTTTGCCAATCTGCGCGCAATGTATATTTATATGTTCACGAATCCGGGAGCAAAATTGCTTTTTATGGGCGACGAGTTTGCTCAAACCAATGAATGGAATTTCACAAGTTCCCTCGATTGGCATTTGCTTCAGTATCCTGTTCATAAGAATCTTCAGGAGTTTGTTCGGGATTTGAATTTCTTATACAAAACTCATCCCGCCTTATATGAATTGCAATTCTCGCCATATGGTTACGAATGGGTTGACGGTGACGATAGGGATAATTCCATTTTTATTTATCTTAGAAAAAGCAAACACGACAAAGAAGTGCTGATGACGGTCTTGAACCTAACCCCAAGAAGTTTCGATTACAGAATTGGCGTGGATGAAAATACAGACTGGAAAGTGATTCTGAACTCTGATGACAAAAAATACAGCGGAAGCGGAGTAGAAGCCGTCATTTCTCAAAGATTAGATGAAGGCTGGAACAACAGAAAGAACTCGATTATCATCAAATTACCCCCGTTATCCGGTATTGTTTTGAAACAAAGTAAATTAATCAAGAAATCCAATATTGTGGACTTCCTGAAACGTAAAAAATAAAATTAAGAGAGATATATGAAAATATTTCACCTTTCTATGGAGTGTTATCCGGTCGCAAAAGTCGGTGGACTGGCGGACGTGGTTGGCGCTTTACCAAAATATCAAAACAAAATGGGATTGGATGCCAGCGTAATCATGCCCTGGTATAACAAACCGTTTTTCTACAACCACGACTTCGATATTGTGTTTGACGGGTTCATTCATCAGTCTTCACATATGTATCAGGTTCAGGTTTTTAAGGAGAAAAGCAGTGTTTTGGGATTTGATCTTTATCTGGTGAAAATTCCGGGATTATTAGACAGAGAAAATGTCTATGGCTATTGGGATGAGAGCGAACAATTCATTGCGTTTCAACATGGGGTTTTGCATTGGCTCAGTGCAATGCAGATCCGTCCGGATGTCCTGCACTGCCACGATTATCATACAGGATTGGTTCCTTTTATGATAGAATATTGTTATGAATTCAGTTTTCTGAAAGGTGTCAAAACCATTGGAACGATTCACAACGGCGAATATCAGGGAAGTATGGACTGGCAAATGTCCAGTTTTTTACCACATTTTGAAGGACAGAAATCAGGGCTTCTGGATTGGAACGGCAGAATCAATCCCATGGCAACAATGATAAAAAATTGTAATGCTTTTAATGCGGTTTCCGGAGGTTATCTGGAGGAATTATTCTACAGTTTTCAGGGATTAGAGCCATTGATGAATCAGGAACGTCAAAAAGCTTTTGGGATTATCAATGGCATCGATACAGAGGTCTGGAATCCCGAAACCGATGATATGCTAAAATTCAATTATAATAAAGATTACGCCGGAGAAGGCAAGTGGGAGAACAAAAAGGTCATTTGCGCCGAGTACGGACTCAATCCTAACCTGCCGCTCTTTGGCTTCATTGGGAGATTTGCAGGAGAAAAAGGTGCTGACCTTTTGCCGGATATAGTTGAGAAAAGCATCCAGGAAACTAATGGTTCGCTTAATATCATTGTTCTCGGTTCGGGAAATCAATACATCGAAAACAAATTAAAAGAATTGCAGTATAAATTCAGTATTAATTTTGCGCTGGATTTGGGATATAAAGAATATTTGTCGCATCAGATTTACGCTTCGGCAGATTTCTTGCTAATGCCAAGTCGGGTAGAACCTTGTGGACTAAATCAGATGTATTCTATGCGGTATGGAACAGTTCCTATTGTGAGATACACAGGTGGTTTAAGAGATACGGTTCAGGATATTTCGACTGGTGGCAGTGGACTCAACTTTACCAATGCTGGTGCAGATGATGCGGTCCATGCCATCAAAAGAGCTTTGCACATCTACAGCCAGAAGGATCTGATGACAGGATTGATCTACAGCAATATGTCCTTTGACTTTTCCTGGGAAACTTCTGCTCAGAACTATTTGGAAATGTATTATTATTAATCAAATTTTCTGTTAACATTGGCTTAATATTTGAAAACTATTATTAACTTTAATAAAAATAAATAACATAACACATTTTATGAAAGAAAGTGTAATCTCCATTGTTTTAGGAGGTGGTAGAGGAACCCGGTTATTTCCTCTGACTTATACCAGATCCAAGCCAGCCGTTCCAATTGCAGGCAAGTACCGTTTGGTCGACATCCCGATTTCGAACTGTCTTAATTCTGGTCTTAACAGGATATTGGTTTTGACTCAGTTTAATTCAGCATCATTGAATTCCCATATCAAGAATTCTTATCACTTTGATATTTTCAGCAAAGGGTTTGTAGATATCCTGGCAGCGGAACAAAATGTTGAGAACGAGAATTGGTATCAGGGAACAGCAGACGCTGTTCGCCAGACCATGAAACATCTTGAAAAATATGAATATGAATATATCTTGATTCTCTCCGGAGACCAGCTTTATCAGATGGATTTCCAAAAGATGATTAATTTTCATAAAGAGCAGGGCGGCGACATTACCATTGCTACCATTCCTGTTAATGCCAAAGATGCTACAGGTTTCGGAATTATGAAATCTGATGAGGATGGTAACATTACAGCTTTCACAGAGAAGCCGAGTCTGGACGCCTTAGTCGATTGGAAATCTGAAACCAGCGATGAAAGTAAGGCAAAAGGGAAAGAATACCTTGCTTCTATGGGAATCTATGTTTTCACAAAGAATGTTCTCAGACAGCTTTTTGCAGATTATGAAGGGGATGATTTCGGTAAAGATTTCATTCCGGCTTCTATCGGGAAACTCAATGTACTGAGCTATCAATATGATGGTTACTGGACAGACATAGGGACTATCGAATCATTTTATGAAGCTAATATCGATTTAGCACAGGATTTACCTCAATTTAATTTATTCAGTTCCAATCCAATTTACACAAGAGCGAGAATGTTACCGCCAACAAAGATCAATGGATCTTATGTTAGCAAAACCATTTTTGGTGACGGATGCATCATTTTAGCAGATAAGATTGAGAATTGTATCATTGGAAACCGAACCAGAGTTGACCGGGGGACAACGATCGTTAATTCTTATGTAATGGGAGCTGATTATTACCAAACAGCCAAAGAAGTGGCTGATAATGAAGAAAGTGGCCAAACTAGTATGGGAATCGGAAAATATTGTTATATCGATAGAGCCATTTTGGATAAAAACTGCTATATCGGTAATAATGTAAGAATCATCGGCGGGAAACATCACCCAGATGGTGATTATGACACACACTCTATCAAAGACGGAATTGTGGTTGTGAAGAAAAACGCAGTCATTCCTGACGGTACGAATATTATGTAAATAATTTATATATTTAATAGAACCCTTCGGAAGCGGAGGGTTTTATTTTTTTAAATTTGGCAAATAATTTGTCTAAGGTAAATCTATATTTAGAAATTAATGAAGAATTTATTTTTTCTTGTTGGGCTTTTATGGTTCACATCGGTTTCTGCACAGTTTGATAATATCAATGCGGGAGAAGTTTTGGGTTACAGGATCCATTACGGCTTTATCACGGCGGGTAATGCAACTTTAGCCACTACCAAAACATCTTATAAAGGTCAGCCTGCATTTTATGTAAGAGGAACCGGCAAAACTAGTGGTGCAGCAAAGGCTTTTTTCAAGGTGGAAGATGTGTACGAGAGCTATATCAATGAGAACAAGGAACCACTTTTCTATGTGAGAAATGTCTCAGAGGGCAGTTATACGCAGCATTTGCAAAGTACTTTTAACCCGGCTAATAATACCTTGGTTTTAGTCGATAAGAAGCATTCAGACAGACCCGCCAAAACAGTAAAAGTTCCAAATGATGTTCAGGATATGATGTCCTGTTTTTATTATCTGAGAAGTCTTCCGGCAGATAATCTCAAGGTAGGAAGCGTGGTGAGGATGAATGTCTGGGTAGATGATGAACTGTTTCCTTTCCAGTTGAAAGTAGTTGGTACAGAGAACTTGTCAACTAAATTTGGTAAAATCAATTGTCTCAAAATCATTCCTTCTGTGATTAGCGGAAGGGTATTCAAACAGAAAGAAGGGGTTACTATGTGGGTCAGCAATGATCAAAACAGAGTGCCAATTCTCATAAAAGCAGAGCTGGCAGTTGGATCGCTTAAAGCAAGCATCGATAGCTACAGCAATGTAAAGTATCCGTTAGGTTTTAAAAAATAATATATTGAAAATCACTCTTTTAAGAGTGATTTTTTTGTTTTGTTACCAATTATTGTCCTAGGACAAGTTGAACATGCCAGAATAAAATTAACTTTGATTTAAAACAATTCAAATGAATAAATTAACAATAACAACAGAAATTAATAAACCAATTAATGAGGTTTGGAACGCATTCAATAACCCGGAACATATTGTAAAATGGAACTTCGCCCACGAAAGTTGGGAATGTCCTTCTGCTAAAAATGATTTGAGAGTTGGAGGTAAGTTAGAAGTACGGATGCAGGCAAAAGATGGAAGTTTTGGTTTTGATTTTGTTGGGAATTATGATGAGGTGAAAGAAAATCAGTTAATCCAATATCATATGGAAGATGGACGTCAAGTGGAAGTGACTTTCGAAAAACTGTCCGATGACAAAACAAAAGTCACAGAAAACTTTGACCCGGAAAATCAAAATCCTTTGGAGATGCAGCAGCAAGGCTGGCAAGCAATTCTGGATAATTTCAAATCATATTCAGAAAGTCTTTAGATTGAACTACAAAAGTCACAAAAGATTAAATCAACTTTTATAAAGCTCCTTTTTGAAGCTTATCGAAAATTCACAAAAAGAAACTTCCCAAAAGAGCAAAAAGCTGAAGTTTTAGAATAAATTGTTTTTTTGAACTTTTAAAAAGCTTAAGAAAAATAATAGCTTTTGTGACTTTTGTGGTTATAATAGAAATTTAACAAACTCTAAAATGTAAAAAATGAACAACAACATATTTCCCTGTTTTTGGTTCAACCAAAATGGCGCTGAAGCTGCAGAATTTTACACTTCTGTTTTCAGAAAAACAGAGATTACAGTTAATACGCCAATGGTTATTAACATAGAAATCGAAGGTCAGAAATTAATGTTTCTGAATGGCGGACCAATGTTCAAACCGAACGTTACTTTGTCACTGATGGTAATGTGCGATTCGGCAGAAGAAGTGGAAAGTTATTATCACAGACTTGCTGAAAAAGGAAAAGTCATGATGGAGTTGGATTCTTATCTATGGAGCGAAAAATATGCCTGGGTAGAAGATCAGTATGGGATTTCCTGGCAGTTATATTTTGCTGCGGAAAAAGCCAAGCAAAAAATATCGCCAGTGATTATGTTTACAGGTAACAATGCCGGAAAATGTAAAGAAGCTCTTAATTATTATACAACCATTTTCCCCGATTCTGAGATAGAAGGCGTTATGGAATATGAAGAAGGACAAGGCGATGTAGCTGGAAATGTGGCGCATGCTCAGTTTATCATCAATGATTATGTGATGATGGCGATGGACAGTTCGCACGACCATAAAGCTCAGTTTACAGAAGGGACTTCTATGACCATAATGACAAAAGACCAGGACGAGACCGATTACTATTGGGATGAGTTCACAAAAGAAGGTGAGGAAAGCATGTGCGGTTGGCTCAAGGACAAATATGGATTTAGCTGGCAGATTGTTCCCCATAGATTAATTGAACTGACTAATACGCACGAAGTGGAAAAAGCTCAGAAAGCTTTTGGCGCAATGATGAAAATGAAGAAAATTATCATCAAAGATATCGAAGAGGCTTATTACAACTCATAAAATATAAAGTTATGGAAACATTAAGGTATCAAATCGAGATTGACGCTCCCGCACAAAAAGTCTGGGACGTTCTTTGGAATGACAAAACTTATTCTCAATGGACACATTATTTCAGTCCGGATTCTAAGATGAAAACGGATTGGGAAGTTGGAGGGAAAACGTATTTTACAGATGCGAGTGGACAAAACGGAATGGTAAGCACCATAGAACGAATAGAAGAACCGAAACATTTGATATTCAAGCATCTTGGTGAGCTCAACAACGGTGTGGAAGATGTTGACAGCGAAAAAGTGAAAGCCTGGAACGGAAGTCTGGAAGCTTATTATCTCGAAAACAATGAAGGAAAAACAACGCTCAAAGTTGAGGTCGGTGTCGATAGCAGCTACAAAGATATGATGGATAATGGCTTCATAAAAGGGTTGGAAGTTGTGAAAAATCTTTCAGAAAATTAAATAACAATGCAACCCTATAAGAGTTTTGAATATAGTTTTCATTCCAATAAATCTGCGGATGAAATCTTTCCGATTTTACAAGATGTAAAAACTTGGTGGAGTGGGTTATTTGGAGAAAAAATTACAGGTGAAACGAATAAAATCGGTGACGAATTTTCTTTCTCTGCTGGAGATGGGGGTTCATTTTTCTAAACAAAAATTGATAGAACTCAATCCTGATAATCAATTGGTTTGGCTGGTCACAGAAAGCAATTTGTCTTTTATCAATGACACGCACGAATGGGAAAATACCAAGATTAAATTTGATTTAGAACCAGATGACAATGGGACAAAAGTGACATTTACTCATGAAGGTTTGATTCCCAAAATCGAATGCTATAAAAACTGTGCAGGTGCCTGGACGCAGTATTTGGAACATTTGGAAAAATATTTAAACTCATAAACATAGATGAAACTAAGCTCAAATGGCTTTGAGAAGGCTAATGATATCAATCTCTATTATGAAATCTATGGAGAAGGAAAACCGTTGGTTCTAATACACGGAGGCGGTTCTTCGGGGTTTTATGATTTCGAGGAAACGATTAAAAGATTGAAAGATGATTTTCAGCTGATTGTCATTGATTTACAAAACCACGGTAAGTCCGAACATCGCTATATCCCTGAAACTTTTGAACAAGATGCAAGAGATATAATGGCGGTTTTAGAGAAACTTAATATTGTAAACGCTTCATTTTTTGGATTCAGTAATGGCGCGACAACGGTTTTACAGATTGCTCATCTTTTCCCTGATAAAATAGAAAAAGTAATTGCTGCATCTGGTGTCACCAAACGAAACGGAATGATAGACGGTTTTTTTGAAGGGATGGCCAAAGCAAGTGTAGAGAATATTATGCAAAAACTGAAGGAGAATTTCCTGAAAATCAATCCTGATGAGAATCTTTTAAAAAATATGTTTGAGAAAGACAGCCAACGGATGATAAACTTTCAAGATATTGATGATGAGATTTTGCAATCCATAAAATGTCCTGTTTTCCTGATTGCAGGTGATAAAGATGTGATAAAAGTGCAACATATCGCAGAAATGAATCAACTGATTCCACATTCCAAAGTAATGATTTTACCGGCAGGTCACGGTAATTATATGATGGCTGATGAGAATGGAAATTCAGATACCGAACTCATTGATTTTACAATGTCTCAAATCAAAAAGTTTTTAAACTCATAGATTAAAGTAAACACAACTAAAAAATAAAATATGCCAAAATTAAATTCATACCTCAATTTTGATGGTACAGCAGAAGAAGCTTTCAGATTTTATCAATCCGTTTTCGGTGGCGAATTCGTAGGCGGAGTAATGAAAATGGGAAATGCACCGGGAACAGAACATCTTACCGAAGATGAGAAAAACCGAGTAATGCACATCGCATTGCCAATAGGAAAAGACCTTTTGATGGCTTCGGACATCGTTCCGTCTATGGGGCACAAACTCAATCAGGGAAACGGAAATTATATTTCTATTTTCCCGGAAAGCAGAGAAGAAGCAGACCGGATTTTCAACGGACTTTCTGCAGGCGGAGAAATAGAAATGCCAATGGAAGACCAGTTTTGGGGCGATTATTTCGGAAGCTTCAAAGACAAATACGGTGTTTACTGGATGGTCAATTTCAGTAAAGATTCTGGTTACGAAGGATAAATAGTTTTACACAAAGACACAAAATAATTATTTGAATATTACTTTTTTAAGGCACAAAGTTGTATTGTTTGACAAAATCCCTTGTGCCTTTAAACATATTAAAATTTTGACATTTGCGTCTTTGTGATTAACTTAAAAAATAACTCTATGGAAAAAGTAACAGCCAAAGCATCCATTGGGATTCAGAAGCCTATTTCAGAAGTATTTGAAGCGATTGTCAATCCGGAAATAATGCGGAATTATTTTATTTCCAAAGGTTCCGGAAGGATGGAAACCGATAAGGAGATCTTCTGGTCTTTCCCAGAATTTGATGGTTCTTATCCATTGACAACGAAAGAAATAATTCCCAATGAAAAAATTGTTTTTGTTTGGGATCCAGAATCTGTTGTGACAATTGAATTACAACAGTTGTCTGAAAATAACACAGTGATAAAAGTTGCCGAAGAAGGGCATAGCAATGATGAAAAAGGGATAAAGTGGGCAATCGGTCAAACCGAAGGCTGGGCCAATTTTCTGGCTTGTATGAAAGCTTGGCTGGAATATGGGATTCATCTTAGAAAAGGTGCTTTCGACTTTATGAAAACTAACTAAAATTAAAGCTTTGCAACCGCAAAGCTTTTTTATTTTAATGGCTCATAAATCAATTGTACAACTCCTGACTTAAAGACATTTGTTTTTATTAGTTTGAGATTGAGTCGCTCGGTTAAGTCTTCAAACAATGGTTTTCCGCTTCCTAATGCTATAGGATGAACAGATATTCTGTAAATGTCTACAAGATTTGATTGAATAAATGTTTTGATCAAACTTGCTCCGCCATACAACCAGATATCTTTTCCGGATTCTTTTTTTATTTCTGCAACTTTTGTCTGGATATCAGAATTAATGAAAATCGCATTTTCATCCTGTCTGTTTTGTCTTGAGAAAACGTATTTTTTCTTTGAGTGAACATTGCGCCAAAGATTCTTTTCAACTTCGTCGGCACTGCTTTCTGGTTGAAAATTTCCCCAGGCATCATAACTTATCCGCCCATAGAAAATGGTGTCAATAGATGATAAGAAACCGTCAAAGTCCATATCTTCGTCCATAATACACCAATCGATTTCGCCATTAGGACCTTCTATAAAACCGTCTAAAGTTACTGCTAAGTCCAATATTATTCTTCTCATTTTTCTTGATAAATATTTTAATTCTGAAAATTTTAAAATTACAAAATTGGGAGTAACTTTCTATAGTATGATAAATCTTTCTAGACTGCGCAGCACGCCCCGACCTGAGTGGAGCTCTTTTTTGTTTTTGCGATTGTATAAAAGTTCAGCAGATTGCTTCACTTCGTTCGCAATGACAAAAAAAAGCGGGAACAGAGGGCGGATAAAGGCGCCCAAACCTAACGAAGTGGTTCGGCAAGTCAAATAATTATTTAAAGTAAAAGATTTTCAGCGGCGTCTTCCTAAATGTAACGTAAAATTTTAAAAAAATGAAAAAAGGAATTTTAGCAATCGCAGGTTTAGCAGCTATCGCCATCATCGCCAAAAAAGCGCAAAAAAGAAAAGCATTCGTAAAAGGAATCTTCGACGAATATGATGTGAAGGAAAGAACGCCGTTCGGTTTTGCAGACAGAATCAGAACGATGAATGACGAAGAATACAACTCTCTGAAAGAAAAAGTGAGAACGCAATTCGGAAGAGGATGCTGCAAGCCAAGAACGGCAGAATAATTTTTTTAGAAAATTAAATTTAATTGTTAGAAAAACGGGAAGTGAGAGCTTTCCGTTTTTTTGTTGACGGAAAGTTTTGAAATCGTTAAATTTGCTTTGTGAAGGATTACTACTACTTTCTCGGAATTCCTCAAAATGCTTCTGCAGAAGACATCAAAAAAGCCTACAGGAAACTTTCTCTGAAATATCATCCGGATAAGAATGAGAATGATGAGTTTTTCTCGGATAGATTCAGGGAAATTCAGGAAGCTTATGAAACACTGACAGATACCGGTAGAAGACGACTCTATGACCAGAATCTAAGCAGTCAGCAAAGAAATGTGAAAAGCATTCTTCCGCCAAAAATCAAGAGCTTTTCCGCGAGTAAAATCCGGGCAAAAGTGGGCGAAGAAATAACAGTTTACTGGAATACTTACGATGCTGATCTGGTGAAAATAGTCCCTTTTGGATTAGAAAAACCAAATGGCGAAAGAACAATTAGAATTAAAGAATTTGATTCTCAGGGGAAATTCCAGATTTTGCTTCACGCGACCAATACAGTTCTTCACAAAACGATTGTTCAGGGCATTACAATTACAGAACTAGCAGATTCAGAATCCAATTCTGAGGAAAAAGAATCGTTAAACAATCCATCCGAATCTTTCCAAAAACCTCCAAAAAAAGAAAACCAATCTAAAAGACTGGTTTCTGTTCTTATATTTTTAGCATTGGCTGCTATGATTATCTGGCTGATGTTTAGCTGATTTTAGCTCTTCCAGGACATTTTTTGCAACGCTTTCCTTTTTTGAATTTTTTGCAGCATTTTTTCTTATCGCAATACATCATTTCGTCGTTTCTGTAAGCCGGAGCCAAAGGCGCAATCTTGAAAGGAATAACTATCGGAATCATAGCTGCAAATATAAATTAATTTAGAATAAATACAAATTAAAAATAAAAAATTCCTTAATTATTTAACAACTAAGGAATTAATTTAATGTTTCTAAAGAATTTATTTTAAATAAGGTGCCATTACCTTTGCCCAAAGTCGATAACCTTCTGGCTTCATATGCAGCATATCCTCTTTAAAAATGTCGGTTCTTACTTTTTCATTTTCGTCGTTCATCACTTGGGTGATGTCAATGAATTTTGCTCTTTTTTGAGTTTTAAGATAAGCCTCTATTGACTCATTGAGTTCTTTCATCTGAGGCCAAAACTGTTCACGGCTTGGCGAATATTTTACGGAAACATAAGCTACTGGAACTTTTGGGTATTTCGCTCTAATTTTTCCAAAGAATGTTTTAAATCTTTCCAAAACTTCTGTGGGAGTAGGATTATCTGTAGAAATATCATTTTCTCCGCAATAGATAACAATCTGTTTAGTATGGTAGGGAGATAAAAGCTCTTCAGAATAATTATTTAAGTCTAATAATCTGGAACCTCCAAAACCTCTGTTGACTATCGTTTTTCCTGGAAAATAATCATTCACATCTTTCCAATAAGTAAAAGAAGAACTTCCTAAAAATAAAATCGGTCTCTTAGGAATCCCATTCGTTTGATCTAATTTTTTGAATTCCTGAATCTCTTTCCAGAATGGTTTTTCCTGAGCAAAAAATAGGAGAGAGCTGAGCATCAATGCGAAGAAAAAAAGCTTTTTGAAAAGCGGTCTGTTGTATTTCATTTTAAATTTTTTGAAGTTTCAAGGTAAAAAAAAATCAGCTGTCAAAGCAACTGATTTCAGGTTTTTAATATTTGTTTAAGACAATTAATCCACAATAAATTTGGTGTTCAATTCTCCTGTTTTCAAGATGTAAACACCTTTTGGAAGATTTTTCAAGGTGATTGTATTTCCGTTTTGAAAAGGATTTTCAATCGTTTGAACATTCTGTCCAACAGTGTTATAGATAAAAGCTTTTTTGAATTGTTTCAAATCTTTATCGCCAGTTACCTGGATTGTGTTTCCTTTTACAGGATTTGGGGCAATTGTCAAATTCTTAGAAAAAGAAGCATCATCTACAGCCAATACAGTTCCCCAGATTTGTGCAATATATTCAGGATGGTCGATATATGGATTTCTGTTACCTTGATAGGCATATACAGCACCATTTCTGTCAATTTCCTTTTGAGACACAGGATCTTGCTGATGCCATCTCAACAACATTGATAAAAATGGTTCAGCAAAAACTTTGAAAGTTGAGCCATCATACATATCATAGTTGAATGTTGTTATCTGAGACTGATATCTTGTAGCAAAATAGAAATAGATACGAGCAATATCGCCTTTAAACTCATTAATTGGTTCGAAAACGGTGCCGCCATAACCATTCAGTTTGCTGCTTCCCAATTTTGAGCCATTTTTAGAAGTCCAAGTTGCGGTTCCAACTTCTCCATAAGGCCAATTGCTTCTTTTTCCATTCACATAACCATCCGTTGGTAAAAGGTGTTGGTAGTCATTGTGCATTGGTGTTCTGTCATCAAACGTTGATTTTGGAATCGTGTGTTCTCTGTTGTAACACACGCCTTCTCCATTATAATTTCCACATTGATTAGCTCCCATAGAAAAGTTGTAAGGATCTGGTCCGGTCGGATTTTCAGAATAGATATCTAAAACACTATTGTCTTTTTCATAATATTTGTCTCTGTCGGCAGAAGAAAAAACATTCCAGTTGTAACCTTTGTCCTGATGACCGTTCGTCACAATTTGACTCAACTTAGTCTTGAGTGCTTGCCCCGTAAGACCATCTGTTCCGTTATAATAACCGGTTGGAATTTGAGCATTTGTAATACCAAACATGCCAACCAAAAGAATAAAAATACTTTTTTTCATTTCAAAAAATTAAGGGCGCTAAAGGTATAAAATATTATGATAGATTAATATTATTAATTATTAACATTGTAGCCGTAATTTATTATTGATTGAATATTTGTATTTCTATTTAGCAAATTATTAGATTTTTAACATTGTGAAATAAAAAAAGACAGAAAATATTTTCTGTCTTTCATTGAAGTAAATTTGTTCTGATTATTCAATTATAAATTTGGTGTTTAATTCTCCGGTTTTAAGAATATAAACGCCTTTTGGTAAGTTTTTCAGAGTAATTGTGTTTCCAGTTTGGAAAGGATTTTCAATAGTCTGTACATTCTGTCCTACCATATTATAGATGAATGCCTTTTTGAATTGCTTCAGATCTTTATCTCCGGTTATGCTGATAACGTTACCTTTCACAGGGTTTGGAGCGATAGTTAAATTTTTGGAAAATGAAGCATCATCTACTGCCAGAGGAGAAGTTCCCCAGATTGTAGTAACCCATTCAGGGTGATCGATGTAAGGATTTCTGTTTTTTTGATAAGCATAAGCAGCATTATTCCTGTCGATTTCTTTTTGAGATACAGGATCCTGCTGATGCCATAACAATAACAAATTGAGCTCCCAGGTTACCAGTCCTTGATTAACATTACTTGTGTTCAAGATGTTGCCGCTGGAAAAACCGGATAATTGATTCTGGTATCTTGTTACAAAATATAAAAGGCATCTTGCCACATCTCCTTTGAATTCATTAATTGGCTCAAAAACAGATCCACTGTAAGTTGCTCCCGGTGTAGCATTAGGTCCTACCTTTGAGCCGTTTTTTGACAAATAAGAAGCATTGTTAACTTTTCCGTAGGGATAATTGCTTCTCATACCATTAACTTTTCCATCAGTTGGGAGAATGTGGTGTATATCACTCTTCATTGGAAGTTTTTCGTTAAACAAACTCTGCGGAACAGTATGTTCTTTGTTATAGCAATCGCCTTCCACAGAATAATTACCACATTTTTTCTGCCCAAATATGTAATTGTAAGGGTCGTTTCCAGTCGGATTTTCAGAATAAATATCAAGCACGGTATTGTCTTTTTCATAATATTTATCTGCATCGCTTAGCGGATATTCGTCATCCAAAGCGTCATAACTGTGCTGGCTATATCCGGAAGTGATAATTTGTGCAAGCTTAGTTTTCAGAGCGTAACCTGTTAATCCGTCTGTGCCGTCATAGTAACCTGTCGGAATCTGCGCATTTGTAATGCCGAACATCCCAACAGCAAGAATAAAAATACATTTTTTCATTTTCAAAAAATTAAGGGCGCTAAAGGTATAAAATAATTTTATAAAAAAAGGATATAAATTATTAACAATATACATCAGAATGATTAGATTAGATAATTTTTTTAAATATTATTTAATTGACTGATCTTATCAATGCAAATTTGGAAAAATCAGATAAAATTATCTGTATTCACAACTTTATGAAAAATTTAAATAATTGATAACAAAAATTGGTGTTTAATTTTTTGAATTAAAAACTGATAAAGAATATTAATTCTCAAAAATGTGCTTTTTATTGATCTTTGAAAATAACCAGGAAATAGACAGCCCAAAAAACAGAGCAATCCCGGAAACAATGAAATAATTGATCAATTCAATTTTTACAGGGAAGGCAAGGGTTTCACTTGCTTTAAAAAATCCAGTGTTGATTTGTAAAAAACATATGGCAGAACCTATGATAAGACCGCATAATATTCCTAACATCACAATTAATAAACCTGTGAAGAAGTAGATAAGACGAAGGTTTTTCATATTGAAGCCTAATGCAATCAAGGATTTTGCCTGGTCTTTTTTGTCTAATTGTAAAATAGTGATAGCTCCGGCCAGATTGAATGTGGTAATGAAAATGACTAGTCCAAAAATCAGATAGATCATCAGTTTCTCGGTGTTAATCATTTTCCAGAACGCTGCATTTTCCTCAGATTTAGTATTGATGGTAATCTGATTACCGAAGATCTTGCTAAGGTTCGACTTAACGAGATCAGCTTTGGCAGGATTTTTCAGTTTGATAACAATTTGATAGCAAGCCGTTTTCGGAAGCCCTAAAAGTTCCTGGGCCAATTCGATAGGTGAAATGATATAGTTGTCCAACTGGTCATTTCCCGGAAAAACCCCTGTAACATAGATGTCTTTTTTATTGAATATATCATTCTCCTGCTGGATAATTCCTTTTCCGGGTTTAGGCATCAGGATTGTTGCAAAATCCTCGCTGGAATTCACAGGTAATGAGAGCCTGTTGTCCAGACCGTTTTCCATAATGACTTCATTGCTGTATTTGAAGTCAGGATATTTACCGTAAAAAATATTGTCGTTGATAGGATTAACGCTGGTGTAGGCAGAATCAACACCGCGCAGGTAAGCAATTTCGCCGTTGTCTTTGTAGCCCAGATAGACCTTTTCTTCTATCACCTTGGAAAAACTGGAGATATCTTGATTGTTACGGAGAGTATTCTGGATTTTATCAATCTCAGGTAAAACTTTGCCAACTTTGCTCTTGACCGTAAGATCAGCGTGGAGATTGGCAATCATCTGCTTGTTCATCTCTTCCAGTCCGGAAAAAACAGAGATGATGATAAACATAGCCGCAACCGCTGCCACCATTGCAAAGGCGGCCAGCCAGGTAATAAAAGTTACCGCTGTACTGCCTTTTCTGGCAATCAGATAACGTGATGCTATGTAAAAAGCATTTTTCAATACTATAGGATTGGGTTGTCGCCTTCGCCTCTCAGCTCTTTTTCGATGCGTTCTACATCATCCAGGGTCGTATCCAGGTAGAATGATAACTGAGGAATGATTCTTACCTGTTTCCCCATTTTTTGCCCGATGTAATTACGATAAAAAGTATGATTGGTATTGATTTCCTTCATAATTGGTGCACGCAGTTCTGCAGGGAAAATACTTAAGTATATTTTTGCAATACTCAGGTCGGTCGTAACCTTTACATCAGAAACCGACACCAGGAAGCTGTTTTGCTGGCTTTCCGATGCTTGCTTACGGAAGATTTCTGCCATATCTTCCTGAATAATTTGCGCTACTTTTCTTTGTCTGTTGCTTTCCATAAATGCTACAAATTTAGTGTTTTTATTTTGATTTTTTTGGAGCTATTCCGGCTTTCCGCTCATACTCCTCACGCCAAGGCTTTTGCCAACGTTAGTTGTGGGGTAACCGCTGCAATCCGGGCTATGGGTGTTGTCATTCTATATTCGTTCTCAGAAAATTTGTGATTTCAAAGATTGTGCAATTAGAAAGAACTGGAAAATATTATTTCAAAAGCCAGATCAAAGCTTGCTTCAGTTCTCGTTTCCAATAATTTTCAGAATGTGTTCCATCTTCATCTATTTTCACAACGATATTTTTTTTCGGAACAGATTGGTTTAGTAAAGCGACATTGGCGGTTTCTATTTCCGCAACCATTGTTTCATCTTCATTTTTCCCGGCTACAAAATAAAACTTAGAATTTTTAAGATTGCTTTGATTTTTGTTCAAATAAGCTTTTAAATCCTTAGAAACAAACCAAAAAGCAGGGCTGAAGATTCCGGCTTTTCCAAAAACGGTAGGATATTTCACCGCAGCATAAAGCGAAATCAAACCACCCATAGAACTTCCCATAATCAAAGTTTTAGAAGCCTGTTTCTGTGTTCTGTAAGTTTTATCGATATAAGGTTTCAAAGTTTTTGTAAGGAATTGAAGATACAAGTCACCTTCGCCTTTGGTTTTATATTTCTCATTGTTCCACGGCGAATATTCTGCCAGTCGCGTTTCTCCGCCATTATCAATCCCGATAACGATTGCAGATTCTCCGGTTTCTGAGAAGATTTCATTCAGTGTTTCATCCACGCTCCATTCTCCGGAAAAACTTGTGAATTCATCAAAAAGATTTTGTCCATCGTGCATATAGATCACGGGATATCTCTTGCGGGTAGTTTCATAATCGGGTGGGAGATATATCCAGATTTTTCTCGTCGTATTAAGCTGCGGGATTTTAAAATTCTCACTTAAAATTTTAACATTAGAAGTTGCAGTATGTTTTTTCTCTTTTGGTTGCGTCCAGTTTTGGATTTTTAATTCAATAGTTTTTGAAGCGTCAGAAACTTCCAGGACTCTGTTTGGAGAATCTTCAG
Organism: Epilithonimonas arachidiradicis; assembly: GCF_003610695.1. Taxonomy (GTDB): domain Bacteria; phylum Bacteroidota; class Bacteroidia; order Flavobacteriales; family Weeksellaceae; genus Epilithonimonas; species Epilithonimonas arachidiradicis. The sequence continues at coordinate 13,541 of NZ_RAQH01000012.1, read as the reverse complement.
CCGTTTCCCAATTTCCCTGAGTGATTTTATATTCTATTTTTTGTGCAGGATTCGGAATCGTTAACGTATAAAATCCATTAATCTTTTTGAATTCAAATTGCTGATCACCCGGATTCCAATTATTAAGGTTGGAAGCTAAAAATATCCTTGAATTTTCTTCGTTTCCAGGGAGTTTTGCAATCTTAAAAGTGATTTGAGCATTCATAACCCAAGATATCAATACTAAAAGTGTTGATGAAAATCTTTTTAGAAACAGCTGATTACCGCGCATATTGTGTTTGTGACTTTATGAATTCCAAAGTTTTTTTGGCCACATCTTTAGCTTCATCCAAGTTGATATTGCTAAAAGTATGTTTGGCATTATCCAATGTGAAATACTGATAGTAGACCTTATTTTTCTCCAATACTTCCGCTAAAAGTTGGGACTGTGACACATCCACCACGCTGTCGCCGGTTCCGTGAAAAATAAGTGTAGGAACGGTTTGTTGTGTGATATGACGTACAGGCGAGTATTCTTCACATTTTTTGATAGCATCAGCTTTCTGAGAATTGATATCGAAACCCGTCAGCTGCATTATTTTTTGATGTCTTGTTTTATAAGTTTTTGGATAATACATCTTGAAGGCTTTTAATAAAATTGGATTAGCATCAGTTTTGAACAGTTCATTGAGGTCAGATGGTCCGTAGAAGTTCACAACATATTGTAGCGCAGGAAAATCAGTTTCGGTATCAGATTTTTTATTTTCTTGAGTATAAGCCGTCAACATTGCAATGTGTGCGCCAGAAGAGCCACCCCAAACACCAATGTTATCGGTATCAAAATGATAGTTTTCCGCATGATCTTTGATCCATTTCAAAACATCTCTGCAATCCTGCAACGTATTTTCCAGATGATTTTTAGAATCGATAGGTGTAAAATCTATACTCACAACGGTATATTGATTTTTGATCAGTTCATCCAAAACATATTCCCGGTAGTTTTGCAAAACAACACGTTTATCACCAATAGTCCAGGCACCACCGTGGATAAAGACCACAACTGGAGTTTTTTCTCGGGTTAAATTTTTTGGCTGATAAATATCCAGTTTCAAAGGGGTTTTATCTGGAAATGTCTTGTAAACAATGTCTTTTTGGAGCTGATAATTCTGGGAAGGCTGAGGCAGTTTGATGTCTGAATTTACTTTTGCCGAGCTTATTTTGTAACTGAAAACACTGAGAATAATTAAAGAAAAAACAAGTATAACTCTGTATTTGGCCTTCATTTAAAATGTATTGCATCTCAAATATAAATAATTTTCCGCCTTGACGTGATGTTAAATTCGGATTTTATGAAAAATTTAAGGTTTTGTTTCGCCTTTGCACAGCTATGTTTTGTAAATTTGGATCACTTTTATTGATTTCTTGTTGCGAGAAATTTTAATTCAAATCAATTTATAAATGACAACAAAATACGAACAAATCCCTAGTTCTCTTTTTGTGAAAAACAGAAAGAAGTTTGCAGAACAATTGTTACCAAAATCTATAGCCGTTTTCAACTCAAACGATATTTACCCAATCAGTGCAGATTCTACAATGCCTTTCCAGCAGCACCGTGATATATTTTATCTGAGTGGAGTAGATCAGGAAGAAAGTATTTTGGTAATTTTTCCTGATGCTTATTTGGAAGAAAATCGTGAGATTTTATTTTTAAGAGAAACTAATGATCACATTGCAGTTTGGGAAGGTGAGAAGTTGACGAAGGAAAATGCTTACGAAGTTTCGGGAATCAAGACAGTCTATTGGTTGACAGACTTCGACAAAGTTTTTAAAAATCTGATGTACGAAGCTGAAAATGTTTACCTGAACAAAAATGAACATTACAGAAACGCGGTAGAAACGGAGTTGAGAGAAGACCGATTCATCAAAAAAGTACAGGCAGATTTCCCAATGCACAATTACAAGAGAAGCAATCCGATTCTCCAGCGTTTGAGAAGCATCAAGGAACCGGAAGAACTGGCATTGATTCAGAACGCTTGTAATATCACAGAAAAAGGAATCAGAAGATTATTGAATTTTATCAAGCCTAACGTTTGGGAATACGAAATAGAAGCGGAACTCATCCACGAATTTGTGAGAAACAGAAGCAAAGGATTTGCTTATACACCAATTATTGCAAGCGGAAATAACGCCAATGTTCTACATTATATTGCTAACAATATGCAATGCAAGGAAGGCGACTTGATTCTTTTGGATGTTGGAGCAGAATATGCGAATTACTCCAGTGATTTGACAAGAACAATTCCTGTCAGCGGAAAATATTCGGAAAGACAAAAGGAGATTTATAATTCGGTTTTAAGATGTAAAGTTGAAGCAGAAGACCGATTGGTTGCAGGAAATAACTGGTACAGATTCCATAAAGAAATGGGAGAGGTTTACACTGCGGAGTTGCTGCAATTAGGATTAATAGATAAAGCTGATGTTCAAAACGAAGATCCAAAATGGCCGGCTTATAAAAAGTTTATGATGCACGGAACTTCTCATCATATGGGATTGGATACACATGATTACGGCATCCTGACGGATGATTTTGTTGAAAATATGGTCTTTACCAATGAGCCTGGTTTCTACATCCCTGCAGAAGGCTTCGGTGTCAGAATAGAGGATGATTATGTGATCCAAGCTTCTGGAAAACCATTTAACTTGATGGCAAATATCCCGATTACTGTTGAAGAAATTGAAGACTTGATGAATTCTTAATTTGAAAATTTAATTTAAAACATAAAAAATCCCGAACATTAATTCTGTTCGGGATTTTGTTTTTATTTCTAATTTTTCTAACATCTATTTCTTGAAAAACTCCATCAGGTCAAGATAGTTTTTCTGATTCACGCCGTGTCCGGTCATATATTCTCTGAAAGAAAAATAAGCGCTAAGATCGTATAAGATCTCTGCTGCCTTGCGTCCCCAATCAATAGGAATCACGGCATCTTCCATCCCGTGGGAGATAAAGAAGCGCAAGTTTTCATACTTCTTTTTATCTTTTACAATATTTTTCAACATTTTTTCTTCCGGGAAAGCGCTCAGACAAGCAATTTTCGAAAACAGATCCGGATACTGCAAAGCCAGAGAATAAACAATAATTCCGCCTTGGCTGAAACCGCAAATATGCGTCGGGTTGTTGGTTAATCCATATCTGTTGGTTACGGACATAATGTTCTCCATCACCATTTTTACCGCTTCATTACCTTCATTTTCATCCAAAAAATTTTCGGGACTGTTGAAGTCGATATCAAACCATGCATAACCTCCATAGTTCGAATTTTTCGGTGCCCGGAAACTGACAACCAGCCAATCTTCCGGAAGTGTCGGAACAAAATTAAAAAGATCTTCTTCGTTGCTTCCATAACCGTGAAGCATAAACAGAACAGGTGTTTCCGGTGTAATATTTTGGGGTTCTCTTACGAGGTATTGTAATTCCATTTTGCAAAGATAAATAAGAAGTGTTTCCTATCCAATTTAAAAGTCTCTATCGTATGAATAGAAAAATAAAAGGTTTTTCCAATAAGTCTATATGTGTTATTTCATATTCAGGCAATGTGAAAAAAAATTCTCAATGTCATTTAATATTCTTACCTTAAAAAGTGTATTTTTACGACACTAAAATTTCTAAAATGGATAAAATACCTAGTGTAGACCTGCGTGATTTCCTTTCGGACAACCCGGAACGCAAACAGAAATTTGTAAATGAAATCGGAAAAGCTTACGAAGAAATTGGTTTTGTAGCCCTCAAAGGCCATTTCCTGGATGACCAACTCGTTGACGATCTTTACGGAGAAGTCAAAAACTTCTTCCAACTCCCAACAGAAACCAAATTAAAGTACGAGATTCCTGGAATCGGAGGGCAAAGAGGTTATGTTGGTTTTGGAAAAGAAACGGCGAAAGGCTTTAAAAAAGGAGATTTGAAAGAGTTTTGGCACTTCGGACAGTACGTTTCGGATGACTCAAAATACAAAAACGAATATCCTGACAATGTCATCGTAGAAGAGCTGCCAAAGTTCAATGAAGTTGGTAAGGAAGCTTACCAGATGCTTGAAAAAACAGGGAAATATGTTTTGAGAGCTTTGGCTTTGTATCTTGGTTTGGACGAATTTTATTTTGATGATAAAATCGCGGAAGGGAATTCTATCCTGAGACCAATCCATTATCCGCCGATTACCGAAGAACCTAATGATGCAGTAAGAGCTGCCGCTCACGGTGATATCAATCTGATTACACTTTTGATGGGTTCTCAAGGAAAAGGCCTTCAGGTTCAGAACCATAACGGAGAATGGATTGATGCGATTGCAGAACCGGATGAGTTGATGATTAATGTTGGCGATATGTTGTCAAGACACACCAATAACAAATTGAAATCTACGATTCATAGAGTGGTCAATCCGCCAAGAGAACAGTGGGGAACATCGAGATATTCCATTCCGTTTTTTATGCATCCGGTGAGCGATATGCGTCTTGATGCGCTTGAAAATTGTGTGGATGAAAACAATCCGAAATTGTATCCGGATGCAACAGCCGGAGAGTTTTTAAGAGAAAGATTGATTGAGTTAGGTTTGATAAAAATCTAATTGAAATTATATTTAAAAGCAAAAATACCGTTGAGTTTTTAACGGTATTTTTTTTATTTTGACGAGTGAAAAATTATCAAAAAAATTAAAATTATGATTAATGGTTTTTATTCAATTTTGATATTTTTTTCTTCTTTTTGCGTTTTTTCGTCAACATACTTTTTATAAATCCAAATAAACAAAGCAACAAGAAGATTCCTAAAGCGGAAACTCCAATTGCTGTATTTCTGCCTGTGTATCTTTTACCAAGGAAAAAATAATCATAACCAATATTTAAAAATAGATAAATAAGAACACAAAAAGCGATAGGAAAAATTACATATCCAAATATTACCAAAACAAAGTTCCCAATGTTTTCTAAGGATTGGGTTTTTGCATAACTGTAAAGGATATAGTAGAAAATGATTATAAAGCAAATCGTAACGATGTTCACTATAAAAGTAAAGGTCTTGATTGGCGTAATCATCCTTACTTCACCATCTGCTGCAATGATGTCTATCTTTTCGCCAACAGGTTTTTTATTATTGTCGCTGAAAGATACATCTCCAAAAGAGTTTTTGGTAATTCCCTTTTGATCTTTGTATTCTAATAGTGGTTTGTAGAATGTGTTTTGTCTTTTTGTCGAACCAATATTTCTTCTATTTCTGGAATTGCTTGTGCTGATAAATTTCTCATATCCAATGATTGTAGCGGATTGTTTGTTGGAGCTGAAATCGTCTTTGATGGTTGTGTAAGATAATTCTAAAATTCCGAAGAAAAATATGGCGATGTAATAGCCGGCAATTCCTCCAATTAAACCAATGATTATGCGTAAAACTAGTTTGATGTGAGATGAATTATAAGCCCAAGTCCCAACAATAAAAAGACCGAGAAGAACGGAAATGATTTTGAATACTAAATTGTCACTCGTATGGAATGTTATCGAAAAAGGATGCATAGTTTGTGTTTTGTACGAAGATATTACTAATTTTATAATTAATGAATATTCTTTTTCAATACAAAAAAAATTAGGTTAGACAAAATGCCTAACCTAATATTTATTTTAAAATTAAATTTCTCTTTTTACAACTGCAACAGGATTCAGTTTGATTAATTTCATCTTCCGAAATTAGCTCTTCCACGTGTTTGTGATGATTGTTGTGATATAAGCACCTCCCATCATTGATTTGTTGATAAATTTTCTTTGTTCTCCACATCATTGCGAACAAATTAGCATCGTATTTTGGAGAGTGTGGGTCTTTTTCCGTATCAATCTGTGCATTAATTAATGATTTGCGAAGTTTAGATTCCTTTTACGATGAAATAATTTTTCTTTCCTTTTTGTAGAAGAAGGAATTTTTCATCAATCAAATCACTTTCTGAAACCGAATAATCTTCACCAACTTTGGTTTTGTTAACGGAGATTGCGTTTCCTGTTAGTTCTCTTTTAGCTTCACCTTTGGATTTTAAGAAACCTGTTTTTTCAGAAATTAAATCAACGATATTGCTTCCAACCAATTCAGATTTTAAAACTTCTTTTTGCGGAACGCCATCAAAAATTTGAAGGAATAATTCCTCATCAAGACTTACCAAATCCTCTGCTGTAGATTGTCCGAAAAGAATCTGAGAAGCTTTTAGTGCTTTTTCATATTCTGCTTGTCCATGAACCCAAACAGTTACTTCTTGTGCTAATTTTTTCTGAAGTTTTCTCTCGTGAGCTGCGGTTTTATGTTCTTCTATTAAAGCTTCAATTTCTTCTTTTGGAAGGAAAGTGTAGAACTTAATAAATCTTTCTGCATCATCATCAGTAGCATTCAACCAAAACTGATAGAATTTGTAAGGCGAAGTTTTCTTTGCATCTAACCAATAATTCTCACCACTTTCAGATTTTCCAAATTTGGAACCATCTGCTTTTGTAATCAAAGGAACGGTTAGAGCATAAGCTTCACCTTGTGCTTTTCTTCTGATGAGTTCTGTTCCGGTTGTGATATTTCCCCATTGGTCAGAACCGCCCATTTGCAGTTTCACACCTTCATTTTGGTAAAGGTGAAGGTAATCGTAACCTTGTAAAAGCTGGTAAGTAAATTCTGTAAAACTCATCCCGTCAACACCAGATTCTCCAGAGAAACGTTTTTTCACAGAATCTTTCGCCATCATATAATTCACAGTAATGTGCTTTCCGATATTCTTAGCAAAATCAAGGAAAGTGAAATTTTTCATCCAATCATAATTGTTGACAAGAATGGCTTTGTTGTCGCCATCACCCCCAAATTCTAAGAATCTGGATAATTGATTTTTGAGACAGTCAACGTAATAGAGCAGCGTCTCTTCACTCAAAAGATTACGTTCCGCAGATTTGCCGGAAGGGTCGCCTATCATTCCTGTTGCACCACCAACCAAAGCAATCGGCTGATGACCGTGCTGCTGAAAGTGAGCCAGGATTTTGATCTGGATAAGGCTTCCGATATGCAAAGAATCCGCAGTGGGGTCAAACCCGATGTAGGCTTTTGTCATTTCTTTATCCAGTTGTTCTTCCGTTCCCGGTGTCATGTCGGAAAAAAGTCCACGCCATTTTAGCTCTTCTATAAATGCATTCATTGTCTTAAAAAATTTAGCTGCAAAGATAATAAAATACAACCTGTTATTAATTGATGTTTCGGAATTAATAAAAATGGAATACTTATCCGCTATTAATGGTAAATTATTAATAATATTGAAGAATTTGTTAATTTAGATGATATAAATCAGGGTCATATTTTATATCTGTTAGATTTGTATATATTTGTCGTGAAACATACGGGAAAGGTTGGTATGGAAATGAAAATTGTTTTAAATGGATATGATATTTTATAAAAAAGCTTTTGTTCTGATTGCTTTTTTTACCGGTTACTTTTTTGATTCTCAGGTTCGGCCAGATGTAATCTACGGAGATTATAATACATTCTGGACATCACATAATAATTCTGGAACTTACGCTACGGCACAAGACACAAACAATCTTTTAGGCTTCTCGGTAGGAGGTGTTAATTATTCTTCAGGCGTTAATCCTACACTATTTGGTGCCAGGGTTGGAACTTATGTTAACGAAAATTACAGAGCTTTTCCCACCTCATTTTCTGTTGGTAGCACTTCTACAAACTATCTTATCGGAATCCCGAGATATGTGAATGGAGTCTTGCAGGATCAAACTAACAGACCTTCTCTAAGCTGTGACACTTCCCTGGGGTATTATTTGAGAGACGGACTGAATGGCCTTGACCTGAGTACCGCTGTTTTTAACATTCCCAGGCAGGATCTGACTTTTTATGTTAATGTTCTTGCGGATATTAATCCAACCTGCATCAGTGATAATATTCCGGATATCATCGTAACACAAGTTGGTGCGCCAAGTACGAGTTTTGATGTTTTTAAGTTTACGGACATCAATGGTAATACTGTCGGTGTTCAGAGAGATGTTAACTTTTCCTCGGTGACACCTTCCGGATCGGCTCTTTGGAGCTTTTACTTTGCAGGAAACTGTCCTCATAACTATAACTCAGGAAGCGGCTTTTCTGGGACGACCCGTGATATCAGGGTCTTAACGTTTAAATTAAGTGACTTCGGGATTACATTATCTAATTATCAAAATGCCGTCAAATTTGTACAGGTTTTGTCAGGAGATAGTGATGTAGCTTTTTCCGCTTACAGTACCAATTCTTTATCGCTATACTGTCTGGAAAATGCAACCATAACAGGAACTGCGTTAGATACCAGAACAGGTATTACGTCGCAGGGAAGAGCCGGTGCAACAGGTGACAATTGGCCAATGGTAAGAAAAGGAGGTTTCCTGGCATTAGAATCCAACCGAAAAGCTTTTGTTCCGACAAGAGTTACAACGGCAGGATTAGCTAACATCACCAATCCTGTAGAAGGAATGATGGTCTATGATACAACTGAAAATTGCCTTAAGATCTATGCCAATTCTACTGTTGGCTGGAAATGTTTCAACAAAAAAACCTGCCCTTAAAATGAAAAAATTAATGATATTGATGGCTCTTGTAATGATCAAGAGCAAAGTTTTTGCGCAAGTTATTTTTGGAGACGGCGTAGGAACGCCCACAGACAAAACATCTGTATTGGTGGAGTTTTCTAATGTTGGAAACCGAGGCTTGATTTTACCGTACGTAACGGACAAAACTGCAATCACAACGCCAGGCAGCATTATTTTTGACGCATCAACGCCAACTTCGGCCAAAGCAAAATACTATAATGGAACAACATGGGTTGATCTAAGTGTACAACCTGCCAATGCTACTTCTTATTTAACAATTCAGCCAACGGCTAGAGAAAATGCGAACTCTAAAGTGGTTATCGGAAGCAATACTTCCGCTGCAGATGGTATTTTGGTCTTGGAATCAACGAATAAAGCAATGGTTTTGCCTATCACTAATTCTTATCAGAATATTGTAAATCCTGCGCCGGGAACAATGGTTTTGCTGACGAACGGACCTTTAAAGACTTTGGCTGTCTATAACGGCGAACAATGGAGCTTTTGGAGTTATTGATTTTTTAAGATAATAATACAAGCAGGGCCGGTTTTTTACCGGCTCTGTTGTTTTAACAATTTTAAAATCCGTGAAGATTTGTTCGTGGACAAAATATTGATTCTTTGTTAAACTTTTCTATTGGCGCAGCTAGCCCTGATGGTAACGGAAATCCTATTGCTTTTTTTTAATAGATGAAAAAGCAATAGATTGTAATGGACAGCAGGTTCCCGGCTCCTTAAAATTATCATCAAAAACCCGTAACTTTGGAAAATGAATCAGGATACTATTTGTGCGCTGGCAACAGCTAACGGGATTGGAGCCATTGGAATTATCAGGGTTTCCGGAATTGAATCTTTTGGAATTGTCAATAAAATTTTTGAAGGAAAAAATCTGGAAAAAGTAGATTCTCATACTGTCCATTATGGTTTTATCAAGGATGAAGGGGAAACAATTGATGAAGTGATGGTTTCTGTTTTTCACGCTCCGAAAACCTTTACAACCGAAAATTCTGTAGAAATCTCCTTCCACGGATCGCCTTACATCGGTAAAAAAATTCTGGAAGCATTGATTAAAAATGGAGCAAGAATGGCGAAAGCCGGAGAGTTCACAATGCGCGCTTTTATGAATGGCAGAATCGATCTTTCCCAAGCCGAGTCTATTGCCGACCTGATTGCATCTGAAAACGAAGCCTCGAGAAAAGTAGCTTTGAATCAATTAAAAGGTGGCATCTCCAATGAGATTTCATTCCTGAGAAATGATTTACTGAATTTTACATCCTTGATAGAATTAGAACTTGATTTCGCAGAAGAAGATGTTGAATTTGCTGACAGAACTGCACTTAAATCCTTACTTTATAAAATTGAAGATAAACTGAATTCCTTAATCGAAAGCTTCCAGTACGGTAACGCCATTAAGAACGGAACTGCTGTTGCCATAATCGGGAAGCCAAATGCAGGGAAATCCACTCTTCTAAATGCCCTGTTGAAAGAAGAAAGGGCAATCGTGAGCAATATCGCTGGAACAACTAGGGATACGATTGAAGAAATTCTGCATATCAAAGGTCACGCATTCCGGTTAATTGATACAGCTGGTTTGCGCGAAACTGCCGACGAAATTGAAGCGATTGGCGTAAAAAAAGCAAAAGAAAAAGTTGAGAATGCAGAAATCTTAGTGTATTTGGCGGATGCCGGAACTGAGGATTTTTCTGAAGATATCGAAATGATAAAATCTCTATTGAGAGATGATCTGAAGCTCATTATTTGTGCAACGAAAATCGATGAAGTGATTCCGACTCAATATGAGAAATTAGAGCAATTTTTCAGAAACGAGATTTCTACGGATTTTGATTTTATAAAAATTTCGGCTGTTGAAAATCAAAATATTCAGGATCTTAAAAATGAATTGTCTTCTTACATTGAGCATCTAAAATCTGAAGAAGGGAACGTAGTTATTACCAATCAGCGCCATTACGAAGCGTTACAAAAATCTCTGAATTCGGTTAGACAAGTTGAGGAAGCGGTAAGTTCACAGATTACTACTGAGCTTTTGGCTTACGAACTTCGCAATGCTTTGGAATATCTTGGAGAGATATCGGGAGAATTCAGCAATGACGAGGTTTTGGGGAATATTTTTTCTAAGTTTTGTATCGGGAAATAATTTAGCTTTTCTTTGATTTCTTTTTCTTTCTTTTATTTGATTATCAATCATTTATAAAAAATTTATTTTCTCTTTTTGGAGTTTATTTATATATTTGTACACCTGTTGTACACCTCGAACTACAAAAAGTAGTACAAAGGTGTACAAATGTACACCTCAAATAAAAGATATGAATATTACTTTAAAACAGAAAAATTTAGCTGATGGAAGGATTAGTCTTTTCATTGAGTATTACAAAGGCTCTTCTACTAATGCACAGGGAAGAAGAGTTCACCTGCGGAATTTTGAGTATTTGAAACTGTATTTGCACCCCGATCCAAAGTCGACTAAGGAAAAAAAAGAGAATAAAGAAACTATGGCTCTTGCCGAAAGTATTTTGGCAATCAAAAAAGCTGAATATGTCCAAGGTCGTTACGATTTGAAAGATACCGTAAAAAGTAAAAGGACTTTTTTAACATACTTTGAGGAGTTGACTGAAGAAAAGCAAAAGCAAGATACTTCTAATAATTACGGTAACTGGTTTTCTACGCTACAACATCTCAATAAGATTGTTCCGAAAAATATGACTTTCGATGAAATTGATGAAAGCTTCGTCAAGAAAGTTCACCGATATTTCGAAAAAGATGCTCTCACAAAAAGTGAGCTGCCACTTTCTCAGAACTCAAAATATTCATATTTCAACAAGTTTAAAGCTGCTCTAAGAAGTGCTTTCGATAATGGATATTTGACTATAAATTACGCATCAAAAGTCAAATCCTTTGAACAGGCTGAAAGCCAAAGAGAATATCTAATTTTTGATGAATTACAACGTTTAGCCAAAGCTGAATGTAAATATCCGGTTTTGAAAAAAGCTTTTCTTTTTTCTTGTTTATCAGGACTACGTTGGTCAGATATTAATACGTTGACCTGGAAAGAAGTTCGTGATGAAGGTGATGTTTCCAGAGTCAATTTCCGACAAGAAAAAACTGAGGGTGTAGAATATCTTTATATCTCAAAACAAGCCAGAGAATTGTTGGGCGAAAGACAAGATCCGCAAGAAAGAGTTTTCAAAGGTTTGAAATATGGAATGACCTACAATACTGAAATTATTCGCTGGTGCAATCGAGCTGCCGTTCCTAAGCATATTACTTTTCACTCGGCCAGACATACGAACGCAGTTCTGTTGTTAGAAAACGGTGCAGATATTTACACGGTTTCTAAAAGACTGGGACATCGAGAATTGAGAACAACGCAGATTTATGCAAAAATTGTAGATAGCAAAATGAAGGAAGCTGCTGAGATTATTCCGGAATTAAATATCGAGTTATAAAGATTCCATTTTCTTTTTGAACCCACTCGCTTTCTAAATCTGTTAAGTCCAGAATAATTTTTTTACATTTAAAATTAGTCCATAATATTCTTATTTAGCTCTCAAACTATTTGTAATCTTTTATTTATAATTTTTATTGTTGACTTTTGTTTCTCCAAATTAAATAAAAGAAACAGATGGAAAATAACGAACTCATCATTCATAAGCTCAACCGAATTGAAAAACATATTTTCGGGCTCAAAGCAATTCTTAATGTAGAAGAGCTTTCAGATTACACGGGTTTCAAGAAATCCTATATCTACAAATTGGTTCATACCAACTCTATCCCATTTTCAAAACCTTCCGGAAAAATTCTATTCTTTGAACGAAAAAAGATTGACGAATGGCTGCTGAAAAACAGCCATAAATCAAATGACGAAATCCAACAAGAAGCAATAGAATTTTCTTTACGTAAAAAATAAAATATGCCTTTTACTGCATCATTCTACTTTATTGTAGGAATTAATAAAAAAAAGACAAACGTGAATGATTATATATAGAGATTATTTAAAGAAAACTTTAGTATAGAAGTAATATTACAAGTGATAGTGTCTGTAAATCTTTTTCGCTTTAGTCCTTTTTTGTGACCTCGACAGGACTCTATCGAAACCATTTATTAACTGATATTGATAATATTTTAAAGGTTTTAAATGATGTATAATACGAATTTCAAAGTTTGCTAATTCCTCCTTGAGATTATTGGCATTGTAAAAATTTAAAGAAAAATATAAATGAATAAAAAAGGAGACTTAAAATGTGCTATAACAATAGATTCGCTACAAATTAAGAGAGGGTTTTCTTAGCCATAGAAAGATACCGGAAATAAAAAGAGGAGACCTTTTCGGTCTCCCTTTCCGTATATCTAAAAGCCTATTGCTGGTAGGTTGCTCCCCAGCAGAGCCTACTTCCTCTTGGGCTTTGAGACTAAATTAGTATTTTTTTGTCTTATGTAATTTAAATACGTATAATTTCTGGGCAATATTTCTTCATTTGAGTCCCAAAATTGAGCAGTAACATCAGGCTGAATAGGGATAAGATGTTCCAAAGACTGTAATTTTTCCCAAGGCGTTTTTCCATTCAAAGAAGAGTGTGGTCTTTTCTTATTGTAAAACTCCTGCCATTCAATAGCTAAAGCATTTAAATCAAGATCTGGATCAGATAGATCCACTAGCGACCAGAATTCGGATTTGTCAGTCTGTTGGGTTCTTTCTACTTTACCATTTAAATGAGGGGATCTGGGCTTGATGGGTCTGTATTTGATAAAATGTTCATGCAGCTCATATTGGAAGGAGTAATTAAAAAATTCCGTACCCCAATCGGTTTGAATATGCTGTACAGGAAAATAGAATGTATCCAAAATTTCACCTAAAAAATGTATCGTACTTTCTGCTTTTTTATTAGGGTAAACTCTAATAACTTTCATTCTTGTGC
>NZ_RAQH01000011.1 GCF_003610695.1 Epilithonimonas arachidiradicis | reverse complement strand
TTTATTTGCTGTTGCTGTTTATTCATGGATAAAATTTTTAAACTTTACACCATAAATTTAAGTCATTTTTGTAGCGGATCTATTGATACTTTACACTTAATGAGATTTCAAACCACGCTTCAATGCCGATGAAATCTCTGATGTAGCACTTTTAGGCTGTATATTTTAGATAGTCTAAAGATTTCAACTGAAAAAATTCAAACCATAAAATGTCAAGCTGTAACAGTTTGATAAATAATTTGTTATGTCTATAAAAAAAGAGACAACTAATAAATAGTTGTCTCATTAAGTGACCAAGACGAGCTTATCTTCAAACACTTTTATCGATGATTTGGTTCGATTGAGTCAAATTAAAAAGGAATTATATCCCTCAATTTTAACAAACAAAGTCTTGTAGCCTTTTTTGATACAATTTAATTTTCAAAACTTGTCAAAATTCGACGTGGGAATAATGAGTAGTTAATTGGCTATTTCAGTCTTGTTTCAAATCAAAGAAATCGAAACATTTAGTGCAAGATTTAGAAAGAATTATAGAATTAAAAATTCTATTGTAACATAATAAACATATTTTCAGATACCTTTATAAATTTATGGTATTTTTGAACCTAATAAAAAAGAGCTGGCTCCACCACTATTAATAAATCTATTATTAGCATTTCTCTATATTTTTGAATTAATCATACTAATATCCTTTTTAATTTCTACAATAAGATTCTGAATATTCTGTGAACTGAATTCATCAGGTTCATATTCCTGAGTTGATATGCTGCAAGCAAATTCCCATATTTCCTTAATCTCTGTTAATGGTATCCTGTATGGTTCATAAAAACTATTATCAGCTTTAACACAGATGGCGTCAGATTCGTGAAACTGAAACCTTTTATAAGTAATACCATCATTAACCGTAATAAAAATATAGGTTTTATCTGTCTTAAGATCGGAAAGATTCTCGATATACTTTCCAACAATATAAGTCCCATCTTTGTAGGGTGGCATAGAATCACCATCAGCAGGAAAAGCTCTAAATTTCCCATTTTTCAGAAATGGTAGTGAAATCGTCTGCAGGCTTTCTATATACTCAGGATCACTGTAACCATTTAAGTAGCCCATAGAAGCTTTCTGTGGAATAATCTCAATTTGATGATGCCCAAATGTGTCTACAGTAATAGGAATAAGAACCCGATTGTCAGGATGTTTAATCATATCCTCAACAGGATATTTCCGAATATCAACAGAAATCAATAGGTCAACACCAATCCCAAAATATTTGGATATCCTCAACAACAGCTCAATTGGTGGCTCAGAAGTAGCATCCTCATATTTGGCATAACGGACTCTTGTAATCATTAATTCGTCAGCAAGCTTCTGTTGTGAATATTCCTTTTTCGCTCTTAAAAATCTGATGTTATCTGCTAAGTATGACATTGATATTGTTTGTATCAACAAATATAATAAAAATTGATACAAAACGTAATATTTATTGCAATAAGAAAATTAAAAAAAATATTTTAAGTAAAGTGTTACAAATTAAAACTCTATTAATACTGGATTATTGATTTTTTTACTAACTTTAAAACAGCCATAATAAATTATAAAATTATTGGTTCTTATATTATAAATAAAATGTTCCAAAAATAGAATTATTTATGAATATGAAAAACTAAAAACCACCAAAAAAAATGAAAACACAAAGTATTCGGACGATTTATTTTTGTCTTCTCCCCAACAATCTTTTACTTAGCTTATCTATAATAAAAAGTCATTACCTGACTGTTTTGTCTAATAGAATCCGTTTAACTCAAATAATGATGTATGGGAGTTAATGTAGCAATAGCCAACAGTCATCAGATTTTCAGACGTGGTCTCGCCAAGTGGATTGAATCTGCAAAGGATATCAATGTAGTTCTGGAATGCTCTGACGGAAAAGAACTGTTGCAACAGATTAATGAAGATTTGCAAGTCAACGTATTGCTTTTGGATATACAGATGTCGGGAATAGACGGTTTAAGTTGTTGCGAAACATTGCAGAAAAAACGACCGGATATTAGTATAATCATTTTATCCCATCTTTCAGGATCGTATTTTCTCAAGTATGCTGTTCAGCTAAAACTTCACGGTTATTTCACAAAAGATTCAGAGTCCCGTGATCTGCTAAAAGCCATAAGACAATATGATGACGGAGAATTCTACTACGAAAAAAAGCTGAAGACTAAGGTTGAAAAAATAGCGGATTATATCAGAAAAAATCCTGATGAAGATATTTCAAGGTTTGATTTTTCTAAAAGGGAACTTGAGATTATTTATCTTACTGCCATCGAACTTAAAAGTAAAGAAATTGCTAGTAAACTGAATATAAGTCCACGAACAGTAGAAGGCCATAAGAATAACCTTATAAAAAAAACAAACTGTAAAAGTTTCCTTGGTGTTATCTTACTTGCTATGGAGCTAAGGCTAATTTCTATGTATGGTGATTTTGAACTTTTCAACCTGTAAAAACAGGTAGAAATACGTATTGATTAGTTCATTTGAAACAATCATATTTGAGAATGCTTTATGGTTTTGATTATATCTTCTAATTGAAAGTTTAAACTTAAATATTCTTCAATATTATAATTACTCACTGAAATAATTTTAAAAAGGTGTATTATAAAAGAAACTTTAAAAAGCGAATCAATAGTAATTAAATCATAGTATGTGAAATGGAATTTCTTAAAAGTTTTAGTTATAATGTATTAGAGACCAGCGCAACAAATTTTATAAGTAGATCATTTGTAATAGATGAATCTATCTATATAGTATCAATTAATTATCGTGGATTTGATGACGATTATTATAATGGATTTAATCAAGCAATAGGTCTTATTTGGCAGAAAGTTTCTAATGATGGTGCTTTAATTTGGACACAATGTATTAGCTTATCAGATTCTGGTTATCCTCCAACGGTTGGGTATGACCCAGTTATTTATTTTGATATGTCTAGTGACGGTTTATTAAGATTAATATTTTGTTTGGAAGGTAGTAGTTATTTAACCCGAAATGCATACTTTTTAAAAATAGACCCGCTAACAGGAATTAATTTAGTCTCAAAATTAATATCATTTCCCAACGGTGGAATTGTTACAGGTATTGTAGGAATCGATGGTGATCGAGTTTGTTTTTTATCAGGAATATCTATAATTTTATTTGATAAAGATTGTAATAATGTAATACTCCGAAAATCTTATAACACAACAAATTTAGAAGGCGGTAAACTTAAATATTTTAATTCAAAATTATATTTACTTACATCCTATACATTATATCCAAAACTTATTCCTGTTATTTTAGAGATTAATAAGACAAATCTCTCCATATCTAATAGATACTTTGTCAATTTAGAAAATAATTTAAATTTCAACATCCAATCAATAGGGGATATATATATTGATAATCAAAATAAAATTATTTTGGTCGGAGGACTTGATAATGGAAATGGTTTCTTATTAAAATCATTTGGGTTTAATGATACAACTATACAAGCTTTAGAAATTAAGGTCGTGACAGAGGGATCTACTAAGTTTGGTACTATTATTAATTATTTTGAGATAGGAAATTTCATTTATATTGTAGGATCGGGTGTACATAAATTGACTAAAAACTTTGAATTGATATGGAGTAAAGGAATTAATTTGTTTATTACCGATGGTAGGAGTATTACTAAATTCGGAAATAATATTTTAGTTGCTTCATCTTCTGCGCATAGTTTTTCTTTGGGTCTTTTAGATAATGAATTTTATAGTTGTCGAAGTGCTCCTACTGTTTTACCATTTGCTACTGAAAATCGTTCGCTTAGTCGTTCGCCATTCACTTTGTCGATTTCTCCTGCAAATTTTACGAATACCATAAATATCATTGATTTTTCGACAAGAAATCGGGAACTATGGAAGTATAGTTTAGATATATGCTTTTCAGAATTAAACTTGTCTTCCTCTACTATTGAGGTTCCTAATTTATTAATTAATAAAAATTATGAAGATACTCCAACAATTGGAGAATTATTGATAACTAATACATCTATAGTACCTGCTACTCTTTACAAAAATTTTGAATTGATTTATCCGTATGTCAATGGAATGAACTTTAAACTAGCAGAAACTAAAACTATCCCTCCTAGGTCAACTATTGGCTTTAAAGTTATCTTTTCAGGAACCCCTTACCAGGCAGGTAATTTTGACTTTGTTATTAGAGTTTCAGGTGTTAAAAATGAAACTATAAAGCTTAATTTTAGTGTTTATACAGAGATTCCTAGGGGGATAATTATTAACAATAATTCACTTTTAGAAAAATTTTTCGAAATAGGGCAAGTCGTACAGTCAATTAATTATGGTAATATAAAAATAAAAAATAATTCACCATCCAATACTTTAACAATACCCGTAAATACTATTTTTTTTACCGAAGTAGATGATAATGGTTTTGTTTTCAAAACTAACTCTAGATATGATATCGAGCCCCTTCAAGAAATACCGGTATATTTATTTTTATCTGCAAGAAAAAATAATAATAATTTAGTAATCAAAAAAGGAGATTTTGAGTTTATAATTAATAATATTATTGACCCCGTAATTGATAATATATATAATTACAAGATTAAAGTACATGTTAAAGACGAAGTTCCCAAGGCCAGTATAAGCAAAGTTAATTTAGATAAAGTTTATTACATAAAAGATTTGCCGTTACCTTTTCAGACGAATGGTTACGGATCGATTGAGGTTGTCAACAATAATGTTTATAGTGATTTTGTTATACCGATTGCTCCTAAGGAGATTTGGTATGAGCCAGGGAACAAATTTAGGTTTAGAACTTCTAATTCTGGAGTTATCACAATACCTAAAGGTGGTGGCAAGGGGGTTATTCCAGTCAGTATTACGATAGAGGCGTCTGATTTAAAACCTTCTTTAGTTGGAGATTTTGGAGAAGTTTTGAACATTGAAAATTCTTTAGGGGTAAAGAATCCGCAGCAGCATGGCATTCAGGTCCATGTTAAGTTGGAGGACTATAATGCCAGGATAGTGGGGAGTGATCTTCCGGTATTAAATTTTTATAGTGGCAAGCATTATGTTTTTAACAATTACTCTTATGGCAGTTTTACGATTCAGAATGATACAAAAACGCGATCTATAGAGATAGGAGAGGGATATGTTTTATTTTCCGCTGCCGGATTTACATTCAGTGTATTCAATAATGGTTTAGGAAAGATAGTAATAGGACCTGAGCAAAGCAGGACAATCAATATTGTTCTCAATGCAGATATTACCCCGACATTTTTGCAAAGCTATTCCTGTTTGATAGATATCAATAATGTATCCAATCTGGGTCATGTTATTCGTTTTAATGTTATAGAAGAGCCTTTAGATGTACGTATCACAAGAGTTGAGTTATATCCTGATTCGCTGACTTTCACACAGGGAGAAGTTATTTTTCCGGAGACTGCGAGTACTGTTGGGGTTATTTATGTCAGAAACTACACGGAGACTCGGGGGGTAGTTATTGAAGATGGGATGAGTCTTATTCCGGATAATCCTGGCGACCCTTATAATGGTGTTTCTTTTTCAACGAGAGGCAGGGTTTCTATTGAACCTTCACCGGCAGGCAGTGCAGTTAAGGAGTATGCAGTTTATATCAAGGGCTATTCCACAGGCGGTGCATTGAATATAGGAAACGGATTTAATTTTGAGATTGATATGCTTCCTGTGGCTTCTAATCCTGATCATTATTCGATATCGTTTAATGTAGCAGCAGATATTTTGGAGTTGGAAGTAGTCAATGCAATATTCAGTTTTCCTGAATTGAAAAAAGGTGTTTCCGTATCCCAACAGACAGAGGTAGGGCATATCTGGATAGAAAATAAAAGCAAAGCTACCCCTACTTCGATAGGAGCTAATACAAAGATTCATTCTGCAGATAATATATTAGGTCTGAGGTTAGCAATTAATACAGTTACTCCGATTGCGGCAGGAGAAACGAAGAAAATAGATATTTACCTGAATCCTTCTGTTGTTACTCCGACCGGTTTTGGAAGACAGGAGGTTCCTATCCGGATCGAAGGCGTTAAGAATATCTATCCCTATATGATCCATTTTGATGTTTTGAATAATGGGGTACCTATAGATACCGATGAAGGTTATTCATTACAGTCTCCTAATTTTACTTTACAGGCAGTAGGGTCGAGTGGTTCAGACAGTCCGAAGAGCATTCAGCTACGTTGGTTATTTTCGGGAGATCTTGGGAGGCTGCATATTCCTAAAGGTGATTATTTTGATGAGAATCAAATGATAACGGATGGAGATCATTATAATAAACATCAGGACTACGTAAAGCTATACAGGGTTCCTTATACATCTGAAGTCGTATCCAAATGCCGTCTTAATTTATTGGAGACGCCTTTTATTGCGGATGATGATAACCAGCGTTGGCTTTACAGGATATCAGGAAGTATGAGTTCCGACACAGGCAGCTCTTCTAAAGTTGAGATAGATAAACGGGTTATGTATGTTTATTTCCGAAACAAGACCCGTTACAATGAAGTTCGTGCCAGGTTTGATCCACGAACTGAGACTCAGAACTTTATAGATTCTTATGGCGAAAACATCATAGAAATAGAATGTAAGGAAGAATTGTTTTTTAAAGTTACCCCGGTTGTAGGCTCCAAGCAGCGCGGTACTTTATCCCTTGAAGTTTTATCTGTAGAGGAGAACAAACTGGTTATCTCCAAATACCTTTCTTTCCGCCGTAAGATGACGCAGGTTGAGCTTAATTCGACGAATATTTTATCAGAGAATGGTAGAAGTATCCGTTATAAGGCAGTTAATTTCAAAGTATACTCATTTGATTTTGAGTTTTATAGTGACTTCATCGCTTCAGCATCCGCATGGCAGGCTTGGGAATATTACAGTGATTTTGCCCTTACGACAGTGACAACGGACAAATATCTTGATCGTATGCTAGATAATATCCATGGTAAATGGCTTCGTTATAATGATGGTGAGTATGTTAACAAGTTGAATTACTTTGATAAATGGCGTAAACCATCAGGGGATGATAATCCGTTTGATCTACCGATTGTCAGTTTAGTTGAGAATTATCTTAGACTAAGTCAAGATGGTATTAATGTTAGGGCTGAGGAATATATTGATATCAATTTTGCTGTTGAAGAAACCGAAGATGATGATGGAGGTGGGGATGATGAGCCCGGAGAAGAGGAAGGTACTTTGGTATCCTATCTAGACTTGCTGAATGCATCTTCTTTGGATTATCATCTTGCACGTTTATTAGGATTGGGAGCTATGGATATCGATCCTGCTTCCGGAGCAGAATATATTTACTTAACAGAATACAGAACCTTCAGGGATCCGAACAATGTTAAGGAAGCTAAAGATTGCCAGCTGATCTCGATGTCTTTACCGACATCGACCAATACAGAGCGTCTTCCTTTACCGATTGAGATTTATGAGCTTTATAAAGGGGTGCCACGTTCCCAGAATGAGGATATACCGATACTATATGACGAAGAAGGTTATTCGTTAGACGGTAAGAGCCGTTTTATCAGTATCATCAATAAGCCGGTTCCTTCCGCAGAGGTTAACCCATCCTTTTTTCCGAATGAAGTTTATTGGAATGCTTCACTTTATACGCTTCCTGTTTATGCAGGTTTGGAGCATAAGATTGTTGCCAGGGGAGGGATAATTCCACGAAGCTGGAAGAAGCCAGAGCTGTCGCATTCAGATCAATATTATAATGTTAACTCGCGATTAGAGCAGGGCAGCTTTGAGACGGCAGCTATTATGCTTCCTGAAAACTTTGGGGATCCTTTATATGTGCACAGGCATACTGAAAGCGGGACTTATATTTATTCTACTTATGGTATTAATATATTCTCGCGTGCTGCATCCAGCCAAAGCAGTTTGAGTATTGTTACGGATATTAAGCCAGCCAATAACTTACTGCCGCCTTCGGATATCAAGGCCTGGCTTATCCAGCCGGAAGAGCCTTTGATGTTCACTTCTGCGTTTGAACAGAATACTTATCAAGATATCTTGGGAGAAGATAAGACTTTGATACGCCTCAACTTTGGATATGATTCAAAACAGGATATGGTAGTTCACTCTATCCCTTTTGATGCGGGGATTAAAGATGAAACCTACGAGAGCGACCCAGCTTATTTTCCGGATGTGTATGATGTGTTTGCAAGTAATATAGAAGTTTATTTCCGTAAGGATACGCCAAGGAAAATTACGGCAAGCTTATTTAATATATTGCCGGATTATGACAGGTTGTGCTCTGTTTTTCAGACCAGAAATTATGATTTTAGCAATGGAGATAAGGGTAAATCGGAACTTCCTGACGGAACAGGCTATGAACATTTTACAGGTTCTGTATTTGTTGTGAACCATAAATCCTATGTAATAAAATCAGTAAGACAAGGTTTGGGTTACACAGGTTTAGAGTTTACGGTATACAAGGAAGAAGTGAGCAATACGATTCTTTCGGGAGGTTCTATCTCCGTGCAATTCAATTCTTTGACGCTACCGGAGACTTCAGGGAATGATCTGTTTGTGGTAATGGAGAATATGCAGTCAGTAGACGTGTGGGGTAAGGCTACAAATCCTAACTCACACAGAGTTCCATTAATATTCCCGGGAATCCATCGTGAAGTTATTACCTCTGTATCCGAGAAAGGTCAGGAGCAGCGTTACTTGGAAAAATCGAGAGGTTACTGGGATACTGCTAATATAACACAAGTCTGGAACGGTAGAGTTTTCGAAGGTGTTTACCGGATTACATTTGATAACCTCAAGCTTGAACAGAAGGTTTTAGGCGATGCGACCGGTTTTATGGATATTACAAATGGTATGGTTCGTCTTTTCAGGACAGACAGTTTCACAGGCGAAGACGAACGGCCTAAAAAAACCAGAGATAACTTTAAGGTTATCAAAGCCGAGAACTTTGGTTTCCTAAACCGCAATCCGTTCACTTTGTATATTTATGATGAACTTTATGCGTCAGACGGGGTGTTCCCGGTTAAGGATGGCGGTGAAATTAAGGTTAATTATTACCCATCATACAATCTTTATCTTTACAGTGATGCGTCCAATGATTTAGTTGCAAGCAGTGTTCTTCCGACAGGCGACCAGCATCTGAAATATTCTGTTTTTGGATTGAGAACAGTGGCATCTTCACCGGTTCCCAATTCAGCCCCTTACAGATCGAAGTTTTCTTCTCCGAGTCTGATGTTGGGACAGAAGATTATTGTACCGGGTATTCCTGAACTTCCTGAAGGCAGTCTTTATGCGACCCGTCCTGATTTTTACGGAAGATCGACTTACAGCTTTACAACAAAGTTCAGCCAGAGACCTTTTGGTGTTCAGTTCTGCAGGGCAGACAATAATGCACTGTTGAATGCTTTGTATCAACCTGATACGTTGAAAGAGATTTATGAAAATTTGTCTGTTTATGGTGGTAATAATGAAGAATATCTGACCAACCGATGGAAGAACTTCTTTGATTTTGAATATTATAGAATCCCGAATAATCCAAATGACCCGCTTGAAGATCACGAGCAGTATAAAGAATACCCTGAAATAGTACGCCCTGGCGAGTCAAGATATAGATTACCACTTCCAGATAAAGAAGAATTTTTTAAAGGAATCAATACATTTATCAAAGATTATATAGGAAATGCAGGTTCAGAGTATTTAATAGACGAATCAGACTTTGGATTAGTTAAATTAAATCATATTGTTCTGCCGCCTATAGCTGGTCTTAATACGGAGACCAAGTATCTCATTGACTTCATTCAGGAAGTTTTTGATCAGGTTTTTGTGCCGTTGACCGAGGTTCCAGTTCTTTATCAGCATATCAAGCGGTACCACCATAAGATAGCCCCTTATGTTCAGCCTTTGGATAAGAAGCAGAATATCCGTGATGGTTCAGGCTATCTTTTAAAAGCACCATCAGATCCTAATCTGGATCAGGAGTTTGATATGGCTCCTATGATGACGATTTTAAATGAAAGCGACAATCTTGTATTATTTACAGATTTTACACTGAACGGAACGACCGATAATGTTTACTTTTATGCCTCACGTGAGGTAGGCTCTCAGATGACTGTAAGTGACTTAAGTCCCGTTCTTGGTCCTGTTAAGCTGGTTGGCACTAATGCTCCTGAAGCTCCTAAAATCTTAAGCGGTCTTCCTGTTCTGGAGAACAGATTACTTGATATCACGGCAAAGATTCAGATTGATGTCCATGCCTATCCTTCTTTTGCGGGAATTAAAAGATTGAATCTTTACAGGTCTGTCAGCAGGCTGGATGCAGAATCAGTGCTGTCGATGACCTTGGTAAAGCAGGTTGATGTGTCAGAATTTGAGATGACAGATGGTACGGTCTGGACACTGTATGACGAGTTATTCGATTTTGAACAGATCCCTTATGGAGATACTTTGTATTACCGGGTTACAGCCGATAAGCAGGTTGAATATGCAGAATATAAGAATGGAGAGAATACAGTAGTGATCGATTACGTATCCTCACAATCATCAAAGCTTCTGGCATTGATGCTTGTGGAGACACAGAATCCTGTATCACCTATTTTAAAAGGTACCGGTACACGGCCTGATAATGATGCCGATTCTGTAAGCAATGTTGTTTTTGAATGGGATGTTACATGTTACAGAGGAATTTATCATCTGTACAGTATGTCAGGACAAGGCAACTGGAAAGAGATTGCACGTTTGGTTACAAACCAGACTCAAGATAAAGTCCAGCTTCAGGTTTACAATCCTGAGGCAGAGGAAAATCTGTGGGAGAACAAAGCGGTCTTGGATATTATCGATTCGAAAATAACTCTGGCAACAGATCTTTTGGGTGCTGATTATACAGAATATCCACTGTTTGATTCTGCCAACAACAGGAAATATTATCACTTCAAGGTATTAGCAGAGAATACGTCTTCAATGTTCAGTAAAGAAGAGAACATTCTTACATTGTTTACAGACGATATCTGGAATACCCTTACAGGAATCTCCTCAGACGGAGAGACTAACGGCATGATCATCGGCAAAACATTTATAATCAAGTAAAACACCACATCATATGGAAATCAACGATAGAAATCAATTAAAAGAATATTTTAAAACCAATAAGCGTCCAACCGAATCAAATTTTGGAGACCTTATCGACAGCGTAGCATTAAAGTCTGAGGCAGCACCTATAGAAAACAAACCCTATAAAGTGTTTTCTGCAATGCTAAGTGTAGAGAATAACAGCCTAGATCCTTTTAATCCTAATTATATAATTACTCATACGCTATTGGAGGAAAATACCATCGGGGAACTGAATTTTGAGTTCGGAAGAGGGAATGAGATTATCATATCAGACCTCTCAGGTGAAAATAGGTTGACCTTCGAGAGAAGATTAATAATATTAGGAACCATCCGCGAAGACTTCAACTTCAGTTCGATAACCGAGTCCGCAAGAATCTCTGACGATAGTATAAGATTAAAGTTTACCATAAAGGAAGATGATGTGACACTTCCAGACCCAACTGCTAGACCCGAATTTTATAATCTGCCAATTGAAATTCGAATCTATGATTGGATGGAAGACCAATTACCATTTCCAGGAGGTCCAGTAAGCCCCGGAGTACCATTCCCGAATCCGTCAGATCCTATTAGAAATCCTTAATAAAAACAAGTAAAAATACGTGTTGTTTAATTTAATTAAAACCTTGAAATTTGAGAAAAGCATAGTTTTAATAAAAAAGCTAATTTTATAAAAAACAAGACAATGAGAAATTGTAATCATCAAATATTTAAGATTTTTCTAGTATTTTCTTTTTTAGTTACTTTAAAACTAAGCGCACAACAAATAAAAATCTATGTTAAAGATGCTGAAACAGGGAAAAATGTTTCTAATGCGAAAGTTTGTTTAGAAGGTTTCGAAATTCCTTCGATTAAGATGCAATATAATAAGAAGGAAAAATATTATTATGCCAATGAAATCCCTATTAATTATAACACTGTGATGGTATATCACAAGAGATATAATGAAAAAGGATTTCAGGATGTCAAAGGTTTGCCCAAAGAAATTATATTTAAGCTAAATAAGCCTTTAAAAAATTATTATGATTTTGTAGATAATCAAGGTCTAAATTTCAATAGTTCATTTCCTCACAATTATTATGTAGAAGATCCTTATAAAATTGTTATAAGATCTACTAATCAAATATCATTTTCTGAATTTAAAAAAAGGCTATTTGATTTTTTAGAAAAAAAAAATATTGAAGTTGAACCTATAGATCCTTTTCTTGAATTTCATCAAAGAGAGAATTCCAATAAAGTAAGCGATCCGGAAAGTAAATATTCAGATGATAAGGGTGTTTCACCAAATATTTATGGATATGATCAAGAAGATGATTGTAGAAAAAATGTAATGGATACTCCTAAGATAAATACATCAGTTTTATTTTTTAGAAAAATGAATAAAAAACGATTCAAAAGATTCAATGACCCTATAATACAAAAGTTGGAAGAAAATAAAGAATTTATTACTCACACAGTATTATATAACAAATTTAATATGCTTGATAATCTAACATCCTCGAAAATTAGTGATTCAAACCCTTATAAGGAAAGAGATTTGGCAAATAATAAATTTAATTCAACAAACAAGATAGACTCATCAGCAATTTATTTTTATAATAATAGCTTTCCTCTTTTTAAATTGAAAAATAAAAATATGTATAGAGGTACTCAAGAAGCAAATGATGGTTGCATCATACATTATACTTTACTGGAAAAAAATAATTGCAACCCTATCTATATAATGGATCGATTTTATTCACCACCACCGTGTTTATTACAAAATAATGAGACAGAATTAAATACTCTGGGTTCAAAAAACTTTACTTTATACATGGGGCTAGGATTAGGAATTCTTGATTTATACGAAAATTATCATTTGACAATAAACACAAAAAAATAAAATAGTATGAGAAACTGGCATCACACCTTAATTCGTATCCCTCAAGCTCGTTTATTGTTATCTCCGCAATTGCAAAATGGAGACAGTAATTTATTTATAGGAGTTGTCGAAGGTTTTTTGGAATATTTACCATTAATATCTGATACAAATATTGAAAGAAGATTCAAAGCCTCAGAATATAGGGCTGCAAATAGTAGTCTCAGTGAAAATAAAATGTGTTTTTTTAGACAAGAATTTGACAATAAATATACGCAAGACGTTAAGCTAAATTATATTACCTCTCCGGAATACTCGCATCTTTACTATTCAGCCCACGCTACTTCCGTTGCATCAATATTAGTAGGATTGGACTCTAATAATATAAATATACAGGGGATTGTATCTAATTGTAATATTTTAAATGCTGGTGATATAAAAGATATTCCCATTATAACGCTTACTAATAAATTTGTTAAGGCAAATGCTAACACACTTTACTTTAAAACAAGCACGGACAATGCAACATTTTTTAATGAAAATACAGTTCCAATTATTCCTAGCGACATTATTGATAATTATAATAACTTTTCTGTTGCAATAATTAATACAAGCATAAATAGTCCAGAATTAAATAACGTAGCAGGTAGAAAAGTCATAAATTTTATGTACAATGAGTTATTTGCATATGGTAGACAGGGACGTGGTATTTTAGTTATTGGTTCAGCTGGAAATGGCGATAATGCTGTAGGTGAAGAAATTACTAAGAATAACAGATACAATGCATTTACCAATAAAACTTTATTGGTGGCAGCTTCAAAACTAGACATAACTTTTCCAAGTGACTATAATGGAAATAATCCCGATCCTAAGGAAGACCATTCCAAATATTCAAATTATGGATTAAGAGTAGACCTTTGTGCGCCCAGTAATTCAACAGGTCAATATTTAACAGATGCCAATTCTATTTATGCATCAACTAATTTAAAATGTGGAGATATTGGAGCAAACAATGAAAGTTACATTAATTTAACAATAACAGAAGTTCTAAGTAGAACAAAAATTAGACTTTCAGGCAATATCAGAGGTGTGTTTCCTGGCCAGTCAATAGAATTGGGAGGATTTAATAGCTACAACCACGAGCTAAGACACATCAAGAATGCACAAATCGTTAATGTTAGTAATCAGAATTTTTTGGATATTACCTTTGATAAACCATTAATTTATACATATTCTATTCCTAATTTCAATTTAGTAAATCAGATCGCAAGGATTCTTGTATGGAAAAAATCCGGAATTAGAGTACAGAACACCCGAAATAGATTAAAAACGGATGATTTGCTTGGCTTGCAAGTAAAACAGGAAATCTATGTATTTGATGAAAACGATTACGAAAATGGACTGACCACAATTATTACTGGAATTGATTACAACTCGAAAACTTTAACAGTTCAAACCCCATTTGAAAATCTTGGAAATGTATTAAAAATTATTCCAGGACAAATGAAAACTAAGATTAAAATGATCAATTCGAAAGGAGGATTTCGATTCTTAGATGAGGATGCTGCAAAATCATTTTTCACGGGACAATATGTGCTAGTTAACGATATAAATAACCTATCATTAGGGAAAGTAGGTTTCAAGGGACAAAATGGAAATTATAATAGAGGAAATTTCGATCATGTAGCAGAAGGATTTTTAGAGAATGGTGAAGAAGTAGAAATAAAGTCACTTTCTTATGGGGACTACACATCAAAATTTGGTGGGACATCTGCATCATCTCCGATTGTGTGTGGTGTTGCAGCATTACTACTATCTGCAAATCCCTTACTAAACGCTGCAGAAATAAAGCATATTCTAAAAAATACTGCTGAGAAAATTACGGGACAGAATAATTATACTTTACAAAGTGCCCGAAATGAATATGACTATAATTACTTTAAAAACCCGTATTTTGGTGCTGGTCGGGTTAATGCTGAAGCAGCCGTTCAATTAGCATTGGAGTGGCATTCAGATTTTTTTACTGACAAACCTAAGATGTGTTTTCTTAAACAACTCAACACTATTGATATCTGGATTTCGGACAAAGCAAATGTCTATCCAGATTCCTCAAATCCTTATAATAGTCTTAATACTTCCAAAGACCAGAATATTTCGATCAGAGTAAGAAATCAAGGGAATAGGAATAGTTTTCAGGAGACAGATCTAAGAGTTTTAATAGCCTTTACAACTGAGGCTGATCCAAAATTTCCTTTTCCCCATTGTTGGTATCAAAACACAGAAAGTTCTACAATGAAAACATTTCTGTTAAATGTCAAAGAGGTCATTCCCATAGCTCCTAATTCTGAAAGCATTGTTAAAATAGAATGGAAACAATTATCTAAGTTTTGGAATGACAATAAGCTAGGAGAATTAAGCGGTTTTAGGGTCTATTTATTAGCCCACATTGCTCCTTTTGATGGTCTTGACTCAGAACTTAATAGAGAAGATGCGTCGCTAAATAAGAATCTTACGTTTAGAGAAATTTTTGTAACGCAAACAAGCAATAACGCAAAAGGAGCTTCGGGTGATAAAGTCAGCATATCCCATCAACAAAATAAGTACAATTTGCTGGTGAAAGACGGTTTGACAAATGAAAAATTCTCTTTTGACAACATCAATATCAAACAAACCGAATTAGATGAAATGAAATTCAGCTTCTCTCTAGTAAGCAGAAAAACCGGGCAGGTAGAGCAATCTATCATTTTTAAGAAAAATGGTAATAATTGGGAGATGGACACAACACCAAGTAACAATTGGTTATCTGTTAATATGGATATTCAAAATTCAGAATTATATGGCGCAGAATACAAAAATGCTTTTCTGAATTATGAATTCAACTATGATAATACAGATAAAGAGATCAATTTTAATGTAACACAATCCTAAAACACTATCAGATGTCAAATTTTTTCGATTTTAATTTTAATATAGTTGATAACTCAAGTAATATTAATTCTCCTGCTAATGGTTCTTCATATGGTTATACAGGTTCTGGCGCAATTGCTAAAAAACCTTTCTCACACTTTTTTACAGAGCCTGATTTAATTGATAATCAGACTGCAGATATGGCTTTTGGACCACAAGGAAATACGGACGTAGAAAAGCAGAAAAAATTTCTTTTAACCAATATTTTTAAAGCTAAGGAAAATACTAAACCAAAAGCTTATGCTGTCACAAAAGGTATTTTATTTATAGTTCCTCAGAAAGGAAATGCAAATCTTGTAAATGTGTTTTTAAAACCAATTACGCCGGTAGATATTGGTCTCAAGGTTAAATATTATGTTTATCGATCAATTAAAGCTGAAAATATTATTGATAGTGGCGATTTTAAGAAAATTATTGGAAAAAACGACGAAAAAACCCTTGGTTTTATTAAAAAAATATGGGATGAATTTCAAGAATTTCATCAGTTAAATGATACTGATCCAAATTTAATTATCTATTCTGAAAAATTAGGAATAAGTCAAGAAGAAACCTCTAATTATTCCTCATTTTTCACCAAAGATAAATTTTCACTTCCAATTATCAATAGAGGAGATCATATTGGTAATTTTAATACTGAATTTGGATTTGAAATTGTAGTGGATGAAGGTGATTTCGCACAAGATAAAAATGATACTGGGTTTGAGTTTGAAGACGATTTTTTCACAGCAAAAAAATGCATTCTTAATATAGATAGTGACAATGGGGAGTATGAATATGGAGATCGCCCATTTGTACTCCCAATACAAAATGAGCAACCAAAAAGAATGTCGATAAATATTTTCAGAGAAAGTGTTTACAAATTTTTAGATCCGGTTGCATATTATGGTTCACATATAACAGCTAACAGCGCTACAAATAAAGGAACTATTTTTATTAAGGAATCTGAATCGTATTCTGATCCAAAGATCATTTATGAAAAAATTATTATTAAATTTTTTAACAGTAAAAAGACTTATCTTTATATAAAAAATTGTAATAACAGGTCATATAATTTTTATAAAAAAGCTTTAAAACCATTGAAAATAAATGGTAAAGAGGAAAATTTTAATTATTCTGAATGGCCTATAAAATGTCTGGAGAAGGAGTTTATTTATAGAATTAGCTTTGAAAATATAAGTACAATAAATTGTGCTGTATTTTGTAATATAGGCATACCTAATTCGTCTAACGGAAATGGTCTTTACGGAGCGAAGGAGTTATTAATTGATTCCAAAGATCCTACATCAAAATCAACAATTTTATTTACTATTCCTAATTCTGCTAATATACCATTTTCATCAATTATATACTTGTCATATACGGATGAAACAAATGTTTTAAATAAATTATTTGGAAATATCAATCTCAAAACAATTTTTGAAAAAGAAGATTTTAAAGGAGGCACAGGATCTTTCGTTAACCATTTAAGGCCTATACTTATTAAAGAAGGTGATAATATCGGTTTTTATCAGACTAAGCTTGTTTTGGATGGAGAGTATATATCGAGTACAGATCCGGAAAATACAACTCCAACTCTAGAGCAGCTTTCTACAAATCTAAGAACCTACATTCTTTTCCCACAAATTACAACATTAGGCAATGATAGTTTTAAATTATCTGCAGGATATTATAACACTCCCAAAGATGCAGAAGATTATTGCAAAAACATTTATGGAGAAGGCGAAATTTGGAGAGGTATTATTAAAGATAGTGTTGATGTAAATAGTCTGCTTTACCGAAGAAAAGACAATGATGAAGGAATGCCAATTTATCAATTGGGAATTACTCAAAAAGATTATAGAGCACTTATAGATGATGTTTATAGGAAAGATAACAATGCTACAAATTTATTTTTTCATTTTGAAAATTATCAAGTTTCTGGTAATAGTTCTTTTATAATTTATGATGTTAAAATACAATTTGATACGGAGAATGGAGCTTCCGACTTTTCAGATGAGACTCTATCATTATATACTGTAGATAATTATTTTTTCTTTACGATAGATTATTCTACTCACTTTATCACTAAAGAATATTTTAAAGAGTTTGCTGAGATTGCAGTTGATTTTTTACCTATAAACTTATCTACAACTAATAATGGTTATGAATGCGGCTTTGATTATATTGGCTTTGAGGGAAGAGAAAATTATAATGAGGTAATTGGAAAATATTACAATAAGTCTAGTGGTAAGCTCGAGAACTTGGATGTAAGTAAGGCAACAGATTATGAATTCAGAAAAAAAATTAATGATTATTTAATGCTTTTAAGTAGAAATTATAATCATAAGCCTACGTTATGGAGAACTAACCCACCATTTCATACTGATTCGTTTATAACTCTTTATCCACTTAAGGAAACCACAATAAGATTGAATTTTACAAAAATTAGAAATCCAACAAAACTATTTATAAG
The DNA here is from genome assembly GCF_003610695.1 of Epilithonimonas arachidiradicis. GTDB lineage: Bacteria > Bacteroidota > Bacteroidia > Flavobacteriales > Weeksellaceae > Epilithonimonas > Epilithonimonas arachidiradicis. The sequence continues at coordinate 138,639 of NZ_RAQH01000011.1, read as the reverse complement.
GTATAACAGAAAATATATTTCGATAAATAATTCTGATTCATCGGAAATTGATGAATTTGCAGATTATGAAATACCTAGCTCTAATTATTTAACTTCTCTTAATCCTAATTTTACGATAAAAGTAAAGTCTTTTCAACCAACAAGTTTTGATATACCAATTGAAATTTATTCAATTGAGGATTCCAAAACATTATTAGCCGGGAAATGTTGGATATTAAAAAATTCAGAAACCTATATTTTGAAGACTATTTTAGTCAATGTTCAAACAAATGTTTCTGGTATAATAAAAAATGGCCTGCCTACTAGTGATATAATTTTAACAAAAAAAATTCTTAATAATTTTTTAAATCAAGCATATTTAAAAGTTGAGGACGATTATATCAAGACAATTTCTTTAGACTTAACAAATGATTCTGACTTTAAAGTGGTTGGTGGAACTTTAGGCAAATATATAAATTCATATATAGATGATGCTGGAACTAAAAAATATACGATAAAAGATTCCAACGATGTGTTTGAATATTGTATAACAAAGATTAAAGATCAAATTACGAATGTTAATGATTATTTAGTTTTGTTCTTTTTTGATGAAGAAGGGGGAAATAGCGGTACTACAGCGGGAATTGCAGATTCTATTGGAGGTCTAAAAGGCGCTAGGGTATATTCTAATGGATTGAAAAGGAATACTATAGCTCACGAGGCGTTACATTCCATTGCATTATATCACAGTTTTGATAATGATGGAGATTATACATACAGAATATCTTGGCTAAGTTCTGGTATTATTGCAATTCCTTCCCCGTATCCTACAGATAATCTAATGGATTATTTTCAATTCAAGCCCACAGATAATGATAAACTTCGGAAATTGATTTGGAAATGGCAGATAAAAAAGATATTAAAAATTGATTACGGAAATTCAAAATTGATTAAAGAAAAATGAGACAAGTAATATTATTTATATTTTTTTTTGTTTTTGTTTTGTCAGAAGGACAAACATATAAATTTATGTCTAATATTTTTAAGCAAAACTGTTCAAAAGAATCTTTTGATGAATACCAAAACATAAAGAAACTTTACTTAACAGATTTAAGCTCAGAGGCTATTGTCTATAAAAGTTTTTATAATTCATTTTATTTGAAAAACAAGTTAGATAGTATTAGTTTCATTAAAAATAAAAAAAAGATTAATGATAGTTTATGGCTAGATTACAAATATCAGTTTTTTTATAAATACAAAAATTTTAAAATATATGGAGTGTCTTCTGATTCTTTAGGTAAAAAGATAAATGCATTAAATATCGTCGATGGTACAAAAAAAATAGAAACAATCTATTTCCATAATGATAACAATATTACCGTAGAAATGTATAACGGAAGATATAAAAGAACAGAGAATTTATCAAGAAATCTTTTAAAATGTTCATATTATACTCAAGATTCTTTTATAAATAATGTTTTTGTAGGTCAAAGTTTAATATATAATGGAGAAAAAAAAATATTTTATGATTGGGATAAGCACTTTAAAGTAACTAGCGAAAAATTATTGGAAATTTTGCCACAATTGTATATGGATGCTATTAAATTACAAAAGAATAAACTTCAAAAAATAATTGGTAGGAATGTTGGGAATTATACTTTTACTGTAGAGGATATTAATAACTCTGAAAATGAATTAGATAAAATGTTAGTTTTATTTAAAGAAAAGATAAATTCTAATGATTTAAAAGAAATAAAGTTCGAAAAATCTTTTGTAAATAAATTCAATTTGCCTGTATGGATAGTAGAATATGGAATCGGAATTATTATTAATGGAAACACAGGAAAAATAATTGAAGTTTATGATAAATGGACGAAAATAGTTGAAGATTAAGCTTTTTTTGCAAAAGGAATGAAATAGAATACTATCGCACACGAAACTTTACATTCAATGGGTTTATATCATTCTTTTGATAATGATGGTGAATATACTTTTGAATATCAAAAAACCAATAACATAATGGATTATTCATTCGATAGTGATAGAAAACTATTGTGGTATTGGCAAGATTCGAAGGTTAAGAAAACTACAAATAACAATAAACTATTAGAAGAATGGTAGTATTAAGATATTTTTTATTCACCTTATTATTTTCTATTTCATCATTTATAACAGGTCAAAATCGTAAAAATGATACTTTGGCTTTGGAAGTTTCATTAAAGAAAGATTTTACAGTTAAAGAGGCAAAGTTTGAAAGTGAAAATATCAAATCTTTAATCAGTAGAAAAAAAATTACCCTTGAAAAAAGATATACAACCAATGATAATAGTCCTTTTTATTCTGTATCGATTGATGCTGAACCGCGAGTTTGGGAGATTGATTTAGATCCGAATACGGGAATATAATTAAACTGAAATTTTGGGGACTTTTAAAAGATTAAGAAAAAATACTAATCAATAGAAGTATGATTAATTCATTTAAAATATTAGTGTTAATTTTTATGCCTATTTTATTTCTTACTCAGGATAAGGACGTAATTACTAGTGATATAAATAGTTATTGTGATGATCTAAGAAGCATTAAGACTAAATATTATGATCTTATTACTTCCAACAAATATATAATCTATGACAAAAATAAGGATGGGAAGAAATCATATTATTCAAAAACCAAATATGATTCTTTGTTGCGAACAGGAATCTCCGATTCAATTGTATTAGACAAAAGTTTATTAAAGCTATTTACAAGCAAAGATGAATACTATGTCTTGGAAACAAGCTCCGATTCGAAGTTCTATAAATATCTAAATGGAAAATTACAATCTATAGAAGTCCTAGAGTCATATCCAGAATATGAAATGTATGATAAAAAAGATTTTGTAAACAAAGTAAATTATCAGGCGTGTAATAATAATCTTAAAAAATGCACTGATAAGTATAAATATATTAAATATTCGAATGTTAGTTCAAATAATGAATTTGGAGATATACTTTATTCATTGTCAATAGATAGTAATGATGTTGCTAAAGAGCAGTTCTATGATAAAGACTTTCCTATTCATGAGAAAAATATATATAAAATTTTTCTGAAAAACTTTAATGAGCAAGGAATTTTACTGATGAAGGATAAACCGTATAATAGGGATGGTAAAATTGATAGAAACTTTGGTAATGATGATCTTAAATTTGTGAAAGAAGTATTCAAACAATTAATTAGTGAGCGTGAAAAAACAGAATCTGGATTTTATAGCAAAGATGATCATTCTTATTTGGTAGCGAGAGCTGCAACTTCGATCTCTAAGCAATACGATGATAAAAATATAGCTTATTATAGAATGATTATGAATACTGGCGGAAGCAGATGGGAATTTAGGATTAATCCAATAAAGGGTAATATAGAAAATGTAGAGTATTATTCAGTAAGTGAGTAATCAATTACAAGCATATCCCTATTAGTTAAAAATCAGGTAGAAATACGTATTGTTTCTATAATGTTTAAATCAGAAATTTGGAAAAGACACATATTAAAGAAATGCAGTTATAGAAAAGTAAAATAAGTGTAATAACTATTTTATTTAATATAACATCAAAACTAATTCACTATTATGCCAAATCAACAGTTACCATATTATCCAAGTCTATCGAATCTGATAACTTTGGATAGCATCCCTTCTTCCCTGGATTTTGTGAAGAATATTGCTAGCGAGATGTTCAGCAAGATTTACTATAAAAACTATCAAGCGAGTGTTAGTCCTTCGGGAGAAAGTGCCTTTTACAGTTTAGCTATAGTTTCTAAAACCAGAATTGATTTTAATTTGGTATTCGGGATGAAGTTTGTACTGAACAGAGATTTTGCTAGTATTTCATCTTTTCCTGTGACAGTTCAATATAACTGGCCGATATTAGCCTATTTAAAACAATTTGACCTAGAGAACTTTTCTTTTACACCAGAGGATATTTTCGATATTGCTTTAGTATGTCTCAATATTTCTGAACAAAGAGTTATCAATGAGGCTATTAATGTTTTTGTTAACTCAACTGGTGATCCGATCAGACAATTTGTAGATGATGTCAATAGAGAATTAGGTGATGATTTAAGTGCTCCAATACCGTATCCTATTTCTAATGATAGAATAAGTGAATTGGTTTCAAGTATTAATACAGCATATGGAAAAGGTTCTGCATTTGCTGTATTTGGGTCTTACATTTTAAGCAAAGCTGATCTTTCTGAAACAAAAAATAATTTAAAACGTTTTTTTAAGAATATACTTCCAGAAGATATAAACGACTATATTCTTCGTATCATCAAACCTTATGCTTTAATTACCCTTGAAAGTACAGCTTCAATAGAATTTCCAAGAAATATCTTAAAGCCATGGTTTGTTGATGGTGATGGAGTCCTTATTGAAGATCCGGATAAGGATAAAAAAACCTTTTTTGAATTTGCAAAAGGTTTATTGTATGCAGATACTGATGCTGGGATGGGTTACAATGTGGAATTAGCAGGAACTTTAGATCCAAAGTATTCTGAAATAGGAAATACTGGGCTGTTAATTCAGATAGAGAGGCTAAAACTGGATTTAAGCAAAACTAAAAATATTCCCGAAGCAGATGCTTACGGTTATCCCAATGATTTTATTGGCGTATATGCTGATGCGTTATCAATAACTTTGCCTCCAAAATGGTTTAGTGGTAAAAGCACACGCCAGTCAACGCTTCGATTGGGCGGCTACAATATGTTAATTGGCTCAGGAGGACTGAATGGAACATTTGCCTTAGAATCTGTTCCTGTTTCTAATGGATCTGGAGCCGTGACTTCATTCTTTAATAATCATTTTAGTTTCAACTATCCAGTAACAGGTCTCAAAGTTATTGGTGGGGAGGAAATTATCGAAGTAAACATCACCAGTTATGACGATAACAATAATAATAGCTTACTTAGTTATATTAATTCTTTAAAGGATAAAAACCAATATCGTTTTAAGTATCCATTGAGTATAACAAAAAGCAATAATCAGATAGTAATCATTAATTCTCAAGATGAATTTCGTGCATTAATCAACTCCTATATTGGTGATACTGACTATATGTGGTTGAATCTAGGAAAAGAAAAAAATAGTTGGGCTATAGGATTTAAAAAATTTGACATCTCATTTTTCCATGGTCAGGTTACATCCTCACATTTACAAGCAGCTCTACAGGTTCCAAAATTCAAGAAAAGTGGTACATCCCCGGATGATAATACCCCGTTACTCATAGATTTGTATGGAGAATGGGAAAGTAAAAATAATTTCAAACTTTCTGCAAATTTTCCTGCGGATCAAATGTCCATCACACTATTTAATTATGTTACATTAAATCTTCAGACAGCAGAACTGGGCAATGTAGATGGTAACTTTTTTATTGGTGCAGATACCAAACTAAAGTTTCCTGATGATAGTGTGGTTGGTAAAATATTTAAAGGGAAAGAAATCGACTTACCTGCTATCAGAATTTATAGTAACGGACGTTTTGAGATTTCAGGTGGAGTAGGCTATATCCCAGTAAATATCACTTTACCTTTAGGTCCGGTTGAAATGGCGGTAACAGGCATCCATTTAGGATCTGTACAGAAAGAACATGGCCATAAAATACGTAACTATAACTATATTGGATTTGATGGTTCCATTAGTATTGATCCTGGTGGTGTTGAAGTTAAGGGAAATGGTGTAAAATATTATTACACTGTTGATAATGAAGAGAACGGAAATACTGGAGATCACTACATTCATATCACTACTTTAGAAGTAGATCTGGTAATACCAGGTTCAGCTAGTGAAGAGCAAGCTGTAGCAGTAATAAAGGGATCTTTGACATTGCCAGACCCAGGTATTTCTGACGAATTTGCAGGAAGTGTCAGCATAAAAATTCCTCAAGCTAGTATTGCAGGGGCTGCGTCATTAAGGTTGAATCCTAAAAGAAAATCATTTTTAGTCACAGCAGCTGTAGACTTTCCTGGTCCTCTCATTCCATTAGGACCAGTAGGCATTTACGGTTTTGCAGGTTTGATTGGAAAAAAATATGTAGCGGATAAAAAAGCATATTTTGGGGAAGGTGCTGATCAAAAAAGTTGGTATGATTATTATATGGCTCCTGAACGAGGAATTAACGTTCAAAAGTTTGTAGGTCCGCCAAAAACTGATGATTATAAAAACCCATTTTCTATTGGTTTAGGAGCCTCAATAGCAACAATGGATGGAGGTAAAACTTTATCATTGAGAGCAATGATGCTACTGTCAATTCCAAATATGTTTGCTATTGATGCCGGATTAGCTATTTTGACTGAGCGTCTTGGATTAGCAGACAGTAGAACAGCTCCTTTTTACGCATTTATTATTATAGGAGATAATTCATTAGAATTCGGAGCAGGGGCTAATTATCAGCTCAATAGTTCCAAAGGTTCATTCATTGAGATTAAAGCAGAAATCCAGGCAGGTTTCTTCTTTAAAAACCAAAAGCCTTGGTACGTCAACTTTGGAACTAAACAGAAACCGATTACAGCTACCATTTTTAAAGATATTCTCAATATCCGTGCTGAATCTTACCTGATGCTGTCTGCTGCCGGGATAGAAGCTGGGGCAAGAGTAGGCTTTGATTTTGATTTATATATTGCAAGAGCCTGGGTAATTGTAGAAGTTGGTGCACAAGTAAGTTTTGAAAGACCCCAAGTTGGTGGTTATATGTATATTGAAGGTGGGGCCAAAATCAGTATCTTCAGAGCTATTGAAATCAGCATAGCAGTCAGTATTTTCTTCAGTGTAGAACTCGTTAAACCATTCTTAATTTTTGCTCAATTACGAGTTCAGTTCAGGATAAAACTTTTCATCATAAAAATTAAGTTTAATGTATTGCTAACCTTTAAATGGGAGAAAAGCAAAAAGGTGGAGTATGATCCTATTGCTCCGCTTACATATGCAGATTCTGATGATGTAGATTATCCTAAAAAAGCTAATACCGAAGATTATGTTAAAGGTATCCACATGCTTACTGGTGAAGTCTTTAAATTGGATTATATGAGAACAGATTCGGTTGAAAATTTAAGTATTGAACCATCATACCCCGATCCTTCTGGTGATTTTACTACCATACTTCCAATGGATACTTTTATCGATATCAAATTTGAAAAAGGAGTTATACCTTCTAATTTAGTAGATGGTCTTATAGGCAGTAATTCAGGCCATGGTACTGGATTCACAGATGTTATTCCGCCAAGGGGAACTGTCAACGGTGGACTAAATTTGAGACAGGTTAAACATAAATACTTCATCGATTCTATAAGCATTATGATGGCTCATTATAATGCAAGATTAAATAGATGGTCTTGGGAAGATTATCATCCTTATGAAGCATTATTTAACTCTGATGAGGATCCTAGTGTAAAAACTTTAAAAAAAGGTCACTGGCAGAGGAATGGTGAAAGATATGACACGATTAGGTTGCTTGCAACAACACCATTTTCTTATATGGATGGAGGAGAACCTGGTTGGGTTATTCCAGAACAATATGGTATAACGCCTTCTTCGTTGTTCTGTGTTGGTTCACAGCTCAAATGGAATTATTCTAATTTTATAAATATCGCTTTGGGGACTGAGTATCAGCCTCCTTATGGATTTGATGCTTATAAAATTTGTGGTCTATATTACAATATTGAGGGAACTTATTCACAAATTATTGAAACAGACGAAGATGGAAATAGTATCCAGATTATTTCCGATTCCAAGATGGTCATTGCTAATTCTACTAACCCATTTGATTTTGAAAAGTCTTTAGAATTTAGCAACGGAGATAATCTCATCGTAACTTTTCCTGAACCAATGTCATATGGTTATATGAGAATGTCAAGTTATGCACCTTCAGTGACTATTGAGTACTACGAAAAGTTACTCGATAGTAATAATAAGCCATATTACAATTTCTTATATGAACGACCTTATACAAAAGATGAAATAGGGGTGGTAATGGATATAGGATATCTTGATGGTAATGAAGAACCAATCAGACCTGTTTCTAGAATGATTATAAAGCCTGAAGCTAATGCTAAAGATGATATAGAAAAAATTAATCAGGAAATTGCTGCCATTTGGGCTGGAGCGGAAGCTAGAGCCACTGAGACAGGCACTATAAGATTAACCCGCCTAGAGGCACAACGTCTGAGCATTTTGGAGCAGCAGCTGTCAATTCTTAAGCAGCAAGCTTGTTCTGAAGTGGGATGCCAAGGTGGTTATTTCCAAATAGCTGATAATGTTTATGTCGAGAATGCTCCTCTTGAGTTGGTTTATTTTGTCAATGATCAGGTAACTTTAGGCGAAACCCTTATTTCTTTAGGATATAAAAAACTATTAAATATTGATTTTAGTAAATACAGTATAGTAATTTTATGCTTAACTGAACATGTTGCAGATTATGGGTTAGTCACTAATGCTGTGACTAAAGTGACCAATAAAGAAGATAGTTTATGTTTTCAGATAGTAGAAGAAAGTGTAGAACCTGATGGTACTCAGTATCCAGAAGAACCATCTGATCCAATGCGCCAATTGCCTTACATTCTTTATAAATACTCAATCATAAAAATTGATAAAACCCCTGCTAAGAGTATTACTTTAGATTACAATTGCGGATGTTCAGATAATGATAATTCAAGTAATGTTATAACCGTTTGTAAAACGTCTATTCAGGAAATACAATGGAGGTCAATGGTAGATTATGAATATGAACAATCGTTCCCAGGTCAAGATGTGGTTACAGAAAGCGCAGAGCAAACCTCTGCTGCATTTCAAAAAACTATTCAACCGATATGGAGACCAAATACCAAATATCTTCTCCACTTCAGATTGAGGGATGATGTTGAGGGGCAAAATGGCAATATTAAGTCTACGGCTTTTGATTATTTTTACGGTTTTAAAACAAAGGGGCCTGTAGGACATTTTCACAGACAAAATTTGGATTATCTTAAATATAAAGAGAATGGCGTTGATAAGTACTATAAAGAAGATGAGAAGCCGCTCACTTCCTTGCGCACATATTTAGATTACAAACGTTCTTATCCAAATCCTGACGGAAACCTTCTTGGGTCTAAGCCATTATTCTATGGCAATGACGAATGCAAGATTAATTTGTTTTTTGAAAAACCATATCTTCATCATATGTTCAATAAATGGAAAACATACAATGGAGCTAGGGAAGTCCCAATGGATATGCCGATTGTTATAAAAGACCCTGTCTCAGAAGCTATAGTACCTTATCCTTTACCTATTGATTGGAATGAAGAAGATGTACCGGGAGTTAAATACTCTTGGGATGAAGATTCTCCTGTCAATCTTCCGGCGAGTATCAAAACCTACATTGATTTTTGGACAAAGGCAGCTGCATATCCGCCAGGGATGTCTTGTACTTTTTCAGCCGGAGATATAATAGCGCCAACCTCAAAAATGAGAACTGCAGTTTTAACTGATTTAAAACCGCAGAAATTATATACTGCACAAGTATATAGCGCTTACGATGCTAATGAAGATGGGGATATAATGGACGAAGTTGATGGTGAAGGTAACATTATATATGCTGAAAAACAAATGATTCATGAATTCGGATTTGTAACGTCGAGATACAAGAATTTTAACGAACAAGTTTTGAGTTACCAACTTAATGATCTTAATGGTGAGGGATTAATTATAGAAACCAAACAAGCAGTTTATGATGTACAGATGGATCTGTCTTCAGATCAAATAGATAAGCTTCATGCATTAACTTCTGTAAGCGCAACTTCAGATTCAGAGGTAATCGTTAACGGATTTGATCAGGCAGTGGAAACTATTCTTAATGTGAAACCATTAACCCCACCAGTAAATACTGACTTTATTAAAATTATCAATAGTAATACCAACGATGTGGTCGCCATAATTGTCCGTAACCCAGAGCCATTTAATGATCCTAGAATACCTATAGATGAAATTGAAGATACATTAAAAGTCATTGGAAGAGGGAATATATCGTCGCAGTTTAAAACACTATTTAGCAAAGATTATTCTCAGGTTATTTTGATGCATCAAAGCAAAAAAATAGTTTTCAATAGTATAACCTTACAATTTAGTTATAAAACCTGGGATGGAAATGAAAGGAGGTATATAGTAAAGGATACTTTAAATACAGAATCTATAATAATTACTAAATAGAATTTACAACAATGTCATTTATAAAAAGAATTCATAATTTATATGTTCGAAATTGTGCTACTGTAAAAGTTGGTGATTATATATTTTCAGCAATATCAGATGGATATAAGATTCTTTTAACAAAAATTCATATTGATGGAGAATTAATCTGGCAAAAACAAATTTCTGACTCTGCAAATTCTGGTTATAAATCAGTCGATTTGTTATCATTCGCAAATGGAGATATCTTGCTTGTTGCTAGGCGATATGATAATTATTATACGGGTTTAATAGCAAAAATCGACACTAATGCAACTGTTTTATTCGAAAAATCCTGTTATTTTAATAAATCAGGTAACCAGTATTATAGTATCCCTTTAGCAGCTTGTATTCTTCCTGATAATAAATTTTGTGTTACTTTCTCAAATAATACAATTTGTATTTTTGATAGTAATGGAAATATTGAAAAAGCGAAAATAATTAGTGATGGTGGTTGGTATGCTTTTAATGATATTTATTCTGTTGTTTTTTTGAATTCAAAAATTATAATTGCAGGAAGCTTTATTGAACACGTGAAAAATTCTTCGTCTTCATTTGGTAGTACAATTATAATTGAACTCGATTTGAATTTAAATTTTTATCGATGGTTTATTCTTAATAGCAATGATATAAATTACAGATCTCCCAGTAATGTTAGGTTACAGCTATCAAATGATAATAAATTAATAATTAGTGGTAATCAGACCTCTATGTCATCTAACGTTACTTCTAATAATGCTTTTATATCTCAACCAATAACTTTAGGTCAGAATAGTAATATTCAAACTTTGTTTGGTTCGCAGACATATGAAGAATTTACGACCTTTTCATATAACTTCGGGTCTTATTATTGTTCTATAAGTAAACAGACAAAAACAGATGAAAGCCAAATCTTAAAATATAATAGCTCTTTAAACTTAATATGGAGAAAAAGATATGTAGACAAAAGTCATTTGGGAATGGTTTTGGTGTCCAATCGTAACTTCATAGGGTTTCATAGTTCTCAGTCCAAATTTTATGCTTCATCATTTGGTATATTAGAATCAGAATTTATTTCTTGTAAAACCTTCAGTAGTAACTCTGCTGTAAATGTTAATAAAAAAACTCTTAATTTATTATTGAGATCTAATAGTCTTAACACTTACAATTTCACTGAACTTACGGTTAATAATCATCACGGTCTACTTGTTCTGTCTGATCCGGGTTATTTCAATTATGATGTTTGTGATGTAAATTTGATAATATCTGCGACGGTTCCGCCTTTTGAGATTGTTGTCAATGAAACAATTGATAAGCTAGATGTCGGAAGTATAATGATTTATAATTCAGGAATTTCACATGTGACTATTTTGGAAGGTACTGAAGTTATAAATTCAGCAACTGGGGGTATTTTTTTTGTTGTCAAGGAAAATACATTCATTGGCTCACGTCAGACTGTAGCTGTTAAAATTGTTGCAAGTGGAAAACCCACACAGATTAATACCTTTTCTCCGATAATTAACATTTCTGGTCCTGAAGTCGAAAATCCAAATAATACTTTTAAGATTTTTTTTACTGTGAGGGATGAGTATGTTAATGCTCAAATTAAAAATATAGATTTATTAGATGAGAAAACCTATTTTAAAGGAATCGCAATGGATCCTGTGGTTCAAAAGTATGGTTATATTACGGTTGTAAATAATAGTAAGTATAAGGTTTTGGAAATTCCTACTACCTCTATTGAGTTAGGTAGGACGCAGAGCAATAACTTTGTTTTTACTACTTCGAATCAGGAGTTGATAAGAATTCCACCTCAGGGGGGGGAAGGTAATATACCTGTGAATGTGACAATTTCCACAACTGAGCATAAACCTGAAGTTACAGGTATGTGGCAAACTGGAGGTATAAATCTTAGTAGTTTACATGTTAGTGATGCTGGTTATAAAATAACAGTTCATGTTAAGTTGGAGGACTATAATGCCAGGATAGTGGGGAGTGATCTTCCGGTATTAAATTTTTATAGTGGCAAGCATTATGTTTTTAACAATTACTCTTATGGCAGTTTTACGATTCAGAATGATACAAAAACGCGATCTATAGAGATAGGAGAGGGATATGTTTTATTTTCCGCTGCCGGATTTACATTCAGTGTATTCAATAATGGTTTAGGAAAGATAGTAATAGGACCTGAGCAAAGCAGGACAATCAATATTGTTCTCAATGCAGATATTACCCCGACATTTTTGCAAAGCTATTCCTGTTTGATAGATATCAATAATGTATCCAATCTGGGTCATGTTATTCGTTTTAATGTTATAGAAGAGCCTTTAGATGTACGTATCACAAGAGTTGAGTTATATCCTGATTCGCTGACTTTCACACAGGGAGAAGTTATTTTTCCGGAGACTGCGAGTACTGTTGGGGTTATTTATGTCAGAAACTACACGGAGACTCGGGGGGTAGTTATTGAAGATGGGATGAGTCTTATTCCGGATAATCCTGGCGACCCTTATAATGGTGTTTCTTTTTCAACGAGAGGCAGGGTTTCTATTGAACCTTCACCGGCAGGCAGTGCAGTTAAGGAGTATGCAGTTTATATCAAGGGCTATTCCACAGGCGGTGCATTGAATATAGGAAACGGATTTAATTTTGAGATTGATATGCTTCCTGTGGCTTCTAATCCTGATCATTATTCGATATCGTTTAATGTAGCAGCAGATATTTTGGAGTTGGAAGTAGTCAATGCAATATTCAGTTTTCCTGAATTGAAAAAAGGTGTTTCCGTATCCCAACAGACAGAGGTAGGGCATATCTGGATAGAAAATAAAAGCAAAGCTACCCCTACTTCGATAGGAGCTAATACAAAGATTCATTCTGCAGATAATATATTAGGTCTGAGGTTAGCAATTAATACAGTTACTCCGATTGCGGCAGGAGAAACGAAGAAAATAGATATTTACCTGAATCCTTCTGTTGTTACTCCGACCGGTTTTGGAAGACAGGAGGTTCCTATCCGGATCGAAGGCGTTAAGAATATCTATCCCTATATGATCCATTTTGATGTTTTGAATAATGGGGTACCTATAGATACCGATGAAGGTTATTCATTACAGTCTCCTAATTTTACTTTACAGGCAGTAGGGTCGAGTGGTTCAGACAGTCCGAAGAGCATTCAGCTACGTTGGTTATTTTCGGGAGATCTTGGGAGGCTGCATATTCCTAAAGGTGATTATTTTGATGAGAATCAAATGATAACGGATGGAGATCATTATAATAAACATCAGGACTACGTAAAGCTATACAGGGTTCCTTATACATCTGAAGTCGTATCCAAATGCCGTCTTAATTTATTGGAGACGCCTTTTATTGCGGATGATGATAACCAGCGTTGGCTTTACAGGATATCAGGAAGTATGAGTTCCGACACAGGCAGCTCTTCTAAAGTTGAGATAGATAAACGGGTTATGTATGTTTATTTCCGAAACAAGACCCGTTACAATGAAGTTCGTGCCAGGTTTGATCCACGAACTGAGACTCAGAACTTTATAGATTCTTATGGCGAAAACATCATAGAAATAGAATGTAAGGAAGAATTGTTTTTTAAAGTTACCCCGGTTGTAGGCTCCAAGCAGCGCGGTACTTTATCCCTTGAAGTTTTATCTGTAGAGGAGAACAAACTGGTTATCTCCAAATACCTTTCTTTCCGCCGTAAGATGACGCAGGTTGAGCTTAATTCGACGAATATTTTATCAGAGAATGGTAGAAGTATCCGTTATAAGGCAGTTAATTTCAAAGTATACTCATTTGATTTTGAGTTTTATAGTGACTTCATCGCTTCAGCATCCGCATGGCAGGCTTGGGAATATTACAGTGATTTTGCCCTTACGACAGTGACAACGGACAAATATCTTGATCGTATGCTAGATAATATCCATGGTAAATGGCTTCGTTATAATGATGGTGAGTATGTTAACAAGTTGAATTACTTTGATAAATGGCGTAAACCATCAGGGGATGATAATCCGTTTGATCTACCGATTGTCAGTTTAGTTGAGAATTATCTTAGACTAAGTCAAGATGGTATTAATGTTAGGGCTGAGGAATATATTGATATCAATTTTGCTGTTGAAGAAACCGAAGATGATGATGGAGGTGGGGATGATGAGCCCGGAGAAGAGGAAGGTACTTTGGTATCCTATCTAGACTTGCTGAATGCATCTTCTTTGGATTATCATCTTGCACGTTTATTAGGATTGGGAGCTATGGATATCGATCCTGCTTCCGGAGCAGAATATATTTACTTAACAGAATACAGAACCTTCAGGGATCCGAACAATGTTAAGGAAGCTAAAGATTGCCAGCTGATCTCGATGTCTTTACCGACATCGACCAATACAGAGCGTCTTCCTTTACCGATTGAGATTTATGAGCTTTATAAAGGGGTGCCACGTTCCCAGAATGAGGATATACCGATACTATATGACGAAGAAGGTTATTCGTTAGACGGTAAGAGCCGTTTTATCAGTATCATCAATAAGCCGGTTCCTTCCGCAGAGGTTAACCCATCCTTTTTTCCGAATGAAGTTTATTGGAATGCTTCACTTTATACGCTTCCTGTTTATGCAGGTTTGGAGCATAAGATTGTTGCCAGGGGAGGGATAATTCCACGAAGCTGGAAGAAGCCAGAGCTGTCGCATTCAGATCAATATTATAATGTTAACTCGCGATTAGAGCAGGGCAGCTTTGAGACGGCAGCTATTATGCTTCCTGAAAACTTTGGGGATCCTTTATATGTGCACAGGCATACTGAAAGCGGGACTTATATTTATTCTACTTATGGTATTAATATATTCTCGCGTGCTGCATCCAGCCAAAGCAGTTTGAGTATTGTTACGGATATTAAGCCAGCCAATAACTTACTGCCGCCTTCGGATATCAAGGCCTGGCTTATCCAGCCGGAAGAGCCTTTGATGTTCACTTCTGCGTTTGAACAGAATACTTATCAAGATATCTTGGGAGAAGATAAGACTTTGATACGCCTCAACTTTGGATATGATTCAAAACAGGATATGGTAGTTCACTCTATCCCTTTTGATGCGGGGATTAAAGATGAAACCTACGAGAGCGACCCAGCTTATTTTCCGGATGTGTATGATGTGTTTGCAAGTAATATAGAAGTTTATTTCCGTAAGGATACGCCAAGGAAAATTACGGCAAGCTTATTTAATATATTGCCGGATTATGACAGGTTGTGCTCTGTTTTTCAGACCAGAAATTATGATTTTAGCAATGGAGATAAGGGTAAATCGGAACTTCCTGACGGAACAGGCTATGAACATTTTACAGGTTCTGTATTTGTTGTGAACCATAAATCCTATGTAATAAAATCAGTAAGACAAGGTTTGGGTTACACAGGTTTAGAGTTTACGGTATACAAGGAAGAAGTGAGCAATACGATTCTTTCGGGAGGTTCTATCTCCGTGCAATTCAATTCTTTGACGCTACCGGAGACTTCAGGGAATGATCTGTTTGTGGTAATGGAGAATATGCAGTCAGTAGACGTGTGGGGTAAGGCTACAAATCCTAACTCACACAGAGTTCCATTAATATTCCCGGGAATCCATCGTGAAGTTATTACCTCTGTATCCGAGAAAGGTCAGGAGCAGCGTTACTTGGAAAAATCGAGAGGTTACTGGGATACTGCTAATATAACACAAGTCTGGAACGGTAGAGTTTTCGAAGGTGTTTACCGGATTACATTTGATAACCTCAAGCTTGAACAGAAGGTTTTAGGCGATGCGACCGGTTTTATGGATATTACAAATGGTATGGTTCGTCTTTTCAGGACAGACAGTTTCACAGGCGAAGACGAACGGCCTAAAAAAACCAGAGATAACTTTAAGGTTATCAAAGCCGAGAACTTTGGTTTCCTAAACCGCAATCCGTTCACTTTGTATATTTATGATGAACTTTATGCGTCAGACGGGGTGTTCCCGGTTAAGGATGGCGGTGAAATTAAGGTTAATTATTACCCATCATACAATCTTTATCTTTACAGTGATGCGTCCAATGATTTAGTTGCAAGCAGTGTTCTTCCGACAGGCGACCAGCATCTGAAATATTCTGTTTTTGGATTGAGAACAGTGGCATCTTCACCGGTTCCCAATTCAGCCCCTTACAGATCGAAGTTTTCTTCTCCGAGTCTGATGTTGGGACAGAAGATTATTGTACCGGGTATTCCTGAACTTCCTGAAGGCAGTCTTTATGCGACCCGTCCTGATTTTTACGGAAGATCGACTTACAGCTTTACAACAAAGTTCAGCCAGAGACCTTTTGGTGTTCAGTTCTGCAGGGCAGACAATAATGCACTGTTGAATGCTTTGTATCAACCTGATACGTTGAAAGAGATTTATGAAAATTTGTCTGTTTATGGTGGTAATAATGAAGAATATCTGACCAACCGATGGAAGAACTTCTTTGATTTTGAATATTATAGAATCCCGAATAATCCAAATGACCCGCTTGAAGATCACGAGCAGTATAAAGAATACCCTGAAATAGTACGCCCTGGCGAGTCAAGATATAGATTACCACTTCCAGATAAAGAAGAATTTTTTAAAGGAATCAATACATTTATCAAAGATTATATAGGAAATGCAGGTTCAGAGTATTTAATAGACGAATCAGACTTTGGATTAGTTAAATTAAATCATATTGTTCTGCCGCCTATAGCTGGTCTTAATACGGAGACCAAGTATCTCATTGACTTCATTCAGGAAGTTTTTGATCAGGTTTTTGTGCCGTTGACCGAGGTTCCAGTTCTTTATCAGCATATCAAGCGGTACCACCATAAGATAGCCCCTTATGTTCAGCCTTTGGATAAGAAGCAGAATATCCGTGATGGTTCAGGCTATCTTTTAAAAGCACCATCAGATCCTAATCTGGATCAGGAGTTTGATATGGCTCCTATGATGACGATTTTAAATGAAAGCGACAATCTTGTATTATTTACAGATTTTACACTGAACGGAACGACCGATAATGTTTACTTTTATGCCTCACGTGAGGTAGGCTCTCAGATGACTGTAAGTGACTTAAGTCCCGTTCTTGGTCCTGTTAAGCTGGTTGGCACTAATGCTCCTGAAGCTCCTAAAATCTTAAGCGGTCTTCCTGTTCTGGAGAACAGATTACTTGATATCACGGCAAAGATTCAGATTGATGTCCATGCCTATCCTTCTTTTGCGGGAATTAAAAGATTGAATCTTTACAGGTCTGTCAGCAGGCTGGATGCAGAATCAGTGCTGTCGATGACCTTGGTAAAGCAGGTTGATGTGTCAGAATTTGAGATGACAGATGGTACGGTCTGGACACTGTATGACGAGTTATTCGATTTTGAACAGATCCCTTATGGAGATACTTTGTATTACCGGGTTACAGCCGATAAGCAGGTTGAATATGCAGAATATAAGAATGGAGAGAATACAGTAGTGATCGATTACGTATCCTCACAATCATCAAAGCTTCTGGCATTGATGCTTGTGGAGACACAGAATCCTGTATCACCTATTTTAAAAGGTACCGGTACACGGCCTGATAATGATGCCGATTCTGTAAGCAATGTTGTTTTTGAATGGGATGTTACATGTTACAGAGGAATTTATCATCTGTACAGTATGTCAGGACAAGGCAACTGGAAAGAGATTGCACGTTTGGTTACAAACCAGACTCAAGATAAAGTCCAGCTTCAGGTTTACAATCCTGAGGCAGAGGAAAATCTGTGGGAGAACAAAGCGGTCTTGGATATTATCGATTCGAAAATAACTCTGGCAACAGATCTTTTGGGTGCTGATTATACAGAATATCCACTGTTTGATTCTGCCAACAACAGGAAATATTATCACTTCAAGGTATTAGCAGAGAATACGTCTTCAATGTTCAGTAAAGAAGAGAACATTCTTACATTGTTTACAGACGATATCTGGAATACCCTTACAGGAATCTCCTCAGACGGAGAGACTAACGGCATGATCATCGGCAAAACATTTATAATCAAGTAAAACACCACATCATATGGAAATCAACGATAGAAATCAATTAAAAGAATATTTTAAAACCAATAAGCGTCCAACCGAATCAAATTTTGGAGACCTTATCGACAGCGTAGCATTAAAGTCTGAGGCAGCACCTATAGAAAACAAACCCTATAAAGTGTTTTCTGCAATGCTAAGTGTAGAGAATAACAGCCTAGATCCTTTTAATCCTAATTATATAATTACTCATACGCTATTGGAGGAAAATACCATCGGGGAACTGAATTTTGAGTTCGGAAGAGGGAATGAGATTATCATATCAGACCTCTCAGGTGAAAATAGGTTGACCTTCGAGAGAAGATTAATAATATTAGGAACCATCCGCGAAGACTTCAACTTCAGTTCGATAACCGAGTCCGCAAGAATCTCTGACGATAGTATAAGATTAAAGTTTACCATAAAGGAAGATGATGTGACACTTCCAGACCCAACTGCTAGACCCGAATTTTATAATCTGCCAATTGAAATAAAGGTTTTTGATGAATTTCCTTTCTTGATTGAAACAGATTCAAAATTAGAGAGATACAGGAATTATTTAAAAACATCAGATTTAATAAAAGACCAGAATCTTTTAATACCCCCATATAGATTTGTAAGTCCAGACGGAAGGAGAAATAACGAACATAATGGATCAAATAAAGATGAAGATCTTGAAATTTATAAAAAGATGCCTGATCGATATTTAATCTTACCTGAAATCAATACAGATGGCGACAAAAATCCTCATACTTATAATTTACGAACTAAAGAGTTTGCATGTTACTACACTTATTTAAAAAATTGGGTTAACGACATTCCTTCTGATAGCTTTCTAAGGAATTCAGTAAAGAAAGCCAGAAAAACAGAAGCAAGTGAATGTATAATAAATTTTGGAAACAATCCCGCTGAAAATAATATTGAAACATTAAAAATAGCTTTATTGTCAGGAAATGATAATGGTATAAAAAGAATCAGCCTGATAGTAAATGATGAGATAACTCATTACACCCGAGAAGAGATTCTTTTGCTGTAAAAAAGACAACCCTCCCAAATGGGAGGGCAATCCTAGACCACAAATGTACATTTATTTTTAAATAAAAAAAATATTTTTAATATTTTTTAATGAAAAATCATTATTCAGACAACAAAATCCATATCGGTTTGGTACTGGCAGGTGCTGTAACTGCCGGTGCTTATACCGCTGGTGTGCTGGATTATCTTTTCAACACATTATTCATTTGGGAAGAACAATACCTCAAAGATTCTGAAAATATACCCCAACCCAATGTAGTTATTGATATTTTCACAGGTGCATCAGCTGGAAGCATTGCTTCTGCAGTATCGCTGATAGGACTGGCTAAGGATTCTCTCAAAGAAGTTAATGACCCTTACTCAGATGAAGCAAGCAACAATCTTCTTTTTGATACTTGGGTTAATTTCGGACTAAATAATGAAGAAGATATCTGCCAACATCTTTTTTCTGCTGAAGATCTGAAAGCCGGTAAATTGGATGCTCTGCTTAATGTTGACTTTATGGATCATCTGATAGATAAAGTTGTCATGAAAACCCGATCCATAGAAGTCAATATTCTTCCCACCTTTATCAATCCTAATTTGGACGTGCTTTTCACACTTAGCAATTTAAAAGGCATTCCTATCGATTTATACTTCGATTCAGACAAAAGAAAGGTAGCGCATACAATGTCCTACCACAAAGCATTTGCTTACTTTCAAAATAATAAACCTGCTTCCGATTTATCCAAGCTTAATCTTGACCTGAGTGATGAGCATTCGGTCAGATTCTTTTTAAAATGTGCCAGAGCCAGCGGCGCTTTTCCTATAGGACTTAAAAGCATTTCCTTCAGTAATATTCCCAAAGACTATATCAGTGCGAATCTTAAACGTATCTTCGGAGATGGTTTTAAATTTATTCCAAGGGTAGAGGATGACTACAGTTTTATAGCTGTAGATGGAGGAATGACCAATAATGAACCTATAGCAGAAGCCCTAAGCGTTATTGGGAAGGAGTTCAACAAAAATTATAAACTAATTATGATTGATCCTTTCCCCAATTACATCCCCGAAAATCCATTTAAGGATAAAGAAGTCAAAGAAGATTTATTTCATATTGTTCCCCAATTGATTTCAACATTAAGACAACAGGCCTCGTTTAAAGAAAAGGATATCAGCGATATGTTCGATGACAATACGGATAAGAATATGATTTGGCCGACACGCTATGATGAAAACAATAAACCTTTAAAAAATACCATTGCCTGTGGTGCATTATCAGGCTTTGCAGGCTTCATCAACAAATCCTTTAGGATTCACGACTATATGCTGGGAAGAAAAAACTGTCAGAGTTTCCTCAGGTATTATTTCCATCTCAATGAAGCGCAGCACCCTTCATCATCAGAGTGGACCACGGAACTGAAAGACCGATATGCCTTTACAGATGCTTCGACCAAAGAAATGATGCTACCGATCATTCCTGATTTTAGGATTGAGTACAAGCAGACTGAAAACAACAGAGCTCGCTTTTATCCTTATATCAACGAAGAAAATACCAAAGGACTGACATTTCCAAACATAGACTACCATAAGGATATCCTCCCATTAGAAAAAAGCCTTAATCAAAGAGTTAAAGCTATTGTCGATATATCCTATGATTACTTAAGAAAAAAAGATGATGAAGCTACGATCCCTATTGTCAAGAAAAGAAACGAACTTGTCTTTATCAAGAATTTTAAAATTAAGATCTGGAAAATTCTGGGTTACACATTTATGAAGACAGTCGGTAACCGCTTTATCGCCAGAACAGTGTCCAATAAGCTGACAAATATTATCATCGAAGAACTATTCAAGTATAAACTGCTAAAATAAAACCATCATGGAAACCAAGTATGGATTTACAAAAATGACCGCCAAAGCATTTGAAACCTATTTTTCAAAACTAAAAATAGCCAGAACGGTATTATCGGTCCAGCAACACCATACTTATATCCCATCTTACATCCATTTCAACGGCAGTAACCACTTTGAACTGCAGAAAAGTATGAAGAATACTCATATCAATGCCAACGGTTGGGCAGATATAGGGCAGCATTTATCCATATTCCCGGATGGCTCAGTGGTCACAGGACGAAGCTTCGAAAAATCTCCTGCGTGCATTTACGGAAACAATGCCAATAGCTTCTGCATTGAAAATGTAGGTAATTTTGATAAGGGGGGTGATCAGATGACCGCCCAGCAGGAAGAAGCTATTATTACAGTAACTGCGGCATTGCTTAAAAAGTTTGGTTTAAGCCCCAACATCAATACCATACTTTACCATAATTGGTTCAACCTTTCAACAGGTGCTAGAAACAACGGCAGCAGCAATAACAAATCATGCCCCGGAACCCAATTCTTTGGTGGTAATAAAATAGAAGACTGCAAGAAGAACTTAATTCCCTTAATCAATCAAGCATTAAAACTAACAGGCATCAATACTTCAGAAGAGGCTTTAAAATATGTATCAGTTACCTCCGATACGCTTAATATCAGAACAGGACCTTCTGCATCACAAGCCAAGGTCAAAGATAGAACCCCGGCCTTGTTTGGCAATGTACTGAGAGTTTATGAAGAAAAAAATGGCTGGTACAAGATTTCATCATCAGCTCAACACTGGGTAGCAGCACGTTATACCACATCAGTACAAAGAGCTTTGGTTAATGCTGATGTTCTCAATGTCAGATCAGGTGCCGGAACAACATTCCCCAAAACAGGAACACTTACCAAAGGGACGGAAGTCTTTATCTACAAACAGGATAAAGGCTGGTCACAGATAAGCATCGATGAAAGATGGGTCAAAGATACATTTCTCACCCTAAATCATTAACTGAACTTCAGTGAAATTTCAGTAACTTACATTTGGAAAAGAAGACAAAATCATTACACTACCTACCCGAAATCCATAAGTATCATTTTATGAAAGACTTTTCACAATTAAATGCCTTGGAAGCTGTCACGCTTTACAAATCCTTGGACCTTAAAACAGAAGCCGAAGAAATTCTTGAGCATAATCAGGCTGCCGATCTGGAGACTGTTGCATGGCCCTGGAACAGAAAACCCAGAGCTTGGGAACACAGTTCTTATGCCTTTGGCTTTATCCCAGCCAACGGAAGTAATGACAATGAACTTAAAATCCATGAGGCTAGAAGCATTACTGCAGACCAGTCCCTCAAAGATGCTAAAATCAATATATCATTAGATTATTTCCGGGCTTATGAATACCCAGGAAGAGGAAAACATCGTGTCCTATTCAAGTTCAATGCTAAGAATTATCTCAAAGATTCTGCTGAACAGGACTTGAGCTTTAATCAGACTTTTGCTATTCAGGAAGGTCAAAATGCTCCTA
The DNA here is from genome assembly GCF_003610695.1 of Epilithonimonas arachidiradicis. Taxonomy (GTDB): domain Bacteria; phylum Bacteroidota; class Bacteroidia; order Flavobacteriales; family Weeksellaceae; genus Epilithonimonas; species Epilithonimonas arachidiradicis. The sequence continues at coordinate 115,988 of NZ_RAQH01000011.1, read as the reverse complement.
TATCAGGTTATCCTATATTCATCGGCTTAAATACAGGTAAACAGCTGATGCAGTTTGATGTAGAGATTATCAATGTCTCTAATGATAACGATGACCAACTTCTCGATACTATGGAAAAAGGCGTTGTAAAGAATGGCATCACACTTCTAGGTACTCTAAATCCAGTAATCCCCATCTTATCCGAATATGCGACTGGTATTACTAAGCTGATTGCAGGTCGTAATCGAAACAGGGAGATCACTTCACCAAAAATGGGTTTGTACTTTGATGATATTGCTTCCCACCTCAAAATGGCAAGAGGGATTTACATTGCTCTCCAAACCTCAGAACCTGGTGCATTCGACTGGAATCAGTGGCATTACAACAGAAGTTTCGGAACCGTACAGTCTGTCGACGGAACGCATAGAGAATTACCTTATAATTATTTTGCGTTCAGTATAAGCTAATTACATTGTAAATAAAAACGGCACCAATTGTCTTCAATTGGCGCCATTTGGCTATTTGTGACCTCGACAGGATTCAAACCTGTAACCTTCTGAGCCGTAATCAGATGCGCTATTCAGTTGCGCCACGAGGCCTTGTTTAAAGGTTTGCAAATATAGTACTTTTTTACGTTCTTTGGAAGATGAAACGCATTTTTTTACTTTTAATTTTCTTTCTTTTTACAATTTCCTGTAAAAAAGAAATATCGAAATCCGAATCAGGAAATATAACTATCTCGGAAAGAGTTAATTATTCGGATGATTCAAAAAATCTGGTTGTTAATTCAGGGAAATTTAAAAATGTCATTTCAAAAGAAAAATTGCCATTTCAGAAAGCAATGTTGCTTAATTCAAGCCTGATTGGCTACTTTTCGGAACTTAATTTAGAAAATAAAATCACAGGTGTTTCCAGTCCGGAGTATATTTTCTCAGAAAAAATTCATCAATTAATTAATCAAAATCAAATTCTTAATATCGGAAACGAACAAAAGTATGATATTGAAAAAATCCTTTCTAATAAACCAGACGTTATTTTTACCAACTACGTTCCCAATTTCGCCAATACGTACGATATCTTACAGAAAACTGGAATTGAATTGATTTTCTTAGATGAATTCTTAGAGCAAAATCCTTTAGAAAAATCGAAATATCTGTTGTTATTTGGAAAACTATTCGGAGCAGAAGAACAAGCAGAGAAAGCATTCAAAAATATCGAAGACAATTACAAAAAGATTCAAACCCTAGCTTCTAAAACCTCAATCAAACCGAATATTCTTTGCAATGAAATGTACGGAAGTCAATGGTTTTTACCGGGCGGAAATTCCTTTGTCGCAAGATTTATCAGCGATGCTGGCGGAAATTACATCCTGAAAGATAACAAAGAATCTTCTTCCGTTCCGTTGAGCTTCGAGGAAGTTTTCGTTAAGTCAGAGAATGTCAATTATTGGATCAATATCAGTCCGCATCGGAACAAAAAAGAATTACAGACTTTGAATCCCAATTACAGCAAAATGAAAGTCTTCAATTCCGGCAACTTATATATGATAAACAACCGAGAGAAAGATGGTTCGAATGACTATTTCGAATCGGGTGTTGTAAGATGCGATTTGGTTTTGAGAGATTATTTCAAGATATTTCATCCGGAAGATGTAACTTTCAAATCAGAACCTTTAGTTTATATGAAAGAACTCAAATAATGAAAGAACAGAATTACAAAGTCGATTTTTTCGTAGGGATTTTATTGGTTGTCGGGCTGTTTATTGGTCAGTCATTGATGTATGCAATTGGTTTAGGATTGTCTTCATTTTTCGGACAAGACATTAGTGATACTGGGATTTTCAATATTTTGATGTACACGGCATCAATGGTAGTTCCTATTCTCTTTTTCGATTTTTTTATCGTAAGAAAAGATGGCAACAAACTCAATTTCGATTTCTCTACCAAGCCATTTCGCATTTATCTATTGATATTTCCAATGATGTTTGGGATGATGCTGGTTGCAGATTACACCACACAACTCATTCCGACAACAGGCGATTTGCTCGGCGAAATTTACAAAATGTACTCAGAGCAATTTGCAAAATTCGCTAAAGAGCCAATTTCATTATTAATAATGACAGTCATTCTCGCGCCAATTCTGGAAGAAATCCTTTTCCGAGGCATCATTATGAAAGGAATGCTGAATAACAAAGTCAAACCAGTCACGGCAATTATCATTTCGGCGTTCATTTTCGGCGTCGTCCATTTCAATCCTTGGCAGTTTGCAGGCGCCATGCTGCTCGGTTTGGTATTAGGTTTGGTGTACTACAAAACCAAATCGCTGCTGATGCCAATTTTGCTTCACGCATTCAACAATCTGGTGTCGGCAATGATGATGTTATATTCAGATTCAGAAACTTTTTCTGATTTGTTTAAAATTAAACCCGAACTATTATTAGCAGTAGGATTAGCGATTTTTATAATACCATTTTATTTTTTCGCAATCCAAAAGAATATTATTTATAAAGATTAAATTTAGGGCAGCTTAATCCGTCTTCCGCTCCCAATCTTTTTTCCAGACGATTTCACGTTAGATAGAAATTAAGTATAAGCAAAAAAAGGATTTCCGCTCAAGCCGGGCTGCAATTTGGTCATAAAAACAAATGTCAATAAAATAGATTTCAAACATATAAATTATAATTTATCAACCATCAATTATATATAAATGGAGATTTTAGTAGCAACACATAATTTGCATAAAAAAGAAGAGATACAGCAGATATTAGGGACAGATTATGTCGTGACAAGTTTGTCAGACTACGATTTGAATGAAGAAATCATCGAAGACGGCGATACATTTCAGGCAAACGCACTTATCAAGGCCAAATACTGCTACGAGAAGACGGACAAACCAAGTGTTGGCGATGACAGCGGATTGGTTGTAGAAGCTTTGGATGGTCGACCTGGGATTTTCTCAGCACGTTATGCAGGCAATCACAATTTCAAAAAGAACATCGAAAAAGTTTTGGATGAGATGAAGGATCAGCCGAACAGGAGGGCATATTTCATCACTGTTTTGTGTTATAAAGATGAAGGTGGCGAACATTATTTCGAAGGTCGTGTATATGGCAACCTGACTACTGAAGTTTTTGGAACCGATGGCTTTGGCTATGACCCGATTTTTGTCCCGGATGATTATAATCAGACTTTTGCAGAAATGCTGCCTGAAGAGAAAAATAAAATCAGTCATAGAAGTGAAGCTTTGAAAAAGTTCTTAGAATATCTAAATTCCAGAGGGGGTGATGTCTGATTTTTACGTCATTTTTGTATCTTTACCCAGTAATTTTCAATACCATTATTAAAAATTGAGCACTTATCTTACCATTTTAGGATTCAATTCAGCAATTCCAACTATTAATTCTTCACCAACATCTCAGTTTTTGGAAATGGAAGAGCGTCATTTTCTCATTGATTGCGGCGAAGGAACTCAGGTACAGATGCGTAAGGCGAAAGTTCGTTTTTCTAAGATTAACCACATTTTCATTTCCCATCTTCACGGTGACCATTGTTTTGGATTACCGGGATTAGTAGCATCATTCAGATTATTAGGAAGAAAAACACCATTGAACATCTACGGTCCGAAAGGCATCAAGAAAATGATGGACACCATTTTTGAAATTACAGAAACATACAAAGGTTTTGAAGTAATTTACCACGAACTCGAAGGTAAAGAATCCATCAAAATATACGAAGACAAAAGGGTAGAAGTTTACACCATTCCTTTGAATCACAGAATCTATTGCAATGGATATCTTTTCAAAGAAAAGCCAAAAGAACGCCATCTTAATATGAAAGAGATTTCTAAATACAAAGAAATCGAAATCTGTGATTTTCAGAATTTGCGTTTAGGAAAAGATTTTGTTTCAGAAGACGGGGCAGTTATCAAAAATGAATTATTAACGACCGACCCGAAACCGTCGGTTTCTTATGCATTTTGCAGTGATACGAAATATAAAGAAGATATCATCCCAATCATAGAAAATGCTGATGTTCTTTACCACGAGTCTACTTTCCTTCACAATTTGAAAGAAATGGCAGATTACACAGGGCATTCCACCGCTTTGGAAGCAGCAACTATTGCCAAAAAAGCGCAAGTCGGAAAATTGATTTTAGGTCATTTCTCCAACCGTTATAGCGACCTGAGTGTAATGACGGACGAAGCCAGACAAATCTTCCCAAATTCTTTCTTACCAAAAGCGCTGGAGCAGGTAAAAATCGGTTAGACAACATCGATACTCACAATAAGAACTGATATGATGATGCAAAGTAGTGCCAGGAAAAAAAGTATATCTGCGCTGCTTTCCAAGATGCCCGAAGTTTTAAAATTCTTAGACTTCATCGCAAGGAATGAAAGTGCACAACTTAAGGACAAGCTGAAAATGGCACCAACAGTACATACGTCCAAAAAAGTGTGATGGGGAAATTTGGCAATTTTCAAAGAGGTTAAAATCACCAGGCAAAAACCAAGTAGATTGGTAGAAGCGTTCAGGATATGTGGGGCTGTTTTTTTCATAATTCAAAATTATAGAATCATTTCTTTTCCGGGCAAAAATTTCTTATGCAAGAATGAATTAATAATTGATAAAATATTTTAGAATCATAAAAATATCATTTTCGTAAAAATTAGCGGAAAAATTTTATATTTGTCAAAACTCTATTGTTATGCAATCAACTTATATAGAAACTCAGCAAGTGTCTTTTCAGGACTTTAAAAATAGTGTCATAAATGATTATCGTCTGGGAAGAATTTCTCGCGAGATGTCTTATCTTGGAAGACGGGAAGTTTTGACCGGGAAAGCAAAGTTCGGGATTTTTGGTGACGGAAAAGAATTGCCACAGTTGGCAATGGCAAAAGTTTTCAGAAATGGAGATTTCCGCTCCGGATACTATCGCGATCAGACTTTTGCATTGGCTATTGAAGCTGTTTCCGTAGAAAGTTTTTTTGCACAACTCTATGCGGATACAAATGTAGAAAGAGAACCCGCATCTGCAGGGCGTCAAATGAATGGGCATTATGCAACCAGAAGTTTGAATGCTGATGGAAGTTGGAAAAACTTGATGGAGCAAAAAAATATTTCGTCTGATATCTCGCCAACAGCAGGACAGATGCCGAGATTGTTAGGGTTGGCTCAGGCTTCTAAAATTTATAAATCTGTAAAATTTGACGGTTCTGAGAAGTTTTCGAAAGACGGTAACGAAGTCGCTTTTGGAACAATCGGCGATGCTTCTACAGCAGAAGGTCACTTCTGGGAAACGCTTAATGCAGCTTGTGCACTGCAGGTTCCAATGATTGTTTCAATTTGGGATGATGGTTACGGAATCTCTGTTCCGACACAAAATCAAAGAGCGAAAGCTGATATTTCTGAAATGCTTTCGGGTTTCCAAAGAAATGAAGGTGAAAATCAAGGTTGCGAAATTATCCAGGTAAAAGCCTGGGATTATCCGGCGCTGATGGAAGCTTACGCAAAAGCTGAACATTTTGCAAGATATGAAAGCGTTCCTGTTGTAATCCACGTCACGGAAGTGACTCAGCCGCAAGGACATTCGACTTCCGGTTCGCACGAACGCTATAAATCTGAGGACAGATTAAGTTGGGAATCCGAATTTGATGGATTAATTAAATTCAGAGAGTGGATTTTGGACTACAGTATCGAAATCGAAGGTCAGGAAGAATTTTTAGCTACGGCTGAAGAATTAGATTCAATTGATTCTGAAGCTAAAAAACTGGTTAAAGAAGGTCAAAAAAAAGCTTGGGAAGCTTACCAGAAAACAATTTCCGATCTCAAATCCGAAGTTATACCTTTGGTAGAATCCGTTAAGAATCAAAATTCAGAAATTGAAAATTTAATAGAAACCTTTAATAAAATCATTTCGATAAGCAAAAAAGATGTTTTCCAATTGGTTAGGAAGACATTGTTGTTGACTAGAAATCAAGATTCATCTGAAAGAAATGTATTGAAATCGAAATATGAAGAACTATTAAAAATCGAAAAAGATAATTATTCCTCTCATTTATATTCGGAATCAGAATGGAAAGCGACTAATATCAAAGAAATCAAACCTGTATTTTCTGATTCTTCTGAAGAAGTGGATGGTAGAGTAGTGGTAAGAAATAATTTTGATAAAATCTTTGAAAAATATCCTCAGTCTTTAGTTTTTGGAGAAGATGCAGGAAATATTGGAGATGTCAACCAAGGTTTGGAAGGACTACAGGAAAAATATGGTGATGTAAGAATCGCTGATACTGGAATCCGTGAAGCTACGATTCTCGGTCAAGGCATTGGAATGGCAATGAGAGGTTTGAAACCAATTGCCGAAATTCAATATCTTGATTATATTTTGTACTGTCTTCAAGGGATGAGTGATGATTTGGCAACAGTTCAATACAGAACCAAAGGTGGTCAAAAAGCTCCGGTGATTATCAGAACAAGAGGCCACAGATTGGAAGGCGTTTGGCATTCTGGTTCGCCAATGGCAGGAATTCTGAATCTTTCTAAAGGTATCAACATTCTTGTTCCAAGAAGTTTGACAAAAGCTGCCGGATTCTATAATACAATGCTTCAAAGTGACGAACCTGCTGTGATTGTAGAATGTCTAAACGGTTATCGATTGAAAGAAAAACAACCGGATAACTTAGGCGAATTCACAGTTCCGGTTGGAAAAATCGAAGTGACGAAAGAAGGTTCTGATGTAACTTTGGTAACTTATGGTTCTACTTGGAGAGTTGTGACAGAAGCTGCTAATGAATTAGAGAAACTAGGAATTTCTGCCGAAGTAATTGATATTCAGTCTTTGATTCCGTTTGACTTATCTTACGAGATTGCAGAAAGTGTTAAGAAAACTAATAGATTGGTTGTGATTGATGAAGATGTTGAAGGTGGAACTTCTGCGTTTATTCTACAACAGATTTTGGAGAAACAAAAAGCTTTTAGATATTTAGATTCAGATCCGTTGACAATTTCGGCTGAAAATCACAGACCAGCTTATGCAAGTGATGGCGATTATTTCAGTAAGCCTTCTGCGGATGATATTTTAGAGAAAGTTTATACTATTTTCAACGAATTAAATCCGGCAAAATATCCATCGATTTACTAATCGAAATTTTAAAATAAACCAAATAAACCTTTTGAAGATTCTATTTTCAAAAGGTTATTTTTTTGTAAATCTTCCACGAAGTCTTCTTCGCTGTTGTGACGAATATTGATGTTCTCAAAAGTCGATTTTCTGTAGGCATAACCCTCCATAAAGTCTTTGTTGTCAGTCCATTGCTGCAAATCCATCTTTCTCATCCATCGTACAAAATGCGAATGAGAATCAGCCTTGAAACTTTTATTTCTTTTTAACAAAGTATACTTCATTAGGTTAAAATTATTAAACAAATGTAATGAATCTGATTTATTTTTATTATTAATTTAAAATTAATTTTATTAATTATTGAATAGCTAAATATTCTACATCTATTAATATTAAATAAAGTATTATTTTGTTTTCAATAATTATTGAAAATTCAAAAATATTAATTACATTTGTACAAGAAATTAATCTTTACAATGAAACTTACAGAAGCTAAAGAAAAATACATCCAGACTTGGGGAACTTTTGCCACCAACTGGGGAATCAATAGAACAATGGCGCAGGTTCACGCTTTGCTTTTGGCAGAGGGAAAACCCTTGTCCACAGACGAAGTGATGGAAAAACTGGAAATTTCCAGAGGAAACGCCAATATGAATCTTCGGAATCTGATGGATTGGGGAATTGTGAAAAAAGAATTGGTAAAAGGTGATAGAAAAGAATATTTTGTTGCAGAAAAAGACGTTTGGTTTCTGTTCAAACAGATTACAAAAGAGCGCAGAAAGCGAGAAATAGAACCTGTTGTTTCATTTTTAGAAGAACTGAAAAATGTGGAAGATGATTCCGATGAAGCAAAACAATTTGTTAAACTAATGGAAGATTTTGGAAACGTGACCAACAAAATTAATAATATAATGGACTTGGCAATAAAAAGTGATGATCATTGGCTGGTTGGGAAAATCACCAACTTACTAAAATAGAAAAGGATTGTTTTCCTTTTTTATTTCGAATTAACTTTCAATAATTACTGAAAATATAAAATGTTTTAAAATTATGAAAAATTTATTGTTTAAAATATTTATGATAATTCTTTTCAAAAACAATAGAAGAACGAAAGGCGATTTTCTTAACCTTTAAAATCAAACACAATGAAAACTTTACAAAATCACATTCTCATTTACGACAAAGATTGTCCAATGTGCAACGTCTATTCAAAAGGCTTCATCAAATCCGGAATGCTCGATGAAAACGGAAGAGAAGCTTTTTCAGAAATCACTTCTGAAACTAAAAATAAGATTGATGTTCATCGGTCAAAAAACGAAATCGCATTGATTGATACAAAAAATAATAGAGTAATTTACGGGCTGGAAAGTTTGCTCACAATCATTGGGAATTCTTTTCCGACTTTAGAAAAAATAGCAAGAATAAGGCCTTTTCATTGGTTTTTCCAGAGACTTTACAAATTCGTTTCTTACAACAGAAAACAGATTATTCCTTCCAAAAAAGATTTGACCAAAGACAATTGTGTTCCGGATTTCAATTTGAAATATAGACTGTTTTACCTTGCTTTTGTTTTATTGTTTTCCGCTTATGTTTTAGGATTTTACAATCAGCGTTTGTTCCCGGATTTTAAAAATAATTTTGGATTAGAATTTTTCATCTGCTGTATGCAAATCCTTTGGCAGAGCGCATTTATGGGAATTTATCTCAAAGACAGAATCTGGGATTATCTTGGAAATATGATGACCGTTTCTTTGCTTGGAACATTACTTTTAATTCCCGCTTTATTCTTCAATTTTAGCCAAGTATTCTATTTTATCTACTTCGGAATTGTAGTATTCATAATGTTTTTAGAACATTTGAGACGATGCAGAATTCTGAAATTCGGGATAATTCCAACCATTTCCTGGATGTTGTTCAGAATCACTTTTGGAGCTATTCTCTTATATATTGTTTCGAATTCATAAATAATTTGGGCGCCTTTATCCGCCTTCCATTCCCGCTTTTTTCTTTTAAAAAAGAAAAAGAGCTCCACTCAAGTCGGGGCGCGCTTCGCAAAAAATGAACATTTGACATTAAAAAGAATTAACAATAATAAAACACAAAAATTAAAGAAAATGAAATTTCTAACAGCAGAATGGCGAAAACTGGCCATCATCAACTACGAAATCAATCCGGAAATTCTAAAACCATATTTACCAAAAGGAACCAAACTCGATTTTTACAAAGGAAAATGTCTGGTAAGTCTTGTTGGGTTTATGTTCCTCAATACAAAACTTCTTGGGATTTCTGTTCCTTTTCATAGAAATTTTGAAGAAGTGAATCTAAGATTCTATGTGAAAAAACTAGAAAACGGAATCTTGAAAAGAGGTGTGGTTTTCATCAAAGAAATCGTTCCTAAAAAAGCTTTGAGTCTTGTTGCGAAAATATTTTATAATGAGAATTATTGCACTTTACCGATGGCTCATTCTATCATAAAATCTAATAATGAACTTTCCATTTCTTACAGCTGGCAGACTTCAAAACTCAATACAATGACTTTAAAAGCAGAAAATATTCAGGGAGAAATGATTGAGGGTTCTGATTTTGAATTCATTACAGAACATTATTTTGGGTTTACAAAAAACAATAATCAAACTTCTGAATATGAAGTAAAACATCCAAAATGGAATTTTTACAACCTAAAGAATTATGAAATTAAGGTGGATTTCAAAGAAAATTATGGAGCTGATTTCAATTTTCTGAACGATGCAAAACCAATATCAGTAATGCTTGCAGAAGGTTCTGGAATTGAAGTTCACACAAAGAAAAATTTAGAATTTGCTATTTAATTAAAATCAATTACAATGAAAATAATAATCGCAGCTGGAACTGGTTTCCTTGGAAGAAATCTCGAAAACTATTTTCTGGATAAAAATTACGAAGTTAAAATCCTTACAAGAAATCCGAAACGCAAAAACGAAATCTTTTGGGATGCAAAAACAATTGGAGCTTGGAAAAATGAATTGGAAAATGCAAATGTCCTAATTAATCTTGCAGGAAAATCTGTGGATTGTCGTTACAATGAAAAGAACAAAAAAGAAATCTACGATTCCAGAATCAATTCAACAAGAGTTTTGCAAAGCGCCATTGATGAATGTCAAAATCCACCAAAAATCTGGCTGAATGCAAGTTCTGCAACAATTTATATTCATTCAGAAACGCATCTAAACACAGAAAAAAATGGAATTGTCGGAGATGATTTTTCAATGAATATCTGTAAATCCTGGGAAAAAAAATTCTTAAAATCCGAAAATCAAAATATCAGAAAAGTAGCGCTCAGAACATCAATTGTTCTTGGAAAAAACGGAGGTGCATTTCCAAAGTTTATGCAGATTTCGAAACTCGGTTTAGGAGGAAAACAGGGTAGAGGTGACCAAATGATGAGCTGGATTCATATTGATGATTTTTGTGAAGCCGTTAACTTCATTATTGAAAATGAAAAGCTTGAAGGTGCAATTAATATTACAGCTCCAAAACCTTTGTCTAATAAAAATATGATGAGCCAAATTCGGAAAAAGATTAAAGTTCCATTTGGGATTCCAAGTCCGGTTTGGTTATTAGAAATCGCTTCAATCTTCATCAAAACAGAAACCGAACTAATGCTGAAAAGCCGAAATGTCTATCCTGAGATTCTATTGGAAAATAGATTCAAATTTCAGTATGATACTTTTGAAAAAGCCTTAGAGAAATTATAATTTGAATGGATTAAAATAAAACACTTCGACTCCGCTCAGTGTGACAATTCTAATACTAATTGTAATATCAGTCTGAGCGGAGTCGAAGACTTTCAATCCAATAATAATTTAATTTCAAAACTTTGGAAGCCAACTTTCAAAGTTTTTTCATAAATTTTCAAAATAATTCCAACCTTTTTTAAACTATTGCATCTTTCCTTATAAAAGCCAATGTATGAAACACGACATATATATAAGATGCAGAAATAAAGACCGCAACGCACAGCGGAAACTTTATGAAGAATATGCAGGACGATTCTTTGTAATCTGCAAACGTTACTTGAAGAACGATGAAGATGCAGAGGAAGTTTTGGCGGATTCTTTCTACATCATTTTCACAAAATTGGAACAACTCAAAGATTTTCAGGTTTTCGATGCTTGGGCGAAGAAAATTGTAGTGAATCAGTGTCTTCAGAAGCTTCGCAAGAAACAGCCGTTTTCTATTTCTATTGAAGAAAATTTTGTGGATTTACCGGATTCAGAGACAGAAAATGTTTCGGAAGAAAGAGGGATTTTGTCTCTTCTTAATTTCCTTCCTGAAGGTTGTAGAACGATTTTTAATCTCTTTGCAATGGAAGGTTATCCGCACAAAGAGATTGCACAAATGCTTTCTATCTCAGAAGGAACATCCAAATCTCAGGTGAATTTTGCCCGCAAAAAATTGCAGGAGCTTGTGAAACTTCAAACAATTAATTCTTAAAGTTTAAAAAAATGGAAAATCAAGATATCGATAAAATGTTTAGCGATGCTGGGAAATCGGCAGAAGAAAATCCAACATTTCCTTCTTTTGAAAAAGTTTGGGAAAAAGTTGAAGAAAAGCTGGACAAGAAAGAAAAAAAGAAAAGAATCATCCCGATTTGGTTGCCTTACGGAATGGTTGCAGGATTGGCTTTGACATTTGGTGTATTATATTTTATGAATGATGATAAGGTTAAAATAGAACCTCAGATTGCTTCAAATGATTATGGAAAACCCATCAATCCCAATCTGATAGAAACTCCGAAAAAAGTAGAAGAAATCAATAAGATTTTTGAAGAGAATTTGGCTAAAAGTCCAATAAAACCAGCTGATGCAAAAGATATAATTGCTTATCACGAAGCTCAGCCTAAGAATAATGATGCTATTCTTTTTGAAAGAAAACCTGATTATGCAACAGATGAAAACAATATCAATCGTGTTGAAGTTGAAAATGTAAGTGTGCCTCCACCAATTCCAAAACTTCTGGAAACAACAAGCGGATTAGTTAAAAATGAAGTTTATGAACCTACATATTCTCCACCGCCATCGCCAGTTACTGGTAAAGCTGTAGCTGCAGAAGTTCAGCCCGTTATAGTAAGTGCCATGGGAATCAAAAGAGAATCAGCGAAAGCAGCATATTCAACTTCTACAGTAAGTTCAGCATTAATGGGTAAAGTAGCTGGTGTTAAAGTTTCCCCTAGCTTAGGAACACCAGAAACTTCTTCAAAAATTACTTTAAGAGGAATAGCTTCTTTAAAGCATAATGATGAAAGCAAAAATATTGAAGAAGTTGTGGTCGTTGGTCATAAAAGGACACTTTGGCAGAAATTATTTTCAAAAACAAAAAAAGAAATTCTAATTACAGAAATCGAAACTGATTTACCAGACGCTGGGAAACTAACAGCTGGCGAAGTAAACGATTTTTCCAAATGGAATTATTGGCAGGATATTGCGGTTCCTATTCTTGACCAATATAAAAATACTTGGAAATTTTTTCCAGATAAAAGAGTCTCTGTTCAATTGACCAATTTGGATAATAATCCAGTTATAGGTAAAAAATTAAAGCTGATAAATCATAAAAAAGAAATCGTCTGGGAAAGTATAACAGATAATCGAGGAAATGCAGAATTGTGGATTTCATCATTAATAAATCAAAAGGCAAATTCACAACAATATTCTATTATTGATGAGGAGGGAAATGTTTTATCAAATAATGCAAAAGAGTTTAGTAATGGACAAAATTTGATTAAAATCAATGAGAGCTGTACTCGAAGAAGAGCTTTAGACTTAGTATTTGTAGTAGATGCAACAGGTTCTATGGGAGATGAAATCAATTATTTGAAATCAGAATTATTGGATGTTTTGAAAAAAGTAGAATCCAATTTGACGCAAACTAATGTAAGATATGGTTCTGTTTTTTACAGAGATAATGGTGATGAGTACGTGACTAGAAAATTTGATTTTTCTAACAATTCAGAAAATCTTATAAATTTTATTAAAAAACAAGATGCAAAAGGTGGAGGTGATACGCCGGAAGCAGTTGTAGAAGCTTTAGATTCATCAATTGATGAATTAGCTTGGAGTAATGAAAATTCCACGAAAATAATGTTTCTTCTTCTGGATGCGCCACCACATTTGTCCGAGGAAAATATTGAAAGACTTCACCAAAAAATAAAACTAGCTTCCAAAAAAGGAATTACTATTATTCCAATTGCAGCAAGCGACACCGATAAACAAACGGAATATCTGATGCGGACATTTGCATTGTTGACAAACGGAACTTATACCTTTTTGACTAATGACAGCGGAATTGGCAACAATCACATCAAACCAACTGCAAGCGAATATGAAGTTGAAAAACTGAATGATTTGTTATTGAGGTTAATTCTTCAGCGTTCAACTGTTCCGGATTGTAAAGATGGTGTTACAAAAGAATACATCAACAAAAAACTGGAAGTAGAAAGTTTGGATAGAAAAGATTTCGCCACTAAGATTTATCCAAATCCAACAAAAGGTAGTTTCAAAATTGATACAAAAAGAGATGTTGAAGAATTTGTATTGTATGATTATACAGGAAAGATTTTAATTAAGAAAAACAACTTAGTAAAAGGTTTTCATCATTTTGATATTTCAAACTACCCTCAAAGTGTGTATCTTGTTAAACTGAAATACGGAACAGATTCAGAAACATTTAAATTGATTAAAAATTAAATTAAAAACACATATTATGAAATTAAAACATTTTTTAGCAATTAGCTCTAGTAGCATTATCACAATTGTTACAGCTCAAAAACCAATCTTCTCAGAAGCAAAACTAAAATCGGTGATGCTATATGAACAATCTGCAGAATTGTACAGCAATACAACTTTCAAAATCCCAAAAGGAAGTTCGGAAATCGTGATTGCCAATATCGCTGAAGACATTGATGAATCCTCAATAAAAATTGGTTCCAAATCCAAGGTTTCTGTCTTAACATATCGTTTTACGGATGACGAAGATTTTTATAAAATAGAATTGGATAAGAAAAATCCGGAACACAGAGTTGTTTTGGACAGCATTTCTCTGATGGAGAAAAAGATTAAAGACCTTACAATTCAGAAAACCTCTCTGGTGAACAGTATCGGGATTTTGGATAAAAATCAAACCATCAATTCTGGGTCAACATCTTATTCCAAAGAATTGGAAAAGTTGATTGAATATTACCAAAAGAAGAGAATTGACCTTAGTTTGCAATTGGATAACGTGGAAAATGACATTTCTAAACTGAATGTCAAATTAGGAAAACTCCAAACCAAATTTGATTTGAACAGCAAGGAAATGGAAAACTATCCAAAAGGAAAATTGGTGGTTCAGGTTTCCAGCGATGTCGACGAATTGGTGAATCTTGACATCAAATACAGTGTTCGAGAGGCTTCTTGGCGGCCTTATTATGATGTTGTGATTCCGGATATCAATTCGAAAACAAAATTATTATATAAAGCATTAATCAGACAAAATTCTGGATTGGATTGGAAAAATGTGGAGTTGCACTTGATTTCCGGTTTCCCAAATGTTCACAAAAATATTCCGAATCTGTATGATTGGAATTTGTATTATCAACAACCTGTTCCAATCGTGAAAGAAGAATTAGCTTATGGAACAAAAAATACACCTCAAGCTGATAGAGCCTATGAAAAAGATATAGAATCTGTAGTCGTTCGCGCCAGTGCATTTCAAAATCAGCTCAATGTCGGTTATGATTTGAAGGATTTATACACGATTTTGTCTAATGATCAGGACAACAGCATCAATCTGGATATCAACGAGATTCCGGCAACTTACACTTATTATACGATTCCAAAAATGGATAAAACGGTATTTCTGGTGGCGGAATTGGACAATCTGGACAAATATAATCTCATCAATGCGGAAGCGAATATCATTTTCCAAGACACCAATGTCGGTAAAACTTCCCTCAACACAGAAAATACGGACAACAAACTTTTGTTGACGTTGGGCGATGACAGGAGAGTTTCTATCAAAAGAGATTTGATAAAAGACAAAACAATGGAAAAAAGCATTTCGTCCTCCAACAAAGAGCAGCAATATGCTTATCAGTTTACCATCAGAAACAATAAAAACGAGAAAATCAAACTGAGAATAAAAGACCAGGTTCCCGTATCTACCGATAAGCAAATTATTATCAGTATGGTGAATAAAGGTGGCGCAACTTACGATGAGAAAACTGGCGATTTAACTTGGGATATCGTTCTAAATGCTAATGAAACTAGGAAAATAGATTTCTCATTCAAAGTCAATTCGTTGAAAAATAAAGTGTTATTGGGATTGTAAATGATTTGGTCAGCTATTTCCGTCCTCCGTTCTCGTTTTTTTCTTTTTTATTAAAAAAAAGAAAAAGAGCTCCACTCAGGTCGGGCTGCTGCAATTCGATGTTCTAATAAGATGTAAATGAGTTTATTTTAGAATAAAACTGTTAAACTTAATTTATAAAAGCAACTCACAAAGTTGCTTTTTGTCATATTATGCTTCCAATAATTTTCCGTAAATTCGCATAAAATTTTTAAATCAGATGAACTACGATATTATTGTTATTGGAAGTGGACCTGGCGGATATGTAACTGCAATCAGAGCTGCTCAATTGGGTTTCAAAACCGCTATAATCGAAAAAGAAAATCTTGGAGGTATTTGTCTTAACTGGGGTTGTATCCCGACAAAAGCCCTTCTGAAGTCTGCTCACGTTTTCAATTATTTGAAGCATGCTGAAGATTATGGTCTTAATAAAGTAGAAAATCCAGGCTTCGATTTCACTAAGGTGATTCAGAGAAGTAGAGGCGTAGCGGGCAAAATGAGCAAAGGTATTGAGTTCCTGATGAAGAAAAACAAAATCGATGTCATTATGGGAACTGCAACGGTGAAAGCTGGCAAAAAAGTTTCTGTAGTAGATGCAGAAGGAAAAACAACTGAATATTCTGGAACTAATATCATCATCGCGACTGGAGCGCGTTCCAGAGAATTGCCAAATCTTCCTCAGGATGGTAAAAAAGTAATCGGATACAGACAAGCATTATCTCTTCCTGAGCAGCCAAAATCTATGATTGTTGTAGGTTCTGGGGCTATCGGAATTGAGTTTGCTGATTTCTATAATTCTATGGGAACTAAAGTAACTGTGGTTGAGTTTTTACCAAACATCGTTCCTTTGGAGGATGAAGAAGTTTCAAAACACGTTGAAAAATCTCTAAAAAAAGCTGGAATTGAGATAATGACCAATTCTTCTGTAGAATCTGTTGATACTTCAGGAAATGGTGTAAAAGCGAAAGTGAAAACGGCAACCGGAGAAATCACTTTGGAAGCGGATATTCTTCTTTCTGCTGTTGGAATTGCTTCTAACGTAGAAGGAATAGGTCTTGAGGCTGTTGGTATCAAAACAGAAAAAGGAAAAGTTTTGGTTAACGAATGGTACCAAACTTCTGTTCCTGGTTACTATGCGATTGGTGATATTATCCCAACTCAGGCTTTGGCTCACGTAGCTTCTGCTGAAGGAATTACTTGTGTGGAAAAAATCAAAGGATTACACGTAGAAGCTATCGATTACGGAAATATCCCGGGTTGTACCTATTGTCATCCAGAAATCGCTTCTGTTGGTTTAACTGAAAAACAGGCCAAAGAAAAAGGTTACGAAATCAAAGTTGGTAAATTCCCTTTCTCGGCATCTGGAAAAGCGACTGCAAACGGTGATGTTGACGGATTTATCAAAGTTATTTTCGATGCTAAATACGGAGAGTGGTTAGGATGCCATATGGTTGGTGACGGTGTTACTGATATGATTGCTGAAGCAGTTGTAGCAAGAAAATTAGAAACAACAGGACACGAGGTTCTTAAATCGATTCACCCGCACCCAACTGTTTCTGAAGCGGTGATGGAGGCTGTTGCCGCTGCTTATGGAGAAGTGATTCATATTTAATGAGATTAACATAATATTCATATTATAAAACCACAGATTGTTCTGTGGTTTTTTTAATTTTACTCAATGGAAAATTCGAAGTTAGGATTGGTTTTGTCAGGCGGAGGAACGCGCGGTTTGGCTCACGCTGGTGTGTTGAAGTTCTTGAATGAAAAAAACATTAAACCTGATATTCTTTCCTGTTGCAGTGCAGGTTCTATTGTTGGTTCGCTATATGCCGTAGGGAAGTCGCCTGAAGAAATTTTGGATTTTTTCAAGTCCATTTATTTTTTCCATTGGAAACATTTTACGTTTAATCAGCCAGGATTTGTTTCATCTGCTATTTTTACGACTTATCTCAATCCTATTTTTCAGGATATGACATTAGGTGATTTGGAAAAAGATGTGAGAATTGTCGCTACGGAATTGATTACTGGTAATCAGAAAGTTTTCGAAAAGAATTATAAAGTAGTTGATGCTATTATTGCGTCGTCCTGTATTCCGGGGATTTCTACGCCTTATTTTATTAATGACGAAATGTACAGCGATGGTGGCGTTCTAAATAATTTTCCAGCCGATGTCATCCATAATGAATGTGATAAATTGATTGGAGTCTATGTAACACCGCCGCAAGATGTTCACGCTGCTGACCTTAAGACAATCCGCTCTGTGACAACTAGAGCGTACGAATTATTATCGCATCGAACCGAGATTTATAAATTTGCTTTTTGTGATTGGTTCATTACTTCGAAAAAGTTATCCAAATACGGCATTTTTGAGAGAAACCCTCAGCGTTTAAAAGAGATATTCGATATCGGTTATGATGAAGCTAAAAGAACTTTTCTTGAAAATCAAGATGAATTTGAATCGATGTTTATAAGAGAAAACTAAACCATTTTTTCACCACAAATCTTACAATACCTGGCGTTATCATCATTATCTTCGTTTCCACATCGGTTACATTTCACATCACTTTTTCTTCTTCGGAACTCTGAAGTGACAATCCCGGTTGGAACAGCGATGATGCTATAACCGCATAACATCACTACGATAGACAATAATTTTCCTAAAGGCGTGGCAGGCGAAATGTCACCATAACCGACAGTCGTAATAGTGACAACAGCCCAATAAACACTTTGTGGGATACTGCTAAAGCCATTTTTGCCATCTTCCACTACGTACATCAGCGCACCGATGATGACAATGAAGATGACCATAAACAATAGAAAAATATAGATTTTTCTGGAGCTATGTTTGAGTGCTGAGACAATAAAGCGACCGTCGTGCATATAATCTGCCAGATTGAAAATCCTGAAAATTCTAAGAATTCTCAACATCCTGATAATGGCCACAAAATGCCAAATCGGAAAGAATAAACTGATGTAGAAAGGTATAATGGACAGGAAATCAATGATTCCCAATGGACTGAAAATATATTCTTCCCTATCTTTGATGCAGATGATTCTCAGGATATATTCTATTGTGAAGATGATGGTGATGAAAAATTCGGCGTAGTAAAATTCCTTGTAATATTGTAATCTGATGATGGGAATCGTTTCCACCATTAGCAAAACCGTACTAAAAAGAATTAAGAACAATAATCCGATATCGAATATTTTACCAGCTTTTGTCTCTGATAAATAAACAACTTCGTAGATCTTTTTGCGCCAACCTTCTTCGGGAATAAGGTCAAATTCTGGTTTTATTTTCATCCATTTAAAATATTATTGAAGTTAAGTAAAATATTTTAGAAATTTATTTTAAAAATAAATAGACAAAAGTCTTTTTTATTTAGACAATGTTCGTATATTTGTAGTAGAAAATTACAAAAATGAAAAAGTATAAAACTTCAGAATATAAAACGGATCTGGTTCAGGAAGCTGCCGTTGCTTATGGTTATCAGAATTTTGATGATGTCGGTATCTTTCGCTTAATGGATATTTCGCAAAAAGGTATATCGTTTAAGATTTTTGACAACCTTGCAAAGAAGTTTCCTTTTACAATGCAGGATTGGGCAGATTTTCTCCATATTTCAGGAAAAACATTGTCCCGCTACCAGAAAGAAGAAAAATCTTTTGATATTTTACAGTCCGAAAAAATTTTGCAAATAGAAATGCTTTATCAAAGAGGCGAGGAAGTTTTTGGTTCTTCCGATAATTTTTTGATATGGCTGCAGTCCGAGAATGTGGCTTTGGGAAAGACAAAACCACAAGATTTGTTGGGTAGTGTTTTTGGAATATCGCTTCTTATGGATGAGTTGACTCGTATAGAACATGGCGTTTTAGCATAATCTGAGATGATTGTTTACAGACTCTCAAAGGAAATCTATGCTAATGACCTTTCCGGAAAAGGAGCGGAAATTGCCGGTGGCAGATGGAATAGCAAAGGAAGCGCTGCACTTTACACAGCACATTCCATTGCTTTGTGCGTGACGGAAATCGCTGTTCATATTCCTTTGGGGATTTTGCCACAGGATTATCGCTTGATTCATATCGAAATTCCTGATATTCTTTTTTTCGAACCGAAACGATTGTCAAAAGATTGGAACACTTTTCCACATCCCGACAGCACGCAGAAAATCGGGGACAAATTTCTTAAAGATCAAAAATTCTTAATAATGAAAATCCCTTCAGCTGCGGTTCAAGGTGAATTTAATTATATCATCAATCCGAGACATATTAATTTTCCGGAAGTTAAAATTAAGAAAATAGAAAAATTTACTTTTGATGACCGATTGTTTATCAGATAATATCTCAAATATGAAAATCAAAGAGTTTATAAAAGATTTTGAACAAATAATTCCGGCAAGACAAGCAGAAGATTTTGATAATGTTGGTTTGCTTTGTGGAAATCCAGACAGAGAAATTTCTGGAATTTTGATTTCCCACGATGCTTTGGAATCTGTAGTTGATGAAGCTATTGAAAAGGATTTAAACTTTATATTTTGTTTTCATCCGATTATTTTTTCTGGATTAAAATCTATTACAGGAAAGAATTATGTTGAGAGAGCTGTTTTAAAAGCTTTAGAAAGTAAAATCGCGATTTATGCAATTCACACAGCTTTTGATAATGATTATTTGGGGGTTAATTATAAAATCTGTGAAGTTCTTGGATTGAAGAATCAGAAAATATTAATGCCAAAACAAAATCAATTAAGAAAACTCGAAGTTTATGTTCCTGTTGAATCTGCTGAGAATTTGAAAAATGCACTTTTTGAAGCCGGAGCAGGAAATATTGGTTTTTATGATGAATGCAGTTTTTCAATCAATGGAAACGGAACTTTTCGACCTTTAGAAGGTTCAAATCCTGTAACCGGAACTCAAAATGAGAGAAAAAACGCCAATGAAGTTTTACTTTCAATGATTTTTGAAGATTATAAAAAACATCAGATTCTCTTTGCGATGAGGCAAAATCATCCTTACGAAGAAGTCGCTTACCAATTAATTTCTCTCGAAAACGAAAATCAATATACCGGTTTGGGGAGATTCGGAGATTTGGAAACAGAAATGGATGAAACTGATTTTCTAAAGTTCGTTAAAGAAAAATTTAATCTTAATATCATCAGACACAATAATTTAACTCGAAAAAAAATCAAGAGAGTAGGCGTTTTGGGCGGAAGTGGTGCAAGTGGAATAAAGTCAGCCATATCTGCAAAATGTGATGCTTATTTGACTGGCGATGTGAAATATCACGATTTCTTTTCAGGGGAAGATAAATTGCTGATTTGTGATATTGGACATTTCGAATCAGAACAATTTGTAACTCAACAATTATTTGAAATTTTGTCCGAAAAATTCACTACATTTGCAATCGCTAAAACGACAATAAAAACAAATCCTGTTAATTATTTTATATAGATATGGCTAAAGTAAACGAAATTTCTGTTGAAGAAAAATTAAGAGCTCTTTACGATTTGCAAATTATCGATTCCCGTTTGGATGAGATCCGCAATACAAGAGGCGAGTTGCCGATTGAAGTAGAAGACCTTGAGATAGAAATTGAAGGTCTTGAAAAAAGAGCCCAAAAATTCGAAACTGAAATTGCTGAGCAAAATGCTGAAATCAACAGCAAAAAAGATTTGATGAAACAAGCTCAAACTCTTATTGATAAATATAAAACGCAGCAAGATAACGTTAGAAATAACAAAGAGTTCGAAGCTTTGTCAAAAGAGGTAGAATATCAGGAATTGGAAATTCAGTTAGCTGAAAAAAGAATCAAAGAATTCGGTGGCAAAATCGACCACAAAAAAGAAACTTTGTCTGATTTGAACGCTAAAATCGAGGAGCTGAAAAACCACTTGAACCATAAGAAAAACGAGTTGGATAATTTGATTTCTGAAACTCAGAAAGAAGAAGATTATCTGTTGGAAAAATCTAAAGAATTTGCTGAGAAAATCGATGACAGATTGTTGGCTTCTTACCAAAGAATCCGTCAAGGTTCATCTACAGGTCTTGCCGTTGTAGGTTTGGAAAGAGGAGCGCCAAAAGGTTCTTTCTTCACAATCCCGCCACAAAAGCAAATGGAAATTGCTCAAAGAAAAAAGATTATCATCGATGAGCATTCTGGAAAAATCTTGGTAGATGACGAGTTAGTAAATGAGGAAACTGCTAAAATGCAAGATATCATCAAGTTCTAATCGGAATTTGATTTTAATAAATAACAAAAGAGACCTGGAATTCAGGTCTCTTTCCGTTTGAGAGAAAAATTAATATAAAATTACCGGATATTAACAGAACCGGAGCTGCTTTCGTTTTTGGTCACTTTATTCAGGTCGCCTCTTTTCAGTACATTTATATCTCCGCTGGAGGAAGCACTTGCAGTCAAACTATTGCGTACACCAATCGTAATATCAGCCGAAGAAGAAGTTGTAAGAACTGCGCTGTCTGCCGTTAAGTTTTCAGCTTTGATATCTCCGCTTGAAGATGCTTGAGCACTTACACTGTCTGCTTTTCCTTTGATATTGATTCCGCCCGATGAAGAGGATTGTAAATTAAGATTTTTTGCAACGATATCTCCGTAGAAATCACCACTGCTGGAAGCTTGGATATTCACATTATCACCGTTGATATTTCCTTTGATATTTCCAGAACTTGAAACTTTCACATCAAGATCAGAGAATTTAAAATCATCTTTCAGAACAATACTTCCGCTTGAGTTAGCTACCAATCCGTCAAAATCCTTTGCGTAAACCTTAATTTTGATTCTGTCAGTTGAGATGTTCAGTTTACCTTCAGATTGAATTTTTACCTGAACTTTTCTTCCGTCTTGTTTCACAACCACATACTGCATTAGGTCAGAAGGAGCGTACACAACAATTTTTTCTTCACTGGATTTATAAACTTCCGCATTAAGAGAAGTTGAGATTTGTAATTCGTCAAAATCCATCGAATAAGATTTCTCAATCACTTCGCCTTTTCCGGAGTCGGATAATAAGTGCGAAAACATTACATCATTGGAACCATTTTTCTGTATGCAGGAAAAATTGCTAACAGAAGCCAAAAGAATTAGGGATAAAAGTTTTATTTTCATAAGTATAATTTTTTATAGTTTTTGATTTGTTATTAATATGACAATTGAAAAGTCATTTTCGTTACATCAAAAAATAAAAATTTTTCATTTTAATTAATTTTCTAAATTTACAGCATTAAAAATAAATCATTGATTATGAAAAATATATTGTTTGCTTTCATATTGATAGGGCTGTCTGTTTCCGCATTTGCACAATCCGGTCCACCGGCTGGCGACGCCAAAGTAGGAGAGTTTTATGGACAGGATGTTTCCGCAAAAGCTGTTAAGAAAGCCATATCCACAGACGAATTGAATAAAGAACTGAAAGCAACTCCAAAAATCGCTAAAACTTCCGTCAAAGGAAAAGTGACCGGCGTTTGTCCTAAAAAAGGATGTTGGGTAAGTTTAGCAACAGATTCTGGCGAAACTTTCTTTGTTAAAATGAAAGATTATGCATTCTTCGTTCCGACGGCTTTGGAAGGTAAAACTGTTGTTCTGGAAGGCAGCGCAGAGAGTAAAACAACTTCTGTAAAAGAATTACAACATTATGCAGAAGATGCTAAAAAAACGCAAACAGAAATCGATGCGATTACAGAACCAAAGACTGAAACAAGATTTTTGGCAAGCGCAATCAAGGTTGTAGAATAACTTTATTCCAATATAATTTACAGCTCCGGATTTTCTGGGGCTTTTTTTATTTGGGCGTAACCCTTTGTTTTTCCAGAACATTGGTGATAAAAATCAAAGTTTGCCGTAGAAAAACAAGCGGGTCGGGCTATACGCTCATATCTTTTTTGCCCAAGCTTTTTCCAAAGCAAAAAAAGGATAACCGCTTTTATCCCTTACGCATCCCAGGAAAACGTTTCATCGATTTCCCTTTGAAACCACATCAGTTCTCCGTATATTTACAAACTAAATTTTCAAAAAATGGCAGACTGGAAAACCGTCAAAGAATACGAAGATATTACCTATAAAAAATCAAATGGCGTTGCAAGAATTGCTATCAACAGACCAGAAGTTAGAAATGCTTTTCGTCCAAAAACAACCTCAGAACTTTACGATGCTTTTTATGACGCTTACGAAGATTCGTCAATCGGGGTCGTGTTGCTGACAGGCGAAGGCCCGAGTCCAAAAGACGGCGGTCACGCTTTCTGCAGTGGTGGCGACCAAAAAGCGCGTGGACATCAAGGCTACGTTGGCGAAGACGGAAGACATCGTTTGAATATCTTAGAAGTTCAGCGTTTGATTCGTTTTATGCCAAAAGCTGTAATTGCTGTAGTAAACGGTTGGGCAGTTGGTGGCGGACATTCACTTCACGTAGTTTGCGATTTGACTTTAGCGAGTGAAGAGCACGCGATTTTCAAACAAACCGATGCCGATGTTACAAGTTTTGACGGCGGTTATGGTTCTGCATATTTAGCAAAAATGGTTGGTCAGAAAAAAGCCAGAGAAATTTTCTTCTTAGGTAGAAACTATTCTGCTCAGGAAGCAGCAGATATGGGAATGGTAAACGCTGTAATTCCTCACGCTGAATTGGAAGACACAGCTTACGAATGGGCTCAAGAAATCCTTGCCAAATCTCCAACTTCTATCAGAATGCTAAAATTCGCTATGAATTTGACAGACGACGGAATGGTTGGACAGCAGATTTTTGCAGGAGAAGCAACACGTTTAGCTTATATGACAGAAGAAGCGAAAGAGGGTAGAAATGCTTTCTTGGAAAAACGTAAACCGAATTTCGGAGACGACCAGTGGATTTCTTAATTACCGAATAAATAGAGCAATTGCCTATGTTCCATTCATCTTTTATTTGCAGAAAAGCATTATTGCCACAAATGGCTTTTGCTTGTGCGTTATTTTCTGCTCAAAGTCCTTTGCAAAGAAGTATTCCTGAAAAGGAAGGGATTTCTTCAGAAGCGATAATGAAGTTTTTGACAGTCGCGAATAAAATCAAATCAACAGAATTTCACAGTTTTATGCTTTTGAGACACGGAAAAGTGGTGTCAGAAGTATATTGGAATCCTTATCAGAAAGATTTAAAGAACAGATTATATTCTTGCAGCAAAAGTTTTACAGCAACAGCGATTGGTTTTGCAGTTCAGGAAAATAAACTTAAAGTTACTGATAAAGTCATTTCTTTTTTTCCTGATAAGCTACCCACAGAAATCAGTGATAATCTTAAAGAATTATCAATCCAAAATCTCCTGACAATGTCAACGGGAATGGAAAAAGAACCCGATTTTATCCGTGGAAGCGAAAGCGATTGGGTAAAAGCTTATCTAGCAGTTCCGATTGATAATAAACCAGGAAGCAAATTCAATTATAGTTCGTTGGCGACATTTATGCTTTCTGCGATTATTCAGAAAGTGACAGGTCAAACGGTTGCAGATTATTTGAAACCGAGATTATTTGACCCGCTAGGAATTAAAGATTACGATTGGGAAAGTAATCCACAAGGTATTAATACCGGAGGTTGGGGATTGCGTGTGAAGACTGAAGATATGGCAAAATTTGCCCAGTTTTTTCTCCAAAAAGGAAAGTGGAACGGAAAGCAAATTATCTCTGAAGATTGGATTAATGAAGCCAGTTCTGCACATATTTTACAAAATCCAAATGCTGACGAAAAATTGAGAAGTGAAAACGATTGGGTTCAGGGTTATGGTTATCAGATGTGGAGGAATCGTTTCAATTCCTTCCGTGGTGACGGCGCTTACGGACAATATATGTTGGTTTTGCCGGAACAAGATGCAGTTGTGATTATGACGGCAGAAAGTAACAATCTTCAGGAAGAGTTAAATCTCGTTTGGGAACATCTTTTACCAGCTTTTCAACCAAAAGCGATTCCCGAAAATAAATCGGCTTACCAGAAACTTAAGGATTTGGAAAATAATCTTTCCATTGAGCCCTTGAAAAGCGAAATCTTCCCGAAAATTAATAAAACTTTCAGTTTTGCTGAAAACAAAGACAAATATCAATCGGTAGAATTAAAATCGAATGGTCAAAAATTCGAAATGAAATTAATGATTAATGGAAAATCTTATCCATTCGAATTCACTTCAGGAAAATGGAATCAGCAGGAAACAATGAGAATTCAGCCAACTTCGGATAAAAAATCTTTAACGGACAGCTACAAACTTTATCCTGCGAAAATCACAAATAGTTTCTGTTGGAAAGATGAAAATACTTTGGAACTAAAAACGATTTATTTGGAAACACCACACTCACATTTAATGGATATCACTTTCGATAATGATTCTATCGTTTTCGAATTAAAAAATAGCGCGGATTTTGGAAAAAAATCAACGATTTTAAAAGCCACAGAAATAAAATAAATGAAACATTGGATACAGGCTGCGAGGCTTAGAACATTACCACTTTCACTCAGTGGAATTATTATGGGAGCTTTCATTGCAAAATGGAGACTTTCTGAAAATGGAGGAACTTGGGATTGGAGAATTTTCGCTTTGGCACTTTTGGTAACATTATTATACCAAGTCCTTTCCAATTTTGCCAACGATTATGGCGACGGTGTAAAAGGAACCGACAAAAATAGGATAGGAGAGGCAGAACAGCGCGCTGTGGCTTCCGGTAAAATTACAGCCAATCAAATGAAAAATGCTGTGATTTTGTTATCGATTTTATCTTTTGTTGCAACGGTTGCATTATTATATGTTGCTTTTTATCCAGCGAATATCAGAGAATTCTGGATTTTTATCGGCTTAGGAGTGGCTTGTATTTTGGCTGCGATTGGTTATACGGTTGGCAAAAAACCTTATGGCTATTTGGGATTGGGAGATGTTTTTGTATTCATCTTTTTCGGATTGGTTTCTGTTTGTGGAAGTTATTTTCTATTTACAAAAACCTTTGATTATGATATTTTGATTCCAGCTTCTGCTATTGGAATGTTGAGTATGGCAGTTCTAAATCTCAATAATATGAGAGATATCGTGAATGACGAATTGTCAGGTAAGAAAACTTTCGCATTAAGGTTAGGATTCAAAAAAGCAATGATTTACGAAATCATATTGTTACAATTACCAATTCTATTAATGTTAGCTTTTTTGATGTACAATAGATTTCAGGAAAAAGGCCTTTATTATCCGTTTATTGTGATGATTTTGATATTTCCTTTTATGAAATTGAGAAGAAGTATAATGGCAATCAAAGAACCAAAGTTACTTGACCCATTTCTAAAACAAGTCGGAATCTTAACTTTTATGATGGCTGTTTTGACGGCTTTCGGGCTTAATTTTGTTAATTAATAAATCAAATAAAAATGAAAATAAAATTCCTCGGACAAAACTGTTTTTTGTTCACGTATAACGGGAAAACAATTCTTTCCGATCCTTTTTACAATTATCAGAAAGCGCAATCAGGTTTTGATATCAAGGCCCAGAAAATCGATTACGTTTTGATTACGCATGCGCACGGCGACCATATCGCAGACGTGAAAGAAGTTCTTGAAAATCATCCTGAAGCAACTGTAATTGGTCAGCCTGAGATTTGTGGCTATTTTGGACATTCTAATAATATCGATATCAATTTTGGAGGTTCTGCAAAAATCGATGATTTGAAGATTTCTATGGTTTCTGCATTACACACAAGTTCTTTCCCGGACGGAAGTTACGGAGGTTTGGCTGCTGGATATATTTTCAGATTTGCGGATAGAAGAAATCTTTATATGGCTGGAGATACTGGCGTGAGTTCGGAAATGAGCTTGTTACCGCAGGTTTTCGGAACTTTAGACTTGTCAATCCTTCCAGTGGGGAAACATTATACGATGTGTCCTAGAAAAGCGGCTTTTGCAGCGTCAGAATTATTGAAAACACCAAAAGTGATTGGTTGTCATTTCGATACTTTTCCTCCGATTGAAATCAATCACGAAGATGCGAAAAAGCATTTCACAGATAAGAATATCGATTTTACTTTACCAAAATTAGGAGAGGAATTCGAATTTTAAACAAAAAAATTCTGAGATTAGATAATTTTTAAATCACTTAATCTCAGAATTTCTTAATGTATAGATACAAAAAATGGCAAGCTACCTAAATCACACCGCTACAACCGATTACCTTTGCTGCGTTCCCACCCTGGAGGATTCTCAGGAGCTGGTTGTTTAGGACTTGCCGGTGCAAAGATAAAAATTTAATATTGAATTAAAAAATGAGAAACACAGGATATTAAGATTATTAATCCCATTATGGTTTTAAAAAACTGATTCTCAGAATTAAAAATTTTCAATTTTTTTAGAAAATAAAATTATGACAAAAAATCCTGTAGCCGTTGGCTTTGGTTTATTTCTAGCGACAATGTTGGTATTCTTCGTTGTTTATTATTTTTTCGCAGACGCCAATTATTGGAATACTACAATGAAAGTCAACGCTTTTGGAATGACATTTCTGTATGTTTTTGGTGGATTCATATCTGTGCTTTGGCTTCGTGGAAAAGATAAAATCACTTATCCTCAAGCTTTCAAACAATCTTTTGTAACCTTGTTCGTTGGTGGATTTTTATCGATGTTGTCCATTTTTATCTTCCTGAATTATGTTGACACAGATGCAAGAGATATGCTGAGCCATCAATACATTCAGACCGAATTAGATAATCTGGACGAAGCTTACAAACAGAAAAAAGTTGAAGCAGCGAATCTGAAAGACCAAACTAAAATCAAAGAGCTGGAAACCGATTATAAAAATGCTAAACAAGCTAGAATAGCAGCTCAGAAAGAGAACCGAAATTATTTTTCCTTCCAATTTTTATCGGCTGTTTTTGGTGGATTTTTATTATTTTATTTACTTTTGTCTATTATCATTGCTGGCTTTTTGAAGAACAAAAAACGCTATGAATAAGATGTTGGTTAATAAATAATTATGGGGTTTTATTTAAATTAATGATTTACTCTAAAATTAAAAAATCTAATATCTGATATCTAACATCTAACATCTTTATAAAAAATGAATCTTTCTATAATTGTCCCATTACTTAACGAGCAAGACTCTTTGGAGGAATTGTTTACAAGAATCGACAACGTTTGCCGAGACAACAGATTATCTTACGAAGTCTGGTTTATAGACGACGGAAGTACGGATTTATCCTGGTCTATTATCGAGAACCTCAAAATTCAACATCCACAAATTCACGGGATTAAATTCTCCAAAAACTACGGAAAATCTCAGGCACTTCATGCCGCTTTCGAAAAAGTCAATGGTGATGTGATAATTACAATGGACGCTGATTTACAGGATTTTCCGGAAGAAATCCCTGAGCTTTACGAAATGGTAACTGCTGGTAATTACGACATTGTCTCCGGTTGGAAAAAGAAGCGTTTCGATAATGTGATGACGAAAAATATTCCTTCGAAACTCTTCAATGCGGCGGCAAGAAAAGTTTCCGGCGTTTCGCTTCACGATTTCAATTGCGGTTTGAAAGCATACAGAAGACAAGTCGTAAAATCCATTGATGTTTACGGCGATATGCATCGTTATATTCCGGTTTTGGCGGCTAATGCTGGTTTCAGAAATATTACGGAGAAACCTGTTCAGCATCAGGCAAGACCTTATGGAACCTCAAAATTTGGGACTGAGCGTTTTGTTCGCGGATTTCTGGATTTGGTGACGCTTTGGTTTGTGAGCAGATTTGGTGGGAGACCGATGCATTTCTTTGGTGCTGCTGGAACCTTGATGTTCATCATTGGATTTTTATCGGCAGTGTGGTTAGGCGTTTCAAAACTGATTGATGTTTATATTTTCAAAATCTATGGTAATCTGATTGCTAATAATCCTTGGTTTTTTATTGCATTGACGATGATGATTTTGGGAAGTTTACTTTTCGTTGCTGGATTTTTAGGAGAGTTGATTATTAGAACTAATCGTGAACATAAGAATTATCATATTGAGGAAATGATATAATTGTTTCCATTTTAAACTTTGTTTTTGTCATTGCGTAGGAATCTCAACAATGTTTATTAATATATTGATTATAAAATATATATTCCTACGGAATGACAAATATTAGGTTTTATATTTCGTCAAATTATAAATTCAGAGAATGAAAAAACTATTATATTTACTTCTAATTCTAGCAATCGTTTCTTGCGGAAAAGTATCTCCAAAAGGCGAAATTCAATCCAAAGATGTAGAATTAGCTGAGTTTTCCAAACTTAATTTGAAAGGAAAATTCCGAGTTTTTTATGTTCAAAGTCCACACAACTTTGTGAATGTAGAAACTTATCCTAATTTCTTTGATAATCTTAATATTGAAGTTAAAGACAAAAATCTGTCAATCACGGAGAAAAACGAAACGGATAAAGTTGATTTTTACAATATCACGATTTATGGGAAAAATCCTTTTGATGTGATTAAAATAGCTGATTCTGTAGAACTTAACATTTCAAGTCAAATGAAAGTTGAAAATTTCGCACTTAATTTGAAAGATAATGCTAAATTTATCGGTTCAGTGATTTCAGAAAAGTCCGAGATAGAAATGGCGAACAAAAGCCGAGCTAATTTGTTGGGGAAAACAACTTTAGCCAAGCTTAATATCAAAGATACAGCGAGTATTATTTCGCCGTATTGGTATATCAAAGATTTGGAAATCGATTCTCAGAACGGAAATTATGCAGAACTGAATGTAGATGAAGAAATCAAAGGTAAAATAGGTAATACATCAAAATTGATTTATTATGGAAATCCTTCGAAAAAACTGAAAGTCACTGATAAAGCGACTTTGGAGAACAAGAAAATTAATTAAGAACGGAACTTTGTCAAAGTTCAAAATCTTTGACAAAGTTTAAAATATCATTTTAAAACAAAAACTATAAATAATGTCAGAATTATCAACATTAGATAAAGCAAAACTTTGGCTTGCAGAAGCATTTGATGAAGAAACAAGAAATGCAGTACAAACTTTAATTGATTCTAATTCGCCAGATTTAGAGGATTCTTTTTACAGAGAATTAGAATTCGGGACAGGAGGAATGCGTGGTGTAATGGGCGTTGGAACCAATCGTTTAAATAAATATACTTTAGGTCAAGCGACTCAAGGTTTGGCAAATTATCTTCATCAGCAGTTTTCTGGTGACATTAAAGTAGCAATTGCTTATGACGTTCGTAATAACTCAAAGGAATTCGGAAAAATTGTTGCTGATGTTTTGACAGCAAACGGAATCAAAGTTCTTTTGTTCAAAGAACATCGTCCAACTCCAGAATTATCTTTCACAGTAAGAGATAAAAAATGTAATGCAGGAATCGTTTTGACGGCTTCTCACAATCCACCGGAATATAACGGTTATAAAGTATATTGGAATGACGGTGCACAAATCGTTCCGCCAGATGATGAAAATATCATCAGAGAAGTTTATTCAACCAAGTTTGAAGATATCAAATTCAATGGAAATGATGACTTAATCGAGTGGGTTGGCGAAGACCAGGATGATGTTTACATTGATGCTTGTATGGAAAATTCTCTTTACCAAAATGTTGGAAGAGATAATCTGAACATTGTTTTCACATCCATCCACGGGACAACTTATACAACCGTTCCAAAAGCATTGAAAAAAGCTGGATTTACCAAATTGGATTTGGTTAAAGAGCAAATGATTCCAAGTGGAAATTTCCCAACGGTAGCTTCCCCGAATCCGGAAGAGCCTTCTGCACTTTCTATGGCAATGGATTTGGCAAGAATTACCAATGCTGATATCGTTATCGGAACAGACCCAGACGGTGATAGATTGGGAATTGCTGTAAGAAATCTTGAAGGAGAAATGCAACTTCTTAATGGAAATCAAACTAATACAATCTTAACTTATTATATCCTTGACCAATGGAAAAAAGCAGGAAAAATTACCGGAAAAGAGTTCATCGGTTCTACGATTGTGACTTCTGATGTTTTCTTTGATGTTGCAGAGAAATTCGGAGTTGACTGCAAAGTCGGATTGACCGGTTTCAAATGGATTGGAAAAATGATTCGTGATTTTGAAGGTCAAGAAAAATTCATTTGCGGAGGTGAAGAAAGTTTCGGTTTTATGACTGGAGATTTCGTTCGTGATAAGGATTCTTGTGGTTCTATTTTGACAGCTTGTGAAATCGCAGCTTGGTGTAAAGCTAACGGAACAACGGTTTACGAATATATGATTGACATTTATAAAGAAGTCGGATTGTATTACGAAGGCTTGATTAATGTCGTAAGAAAGGGTAGAACAGGAGCGGAAGAAATTACGCAAATGATGAGCGATTTTAGAAGTAATCCTCCGAAAGAAATTGCTGGTTCTTTTGTAGAAGAAGTGAAGGATTTCAAAGAGCAGACTTGTTTCGTAGTTTCTAAGAACGAGAAAAAAGTAATGGACGATATTCCAAAGTCTAATGTATTGATTTTCTATACTCAAGATGGAACCAAAGTTTGCGTTCGTCCTTCCGGAACCGAGCCTAAAATCAAATTTTATGTTTCTGTAAAAGACAGCATCACCTCCAAAGAAGATTTTGTTGCAAAACTTCCTGTGTTGGAAGCGAAAATTGCGAAGGTGAAACAGGACCTTAATCTGTAATTGAAATTTTATCAGAATAGAAATATAATCTAAAATATTTTTAACCTAAAGTTCTCAATTACTGAAGCAATTTAGTTTTGAGAACTTTTTTTGTTGTGTAACTTGAATTAATCTGTTACATTTAACAAATTTGCAAATCATAAAAAGTAAAAATCCGGATGAACTCCGGGACAACATCAAAAAATATCTCAGTGAAAGTATCAAAACTCGCATCTAACCTGATTGGTTCAGAAATCATCAAAATCGGAAATGAAGTGAATGATTTGAAAGCCAAAGGTGCACAAATCTCAAATCTTACAATTGGCGACCTTAATTCTAACATCTATCCAATTCCATCCGAATTGAAACAGGGAATTGAGAAAGCTTATAAAAATAATCTGACCAATTATCCACCAGCAAACGGTTTACAATCTCTAAGATCTTCTGTAAGCAATGACCTTAAAAAACGTTGGAATCTGTATTATTCAGCTAATGATATTTTGATTACGGCTGGTTCAAGACCTTTAATTTATGCGATTTTCAAAACAATTGTTGATGAAGGTGATAAAGTGATTTACCCGATTCCTTCCTGGAATAACAACCATTACGCTTATTTGACAAGTGCTGATGCAGTTGAAGTTCAGACACAGGAATCAAATAATTTCTTACCGACAGCGGACGACCTTCGTCCTTATGTTGATGGCGCTGTTTTGCTCTGTCTTTGTTCCCCACTGAATCCAACAGGAACGATGTTCACAAAAGAGCAATTGTCTGAGATTTGTGAATTGGTTTTGGAAGAAAACAAAAAAAGAGGCGCAGACGAGAAACCGCTTTACTTGATGTATGACCAGATCTACGCAATGTTGACTTTTGGCGAAGACCATTACAATCCGGTAAGTCTTTTCCCGGAAATGAAAGATTACACGATTTATGTTGACGGAACGTCTAAATGTTTTGCTGCAACAGGTGTTAGAGTAGGTTGGGGCTTCGGACCTAGTTTGGTAATTGATAAGATGAAAGCTCTTTTGACACATGTTGGAGCTTGGGCGCCAAAACCAGAACAGGAAGCGGTTGCTGAATTTTTAGCTGATGATTCTGCAGTGGATAAATTTCTTGATGATTACAAACAAAAACTGAATACAAGTTTGAAAGAACTTCACGCAGGAATCCAAGATTTAAAATCGAAAGGATTGGCGGTGGAAAGTATCTCGCCAATGGGAGCGCTTTATTTGACCATTAAATTGGATTATTTGGGCAAAACCACTCCAGACGGGAAAGCGATCGAGAATTCTACAGATTTGGTTTTCTATCTGATTAATAATGCAGGAATGGCTTTGGTTCCGTTCTCAGCATTTGGAAATGATAAGTCAGTGCCTTGGTTCAGAGCGTCTGTTGGAGGTTGTTCATTGGAAGATATCAAGGACTGTCTTCCGAAGTTGGAACAAGCTTTAGAAAATTTAAAATAAATGGAAAAAATTCGTTTTTGTTTTGGAAAAAATTCTATCTTTGTGTAAAGAAAAACAGAGATGGCAAATTATAAACAAAACGAAAATTCGAAAAAATCAATAGTGGAAGAGCCAATGGCCACTTACGGTGTTGGTTCTTCCTTCTTCAATCGGTTTTCTGTACAGGACGATTACAAACTGCTGAAAAAAGCAAGAGAAGGTTTAAAGACAGATGTGTTCTATTCCCTTGCAGATGCTATAAAAATGCCGGAGAAAACTTTGGCATCGGTTATCAATCTTTCACCAAGAACTATTAGCAACTACAGAGACCAAGAAAAAGAATTGGACCCAATTTACAGTGAACATCTTTTAAAACTAATTAATCTATATAGTTTTGGAAAAGAGATTTTTGGAAATCTGGACGAGTTTACGCTCTGGATGAACCGTCCTTTTTGGAACTCTGGGGACAGACCAATCGATTTTATTTCCACTTCTGGCGGTGTAGATTTAATTTATGAAGAGATAGAAAAACTTGCTCAAGGATATCCTGTGTAATGCTCGTTTATAGAATTGTTCACAAGAAATACGCTAATTCACTTTTTGCAAGTGGACTGGAAGGAAGATGGAACTCACAAGGTAAAAAAGTACTTTACACTTCGGAAAGTATATCTTTGGCCTATTTGGAAACGTTGGCGCATCGTAAAGGATTGGGATTCAATAAGGATTTTAGGATTATGGTCGTTAAAATTCCTAATAATTCGGAATTTCAAATTGTCGAAACCTCAGAATTATCTAAAAGCTGGAGAGATTTTAGGAATTATTCCGATTGTCAAAATATTGGAAATACTTGGTTTGACAACAATGAAAAGCTTTGTTTGAAAGTTCCGTCGGCTCTGGTTCCGGAGAATTGGAATGTGGTCATTAATACATTTCATAAAGATTTTAAAAAAGTAAAGCTAATTGATGTTCTCGATTTTGAACCTGATGATAGATTGGAATCTATTATTAAAAATAACCAGTAGAAATTGTCATTTTATAAATGAAGAATAAAATTTTTCTTGAAACCAAATTTACTTTCTATTTATCAATAGTAATTATTCTATTAGTGATTTTAAGTGTTTGGATTTCAGGAAATAATTCTCATCATACATTATTTCAAAATTCGATTCTTTCAACTTCTATTCTTGCGATTGCATTTTTTCTTTTCGTAAGTATTAGCTTGTATAGAGGAGTTGAATTGAGAGATAATTTTGGCAAGATTTTCACAAAAGATAATTTTAATAAACGAATAAAATCTACCTCCGATTTTACTCCAGACGTTGATGTTCCAAGCATTGATGCAGATGGAATAGGAGGTATTATTGTATCTATATTGGCTTGGATTGCATTTACAGTAGTAATTTTGTTTGCTCTATATTTTGTAGGTATTTTCTTCTGGTCTGTTTTATTACTCTTATTAGCAATTGTTTACTGGATTTATTTCAGAGCTTTGAGGCTTATATTCAAAAACTCAAAAAAGTGTAAAGATAATCTGGCTAAAAGTTTAGGATTTGGATTTTTTTACTCCACATTATACATATCTTGGATTTATGGAGTCATTTTTTTAATAAAATATATTCATTAATATGAAAGTTATCGCAGTTATTCCTGCTCGTTATAATTCAACAAGATTTCCGGGTAAAATGATGGAGATTTTAGGAGATAGAACCGTTATTACTACTACTTACCAAAATGTTGTGGAAACTGGTTTGTTTGATGATGTTTTTGTAGCAACAGATTCTGAATTGATTTTTGATGAAATTTCTAAAAACGGCGGAAAAGCTGTAATGACTGGTGAACACGAAACAGGAAGCGACAGAATTGCAGAAGCTATTCAAAATATAGAATGTGATATTGTGATTAATGTTCAAGGCGATGAGCCTTTCCTCAAAAAGGAGCCTTTGAAGCAATTGATTGACGTTTTTTCTAAAGATGATAAGAAGGAAATTTCTTTAGCTTCATTGAAAATCGAATTAAAAGAAACTGAGGAAATTCAAAATCCAAATAATGTCAAAGTGATTACGGATAATAATGGATTTGCATTGTATTTCAGTCGTTCTGTAATTCCTTTTCATCGAGAATTGTCTTATAATGTTAAGTATTACAAGCATATCGGCGTTTACGCTTTCCGAAAGGAAGCTTTGATTAAATTTTCTTCTTTGGAAATGACGCCTATGGAAATTTCGGAAAAATTAGAGCAATTGCGCTACTTGGAAAATGGAATGAAAATTAAAATGGTAGAAACGGATTTTGTTGGGATTGGAATCGATACGCCAGAAGATTTGGAGAAAGCCAAAAAACTGATTTGATTTAGTCGTTATTAATTTTAAAATTAACGTTCTTTAAGACAAGAAGCCAATTGAAAATTTTATCTTAGCAACCTTAAAAATTCTGAATGAAACAATTAATTCTCATATTTTCTGTCATATTTTGTATTACTATTTCTGCTCAATCTGCAAAAGATATCATTGATAAAAATATCGAAAATTCTGGCGGACTTACCAATTGGAAACTTCTGAATACGGTTCAGATACAAGGCCGGGTAACTTTGGGAGTTAATGATTCTTACTTAATGAAAATCTATCAGCAACGCCCGAATCTTACCAAGACGGCTATTGTAATGGGTGGAAAAGAAACACCAGTTGAAGGTTATGACGGGACAAATGGCTACGCAATGAACTACGCTCAGAATAAGCTGCAAAAATATAACGATTACATTCCTGAGAGCTTTGATAATGACTTTATAGACTGGGAAAACAAAGGTTTTGAAGCGGAACTGTTAGGTAAAGAAAAAATCGGAGAACAAGTTTATTTCAAAGTAGAATTGACGAAAAATGTGAATAAAACCATTTACTTTTTTGATGTTAAAAACTATATGTTATTCCGTGAAATCAAGAAAGACGAAACCCTGACTTATTCCGATTACAGAAAAGTAGGAAACTTATTGATGCCTTACAGAATCGAATCGTCTTCGCCTAAAAAAGACAGTGATTATGTAATGATGATCAATAAAATCGAAATCAACAAAGAACTTCCTAAGAATACTTTTAAATTCTAATATATTAGATGAATTTTCTAATTGAAAGAAACAAATTATTAAAAAAACTGGAAGACTTAATTTATGAAATTCCGGAAAATAGAATTTTGACTTCATTAAAAAATACTTTAAATGAACAAGATTCTATACTCACGCTTAATGGTACATTGAGTAGAACTGTAGTAGATAGTTTACAAGTTGAAACAAATATTGGCAATGAGATA
The DNA here is from genome assembly GCF_003610695.1 of Epilithonimonas arachidiradicis. Taxonomy (GTDB): domain Bacteria; phylum Bacteroidota; class Bacteroidia; order Flavobacteriales; family Weeksellaceae; genus Epilithonimonas; species Epilithonimonas arachidiradicis. The sequence goes on along the minus strand of NZ_RAQH01000011.1, from coordinate 79,169 downwards.
TTAACTTTTGAACAATATTTTAGAAATCCATTAAATATTATCGAATCTCAAGAGCTAAAGAAAGTAATCAGTTATCTGATTAAGAAAAGGATTACAATCAATTTTATTGGAAAAGCTTGGTCAAATGTTGATTCTGTTTGGATTTATTTTGATACAATTTTAAATATTCCCAAACTAAGAGAAAAATTATCTTTGAGTGATAATATTATAGAGCATAAGAATATTGATCCAAGGTCTGGACTTGAACTTGGATTTATTGATGAAATGACTAATGAAGGAGTAATGGGGAATTTGAAAATTTAATTATGCAAACAGAAGAAATCCGCGAATATTGTTTATCCAAAAAAGCTGTAACAGAAGGTTTCCCTTTTGATAATGAGACTTTGGTTTTCAAGGTTGGCGGTAAGATGTTTCTTTTGATTTCTTTAGAAAAACAACCTGCAACATTCTCTGCAAAAGCTGATCCGGAGTGGAGCGAAGAACTTCGTGAAAATCATCCTCAGATTTCCGGAGCTTATCATATGAACAAAACGCATTGGAATTCTATTCTATGTGAAGGTCTCAAAAAAGATTTGATTATAAAGCTCATTGATCATTCCTACGATTTGGTATTTAATTCTTTGACTAAAAAATTAAAAGAGGAAATTATCAACAGTTAATTTCTTTTTTTGTTATAAAGCGTTCATTTAACAGATTTCTAATTTTAATTAACTTTCCAGTTCCCTTAATTCTTATGAGTTTTTATTTTCTCATTATGAGATAATAAAATAATTTGTATATTAGGCACTCTAAAAATTCGATTAGAAAAGAGTAAAATTTATGATAAAAAAATTAATATTACTTTCTGCATTAAGCTGTATGTCGCAGTTTAGTTTCGCTCAGAAAAAAACACCAATTTACTTAGATGATTCCAAACCGGTGGAGCAGCGTATCGAAGATGCGCTGTCAAGGATGACTTTGGAGGAAAAAATCAACATCATTCACGCGCAATCCAAATTCAGTTCGCACGGCGTTCCAAGACTCGGAATTCCAGAACTTTGGACTGCTGACGGACCTCACGGTGTGCGTTCAGAGGTGCTTTGGGATGAGTGGGACCAAGCGGGCTGGACCAATGATTCTATTATTGCTTATCCGGCTTTGACAGCATTATCCGCAACTTGGAACAGAAATATGTCTTCTATCTACGGGAAATCTCTTGGAGAAGAAGCGAGATACAGAGGAAAAGATGTAATTCTTGGACCGGGTGTTAATATCTACAGAACACCTCTTAATGGCCGTAACTTCGAGTATATGGGAGAAGACCCGTTTTTGACTTCTCAAATGGTTGTGCCTTATATCAAAGGTGTGCAAGCAAATGGTGTTGCGACGAGTGTGAAACATTTCGCATTGAATAATCAGGAAACTTTCAGACACTCGAGCAACGTGATTGTGGATGACAGAGCGTTGTATGAGATTTATTTACCGCCATTCAAAGCGGCAGTTCAGGAAGGTGATTCCTGGACGATTATGGGAGCTTACGATTTATATAAAGGTCAGCACGCCAGTCATAATCAATATTTGCTGAATGATATTTTGAAAGGCGAATGGGGTTACAAAGGCGTTGTGGTTTCCGATTGGGGTGCCGTTTTAGATACAGACCAAGCAATTCATAATGGTTTGGATTTAGAATTTGGAACTTGGACCAATGGGTTATCGAAAGGAACAAGCAATGCTTATGAGAATTATTATTTAGCAAAACCTTATTTGGATTTGATTAAATCCGGAAAAGTTGGAACTAAAGAATTGGATGACAAGGTAAGAAGAGTTCTTGGTTTGGCTTACAAAACATCAATGAATAAGAATAAGCCTTTCGGTTCTATCGCTTCAGAAGATCACATTGCTGCAGCAAAACAAATTGCATCAGAAGGAATTGTTCTTCTTCAGAATCAAAAAGCAACATTACCAATCAACTTATCTAAGACTAAGAAAATCGCAGTAATAGGAGAGAACGCCATCAAAATGATGACTGTTGGCGGCGGAAGTTCTTCTTTGAAAGTAAAATATGAAACTTTACCACTTGACGGAATCAAAGAACGTTTCGGGAAACAAACTGAAGTGGTGTATGCAAGAGGTTACGTTGGAGATATTGGAGGAGATTACAATGGTGTGAAATCTGGACAAGATCTGAAAGAAACGCGTTCTTCTGCAGAATTAATTGCTGAAGCTGTAAAATTGGCAAAAGAGTCCGATTTTGTAGTGTTTGTTGGTGGTCTTAACAAGAGTGATCATCAGGATGCAGAAGGGATGGACAGAGAAAGTTACGGTTTGCCATATAATCAGGATGCTGTAATTTCAGCCTTAGCAAAAGCGAATAAAAATTTGGCAGTAGTTTTAGTTTCTGGAAATGCAGTTGCAATGCCTTGGATCAAAGAAGTGCCTTCAGTTTTGCAGTCTTGGTATTTGGGTTCAGAATCTGGTCACGCAATTGCGGCAGTTTTGGCTGGTGATGTAAACCCATCTGGGAAATTACCTTTCAGTTTTCCTGTGAAATTGGAAGATAATTCGGCACACGCTTTGGGAGAGTACCCTGGAAACAAGGCTGAATTAGCTGCTGGAAAAGGAAAAGATTTGAAAGATCCTATCAATATTACTTATAATGAAGGGATTTTTGTGGGTTACCGTTGGCACGATACGAAGAATATCAAACCATTATTCAGTTTTGGACACGGTTTGAGTTACACCACTTTCGAGTATGGAAAAGTAAAAGCAGACAAATCTGAATTAACAGCTAATGATAAAATCACTTTCACGGTAAATGTTAAAAATAATGGTAAAGTTGATGGAGCAGAAGTGGTGCAATTATACATCAGTGATTTGAAATCATCTTTGCCAAGACCTTTGAAAGAACTGAAAGGATTTGATAAAGTCTATTTGAAAGCTGGAGAATCTAAAGATGTTTCTATCACAATTGATAAATCTGCATTGAGCTTCTTTGATCCTGCAAAACACGATTGGGTTGCTGAACCAGGCGATTTCGAAGCTTTGATTGGAAGTTCGTCTTCTGATATTAGAACAAAAATCAAATTTACTTTGAAATAATTTTCATCGGAAATATAAAATTAAAGGATAGCAATTGCTATCCTTTTTTATTTCTTAAAACTGAAATTCTTTCGTCAGCTTTTTATCTTCATCCAATCTTTCAATCAGTTTTTCCAAACCTTCAAACTTAATTTCATCGTGGAGAAAGTCTCGAAATTTAATTGTGATTTCTTTATCATAAATATCCTGGTCAAAATCCAGAATATAAACTTCGGTATGTAAAGATTGATTTTTGTCGTCGATGGTTGGATTGGTTCCGATGCTCAGCATTCCTTTATAGAATTGATTGTTGATATAAACTTCAACAATATAAGCGCCTTTTTTTGGAAGAAGTTTATTGACTGGAACTTCAATATTCGCAGTTGGATAACCAATGGTTCTGCCTAGTTTTTTTCCGTGAATGACTTTTCCGGTCAAAGGATAATGGTAACCCAGCATTTTATTAGCATCACTGATTCTGCCTTCTGACAATGCGATTCTGATTTTTGTAGAACTAATATTAAGATCATTAGTCTGAACAGCTTCCAATTGATTGACTTTAAATCCTAATTCATCAGAGAGGGATTTCAACAATTCAAAATTTCCGCTTTTATTTTTCCCGAATGTATGATCGTATCCTATTATAATATGTTTGACATTGAGCTTATCCACCAAAACCTGTTCACAAAACTCTGTTCCTGTCAAATTTCTAAATTCCTCATCAAAAGTTTTCAGAAATATATTTTTGATTCCGCTTTTTTCAAGTAATTCTAATTTCTCTTCAAGCGTGTTGAGCATTTTCACATCATCATTTGGATTCAAAAACTTTCTCGGATGTGGCCAAAAACTTAGAATTGCAGATTCAAGATGTTCTTTTTCTGCAATTTCATTTAAAGTATTGATGATAGATAAATGTCCCAAATGAACACCGTCAAACATTCCTAATGATAATGCTAAAGGTGTTGTAGAGTGGTAATCTGTAAGATCTCTGATGATTTTCAAATCCTGAATTTTATAGCAAAACGTTATAAGTCTGCCTGTGTAAAAATACACCGAAAAATGGTGTTTAATAATGTCATACAAATATGATAAAAATCTTTTTTTCTGACAATGCTCATTAACAAACTTTTATTATCTTTGCGCACAAGTAAAAATTTAGTAATGGCAAACCAAATTAAAGGAAAAATTTCACAAATTATTGGACCGGTTATCGACGTGGTTTTTAATGAAGTTGAAGAATTACCAAAAATATATGACGCTTTAGAAATCACTAAAAGCAACGGAGAAAAAGTTGTTTTAGAGGTTGAGCAGCACATTGGTGAGGATATGGTAAGATGTATCGCAATGGATGCTACCGACGGTCTTCAAAGAGGTCAGGAAGTAACTGGTACAGGAAAACAAATTACAATGCCGGTTGGTGATGAAGTTAACGGTCGTCTTTTCAACGTTGTTGGAGATGCGATTGACGGAATCCAGAATTTGTCAAAAGAAGGAGGTTTGCCAATCCACAGAGAAGCACCAAAATTTGACCAATTATCAACTTCTGCAGAAGTTCTTTTCACAGGTATCAAAGTAATTGACCTTGTTGAGCCTTATGCAAAAGGAGGTAAAATCGGATTGTTCGGTGGAGCAGGTGTAGGAAAAACAGTATTGATCCAGGAATTGATCAACAACATCGCGAAAGGACATGGTGGTCTTTCTGTATTCGCAGGAGTGGGAGAAAGAACTAGAGAAGGAAATGACCTTTTGAGAGAGATGTTGGAATCCGGGATTATCAAATATGGTGACGAGTTCATGCACTCTATGGAAAATGGAGGTTGGGATCTTTCTAAAGTAGATCTTGAAGCGATGAAAGATTCTAAAGCAGCTTTCGTTTTCGGACAGATGAACGAGCCGCCAGGAGCAAGAGCTAGAGTAGCATTGTCTGGTTTGACATTAGCTGAATATTATAGAGACGGTGGAGAAACAGGACAAGGTAGAGACGTACTTTTCTTCGTTGATAACATCTTCCGTTTTACACAAGCGGGTTCTGAGGTATCTGCACTTTTGGGTCGTATGCCATCAGCGGTAGGTTACCAACCAACGCTTGCATCTGAAATGGGTGCGATGCAGGAAAGAATTACTTCAACTAAAAACGGATCTATTACGTCTGTGCAGGCAGTTTATGTACCTGCGGATGACTTAACTGACCCGGCTCCGGCAACAACGTTTGCTCACTTGGATGCAACTACAGTATTAGATAGAAAAATTGCTTCATTAGGTATTTACCCAGCGGTAGATCCATTGGCTTCTACGTCAAGAATCCTGGCTCCAGAAATCATTGGTGAAGAACATTATAACTGTGCTCAAAGAGTAAAAGAAATTCTTCAGAGATACAAAGCATTGCAGGATATTATTGCAATCCTTGGTATGGAAGAATTGTCTGAAGAAGATAAATTGGTAGTTTACAGAGCTAGAAAAGTTCAGAGATTCTTGTCTCAACCTTTCCACGTTGCTGAACAGTTTACAGGTATCCCAGGATCTTTGGTTGATATCAAAGATACCATCAAAGGATTCAATATGATCATCGACGGTGAGTTGGATCAATATCCGGAAGCTGCTTTCAACTTGAAAGGAACTATCGAAGAAGCGATCGCAGCTGGACAAAAAATGTTAGCTGAAAACGCTTAATTAATTTTAAATGTCAAATTTTAGATTTTAGATTGAATTTCAATAATTTATAATTTAAAATCTACAATCTATAATTTCATAAAAAATGAATATAAAAATTTTAACTCCGGAATACGTTGTTTTTGATGGCCAAGTAGACTCAGTTCTTCTTCCCGGAAAAAGCGGGGAGTTCCAAATATTTAAAAATCACGCAGCGATTGTATCAGCTTTAGTACACGGTAAAGTGAAAATCTACACAGAGAAAGTAGATTCTGCTTATCAGAAGTTTTTGACTAAAGAAACTGAAGCTAAATCAGCATTTTCTTACGAAATTAAAAGCGGAGTTTTAGAATTTAATAATGATAAAGGAATTATTCTTTGCGAATAAAAATCCTTAAATATCACATAAACAAAAAAGAATCATTAATTATTTAATGATTCTTTTTTTATTTTAAAGCTGATTATGATTACCAGCTTGTCAAACCGTTTTCAAGTGCTTTGTTATAATTCTCTTCGTCAAAAGAATAAAGATCCGGCGCTTTATGAGCTCCGCCACGTCTTTGTTCGTCCAATTTCCTTAGAATTCCAAGGTTTTTGATTTTTCTGTAGAAATTTCCTCTGTTTAATTCTTTTCCAAGAATAGCCTCATAAAGTTTCTGAAGCTCAGAAAGCGTAAATTTTTCAGGTAATAAATTAAATCCTATTGGTTTGATTGATATTTTTTCTCGTAAAGCTAAAAGCGCTTTTTCTACAATTTCTTTATGATCCATCGCCATTTCTATTTCAGGCAATTGGCTTAGATAAATCCATTCGCAACTCTCACTGAACTCATCTGTAGCCAGATCAATTTTAGAAGGATTAAATAAAGCATAATAACCTATTGTAATGAACCTCTGCTTTTGGAATAAAGTCTCATCAAAATCTTCGAAATAGCCTTCACTTCTGTTCTTTTTCCCAAATACAGCAAACTCTTCAAGATAAGAAACTGCATTCACACCGGCTCTTTCTTTCAGGATTCTTACAACAGCATCATTCAGATCTTCATCTTTTTTAATATATCCACCAGGCAAAATCCACATCTTTCTATAGTTCATCTTCACGAGTAAAACCTTCAATTCATTTTGATCGAAGCCAAAGATGACAGGATCGGCTGATAAATTAGGGATGTATAACTGTTTATTTTCTTCTGATCGTTTTAGTATTAGTTCTTTAGAATCCATCTGTCTGTTTATGGGGGCAATGTTACAAAAATATTAATAAAAATATTGAAGAAAAATAAAATTTAAAAAATCGAAAGTATTTTTGGGAATTTTTTAATATTTATGATTGATTCTTACTGGATTAATGAGAATTTCTGCGAACAATCCGGGTCTGACTTATCAGTAAATGTTTATGTAAGTTATTTCTTATGAATTTGGTTTTGGAAAACCTTATACAGATTTTGCTTATTCAAATAGTTTTGTTTGCTAAAAAATATGATAAGTAATATGAAATTTAATATCCCAAAGTGAGTTTTTTATCAATAAAACAGACTATATTTAAACCTATTTTAAATGAATGATTATGACGAATGAAGTACAATCGAAGAGGAATTACACAATACCTCTGATTACCATTACCCTTTTGTTTTTTATGTGGGGATTCATCACTTGTATGAATGATATCCTCATTCCTTACCTGAAACAGCTTTTCAATCTGACATTCTTTCAATCGATGCTAGTGCAGTTCTGTTTCTTCGGAGCTTATTTTATCGGCTCGCTGATCTATTTTTTGATCTCAACAACCAATGGCGACCCGATTGATAAAGTGGGCTACAAAAAAGGAATTCTTTTCGGGATTTTCCTGGCGGCTTTAGGCTGTGTGTTGTTTTATCCGGCTGCAAGTTTCGCTTCTTATCCACTATTTTTAGGGGCATTATTTATTCTAGGATTAGGATTTACAGTATTGCAAATTACCGCAAATGCTTACGTTTCTCTTTTAGGACCGGAAGATTCCGCATCCAGCCGACTGAATATGACGCAGGCTTTCAACGCTTTCGGAACAACGATTGCGCCGGTTTTGGGCGGACATCTGATCTTCGAGTTGTTTTCTGCTCCGGACGGATCTTTCTCTGCGGCAGCAACTAAAATTCCTTATCTGATCTTTGCAGCGATTCTTTTATTGGTTGCTTTGTTAATCTCAAGAGTGAAGCTTCCAGATTTCCAGGTAAAAGGCGAAGAATTAGTAAAAGGTTTTGGTGCTTTGCAGCATAATCATTTGAGGTTCGGAGTTTTAGCGATGTTCTGCTATGTTGGCGGAGAAGTGGCAGTAGGAAGCTTTATTATCAGCTTTCTGGAACAGCCACAAGTGATGAATCTTTCTGAAGTGGTAAGTAAAAATTATCTTTCCCTGTATTGGGGTGGTGCAATGATCGGGCGATTTTTAGGTGCAATTTCATTGAATCATTCGATTAGCCAAGGTAAAAAGGCTTTGTATATGTTTGGTGCAGCTGCGGCAGTTTTCCTGGTGATTTTCAGTATTGTTGATTTAACGTTTGCACAGATTAGTTTCTTCTTGGTATTTATTGCTTTGAATTTCGTAGCATTCTTCGTAGGAAAATCTGCTCCGGCGAGAACGCTGTCTATCTTTGCAGGAATCAACGTTTTGTTACTGATCTCAGCGATGCTGAATCACGGTGAAATGGCAATGTACAGCATCTTAGGAATCGGGATTTTCAACTCGATTATGTTCTCTAATATTTATACTTTGGCGATTTCCGGTTTAGGAAAATATACGAGCCAAGGTTCTTCTTTGGTCGTAATGGCCATCTTAGGAGGCGCGATTGTTCCAATTTTCCAGGGTTATCTGGCAGATACTTTTGGAGTACAACATTCTTTTATTATTCCAGTGTTCTGTTATCTTGTGATCTTGATTTTTGGTGCTTATTGTACCAAATATCTTAGCCACGTGAAACAGGATGTCGATGCTAAGTCTGGACATTAAGATTTTTGCTTTATAATAAATATGAAAACCTGCTATTGAGCAGGTTTTTTTGATGTTATTTAAGTCCAAGTTTTTCTATAAATATTTGATTTCTTAATTCAGCTCTTTTTAGAAGAGATGTATATTTTAAAACTTCGGTATAAATTGAACCGTGTTCATCTCCATTAAAATCAATTACTCTTTGAGCAGGACTAAATAAATAATCAAAATTATGAGAGTGTTCAAAAGTAGATACGCTTCCCTGAACATCCTTTGGTTCAATACCTTCACCAATTAGATAGCCATAAAAAGTCTTTATTTTAAATTCTTTGTTGGTGTAATTTCTTATAAATGACGCATATTTATTAATCTGTGTAAGATGATTAGAGGCATTAACATTCGGAGCTTTAAATTCTATAATTATACATTTACCTTCTTCCGGAAATAATAAAACATCTGGTCTTGTATCTAATCTGCTTTGACCAAGTGATGTTAAATATCTTTGTTCTTCCTCTTCAAATTCGGATTTAAAAACTTTTTTATTATCAATCTCTAAATCTTTCAATTGGAGTTCTGAATTACCTTTAAAATAAATAAATTCCTCATTTAGTATCCATAAATCGCTTCCATAAGTATTTGTTGATTTTTGTGTGAATAGAAGATTATGAATAAGAGCTTCATCTTTTTCTCTAAATCCAGAATTTTGAACTTTAAGTTTTTTATCTAAAATTTTGGAAAATAATTCAATAACTAATTTTCTTCTTGCAACATAATGACTTAACGTCCTTTTGTTTTGCTCGGGTAAAATTCTAACTAATTTTTTTATTTCTTTTTCTAATTCGTCTTCGTAATCCTTAGAAGTTGTATCTAAATAATCTAACCTATCAATAGATTCTTTAATTGAAGCATCAACCTTAGCTTCTTTTTTTGCTTGAGCTTCATAGAATTTTTCTAAAATCTTTTTATCATCATCATTGATAGAAATTTCAACATCATCATCTTCTCCAATCAAAAACATATCTTTTAAATGTTCTAATTCATTCTGGTGTTTTTCTATAATTTTCTCAATTTCGGGATAAAGACTCTTTAATTTATCATTGACATTGCTTTCAATGTCTTCTAAAAAAAGTACCTCCTGATTAAAAGCATTAAAAAGTTTGGTGGAATTTTTTGTTGGAATATCAAGTTCACCTCGGATATTAGTGTCTTTTTCATCAATGTAATTTCCGGAAACTAATACAAGGTACTTGTTGCCATTAATATTATCATTTCTAGATATTCCATTTAAACTAATTTTTGTCTCTTCAACAACTTCTCCTTTTGAAATAAGTTTAATATCATTGTTTTCTAACAGCTTTTTATCAACTTTGAACGTTGCTACTGAAAAAACTTCTTTATTTTCTGATTTCTCAATTGAATTCCCATCTCTTGCTGGTGTACTATAATGAATTATAATATCTTCTTTTTTATCATATTTAGGAATGTCAAATTTCGAAATTGTTGATGTTGATTTTAAAGAATCATAAATATAGAAATCAATTATAATTTCTGGAATTTCATTTGAGTTAAAACAAAAATAATGTAAGTATCTTTTCAGTAGTTCCTTTTTTAACGAGTCATCAGTTAATGAATTATATATGTTACTTGGTTCTAAAAGACCTGTGAAACTGACTTTTGAATATGTATTTTGTTCAGAAATCTCCTTACAATAGTTTTGTTTTACAATAGCATTATGATTTAAAAAAGATTTACTCTTGGATAAGATAAACTCTCTTTCAAAATATTTGTTATTTTCATTAAATATACTATTAATTGTAGTTCTGTCGAAAAAATGAACGTATTGTATTCTACCTGAGCCTAAATTTTTAAAACCTTTCGAATTATCCTTGAATGTGTTAAATCTTTTGAACTCTTCCTCATTGAAACCAACTCCATTATCAAAAATTTCAATTGCTCTAAATTCAGAAGTTTTATCAGTTAGTTCATTGGCATATATTGAAATTACAATTTTGCCATTTCCAAATTTTTCGTTGTTATTCTTTTTAATTTTAATTGATTCTAATGCATTTGTAAAAGCTTCAAAAACTGGAGATAAGCTTGTTGGAGATTTCTTAATATCGTGTAAGATACCTGTAAAAGAAAGGTCTTTTGCTATAATGAAAGTTGGCGATTGTTCAATCATATAAAATTTTTTAGAGCTCATCAAATGTACGAACATCAATCGATTTTATTATTAGTAGTTTATTGTTTCAATTGAAATTTTCCAAAACCCTCGTTCTCCAACCCACCAAACTTTGGCAGAAGCCACAAAACCCTCGTTTTCTAACAAAACAACTTTTACTTTGGTTTCCAAACGAGGGTTTTGTAACCAAACAACTTTGACGGAAGTTAGAGAACCTTCGTTTTGTAACAAAATGACTTTTACTTTTGTTTCCCAACTATAGTTTTGTGACTAAAGAATATTTTTATACATTTAAAATGTGTAAAAAACTAAATAATTAACAACAAAAACACTAAATGTATGAAAATTACACTATCAAAGTTAAGTACCAAAGATTTGGCTACACTTGCCCAAAGAACCATCAATGTTTCAGAGTCTGGAAATTATGCTGTCATCACCGCTCATCCATTATTGGCAGATCTCAAACTGAAATATGCAGATTACGACGCCGTTTATGCTAAACAAATCTACAGTGGGAAAGGTGATTCGGTTGCTCAAGCGGATAAAGAAAGAGATAACGCATTCTCTGATCTGAAAGGTTTCTTAAATGGGTACAGAAAATTATCCTCGGTTGCTAACTATCAATATGCAGAAGACCTGTATCAGATTTTCAAATTGTTTGGTCTGGAGTTGTACAAGTTGAGCTATTCCTCCCAAACCGCTCAAATGAAAAAACTGATCGAGGAACTCGAAAAACCGGAGAACAGCCAAAAGTTAAAAGCATTGTCTCTGGAAGATGCTTTCACAGATATGAAAAATAAACAGAAAGCTTTTGAAACACTCTTTGCAGAGCAAGCCTCCGCCAATGCCGATCTTCGGAATCAGAAAACAGCATCAGGAATCCGCAAAGATCTGGAAAAGTCTTTGAAATCTTTCCTCAACCTCATCACCGCAATGAAAGATGTCAACGATTGGAAACTTTTCTACGCCGATGTCAATGAGTTGGTAAAAGCGGCGAAGAATTCGGATCTCCCGAATAATTCTCAAGATAACAATCCTCCTCAGTAATCACTAAGTGGCTCTTGTGTGAGCACTTTTATTTTTAAAACCTTATTTTTGTGTCCTTAAACAGATATTATGGGAGTTGCAGATTTATTACTAAAAAAGAAAAAAGCTTTAGCTGAAAAAAATCTTAATGATGGCAATGCTTATATGGAAGCGAACGCTGCTAAGGAAGGCGTGGTAACCCTGCCAAGCGGATTGCAATACGAGATCATCACAGAAGGTGAGGGCGCTAAACCAAAAGCGAAGGATACGGTAACAGTCCATTACCACGGCACGACAATTACAGGAGCGGTTTTTGACAGCTCAGTAAAACGTGGAAAGCCTGCATCTTTTCCATTGAACCGAGTGATCTCCGGTTGGACAGAAGGTTTGCAACTGATGCCCGTTGGCAGTAAATGGAGACTGACTTTACCACCGAATCTGGCGTATGGTGATCAGCAGATCAGCAAAGAGATAGGACCTAACAGCACTTTGATCTTTGAGGTGGAACTTTTAGGTATCAAGTAAATATAAATCCCGGAAAACTAATTTCGGGATTTTTTTATGTTATAGACTTAGGATGATTCCGTTTTCTTTGAGTTGCTGGATAGGTCTTGAAAACCAGAACAATTCGAAATCCTCAAACTGTTCTTCATACTGATTTTTCAGTTGTTGTAAAGTGATTTTCTTCGCATTTTCTATTGAGTTTTCTTCCAGGATCTTAATCAGCCATTCGGCTTTATCTTTATCCAGTTCTATTTTTACGATATTGGTCTTCAGATGGAAGGTAATCTGTTTTAATTCCCAGGAATTGCCTTTTTTGGTTTTGATAAGATCCTTTGCGATGATATTTTTATCCAGAAAAATCAGTTTAGAATTGCCTTTGAATATGAAATTTTCCTCCTCAAGCAGGCAATCGTGGATGTAATCGGGATGAATAGTCGTCTTAGGGATTTTAAACTCAAACCAATCCTGCAAAGGGATTTCGAAATTGATGCCGTGCATATAATTGAAGAGTGACTTTTTCAGTCCAAAACTAAATCGGCTGTGATCGATTCCTGTTTTATCCGTAAAATCAACATCGTTATTAGCAAATTTAATTTCCTGCTTAATTGGTGTCACCCCAAATTCTTCAGGATTAATGCCGACAGGAGAATGTGCTGTCATTGCAAACTGATGCCAGAAGCCACTTTGCAGAATTCCCATTTCGAACAACTGACGAACCATTTCCAAAGAATCGACGGTTTCCTGAACTGTCTGTGTCGGGTAGCCGTACATCAGATAGGCGTGAACCATAATGCCCGCTTCGGTAAAATCCCTTGTAACTCTTGCCACTTGATCTACGGAAACGCCTTTGTCAATCAATTTTAAGAGTCGGTCACTGGCAACTTCCAATCCTCCGGAAACAGCAATGCAGCCGGATATTTTCAAGAGAAAACATAAATCCTGAGTAAAGCTTTTTTCGAATCTGATATTCGTCCACCAAGTCACTACCAGATTTCTGCGAAGAATTTCTAAAGCGACTTCCCGCATCAATGCTGGAGGAGCTGCTTCATCCACAAAATGGAAACCTGTTTCGCCAGTCTGCTCGATGAGTTCTTCCATTCTGTCTACCAGAATTTTGGCAGAAATAGGTTCATAAATCTTTATATAGTCTAATGAAATATCACAGAAGGTACACTTACCCCAATAGCAGCCGTGCGCCATTGTCAGCTTGTTCCAGCGTCCGTCGCTCCACAAGCTGTGCATTGGATTTGCGACCTCGATGACAGAAATATAACGGTTCAGTTGTAGGTCCGAATAATCAGGTGTTCCGATTTCGGATTGCTTGTAATCGTGTCTGATTGAATTGTTTTTATAAACGACCTCGCCATTTTCCAAAAGCAATGTTCTTTTGTAATTAGTTTCGAGAGTTGCAGCGTGACAGATGTTTTCATAAACCAATTCCAAAGGTAGTTCGCCATCATCTAAAGTGATAAAATCAAAGAATTCGAATACGCGCACATCTTTAACTTCTCTGAGTTCTGTGTTGGGGAAACCTCCGCCCATTGCAGTTTTGATGTTCGGATAGTTTTCTTTAATGAATTTTGCACATCGGAAAGCAGAATACAAATTCCCAGGAAACGGTACCGAAAAACAAACCAGCTTTGGCTGAACCAGTTCCAGATTTTCTTTCAAAATCTTTAATGTGAAATCATCGATGAAAGTTGGATCTGCGTTAATTTTAGAATATAGCTCATCAAAAGAATTAGCACTTTTTCCCAATCGCTCCGCATATCTGCTGAACCCAAAATCGGAATCGATATTTTCTACAATATAATCGGAAAGATCTTCTAAATATAATGTTGCCAAATGTTTGGCTTTGTCCTGCAATCCCATATTCCCGAAAGCAAATTCCATATCATCCAACTGATTGAACCGGGAAGCTTCCGGAAGAAAATTCATAGAGCAAATCTGCCTTGCCAAGGTTGGATTCTGATTCTGTAAAAAAAGAATGACCTGATCTATGGTTTTGATGTATTCCTCGCGTAAAGCAAAGATTCTTTGAGAGTTTTCGGAAGTATGATGAAGATCGATATCCGTATTGAAAACCTTTTGGATGCCCTCTTTGGAAAACAGCTCCAATATCACTTCGATTCCCAAATCCATCTGATAACTAGAGATGTTTTTGGTATTTAGAAAACCTTTGATATAAGCTGTCGCCGGGTAAGGCGTATTGAGCTGCGTGAAAGGCGGTGTGATGAGTAAAAGGTCTTTCAAAAGATTATTTTCTGCAAAGTTAAGGTTTATAAATTTTTATTACCAATCAAATGATTCTATCCAACAAAAGATGATATTTATATGTGTTAAAATTAATAATTATAATTGCATATAACTTGGCTGAATTTTTGCTAAGCTTGTTTTCATTTACAAATTGCTAAAAATAATGTAATATTAAAATATTGTAAGTATTTTTGATGTCCAAGCAAAGTGTAAAATAACAATTAGCACATTTTAAAATTTTATGGTCTTAATAGTCGATGATAATCAAAACAATATTTATTCATTAAAAAAATTACTAGAGTCCAATGATTTTGAAGTTGATACGGCTATTTCCGGTGAAGAAGCACTGGGAAAGGCGCTGAAGAATAGTTATTCTTTGATTGTCTTGGATGTCCAGATGCCGGATATGGATGGTTTTGAAGTAGCGGAAACTTTGTCCGGATACAGCAAAACCAAAGAAATCCCCATTGTTTTTTTATCCGCGGTTAATACCGAGAAAAGATTCATTACCAAAGGTTACAAATCCGGCGGTATCGATTATGTTACAAAACCTATAGATCCGGAAATCCTTCTTCTTAAAGTCAAAACTTTTTATAATCTGCAGGAGAACAGTCTTGCGATGAAAAGAACACAGCAAAATCTGGAGCTGGAAGTTAAAGGCAGACGTGAATCTCAGGCGACCATGAAATCCCAGATCGATCATTTTCATTTGATGTTGCAAGCTTTGCCACAAATTGCTTTTACACTCAATCAAGATGGGGAAGTGGATTTTGTAAATTGTAAATGGTACCAATATTCGGACTCTGAGCAGGTTTTTCCTGAAACGCATCCGGATGATCATAACATCAAACAAGAATTCGAAGAGTGTAGAAAGAGAGGGAAAGCGCTGGAATTGGAAGTCCGTATCAAGAATATCAAAACCAATCATTACAGATACCATCTGCTGAGAATGTCGCCAGTTTTTGAAGGTGAATTGATCAAAACCTGGGTGGGAACTTTCACGGATATCGATGATCAGAAAAGAATCGAGAAAGAAAAAGATGAATTTCTGAGCATTGCGAGTCATGAGCTGAAAACACCTCTCACAAGTATCAAAGCCTACACCCAATTGCTGGAACGCAAACTGAAACTTAATCAGGAAAATTCGGAATTGATCTATGTCGAAAAAACATTAGACCAAATCGAAAAACTGAACAGTCTCATCACAGATCTGCTGGATGTCTCTAAAATTGAAAACGGAAAACTGAAAATCAATAAAAAACCTGAGAACCTGGAAAATGTCCTTCAAAACGCTATCGAAACCATCTTGCATACCAATGGAGCGGATGTGAAAATAGAACGTCACGGCGTGAAACCGGATTTTCTGATACCTTTTGATAAGATTAGAATCGAGCAGGTCTTAATCAATTTCCTTAGCAATGCTATCAAATATTCTCCCGAGAATCACCAAATCATCGTTACCACTTTTACAGATGAAAAAGAAGTCAGAATCAGTGTTACAGACTTTGGAATTGGGATTCCGGATTTCAAACAAGAGTATGTTTTTCAGAAATTTTATCGTGTAGAAGAGTCGTCTCTACAGTTCCAGGGAATGGGAATCGGTTTGTACATCTGTTCCGAAATCATTAAACAGCACCACGGAACAATTGGTGTTTCCAGTGAGTTGGGAGAAGGTTCTACATTTTATTTCACTTTACCATTAAATTAAATTCTTTATGCCAAAGAAAATTATAAGAAATCTGCAGATAGGAGTCGGTTTGTCACTTTTGATTCTTATTGCCAGTTCGATTGCTTCTTATTGGAGTATCCAAAATCAAATGCAAAATAGAGAAAAGCTCTCTACAAGCAGAAAATCTATTACTGCGGTCAAAGATGTTCTGATTTTATTGCTTGATGCTGAAACAGGAAACAGAGGTTACCAGCTGACCGGTAAAGAAAATTATCTGGATCCTTACAAACGCAGTTTGGTAGAGCTTCCAAAAGCCATAGAACGTGCAAAAGCTTTGGATATCGATGATCAGTTCCAATTGCAACGTTTTAATAATCTGGAGCAAAATGTTAAAACCACTATGAATAATTTGCAACATTTTGTAGAGGACAGACGCAATGGTATCCAGATGACCCAGGAGCAGATCACGATGAGCAAGGCTTATATGGACAAATGCCGAAGCATCGTAAATGATTTTGTAAAGTATGAAGAACAGATATTAGAAATTAAAAACAAGGATCTGACAAAATCCTCCAATACCACTGTTTTATTTATCATTTTTTCTGCAATTGCAGCGGTCATAGTAACGGCTTCTTTCTATGCAAAACTAAAGGCAGATCTTATCAGGAGAGATAAGCTGGAAAGAGAGCTAAAGGAAAAGGATCTTGAAATTACCAGACGTGTCAATGCAATCAAACAAATTGCAAATCGTGTTTCCAATGGGGATTACAGCCAGAAAGCGGTTGATAATGTACAGGACGATTTGGGTGATCTGGTAGAATCCTTGAACCATATGACAGATTCTCTCAAGAAATCGTTTGACCAGATTAATCAAAGCGAATGGCGACAAAAAGGCTTGGTTCTACTGAATGAATCCCTGGTGGGCAATAAGTCTGTAAAAGAAGTCACAAGCCAGTCTCTCAATAGTTTGATCGATTATGCTAAATGTATCAACGGCGCGATCTATCTGAATGAGGAAGGAAAACTAAAACTGAGCTCAGCTTATGGATTAGAAGATCATATGAAAAAAATCTTCGAACACGGCGAAGGAATGGTAGGACAGGTTTTCGTTCAGAGAATGCCGAAGGTTTACAATGATATTAATGAAAACGATTTTACAGTAACATTTGCAGCCAATAAGGTTAGAGTCAATAGTATTTTATTGGTTCCGATTTATTATGGGGAACACAGCTTTGGTGTTTTGGAACTGAATTCAACTACGAATTTTGATGATAATCAAGTTGAATATTTTATAGAAAGCAGCCGCAATATTGCGATTGCCCTTAATACAGCAAAAAGCAGGGAGCAGGAACAGCGATTGTTGGAAGAAACCCAAACGCAATCAGAAGAATTGCAGGTACAGCATTCTGAACTGGAGAATCTCAATACAGAGCTCGAAGCTCAAACTCAGAAATTGCAGGCTTCTGAAGAGGAGCTAAAAGTGCAGCAGGAAGAACTGATGCAATCCAATGCCGAGCTGGAAGAGCGTTCCAAGCTTTTGGAGGAAAAAAATCTTCTGATTGGTGAGCGTAATGCTGAGATCCAGAGAAAAGTGGAAGAGTTAGCGTTAAGTACCAAATACAAATCCGAGTTCCTGGCGAATATGTCACACGAGCTGCGTACACCTTTGAATTCGATTCTTTTGTTGTCCCGCTTGATGGCTGAAAATCCTGATGAAAACCTGAATGAAGACCAGATAGAATCTGCAAAAGTGATCCAGAGCTCGGGAACCAGTCTGTTAACTCTGATTGATGAGATCCTGGATCTTGCAAAAATCGAATCGGGAAAAATGACTTTGGATTACCAGGATATTTCGTTGGAAGATGTGGTAAAAGATCTGCGTAACCTTTTCAATCCGGTGATTCATCAGAAAGCACTTCAGTTCAATATCGAAATTGATAAAGATGTTAGAACCAATTTTGAGACGGACAGACTGAGACTGGATCAGGTGTTGAGAAATCTTTTATCTAATGCTATCAAATTCACTTCAGAAGGAAGTATCAGCCTGAACATCAAAAATGATCCTAAGAATAAAGGTTTCATTATTTTCTCCGTAAAAGATACAGGAATAGGAATTGCGGAAGACAAACAGAATATCATTTTCGAAGCTTTCCAACAGGCTGACGGTTCCACAAGAAGAAAATTCGGTGGAACAGGTTTGGGATTATCAATCAGCCGGGAAATCGCTCGATTATTAGGCGGAGAATTAACATTAACCAGTAAAGTGAACGAAGGAAGTGAATTCAGTCTCACAATTCCATCCAGCAAAAATATTGAAATCGTTCAGTTAGAAACCGACCAGAATCTTGTTGACATTATCAAAGAAGATGTGGAAGAGATTAAGCATATTTTGGACGATAGTCATCCTGTTTTGGAAATCCCGGAAGATGTAGATGACGACAGAGATACTATAACAGAGGATGATAGAGTGATTCTGATTGTAGAAGACGATACCAATTTTGCCAAAGCTTTGCTCAAGTATGCAAGAATGCAGAACTACAAAGGTGTTGTGGTTGTAAGAGGCGATCAGGCGCTGTCGGCTGCGATCCAATATCATCCGCTTGCTATTTTGCTGGATATTCAGTTGCCGGTAAAAGATGGCTGGCAAGTAATGGATGAGTTGAAATCCAATTCGGGCACAAGACACATCCCGGTTCATATGATGTCGGTAATGCGTGCAAAACAGGAGAGTCTGATGAAAGGTGCGATTGATTTTATCAACAAGCCAATGGCATTAGAACAGATGACATCGGTTTTCAAAAAAATCGAAGAAGCGATCAGAAAATCCCCTCAAAAAGTCCTGATTGTGGAAGAAAATGCCAGACACGCCAGTGCTTTGTCCTACTTTTTGAGCAATTATAACATTTCGTTATCTGTAGAAAATAATGTAGAAGACAGTGTTAATGCTTTGGTTTCTAATCGTGTAGATTGTGTGATTTTGGATATCGGCGCTTCCAAAGGGAATGAATTCGAAATTGTTGAATCGATCAAAAGTTATGAAGGTCTCGAGAATCTGCCAATCATCATTTTTACAGAACGCAGCCTGTCCACTTCGGAAGAGTTGAAAATCAAAAAGTATGCGGATTCTATTGTGGTGAAGACCGCTCATTCTTACAAACGCATTCTGGATGAAGTAGGTTTGTTTTTACATTTGGTTGAGGAAAAGAACAATTCCGAAGAAACCAGAAGCAAAACGCTTGGTTCATTAACAGAAGTCTTAAGTGGAAAGAAAATCCTGATTACCGACGATGATGCCCGAAATATCTTCTCATTAACCAAAGCCCTCGAAAAATATAAAGTGGAAGTCGTTTTGGCAATGGACGGAAAACAGGCTTTGAGTCAGATCAATGACCATCCTGACATAGATGTTGTTCTGATGGATATGATGATGCCGGAGATGGATGGCTATCAAACAATCCGAGAAATAAGACAGATGCCGAAGTTTGCCCGATTACCGATTATTGCTGTGACTGCAAAATCGATGTTAGGAGATCGTGACAAGTGTATTGCTGCAGGTGCTTCGGACTATATTTCGAAACCGGTAGATATCGATCAGCTATTATCATTATTACGTGTTTGGTTATACGAAAGTTAAATCTAATGAAGAAGAAAATTCTAATTGTGGACGATGATCCACGCAATATTTTTGCTCTTAAACTGACACTGAAGGCCAGAGGTTATCAGATTATAACTGCCACGATGGGACAGGAGGCGATAGATCTTTTGAAAAATGATGAAGAGATCAAGGTTCTCCTGATAGATATGATGATGCCTGATATGGATGGTTATGAGACGATGAAAATAATCCGTGAGACTTCATCAATAAAAGAAACGACTGTAATTGCTGTAACAGCCCAGGCGATGCCGGAAGATCGGGAAAAATGTCTGGAAGCTGGCGCTGACGATTATATTACAAAACCGATTGACCTAGATCAGTTATTAATTGCTATAGAAAAATTCTAATGCTGGAACCAGGAATTGTAAAAGACGAAGAGATAGAATTCTTAATAAAAGACGTATATGAACTGTACGGGTACGATTTTTCCCTGTATAGCAGAGCATCTTTTAAACGCAGAGTCAACAGGATTTGCCTTATTGATAAGTTCACAAGTTTTGCGGAACTAAGATACACTTTGGTTAACGATCCGGACTATCTGAAGCATTTTATAGAAGAAATCACGGTGAACGTTACAGAGATGTTTCGTGATCCCTACTTTTTCAAAACATTGAGAGAAAAGATATTACCACAGCTGGGTACTTATCCATTGATAAGAGTTTGGGTTGCGGGTTGTTCCACAGGCGAAGAAGCTTATTCCATCGCTATTTTGTTGAAGGAAGCCGGACTTTATCAAAAGTGCCTGATCTATGCGACGGACCTTAATCCGTCAGTCCTGGAAACAGCAAGATCGGGTGTATTTCCAATCCAGCAGATGAAAGTCTATTCCGAGAATTATATCTTATCCGGAGGGAAAAAGGATTTCTCGGATTATTATACAGCGAATTATGATAGTGTGCGATTCGATAAAAGTCTAAAGGAGAAGATGATCCTGTCCACACATAATCTGGTGTCTGACAGTTCCTTTAATAGTTTTCAATTGATTATTTGTCGTAATGTTTTGATTTACTTTGATAAAATATTACAGGAAAGGGTATTTCGCTTATTTGATGACAGTCTGGAAAGTTTGGGTTATCTGGCTTTGGGTTCGAAGGAAACATTGAGATTTTCAAATTTGGGTAAATATTATCACCAGGTTGAAGACCAGAAAATATGGAAGAAAATTGATCATAATTAAAATAAATGATGAACGGGAAAACAGAATTGGTAATCATCGGTGGATCTGCAGGGAGCCTGCAAGTTATTCTGGAACTTGTGAGAGGTCTAGATGCAGATCTTGGTTTTGCCATTGTTTTAGTCGTTCATCGCAAAGCCCAATCGACAAGTATTTTGCCTATACTATTACAGCAATTTTCACTTCTTGAAGTTATGGAAATTGAAGATAAAACGGAGATCCAGGCAAACAAAATTTACATAGCTCCGGCGGATTACCATCTGCTGTTTGATGATAAAACTAATGTATCGCTTGACAGATCGGAAAAGCTGCATTTTTCCAGACCTTCGATTGATGTATCATTCCGTTCTGCATCAGAAGTTTATGAGGGTGGTTTGGTAGCTGTTTTATTATCTGGCGCCAATTCGGACGGTGTAGAAGGTTTGCAGTATGTTAAAAGGAATGGTGGCCAGGTCTGGATACAGAATCCCGAAACTGCAGAGATCGATTTTATGCCGAAACAAGCGGTTGATCACGTGTATTTTGACCTGATAATCACACCAGAAAATTTACCCCGTTATATCAATCAACTTAATAAAAATAATAAACTATAGATTTTAAATTTACTACATATGAGCAAGAAAAAAATATTAATTTTTGATGATGACACCACGCTTCTGGAACTGATTTCAATTATTTTTGAAGACGGCGGTTATGAAGTGGACATTTCCCAGACGTCACACAATATTTTGGAAAAAGTCTCCGAGTTTCATCCCGATATTATTCTGATGGATAACTGGATTCCAAACATCGGTGGAATAGAAGCTACCAGACTTTTGAAAAGTCAGGAAGAATTCAAACACATTCCTGTTATCTATGTGACTGCCAATAACGATATAGAAGCTCTTGCAGAAAGTGCGCAAGCCAATGATTTTGTTGCCAAGCCGTTTGATCTGGAGGATTTGGAACAAAAGGTAGCAAAGTATCTTAAAAATTAAAAAAATAAACGCCGACTATTGATTACATTAGCTGGCGTTTTGTTATAATTAAATAGTGTTTACAACCTGTTTTGCTCATCTGTTTTCCGTCCGGCTTTTGCATCTTTCACTTTCTGATTTCCGAAATTGTATTTCAGATTGATCATAAAATACTGCGTATCGCGATAATCTTTGAAATACTGATTTTGGTCAGCATATCTCGTAGATATGGTGTTTCTGTCCGTTCGGAAAATATCATTGAAAACCATACCAGCTTCTAATTTTTTATCAAACATTTTTTTATTAATGATAATATTCGTTCTCTGGGAAGAACTGATGTCAAAAGAACCCTGAACCGTCTTAGAATTATAAACATAAGACACATTCAAATCCCAGGTTTTGGCTTTGTCCAAAGTGATTTGTGTGGAAACATTAGCATTGTAAAAGAAGACATCATTTTTATATAAAACTTTGTCCGTTCCCATAAAATAATTCTCCTGATATTCTCCCATTGCAAAAATATTCAGTTTCCAGAATGGCTTTATAGAAAAACTTTTGGAGAAATTAGCTCCCAGGTTTTGTCCGTGGTCGATATTGGTGTAATTATAAACCGTTTCAAAAGTCTGTGGATTTTGTACAGAGATTTCCATAGAAGGGTCTTTGATATAGCTGTAATAAGCTTCAAAATTCCAGTCTTTCACCGTGTAAGTCAGACTCAGATTATGAATGATGGTTGATTTCAGATTCGCATCGCCCTGAAAATATGAATATAAATTATAGTAAGATTTCGAAGGATTTAGGAAATCATAATTAGGTCTGTCGATTCTTTTCCCGTATGAGAGTCCCAACTGTTGGTCTTCTTTCAGGTTATACATCAGATAAAAAGTAGGGAAGAGTCCGGTTCTGGTTGTCTTGTTTTCCACAACCGGATTATCAGAATTGGTTTTAATTAAAGTCGTTTCTGAACGCAAACCTGCTTTCATTTCCCATTTTCTCCATTTGTATTCTGAAGAAATATACGCAGCGAAAATATTCTCTTTATAATTAAATAAATTACTTTTCGACAAATCAGGAACCAAATTTCCGCTTGTTCCGTCAAAGAAATCAAGGTCGTTTTTATTCTTTACAAAACTGTATTTCAGCCCACTTTCCAATGTAAATTGATCATTCGAAAATCGATAATCCAATTGCGTGGCATAAAGCGAAATATCCTGAATACTATTATTCGCAAATCTGTTATTATTTGCAGGTCGACCGTCAAAATTCAACAATGTCTCGACATCCTGATTTTCTTTAAATCGTTTCATACTCGAGTTATTCGTCCAAGTCAGATTATGATCCCCAAATTTTTTATCAAAAACCAAATAAGAATTAAAACTATTATCATATTGCTTTTTCTTGTTGGAAGTCAAATAATAAGATTGCAGTTGATTATTTTCCGTGTTGTAAATATTCGTCGGAACATTGTAATGTCCGTTGTTATTGGGCGCATTATAACCATCAAACCCAAATTGTACAGTCGATAAACTATCCAAATTATATTGTCCTGAGAAGTTGTAGACGTGCTGTTCGTGAGCGTGTGTTTTTCTTACCATATCGCTTTCCCAACGGGTTTTGTCCTTGTCAAAAATCACAACATCAAAGTTTTTTCGGACATAATCTCCGGTTACAAAATTGTAATTCCCGGTCAGTTGCCATTTATCAGTATTGTAAGATTGTGAAGTCCCGATTAGTCCCTTTGCATAAGTTGCCTGCGTATATCTTGTCGAGATTCTTCCTTTGTAACCGGACAAAACATTTTGCTTCATTTTGATATTGATAATCGCGCTTCCCTGCGCTTCGTATTTCGCAGGTGGATTGGTGATGACTTCAACGGAAGAAACATTGTTTCCATCCGTATTTTCAAGAAGTTGTTTCAGTTGCTCCTGTGTCATCATAGTTTTTTTATCATTGATAGTGACAATAATTTGAGAATTCCCACGAACGCTCAATTCCTCATTTTTAACCAAAATATTGGGTGTGTTTTTAAGGATATCCCAAGCGTTCAGATTCTGAAGTGGTGTTTTATCGATATTGAATTCCAATCGGTCAATTTTCCTTTTCAATAAAGGTTTGTTAGCTTTTATTGTTACACCTGCAATTGATTTTACCGTGTCTTTTTTGAGAATAATATTCAGTGATTGGTTATCTTCCAAAATGATTTCATAATCCTGATAATCTGCTTTTTTAATAACAATTGATATAGGAAATTTCGAAATGCCTTCAAGACTAAAATTCCCTTCTTTATCAGAATAAAATATTGATTGATTGATTATCATTAATTTCAATGCTTGATTCAGAAATAGGTTCCTGATTTTCGTTCTCGATATGGCCTTTGATATTCTGACTCCAGACAAAAATCGGAAACAGAAGTACAATTGCGTTATATATTTTCATTTCAATAATTTTGACAAAATTGAGACGAAACGTAGGAAATTTTTGTTAATGAACGGTTAATGGAAGGTTAATGCCTTTTTTGAAAGAAATTTGATTGTATTTTTGAAGTGTAAAGTTTAAACACAAAGACACAAAGATTTTCACAAAGAACACGAATTTGAATATTGCAAGATTAATTTTTTGCTGAGCGAAGCGCCTTTATCTCACTATGTTTATTGTTTTTTAAATGAATCGATGAATATGTGATTTGCGAATCTTAAAAATATTTTCAATAAGATTCAAAAAACTTTGCGGACTTTGCGTTTAAATTATTTTTGTAGTTTTTATAAAAATCAATATGAATCGGAAGAGAAACATCACGATTACTTTGTTCACGTTCAGCCTTGTTATTTTGGTTGTTCTGCAAGGCTATTATATCTACAATTCTTATCGTCTTCAGGAAAGAGACCTTACCGTACAAGCAAGAGCTATTGCGGACAAAACGCTGGATACAATGGAAAAATATGAAACCGATACCAATGAGGAAAAATTGGTTGGTGATTTCCAAAGGCTGAAAACAGGTATTACTATTCAAAAAGAAAAGATTACAAATCCCGAAAGAATTTATAACTCGGAAAAGCTATACAACAAGAAATTAGAGAAGATCCTTAAAGAAAATATTGGTAACACAGGTTTTGAAATTGCAATGAAAAGTGAAATCTATTCGATATTGGATGAAGTTCAGAAAATGGAACTTTTGCCGGCTGGTCGCTCACTTGTTTTATATCAAACGGTAAAAAAAATGTCAAAACCTTTAGTTATTAACGAAGGGAAATGGTCGAGTCGGCAATCCAAACAAAATACAGATTTGAAGCTGGATGAGAAAAATTATTATTTGGTAAAATCTAAATCAACTTTTCAGCTTCTGAATGTCAAAATTTTGGTTTTAAAAAAAATTATTCCTTTGATTATCATTAGTCTATTGATTATAGTTCTGATTATCATCTTATTCAGAAACAGTATCAAAAATCTAAGTCGTCAGGAAAAGAAAATCTCACAGCTCCATACAACAATCGATTCCATCGCTCACGAACTGAATACGCCAATTACAACTTTGAAATTTTCAGTCGCTCAATCTTCTGATTCTGAAACCAAAGCTTTGCTGGAGCGTCAGATCAAACGCCTTGAAAATATCGTTTCGTCTATTCATAACAATGATTCTGATGATATTCTAATTGACAAAAAAGAGATTGAGAATTATTTTTCTGAGGTTAAAAAGTCTTTTAATAAAATCGATTTTAAAATTAAATTGGATTTTATTGAGAACAAATCTTTGTATCAAAACGATTTCAAGCAAATTATGGATAATCTCATCGATAATTCATCAAAATATGGCGCAAAGGAAATCGAGATTTTGATCAAAATAAACAACGCAATTGGAATGGAAGTTTCTGATGACGGCATCGGAATTCCGAAAGAAGAGAAGCAAAACATTTTTGATAAATATTACCGCATTACGAGAGACGAAAATCTTCACGTTAATGGTCTTGGAGTCGGACTTTTTCTGGTTAAGACAATCGTTGACAAATACAAAGGCGATATTGATGTGAATCCAAAAAAGAAAGGTGTTTCATTTAAAATTACAATTCCCAATGAAGCCTAAAATCTTATTAGTTGAAGACGACCCGGACTTGGGAATGGTTCTGAAACAGTATTTGGAATTTTCTGATTTCGAAGTCAATTGGATTCCGAATCCTGAACAAATTTTGAAAAATAAAAAATCACTTGAACAATATCAAATAGCAATTCTCGACGTAATGCTTCCTGTTATCGACGGTTTTGAGTTGTCTAAAGAAATCCGAAAAACCTCTGAGATTCCATTTTTATTTTTAACAGCAAAAGGTCAAAGTATCGACAGAATTCTTGGTTTAAAGCTTGGTGCAGACGATTATATCACAAAACCTTGCGAGCCGGAAGAATTGATCTTAAGAATCAAAAATATTCTCAAAAGACAACAGAATTCTACAAAAGCAATAATTAAACTTGGCAATTATTCTTTCATTCCGTCGCAGTTTCAGTTGCTTTTTCAAAACGAAACCATTCAGTTGACTGAGAAAGAATCTGAATTGTTGCTTTTGCTTTCCAAAAACAATCAGAAAGTTATTAATCGTAAGGAAATCCTTGAAACACTTTGGGGCGAAAATGATTATTTTCTGGGAAGAAGTCTGGATGTTTTTATGACAAGACTGCGAAAATATTTCCAAAAAGATGAGAGAATCAAATTCGATTCTGTTCGCGGTATTGGTTTCAAAGTGGAGTTTCCGGAATAAAACATTGGATTTTCAAAATAATGTTTTGAGTTGAAGTATTGGGTAAATGTATTTCTTTAGTTTTATATGTATTTGATTGATTTTTAAGAGTTTAAATTTTATTTTGTAGGCTGCTATTTTTTGATATATTTGAGAACTTCGTATATATATAGACCTTAAAATATATTCTCTAAGTGCAATCTCAATTTGAAAAACTATACTCTGATTACAAAAATCAGGTCTTCTTTTTCGTGAAAAAATATGTTCACGGACAGGATGACGTTGAGGATATTGTGCAGGATATTTTTGTTCATCTTTGGAAACATAGAGATTCTTTAGACAAAAATAAAGAAGCCATTGTTTTCAAAACTGCAAAACAAGAGATTGCCAATTTCTACAGAAAAAATAAGTTGTCTTTCTCGGATTTCAAAGAGGAATCTCATCTCAGTATTGTGAAAGATGAGTATGATGAGGAAGAGTTCAAATCACAATCTGAACAAGCAGAAAAATTACTAGAGCTTATTCCCCAAAAAAGCAAATCATTTTTCCTGAAACATACAATTGATGGTTTGAGTTATTCTCAAATTGCAAAAGAAAACAGTATTTCCAAAAATGCTGTGGCTAAGCACGTTAATAAGGTGCTTCATATTCTAAAAACAAATATTAATTTATTTTTTCTTCTAGTGATTTTCATTAAAAAACTTTTTTAGGGTTGACGATTCCGGTAAGTCTGCGTAATTAATCGTAAGACAGAAATCAATCTGAAACTAAAATAAGTTTATAATGAAGAAATCATTTTCTATTCTGCTGCTTGCAGTTTCCTTTTTTTATCAGGGACAAACTACCAAAGAAGAAATCCTTTCAGACCTCAATAAAACAGGCGGTGTTTACTATGCTTATCCAACTCCGACAAAAAAACTGACTGCTGTTCCATCAGGATATCAGCCATTTTACATCAGTCATTACGGAAGACACGGCTCCAGATGGCTAATCAATGACAAAGATTTTTCTGGTGTGATGGATGTTTTGAAAAAAGCCAATGATAATAATGCTTTGACAGAAACCGGAAAATCGGCATTACAACGTCTTGAGAAAATCTGGACGATTGCGGAAGGGCATAATGGCGATTTGACAGAGTTAGGCGGATTACAGCATCAGCAGATTTCTCAGAGGATGTTCAAAAATAATCCCCATGCCTTTGAGGGTAATGCAATTGTGACGGCAAAATCTACGATTGTTCCAAGATGCATCATCAGTATGGCTTATTTTACGAATGAGTTAAAAGGGAATAATCCAAAACTACAAATCAGTATAGAGTCTTCTGATAAGTATATGAAGTACTTGAACCATCATACCAAAGAATCCATCGATTTCAAAAGCCAAGATAGTTTTTGGCAGGAAGAGAAAAGGAAATTCAAGCAAGATGGGCTCCGTTTGGACAGATTTATTAAAAACCTGTTTAACAATGACGTTTACATCTACAAAAATGTAAACCCTGAAAAAGTGGTGGAGTCATTCTATTGGATAGCCAGCGATATGCAAAATCTTGAAACTGATATTTCATTCTATGATTTGTTCACAAAAGAAGAAATATTCAATATCTATCAGGCTATCAATTATCAATTTTATGTCAATGATGCAGCGTCGCCTTTGAGCAAAGGATTGGTGAAGAATAATGCCATTCCGTTGGTGAAAAATATTTTGGAAGAGGCTGAAGACTATATTAAAAACAATAAAAAAGGAGCGTCTCTCAGATTCGGTCACGATGGGAATATTGCGCCATTGCTTGCTCTTTTGGATGTTGAAAATATGGGTGCGGAAGAAATCAATCCACGAGAAGTTTACAAAGTCTGGAATGCCTATGAAGTTGCTCCAATGGCTGCGAATCTCCAGATGATTTTTTACAAGAATAAGAAAAATGATGTGTTGGTAAAATTCCTTCATAACGAAAACGAAGTTCATATTCCCATCAAAACCAATAGTTTTCCTTACTATCAATGGAATGATGTGAAAGCTTATCTTGAGAATTTGACAAGTTCTCAGAAATAATTTGAGTTAAATTTTTGAGACAGAATAATTTTTAAAAAAACTTTGATTCAAAGGTTGACGATTTAAAATTCCTGCGTAATACTAAATATGAATCACACAGAAGACGAAAATTTTAAAAGAAACTGGGAAAAAGTTGCCGAAGAAAATCAGCAAATGGACTCGCAAACTGATGAGCGAATCCGTGCGGGAATTCAACGGAAGATAAAATCCGTTAACAAGTTCAAAAAATTATATTGGGTTGCTGCAGCTGCGGTAATCACTGGATTTGGTATTCTTTTTTATATGCTTTCTTCGCCGGCTTCTGTGGAGAAAGCTCAGTCTCAATTTTATTCCAGTGTGGATTTCACGAAAAAGATTAGTCTTCCTGACGGAAGTAATATTGTCTTAGAACCTCACAGTACACTTAAACTGGCAAAGGATTTCGGCAAAACAGACAGAAAAATCACATTTACTGGAAAAGCAACTTTCGATATTGCAAAAGATAAGACAAGACCTTTTAAAATCAATGCGAAAGATTTTACAGTACAAGTCTTAGGAACTAAATTCTTCCTGGACCAAACAAGCGGAAAAGAAAAAGTGGAACTTTTTGAAGGAAAAGTAAAAGTCAATCATCAAGGGAAAATCACTTATTTGCTTCCTAACGAGTCGTGGAACAAGAATATGGAAGAAAAGCCTCAGACTTATATTGTTGCAAATGTGAAAAGAAATTTCTCTTTTGAAGATGAAAATTTTGAAAATATCATCCAAGAGTTGGAAGTGGTTTATAATGTTAAAATCGATTATCCTCAGGAATATGCTAGAAAGAAAATCAAAGGTTCATTCTCGGGCGATATGAGTGAGGTCTTGTTCGCCATCTGTTATCCATTCAATCTTAAAGCTGAAAAAAAATCTGACAATCAATTACAATTAAAATAAAAAAGCACCGATAATGACGGTTATCGATGCAATAAATGATTCGACTCGCTAAAGTATAATCAAATTAATCCCCAAATTTATGAAAAAAACAGTAATGTCTGTAATCTTATTGGTTGCCACAGGTCTTCCAATCGCTTACGGACAAGCCGGTCAAACACCGCCGGTTGCTATGAAAAAAGAGAATCGGGTGTCCATTATCAAAGTTTTTGATAAGCTCAGTAAATCTTCCAAGATTCCATTTCTCTATTCTAGCACAGACTTCAAAGATGTTTTTGTGAATGATAGCGCTATCAATTATTCATCTTTGGAATCATCATTAAAATATCTCAAAAAATTCTATCCGATAGAATATGAAATAAAAAATAATACGGTTGTTCTTAGGAAAACCAATGTCAAATTAATTTCCCAATCAGAAAATTTTCCCATTCCCAAAGACACTATTTCGGTGCAGGAGAAGAAGATTGATGAGGTGGTGATTATCGGTTATGGTAAAGTTAAAAAGTCTGATGCAACAGGTTCTCTTACGACTGTTAAAATTGATAGTGAGAATGACGGAAGTCCGGTTTCGGCACAGGAAGCTTTGACGGGAAAAGCGGCTGGAGTTAATATTATTTCTCCTGGCGGAGCACCAGGTGCAGGTTCAACTATCAGAATCAGAGGTGGTTCTTCTTTGTCTGCCAGTAATGATCCATTGATTGTTATCGACGGGATTGCGATTGATAATTCCTCAACATCAGGTTCAAGCAATATTTTGGGGATGATTAATCCAAACGATATCGAAACTTACACGGTTCTGAAAGATGCTTCTTCAACAGCAATCTACGGTTCCAGAGCTTCGAATGGTGTGATTATCATTACAACTAAAAAAGGCAGTAAAAAAACAAGATTCCAATATTCTTCCAATACAAAAGTGAGTTACAATCCTAAAATGTTGGACGTTTTGAGTGGCGATGAATATAGAAGTTTTATTAAGGATTATTACGCTGGAAACAATACTATAATCAATGGTCTTGGAACGGGAAATACCGATTGGCAAAAAGAGATCTACAGAACTTCTGTCAGTAATGATCAGAACTTCAGTATGACCGGAGCTGTAAAAGATATTCCTTATCGTTTATCTTTAGGATATACAGACCAGCAAGGGATTATCAGGAAAAATTCTTATGAGAGAATGAATGCGAGTTTGGCAATCAATCCTTCATTTTTTGATAAACATTTGAACATTAATCTTAATTATAAACCAAGTATTGAGAATAACGATTTCATTTCCAATCCGGCAAGTTCGGCTGTGGGGTTTGACCCGACTCGTCCTGTTTATGATAATTCTTCTCAGTATGGTTTAGGTTATTTTATATGGAAAGATGCTTCTGGAAAACCGATTACGATCGCAAGTGCCAATCCTGTTTCTGTCCTTAATCTAAGAAAAGATGAGTCCAAAGTGGTTCGTCATATTGGGAACATTCAGTTGGATTATAAAATTCATGGTTTTGAGGATTTGAAATTGAATGCCAATGCAGGTTTTGATATTTTGAAAAGTAACGGCGATATCTTCGTTCCGGACAATGCGCCTTTGGCCTGGACTTCTATTGGAAACGATGGACAAGGTCTGATTGAGAATTATACTCAGAAGAAAAATAATACCCAGTTGGACTTATATGCAAATTATACCAAAACACTTTCCGATCATAAAATTGATGTGATGGGAGGTTATTCCTGGCAGAAGTTCTGGCAAAGCTATGATGATAATCAAACCAATGTTTCTGGAAATAAAGTCTATCAGAATATCATTTCGAAGTCAGAATATTATTTGGTTTCATTTTATGGACGTTTGAATTATACTTTCAAAGACCGTTATCTTTTCACGGCAACACTTAGAAACGACGGTTCTTCGCGGTTTTCAAAAGATAATCATTGGGGACTTTTCCCGTCGGCAGCATTTGCCTGGAAAATCAATGAAGAAAGTTTTCTGAAAGACAGTAGTTTTTTCTCTGATTTGAAATTAAGATTGAGTTATGGAAAAACCGGTCAGCAGGATATTGGTGGAGATTATGAATGGATGCAGACTTATACGTTTAGCCAGTCCAATGCTTTGTATCAGTTGGGAAACCAGTATTATCAGACCATCCGACCAAACGGTTATGACCCGAATCTGAAGTGGGAAACAACTTCTACTTATAACGTGGGTTTGGATTTCGGAATTCTTAAGAACAGAGTTTCCGGTTCGATCGAAGTTTATAAGAGAACAACAGATGATTTATTGAATAAAATTTCAGTAGCGGCGGGTTCCAATTTGACCAATATGATTTTTACGAATATTGGTTCAATGGAAAATAAAGGTGTTGAAGTTTCATTGAATACAATTCCAATCAAAACAACCGATTGGCAATGGTCTTTGGATGCAAATATTACATTCAACGAATCAAAAATTACTAAACTAACACTTGTAGATAGTCCAAATTACGGTGTGAACATCGGGAATGTTTCCGGTTCAACAGCAGGAACAATTCAGACACATTCTGTTGGATATTCTCCATATACTTTTTATTTGTATCAGCAGGAATATGATGAAGCAGGAAAACCGATTGAAGGAAAATACAAAGGCGGACTAGTAAAAGATAAAAACCCAATGCCAAAATCTTTCCTTGGAATCTCTTCCAAGTTGAGTTATAAGAATTGGTATTTAGGGTTCAATGGTCACGCTAATTTTGGGAACTATGTTTATAACAATGTGAAATCCAAAGATTATAAAACCAAAGCGACCTTAGGAAACGGAACTTATTCCAATCTTTTGAGTTATACAGCGGAACAAGGTTTTGATAATCTGCAGCTTTACTCAGATTTCTTCCTTGAAAAAGCTTCTTTTTTCAGAATGGACAATATCACGCTAGGACATAATTTCAAGAATATCAGCGACAAGTTCGATTTAGGTGTAAATCTCTCCGTTCAAAATGTTTTTGTCATTACCAAATACAGCGGACTTGACCCCGAAGTTTATCTGGGAATTGATAATAATATGTATTCCAGACCACGTTCTTTCTTGTTTGGACTTAATGTTAACTTTAAATAATTCAACTATGAAACGTATATATATAACTTTTATATTTTCTCTTTTCACATTAAGTTCTTGTGTTAATGACCTTGACACAGTTCCTATTGACCCAAATATCGTAACGACGGAACAGGTTTATTCAAATCCGGAAAACTACAAAGGTGTTTTGGCAAAATGTTATGCTGCATTAAGTCTTAGTGGACAACAAGGTCCAACCGGAGATCCGGATATCAGTAATTTTGATGAAGGTTACAGCTCTTTTGTTAGATTGGCTTTCTATGTTCAGATTTTGACAACCGATGAGGCTATCATGGGTTCCCAAACCAATGGCTTAAGACAAATGGCGACCAATACTTGGGACTCCAACACCGCAATTCTGAATGGTTATTATGCCAGATTATATCAGATTATTGGCTATTCTAATGAGTTTCTCAGACAAACGACTGATGCTAAACTCGAGGAAAGAGGTCATACAGATGCCAGCTTCAAACAGCAAGTCTCATATTTTCGGGCAGAAGCCAGATTTTTGAGAGCCTATTCTTATTGGGTTTTATTGGATACTTTTGGAAAAGTGCCATTTGTAACAGATGCTGATAAACAAGATCCTCAGTTTTTACCAAAGCAAATTTCCAGGACTGATCTTTATTCTTACATAGAAAATGAATTGAAAGAAATTGAAACAACACTTCCTGAAACTAATGAATACGGAAGAGTTGATAAAACAGCAGCCAATTTTCTATTATCAAGACTTTATCTCAATGCTGAAGTTTACACCAAAAGTCCACAATGGGCAAAAGCGGCGGAATATGCAGAAAAAGTAATCCAAAGTCATTATAGCCTTGCTCCGAAATATCTTTACAATTTCCTTGCAGACAATCACACTTCTCCGGAAATTATTTGGTCGCTGAATTTGGATGGCATTCAGTCCAAAACGTATGGAGGAACAACATTCTTTGTTTTAGCTCAAACAGGAGGAACGATGCTAAATTATCTGAACTTGGGAATTGCCGGAGGCTGGGGCAATATCCGTCTTCGTCCGGAATTTGTCAATAAGTTTGAATCAGCAGATCAAAATTTTGTAACTACGGATCCTAATGCGTTCACGAAAAATGACAGTAGAGCTTTATTCTTCAACATTGGTCATAAGAAAGAAATTGCCGCACTTCCGGGAACTTTTCAGGATGGTTATGCTTTTACCAAGTGGAGAAATGTAACGAAGAATGGAGTAGCAGGTTCAGATGCGGCTTATGTGGATACGGATTTTCCAATGTTCCGTCTTTCCGAAGCTTATTTGACGGCAGCTGAAGCGTATGTTAGATTAGGCAAGAATTCTGATGCACTTAATTATGTGAACATTATTAGAAACAGAGCTTACAACAATGGAAATGGCGCTGTTTCCCTGTCAGATATGAATTTGAATTTCATTTTAGATGAGAGATCAAGAGAATTATCCTGGGAGCTTCTGAGAAGAACAGACCTCATCCGTTTCAATAAGTTTACAACTGCAGATTATCTATGGAGTTGGAAAGGTAATGCTCAGGCTGGCAAGGCTGTAGATGCTAAGTTTAATATATTTCCAATTCCGTCATCTGATATCACAGCTAATCCTAATCTGATACAAAATGATGGCTACTAATAAGAATTGATCTCACAAATCGAGTTTTTATATTATTTTCTTTTAAAGAACTTCCTATCTGAATTGATGGGAAGTTTTTATTTGGTTGAGATAAATTATTACGATTCAAATAAAATAACTATTTACAGATAAGTCAATAAAAATTTTGAAAAATAGTTGTATTTAATTTAAATTAATTAAATTGCGCGCCCCTCTTGATACAAGAGGTTTATATCGAAGATTTTAATGACTCAAAAAGGCCAAATAGTTGAAATACCTGCAAGCGCTCCAATCTATAGTATAGAATTGCCGGTATTTCATTCCAAGAAAGATGAACTCATCTGGAAATCCAGGAAAAAAGAGTACTCGCTGTTTGATGGTTTTTTGGTTGGTGAACATCAGGGTGTTGAAAATTTCAGGATTGGACAACGAAAAGGAATCAATGTAGGCGGAAAAAAGGAGCCTTTGTATGTGATCGGGATAGATGAAAAAGAAAACAGGCTTTTTGTCGGGGCAGGAGATTCCCATCCTGGACTTTTGACGAGTGTTATTCGTCTCGGAGAAAATTTAGAATTGATTGATATTCTTTTTTCAGAAGAAGAATTAGAAAAAGGAATTGATGTAAAAATTTCAACACAAGTTAATAAAGATGAGCTCCCTGCTAAACTTTATAGGTTTGATAACAGCTTTTATCTGGAATTTGAAAATAAAATTTCGGTAACTATTAAAGAACATCCATTTGATATCGTGTATCAAAATAAAATTATAAAGAACATTACAAAAAATTAAATATTTTATAGAATGAAGTTAAAAATTTCTTTTTTTGCAAGTATTGTTTCATTGTTTGCTTTTGCACAATCGGCTCCGTCTTATTATTCCGGAGTTAATTTTAACAAAACAAAAAATGAACTAAAGAGTGAACTTGCAACGTTAATCACAACAACTCACACCAAAACTATTTCTTACAGCGAGTTGCAAACGCTTTTGAAAAGGAGTGATGTTGATCCTCAAAATCCATCCAATCTATTGTTGATTTATGGTTCTCAAGCTTCTGGAACGCACCAGAGAAGTCGTGCGATTAATGGTTCTTGGAACCGTGAGCATGTTTATGCAAAATCGAAAGGAACACCAAACTTGGGAACTTCCGGTCCCGGAGCAGATGGTCATCATCTTCGTCCGGCAGATAATACTTTGAACAGTACCAGAGGAAGTTTGTTATTTGATGACGGAACCGGAGCAACAGCTTACAAAACAAGTCGTGGCGGATGGTATCCTGGAGACGAATGGAAAGGAGATGTTGCCAGGATCCTGATGTATATGTATGTAAGATACAACACGAGATGTCTTCCTTTGAACATCACAATGAATCCAGCTACTTATTCTTCAGATTTCCCGGATATTCTTTTAAAATGGAATGTGGAAGACCCTGTTTCAGATTTCGAAAGACAAAGAAACAATGTAGTTGCTAACACGCAAAAGAACAGAAATCCATTCATAGATAATCCTTATTTGGCAACGGTGATTTGGGGTGGTCCTGCAGCTCAGAATACTTGGCCAGATACCTTCAATGGTGGAAGTACTAGTGACACAGAAGCTCCAACTACACCAACCAACTTAGCAGTTTCTGGAAAAACATCTTCAAGTATTTCCTTATCTTGGACAGCTTCTATGGATAACGTTGGCGTGAACAGCTATGATATCTATTTGAACAACACTTATAAAATGTCCGTATCGACTAATAGTGGAACTGTAACAGGTCTTGCACCGGCTACAACATATTCTTTCTATGTAGTGGCTAAAGATTTTGCTGGAAACAAATCTGGAAATAGTACATCGGTAGAAGGTACTACAGAAAACGGTACAACTCCGGGAACCGGAACAACTTGTGGTACAGAAGATTTTGAAAGTATGCCTGCGACTAACTCTTCTTATTTGGATAGAGAATGGTCTAACCAGAATATTGTTTGGACAGCTTCTAATGCAAGAACAGATAAGCAAATCTATATCGATGGCGATAACAACAGAGCAATTTGTTTAAGAAAAGGTTCGTTGAAATCTTCTACAATTTCCGGAGGTATTGGTTCATTGACAGTTAAAACTTATTTACCTTTTGCGGATTCTGCGGGTAATTATACTTTGAAAGTTAATGGCGTTGTGAAAGGACAAATCCCTTATTCTAAAACAGCGACTACGACTACAATTTCTAATATTGATGTTGAAGGTGACGTAGTGATTGAATTAGTAGATGATACAACAAGTAACAGAGTATCTTTTGATAACTTATCTTGGACTTGCTACACAAAATTAGCAGTTTCAGAATCTAATGCTAAAAACCAAAAACTAACAGTTTATCCAAATCCAGTTAAAAACAGCGAATTGTTCATCAGTGGAATTTCTAAGAACGAAACAGTTCAGATTTACAGTGTCAACGGGCAATTGGTTCAAACAATCAATAACGTTAACAACAACGAAAAGATTAACTTGAAAAAACTTTCTAAAGGTGTTTATTTTGTAAAAACAAAATCTAGCAGCACTAAAGTAATTGTTGATTAATCATTTTCAAATTATAACAAAAAGGTCAGGAGTTTTTCTTCTGACTTTTTTGTTTTTTAATTTTGATTATTAGAACCTCGGTACGAGCGACCTGTTAATAGTAAAAAAGATTAATGATAGACAAAAGTGCCGTAGGTACGACCTTAAAATAAGTCATATTTAAGAATCTGCTGTCAAATATCATTTGCTATCTGAGACTAATAAGTTATTTTTGTTGTGTTGAAAGCTTTCATTTCCATATTCATCATTTTCATAATAGCATTACGGCCGGTAATGCCGTTGATAGATTATACCGTGAATTACAGTTACATCACCAAAAACCTTTGTGAGAACAGAGCAAAAAAAGAAATGAATTGTAACGGCAAATGCTACCTGGCAAAAGAACTTTCCAAATCCTCACAAAACTCTGCCAAGCAAGATCAACTGAAACTTTCTGTATTCTCAGAATTATTTACTGTAGGCAATGTGTTCACAGTTTTGAATGATTTTAATTTCAATCTGGACAATCAAAAACAGAATTCTTATTTAAGTTCATTCTACAATTTCTCATTAGATTCAAGGATATTCCATCCACCGTTAGTTTAATTATGAAAATTAACTGAACAAAACTTGTCTTTGGGACTTTAAAACAGTTAATAGCTAAAATCTTTTTTAAGCGAAGCGCCTTTGTGAACCTTAATAAGCATCAAGTAAAAATCATTGTGCGCTTTGTGTTCAAAAGCTTTCGTAAAACATTAAATCAACTTCAAAAAAATGAAATTCAATATTTTGATGATACTGCTTTCGGTGTCGGCACTGTCTTGTGCACAGGAGACACCCAAAGTAAAACAGGTTTCCAAAATGAAGCCCAAGACCGACCTCAAAGGTGTAAAGGTCGTGAACTCAGATGACCCGATTTGCCATATGAAAACAGCCGAATTCCTAAAAGATACTATCATTTATAAAGGCAAAACTTATGGTTTTTG
This sequence comes from Epilithonimonas arachidiradicis, assembly GCF_003610695.1. GTDB lineage: Bacteria > Bacteroidota > Bacteroidia > Flavobacteriales > Weeksellaceae > Epilithonimonas > Epilithonimonas arachidiradicis. The sequence goes on along the minus strand of NZ_RAQH01000011.1, from coordinate 41,210 downwards.
CAGCGATCATTGCAAAAAAGAATTCAAGAAAACCCCAGCCAAATATGCTTTGAAATGATAAACAGAAAGAAACAGAAGTCTTTCCAGAAAAGCAAACTGATTCTGCCGATAATAGTTTTTGCGGTACTATTTTTGGTGATAGGAATTGGGATGAGCTATTTCAAAAAGAGTCTTTACACGGTAATGAAAGTCCCGGAATTTGCGCTCACAGACCAGAATTCCAAGAAGATTACCGATAAAGATATGCTAGGAAAAGTTTATCTCGTAGAGTTCTTTTACAGCCGTTGCCCTACGATTTGCCCTGTGATGAATTCCAATATGAAATACATTGATGAGCAAATCAATAATCCGGATTTCGGAATCATTTCCATCAGCATAGACCCAACCAATGATACACCGGAAGTGCTGAAAAACCACGCTAAAATGATTGGAGCCAAGTCGCCCAATTGGCATTTTCTATCGGGAGACCGGGACTATATCGGTAACTTAGCGGATATGTTTGACATTTATGTTGGAGATAAGGAAGATGATTCGGAGAGTCTCAATCATAGTGGGATGATTGCTTTGGTAGATAAAGAAGGAAACCTCCGTTGCCGGTTCGATGAGAACAATATGCCGATTCTTTATTATTCAGGTTTGAATTACGAAGATGAAGCTGGAACTAAAACCAGCCTGAAAGGGAAGTACCATCCGGATAGAGAAAAATTAATAGAAGATATCAGAAAATTATTAAAATAATAGATGTCTAACCACTAAAAAAGTTATTATGAAAATCAAGAAAATATTCCTCGCGAGTGCTATATCTGCAGCAACTTTTGCGACGGCACAGTTCAAGCAAACGCCGCTTCCATATGCTTACAATGCTTTGGAAGGATCTGTTGATGCACAGACAATGGAAATCCATTACACAAAACATGCAGCAGCTTATGTTGCAAATTTAAACAAAGCCATTGCAGGAAGACCACTAGAAAAAGAAAGTTTGGAAAAGATTCTTTCCCACATTTCCAAAGAAAGTCCTGCCGTTAGAAACAACGCTGGCGGACACTACAACCACGAGTTGTTCTGGACAGTGTTGACACCTGAGAAAAATACACAGCCTTCCGCTAAATTAGCCAAAGCCATCAACGATTCTTTTGGGAGTTTGGATGCTTTGAAGGAAAAGCTGAGCAAAGCCGGTGCTGATCGTTTCGGTTCAGGTTGGGCTTGGCTGGTAGTAACGGCTGACAAAAAATTGGCGGTGACTTCATCCGGAAATCAGGATAATCCTTTGATGGATATCGCCGAGGTAAAGGGAACGCCAATTTTCGGAATCGATGTTTGGGAGCATGCTTATTATCTTAAATATCAGAACAAAAGAGCCGATTATCTGGCTGCACTTTGGAACGTGACCAACTGGAAAGAAATCAGCAGAAGATATGAGGAAGCTATTAAATAACAGCCTCAATATATCAAAAAAAGCACAGCTAGCCTGTGCTTTTTAAAAACCTCAAAACAAAGTCTTGAAACTCATCTTTAACCTTTTACTAGTCTTTTATTTGGTGCTCAAACCACTGCTGCCATTGGTAGAGTATGCTGTTAATTATGATTATATTTCAAACGTTTTGTGTATCAACAAGAAAAAACCGGAGCTGCATTGCAACGGTAAATGTTACCTCGGAAAAGAGCTTGCCAAAAATAGCTCAGAAGATTCCAAATCCAAAAATCTGACCCAGAAAATCATCGACTGCTATATTCCGGTTGAGATTGCTGCAGTCAAAACAGTAGGGCAAAGATTCTTTACCAGCCTTACTTTCCCATACACCACAGATTATTCTTATCTGTATCTGAAACACATTTTCAGACCTCCAATTGTTTAGATAATATAGGTAATTAGGGCGATTCCCTCTCCGACGCTAAGGCAGCCACTCGGGTCGGCTATCCGCTCATACTCCTCGGTCAACGGCTCCGCTTCGCTCCGCCGCTGCCCTGCGGGGTAACCGCTGCTATCCCTATCGCAGCAGAGCACAAAAACTCACATTTCAACAAAACAGTCTTTGTCAATATTGGCGAAGTCAAACCTTTGTGCCTTAGAAACGAAGAATTGTTTAAAAAATCTTTTGTGCCTTTGCGATAAAAACCTTTAAAAATTATCAATCATAATATCGAACAAATGAAAATCTATAAACTATTATCATTACTATTCATCTCAATAATAACTCTTTCATCTTGCAGTAACAACGATGACGATATCCAAGATAACACAACTGGAAATCTTCAAGTCAAATTCGAGAACGGCTTCTATAATCTCGGCGATATTGTTTTGAATCAGACCATACAAACCTCAGTCAAAGGACAAAAACACCAGTTCTCAACGCTTAAATACATCATCAGCAACATCTCACTCATCGATGAAAACGGATCGGAATTTAAATACCATTACAACAATCCGGACAAAGGTGCTTTCATCATCAATCAGGAAGAAGCCAAAGCTGGAATCGTCTTCATTAACCTCAACGAAGTCCCGAAAGGAAATTATAAAAAAATTAAATTAGGCTTGGGGATCAGCCCTGCGGCTTATCTTATTGGTCAGGACGGACAAGGTTTGTTTTGGGACAAAGCCAAACAAGAAGGAATGGCTTGGTCTTGGGCAGCTGGTTATATCTTCACAAAACTGGAAGGGAATTACGGAACATCAACACCTGATACCGAGTTTATGAACCATTGCGGCAATATGGGAGATGTTTCCTCAAACGGAACCGCAGATCTTTATAGAGAAGTGGTTTTGGATTTACCGACTACAGCCAGAGTGAATAAGGATATTACACCTTCTGTTCATATTCTGGCAGATTTTAACCAATATTTGAGTGGGAAAACAACGTTGTCATTGGATACTTCCAATAATATGGCGATGGGCAGCAGCGCACATTTAGTAAATGTCAGCAACAACCTCATCAATATGTTCAAAGTAGACCACGTCCATAATGATTAAGTCAATTCAACAATTCCAAAGAGGGCGATTATGTTCTCTTTGGATTTTATTCATTGTAATTTCAGGAATATCAATGTCTTGCTCCTACGAATATGAAGGCGAAGCTTTTGAAGAAGACAAAACGTACAATCTAGAGGTTCCGACAAATTTTCCCGCGTTGGCATTTGATATTAAAAAAAATCCTGTAACTGTAAATGGTGTAGCCTTGGGTAAGAAATTATTTTATGAAGGCAAACTGTCGCGTAACAATACCATTTCTTGTGGATTCTGCCATATTCAGGAGTATGCGTTCACCCATCACGGACATCCTGTGAGTCACGGTATTGATGATAAATTAGGAATCCGCAATGCACCGCCAATTCAGAATATGGCATTTCTCAAAAACTACACTTGGGATGGCGTTAGCCATAATCTGGATGAGCGTTCTTTGGTTCCTATTACTACAGATTTTGAAATGGACAGTTCTCTGCCCGAAGTCGTTTCAAAACTAAGTCAGGATGCTAATTATAAAAAGCTATTCAAAGCAGCTTATGGTGATGAGAATATTTCCGGCGAAAGATTATTGAAAGCATTGACCCAATTTATGGTCACAATGATTTCCGCCGATTCCAAATATGACAGAATGAAGAAAGGAAAAGCTTCTTTCACAAATGAAGAATCTCAGGGGATGGTATTATTTCAAAATAAATGTGCAAGCTGTCATTCAGGAGAGTTGTTTACCGATGAAAGTTATCGAAATACCGGAATGTATTACAATGCACAGTATGACGACCGTGGTAGATACCGTGTGACATTGGATTGGAATGATAATATGAAATTCCGTGTGCCAAGCCTCCGAAATGTAGAATACACCGCACCTTATATGCACGACGGACGTTTCTATTCTTTGGATGCTGTGCTCAATTTCTATTCGGATAATGTCGAGAATCAAGCCAATCTGGACCCAATTCTGAAACAGAATGGACGTATTGGTCTCCCAATGACTACTTTAGAAAAACAGTACATCATCGCTTTCCTGAAAACCCTCAGCGACCAACAATTTATTACTAACAAGCAATTTGCAGAATAGTAGCTATTAATACGAAACTGCTATTGTCATTGCGAACGAAGTGAAGCAATGTCCAATAATAATTAACTCGCAGATTTTACAGATCAAGCGGATTTAATAATCTGCAAAATCCTAAAAATCTGCGAGAAATAGATATAAATCTCATCAAAGTGAAGCGCCTTTGTGAGACTACCAACAGCATTTGAAACAAAAACCTAGTGCCCTTTGTGTTCAAAACCAAAACTTTTGTGCCTTTTGTGGTTAAATAAAAATCAACAATGAAAAAATCAATCCTACTCCTAATACTAATCATCCTGTCTCAGCAAATAAAAGCCAACCGAGACAGCCTTTACATTCCTCAATATGAAAACCAGTTACAGTATTTAGCCAAATACGAAAAATTTTTCTGTGACGCCTGTGGTTGTGCTGCTGGCAATGGCTCTTCCGGCTTCGAATCGTTATTGAATCCCCAATTTATTGGTGTTAAATATTTTGCCCAGCATTACAAAGCCAAAGAAAATCTGTTTACGCAGGATTTGACGCAGAACCAATATTTTAATACCATTCAGGTTTGGGGCAAGATTCCGGTAACTCAGAAGCTAAGTATTTATGGAAGTATTCCGTTTCAGTTTCACGAGAAGAAAACCTTGCAGGGCGACATCAGCATCAATGGGATAGGAGATGCAAGTGTGATGGGAATTTACGAAATCCTCAAATCCAAAAACGAATACCATCAGCTGAATGGTGGTTTAGGTGTAAAAATTCCGTTGGGGAGATTTGATGAGAAAGGAATTACAGGTGTTAATCCAAGTTTCCAATTGGGAACAGGAAGCTGGGATTACCAGTTGGCATTGAGTTACAAATTCCAGAAAAACCTCTTTGCATTGATGCTAAATACCGATTACACTATCAAAACCGAAAATAAAAAACACTACCGCTTTGGTAACCAATGGAATTATGCTGCAACTGGATTTTATAGATTGTGGCGTAACGAGAATAGTATCTTTTCTGGAAAATTGGGCTTGCAAGGTGAAGTCTATGACTGGAACAAGCAGTTTGGCGAGGTAATGCCCAAGACAGCTGGCAGTGCCTTGTATGGTAGATTGGGATTCGAAGTGTCTTACAAGAAGTTCAGTCTCGGCAGCGAGCTGATGTTGCCTGCTTATACCCAATTGGCAGGTGGTGATATCGAAGCCAAATCCAGATTCAGCTTATTTATCAACTTCGGAATTTAATCATCATTAATAATTAATAATTAACCATTAGTAACCAATCTTTTTATTAAATTTGAGAGTCAACCTCTATAAAAACACTTCATGTTCTATAGATTCCGAATTCTTATTGGCTGCTTATTGATTTTAATTTTTGTTGCCTGTTTTGGTCTTTTGTATGTCTCGTTGTCAGACAAAGCGGAGCCTATTACTTACAGCACACCCAAGACCGATCTCAATAGTGTGTTTTGCACTTACAAAGGCAAAGTCTATGCAGCAGTACCGAGTAATGGCTATTGTGAAGTGAAAGGAGCCGATGCCAAGACCTTTAAGACTTTTACAGATAATTATCAGGATGCGCACATCGGTTGGGATGGCAAGCATGTATATGCCGGAAATATCATTCTCAAAGGTCTTAATCCCAATAATCTGAAAGCATTGGCTAATAACTACTATACCGATGGTGCTACGACTTATTTCTGCGCCAGAAATTCAAAGCGTAATAAGGAGCTTGGCACTTTAAAAGAAGTCTTACAATTGGTAAGGCAGAGTATGGGGACTGCCGAGAAACCACAGACCTATTGGTATCCATTTGTTGAACTTCCAAAGAATCAGTTCTACACTTCAAAAAAGGGTTTTAATATTGGAGGCAATGCGTATCAGGCTTTTTTTAGAGGACAAGTGATGCCAAAAGCAGATCCTAAATCCATACGTCCACTCAATATACGGTATGCAGATAGACAGGAGCGGGAGAGCTCCAGTTATTTTACCGATGGTAAGAATGTATATTACGAAAACCAATTGTTGCCTCTTGTTTATAATAACAGTTTATTTGAGGTAGGGATAGAAGGTGATATCCCATCCAGAAGCGCTTATCTTATTGATAGCATACACGGGATGGTGTATGCCGATGGACATGCTTTTGATGTGTCCAAAGCACCATACAAAATGCTGAGTGCTAATCTGAAACACGCCAATCAGCCGCTGTTCAGCAGTCGGAAAGGTGTCTATTTCTACGATCCAGAAAGTGAAAAAGTGGAACGCGCTGGCGACAATCCATTTGTAGATAATCAGTTCACGCAGTTGGCTCCGGATGTTTTTGCCAGTGCTAATAAGGTTTATTTTCTGGCCGCTTCGGAACATTGGGGCAGAAAAACAGGTCTGAGCAGTCGATCTACCCATCTTTTAGAGCTGGAAGATGTCGGTGCATCAGACTTTAAAAAGCTGGACAATGGTGAGAATCCCTACATTAATATTTGGCAGGCTGGTAAGCGATACTTTTATTTGGACAACTTTGGCAGCTCCAATTTGATGTCATCAGCAGTTTATGAAATCAAGGACGAAGCTACAGCACGAGATATCCTTACCCAATCTGACTTGAGGTATGATGATATCCGGAAGCTAAACCGTTCAGAGGCTCTGTCGTTTCCTCCAAGCGATAATGTTTTGACATCCAGTGTCTCTTATAACAGAGATTGGTATTGGCCTTATTTACTGATTTTGGGAGGTGGCGGCATCGCTGGTTTAGTTGCTTTCCTTTTAAGAAATAAAAAGATCTCACCTTTTATATTGCAAGACGGTTATCTGATGTTCAACAACATGAATTTTAAAAGATACCAACTCACAGAGATTGACAAAGTTGTTTTCTCAGCAGTCAGATCCAACTATAGAAGCAATAGTGGTTACAGTGGCAGAATGCAGATTGTGATGAAAAATGGTAAAAAGAGTTTTAATACCCACTTTTCTACTAAAGTCACTTTGCTCTCCGAATCAGAAGCGACGGTCAAAACCTATATCAAAGAATTACAGAATCAGTTAGAGAAAGAAGGCGTGAAGACGGCGTTGGTGAGGTAGTTGTTAGTTGTTAGTTGTTAGTTGTTAGTTGTTAGTTGTTGGTTGCGGATTTTATAGAAGATATACCTGTAAAGTAATCTGAACTCTCGTCACTTCGAGTGATTCGTCGTTAGACTAATTGTATTGAGAAGTTGGTGTTTTGTACTACCGGTTCTCGATACATTTTCTCCGCTGTGCTCCGAAAACACTCTAACTGACGAGAGTTGGTTTTTAGTTATTGAAGATTCTTACTGTACTTTATCCATTAATTTACTTAAACTTCTTTTTAGCTAGATTTGGTAAATCCTCAAAACGATCTTCTATCAATGCAAGCTTCTTGGCTTTTGACCATTTTTTAATCTTCTTTTCAAAAGTAATTGCTTGTTCAATATCCATAAGATGACAAAAGTAAACCAACTGTACAGGTCTTCTACTGAAAGTATAGGAGCCAAAGTATTTGCCCTCTTGATGTTCTTCAAAACGCTTATAAACATTTTCTGTGATGCCTGTATAATAAGTCCCATCAGAACATTCTAAAATATAAACATAAGATGAAAGCATAGAATTTGTGTTTTATTAAATGTAAGAAATAATTGAGGTTCTCGATATATTTTCTTCGCTGTGCTACGAAAACACTCGAACTGACGTAAATTATCCCTTAGTCGTTCAATCAATCGTCACTTCGAGTGATTCGCTGATAGGCGAATTGTATCTAGAAATTGGTGTTAGTTTTTTATGAATTGTTCTCGATATATTTTCTTCACTATGCTACGAAAACACTCGAACTGACGTAAGTTGTCCGTTTTTTACAATTGGTTTTGATACATCCACCAAAGGTACAGTAGTCGGACTGACGGGATTTGGTAGTGAAAAAGCAGACTGTGAGGTCTGCTTATTTGGTTTTGTAACATTTTAATCGTTGTAGATCTTGAGGATGTCCATCATTAAAATGGGTTTGAGGTACATTGTTTTGCTGCCCATCTTGAAATAGGATATTAATCCTTTTTTCTTGTGATTGGACAGTGTTCTTTCTGAGATGCCAAATAACTTGAGTACATCTTTGTCTGTCAATAAGTCCTTGGATAAGTCTATATCCGATAAATTGAATGGGAAATTGTTTGCCAAATGAGATTGCGCTAAGTGTTGCGCTACCTCTGATTGTAGTATTTTTTTCATATTATTGGGTTTTTGGAGATTAAAATTAATAAAAATTTTTAATTGGTTTTGTGATTTGGGTTGAAAATATGATTGGGCTTTTATGATTTTTTTGCGGAGTACGGAAAAACGTATGTATGGGATTGGGTTTTTGGTTATATTTGGGAGTGAAAAACTAATTTATCATAATGTATGGCAGATTTGTCTAGTTTTAATTTTCTTTGTGAGGCTTATCCTTCGTTATTTCATCAAGCAAGGCTTGCGGAAAGTTTGTATTATGTGGACGCAAGTTCTTCTATCTCAAAAGCCAGACTTTTTGGTGAAAAGCTTATTAAGCTAATTGCAGATTTGGAAGTTGAGAATCTGAATGGCAGAAATCAAGTGGAGTCTATCCAGTTTCTGCAAAATAGAAATGTGTTTCCTGATGCAATAGGTTCACTCTTTCATACTATTAGAAAATCTGGTAATGATGCTTCACATAATGGAGAAAGTACCAAACAGCAAGCTCTCTTTGTTCTTAAAAAACTATTTACACTTTCAAGATGGTTCTACGAAACCTATGAGAATGACTATGTTGAAGCTAAAGTTTATGAACTCCCACCAGAGCAATCTAAAGTTGAAACTGAAAAGCTGAATGAAAAGTTAGCAGATTTAGCTGAGCAAATCCAAGATTATCAAAATAAGATTGAAATCTTAAATCAATCGAAACAGACGATTAACTCAAGAAGGGTTAAATCAATTGAATCTGCAAACCGAATTGACTGGAGTGAACAGGAAACCAGACTCGAATTGATTGATAAACAGTTAAGAGATGCAGGATGGGAATGCGATACTGAAAAGATCAATTATAAATACCATAAAACACTTCCCGAAAAAGGGCGAAATATTGCGATAGCAGAATGGCCTTGTGGTAGTAAATATGCAGACTACGCATTGTTTATAGGATTGGAGTTGTATGGATTGGTAGAAGCAAAGAAATATAGACTTGATATTTCAACTGATTTGCGACAATCTAAAGTATATGCAGAAAAAATCACAGCTAACGATAGTTTTCAACTTCTGGGTAAATGGGAGAACTTGAAAGCTCCTTTTCTATTCTCTACGAATGGCAGAAAATATCTTGAGCAAATAAAAACCAAAAGCGGTATATGGTTTCAGGATATCCGAATTAATACCAATCACGCTTATCCTTTACGCGGATGGCTTTCTCCTGATGGACTGAAAGAAATTTATGAACGTGATACAGAATCAGCGAATAAAAAACTGACAGATAGCGATTATGATTATCTAAATTCTCCGCAAGGTCTCAATCTTCGTGATTACCAAATAGAAGCCATCAAATCAGTTGAAAATAAATTAATTGAATACCCACAAGACCGAAGAGCGTTGCTAGTAATGGCAACCGGAACCGGAAAAACAAGGACAATCAACGGATTGATTTATAGATTGATTAAAGCCAACCGTTTCAAAAGAATTCTTTTTTTAACAGACAGAACATTGCTTGCTTCACAAGCAAAAGACAGCGTTAAAGAAAATAAAATAGAAGATCAACAATCGTTTGGAGGGATTTATAAATTTGAAGACACCAGCATAACACAGCCCGATTCTGAAACCCGACTTCATTTTGCAACGGTTCAGAGTATGGTAAAACGACTTTTTTATTCTGAAAATCCTTTAACTGTGGATACTTATGACTGTGTAATTGTTGATGAAGCGCACAGAGGTTATCAGCTGGATAAAGAAATGAACGAGGATGATTTTGGTATTAGAAATGAGGACGATTATGTAGCACAGTACCGAAAGGTACTGGATTATTTCGATGCCTTTAAAATTGGAATGACTGCCACACCAGCTTTGCATACAAAAGAAATCTTCGGAGATTCTGTTTTTGATTATTCTTATAGACAAGCTGTCATAGATGGTAACTTGGTGGATCACGAACCTCCTTACAATATTTCCACTAATCTCAATTCTGAAGGGATTAAATGGGAAAAAGGCGAAAAACCTCAAGCTTATGATGCTGAGACAGGAGAAATTACGGACCTTGAAGCTTTAGACGATGAACTTAAATTTGATGTAGAGCATTTCAATAAACAGGTTCTTAATGATAACTTCAACAGAGCAGTTGTAAAATATTTAGCGGAAAATTTAGATCCAAACGGCAATGAAAAGACTTTGATTTTCGCAGCGAGAGACAGCCACGCAGATACTATTTTGTATATGCTGAAAGAAGAGTTTCAAAACATTGGTGTAGACGTTCACAACAAAGCTATTGAAAAAATTACCGGAAGTGTTTACGATAATGCTCAACTTACAAGAGATTTTAAAAACGAAAGATATCCAAACGTTGTCATCACAGTAGATTTACTCAGTACAGGAGTAGATGTTCCCTCGATTTGCAATATTGTTTTTATGAGACGTGTGCAATCCCGTATTCTGTATGAGCAAATGTTGGGAAGAGCTACCCGTCTTTGTCCTGAAATAGGAAAAGAAGCGTTTAAAATTTATGATGCGGTGAGATTATACGAAGCGTTGCAGGATTATACCCAAATGCAAACCGTTTCTAATCCGTCTTACAGTTTTGAACAGTTGGTAGCAGAAACTGATAAGATTACTAATGAGCAAAGACTAAACAGCCAAATCGAGCAAATCGTTGCGAAGCTACAACGCAAATCAAAATTGATAGAAACGCATCAACAGGAACATATAAAACTTCATACGGATGGAAAGTCAATCGCTGAACTCATTGCCGATTTGAAAAATACGCCCAGTTCCGAAATAAAAAGCAAAGTAGAGCAACTCAGTTCACTTTGGAACTATCTGGATAACAAAGTTTATAAGAAGTACACACAAGTCTATTCAACTCACGAAGATTCTGTAAAAGAAGTCACCCGTGGTTATGGCAATGCAGAAAAGCCGGAAGATTACATTGAAGGCTTCAAGAAATTCATTGCAGAAAACATCAACACCATTGCAGCCATCAACATTATCTGTAATAAACCTCAGGAATTGGATCGGAAATCTTTGAGAGAATTAAAGTTGATTCTTGATGAAAAAGGTTTCAATGAAATCTCTCTCAATACAGCTTGGAAATCTGCAAAAAATATAGACATTGCAGCAGATATTATCGCATACATCAGAACTCTTTCTATGGGTGTTGACCTTATTTCACCACAAGAGCGTGTGAAAAATGCGATTAGTAAGATTAAATCAAGTAGAGACTGGAATATTCATCAGTTAAAATGGATTGACCGTTTTGAAAAGCAATTGCTTGCTGAAAGCATTTTAACTAAGAAAGATCTTGATTTGAAACCGTTTTTAGATGAAGGAGGTTTTAATAGAATTAATAAAATTTTCAATAATGAATTAGAAGATTTGATTGTTGAGTTAAATAATGATTTATATTCTGCATAATGATGAATTTTTCAGAAGAAATAATTGAAAGGTTAAGAGGTCTTGTCATTACTTATGAAAAGTCAGACAGTGCGGAAGACCGAAAAAAAGCTAGACGCAAAATGCAGAAGCTTGATTTTCGTATGACTGACTTTAATATAAGGAATATAACCTCTTCGGATTTTAATAAATTAATTTCTAGTGGGAAAATAAAAATCCTTTCTAATATCCCTACTTCAAAAATTAATAGTACAACAAAACAAAAATTTCAAGAGGTTTCTACTTCTGTTTTTAATTTACTAGCTGTTGAATATTCTACTATCAATCGAGATTTTATTAATGAATTGAACTTTTATGGTTTATATTCTTTAAGACTAAAAGAGAAATGTTTATTACCAAAACCTTTCCAGCAATTTTTATCTGAAAGAGAACATCAAATTATATATGTTGGTAAAGCACAAGGTCAAACACTTAAAGAGCGATTAAATCAAGAGCTTTTTGCAAAAGGTCACGGAACTTTTTTCAGAAGTATTGGTGCAGTCTTAGGATACCTACCGGAGGCAGGATCATTACACGGAAAGTCAAATCAAAATAATTATAAATTTATAAAGGAAGACCAAAAGAAAATTATCTTTTGGATCGAAAATAATTTAGAGATTGCCGTTTTTAAAACTAGCAATTTTGAGGAAGAAAAACATTTAATTTGCAAACTGAAACCCTTGCTGAATGATAGCCACAATCCTCTTGCATTAGCGGAGCTGAGAATGGCAAAAGATAAATGCAGAATAACAGCAAGAAACACATAATATATGAGCGCACAGGAAATAGCCAATAAACTTTGGAATCTTTGTAATGTACTCCGTGATGACGGGGTTACCTACCACCAATATCTTAACGAATTGACCTACATCCTTTTTCTGAAACTTTCAGAAGTAAAAGGATTTGCAGAGCAGATTCCTGAAGAATACCGATGGGCGAAGTTTACGGAGGAAACGGATAATATTGAAGCTTTCAGATTGTATCGTGAGTTTTTGGCTACTGTAAGCAGTAAAACCGACAGCGCATCCATCAAAGATATTTATACCAATGCTTCTACTACGTTGACGAAGCCAGTGAACTTTAATACTTTGGTAAAGGCGATAGACGATTTAGACTGGTATGAAGAATCTGACCGTGATGTAATGGGTGACATCTATGAAAGTCTATTGGAGAAAAATGCGGGTGAAAAGAAAAGTGGAGCAGGACAATACTTTACGCCACGTCCGCTCATCAATGTGATGGTAAAACTGATGGCTCCTAAATTGGGCGAGAAATGGAACGATCCCGCTTGCGGAACTTTTGGATTTATGATTTCGGCAGACCATTATCTGAAAGAAAAATACGATTACCGTTATACCTTAAATGCTGACCAGATAAAATTTCAGGAAGAAAAAGCTTTTTCAGGCGTTGAGCTGGTGGGTGATGCACACCGTTTGGCGTTGATGAATGCACGACTTCACGGAATGGAAAGTACCATCTATCTTGGTGATACTTTAACCAGTCTGGGAGAAAACCTGAAAGGCTACAACGGCGTACTCGCCAACCCGCCATTTGGAACCAAAAAAGGAGGAGAAAAGCCTACCAGAAACGACCTTAAATATGTATCGAGCAACAAACAGCTTAATTTCTTACAGCATATCTACCGAAGTTTGATTACTGATGGAACTGGCCGTGCCGCTGTGGTTTTACCCGATAATGTTTTGTTTGAAGATGGAGACGGACAGCGCATCCGTAAAGACCTGATGGAAAAGTGTAATCTGCATACCATTCTACGTTTGCCTACAGGAATTTTCTATGCAGCAGGCGTGAAAACCAATGTCCTGTTTTTTACCCGAGGTAAAAATGATGAAGCCAATACCCAAAACGTATGGTTCTACGATATGCGTACCAATATGCCGAGTTTTGGGAAGCGTACGCCTTTTACCGAAAAAGCTTTTGAAGATTTTATTACCGCTTACACCGGTGGCATTTGTGCAGATGACGTAATGAAAAACTATGAAGCCGAAATAGATGAAGAGAAAAGAAAAACCATTACCGATGAAAGATGGCAGTGCATTTCTCTGGCAGAAATAGAAAAGAAAAACTACAGCCTCGACTTAGGATTGATTGCCGACAGTAGCCTGAGCAACAGCGAAGATTTGGGAGAGCCGATTGATATCGCCAAAGACGCTTTAGCAGAACTGCAAAGCATTACCGAGCAATTGAATGCAATGATAAAAGAATTGAATTAATGGAGAAGGAATTGCCAAAGAATTGGGTAGAAACTGTATTAGGTGAAATCACTACAAAACCTCAGTATGGATGGACTTCAAAGGCAGGTATAGATGGTGATGTAAAATATTTAAGAACAACAGATTTAAGTCGAGGGAAAGTTGATTGGGATTTAGTGCCATTCTGTATAGATATTCCAGATGATATTTCAAAATACCAAGTTGAGAAAGATGATATATTAATTTCAAGAGCAGGCTCAGTAGGATTAAGTTATAGGATAGAAGAATCTCCTGAAAAAGCTGTTTTTGCTTCATATTTGATTAGATTTAAACCTTATGTAAATGCTAAATTAATTGAGTATTATTTAAAATCATCTGATTATTGGAATGCAATTTCTGATGTTTCCGCAGGAATTGCCGTACAAAATATTAATGCTCCGAAGCTTTCTGGATTAAAATTTCCACTTCCACCTTTATCCGAGCAAAACCGCATTGTAGAAAAGTTAGATCGCTTATTTGGTCAGTTGGAAGTGATAAAAAGCTCAATGGAAAAAATCCCGGTTTTGTTGAAGAACTTTCGTCAGCAGGTTTTGACGCAGGCGATGACAGGAAAATTGACAGAAGAATGGAGAGAGGGGAAGGAGTTGGAAGATTGGAAATCTTATTTGCTAGGAGAAATTTCTGTTAAAATTACCGATGGAGCTCACAATGTGCCAAAAGTACTTGAAACTGGTTATCCTTATTTAATGGCAAAAGATTTAACAGGTGGTTTTTTAGACTTTAGCCAAAATAATTTTATTAGTGAAAAAGATCATCAAGAACTTTATAATAAATGTAAACCTGAAAAAGGGGATTTATTAATTGTTAATATAGGAGCTGGAACTGGAAACAATGTTTTAATTGATACAGATATTGAATTTAGTTTTAAAAACATTGCAATTGTCAAACCTAAACGAGATATCATTAATGGTAGATTTTTAAAGTTTTCTTTTGATAAGCATAAAGCAGAAATACTCACTAATCAAGTTAGAGGAGGAGCGCAACCTTTTTTAAGTTTAACAGCTTTAAAATCAATAAATATTAAAATACCTACACTTGAAGAACAGCAAGAAATCGTTTCCCGCGTAGAAAGTCTATTTGCCAAAGCAGATGCCATAGAAGAAAAATACAAAAAACTAAAAACCAAAATAGAAACTTTGCCACAGACTATTTTGCACAAAGCTTTCAAAGGGGAGCTGAGCGAGCAGTTGGAGACTGATGGAGATGCCAAAGATTTGCTGGAGGAGATTGTGGCGTTGAAGAATGGGGGGAAAGCTAAGAAAGTTGTTTCTAAAAAGTATGTTCAGCCTAAGGAGATTTTAAGAATTGTTGCGGAAGCTGATACAAAAGAATATAGTACACCAGTGGAGAGAACTGCCGCCTGGTATGATGAACGTTTTGAACTGTGGGTCTCTCAACAAGGTCTTGCGGCAAGAGGAAGTTTGGATAAAGATACCCTTAGAGAACTCTTCGATGCTATGAACGATGAAGACAAATAGTGAAATAGAAGCTATCGTAAATGGTGTTTTAACAAAATATCAAAAAAGAGGCGGAAGCTACAAACTCTTTGAAGATATTATGTTGGAAGAAGGGATTGTGTTTAAAGAAATTAACAGTGCTAATCAGAATTTTGTCGGCGCACTCACTAAAGGAAATACTGGACAGAAAAGCTATATTTTCATCAATGGAAATATCGACAATACAGGTCGCAGGCATTTTACGATTGCTCACGAGTTGGGACATTATTTTTTAGCACATCAGTTAAAGGATAATTCCATCTATTGCTCCAATACGGATATTGCAGAAGAAGGTAACCAATTTGACCCCATTGAAAGAGAAGCCAATTATTTTGCAAGTTGCTTTTTAATGCCCGAGGAAAAAGTAAAAGTAGCATTTTTAAGCATCTTAGAAAACCGAAGTAGAAAGAAAATCAAAGATTTTTTGTTAGTCAAAAATGATTATACTTTCGGGATTTGGGTGTTAATCCGAGATGAACTTACGAAGCGATATGGTGTTTCGGAAGCTGCTTTGCGGTATAGGTTGCAGTATTTGAGGTTGGCGAGGTTTGAGTTTGGAAGGTAGAGAATGATGTGGCGGCAATATTGGGGGAAAGAAGTAAAGAGGGTAAATAGAAAATAATAAAAAATAAAACTAATAACTAAATGAATCTCGATATCAAAAGAAGAATTGATACTATTGCACATCCAAAAGCAGTAAGACTTTTTTTCAATTTAATTGACCAACTGATTACAGAAAATAATCTTTCTGCAGATGATGAGCGTCTTGTGTTGAATGTACGAAACGATTCTAGGAAACGATTTTCTGTGAATATTAACAGCAGGTTGGTGCTTTATATCAAAGGAGGAGAAGAATTTGGCTTTATGATTAACAAAGATGATTGGCATCTTTTTGAAAACATTCCTCATATTGATAAAGACGTTTTCGGAAATTATGAACCTGCTTCTTTTAATGTTTCTTTCAGTTTAGATGAATTCCTTAATAATCAAGAATTAATTACAAACTATTGGCTGAAAAGCTGTACCAGCTATTTACCAAAACAAGAGCGTTCTCAGTATAGAAAACATCATATTGAAGAGCTTTATAATATTGCCAAAGATTCTAATTTATTAGATAATTATCTTTCAGATTCAGAACAATATTACTCCAAATTTAAACAGGTTGTTTATGATTTTAAAGATTATATAAAAAGTGAAGATATTCTAATCAAAGATTTTGAAATTCAAACGGTCTATGATAGTTATGTTTGGATATCAGATAGCAAAGGAATTATAGGAAGGGATGGATTTTGCCACTACGAATTAATTGTTAGGAATAGAAAATAAAAGTTTGTTAACTGATCAATTACCTGAAGGCTTTTTTTGGAATAGTGATCACGGAGGAACAGAGAACAGTATAGCTTTTGAAAATAACATTGATTTTCAAGACCAAGATATATTTAGCAAATTAGAAAAGGCGCTATTTCAATTTGAAGAAACATTGGGAGAGAAAGTCAGGAATTTAGTTTTTAGAGATGTAAAAAAAGAATTTATTAATTGGTTTGTATCTAGAGAAGAAAAGGAACTCAAAACATACTTTTCTAAACAGTTCAATGGCAATATGGAACGGTTTGAATCCGAGATTGATAGCTATGAAAAGTGGTACAAAACAGACTTTGAGACAGATTTATTTTTAATTGATGTTACAGATGCTCAAAACAAATATAATGAGATAAGTAAAAATGTTTACAGCAATTCTCCTTCTTTTTCAAAAAATGGTAGAGAGAAAGGCAATTATCGTCCTACTGCTATATTAGGGAAAAACAATTATTTAACATTCTTAAAAGAATATTTTAAATTAAACTCTGATACACTTTATACAAATAAAAACACTCCAATACATATGCCTCTCAACCAAATTCTTTATGGACCTCCCGGAACCGGAAAGACTTACAATACGATTAATAAAGCCATATCAATTCTTGAAAATAAATATGAGATTGAGCTAAAGGATGAAAATAGAAATGACTTAAAACAACGATTTGAAAGTTATATTGAATCTGGACAGGTGGTCTTCACTACTTTTCATCAAAGTATGAGTTATGAGGATTTTGTAGAAGGGATCAAACCACAAACAAAAAATGAACAGGTAACCTATTCTGTCGAAGACGGATTATTCAAATCATTTGTAAAGAAAGCTTTGATTGAGTATCTGGATAAAGATGATGAAGTTTCAGAATCTGATGATTTTGATTCTATTTATAACTCTTACATTAATAGTATTAAGGATTTTGAAAACAAGAGAGAAGGTATCTTTACAACCAAAACAGGAGTAGAGATAATGTTGATTGATGCCAATGAAAACTCGATTCTGGTAAAATATCTTTGGAGTAATAAAAATAAGACAGAGGAAGGACAACATACATTTAGCGTAACTAAAGAAAAACTCAAGAAAGTTCTATTAGAAGGTATTGAACCAGATAAAGTAAAGAGTTTAAAAGCTGAATTACATCCTATTGTAGGGCATATACATTGTGAACTTTTTGCTGTTTACAAGTCTTTTTATGAATTTGTAATTGCTAATAAAGGAGAAATAGAGACCATATATTTCAATTATGAAGATCAATCTTATGAGGAAATAAAAGATCAATTTGATGCATTAGATAAACAATCTCTCCAAAATAAAAATGTTAAAAAGTATGTATTAATCATCGATGAGATCAACAGAGGAAATGTTTCTCAAATTTTTGGAGAGCTTATTACTTTGATTGAAGAAAGTAAAAGACTAGATGCAGATGAAAGTCTGGAAGTTAAATTGCCTTACAGCAAAAAAGAATTTGGTGTTCCATCTAATTTTTACATTATCGGTACGATGAATACGGCAGACAGGAGTGTGGAAGCTCTTGATACCGCACTTAGAAGACGCTTTACCTTTGAAGAAATGTTACCTAAACCTTTCCTACTGAAAGATAAGAATATTGGGACAGTTAACCTAGAGGAAGTATTGACTATCATCAACAAAAGAATTGAAGTTTTATTGGATAGAGATCACACTATAGGGCATTCTTATTTTATCAATGTTAAAAATGAAAATGACCTTAGAAATACATTCAAAAATAATATTATCCCATTGCTGCAAGAGTATTTTTATGGAGATTATGAAAAGATTGGGATGGTATTGGGAATGGAATTTTTTGAAGAGTTTGAGAAATTTGACAATTCTTTATTTGCCAAGTTTCAAACAGAAAACTATCCACAAGGCGGTCGTTTTTTTAGATTGAAAACCATTAATCAAGATTTTGAAATCATTAAAGCAATTCAAATTTTAATGAATAAAAAAGTTGAAGAAACAAATGTCTAAAATTCAGGTTTTTGAACATAGTTTTCTGGCTATTGGAGAAAGTGGTTTTGAGAAGCAGCATTTTGAAGCGTTATCAAAACTCAATGCGCTGCACGATTACAAGTATTTTGATTTGAAACATAATGGCGTCGTCTTCAAACAATTCGTCGGTGTCATTCAGGTGGATGGTTTAATAATAGAAATTCTGCCTAAAATAGACCGTTACGAATCTGAAAGTAAAGATAACAAAGCCAAGTGGCAAAAGGTTCTGATAGAAATGTTGAAAGTGACCAAAAAGCTGAAGATTCAGCAAGTAGGGCAAGCCAATGTTTCCAGACAGTCGATTCATCTTTTGGATATTTATTTTGAATGGTTTTTGAGTGAGGTGCAGTTACTTATTCATCAAGGCTTAATAAAACAGTATTATAAACAGACGGGGAATGTAAAGGCTTTGAAGGGAAAACTGGAATTTGCAGGTCATATCAATAAAAACTTAGTTCATAAAGAACGGTTTTATACCACGCATCAGGTATATGAAAAAGACCATCTGATTCATCAGATTTTAGGTCAGGCTTTGGATATCGTTGCCCATCTTTCAAAAGGAACTTATCTCTACAGCCAATGCAAAACTGTACAACTTGATTTTCCGGAAGTGAAAACCATCAATGCTAATGAAAACACTTTCAGTAAAATCCCCAAATCAAGAAAAACAGCGCCTTACGAAACGGCTTTAGCTATCGCCAGACTCATTATTCTGAATTATGCACCCAATGTTTCAAGTGGATCAGAGAATATGCTGGCTTTGCTTTTTGATATGAACAGTCTTTGGGAAGAGTATGTTTTGGTAAGATTAAAACAAGTTGCGAAGGAGAAAGAAGTTGAGGTATATGGACAAAACTCTTTGGAATTTTGGAACGGGATTACTATTCGACCAGATATTGTTTTGGAAAAGAAAATAGATGATAAGACTAAAGATATTCTGATTGTTGACACCAAATGGAAAAATATCGATCAATCTCAACCATCCACTCACGACCTGAGGCAGATGTATGTGTACAATGAGTATTGGAAAAGTACCAGAGCTCTTTTACTTTACCCATCTAACAGCAGTCATTTAAATGATTTTAAACCTTTTGTTCCAACTGATAAAGATTCCAATCATCAATGTGGATTAGGAAAAATTACAATATTCAATGAAGCTAATGAATTGGATGTATTGCTTGGAGAAAAAATAATAAACCTTTTTGATGAAATTAAACTATGCACCACACCCACCGCATCGCCATTCTAGAAGACAACAGCAAACAGCTGGATAAGCTGGAAGCCTATCTCAACCAAATCCCGAATGTCCAGATCGTGCTGAAAAGCAGAGATTCGGATCACTTTTTTCAGGAGTTTCCTAATGCTCATCCTGATATCCTAGTAGCAGATCTTGACCTTGGTAATGATAGTATGACGGGAATGGAAGTGGCGCAGGAAGTGAGAATGCCAGTGTTCTTTGCCAGCGTAAATACAGCAGACTATATAGAGGATATTGAAAATCTGAAGCGGGAAGCTGAAATCTGTGTGGATCATATTACCAAACCTTTCAAGGAGGAGCAGTTTGTGAAGAGCTTTAAGCGGTTTCTGCAGGAGGTGTCTCTTTTTGCAAAACTCCAATATGTGTATCTTGACTTTAATAAAAGCAAGCGAAACGAAATTCTACTGGACAACATTGTCTATCTATGTGCCGATAAACAAGCCGGATCTGAGTCCAACAATAAGCAGATCTATTTCATCGACCGCAAGCCAGAGAACCTGATTGACTTCTCATTTTCCAAGATGGAGGAGAAAGGTCTGCTGAAAAGTCAGTTTCTCACGATTCATAAGTCTTTCCGTGTGAACAGGAAGTATATCCAATGTTATCATAAAAAAACAGAGACTGTAGAAATTACGGTGTATGACGGACAGGGTAAAACGAAAAAATTGCATCTGCCTGTGTCTGAAAATTACCAAAGTGTCATTAAAAAAGAGTTGGGCTAATACCGCTCTTGTTCCTCTATAAAAAGCTTTTGTTCCTGCGTTTCCGATGATGTTTTTCGGAAACGCTTTTTTTTTGTTTTCGGATGCTGTTTTGATAAGTCTATGGTATAACAAACAATTTTAAAAACTATTATGGAAATTAAAAGAAGCCACAGAACTTCAAAACCCGAGAATCACAAAAATGGTAATAGCGTACTTGAAAATTATGTGCATCAACATTTGGATCTCATAAAGAGCAAAGTGGAACAGGACATTAAATTAAATCTGAAAAAAGATTTGGATCACGTTTTCAAATCTCAATTAGGGAGGTCTAATTCTGAAATCAAGAAGTTACAAGCTACAATTATCCAGTTACAAGAGAATCATCAAGTATTACAAGAAAAAAATAAGCAACTGAATAGTAGAATTGATAAATTAAGAAACTATAGAAGTGTGAGTATCCGAGTTGTGGATGGTCATAAAATCAAAGATCTTGGTCTCCAGCATTATCAATTTGAAAAGCTACTGAAATATGTACAGACCAAAAATAATATTTTCTTGGTAGGATCAGCTGGCTCGGGAAAAACCACCGCTGCAAAAAATATTGCCAAGGCGCTTGGTATGGAGTTTTATTTTACAGGTGCTATTACCAGTGAGTTTAAATTAACAGGTTTTATGAATGCGCACGGAAAGATTGTATCCACTGATTTTAGGAAAGCGTATGAGCAGGGCGGTGTTTTTCTTTTTGATGAAATAGATGCGAGTTTTCCTCAAGCTATATTAGCTTTCAATGCGGCATTGGCCAATGACTTTATGGATTTTCCGGATGGTAGAGTAGAAAAGCATAAGGATTTTTATTGTATTGCTGCCGCTAATACCTACGGAACAGGAGCTGATCGACAGTATGTAGGAAGAAACCAACTAGACGCTGCGAGCCTTGATCGATTTATCTTTATGTCTTGGGAAATTGATGAAAATCTGGAACGTCAACTGGCGGGAAATGATGAATGGACCAGCTATGTTCAGAAAGTGAGAAAAGCTGTTGCAAAAATAAATGAACGAATTGTAATAAGTCCAAGAGCTTCTATCATAGGGGCAGAACTTTTGAAAGTTGGCATCAGGAGACAAGATGTTGAAAATGATGTTCTGTGGAAAGGACTTGAAGCTTCGAGAGTTGAACTGATTAAAAATAATATCAATGTTTGGTAATCGGTATTTACAGTTTGGAAATCTTCAAGACTTTTGGGATTTTTCTTTTAGAGAAAGCATTTCATACAAGAAAGATTCACGAAAACCAGCATCAGAGTGGTATGGCGGTGTCACATGGGAGCAAACTAAAAAGCTTGCTACTTCTGGTTGGTGGGAAGGTATGGAAAAAGTAAGGTCAATCACTGCAGAACTGTCGGAAGTTGTAGCTACAAAAATTGTAAGGTATGATCCTGAATATTGTTTTGCCGGTAATGTTGTAGATGTGGGCATGTTTTTAAGCAACTCACCTGAATATTTTTTGACTAAACAGATAGCAGAACAAGAAATAAAAGGAAAAATAGTGACCATTGTATGTAATATTTC
The DNA here is from genome assembly GCF_003610695.1 of Epilithonimonas arachidiradicis. GTDB lineage: Bacteria > Bacteroidota > Bacteroidia > Flavobacteriales > Weeksellaceae > Epilithonimonas > Epilithonimonas arachidiradicis. The sequence continues at coordinate 18,905 of NZ_RAQH01000011.1, read as the reverse complement.
GGTTTCGGCAGCGATAAACTCAGACGTCATTATTCAGAAAGGCGCAATGGTTTGTGCTTTGGTTGATGCCTTGGAAATGTCAGGATACCGATGCGAAATTATTTTAAATGAAACCTCTCAATATTATGAGTCTAAACTTGAAGTGGATGTCTGTATAAAAAAATCAAACCAATCTCTCAATTTTGCTGAACTGGCATTTTGTCTTGCGCATCCGGCGATGTTAAGACGGATTATGTTTTCGGTGGCAGAGTTGGAGGGTTGGGCAGACTTTGCTCATGCCTATGGGCGACCGTGTAGTGCCAGCCAAAAAGGTGACATCTATGTAGATGAAATTTTTAGTCTTAAGGTTAGAAATGCTGAAGCGATTGACTGGATTATCAAACAACTGCAAAATCAAGGTGTCCATTTAAAAAATACTTACTAATTAAAATTTTAAAACAATGAAAAACAAAATCACACCACAACAAAACGCTTCTAATACAAAGAATGCGAACAAAGGAACTGCAGGAACTAATAAGCAGTATGACCAAAACCAAGGGAACAGAGGAAAACAGCTGAATCCTAATCGTAAAAAGTAACTTTTAATAGGCCTGATATAATGTTAGGCTTTTTGTTTTTAGGTTAATAGGTTCTCGATACATTTTTCTTCCGCTATGCTGCAGAAAAACACTCGAATTGACGGAGGTCTTCTTGGAATAAACCACCCCGTCAATTTGCTGAAGCAAATTGCCACCCCTCCGAGGGAGGGGAATTGAGAGTGTGTAGGATTGGTTGTTTTAGAATGGTTCTCGATACATTTTCTCCGCTATACTCCGAAAACACTCGAACTGACGAGGATTTGCCATTCTAATTATGATTTATCAAAAAATCCCAAGACAAGTCTCAGGATTTAAAATTAGAGGGCCTCTATTATATCATTAAGCCATCAGTTTTACAATATATTTGTGTTCTTAGAAAGAGTATTGTTTTGTAAAGTCAGCACCGTCCCCAGTAAGGGTAAGGTTTTCATTAATAACCGTTTCGCTGCCTTTTTCAATTTTGTATTTTACAACCATTGGTGCACCATAATTGATGATTTGGACACCATTGGCAAAGGCTCTGATAGGTTCGGTAGTTTCGATAACATAGGTTTTTGTAGCACCTGCAAAGTCAGTGTCTTTTAAGCCTATTGCAGATTCGCCTGTTCTTACCACGCCGTTCACTTTCCAAATATCAGTCTTTGTACCGCCGGATCCGCCTGCTAAGCTTACAGACACAAAATCATCGTCTGGATTCACATTTTCAAGCGTTACAGTCACTTTGTAATGACTGCCTTGTCCGATAACCTCGTCCACTATGTCATCATTATCCTTGCTACAGCTCGTTAATACAGTTCCAAAAGTCATTACAGATAAAAAGCCATATAGGGCTATTCGGGTGCTTATCTTTTTCATAATATTATTTTTATAGGTTTGTGAAACACAAATTTCTGTAGAATGGCTTGGGGAGGCAATCATCAGAAACGATGATTTTATTTCTAATGGTTTACCATGATTTTGAGTGTCGGTCAGACATCGCGTTTTTTTTATTTGGATATTTGTAGTATAATTAGGGAATAATGTTCAGAAATACATTTTTATTACTGGTGTTTTTGCTTTTGACTGTAGTCTGCAAATCGCAACAGCTGATTCCGATAGATGAGGTCAGGTATCTGAATCAGATTAATAATACCATCAATACAAGCAAAGATGATAGAGTAGTTTTGCAGAATTACCTGCTGTTATCAGAATATTGGGCACCTACCGATAGTCTGAAAAGTGCTCAGGCTCTTAACACCGTACTGAATTCCCCCAAGAAAAATCTCCTTTCAAAAGGACTTCTAGAATATTACCAAGGGATATTCGCTACCAACCAGGGGAGCAGGACAGATGCTAAAAAACATTATGAACAGGCCATAAAACTCTTACAGAATGATAAGAAAAACTCAGGCATCCTGATAAGAGCCTTATACAATGAAGCTTATATCCAGATAGAAGACAAGAGTTATGATTTCTTGGTTAAGGCTTTGACAGAAAAATGCATCCCGCTAAGTGAGAAAACCAACAACAAGGAACTGCTCGCCTACAGCTATACCCAATTGGGATTGACGTTTATGTCGGTAGGACAATTGGACAAAGCTGAAGAATATCATAAAAAAGCTTTGGAAGTATTGAAGCAAATCCCGAAAACACAGACAGTTCACCTGATTACCTATCTCAACCTAGTAAGTAATTATTGTTACAAACCCGACAGCAAAACAGCAAAGGTTTATTTGGATAAAGCCAAAGCGATGATTCAGAATTATCCGCAGTCTCAGCATTATGCCAATTACTACTATCAGGAAGGGATGTACTATACAACCAAGCAGGATTATCCAAAAGCGCTTAGCAGTCTGGATGCTGGTGTGAAGTTGGCTAAAGCGAAAAATCAGCTGAAGCTTTTGCATCTTTTGTATTTCAGAATGTACAATGTCTATCTGATGCAGAAGGATTATGTTAAAGCCAAGCAACAGTTGGAGCAAATCCTCAAAGAAAATATATTAAGTAAAGAAGCATTGAACCGAAGAATCACTTACACGCAATTAGCAGCTGTGAATGATGTGTTGGGTCAATCTAAAGAAGCCTACCAATGGATGAAGAAATCCAATGACTTGGGTGACAGCCTTAATCAACAAAAGCTTCTCCAGAAATTGAATGAATACGAAATCCTCCATAAGACAACAGAAAAGCAAAAGACGATTAATCAATTGGAGCAGGAGAAAAAAGAGAATGAATTGATGGCTAAAAACAAGAATCTGCGTATCACCATCTTAGCTATTGCATTAGGATTAAGTCTCATCATTGCTGTTCTGATTTATCTAACCTACAGAAAACAACAAAAACTGAATCAGCAGATTAGCATCAGCCATCAACAGGATCTTCTCCACATAGAAAACGAAAGAAAATATGAAGCTACTCAAGCCGTATTGCAGGGAGAAGAGCAGGAAAGACAACGTATTGCTCAGGATCTCCATGACAGTATGGGCGGAATGTTGGCTAATATCAGAATGTCTATCTCTGCTAATGAGCTTTACCAATCGACGGATATTGTTGAAAAATTAGATAAGTCTATCTCGGAAATGAGAAGAATCTCCAGAAACCTGATGCCTGAGACGCTCAAAAATCTAGGATTGGAAACCGCCTTGAAAGAACTCTGCGAATCAATGACACACAAGCATTTTTCGATTCAGTTTGAAGCGTTTGATGTGTCTGAAAAGATTCCTTTTCAGATTCAGTTGGCGTTCTATCGTATCGCACAGGAAAGCATCAGCAATGTCATCAAATATGCGCAGGCCAACAATGTGATTGTCCAAATCAGTCAGGACGGTAATACGCTTACCTTAACTGTAGAAGACGATGGCGTAGGTTTCGATAAGTCCAAGATCACATACGGATTAGGTTTAAAGAACATAGAAAACCGTGTCCGTCTGATTAATGGTAAAGTAGAGATCCATTCGGTAAAAGGCGAAGGAACAACCATCAATGTAGAATGCTATGTATAACAAACCCCGACTCACTCTGGCTATTGTAGATGACCACCCCATGATTCTGGAAGGCCTGAAATCCCTTTTGCAACAGGATAATCAGTTCCAAATCTTTTCCTTTACCAAAGGCTCTGCTATTCTGGATTTTATTCAGGAAAACCAAGTGGATGTTGTATTGCTGGATATAGTTCTGAATGATGGTAGCGGTCTTGACTTTTGTAAAAGCATCAAGCAGAAATTACCCAAAACAATTGTTATCGGCATCAGCAATCAGGCAGAACGCAGTATTATCTTCCGCTTTCTGGAAAATGGCGGTAATGGTTATATTCTCAAAAACGCCAACCCCAAAGAAATTACAGATTGTATCAATAAAGCCATCAATGGTGACTTAGCTTTGAGTAAAGAAGTTCAGGAAATCATGCTCCGTGCTTCCTCAGACAACTTCGAGCTTCCGAGATTAACCAAGCGGGAACAGCAGATTCTCTCAGCCATTGCAGATGGTCATACGTCTATTGAGATTGGAGAAAAGCTTTTCATTTCAGTCATTACCGTAGAAACCCACCGTAGAAACCTGCTTCAAAAATTCAAAGCCAAAAATATGATCGAATTAGTGAAGATAGCAGCAGAGAATAAGCTTATATAATAATGAGTTATAAGTTATGAATGATTAATTAATGAAGCTTCAGCTTGTCAATATGCTTATTTATTCAAAAAGACGAGAGATTGCTTCATTTCATTCGCAATGACATATTAATTCAAAAACTCAGGAGCAGGAATTCTAACACAATATTCACTGCCAAGATATAACGGATTACCGTGCTTCTCTGACCAAAAACCATCTAAAGTATTTGGATTGATGAATCGATAGACTGCCACGCCTTTATAAATCTTACCTTCATCACCCTCATAATTAAAATTAATAACCAGAATATCATCTTTGAAAAAGCCTGTACCATTCTGGATATGATCGCCAATAGTCCATTTCGCTATAATTCTGTTATTGTTGTCAAGGCTTAATGTCAATATCCCGTGATAAGCAATCTCATTCTCATTCTGATTGCTGCCTTCTACAGCATAATTTCCTGCTAAATCATTTACTGTCATTTCTCTATTAATTGAGGTATAAAGTTAGCCATAATGCAGTTGTCAATTTCTAATCTTAAAGATTTTTTAAACATAAACCTCGCAACTTGTAACCCGACTCACTCTACCTTTAACAAAGTTTTATAATTCTAATGGTTTCGTCGGCATAATATTTTCCTTACTGTGACCATATTAATCACAAAAAATATTTATTATGTCAAAGCAAATTGCAATACTCGCAACAGATGGCTTCGAAGAAAGCGAATTGAAATCTCCAAAAGATTACCTGCAACAAATGGGATGGATTACTCATATTATCAGCCCAAAATCTGGAACCATTAAGGCGTGGGCAGAAAAAGATTGGGGACGAGATTATGAAGTAGATAAAACCTTGGATCAGGTCTCAGCATCTGATTACGATGCGTTGGTACTTCCGGGCGGCGTTATCAATCCGGATCAATTGAGGACTAATGACAAGGCTATATCCTTTGTTCAGGATTTTTTCAAACAGCATAAGCCTGTCGCTGCCATTTGTCACGGTCCGCAGCTTCTCATCAATGCTGGTGCCGTAGAAGGCAGGAAAATGACTTCTGTCAACTCTATCAGTACCGATCTCAAAAATGCCGGCGCAGTTTGGGAAGATAGTGAAGTGGTTGTAGATAATGGTCTGGTAACAAGCCGAACTCCGGAAGATCTGCCAGCTTTCAATGCAAAAATGGTGGAAGAGATCAAAGAAGGTAAACACGAAGACCAGAATCTTTAATCAGAATTACTATGATACGAAAAACCCGGAAGTATTTGCTTCCGGGTTTTCTTGATCTATTAACTAATATTTATTTAATTGTTTTATAGTCTTACTTCATTGATACTCAATTTATCAATAAGTTTCTGGATGTTTTCCAGGTCTTTCAGAACCTTTTGGTAAGAGGATCTGGCATATTCTGCAAAGGATGCCTTAGGAGGCTTGATATCTTCTGTTTCAAAAGCATGATTAATCTGAGGATGTTCTACTATATGATCTTTATAATCATTGAGACATTCATTAACGATAGACTGTTTCTTTTTGCAGGTCATTCGTTTTTTGAGTTTTTGCAGAGAGCTGATCATATAAGGATTATCATTATAAGGGTTGATGAAATTGGTGTTTTCCTGCTCTTCTTGGTAAACGAAGTATGAGCTGTCGTTACTTGGTTTAAGGTAGTTTTTATCAAATATCATAGCGCAAGAGGTATTAATTAAATCAAATAGTAAATTGTATTTGAGATTCAATATCAATTTTAAGACCATAAATCAATTTGAATAACAATTTGATTGTTTAGAAGTTAGTTTAATAATTATTTGATAAAGATATTTCATGTTGAGTAGGATTGATATTTGATCATATTAATCAGTTTGTAAATCCTTATTAGACTGGTTATAAATTGTATAAGTCAAATTTAATTCAGGATTATGATAATTTTGGCAAATACTTTGATGTGAAATTTTCAAAGAAATCTAGTTCATAGTATTAGATTTTTTGATAAGGAGGGCAGCAATGTCCTCTTTTCTGATAATCCACAAATTGATTATATTCTTTCGGGAGAGAAGCAGCTCAAATTTGTTTCTCTCCCTTTTTATCACAGATTGAAAGACGAATAGAGTTCATAATACTTGGTCTAACTAATTATTTGGCAGACAAATTGTTAAGTCAAACACATTACACACACTAAATAATATTGTTATGAAAAATTCAATCCTAAGCCTTCTGGCTGTTGCAGCTCTGGTAGCCTGCAAGAAAAGTGACACGACAACTATGAACACCACAGGTGACAGCACAGCAATGATGACTAATGATTCTGCAACTGTTGGCAATGATAGCACAATGATGCCCGCAGATTCTGCCGCTACAGGAACCAACAGCAGTGTGACTGCTAACCTAAGCGCTCAGGACAAAAAATTTGCTGACGCTGCTGCAAGAGGCGGAATGATGGAAGTGATGATGGGGCAGCTGGCTTCAACAAACGCCAACAGTGCTGAAGTAAAATCTCTCGGAGCAATGATGGTAAAAGATCACAGCAAAGCAAATGATGAGCTGAAGCAATGGGCATCCACAGCAGGCTATACTTTACCAACAAGTCTGGATGCAGACAAACAGAAAAAATATGATGATCTGAAAGCTAAAAAAGGAGCAGACTTCGATCGTGCTTATACGGATCTGATGGTCAGCGATCATAAAAAAGATATTGCAGAATTCAAAGAAGAAGCGTCTAAAGGAACGGAATCTTCGCTTAAATCTTTTGCCAATAAAACGGTTCCAACATTGGAACATCACTTGATGGAGTCTGAAAAAGCCAAAGCTGCAGCTAAATAAAATAATTTGACAAAGTTATGTTGAAAATTGAGCATCAGATGCTCAATTTTTTTGTTATAAAACTAACCTACATCAATCCATTTTTGGTTTAAAGTCTCTACATTTGACGCTTTAAAATTTAAACGAATGAAAATATTAGCTTTTGCAGGAAGCAATTCCAGAGCATCCATCAACAAAATATTAGCAGAATACACAGCAAAACAATTCAATGGCGCTGAAGTAGAAGTTCTTGATTTGAATGATTACGAAATGCCAATCTTCAGTGTTGACAGAGAAAAGCACGACGGAATTCCAACTCTGGCGTTGAGGTTTGCTGAGAAAATTGATGCAGCTGATTTGTTGATTATTGCTTTGGCAGAGCATAACAGCTCATATACTGTGGCTTTCAAAAATGTGTTCGATTGGGTTTCCAGAATAAAGGACAGAAAACATTTTGGAGAGAAGCCTGTTTTTCTTTTGGCAACTGCAACAGGTCCTGGCGGTGGAAGACATGTAGTAGCTGCATTCGAACAAAGAGCTAAATCTAGTGGTGCAAATGTGCTTCAAAGTTTCTATTTGCCTAAGTTCAAAGAGACTTTTGATATTGAGAAAGGTATTGTAGATGAAGAAAAGAATGCTGAGTTTCAGGAGAAATTATCTGCTGTTAAAAACTTTTTTGGATAACATTTTGGATATTAATGTTAAGAATGCTTAACTTTGTCATCAAAGAAAAATGAAATTAATCAGATGAAAATCCCACAAGTTCATTTCCAACAGTATTTTAATTCTTGCAAAAAGAATTACACAAACACCTCCGAACTTGTGAACTAAAATAACGGCCGACTATCTCTAAGATTGTCGGCTTTTTTATTTGATAAAATTGAAAAAGTAAGTTTGAAATAAATCTAATGAATTCCAAGATTCTTTCAGGTTTTCAAAAGCCTGAAGGAATCGAAAGAATTGCAATTCTGAAAGTAAAATGAGCAATACCTATAAATCAGCCGGTGTAGATAAGGAAGAAGGTTACAAAACCGTTGACAAAATCAAATCTGCTGTTGCTGAGACCCACAACAAAAATGTTCTTAATAATCTTGGAAGCTTCGGTGCATTTTACGAAATCGCTGGTTATAAAAATCCTGTTCTGGTTTCCGGAACAGACGGTGTTGGAACAAAACTGAAAGTCGCTTTAGATTCTAAAAAATATGATTCTATCGGTATCGATTGTTTTGCAATGTGTGCCAATGATATCCTTTGTCACGGTGCAAAACCATTATTTTTCCTGGATTATCTGGCTTGCGGAAAATTGGATTCTGACATTGCTGCGGAAATCGTTCTTGGAATGGTGAATGCCTGCAAGGATAATAACTGCGCATTAATTGGTGGCGAAACGGCTGAGATGCCAGGAATGTATCAACCAGGAGATTACGATGTTGCTGGATTTTGTGTAGGAATTGTAGAGAAAGACCAGATTATAGACGGTTCCAAAATCAGAAAAGGTAACAAAATCATTGCAATTCCAAGTTCTGGGTTTCATTCCAATGGGTTTTCTTTGGTAAGAAAGATCTTTCCAAATTTTGAAGAAGAATTCGAAGGGAAACCATTGTATGAAACTTTGCTTGTTCCCACAAGATTATACTACAAAGACATTCACAAGGTTCTGGAAGAAGTTCCGGTTTACGGAATTGCGCATATCACAGGAGGCGGGCTGTACGAGAATGTTCCGAGAATCATTCCGGAAGGACTTTGCGCAAGCATTGATGAATCCAAAATTAAAGTTCCGACGGTGATGTTAGAATTAGAAAAACGAGGAAACATCGATAGAAAAGAAATGCACGGAACTTTCAATATGGGTGTGGGAATGGTTTTGGTAACCGACGAGAATCACGTTGACAAAATCCTTGACCTTTTGGAAGATGCTTACGAAATTGGGGAAATAACAGAAGATTCTGAGAAAATTAAATTATATTAAAAACACAAAGTCGCAAAGCCATTGCGCAAAGAACACAATTGTTTTGCGAGCCTTGTGAATCCTTTTGTGTCGTTGTGGTTAGATTATGAAAAATATTACCATTTTAATTTCAGGTTCAGGAACCAATCTTCAAAGAATCATAGACTGTATTGACAACGGCGAAATCCGAAATGCAAAAGTGAATCTAGTGATTGCAGACAGAGAATGCTTCGGATTGGAAAGAGCAGAAAAACATAACATTCCGAACTTATTGATCAAACGAGGAAAAGATTTTTCTGAAAACTTAGAAAAAGCAATTCCGGAAAATACAGATTTGATTGTCTTGGCAGGTTTTCTATCCATTTTAAAACCTGAGTTCTGTCAAAAATGGGAAGGTAAAATTATTAATATTCATCCGGCACTGCTGCCAAAATTTGGTGGAAAAGGAATGTGGGGACATCACGTTCACAATGCTGTGATTGAAGCCGGCGAAAAAGAAAGTGGAGCAACCGTTCATTTTGTGACTTCAGGAATCGATGAAGGCGAGATAATTCTGCAGGGAAAATTTGAGGTGAATGAAAATGATACAGCTGAAACATTAGCTCAAAAAGTTCATCAGACTGAATATGATATTTTCCCAAAAGCCATTGATTTGGTTCTTAATAAACAGAATTGATTTAATTAAAGTGAAAATAATATTTTAATTCGTAAATTATTTTAATATAATGATTTATGAGTTTTAATTAAAATTAACTTTAATTAATAAAAGATAAAATCTAAAGTAAATAAAAAGTAAATCCGGAGGTGAAAGAACCGGTAAATCACAGTTTGAATAAAACTGTAAAAAGTAAAATTTGAAAGAAAAAATGAGTAAAAAGAGAGCACTTATCAGCGTATCTGATAAAAGCGGTTTGGTAAATTTTGCCAAATTTTTGGAAGCTAACAATTACGAATTGATTTCCACAGGCGGCACTTTCAAACATCTGAAAGATGCCGGACTTAATCCAATTCAGATTGATGAAGTAACCGATTTTCCAGAGATGCTGGACGGTAGAGTGAAAACGCTTCATCCAAAAGTTCACGGCGGATTGTTGGCAGTTCGTTCCAACGAAGAACATATGAAAACAGTTCAGGAGTACGAAATCGGGCTGATTGATATGGTGATTGTGAATCTTTATCCGTTTTTTGAAAACGTAAACAAAGATATTTCTCTTGATGAAAAAGTAGAATTCATCGATATTGGTGGGCCTTCTATGTTGCGTTCTGCAGCTAAGAATTTCAATTCTGTGACAGTTTTGACAGATGTTAATGATTACGAAGTTGTTCAAAATGAAATGTCAGTAAACGGAGATTCAACCATCGAAACAAGAAAGAAATTAGCAGGAAAAGTATTCAACCTGACTTCTGCTTACGATGCAGCGATTTCCAGTATGCTTTTGGACGAAGAATATCCAACTTACTTAAACGCTTCTTACAAAAAGGTTTCTGACTTGAGATATGGCGAAAATCCTCATCAGTCTGCAGCTTATTACACTTCGACTTTCGAAAATGGTGCGATGAAAGATTTTGAGATTTTGGGAGGTAAAGAATTGTCTTTCAATAATCTTCGTGATATGGATTTATGCTGGAAAGTGGTTAACGAGTTCAAAGAAGAATTAGCTTGTTGTGCGGTAAAACACTCTACGCCTTGCGGTGTTGCCGTTGGAACTTCCGCTTTGGAAACTTACACCAAAACTTTTGAATGTGACCCGATTTCTATCTTTGGAGGAATCATTGGAATGAATTATAAAGTAGATGCAGCAACAGCAGAGGAATTAAACAAAACATTCCTAGAGATTGTAATGGCGACAGATTTTGATGAAGATGCTTTGGAAATTCTGAGAAAAAAGAAAAACCTTAGAATCATTAAAATCAAAAACAATGTTACTGATAAACAGGTTTGGGTAAAAATAGATGGCGGAATGCTGGTTCAGAATGCAGACGACCAATTCTCAGAAGATATCAAATTGATGACAGAAACGGCTCCGACGGAAGAACAAAGAAAAGCTTTGCTGTTCTCTCAAAGAGTTGTTAAATATGTGAAATCAAACGCAATCGTGGTTTCAAATGGCGTTCAGGCCATCGGAATAGGTGGTGGACAAGTGAACAGAATCTGGGCAACACAACAAGCAATTGAAAGAGCAAAATCGAAATTCGATGGTGAATTGGTTTTGGCTTCGGATGCGTTCTTCCCTTTCAGAGACGTGGTGGATTTCTGTGCACAGGAAGGTATCAAAGCGATTATTCAGCCGGGTGGAAGTATGAAAGATAATGATTCTATCGAAGCGGCAAACGAACACAAAATACCAATGTTATTTACAGGAATGAGACATTTCTTGCATTGATAAACTATTGAATTTTCAATTCATTTATAAAAAATAACCCCAACTGTAATTCAGTTGGGGTTTATTTTTATGGTTATTAGTTCTTTCTTATTTTTTAATCACCTTGAATGATTTTACATTGGACGCTGTTCTGATATTCACAATATAAACTCCGGAAGGTAAATTTCTCATATCGATATTAGCTGTTTTTGCTTTAGGTTGTTCTGATTTAACCATACTTCCTGCAAAATTATATACCGCAATATTCTCAATCGTATCACCATTCATCTTCACCGTCAGGTTATCAACTACAGGATTTGGATAATATTGAAGTTCTTGATCTTTGCTATTATCCGCAGTTCCAAGCCTCTCTTCAACCTTTACCACAAAGCTGCAAGTATCAATCACCTGTCCGTTGAAAATCAGGTTATGTTTGACAGTCGTTTCTCCAACAGGGAAAATGGCGCCTGAAGGTAAACCTTGTGCTAACACTGAAAAAACGCCGTTAGAATTACCATCACAAGCAAAAGTCAGGTTGTAGTCAACAACTGCACCGATATTCCCTGGATTTGTGTAGACTGTCATATTTTCAGGACAAGTATATTCACATTGAGGTGGATCCGGCAAGCCGACAAGGTAAACCTGAACATCATCAATCAGGGCTGATGTTCCTTTGGCTGCCAGGGAATTAAATCCTAAATAATAAACCCCTGAACTGGATGGCGTGAACGATAAGATCGCCTCATCATACTTCTCATTGCTCACATTTTTGCTCCAGATGATATTGTTTTTTTGAACAAATGCATAAGCTTTATCGGCAATACTGAAGCTCAACGGAACATTGTTTCCTAAAGATCTGTATTTGAATTTGATAAGAATCTCCTTTCCGCCTTGTAAATTCAGACCTCTTGAGAAGAACCAGGAATTAGCATCAAAATAATAATTGAAATTTTGAATTGCGTGAAATTCTCCTTCAACAGGATAAGTTGAATTAATCTCCCATTGATTATTTCTTGTTATAGATTGAGTGATCCATTGGTCATCTGTCTCAAAGCCATACTTATAAGGTAAATTAACCGCTGTCCCAGGATTCGGTAAAGTCTTAAAATATATAGGTCCTGCCCAAGAGCTAAATTCATTTTCTGCGCAGCTTGATCTTACATAAGCTTCATAATTCGTTTCTGGTGCCAGATCTTCTACATGAGCCTGCACATTATTGATGGTAGTTCCGGAAGATGGTGTACCCGTACCGGCTGGTTGTACAACATATTCGTAACTGGTGGCGGATTGTGTAAGAAAATCCCAAGTCAGATCTACAGTTGTCTGTCCATAGTTGGCTTTTAGGTTGGATGGTTTTGCACAGTTAGGGCAGGAAGCGATAATTGGTATGCTGATACTTTGCTCAGTTTCGCTTCCCACAATATTGCCGTTGGAATCCAGGATCTCGTAGCTTGTTTCAAACCCACTGTGGCTTCCACCGTTCCAAACAGTAGTAATGGCATCGCCGGAATTGATTTTGAAAGGAAAATCCAATACATCTCCGATTGGTAATGTAAGATCTGTAAAAACAGCATCTCCGTTAACGTAAAGATTCATGGTGTTATTATTCCATCCGTCGCCTTCCGCATCCTTCAGACGAAGAATATATTCGCAGGGAGAAGATTCTTTATCAGAAACTTTTACATTGTCAAACATAACAAAGCCATAATTAGCGTCGGAATAGGCCTGATAACCTAAGTAATAAACGCCATTATCCGGGACAGTAAATGTTACATTAGCAGTGTTGTAAGTCGTACTTTGGATAAAATCATTATTCCAGATCTCGACGGAGTTTGCAGAAGGGAACGGGTCTTTGCTTACAACCACTTTCATTTTTTGTGGATAATACTCGTCCTGGCTGGATCTGTAATCAAACTGTAAAGTAATTTCCTTACCCGCAGGAAGATTAATTCCTCTGGAGATTACCCAAGCGTCGGAAACATTTTCGCTGTCATCGTGCATTAAATAGTTTTTCCCGTCAGATGGGCCATACAGACCTCCGGGACCTGAATCAAAATCACCTTTTACCCAAGGCTTTCCAACTGTTGGCTCAAGGAGTGTCCAACGGCTATCGCCTTCAAAACTTTCATTATATGGCAAATTCACTGGAGCTGCTGTTGTGGCAGGATAGGTTTTAAAAGTAACAGGACTGGACCATTTTCCATAAAGTGAACCTGCTGTGCAGACAGATCTTACATACAATTCATATTGGGTTGCTGGCTGCAAATCTTCAGCAGTTGTTGACAGACCTTGTACCGGAATACCTGACCCAGTAGGAATGCCTGAACCTGGTGTTTTAATTACATATTCAAATCCTGCACCCGGCGTTGAAGCACTTTCCCAGGAAATGTTTGCTGTAGTCTGTCCAGGAATTGCTTTTACATTTACGGGTTTTGGGCATAACTCTTCATATAGATTAATATTATCCAAACTAATATATCCCATATTGGGATCCGGATAAAAGTAAAAAGCCAGATAATAAGTACCGGTTTCAGAAACTTCGAATGTCTTGTGCGCATTCTGGTAAGTACTGATCTGAATATTCTCGTTAACCCATAATTCTGTCGAATTGTCAAGAACCGGAATTGGTTGTTGTTTCAGTACAACTTTTAATTTAACCGGAAAAAGAGTATTAAGACTGGATCGGTAATCGAAATCCAATGCAATAGTGTGACCGGCTTCGATATTGATTCCTTTCGAAATGAGCCACGCTGCTCCTCCATTTTCGAAGTCGCTCTGGGCTCTTGCATAATACTGGCCTTGTGAAGGACCATAAATCGTACTGGTTTCATCAGAAAATTCCCAGGGAGTTCCAGGACCTGACATCATTTTGTACCAATAGTTTTGTTCTGCTGCTGTTTCAAAACCATTGGAATACGGAAGCGATACCGGATCCGTTTGTCCAAAGGTGAATAGAAAACAGAGCAAAGAAAAAAAAGTTAATGCTTTGTTCATATATATTTCATTTTTCAACAAACATAGAGCAGAAGCCTGATGATTCCTATTGTTATGCTTTAAAAATGAAGAAATATTCAGTGTTTTTGAAAGAACATTGCGATTTTTGTGATCAGGAAAAAGTATTATCGTCTTTTGAAATTTGCTTTTTCAGTTTTGCAATTTTGACTTTGGTCTGGACGATCTGGTAAATAATTAAAACAATCAGAATCGCAAGAATGGAGATGATCCAGTATTTGCTGCTGTTATCGTCATCGGAATTTTCCTCAGCTGTTTTTTTTACGATAATTCCGTTTACCGATTTTTTTTTGGCACTGATATCTGTATTGGTTTTTTGCTTGTAAAGGTTGAGATAAGATGTGTAATTTTCTATATCACCAAGGGCGTAATAGTTTTCAGAGATGTATTTATAGACTTCCGGATTCGCATTCTCTATTTTTTTTGAGTTTAAAATGCTGATAGCTTTATCAAATTCCCGTTTGGCTGCTCCGTGATTTTTTTGAAGATAATAAATCCTGCCAAGTCCGGCAATGCTTTCTGCATTCAGTAAATCATAGTCACCATTCACAGCATAATACAATGATTTATCATAGGATTCTTTCGCTGCTGCCAGCTTATTTTCTTCCAAAAAGCAGCTAGCGATTTCGTTATACAGATCTGCTATCGAAAACCGAAGCATTTCTCGATTTTTCAACGCTGATATATAAACTTCAAGCGCTTGGTTGTAATAGGTTTCTGCGAAATCGCATCCCAATTCATCTCGGTAAATTAAGGCTTTCAAATACAAAATGTTGCCTTTATAGAACTTCAAATCGTCGGGTAGAGGATGTTTTTCTATCAGTTCATAAGCTTCGTCTGCGTAATATTTGGCTTTGCTGTAGATATTAAGATTATGATATTTTTCACCAATGAAACCCGCCACCTGAATCTGCGTAGGATAATCATTGATTTTCTGGGAAATTTCTCTTGTTTTAAACGCATATTCAATAGCTTTTTCATATTCCTTTTTTATAGAATAGCTGCTACCGATAATGGTGAGAATAGAAATTTCCATTTTTGGATTTCCTTTGTATTTTTTATAAAGCTCTGTCCCCAGCTTTATCACCTTATCCGGGTTCGAGTTCATCATCAGAAATAGAGAATCCAGGTGGGGTTGCGCTGTCTTTTGCGCCGATACTATCTGATAATCAACAATAAAAAGAAAAATGCAGACTATAATAAATTTGTTTATTTTTTGGAGAAGGCTTTTCATAATCAATCGGCTAAGGAAACTTCTTTTTTGATAAAACTGATAAATTCTTTTGGCGGAATTCCTGTAACCGTTTTGAACACAGTCGAAAACGAAGTGTGCGACGAAAATCCACTTTCCTCTGCAAGATAGCTAATTTTGTAATTCAGGAAAGCAGATTCATTACGGAGTTTGTTGATGATGTAATTGATTCTGAGCTCATTAATGTAAGCGTTGAAATTCTTTTGTTTATGCTTATTAACAATTTCTGAAAGATATCTTGTGTTGGTATCAAGGTCTTTGGCGAGAGATTGGAGCGTCAGACTTTTCTTGGTAAAATCTGTTCCGTTTTCAAAAGCCAGGAGTTTTTCCAATAGAATCTGTTCTGTTTTTTCAGGGATAAACTGTGGTGTTTTAGAAACTTCTTCTACAGATTCAGATTTCGGAACAAGCATTTGAGACTCTTGCTGCTTGTTTTTCAGCTTGCTGATATATTCCTTGTAATTATTGTAATTCTGCTTTGTCCTGAGCCGAAACCAGAATACCAAACCAAGAATCACTATCGCAAAACCGATAACCCAGATCAAAATATGATTGGTTTTATAACGCTGGTCATCTTTAGTTTTAAGATCATTTTCTGTCAGCGAAAGAATCAAGTCGCTGGCTTTTTGCTGAGCAGTGGTAATGGTTTCTGACAGTTCAAGATACTTAAGATTATGGAATTGATATTTGTTGTTATCACCTTCCGAGCGGTAATAATCGGCTAGAAACTGATGAATGTTTTTCTTTAGAACAATATCGTTAACTTTTTCCGAAAGAATAAGAAGTTGCGGGATCTCACTAAGATATTTCTGCCTGTTTTTCTGAGTAAAATCGGCTTTTGAAATTTCCAGCTCGGCATAAGCGTTATAATTTTCTCCCAACCCAGATTCCTGAGACAATTGCAATGCTTTTCCAGCATATACTGAAGCGTTTTTCCATTGCTGAGCTGACCCGTAAATGCGTGCTAATTGAAGGTAAGATTTGGAGACCTGATATGGAAATTGATGAGAATATCTTTCAAGAAATTTAATATCGATAGCTTTTATTGCTTCCTCATATTTTTTTTGCTCAAGTAGTAATGAAGATTTTGCTGTAAAAAAATCAATATAAAGACTGGCTTTTTCCGGATTATCAGCAGGATCATTATTGAGACTTTTCGCAACTAGACTTAATCTTTCCTCAGCTTTTGGGATGATTCCCAACTTTCTGTAAAGCTCACTTAAAATAAGATTAGTCCTGGAAAGTGTTGTAGTATCACCACTGTCGGAATTGAGATGAAAAGATTCCAGAAGTGCGTTGAGTGCAAGAATGTAATTTCCCTGTAAGATCAGCGCTTCGGCTTTCAGATTCAACGCTTTGAAACGTTCCTCGTTGGAACCGGGGTTGATGGAAAGGTATTCGGAAACGGTAATAGTTTTTTCCGGATGAGTATAAAGATTTCCGGCTGCATTTTCAAAAATATCTTCATTTTCCGACTGCTTCTGTGACCACAAAAAATTCGCACAAACAACCATCAACAGAACAATTAACTTGTTGGTGCAAAGAATCTTTTGTTCCAGAAACATAATCTTCAATTTCATCGCTGCAAAGATACAAATTACAAATATAAGCCCGGAAACAGTAATTCTTTCTATCAAAAAGGCAATATTTTTATTAAATCTGACGCATTGATGTCCCAGAACACTGTATGTATTAATTTTATAAAGCAATTTTTAAATTTTAATATCTAAAAAAGTTGTATTTAAAAATAAAAAAAGGATGACAAATTTTAGCTTCAAAAGTCATTCAAAAATCGAAATAATATTTACATTTGAGACCAAATTCTGGATATGAGTATTTTCAATGATACAAAGCTCGCATTTGCCGATAAAACGGATGCTCAGCTCAAAAAAGCCTATTGGATGTTCAAGGCGATTGAACAGCCTGCATTGACCAATATTGGTGTTTCTCTTCTCAATTTTACCGTTAGAAACAATTTTCCGTTTGTGGACGGGATTGTGAAGCAGACTTTGTTTGAACAGTTTTGCGGAGGCGAAACCCGAGAAGAAAGTATGAAAGTGGTAAAACAGATGTTCAAACGCGGCGTTGGAAGTATTTTCGATTACTCGATTGAAGGGAAGGAAGAGGAAGAAGTTTTTGATGCTGTATGTAAGGAAATTAAGGATATTGTGAGATTTTCTGTAGGAAATCCTGCGATTCCATTTATTGTTTTCAAACCAACAGCTTTTGGGAGAATTGATATCTATGAAGAAGTTGGAAAAGGAAAAGAACTCACAACCAGTCAGAAAGAAGAGTGGAATAGAGTAGTCACTCGTTTTGATGAAGTTTGTCAACTTTGTTATGAAAGTGATAAGAAAGTGATGGTCGATGCGGAAGAAACCTGGATGCAGGATGCGGCTGACCAGCTTTGCGAAGAAATGATGGAAAAGTATAATAAGGAAAAAGCCATCGTTTGGAACACCATCCAAATGTACAGAACCGGTCGTTTGGAATATATGAATGCTCATCTGGAAAGAGCGAGAGAAAAAGGTTATTTCATTGGTTATAAGATTGTTCGTGGTGCATATATGGAGAAGGAAAGAAAGAGATCCGAAGAGCAAAATTATCCAGACCCAATCCAGCCGAATAAACAAGCAACTGATGATAATTACAATGCCGGAATCGATTTTGTAATGGGACATCTGGACAAGGTTTCTGCATTTTTCGGAACACATAACGAGAAGTCATCCGAATTGGTGATGGACAAAATGAAAACCAAAGGATTAGAACACGATAATCCACATATCTATTTTGGACAGCTTTATGGGATGAGTGATAACATTACTTATTACTTAGCCAATCAACATTATAACGTCGCAAAATACCTTCCGTATGGGCCTGTAAAAGATGTTGTTCCATATTTGACAAGACGTGCGCAGGAAAATACTTCTGTTGCCGGACAAACGGGACGAGAATTAGGATTAATACAGAAAGAATTGAAAAGAAGAAAATAGAAATTAGAAAATCCGCCTCACAGCGGATTTTTTCTGATAACTTATTCAGAATATTTAATTCTACTTTCGATTTTTAATTAGGTAAATCCCAAAAATTATAATTAATTAAATAACATAATTGAAAATTAAATTTTTAAAACTCCACCCCCAATGTAAATCATTGTTTTTCAACCAAAATTGATGATAAAAATTAAAAGGAAAACCTATATTAGTAATTGGATTCTCACCTTCGTTTCTTGATAGCAGTGAGAATAATACACTTAGAAATGAAGTGATACAAAATAAAATTGGTAGCGTCTCACTAACTGTGTAAGTTAAAAAGTTATTCTGAAAAATTTTTGAGCCCTCTAAAGCTCAAAAATAATTTTCGGAAATAACTTTTTA
>NZ_RAQH01000010.1 GCF_003610695.1 Epilithonimonas arachidiradicis | reverse complement strand
TGCAGCAATATTAAATCTGGCAGCAGCTTGCTTTAGAGAAAGGTTTTGCGACTCAATCGTTTCCAAAACCCTGAGCTTAAATTTTACATCATAACGGCGGTTGCTCCTGCGTTGTAACCCCTGAATTCCGTATAAATCATAAAACCTTTTCCATTTGCGAATGACAGATGCATCCAAACCTATTTCCCGAGCCAAAGAGTGGACCGAAAGATTATGTTTTGCAATTCTTTCAATGCAACTCAACTTAAATTCTAAACTGTATTTTGATATTCCCATAAATAAAAATGCCCCTAAAAAGTGTCTAACTTTTTGGGGGCAGTCCAAATCGAGAGTTTTTGAATCTTTATATAATAAAATTAATCATACATTAAATCTAAAATGCATAATATCACCATCCTGAACAACGTATTCTTTACCTTCTACGGACAATTTTCCAGCTTCTTTCACTTTTGATTCTGATCCGTATGTCATATAGTCATTGTATTTAATCACTTCTGCACGGATAAAACCTTTTTCAAAATCTGTATGGATAACTCCGGCAGCTTGTGGCGCCGTCCAGCCTTGACCAATTGTCCAGGCTCTAACTTCCTTAACGCCTGCTGTGAAATAAGTCTGCAATTTCAAAAGATCATAAGCTTTTCTAATCAATCTGTTAACTCCCGGCTCTTCCAGACCAAGCTCTTCCAGGAACATTTGTCTCTCTTCGAAAGTTTCCAGCTCATTGATATCAGCTTCGATCTGCGCAGCTAGAACTACAACTTCAGCACCTTCATTTTTAGCCATTTCCTCAATTTTTCCGATCCAATCGTTTCCGTTTTTGATAGAATTTTCATCCACATTACAAACGTAAAGAACAGGCTTATTAGTCAATAACTGAACTTCGCCGATAATTGATTTGGTCACATCATCTGTTGCAAATTCTCTGGCATTTTTGCCATCTTCTAAAAACTTCTGAAGATTTTGCAACGTTTCGTAAGTTAAAATATCATCTTTTTTACCGGACTTGATGAATTTCTTCGCTTTTTCTACGGCTTTACCAACAGTTTCCAAATCTTTTAACTGAAGTTCTATATCGATGATTTCTTTATCCCTCAAAGGATCTACCGAACCTTCTACGTGAACGATATTTCCGTTATCGAAACATCTTAAAACATGGATGATCGCTTCGCACTCGCGGATGTTGGCTAAGAACTGATTGCCCAGACCTTCACCTTTGCTCGCTCCTTTTACCAAACCGGCAATATCCACAATCTCTACAACTGCAGGCAAAACACGCTCTGGATTGACAATTTTTTCCAGTTCAAAAAGTCTTGGATCAGGAACAGAAACCGTTCCTAAGTTAGGCTCAATCGTACAAAACGGATAGTTTGCAGATTGCGCTTTGGCATTGCTAAGACAATTAAAAAGGGTTGATTTTCCTACATTCGGAAGACCTACGATTCCACATTTCATAATATCAAATTTAAAGTTTGAAGTTTTAGGTTTGAAATTCAATGTTTTATAACATGAATTAAAACCAAAACTTTCGGCGCGCAAATATACTATTTTGAATTTGAATTTTCTACTTTTACAGTCTTAATTATGAGCAGAAAAAAACGCGAATTCGAGTCTTCTGAATTATTGAATTCTTTTGCAAAAATCTACGGTTTTGAGGATAAACTGAAAGCTTTCGAGATCAAAGATTTTTTGAAGGATTATCTTTCCAATGATCTTTTTGAAGAAATAACAGCTGTGAATCTGAAAGAAAAAGTCTTGGTTTTGAGAATTAAATCGCCGCTTCTGAAAAACGACTTCCGAATGAGAAAATCTTTTTTTCTAAAAAAATTCCAGGAAGTTTTGAAGGACGAATCTCTGATTAATGATCTGCTGATTTTGTAGAAATTTCCTGGATCATTTTCTTGCTTTTCTCGTCCAGCATTGATCTTAGCGGGAAGAAAAACCGGAATGGATTTTTGATAAAGTATCTGAAAATCTCTTTGAAGATTTCTCTAGCCTCACTTAATTCTACTTTTCTGGAACGGAACGCCAACAACATCGACAATCCGAAGCTAACTGCGAAATTGAAAAAACCAATCACAAAAACCGTTACAAAAGAAACCCAAAAGGTGTATGAACTAACAACGAAATCTTTACCATAAAGCCCCAGCGCAAAGTTGCCTGCAGCAAAAGTAATGTGACGAATATCAAGATCCAAGCCTAAGAAAAGTCCGATCGGCGCCGTAGCTCCGAGAAAAACACCGAACCAGAAATTGGAAATAATTCCTGCCCAATTTTTGGAATAATAAACAGACAATCTCTTTGCAACATTCTGTCCAAAAAAGTAATTAATCAAAGGGTTTTTAGCTATTCGCCTTGGAATCTGGTAAAAAACCGAATTATTACTGATGTTACCGGAAATAACTCCCGAAATAAAAAGGAACACACCCGCAATACAGGCGTGGAGAATGGCTTTCGAATCAAAAGGATTGAGGTCGTGGATCAATCTTGCTGATTTTTCAAAGGCAAAATTCTGCTTAAACAAAATTTCCAATCCGTAAATAATCATCAAAGAAACCGGAAATGATAACAAAACATTACCAACAAATGCAATGAATTGTGACCTGAATAATTGCGAAACAACGTGCGCAAATTCCATATACGTTTTTCGGTTATCGCCTTCTGATAGTACTTTTGCCATCGTAGCAGCAGTCATTGCCGGTTGTTTTGTTGCTAACGTAAAATGCATCAGGTAGATCATAACAAATCCCATCGCATAATTCATAGAAAACAAAAATGCGTGCGCAAAATCACTCGCAGGAATGTAGCTATACAACATTTTCAAAACACATAGCGCACCTACGATAACTCCGCCCCCGGAAGCCTTCCAAAACATTTTCATATAAGCCTTGAAGGTAGAAGTGATGTAATGTGTCCCCGTCTCTGCTGTATGGTTGGTTATGAGATGCGACATCAGCCTGGTGCTGTCGGAAACCAAATCACGGAGATTATTCTTGTGCGATTTGTACCTTAGAATATTGAAAAATAATTGTTTAGAATTAATCAGATAATCTTTATCTTCATCAATGACAAACAACTTGATAATGTCAGACATCCTCTGCAATTGCTGCCTGATTTTCAGCAACGCCTGATTGGTCTTACTGGAAATACCGTATTTGGACGAATTTTTAAAAGCGATATTCACAAACTCCTGGCATTGATCCAGATAGATTTTGGTCTGCTTGTAAATCTCATCAGTCGATGACAGATGAAAGCCTGGATTATCTTTGTATTTGGCATTTAGAATATCAAATTCATTCTGAAGCGCCAGAAAAGGATTATCAAAATTCCTATATTCCGGAACCATTTTCATGACCTCAACATCCAGCGCATTCCCGATAACACGCCAAGCCAGAATATTAATTGAAAAAAGAAGTTCTTTTTTAACGTGGGGATGATCTATAAACCTATCAATTTTCAGCAATTGAAACAGTTCATCAACTTTATCTTCCGGAGAATTTTGAAAAAACTGAAGATCTTTTTTCGGCGTCACAAGAACATTATCTACCAAGTACCAGATGGTTTGCTCGTTTTCTATGGGTGGCAATACTTTGTTAAGAATTCTTTTTTTGAATTCCGGATAGAAAGCATTTTCCGAGAGAATGTCCGCTTCCGTCAAAGACAAATTGAAAGGTCTGTCCTTGAAAACATTGAAGATATAATAGATCAGATTTTCCGTTATCAGCTCATTATCCTTGAGATAAGCTGTGAAGACATCCAAATCTTCTTTTTTGAGACTTGTAATGATTTCCGATAAAGGCTGTAAAGACAAAGTCTCATTCCTTTCGCTAAAGTAATGCTTTAGAATCGTGCTGAAACTGTCTTTTCTGAATAATCTAATCGCCATATTACTACAAAAGTAATTATTTCAGAACAATGTTGTTCATCTGGCGCATAATCCAATTATGTTTTTTATTGAGATAAGCACTCGGATTTTTGGGATCGTATTTTTTTGGATTCGGTAGTACGGCAGCAATCCAAGCCGCTTCGCTTTTTGTGAGATCTTTTGCAGGCTTGTTGTAATAATATTGTGATGCCGCTTCTATTCCAAAAACTCCTTGTCCCATCTCGATAGAATTAAGGTACCTTTCCAAGATTATATCTTTTCCCCAGACTTTTTCTATGATGAATGTATAAACCGCTTCCAAGCCTTTTCTGAACCAACTTCTACCTTGCCAAAGAAAAACATTTTTTGCCGTCTGCTGAGAAATCGTGCTTCCGCCTCTTACCACCTTCCCTTTTTTATCATTTTTCTTCATTGCTTTTTCGATTTGTTTATAATCAAAACCATTGTGTTGGAAAAACAATTGGTCTTCAGAAGCAATCACCGCTTTTTTGATATTATTTCCCATATCATCATAAGAAACGTAATCCCGTTTCAGTTTTCCATATTTTACAAGTCCACCAATTTGGGTAATGGTAATGGGAGGATTAAAAAATATACCAAAAATAATGAAAAGTATATTGGCAATAACCAGAATAAAAAACAGTTTCTTGATGAACTTCCACATTTTGAACAGAGAAATTTTTAGCGAAAATAAAACAAAAATATATTTTATCCTGTCAAAATTAATTTTAAAACCTCAGTATATCCCTTACAGCAAATGATATAAACTATTGAAAACTGATATCCAGAACCTTACAAAGGACAGAGATGATAATAACAATAAAGAAAAATAAAAAGTCATAGAAACCAAAACTTTTAAACTTATGACCATCATTATTTTTTTGGTTCTGTTTATAACGGCGTGCCGCATCCCGTTGTTCCTCCATCCTTGTTTTGATGGCATATTTTCTGTCGTTCATCATCTGTTAAGAAGTCGTTTTAGATCTATGATTTTGATTTTTCTCGATTTGGGATTGCAAATATTAGAAAAATATCGATACAAAACTTATAATTAAAAAAAAATGCAAAAATTTAACATTAAAATTAATTATTAATGAAAACTATTAAAAAATAATTATAATATATTTAATATTAACATTTTCAAAAATTTGAAACTAAAACCCTAGATTTGGACATAAAAAAACTCACAACCTTTTGATTGTGAGTTTTAAGTGAGCGCGAAAGGATTCGAACCTTTGACCGTCTGCTTAGAAGGCAGATGCTCTATCCAGCTGAGCTACGCACCCATTTGTAATTTTGAGAAAATTACTAAAACTTGTCGGGGCGGCAGGATTCGAACCTGCGACCTCCTGGTCCCAAACCAGGCGCGATGACCGGACTACGCTACGCCCCGTAGATTTTTTTTGCGGAGGGTAAGGGATTCGAACCCTTGCGACCCTTTCGGGTCGACAGTTTAGCAAACTGCTCCATTAACCACTCTGGCAACCCTCCTTGCAATATTTTAAAGATCGTTTGTTCCTCAATTGCGAGTGCAAATATAGAACAGTTTTCTTTACTTACCAAATTTTTTTCTTCATTTTTTTTCATATTTTTGAATCATAAATATCACCTAAAACACTTACAGATGCGTAATTCATTATATCTCACAACCTTAGGTTTAGTAATTATTTCCTGCGGTTCACAACAAAAAATTGTAAAAAGTAAAACCCCGACTATTCCCAATGCTCCAAAACCAATTGTTCAGGTAAAAAAACCGGAAATCAAAGAGGATGAAGGCGAGTATTACAAAGTTAATATCGCAGACATTACCAAAAATGACAATACGGTTAGCTATGGTTCTATTGTAAGCGCAAATCCTGCCGGCTATAAAATCACAAAGACTTATTTTCCCGCAATTGGCCAGAATTTCCGCCAGAGATATGTCATCTTACATTATACGGTTCTTAACGATGAAAAATCCATATCCACGCTGACTCAACAATCTGTGAGCGCACATTATTTGGTAAGTACGCTTCCTGACAAAGAAATCTATCAAATTGTGGATGAGAATAAACGTGCCTATCATGCTGGCATCAGTAATTGGAGAAAAGACCAGCAACTGAATGACACTTCCATCGGAATTGAAATTGTAAATCTTGGTTACACGACAGATTCTTTGAATAACCGTGTTTTTTATCCCTATCCTGAGGAGCAGTTCCGTAAGGTGGGCGCTTTGGTAAAAGATATTGTGACACGATACAATATCCCACCGACTAATGTCCTTGGACATTCTGACATTGCGCCAACCAGAAAACAAGACCCAGGTCCAATGTTTCCATGGAAGCGAATGTACGATGAATACCAAATTGGGATGTGGTATGATGAAACCGCAAAACAGACTTTCCTTAATCAAATATTAACAACCAACGATATTGCTTTACAATATAACAATCCGGAATTTGTTTCCAAAATCCAACAGCAACTGGTTCAGTTTGGCTATAATTTAACCGTGAATGGCGTTTGGGATAAAACGACAAAGCAAACGATTGAGGCATTCCAGTTTCATTTTCGATCATCCAATTACAGTGGAATTATCGATGCAGAGACCTGGGCGATTTTGCAGGCTTTGATCCAGAAATATCCGCAAAAGTAAAATAGTAAAGCCTCGATAAATTCGAGGCTTTACTATTTTACTTACTCAACAATAGAGAAACCCACTCTTCTCTCTGGATTTTCTTTTCAAGCTTCAGATTTTGCTCTGTACAGACTTCCAGAATATCATCTACGTCAAAGAAACAAAGTCCAGACAGCAACAATTTTCCGCCATCTTCCAAAACTGAAACGTAAGTCGGAATGTCAGAAATCAAAATATTTCTATTGATGTTTGCCAGGATGATTTCGAATTTTTCTTTGCCAAGATTGTCAGCAGTTCCCAATTCGATATCCAATTCCACATTGTTGCGTTCTGCATTTTCTTTAGAATTTTCTACAGACCATTCGTCGATATCAATGGCTACTGTTCTTCCCGCACCCTTTTGCTTGGCAAAAATTGCTAAAACCGAAGTTCCGCAACCCATATCCAACACTTTCTTGTTCTCCAAATCCATATCCAGCATCTGCTGAATCATCAAGTGCGTCGTTGGATGATGACCTGTCCCAAAGGACATTTTTGGCTGAATCACGATCTCGTGCATATTTGGATTCGGTTCGTGAAATTCTGCCCGGATGAGGACTTTGTCTTCCACATTAATGGGCGAAAAATTCTTTTCCCATTCCTCGTTCCAGTTGATATTCGGCATTTCCTCGTAAGAATAAGTGATGGTCACATCTTCGTTCTGTAACAGCGGAATAGACTTTAAATCATCTTCATTAAAAATATCTTTCTGAATATAACCCAGAACACCGTCATACTCTTCCGTGAAGCTATCGAAACCGATTTCTATCAGTTCCGCCATCAATATTTCGTTCCACGGTTGTAGAGGTTTTATTTTGAAATTGAATTCTAAGTACGCTGCCATTGTATAATTTTTTGCAAATTTAGTTTAAAACCACAAAGGCACAAAGTTTTCACAAAGCACACATAAAACTTTGCGAACCTTGTGTAGCGCTTAGTGCCTTTGTGGTTAATATTCTAGTTCATTTTAATCTGATAAGTCACTCCAACGTGGAACCAACGTCCAGGCATCGGAACCAGATTGGTCTCTATGTATTTTGTATTCGTCAAATTGTTGATGAGCACATAAAAATTAAAATCTTTGTATCGGAAATTGAGCTGTTCATCCAGCGTATTGTAACTTCCGAGATTCACTCGCTCCGTGTATCTGTAAATCAACTGGTTGCTAAAAAACTTCAAAAACTTCACATCCACCTGACCAACGAATTGGTGTCTCAAATTCTGCAAAGCATATCGGGACAACTCTTCATTTTTATATTGATTGTCAAGATAAGTGTAATTCAATCTATAATTTAAAAAGTCAAATAATTGATGTCTGAATTCCGTCTCAAAACCTTTCAGATTGATTTTCCCAACATTTTCCGCAGTCCAGATACTTTCAGGAGTTGGTTTCAGCCAGTCGATTCCATTATGTGTGTTTCTGATAAAACCACTGACTTTCGCTAATATTTTCTGATTCTGGAATCGGTAACCTAATTCTGAGGATAGTGCACTTTCAGGAATCAGATTTGGATTTCCTTTTTCAGTCGGGCTCACATAATACAAATCCGTGAAAGTCGGGATTCTGAAACCTTTTGAAACTGCACCGAAAATCTTATGATTTGGATTAAAAATATAACCAACATCCACCCCTGGATAAAAGAAATTATCGCCCGAATAATTCGCCAAACTGGCTCCAGGATTAATTTCTAACTTCTGATTAAAAAATTTGAATTGATGATCAAAAAACACCTGCGTTACATCTCTTTTTCTCTCCCCAAGGTTACTGCTGGTCAAAAATTCTTTTCTGTAATCAACACCAAAATTCGTAATCCCAAGTGAAGATTCGTAAGACAAATTGACGGTTCCACCAGCATTGTTGCCAATGTGCATATTCCTGTAAAATGCAGGATTATCACGCTTCAGCAGATACATATCCTGACCTCTGCGCCAGTAAAGACTGGAGTTGAGTGACAGTTTACCAAATTTCTGCTGATACTGCAGACTCACCACAGACGCCTGTGTTTCCTCATATTGGTTGGTATAAGTTGGCGACGCATAGAAACCGTTTGCGCCAAATTTCTTCTCAGAAAAACCTGCCTGCAAGCTCAAACTTCCCTCGTTCAGTTTTAATTTGTTCTGATAAAAAACATTCTTGATTTGATAATCTGTATTATACCGATAACCATCCGAAGCGCCGTTGCTCACCGTCACAAGATTGGTAAATTTCTCCGAACCAAAAGTTGCAGAAGCTGACAAATCATAAGTTTTGAAATCTCCTCCTTGTGCTTTGATCGTCACTTTTTCTTCAGCAGAAGATTTCGTAACAATATTGATGACACCTGCGAAAACATTCTGACCGTAGAGTTTTGCCGATGAACCTTTCATAATTTCAATCCTTTCAACCGCCGAAATATCAAACGGAATATTGAATGTGTTATGACCCGTCTGAGAATCATTCATTCTGATGCCGTTTATCAAAATTAAAACCTGCTCAAAAGAACTTCCCCGAATCGAAATATCGCTCTGGACACCATTAGAACCTCGTCTTCTGATATCCAATCCAGAATGAAACTGCAGCAATTCATCAATGCTCGTTGCCGGACTGTTCTCGATTTGTTGCCTGGTAATGACCGTCACATTCTCATTCACATCATTATACGGAATCGATAAAAACCGACCTTGTAAATTCACTTCATCTATAGCTTTTTCCTGATTTTGTCCAAATCCGTTAACCGACAAAACAATGACGGATAAAGCCATTACAGTTTTTTTCATAGTTTAAAATTTCCTTTCAGATAATCGGGCGCAAATATAGAGATTAGCCAAATTCCCCACCTATAATTCTACTGAAAGTTGAATTATAACCAACCTCAACCAGTTCTGACGTACCTGTAACAGGTTCAACAAATATCATTTTGTGGTTCTCTAAGTGCCTCCGACCAGCTACTTAAGTACCCAGGGACACTTATACCAATCGCTAAAGCCGGTTCTGAAATGGTTTCAACCACTTACCTAAGTAGTCATAGCCACTCGCACAACCACCTACAACCATTTCGGAACCGGTTACAACCACTTGAGCAATAACCTTTTGCCATTTCGGAACCGCCCTTTACCTGGATGATAACCGGCTATAACCACTTAAGAACCGGTCTCAACCATTTATATAACCACCCACAACCATTTCGGAACCGGCTATACCCTGGTTAGGAACCACCCTTACCCCCCTTCCGAGCCACCCCTTCCGAACATATAAACAACACAATATCAAATCATTAGAAACAAATCAAATCCCATAAGGGATGACCTGTTAGTAAACAACAAATACGCACTAAATCAGAGCTCCGTAGGAGCGACCTATTGGATACATTTAACAGGTCGCTCCGATGACGCTTGTCTGTGAAAATCCTATTGCTTCTATTAACAGAACGTTCCTACGGAACTATAAAAACAGTTCCGATTTTTGTGATTTTATTGTGATTATTTTAATCCAAAAACTTACCCGAAAACGATTAAATTTTGCGTAATTTTGTGGGTCTTATTTTTACTATGGCTACAACAACCGACATCGATATCAAGAAATTTCTTTTCGTTAAAAACGCACACCTTAACAATCTGAAAAACATCGACGTTCTGATTCCAAAGAACAAATTGATCGTGATTACAGGTGTCTCCGGAAGTGGAAAATCATCTCTGGCTTTCGACACGATCTATGCGGAAGGGCAAAGGCGTTATGTGGAAAGTTTGAGCTCCTACGCACGTCAGTTTTTAGGTAAATTGGAGAAACCAAAGATTGATGATATCAAAGGTTTGGCGCCATCAATTGCAATTCAGCAAAAGGTGATTTCGTCTAATCCGCGTTCTACTGTGGGAACTTCTACGGAGATTTACGATTATATGAAATTGCTATACGCAAGAGTTGGAAGAACCTATTCGCCGATTTCCGGAGAAGAAGTTAAGAAAGACAGCGTGACGGATGTCATTGATTTCATCAAGGCTTCGAAAAAAGATTCCACTTTTTTACTTTTGACGCCTTTGACATTTGAAAAAGAAACATTTGCTGAATTATTGAAAACTTTGAAAGTTTCAGGATTCACAAGGTTAGAAGTAAATGGAAATCTTGCTGGAATCGAGGATTTGGAATCTTTCGGATTCACGCCGGAAAAAGATATGACGATTAATTTGGTCATCGATAGATTCAGTTATGAGGAAGATGAGAATTTCCTGCAACGTTTAGCAGACTCTATCCAAATGGCTTTCTACGAAGGTCACGGCTATTGTTCACTTAAAAATACAGACACCGGAAAAATCCGTGAATTTTCCAATAAATTTGAATTGGACGGCATCGTTTTCAACGAACCGAATGTTCATTATTTCAGCTTCAATAATCCTTACGGTGCTTGTCCGACTTGCGAAGGTTATGGAAAAGTGATTGGAATTGATGAAGATTTGGTAATCCCTAACAAAAACCTGTCGCTTCACGAGGATGCAGTCGCTTCCTGGAAAGGTGAAAGTATGAGCGAATGGAAAAAAGATTTCATCAAAAAAGCTAAAGATTTTCCGATTCATAAGCCTTATTATCAATTAACCAAAGAGCAGAAACAATATCTTTGGAAAGGCGACAAAACGAGAAATTTCCCGAGCATTGATAATTTCTTCAAAATGCTGGAGGAAAATCTATATAAAATCCAGTATAGAGTAATGCTTTCGCGTTACCGTGGAAAAACCATTTGTCCAACCTGTGAAGGATTACGGTTGAGGGAAGAAACGAGCTGGGTAAAAATCGACGGACATAATATTCAGTCTTTGATTGAGTTGCCTTTGGACGAATTGCTTCCTTTAATAAAAAGCTTAAAACTCAACGACCACGACGGAGAAATAGCAAAACGATTGACTTACGAAATCGAAACAAGACTGGAATTTTTGACTAAAGTTGGTTTGGGTTATCTGACCTTAAACCGGACATCGAACACGCTTTCCGGAGGAGAAAGTCAGAGAATTAATCTGGCGACAAGTTTAGGAAGTTCTTTGGTTGGTTCGATTTATATTTTGGATGAGCCAAGCATCGGTCTGCACTCTCGAGATACGGAAAACCTGATTGGTGTTTTGAAACAATTGCGAGATTTAGGAAATACAGTAATTGTTGTAGAACACGATGAAGATGTGATGCGAGAAGCAGATTATATCATCGATATTGGTCCGGAAGCGGGTTATCTTGGTGGAGATTTGGTTTTCAGCGGCGATTATAAAGAAATGCTAAAAGCGGATACTTTGACCGCAAAATATCTGAATGGCGATTTGGAAATCGAAGTTCCTGCAAAACGAAGAAAGACAAAAGAATACATCGCAATAAAAGGTGCCCGTCAAAACAACCTAAAGAATGTTGATGTGAATGTTCCGTTGGAATGTCTAACAGTTATCACTGGCGTTTCAGGAAGTGGAAAATCGACTTTGATGAAAGAAGTGATGACGAATGCGATTCAGATTCAACTCGGAATGGGTGGAAAAAAAGCAGATTACGATTCGGTGGAGTTTCCTTCAAAATTGATTCAGAATATCGAATTAATTGACCAAAACCCGATTGGAAAATCGTCACGTTCCAATCCTGTAACTTATCTGAAAGCCTATGATGACATCCGTGACCTTTTTGCAAAACAGAAATCTGCAAAAGTTCAAGGTCTGAAACCGAAGCATTTTTCTTTCAACGTAGATGGCGGAAGGTGTGACGAATGTAAAGGCGACGGTGTAATCACAGTATCAATGCAGTTTATGGCAGACATAGAGCTGGAGTGTGAACATTGCCACGGAACACGTTTCAAAAAAGAAATCCTCGAAATCAAATACGACGAGAAAAATATTTCCGACATCCTTCATATGACGGTTGACGAAGCGTTGGAGTTCTTCAAAGAGAATCACGAAGAAAAAATTGCAACCAAACTAAAACCGCTTCAGGATGTTGGTTTGGGTTATCTGCAATTAGGTCAATCTTCTTCTACGCTTTCCGGTGGTGAAGCGCAAAGAGTGAAGCTGGCATCGTTCCTTGTGAAAGGTGTAACGACAGAAAAAACCTTGTTTGTTTTTGACGAACCTTCAACCGGCTTGCATTTCCACGACATCAAAAAATTACTGAAATCGCTTCAGGCATTGATAGAATTAGGACATTCAGTGGTGGTGATTGAACATCAGCCAGACATCATCAAATGTGCCGACCACATCATCGACGTTGGCCCCAATGCCGGAAAATACGGTGGCGAGATTGTTTTCACGGGAACACCGGAAGATTTGGTGAAGGAGAAGAAATCTTTTACTGCGAAGTATATTGCAGAAAAGTTGTAATTAAATTTAATTTCTATTCGCAATGACAAATACTGAAAAACAAATGCAGGAAATTGAAGAAACTTTCAAGAGTATAGAAAAAACAACAGCTTCATTAGAAAAAACCGCATATGATGGAACTAGAGATATATTAAGATATTTTGATAGAATTCACGATAAATTATTTACATTTAATAATATAATGATTGTTGGTTTTTTCACTATTTCAAAAATGAAAGAAGGTGTTCCAATTGAATTAATCCTTGTCCCACTTCTAAACCTTTGTTTTTTGATGTATATTGAATTTAGAATGATGGAAAAAAGTAGATTCGAAGCGAATATTTTAGAAAAATCTAAAACCCAAATTGAAGAACAAGGTAAACAAATTAGAAAAAGCACAAATTATTCATTACTTTCAATTTTCACAACGTTTGTTGTAACTTGTTTTTTTCTATATAATTTATTCAGACAATAATTTTCTTTTTAGATCAAAGTTATCCACAAAAAAATGTGGATAAGTATGAAATTTTAACATTTAGTTTACAAATGGTATGGTTTTTATTTCTAAATTTACAATAGAGATTTAGGAAATGATTACAAAATTTGCTTTTGACTCAATCGGAATTACTCAAATTAAATTTGATATAAAAATTTAAAGGATAGCATTGTCGGCTGTCCTTTTTTGTTGTTGTCTAACTAAAAAAATGAGATGTTTTATCTACTGAACCGGCTTCTAAAGAGTCGGTTCTTTTATTATTAATCCCTTCGAGAGCCTTAAGATGACAATCGACTGACAATTCTACAAAAAACATTTAGTATTAGAATGTCACACTGAGCGAAGTCGAAGTGTTTTGAATTACAAAAAAAGACTGCCTCTTTCGAAACAGTCTTTCTTTTCATTTTTACAATTTATCTATTTAGTAGCATTCACATTGATACCAATTTCGATGTCTTTGCTGATCATCCATTCAGCAGGATCAGTTTCATCCGTCCCGAATTTGATTCCCCAATCTGCTCTGTTTACTGTAAACTTAGCTTCAATAGCCGCTTTACCTTCGGCAACAGTCACTTTTGCAGGGAAAGAAACATTAAGCGTTTTTCCTAACAATGTCAAGTTTCCGCTCACTGTTTTGTTAGCACCAGCGACTGCATCTTTTGGAAGTTCTCCAGTCAAATCCGCTACAGAAGTGATTTTGAAATCAGAAGTTGGATTTTTAGTAACGTTGAAGAAATCTTCATTCTTCAAGTGAGCTTCCAGGTCAGCCGGTTTTTTATCAGCCTCAGTTACAGACGCAGGATCAACTTTCAAAGTTGTCATATCGATTACAAAATCGCCGGAAGTCAGCGCTCCGTTTTCAACAGAAACCTCACCAGATTTGATGTTCAAAGTTCCCCATCTTGGCGCAAAACCTCCTTTATGGAAAGCTTTCCAGTTCACCTTTGAAGTTGCCAAATCTACATTGTAAACATCGCCAGATTTTGCTGCAACTTCCACTGGGTCTTTTCCGCCCTCTTTTGATTTTTCGTTACAAGCTGTGAACATCAAAGCAGCGCCTGCCAATGCCAATACTGTTAATTTTTTCATAGATAATATTTTAAAATTAATATTGATTTTCCGCAGCAAAAATAAGACCTTTAATATTAATACAACATTGATGTACATCAATAAAATCTATGATTCTAATTTTTGGGCAGCTCTATCCACCTTCCACTCTCGCTATTTTGCCAAAGCTAAATTCCAGCCACAAAAATGAGCTCCGTTCAAGTCGGGCTGCATAAGATCTATGCATTAAAATCAATTTAAGATTTAACATAATGTTCCAAAATAATAAAATCCAAAAAAAACAATCATAATTAAATGAATATCAATAACAAAATATTTTAGTGAAAATTTAAAAACATCAAGATTAGGCATTAAATTTGATTCTAAACTTTAACTTAATTAACATTTTTTTAACAATTTAAAATCTTTTATTTCCAATGAAAAAAACTTTTGCTGAAAAATCAAATCATTTGATTTTTCTTGGGACTGCTGCTTTAATCGTTAGCGCAGTATTTTTTTTGAATTCCTGTAACAAAAAATCAAAACAGGTAGCAAGTTCAAAAACACATTCAGAAAAAGTTGTCCCCAAAACAGCAAAAGTGATTTCCACAAAACCGGAGATTCCCGACGACCCAAACAAACGTTACATCTATCTGACCTTTGACGATGGTCCGAATAAAGGAACAGAAAACCTTCTGAAAATCATCAACAAATATCAGATCCCTGTAACATCTTTCATCGTAGGAAAACACGCTTATGATAGCAAAACACAAGCTAAAAACCTGAAAGAATTAGAAATTCACGAATTGGTAGAATTAGCCAATCACAGCTATTCTCACGCAGAAAACAAATACTCTGAATTTTATAAAAACCCTGAGAAAGTAGTTCACGATTTTGACCGGGCTAAGGACAGTTTAAAATTCAAAAACAAATATGCGAGAACCCCTGGACGGAATATCTGGAGAACTTCTGACATCAATAATACCGATATCAAAAGCTCTAAAACTGCCGCAGACGAATTACAAAGAGCAGGTTATGTTTTGGTTGGGTGGGATCTTGAATGGAAACCTGACAATACAATGAAACTGAAAGGTTCTCATCAACAAATGGCAAAGCGCGTGGACAGTATATTTTTCAATGATTTGGAAAAGACTTCCCGACATTTGGTTTTTCTCACGCACGACCAATATCTTCAGGATGACGATTCGGTTAAAGAATTGGATTTGTTTATTTCCGGCTTGCAGAACAGCAACCGTTTTGAGTTTAGAAAAATATCGGATTATCCTGGGATTAATGATATCTTGAAATAATTTTTTTTAAACCACAAAGACACAAAGTTTTTTCACAAGGTTCACAAATTAAATAGTTGTGTTCTTAATGAGACCTTTGTGTATTTGTGGTTAAATTCTATTCAAATTCTTTGGAAACGCCCAATCCAAACAACGCAAAATCGTAAACCGCCGGGTCATCAGCATTATATTTCCTAAGAATCAAATCCAATTCTTCAACCGCTTTCCAATCATTTTGTTTTCTGGTTAGCATTCCTAATTTTCTTGAAATATTGGCTGTATGAACATCCAACGGAACAGAAAGATATTTTGCATCAATTTTTTCCCAAATTCCAAAATCGACACCTTTTTTATCTTTACGAACCATCCAACGCAGAAACATAATCAATCTTTTAGAAGCCGAATTTTTGTAAGGTGAACTCACGTGTTTTTGTCCACGATGTTTTTCAGAAATGAAATGATTACGGAAACGTTCGATAGAATGATAGAAATTGATTTCGTTTTCATTAATCAGAAATGCATCTTCCAAACTTTCAAATTGGTTATAAATTCTTTTAAAATTCTTCAGGAAGAAAATAAAATCTTCGTGGTTGAAAGTTCTGTGAATGGCCTTTTGTGGAATCTTTTTTAAATCAGAATCAGTAAAATTCATCACAAAATCGTAAGGCGAATTTTCCATCAGTTCCATCATTTTATTGGCATCATTGATAATCGATCTTCTGTTTCCCCACGCAATACTTGCAGATAGAAATCCTGAAATCTCAATGTCCTGTTTCAAAGAAAAACGATGCGGAATCTGAATTGGGTCATCAGTAATAAAATCCGGAGAATTGTAAAGTTCTGCTTTTTCATTCAGCAAATCGAAAATGTCTTTTTCGTTCAAATTCATTGTTCAAAAATACGAATTATTTTTATCGCCAAGGCGTAAGAATTTAATTATAGAAAAGCAAAAAGTCGCAAGTTCTTATTGAAAACATTTGCGACTTAGTAAATTAACGATTTGAAATCTAATATCTAGACTTTAATATTTAACTTCTATCTGTCTATCTTCCAATCACTTCCGTAATTGGTTTTCCAACGGCACCACTTGGGAATTCGATATGGAGAAGTGCGGAGATTGTCGGTGCTATATCGGTCATATAATAATCACCATTGCTCTCGCCATGTTTGATTCCCCAGCCCATAAAAATCAATGGAA
This sequence comes from Epilithonimonas arachidiradicis, assembly GCF_003610695.1. Taxonomy (GTDB): domain Bacteria; phylum Bacteroidota; class Bacteroidia; order Flavobacteriales; family Weeksellaceae; genus Epilithonimonas; species Epilithonimonas arachidiradicis. Next base: position 163,933 of record NZ_RAQH01000010.1, on the reverse strand, counting down.
TATGCGAATCGTAGGAATTCCAAACGCTGTGTGTTGTTCCTTTTTTAGCATAAGTCGGCAGCATCCCATCGTGAGAAATGATTTGTATATCGCCGCTTCTCTGCCAATTGTAGCCATTAATCGCTCGGGATTTTATAGGCTCCGGAATCGCTGATGAACCAATCTTCTTCAAATCTACAGCGTACAAAACTCTTGGATCTTTGTTCAGATTGTCGATGATAGTGGTCTTGATCGCTTCTTCGTCCAGGTTTTTTTCTTTGATGAGATTCTGGTTCAGATAAATTTGATAATTATCGATTCCGAGAATCAATTTAGAATTGGCATATTTCTTTTCCAATTCTGCACCCAGATTTTTTTCCATTCCTTCGTCGAAGAAACCGCCTAGAATTTTGTTAGCTCTCAGAAATCCTTCTGCATTTGCACCTCCGTGATCAGCAGACAAGAAAACCAAATAATCATTTTTTCCTACTTTCTCATCCAACATTTTGAAAAATGCCGCCAAATCTCTGTCCAACCTTATGTAAGTATCTTCAACCTCGATAGAATTGGGACCATAAGAATGTCCTACATAATCCGTAGAAGCTAAGTTGATCGCCAGAAAATCTGTTTCAGTTCCTTTTCCTAAAGCATAATTATCCAAAGCTGCTTCTGCAAATTTGAGCGTCAAAGTATTTCCAAAAGGTGTTGTTCTGATAACGCCTTTTTTAGTCGCATAATCTGATAAAAGATTTTTATATGGAAAAACCGGTTCTTTTGCCGTTCCTACAGGATATTCCCATTCTACATTATCAGCTGTACTTTCAGTATATTGATTAATTGGCAGAGCTGTTTCCCAACCGTTTGCCAACAATTTTTCAGGAACTTTCTGGTCGTTGAAATCTTTTACCCATTTCGGCAATTCATTCATATAATAAGAGCTTGTGATAAAGTTTCCGGCAGAATCATCAAACCAAAAAGCACCCGTCGGATTGTGACCGGCAGGCAAAATGGAAGCACGGTCTTTCAAAGAAACTCCAACGACTTTTGACCTGAAATTACTGGCAATTCTCAGTTGGTCTGTAATGGTTGTGGACCAAAGATTTTTTGGAGAATGACTTCCGTTTCTTCTATTATCCGTTCCAATCGGATTGACACTGTCATCTGTTGTACAATAAACGTTCTTCCCTGTCGCTTTGTCCGTCCAGTCGTTCCCGGCAATCCCGTGAATGGAAGGCACAGAACCAGTATAAATGGAAGTATGACCAATGGCTGTAACTGTTGGAATGTAAGGAATATGAACGTTATTGAATGAATAACCTTCTCCCAACAATCTTTTGAAACCGCCTTCTCCAAATTTCTTTTCAAAACGGTAGAGATAATCCCAACGCATCTGGTCTACGACTAATCCTACGACTAGTTTTGGTCTTTCCCCTGAATTTAATTTTGATTTCTGTGCACTGACATTTCCGAATGTGGCCACCGCCAAAACGAAAATCTGAATTTTCCTGAACATTGATTTACTTTTTATTGAGTCCCAAATTTACGGCTTTCAAAAGTTTTGGGATGTGAAATTTTATTAAAATTTAGTTGAGAGTTTTACACAAAGGCACAAAGGACTTCGACTTCGCTCAGCCTGACAGCTTTGATACAATTTAATTCTACATTTATCAATCTGAGCGAAGTCGAAGACTTTCTTAATAAAAAAGAACGAGCAATTGCCCGTTCCTTTAAATATAAAATTTAACAATTCTATTTTCCGCCGCCGGAATTTTTCTCGACATCGGTTTTAGTGTTTTCTTTTACCTTTTGATTTCCGAAACGTTTCACAAACGTTAGCGATACGCCATACCAATCCCAACGGTTAAAGTTTTTAAAAGTTCCTATTTGGCTGTAAGTGGTAGTCGTCATACTTGGTCTTTTGAAAATATTCATAAACTGCAAACTGGTTTCTATCTGTGCCCCTGGAAAAATCTTAGTCACGGAAAAATTATGAAAGTAATTGTATTTATTAGCGACTGAGTTTCCATTATTTTGATTATCAACACTCATCCAAGCACTTAGATTAATATTTTTATTGAATAAATTGGTGTAAGAAAAATTCGTAGAACCGCCGATATAGCTGATGTAATTATTTTCCTGACTTAAATTATTTCTTCTGTTAAAATCGCTGTTGTCAATATAATACCAACCAATTCCAAAATTGACATTGAGCTTATTCTTGAAAAGATTCTGATTGGTGTTAGCGAACAAATAGAATTTCTCAACTTTCCCTTTGAAGTTATCAGGAAAAACAATTGTTTTCAAATTTCCGTTAACATCAGTTTCCTGTGCATAATTTTCCCAGTAATCCTGATCTGTAAACATATATCTGGCTGAGATGAAATATTTTTTGAATAATCCAAATTTCAGCACCACTCTATCGCTTGGATTTGGAAGCAATTCCATATTTCCTCGGTAGAAGATGCCGTTATTATTTGGCACTTCAAAAGGATTAAATTCCGAATACCACGGTCTCCAGAGATTGTGATTGTAGGTTAGACTCAAATCATAGTTTGGAGAAAAAGCATATTTCACTAGAAGGTTTGGTAAAAATGTTCCGTAAGAATCTTTTCTTCCTTGGTTTCCAACATTTTCTCTGATTTTATAATTGATATGTTCGTAGCGCAAACCAACCCTTGTTTCCAGTTTTTCAAAAAACGTTTTGCTGTAGGTAAAGTAAAGTGAATTGATATTATCCGAATAATGGAAATCACTATTCAGTCGGGTATTTTTTATTAAATTCTGATAATTATTCGGAATCACATTGTTATTGAAATTTGCTTTTCCACCGACTTCCAAAGTTCCACCTTTCCCAAGTGGCGTTGTATAATCCACTTTAACATAATAATTTCTGTTTTGTGTGTTGTTATCAATCAAAGTTCTTTCAATCGCCGGTTTGTTTTCCCAATCTTCAGGTTTCACATAAGATGAATTAGCCGTTTTAAGAATTCGGTCTGTATAGCCTTCACTCGAATCGTAATTCAATCCAAAATTAATATCTAAAATTTTATTTTTCTCTTTATCATAATATTTGTAGAACAAATTGGTTCCTAAAGTATTGTTGAGATTTTTGCCCAATGTATTTTGATAATTAAAATATTTAAAAGTATTGTCATCATAAAACCTGGTGTATGAATCGGAATCTGAACTATTGTCGCCACGGAAATATTCCAGTACAAGTCCAATATTATTTTTTTCATTCAGTTCAAATTCTGAGGTCGAAGAAAAAGACGGATTTTTGTTTTTGTAAGCTGTTTCAGAATCGATTAACTGTCTGTTTTTATTAGCATAATAGGAATAGTCGTTAGAACTTTTTGATATAAAAACATTATCGTTATAACTTCCTGTAAAAGTTTGTGTGAAATTCTTTTTATGGTAATTCAAATTCAAACTTCCGTATTGGTTGTTCTTGGTATTCTGAGTATTGGTTAAAGAAATACTTCCTTTCAAACCTTCATCATCTCGTTTTTTCAGAACGATGTTGATAACTGCGCCCGTCGCTTCATAACGGGAAGATGGACTTGTAATGACTTCAATTTTCATCAGATTATCTGCAGGAATTGTTTTGAGGTATTCCTTCAGTTCTTTACCTGTAAAAACCGACTTTCTGTCGTTGATGTAAACCGTTACCGATTCCCCTTCTGCCCTCACATTATCATTATTATCAATACTAACCAGTGGCGTCATTCTCACAATATCCCAAGTGGTATTTCCTGCCAGAATAGAGCTGTTTTCAACATTAAACACAGTTCTGTCGGCTTTACTTTGGACAGTCGGTTTTTTGGCGATAACTGTGACCGCTTCTATTTCCTTTGATTTTATAGTATCTTGAGTAGATTGTGCTAGTAATAAAGTAGTTGAGAGTAATCCTAAGGAGGATAACAGTAATTTCATAGTCTTGTTTTACTTATAAGACAACCGTCGCGGTAGAAATGTTACATCTATAATCAATTAAATTTATATTAATTCGAATTTTAATTAAATTTGGGAAAAACATATTCTTAAAATGAATTCAAAAGTTGACGATCACATCAATCAGTCCAAACAATGGAAAGATGAGATGAACGCATTGAGAATCATTATTCTGGATTGTCAATTGGCAGAGGATTTCAAATGGGGAAAACCCTGTTATTCTTTTCAAGGTAAGAATATTGTGATTATCCAAGGCTTCAAAGATTATTTTGCGCTAATGTTTTTCAAAGGAGGATTGATGAAAGATTCTCAAAATCTTCTGGTAAAAATGGGAGAAAACACACAAGCTGGAAGACAAATGCGATTTCAAAATGTTCAGGATATTTTGGATAAAAAGTCAATTATCAAAGATTATATTTTTGAAGCTGTTGAAATCGAAGAACGTGGCGAAAAAGTGGAAATCAAAAGAGAAGCAACACCAGTTCCCGAAGAATTTCAAATAAAATTAAATGAAAATTCCAAATTGAAATCTGCTTTTGAATCTTTAACTCCCGGAAGACAGCGTGCGTATCTGATTCATTTTTCTGCACCAAAGCAATCCAAAACCAGAGAATCCAGAATCGAAAAATCAATCCCTAATATATTGAAAGGAAAAGGTATGAATGATTGACGATATTTTAAGTCTCGCTGATTTGGCAAATCTTGCAGATTCTGTACAAGTAAGAAATTGCGTAATCTGCTAAATCTGCGAGAGAAATATTTTTATCTAACACAATTAATCAATATGAAAAATAAAGCTCTGCTTTCAACAGAACAACGGGAAGAATTAATCAAAATCCTCAAAACCCGTTTTGAGAAAAATCCGAAGCGCCACGAAAATATCCAATGGGAAGATGTTCAGAAAAAACTGGAATCCAATCCCGGAAAATTGTGGTCACTTAACGAAATGGAAAGAACCGAAGGCAAACCAGATGTTGTTGGTTACGATAAAAAAACAGACGAATATCTTTTTATCGATTGTTCCGCAGAAAGTCCAAAAGGCAGACGAAGTCTTTGCTATGACAGAGATGCGCTCAATTCCAGAAAAGAACACAAGCCTGTAAACAGCGCGATTGATTTGGCTTCAGAATTAGGAATCGAGATTTTAAATGAAGAACAATACCGAGAATTACAAACGCTTGGGAATTTTGATTTGAAAACATCGAGCTGGGTAAAAACACCTGAAGAAATCCGAAAATTAGGTGGTGCTATTTTCTGCGACAGACGTTACAATAATGTTTTCCTTTATCACAACGGCGCAGAATCTTATTATGCTGCGAGAGGTTTTCGTGGGATTTTGAGAGTGTGAAAATAAAAAGAGATGAAGCCAAAATTTTTAATTCTTAATCTGATTGTATTAGCCTTAGTTGTTTTGGCTAATATTTTTCAGTTTTATTTCATTAGTTATCCAATGAAATTTAATTTTCAGCTTGCTGTGGAAGATGGTAATTGGATGATGTTGTTTATCATCCTTTCAACGTTAGCGGTATTTTCATTGGTCTTAGGATTTCTAAAAATTAGACATTTAGATTTTCAGAGGATTTTTTTATGCTTTAATGTTTTGATTTTGATTTTTTTAATTTATTATTCCGCAGATGCTTTTATAAAAACAAAAAAAGAAATTTCCAAAAGAGAAAAAGAATATATCATTAAAGCTAAACAAGACATCAAAAATGACAATGTCACTTTTGAATATAATGGTGGATTTGGAATTATTTTAGACAATCAAAAAATGCTAGATAAAATTGACAACATTCATAAAAAATATGGCGTTGATTATAAGAATATAGGTTGTGTTATCAATTCTGTTGATAATGAAGCTCGTCAAAAATATGATGAAACAGTTAAGCCTTATTTGGAAAAAAGAAATGGTAGAAACTGGGAATCAAAAATGAATGCGGAAATTGAAAAAATGAGAAAAGAAAATATTGAACTCTAATAAAAAGTTTAAGTACAATCTTTACAAATCCCCGTCAAAATACAATTCACACTTTTCACAGAATAACCATTCTCCAAAGAAAATTGAACTTCAATCGGCAGGCATTCTATTGTTTCACAGTTTGTACATCTGAAATGAAAATGATGCTCTGCTAGTTTCTTTTCTTCACATTTGATGCAAACTGCGAAATACTGTTTTCCGTCTTCAGCAACAATTCGGTGGAGAATTCCGTCTTCGCAAAAACGGTTGAGAACACGGTAAACTGTAGCTCGATCCATATTCACAGAAACTTTTTTCATAATAGCTTCCTGGCTCATTGCTTTTTTTGAATCTGTTAAAACATTGAGAACGGCATCTTTTGTCGGTGTACTTCTTCTTATCATTTTATTAATGCGATTTAGTTGCAATAATAAAAATTAATCCTAACTTTGGCAAGAAATAAATATTTAAATTTTCATTTCGAAAAATATTATCTTAAAAATCAAAATATGAAACAGGAAACTATATTCGATGTCATTATAGTTGGCGGAAGTTATGCAGGTCTTTCTGCAGCAATGTCATTGGGAAGATCACTTAGAAAAGTTTTGGTTATTGATAGTGGAAAACCGTGCAATATCCAGACGCCACATTCCCATAATTTTCTGACTCAGGATGGAAAAACGCCGAAAGAAATTTCAACCATTGCAAAAGAGCAAGTCAAAAAATATGATACAGTTGAATTTTATGACGGACTCGCAACGGAAGGAAAGAAAACGGAAAATGGATTTGAAATAATAACCAAACGAGGCGAAAGATTCCAAGCTAAGAAACTCATTTTTGCAACAGGAATTGTAGATGAAGTTCCGAATATCAAAGGATTTTGGGATTGTTGGGGTATTTCTTTGATCCATTGTCCTTACTGCCACGGCTATGAATTTAAAACTAAAAAAACAGGAATTATTGCCAATGGCGAACGTGGTTTTCATATTGCATCATTAGTTAATAATCTGACCAATGATTTGACAATTCTGACCAGAGGAAAAGCCGAATTCACGGAAGAGCAAACTCAAAAACTGAAACAAAATAACATTAATATCATCGAAACAGAAATTGACGAAATCCAGCATCAGAATGGGTATATAGAAAGTTTAATTTTATCCGATGGCGAAAAACTGAATTTCGATGCGGTTTATGGAGCATTTCATTTCAAACAACATTCTGATATTCCCGGTTCTTTGGGTTGTGAATTTACAGAACACGGACACATCAAAATCGATAACTTACAAAAAACAACTATCTCTGGAGTTTATGCTTGTGGCGATAATTCTTGTCCGATGCGTTCCGTTGCCAATGCTGTTTATACGGGTAATCTCACAGGTGCGATGGTTAATATGGAATTGACAAATGAAGGTTTTTAGTTTGGGACATTTGTGTAAATTTGGATTTAAACAATATTGAATGAAAAATACATTTTTATTTATCGCAGTTTTTACAGCTTTCACATTTTCTTGCAGTAAGGACAATAAAGAAACAATTGAAAATCCAGCGACCAATTCTGACAACAAAACAGAATTAAAAGCTGCAGAAAAAACAAATTCAAAAGAAGAACCAACAATCAACTTATCGGAATACAGCAAACTTACTCCAATTGAAATCAAAGATTCTAAACAGAAAGATGTCTTCAAAAAATACGGAATAGAATTCGGTGGCGTTTGTTACTCTTGTGACTTGGCTATCTTTAAAATTAATAAAGAAAGTTTTGAAATCATAGAGCTTTGTAATGAAAAGAACATCCACAGTTATAAGGATTTCAGTTATGAAAAAAACGGCAATAGCTTGAAAATCAAAACACCGGAATCTACTTTTATTTTTACTCAAGTTGAAAACGAGCCAATTTATCAACTTAAAATTGAAGGTCAAAAACCTGAATTCAAAAATATGAGAATCTCAGAATTTTACACTCAGGAAAGCTTGCTTGAAAAATTTGAAGAACACGATTGTGGCGATTTTCAAGGATAATTGAAATTAATTAAAAACAAAAAACCATCTCAAATTGAGATGGTTTAATTTATCTGGAATCTTAAGATTGGAACTTAAGGTCTCCGTTGACTTCTCTTACAGCTTGCGCAGCTTCAGCAAATTTCAATTGCTCATCTACAGTCAAAGTGATGTTCACGATTTTCTCAACCCCATTTTTCCCGATGATCGCTGGGACACCAAGACAGATATCATTTTGCCCGTATTCGCCTTCAAGCATCAATGAGCAAGGAATCATTTTCTTTTGGTCGCAAAGAATAGACTGAACCATTACAGAAACAGCCGCACCTGGCGCATACCAAGCAGAAGTTCCTAATAATTTGGTCAAGGTTGCTCCACCAACTTTAGTTTCTTCGATAACAGAAGCTTTTTGCTCATCAGTCAAGAATTCGGAAACCGGAACACCGTTTCTTGTTGCTTTGCTGAATAATGGCAACATTCCTGTATCAGAGTGCGCAGCGATTACCATTCCGTCAACATCAGAAATTGGACTTTCCAGCGCTTCTGCTAATCTGTATTTGAATCTCGCTGAGTCTAAAGCACCTCCCATTCCGATGATTCTTTCCTTTGGAAGACCTGATGTTTTGTGAACCAAATACGCCATTGTATCCATTGGGTTAGAAACCACGATAATGATTACATCGGGCGAGTGTTTTACTAAGTTTTCTGTTACTTCTTTTACAATTCCGGCATTGATTCCGATCAATTCTTCTCTTGTCATCCCTGGTTTTCTAGGAATCCCGGAAGTGATCACCGCTACTTTTGAACCTGCAGTCTTGGAATAATCTCCGGTAGTCCCTGTGATTTTGGTATCGAAACCATTAAGGGAAGCTGTCTGCATCAGGTCCATTGCTTTTCCTTCTGCAAATCCTTCTTTGATATCCACCAAAACAACTTCTGAAGCGAAGTCTTTCATCGCGATATATTCTGCACAGCTTGCTCCTACTGCACCAGCTCCAACTACGGTAACTTTCATAATGATAATGTATTTTTTATTAGTTTAAAATTCTGTTTTGTATTGCTCGTAAATATAATAAACTTAATTATTTCCTTAATCATATTCAGTTTGATTTTTGTCATATTACCGTATTATTAATTCTGTTATCCTATGATATATTTATCCATCAAGACCATTATGAGTGTTAAAATATGGTTGATTTTTCGTAAATTTGCTTAGAAAAAAATTAAAAATATGTCAGAAAACAACATAAAATCTATTGCGGTTTTGACCTCAGGAGGAGATGCTCCGGGGATGAATGCCGCTCTTAGAGCAGTTGTAAGAACAGCAAATCATTTTAACATAGACTGTTACGGAATTCGTGAGGGTTATAATGGATTAATTGCAGGTGATGTTACGAAAATGGGACCTCGTTCCGTAAAAAATATAATCAATCAAGGAGGAACAATTCTGAAATCTGCAAGATCAAAAGAATTTATGACAGCGGAAGGAAGAAAAAAAGCTTATGAACAATGTCAGAAACTCGGTATTGACGCTTTGGTTTGCATTGGTGGAGACGGAAGTTTTACCGGTGCCAAGATTTTCAATGAAGAATTCGGGATCAAAGTAATCGGCATTCCGGGAACTATTGACAATGATATTTTTGGAACTGATAACACAATTGGTTACGATACAGCTCTTAATACAGCTATGGACGCTATTGACAAAATCCGTGATACAGCCACTTCTCATAACCGAGTGTTTTTTGTGGAAGTAATGGGCAGAGATGCCGGATTTATAGCGCTTAACAGTGGAATCGCGACAGGAGCTCTTGACATTCTGATCCCTGAAAGAAAAGACAGTATGGAAGACCTTTTCAGCACTTTCCGAATGGCGGAAAAAGTGGGTAAATCATCCAGCATAGTCGTTGTTGCTGAAGGCGAAGAATTGGGAAGTATCTATGATCTTGCCAAAGCAACAAAAGAAGAATTCCCATCTTATGACATCCGTGTGACTATTTTGGGACATATCCAAAGAGGCGGTTCTCCAAGCTGCGCAGACCGAGTTCTTGCCAGCAATCTTGGTTACGGAGCAGTTATAGGACTAATGGAAGGCCGAAACAAAGTAATGGTTGGGATGCAGTCAAACAAAATCACCTATACCCCAATAGAAGAAGCTATTAAAAAGCATAACGAAATCGACAAAAACTTACTTCAGATCGCTGAGATTTTGGCGATGTAATTTTTAATCAAAACAATAATAAAACAAAACCTTAATTTTTTAAATCATATGTCAACAATTAAAGTAGGAATCAACGGATTCGGTAGAATCGGACGTTTAGTTTTCAGAGCAATGGCTGTAAGAAGCAACATCGAAGTTGTAGGTATCAATGACCTTATCGATGCTGAATATATGGCTTATATGCTAAAATACGATTCGGTTCACGGAGCGTTCAAAGGAGAAGTATCAGTACAAGGAAACAACCTTGTGGTTAACGGAAAAACAATCCGTGTAACAGCTGAGAAAGATCCTAACAACCTAAAATGGAACGAAGTTGGTGCAGAATATATCGTAGAATCTACAGGATTATTCCTTTCAAAAGATTCGGCTCAGGCTCACATCAACGCTGGTGCTAAGAAAGTGATCCTTTCTGCTCCTTCAAAAGATGATACGCCAATGTTCGTAATGGGTGTAAACCACAAAGAACTGACTGACGATATCAAAATCTTCTCAAACGCATCTTGTACGACTAACTGTCTTGCACCTTTGGCAAAAGTAATCCACGATAACTTTGGTATCGCTGAAGGTCTTATGACAACTGTACACGCAACGACTGCAACTCAGAAAACTGTAGACGGACCGTCTGCAAAAGACTGGAGAGGTGGTAGATCTGCTCTTAATAACATCATCCCTTCTTCTACAGGTGCTGCAAAAGCGGTAGGAAAAGTAATCCCTTCTCTTAACGGGAAATTGACCGGTATGTCTTTCAGAGTTCCAACTGCTGACGTTTCTGTAGTGGACCTTACTGTAAAGTTGGACAAACCGACTTCTTACGAAGAAATCTGTGCTGCTATCAAAGCGGCATCTGAAGGTGAATTGAAAGGAATTCTTGGTTATACAGAGGATGCTGTAGTTTCTCAGGATTTCGTAAGCGATGCAAGAACTTCTATCTTCGACAAAGAAGCTGGAATTATGTTGAATCCAACTTTCGTTAAACTAGTATCTTGGTACGATAACGAGTGGGGTTATTCTAATAAATTAGCAGATATGCTTGTTCATTCAGCTTCTTTATAATCTGAAGCTGAATCAAAATAAAAACCTCTGAATTTCTTCAGAGGTTTTTTATTATTCAATTAAAAATTTTACAGTTTGAACTTTTTGATTCTTGTCAATTAATTTCAAAATGTAAATGCCTTTTTTTAGATAATTAACTTCTATACTCTTATTTCGATTATCAAAGGATTTGTCCACCAATTTTTGTCCTGTAAAATCATAAATTTCATATTTGATTAAATCTAATGAAGATGAAATAAACAATTTATCTGATGTTGGATTCGGATAGATTTTAACTTTAGAAATATCATTATTCGTAGCCAGATGTTCTTCTTCTCCTCCAAAAATTCTTGTAATTCGGTTTCTGCCAACGCCATTATAAGAAGTGAAATCTCCGACTGCGATGAATTTATCGTCTTGATTAATGATTTTATAAACAGCTTTGTTAGCACCACTTTCAATTTTGTTGAATGTATCATCCAGAGCGCCATCTTTAGTAAGTCTGGCAATATAATTTCTATTGATATTATTGAATTTGGTAAAACTGCCTCCGATTAGAATTTTACCATTGGCTTCAAGTGTCAAAGTTTCTACAGAAGCATTGGCTCCAGCGCCACTTGTAAAAGTTGTATCTCTGCTACCGTTAGTATTAAGTCTGGCAATTCGATTTGAAGATACACCTGCAAAAGTTGTAAAATTGCCACCAATGATGATTTTCCCATCTTCCTGAATCAATAGACTGCTAATTGTATTATTAGCTCCAGTTCCGATAGTAAAAGTTGTATCCAGGGTTCCATCAGGATTCAATCTGGCAATCCTGTTTCTTGCAACGCCGTCATAAGTCGTGAAAGTTCCTGCGATTATGATTTTATTATCAGATTGTAATTTCATTGTATAAACATTTCCATTACTGCCACTTACCGGCAAGAAGCTGCTATCGATAGTTCCATCAGGATTCAATCTAATTATTCGATTAGCTGTCTTCGTATTAAAAACAGTAAAATCCCCACATATCAGAATTTTGCCATCAGGCTGAATTAAAATTTCTCTTACAGGTTCTGTAGGGCCATAACCAATACTGAAGCTTGCATCTAGACTTCCTGTAGAAGTTAGCCTGGCAAGATAAGATTTCTGAAGATTATTAAAGGTTAAAAAATCACCGCCAATAAGGATTTTGTCATCATTTTGAACAGCAACAGTTCGTATCAATTGATCTGTTCCAATTGGTACTTGCAAAGATGTGTCGATATTGCCATCAGTATCGATTCTCGCAAGTCTGCTATTAAGATTATCATTGAAGCTGTTAAAATTTCCGGCAATAATCATTTTTTTATCTGATTGAGTAGCAACCGCTCTGATATTTCCGTCTGCGCCATTGCCCGGATTAAAGCTATTGTCTAAACTGCCATCGAAATTAACCCTTGTGATATAGCGTTCGATATTATTATTAAAATTTGTATAGCTCCCTCCTACTACCAATTTACCATCACTCTGCTGCTGAAAACTCGTAACACTTGCTCCAAAACCTTTACTCGGAATAAAACTAGCGTCAATCGATCCATTCTCATTAACAATAGCTACATAGCTTCTAACCATACCATTATAGGCTGTAAAATCTCCTCCTAGCAATACTTTATTATTACTTAAAATTAAAATATTCCTAACCACATTATTTGCTCCAGACCCAATGTTGAAACTTTCATCAATACTTCCATCTTCGTTCAGCTTTAGGATTGAGTTTTTTGTCACATTATTATACTTGGTAAATTTTCCACCAAGAAATATTTTCCCGTCGTTAGATAACAATATTTTGTAAACGATATTATTGGCTCCTGTATTCACAAAAGTCTCGTCAATACTCGCATCCGAATTAAGTCTGACTAAATAATTTTTTGTAACCGAATTATACAACGTGAAATTGCCTCCTGCTAAGATTTTCCCATCCGGCTGAATTGCTAAAGAATAAACATGCGAATTGAAGCCTGCACTTGTATCAAAATTGGTGTCCAGCGATCCATCAACATTAAGTCGTGCGAGATATTTTCTGTTGACACCATTATACTTGGTGAACTGTCCTCCAATAATGATTTTCCCATCCGGCTGAACGACAACACACTCGATTACACCATCCGCACCAGTTCCAATTACAAAACTTGTATCAGTGCTTCCATTAGGGTTAAGCCTAACAATTCTGTTTTTAGAAACTCCGTTGAAGTTTGTAAAACTCCCACAAACAATAAGCTTCCCATCTGGTTGTGCAACAAAAGAAGACACATAATCATTAGCACCCGAACCAATTAGAAACGTATTATCAAAACTTCCGTCAGAATTAATCCTGGCCAGGGATTTTGCTGTATTTGTATTGTAAATGGTAAAATCGCCGCCGATAATGATTTTCCCATCTGGCTGAATCATGACATCCTTCACATAGTCGTTTGCACCATCTCCAAAACCAAAACCTAAATCAGCTGAATTAAAGCTTGTATCTACATCTCCCGGTTTTTGTGCCTGCGCATAAAATAGGAAAAGAAAAAATATAAACAATAAACTTTTTTTCATTCTTAAAAAATATTCACAAATTTAAATGATAATTTGGATATTATAACATATTATTAATTTTTTGACATTAATGATATTTTAATTTTAAGCAACTCAGCTTTATTTTTTATCTGATAAAAAAATTGCCTTTCCAGATTAAAATGATTATTTTTGAGAATAATTTTTTGATATAATGAGTACAAACGACGATAAGAAAAAAGCACTCCAATTGGTGCTTGAAAAACTAGATAAAACCTACGGAAAAGGGACTGTAATGACCTTGGGTGAGGATTCTGTAGATACAACTATTGAAGTGATTCCTTCCGGATCTTTGGGAATCGACCTTGCTTTAGGTGTTGGCGGTTATCCAAGAGGGAGAATCATCGAGATCTACGGACCCGAATCTTCTGGTAAGACCACCCTTACACTTCACGCTATCGCAGAAGCTCAAAAAGCGGGCGGAATAGCAGCTTTTATAGATGCGGAGCACGCTTTTGACAGAAGCTACGCCGCTAAATTGGGAATAGATCTTGAAAACCTGATTATTTCTCAGCCGGACAATGGTGAGCAGGCATTAGAAATTGCTGATAACCTGATCAGATCTGGAGCTATTGACATCGTTGTCATCGACTCTGTTGCTGCTTTGACACCTAAGGCTGAAATCGAAGGTGAAATGGGAGATTCTAAAATGGGTCTTCACGCAAGATTGATGTCTCAGGCTTTGAGAAAACTAACGGCTACAATCAACCGAACAAAATGTACAGTTATTTTCATCAACCAGCTTCGTGAAAAAATTGGCGTAATGTTCGGAAATCCTGAAACTACGACTGGTGGTAATGCTCTTAAATTCTACGCCTCTGTAAGAATTGATATCAGAAAAGCCAGTGCACCAATCAAAAACGGTGACGAAGCCATCGGTAGCCGAGTAAAAGTAAAAGTTGTGAAAAACAAAGTAGCGCCACCATTCAAACAAGCTGAATTTGATATTATGTATGGCGAGGGTGTCTCCAAAGTTGGAGAGATCCTGGATACTGCTGTTGATTTGGGTGTTGTCAAAAAAAGTGGTTCCTGGTTTAGTTATGAGGATACAAAACTGGGACAAGGTCGCGATGCCGTGAAAGATGTTTTGAAAGATAACCCAGAGTTATCCGAAGAAATCGAAAATAAGATCAAGGAACTGATCAAACAAAAATAAAAGAAAATGCGGTGAAGTTCACCGCATTTTTTATTTGAAGAAATAAGTCAGTCCCAGACTTAGAACTTGTTCAGATTTTTTCTTTTGCGTGTTGGGGTCCATTGTCCAAGCCTCTACAAGATTGGGATAAGCATTTGATAATCCGATGTCGTATTTCAAAGCGATTTCCAATTGTCTTTTGTAACTAAATCCGACTCCCGCACCAATTCCTAAATTAAAAGAATTGGCTTTTCCATTAATATTCGGATATTCGGGATTAATGATGTTAGGATCATAATAGTCTCTTCCAGCCGGATAATTTTTCACTTTCTGGCTGATGAGAAAATTGAATCTCGGACCAATTAATCCAAAAAACTCCGATTCTGCTTCAGAAAAATAAGCTTTAAAATTAATTGGAACACTTAGATAGTTATTAGCATAAACGGCGTGTTCCATTCCTTTTGCTTTTTCATATTCTCTATCCCCACCTTCTCCAGCACCAAAATAAAGCGCTTCCGCCTGGATATAAAACTGCTCAGCAATGCCGATAGGAACTTGCGCAGTAACACCTCCTAAAACCGAAAACCTAGGACCAGAAGGATTGTGTGCATTTCTAACCCTGGAATAAGTTCCACCTGCAACGAGACCAAATTCTGTAGATCTGAAATCAACCTGCGCCTGAGATAAAATGGATAATAAAAGTAGAGATCCGAAAAGGATTTTTTTCATATCAGTGTGTTTATAACATTTATGATTCAAATTTAGACAAAAAAAATGAGAAGCTCTATCCGGGCTTCTCAAATATATTTAATTAAATCATTATTAATCTTATGCTAAAACTGAAGCAACAGTCTTACCGATCTCTGCCGGAGAATCAACAACGTGGATTCCGTTTTCTTTCATAATCGCCATCTTAGCCTGCGCCGTATCATCAGCACCACCAACAATTGCACCTGCGTGACCCATTGTTCTGCCCTTAGGCGCAGTTTGCCCAGCGATGAAACCTACAACAGGCTTTGTTGAACCGCTAGCCTTGTACCATCTTGCAGCTTCTGCTTCTAATGATCCACCAATTTCGCCGATCATTACCACAGCTTCGGTTTCCGGATCGTTGATAAATAACTCCAAAGCTTCTTTTGTAGTTGTTCCAATGATTGGATCTCCACCAATTCCGATAGCCGTAGAAACGCCGAAACCAGCCTTCACAACCTGATCAGCAGCTTCGTAAGTTAAAGTTCCTGATTTTGAAACGATACCTACTTTTCCTTTTTTGAAAACAAAGCCTGGCATAATTCCGATTTTTGCTTCCTCAGAAGTAATGATACCCGGACAGTTAGGGCCAATCAAACGAACATCTCTATCCTGGATATAATCTTTTACTTTTACCATATCAGCAACAGGAATTCCTTCTGTAATACAAACGATTACTTTGATACCTGCTTCAGCAGCTTCCATCACAGCATCTGCAGCAAATGCAGGTGGAACGAAAATGATACTCACATTAGCGCCCGCTTTTTCTACAGCTTCAGCAACCGAATTGAAAACAGGCTTACCAAGATGCTCAGTCCCTCCTTTTCCTGGAGTTACACCGCCAACAACGTTGGTTCCGTAATCGATCATCTGACCTGCGTGAAAAGTACCTTCGTTACCTGTAAATCCTTGTACGATAACTTTAGAATCTTTGTTTACTAATACTGACATTTTTTATTATAATTTATTGATTTTGTAAAAATTGTTATTCGCAAAAATAACGATAATAATTCAAAACTTTCTCGCAATTGCAGATTTTTTGAAGGTTAAAAATATGATTTACTTCAGATTTTTGACTTTTACTTCTTTTCTAAGATAATCTCTGAATTCTTCAGCAATCGGACCGAAATAAGTTCCTTTTTTCAGGTTTCTGTTAACACCAACCTGAGCAAGCAGGACAGTTCCAGATTCGATTGT
This sequence comes from Epilithonimonas arachidiradicis, assembly GCF_003610695.1. GTDB lineage: Bacteria > Bacteroidota > Bacteroidia > Flavobacteriales > Weeksellaceae > Epilithonimonas > Epilithonimonas arachidiradicis. Next base: position 147,139 of record NZ_RAQH01000010.1, on the reverse strand, counting down.
CAATCCAGAAGCGATCCCGACTTGTCCCCACATTGTGACTTCATCTTCTATGATGCAACATCCTGCGATACCAGTTTGGGAAGCTATCAGACATCTTTTGCCAATAACTGTGTCGTGGCCAATCTGGATCTGATTATCCAAAATGCTGCCTTCGCCAATCACTGTAGAGTCTGTCACGCCACGGTCAATCGTACAGCTGTTCCCTATTTCTACATTATTTTCGATTACGACGTTACCTACAGAAATCAATCTATCAAAATTACCATTGAGTTTCCTGTAATAGAAAGCATCACCACCAATTACGGTATTGGACTGAATCACTACGTTGTCGCCGATCACGGTTCTATCGCCAATCACAACATTTGGGAAGATGTGACAATTTTTTCCGATTCTGACATCATTTCCAATAACAGCAGATGGATGGATGGACGTTCCGTCTCCGACTTCGAGATCGTGAAGTTCTTCTTTGAAGTTTGAAATCCTGGTAAAATGTGTATTGATTTTATTAAAATCTCTGAAAGGATCATCGGAAACCAAAAGCGCTTTGCCTTCCGGGCATTCTACTTCTTTGTCGATTAATATAATGGTTGCAGCAGAATTAAGTGCTTTGTCGTAATATTTGGGATGGTTAACAAAAACGATATCGCCTGGGCGAACCATATGGATCTCGTTGGTTCCTAAAACCTGGAAATTGTCGTCTCCTATATATTTTGCGCCAATAATATCTGCAATTGTTTTAAGATTTTGTGGCTGATTAAAAGTCATAACTAGATATAGAATTAAGATATTAGATGGGATTGTAATTGGTAATTTTGAAAATACGAATTACAAGCAGCCCGACCTGAGTGGAGCTCTTTTTCTTTTTTTGTCAAAAAAAGAAAAAAGCGGGAACGGAGGGCGGATAAAGCTGCCCAAATAAAAAATGGAAGTGTGAAGATCAACTCCAGACTTCCATCTTATATTTATTTTACCCTTTCCAGGTAAGAACCGTCTTCTGTATTGACTTTGATCTTATCTCCCGGCTCAATGAAAAGCGGAACCATAACTCTTGCTCCTGTTTCTACGATTGCATTTTTAAGTGCGTTGGTGGCCGTATTTCCTTTCACACCCGGATCAGCTTCGATAACTTCCAGATAAACTGTTGGCGGGATCTCAGCAGATAAAGGCACTTCATCAGCTTCTTTCAGGATAATAGTGACTTCTTCCCCGGCTTTCATGAATTGGGAGTTCTCGATCATCTCTTTGTTCAGGTAGATCTGAGAGAAGTCATCATTATTCATAAAGTGAAATCCGTTGTCATCCTCATATAGGTATTGGAATTTTCTTGTAATTACCTTTACTTCATCGATCTTGTGACCTGCTGAGAATGTGTTATCTACAACTTTCCCGTTGGTTACAGATTTTAGTTTTGTTCTCACGAAAGCAGGACCTTTTCCTGGTTTTACGTGCAAAAATTCGATCACTTTGTAAATGTCATTACTAAATTCTATACAAAGTCCTTTTTTGATATCGTTGCTTGTTGCCATTAGCTATTTATAAACTTATATTATTTTATTATTCTTTTGAAGAGCCATATCCTTTTACGATACCTCTTGGTGAATTCTGGATAAAAGTAATGATCTCATCTCTTTCCATTGTTGGAAGCATCTCTTTTTCGATGTATTCTATTGCCTGAGACACATTCATTTTCATCTGGAAAATATAACGGTAGATCTTCTGGATCTCAAATATTTTATCATTGGTGAAGCCTCTTCTTCTGAGACCCACAGAATTAATCCCTGCATAAGAAATCGGCTCTCTTCCTACTTTGATGTAAGGCGGAATATCTTTTCTGATTAATGAACCACCAGAGATCATCGTGTGCTTTCCTATTTTTCCAAACTGTTGTACTGCAGATAAACCGCCCATAACTGTAAAATCTCCGATCTCTACGTGACCAGCAATTCCACAACCGTTTGCGATGATGACGTTATCTCCGATGATGCAATCGTGTGCAATATGGGAAGTTGCCATTATCAAACAGTCACTTCCTACTTTGGTATAACCAAGTGCTTTTGTACCACGGTTAACGGTTACACATTCCCTAAGCGTAGTATTATCGCCAATGATAGTCTGGGTATCTTCTCCGTCAAATTTCAGATCCTGAGGAATTGCAGAAATTACAGTTCCTGGAAAAATCTTACAGTTCTTTCCGATTCTTGCACCATCCATTATCGTCACATTAGAACCTATCCAGGTTCCTGCGCCAATAACAACATCCGAAGCAATGGTAGTAAACGGTTCAACAGTTACATTCTTACCAATTTTCGCACGTGGATCTATTGCCGTAAGTTGGTGAATCATAAATTAAATTTTAGTTTTTGCGACCTGAGCCATCAATTCGGCTTCTACAACTACACTGTCACCAACATATCCATAACCCTGCATATGCACGATTCCTCTTCGGATCGGTTCGATCAGTTCTATTTTGAAAATCACCTGATCACCCGGAACTACTTTTTTCTTGAATTTCACATTGTCCATTTTCACGAAATAAGTAGAATAATTTTCCGGATCCGGAACATTAGCCAAAACCAAGATTCCACCCACCTGAGCCATAGCTTCGATTTGTAAAACGCCTGGCATCACAGGTTCTTTTGGAAAATGTCCTACGAAGAAAGGTTCGTTCATAGTCACATTTTTAAGTCCTACAACGTGAGTGTCGGAAAGCTCCAAAATCTTATCTACCAGCAAAAACGGCGGTCTGTGCGGCAATAGCTTCATAATTCCGTTGATATCGAAAACAGGTTCTGCTTTTAGATCGAAATCGGGAACGTTTTTTCTTTTTTGCAACTTATATTGTCTGTTTAGTTTTTTTGCAAACTGAGTGTTGACGAAGTGTCCTGGCTTATTCGCGATGACCCTTCCTTTGATTCTAACACCTACCAAAGCCAAATCACCAATCACATCAAGCAATTTGTGCCTAGCAGCTTCGTTGGTAAAGTTAAGTGTCAGGTTGTCAAGAATACCATTTGGGCGGATAGAAACTTCGTCCTTACCAAACGCAACCTTCAGTTTTTCCAGAGTATCAGCCGTCAATTCTTTGTCAACATAAACAATCGCATTGCTGATGTCGCCACCCTTGATGAGGTCAGCATCCAAAAGCTGCTCAAGCTCATGTAAAAAGCTGAATGTTCTTGCAGGTGCAATCTCATCTTTGAACTCAGAAAGATTTTTCATACTGGCGTTTTGAGTTCCCAAAACTTTGGTTCCAAAATCCACCATTGTAGTGATCTCGTAATCCTCAGCAGGAATCACGGTTAGTTCTGAACCTGTAGCAGGATCAACGTAATTCATCACTTCTTTGATTACCAAATATTCTCTTGGAAGATCCTGTTCTACAACACCCACTTTCTCGATGGCCTCAACAAAATATTTGGAAGAACCGTCTAAAATTGGCGGTTCTGCACTGTTCATTTCCAGAATTGCATTGTCAATATCCATCCCAACAAGAGCAGCCAGAAGATGCTCACAAGTATGGATTTTAACGCCCAGTTTTTCCAGAGTCGTACCTCTTTCTGTGGTTGTTACATAGTTGACATCTGCTTCAACTTGCGGACGTCCTTCGAGATCTGTTCTTATAAATACAAATCCGGTATTTTCTTTTGCCGGCTTGATTGTCAAATTAACTTCTCTCCCTGTATGAAGACCTATTCCTGAAAGGTTAATGTCTTCTTTGATTGTTTTTTGTTTATCACTCATTGTATTAGTTTTGAGGTGGAAGAATTGCTTCTTTTCCTGATACCTTTACTCTGATTTTTTATTTTCTAAATCGTTTATTCTTTTGACTATGTCTGTAAAATTACGGAAATGAACGTAGTTCCTTCTGTAATCGCTATAATTGATTGCCGGCGAGCCGTACAATGTTTCACCATCTTTTGCGGATGAATTAACACCACTCTGTGCCTGGATTTTCACCTGGTTTCCTATTTTGATATGTCCCACAATTCCTACCTGGCCGCCAATCTGGTTCCAATCTCCAATGATTGTTGAACCGGCAATCCCGGCTTGCGAAGCTATTACATTGTGCTGACCAATTTTCACGTTATGAGCAATCTGGATCAGATTATCAATCTTGGTTCCTTTACCAATAATTGTAGAACCGATTGTTGCACGGTCTATACTACAGTTGGATCCAATCTCAACATCGTCTTCAATAATAACATTGCCTAACTGAGGAATTTTTTTAAATCCATCAGCTGTTGGCTGGAAACCAAATCCGTCTCCACCAACCACTGTATTAGAATGGATTACACAATTATCTCCAACTACGCAATAATCATAGATTCTTGCGCCACTGTCAATTTTACAGTTCTTCCCTATTTTGACACCTTTACCAATATAAACGTGTGGAAAAATCTGTGTGTGATCTCCAATTTTTGCTTTCTCAGAAACGTAGGTGAATGCGCCAATATATACGCCTTCTCCCACCTGTGCAGTCTCGTGAAAGAATGAGCCTTCTTCTATTCCAGTTTTTCGCCCCTGCATCTCCTGATAAAGATTCATCAGAACCTGAAAAGAAAGATAAGCATCTTCAACAGCAATAATAACAGGTTTATAGTCTCTGTCCTCCAAAAGATTTTCAGAAACGATCAAAACCGCACATTCTGTTGTATCTATATGATTTGCAAAACGACCTTGTCCAACAAAAGACAAATGCCCCTGCTGTCCATTTTCTATCGGAGAGACACCTGTAATAACAGTCTTTTCATCTCCAATGATTCTCCCGTTTATCAATCCTGCAATCTGTTCTGCACTAAATTCCATAGTTTGCAAAGATAAATATTTTATTAATTAAGTTTTAATTTTTTATGACGAATCAAAACTGCTTTTACTTTAATAATTCTATTTCTCTTGGATAATAGACGACATATTTCTTAGTCGCGTTCTCCATACAACCGAATAGAATTTGATTTTCAGACTCTTCCAGTTTGAGCTTTCTACCCGATTTTTCCAACAGATAGATCGGCTGTTTCTCTGTATCATATGGCAATAATGATCTTGAGATTTGCCCAACCAACTCCTCTCCAGTTTCAATCTTAAAGTATTGGTTGACTTTTTCTACTTTTTGTTTCAAAAACTCTTCAGAAAATGGCTTTGATGAAATTATACTTTTCGGAAACTCTCTGTAAATAACCGTTCTGCAAAGTCTCGCCAAAATAAAATCCTCGCTCTCTGTCCAGACTTTGATAGCCTGGAAAACATCCATATCATCCAACATCGTGAATCTTCTGATATCTTCTTCTGTGGCTTCTTCGAATTTATTTTTAACTAAAAAATATTTCAAATTAGAAGGCGCTTCCAAATCAACATTCTGTGAAACCAAATACTTGGCTCTATTAAGGATCTGAACTAAAATATGTTCGCCCAAAGCGGCTGTTTTGTGGTAATAGACCTGCCAATACATAAACATTCTGGCCGTTAGATAGTTTTCTATAGAATAAATTCCTTTAGCATCGATGACCAGTTTTTCATCGCTCACGTTCATCATAGATATGATTCGTTCGACATTCACACTGCCTTCTGAAACGCCGGTGTAAAAACTGTCCCTTTTGAGATAGTCCATCCGGTCCACATCCAACTGCGACGAAATCAACTGATTGAAAAACGAACGATGATACTTTCCCTGGAACATTTCTATCGCCAAATCCAATTTTCCTTTGAATTCCTCATTCAACCGGTTCATTAGCAGAATCGAAATTTTCTCGTGATGCCAGTCATCCATCAGCATATTTTCCAAAGCGTGAGAAAACGGACCGTGACCAATATCGTGAAGCAAAATCGCCAGCATTGCTGCTTTCTCCTCTTCTTTTGATATTTTTATGCCTTTCAATTTCAAGGTTTCTAAAGCTTTGAACATCAGATTCATTGCACCAAGAGCGTGATGAAATCTCGTGTGCTTTGCGCCGGGAAAAATGAGTGAAAGAAGTCCGGTTTGGGAAATCCTTCTGAGTCTTTGGAAATAAGGATGTTCTATAATATCGAACAAAATCTCGTGAGGAATTTTGATAAAACCGTGAACCGGGTCGTTGATAATCTTAAGTTTATTCTGCACCTTTTATAGTTGATGATTGATACAAAAATAGGTAAATTAAAATGGTTTTATGTAATAAATAATAGAATGGAAATCAAACTTTCACTTGGCAAAATAAATAATCGTGATTCTTATAATCTATATCAAAATTTAATTTAGATAGTTTTTCAATTTCTATAGTTTGAGATTCACTTAATGAATATGATAAATATAAATTGTCATCATTTTCTTCAGCAACAATAATTTTTTTAATTCATTAATCTCAATTATTGAAATATCAAATTCCTTTACAAATTTTATATTATAAGTTTTTGCAGGATTTATTACATCTCTTTCATAAACCTCAATAGTCTTAATTATTTTCATTAAATAAGTATTTTCAAACTCCTCGGCAACACTTTAATCTTAATCGGTGATTTGATTTTCTTGAATTCACCATCGATATGCCAGGTTTTTGTATTGACTTTGAATTCGATTTCTGAAACCGGAAGATAAGTGACATAATCGTCATCTTTCAAACGTTTTGTGAACATTCTGAAAGCGAAAAACGGCGAATAAGTCAAAGGAAACTTCTTAACCAAAACCAAATCTACCAGACCATCACTTTTACTTGCCATCGGTGCAATGTAAGCATTGTTGCCGAACTGGCGTGTGTTGGCAATGTTCAGCATCAGATATTTGCCGTTGTATTGTTTGTAATCTTCATCTAAGAATTTGATTTTGATTGGCTTATAATTGAAAAAAGTCTTGATAGAAACCTTGATATAATTCTTGAAACCCCGATTGGTTTTCTCAAATTCTTTCACCACTTTCCCATCAAATCCAGTTCCTGAAACATTGATCGAAAAAATACCGTTAACCGTAAACGTGTCAATACTTCGGAATTTTTTCTGATCTAATTTTTCCAAGAGAAGCGAAATATTTTTGTTAAAATTGGTCTCATTGGAAAACCCATTTCCCGAACCAGCCGGAAAAACCGCTAGAATTTTATCCGTATTAATAAGCTTTTGTGCCACCACAGAAATTGTTCCGTCGCCGCCAACAGCCACAAAAATATCCACATCTTTCCAATGTCTTCTGATGAAATCATCTGTATCTTCCAAAGACCTGGAAATGATATAGAGTGGATTTTCAACCTTCTTGGAAAGGCTGTCCAGGAAAGGCTGATAGTTTTTCTTTGCAGAATAAGGATTGATGATGAAAGCAAACTTCATTGTTCAAAAATAAAAATACTCTGAGGATTTCAGAGTATTTTTTTATGAATTAATTTTTATTTGTTGGGCTTCGAACATCAGCGTGACAGAAATGACTTCAAGAACCTTAACCTAACAAACGTTCGTAATTAGGCGTTCATTCGAGTTGTCATCCTGAGGCTCTCGAAGGATTCTAAAGTTCTAAACTCTTTGATCGTCTGCTTTCCAGTTTTTGATATTCTTTTTGATTTGTGCTGATGACCAATCGTTCTGAGCAGTCTGATGCATCAACTCCATCAAGTCTTCATCTTCTGCAAATCTCAATGCAAAAATCTGAGCATCAGAAAATTGATAAGTCGAATTTTCTAATCGATTACCTGTCAAAGCAAAATACCGGAACTTAAACTCGTTAATTATAATCCTATCCTGGAGCCCCAAAGCATAATGTTGACGAAGCATCAAGGATAAAATAACTATCGAAATAATGATTGCAGAAATAGCAAGCCAAATTAAACTGATATTCCTGTAATCAATTGCATTATCCCAAAATTCAAATAGTGATAATATTAATAAAATCAACATTACCGGATAGAAAACAAAATGATGCAAAGGATAATATTTCCTGTGATTTTTCAGATTTTGACTCATCTATTTAATTTTATATTGGCTTACAAATTCCGGCTTCAGCTGGTCTTTGATGTCTTTGAAATTTAACGTGATGTAAACCACGCCCGCTGCATAAGCCGTAATCTCATATTGATTATAAACAAATGTAATCTTGTCCTGGTCAAAAAAGAAATTGTTATTCAGTTCAATCTTATCTACCAAAAGCATTTCTTTTTGTTCCGGCTGCTCAAAATGATCTTTCAGGATTTTGTCCCAATTGGCATCTGCAGGGTTTTTGAAAATATCGGCTTGAGAAATCACTTTGTTGTTTTTCAGATCGAAGGCCTTATAAGCTTCAAAATAATAACCGTGCGCGCCACCGGAATAACCGCTTCCTGAGTACAAAAGAGTCAAAACATCATTCTGATGAGAAATGACTTTCATAGCAGAGGTCTCATCCCAAGTCTGTTTATATTCCGGCGTGTAATCTTGCGACTCATCTTTTTTCAAAGATTCGTTTTTGAATTTCTCAAGAATAGTGGCCAATGATTTCTTAGAATAATCCTGCGCTTCGATATTGGCAGGTTTATAAATACTGTCCAAGATTGTTTTATTGGTAATATTTGGAAATACCAAAACCTGCTTTTCAAAAGATAAAGTCAATGTTTTTCCGACTTGCAAAGAATCCTGAACCCTTATAGAATCTACAACAAACTCATTTTTGGTTTGAATACTGTCGGATTTTGTGGTTGAACCCTCTTGTGTTTCCTTCTTATTACAAGAGAAAAGCAGAATCCCGAAAGATAGAATTGTGAATAGGTTTTTCATAGGTTTATTTTTAAGTTGGTGATTGAATTTTTGATAATATTTAACGCAAAGTCAGCCATTTTTTTTTGTTATTGAAAGTATTCAAGTTTGAAGGAAAGCTCGCAAAATAATTTCAACTAAATTTTTTACTAATATAAGAAGTAAACACTTAATATAAATAATTGGTCATTAACAAAAAACCTTCCAAAAATTGGAAGGTTTTATTTTTATAAAAATGATTTAAGCATCGATTCTTGCGTAAACCGCATTTTTCTCGATAAATTCTCTTCTCGGCGGCACTTCGTCTCCCATCAGCATAGAGAAAGTTGAATCTGCTTCAACAGCATTATCAATTGTTACTTGTTTCAAAATCCTGTGTTCCGGATTCAAAGTTGTTTCCCAAAGTTGTTCAGGATTCATCTCTCCAAGACCTTTGTAACGTTGCACTTCTACGCCTTTTCCATCCGGTGACATTTCTAAAGTAAACTCTTCGCGCTCCTTTTCGTTGTAAGCATATTGCTTCTTATTTCCTTTCTTTAATAAATACAAAGGTGGTTGGGCGATATAGATATATCCGTTCTCAATCAGCTCTTTCATATATCTGAAGAAGAAGGTCAGAATCAACGTCGAAATGTGGGAACCGTCGATATCGGCATCGGTCATAATCACGATTTTGTGATATCTTAATTTGGCCATATTCAACGCTTTGGAATCTTCTTCTGTTCCAACAGAAACACCAAGCGCTGTGTAGATATTCTTGATTTCCTCATTATCATAAACCTTGTGAAGCATTGATTTCTCTACATTCAGAATCTTACCTCTCAGTGGAAGAATCGCCTGGAAATGACGGTCACGACCTTGCTTTGCCGTTCCACCTGCGGAATCTCCCTCAACCAGGAAAATCTCGGATTCAGCCGGGTCTTTCGAAGAACAGTCAGATAATTTCCCTGGCAACCCAGAACCACCCATCGGCGATTTTCTCTGAACCATTTCACGTGCTTTCTTCGCAGCCTGTCTGGCTTTTGCCGCTAAAACAACTTTTTGAACAATTGTTTTTGCCTCGTTTGGGTTTTCCTCCAGGAAATTAGTCAGCATTTCGCCCACGATCTTATCAACCGCGCCGGAAACTTCTGAGTTACCCAATTTAGTTTTAGTCTGACCTTCGAACTGAGGCTCCATTACCTTTACAGAAACCACTGCTGTCAAGCCTTCTCGGAAATCGTCTCCTGTAACTTCTACTTTTTCTTTTGCAGGAAGTCCTAACTCATCGGCATATTTTTTCAAGGTTCTTGTCAAAGCTCTTCTAAAACCTGCCAAGTGCGTTCCACCTTCGTGGGTATTGATATTATTAACGTAAGAATGCAAGTTCTCGTTGAAAGACGTGTTATAACGCATTGCCACTTCTACTGGAATATCATCACGCTCACCTTCCATAAAAATCACGTGTTCCATTATAGATTCGCGGTTTCCGTCGATATATTCAACAAACTCTTTCAATCCGCCTTCCGAATGGAACACTTCTGATTTGAAAGAACCGTCTTCCAGTTTTTCCCTTTCGTCGGTTAACGTAATTGTAATTCCTTTATTAAGATAAGCCAACTCTCTTAATCTGGTTGCCAACGTATCATAATTGTAAACTAACTCAGTAAAAATAGAATCATCCGGCTGGAAAAACTGTTTCGTTCCTCTGTAATCGCTGTTGCCTATCTCTTCAACCCCGGTTTGCGCTTTTCCTCGGGAATAAACCTGCTGATAAACATTCCCATCTCTGTAAACAGTTGTAATCATTTCGTTGGAAAGTGCGTTAACACAAGAAACCCCGACCCCGTGAAGACCTCCGGAAACTTTGTAAGAATCTTTGTCAAACTTACCACCGGCTCCGATTTTGGTCATTACAACTTCCAGCGCAGACTTCTGTTCTTTCTCGTGAAAATCGACCGGAATACCACGACCGTTATCCATAACTTCGATCGCATTACCTTCTTTTATCGCAACAGTGATTGTATCACAATATCCGGCTAAAGCTTCATCGATAGAGTTATCCACGACTTCATAAACCAAATGGTGGAGACCTCTGACTCCTACATCACCAATGTACATCGAAGGACGCATACGAACGTGCTCCATTCCTTCCAATGCCTGAATACTACTTGCTGTATATTGTTTTTGACTCATATTATTCTTATAATCAGCACTTAGCCGATAATTTTACAAAGTGTTATTTCTATTAAAATGCTCACAAATATCGTGAAAAAATTCGAGATATGAAAGCTAAAAAATGGGTTAGTTTTCAACAGGAATGCAAATAAAAAAGCGAACTACACAGTCCGCTTTTAATTTATATTCAATGAGAAATTAAACCAGTTTCATCAATAAAACCTCATCGATTTTCTCAACTTTTACCAAATTATTTTTAGTTAAAGTTTTAGAAGCCTTGTCCCATTTTTTACCGGAAAGCTGAGAACGATTTTTTACTTCATTCAGTTCCATTGCCTCTTCCTGTGAATTAAGGATTTCAAGAATCACTTTTTCATCTTCTCCCAATTCCACTACCGGAGTTTTTTTCTCAGGTCTCATTTGAGGAAAGAAAAGAACTTCCTGGATTGATGGATTGTTAGTCAGGAACATAATTAATCTGTCCATACCGATTCCTAAACCAGAAGTTGGCGGCATTCCATATTCCAAAGCTCTAAGGAAATCTTCATCAATAAATTGCCCAGCTTCATCATCCCCTTTTTCTGACAATAATAATTGATGTTCAAAACGCTGTCTTTGGTCGATCGGGTCATTCAACTCAGAATAAGCATTCGCGATTTCTTTTCCGCAAACCATTAATTCGAAACGTTCTGTCAAACCTTCCTGACTTCTGTGTTTCTTCGTCAAAGGTGACATCTCAACAGGATAATCTGTAATGAAAGTCGGCTGAATGAAGTTTCCTTCGCATTTCTCTCCAAAAATCTCATCAATCAGTTTTCCTTTACCCATTGTTTCATCAACCTCGATTCCGATAGATTTTGCGAAGTCGAATAATTCCTGCTCAGACTTTCCAGTGATGTCGAAACCTGTGTATTTCAGAATAGCTTCTGTCATAGATACTCTTGGATAAGGTGCTTTCCAGCTGATTTTATGTTCTCCGAAAGTTGATTCCGAAGAGCCGTTTACGGAAGTCGCACAGAATTCCAACAATTTCTCTGTAAAATCCATCATCCAATTGTAATCTTTGTAAGCTACATAGATTTCCATTGCCGTGAATTCCGGATTGTGCGTTCTGTCCATCCCTTCATTTCTGAAGTTTTTCGAGAATTCATACACACCGTCAAATCCACCAACGATTAATCTTTTCAGATATAATTCGTTGGCAATTCTAAGATATAAAGGAATATCCAAAGCATTGTGATGGGTGATAAATGGTCTTGCCGCAGCTCCACCAGGAATGGATTGCAAGATTGGCGTTTCAACTTCAAAATAGCCAGCATCATTGAAAAACGTCCTCATTGCATTGAACAATTTTGTTCTTTTGACGAAGATTTCTTTCACGTGAGGATTCACAACCAAATCTGCATAACGCTGTCTGTAACGCAATTCCGCATCTGTAAAACCGTCAAAAACATTACCTTCTGCATCTACTTTTGGAAGCGGAAGCGGACGAAGAGATTTGGTCAACAATGTGAAATTCTTCACCATTACTGTCATCTCTCCAACCTGAGTTTTGAACAATTCACCTTCGATGCCGATGATATCACCGATATCTAAAAGATGCTTGTAAACCTCGTTGTATAAAGTCTTGTCTTCACCAGTACAAATCTCATCGCGGTTAAAATAAACCTGAATTCTACCTTCAGAATCCTGCAATTCTGCAAAACTTGCCTTCCCCTGAATTCTTCTGGACATCAAACGTCCGGCAATCACCACCTTCTTCCCTTCTTCGAAATCCTGTTTTATAGATTTGGTGGAATCAGTGATTTTGTATTCAGCGGCTGGGAATGCATCGATTCCCAAATCGGTCAATTTCTGTAGTTTCTCGCGACGGATAATTTCCTGTTCTGATAATGACATTTTAATTCAATTTTTTCGAATTGCAAAAATAGTGATTTTTAAATGGTTGTGGAAGTTAAATTTTAGTGAGTAATTTGAACGCAAAGTGCGCAAATATTTTTTGAAATTATTGAAGATATTTAAGGTTCGCAAAGGCGCTTTGCTCAGCAAAATTCAGAATAGTTAATCAATGGAAAGAATGAATTCTTTGTCAAATTTTTCTTTTTCTAATTCTGACATTCGATTGCGTATAACCCTAATTGTAAAGCCTCCAACTAACTTTCCTTTTTTCGAAAACATCCAATCAGAAATTTTATCTTTATCGATTTTAACTTTATCGGTTAATTTTATGTCGGTTACCGAATTGGGTAAGTTATCAATAATTCCAAAATAATCATCATCTATCTTTTCAATATTAACAGCCCAAATATGCTCCGATTTATCATCAACATCATAACGAATCTTTAAAGCAAACTTTTCATTTTCTGAAAACTTTAAAGCTTTATCAAAATCCTCTAAAGTTTTATTCGCTAACTCAATAGCAGAATTCATTTCTTTATCATCTTCACTTAAAGAAAAAATCATTGGCTCTTCACCTCTCTCTATTCTATCCATTTTAAAAATATTTATTTAAAACCAATCTTTCCTATTTTCTTTCGGAATAAATGTCCAAGCTAAAATCCTGCTAATTTTTTGACCTTGCGCCACATCAATGATTTTGAATTCGGGTACTTTGAGATTTTTAAGAAGAGTAGTCAACTGATGCAGATTGTCTTTTTTGGAAACCAAACTTGTGAACCAAAGAACGTTTGAGGAAAATTCTACACTTTCATTTATCATTTTTTTGATGAAAGCCATTTCCCCACCTTCACACCATAATTCGGATTGCTGACCTCCGAAATTGAGTTTTGGATTTTGAATTTTCTTTTTTCTGAGATTGTTATTCTTTCTTCGATTGCCTTGTAAAGCTGATTCTTCCGAGTCGTGGAAAGGCGGATTGCACATCGAAAATGTGAATTTATCATCTTTTAAAATAATATTTTTGAAAATAAATTCTGATTCCGGTTGAAATTTAAGTTGGATATTTTCTTTTAAATCAGGATTGCTTTCTAAAATCTTTTGAGCATTATCCAGAGAATCTTTATTGATATCCGTTCCCAACATTTTCCAGCCATAAGATTGATTAGCAATCAGAGGATAAACAAGATTAGCTCCCATTCCAATATCTAAACCTTTGACTGAATTTCCTTTTGGAATATTTCCATTTTCTTCTGCCAACAAGTCCGCTAAATAATGAACGTAATCTGCTCGACCTGGAATCGGTGGACAAAGATTACCTTCCGGAATATCCCATTCTTTGACATTATAACATTTCAGAAGCAAAGCTTTATTAAGTAACCTGACCGCTTTCGGAATACTGAAATTGATAGTCAATGTATCGTAATCATTTTTAAATACATAATGCTTCAACTCTGGAACGACAGAAATTAATTCTTCAAAATCATAAGAATTACGATGGAGATTTCTTGGATGTAAGCTGGATTTTTCAGACATTATTTTTCCTTGTTCAATTTTTCGATTCCAGCTTTCACATCGGGATGACTCATAAATAATTTCCAAATCAAACCCGTTCTGTGATTTTCCATCATCACGGTCATTGGCGCCTGATTCAGTCCCATAAAAATCGGCGAACACCAATTATTATTCAAATCAAATGAATCCCGGAAACCATATTCACCCCAAAGAAAATCGCCATAATTGAGGTAGAAATTTTTCAAAACCGCCATAGATTCTTTTGGTGTATAAGGGAAGGAAGCAATCGCACCGGTTGGCGTTAATTTTCCTGTGTCTTCTCTTTCCACAGGCTCATCAGGATTGTAGCCATTTGGTCCATCGGAAGCTGTTAACCCCCAACCGTCTTTGCCGTAACCTTTTTGTTTCTTCGGATTTTCGACACAATACAGATAATTGATTTTGGCAATGTTCTGATTGTTTTTGAAATAGTTCGTGTATCTGTCCGTCAATCCGTGCGGGTCATATCCCATAAATGAATAATGTGCGAAAAACAGCGGACCGCCTTTGTTGACGCCGACATCCAGCTTGATGCCGTAATAAGTATTTCCATTGGTGTACATTGCACCTTCATCAGATTTCCCCCAATCTTTACGGTAATCCTGCGCAATCTTATCCTGACTTGCCCAACCCGAATAATACATACTTGCCGGAACTGGATGTGTTGGCGAAGCAATAGCCATCAGGTAAGTTACCATTGTTTCGTTCCAGCCAATCAGTCGGTGATTGATTGTCCAAGCCTGGTCGGGCGACCAATGCCAATATAGAAATTTGCTATCTGGCGTTTGTTTGAACCAGTCCCACTCGATTCCTTTCCAGAATTGGTCGATTTTTGTTCTGATATTTTTTTCTTCCGTATTGTCTTTGTTAAAATATTGATGCGCCGCCAACAATCCCTGAACGAAAAACGATGTTTCTACCAAATCGGCTCCGTTGTCTCTCTTTCCGAAAAAAGGTTCGGTTTTTCCTGTTTTTCCGTCGATAAAATGTGCAACTGCGCCGTGGTATTTATCGGCTTTTTCTATGAAATTAACAATCTTGGTAAATCTATCGACCGCTTCTTTTCTGGAGATAAATCCCCGTTCAGTTCCGGCAATCAGAGCCATAATTCCAAAACCTGAAGCTCCGGTTGCAATCATATTCTGTCTTCCGTTGGTATTTTCTTTTGACAAGCCGCTTTCCGTTTCTGCGCCGTCCCAATAATAATTAAAAGATGCTTCCTGAACCATCGTCATCAATTCCTCATCTGACATATTTCTGGTCTCGGCGGAAACAACTTCTGATAATCTTGATTCGTTGAAAAGTTTGTCGAGGAAACTGATTTTATAGGAATATTTCTTTCCGGTTTCATTAGTGAAATCTGCAAATCTATCAACATAAGCATCCTGAATTCCAACCGGTTTAAAATCTTTTCCATTTTTGGAACGATAGATTTTCACATATTTGATATTATTGTCTTTGATTGGATTCCATTTCAAATCCACGTGTTTCATATAACCTTTCGCCAATGAAATTTTTGGAGTTTCAGCAATCTTCTTCTTTTCTCTTGAATCTATAAAAGTAATATCGTCTAACCAAATTTTGTTATTGGAATCAGAATTTTCTGGTTGAGAAAAAACAATCGCTTTGACTGATTTCGGATTATCTTTCACAGAAGCATCCAAAGTTGACATATCAATTAGAATATTTTCCCACTGATTCTTTTTCGTCAGCTTAAGTGTTACTGGTTTTGAAAAACTTCCGTCTGTTTTCTGAATTTTCACAGCTGGTAAAATATTGGAATCATTTTTCTCAGATTTAATCCAAAAACTTAGGAAATTGGATTGAGTAAAGAAATCTTTTCCTCTTACATCTTCATATTCTATCGATGCTTCCCATTTACCGTCTTTTGCATTTTTATAATCCAACAAAAGAGAATTTCCAGGCGAGTGAAATTCATTTTTATCAACCAGCAATTTATTATTTTGATTTTTCACAGACGCAGAACCTGAAGATTTTACATTGCCGTAGAAGAAATTGTCCTTCATCAGACTGTTTGTAAAAAAAGTATAATCATATTGATGTTCCTGCGCACATAATGATGCGGAAAAAAATAGAGCAGAATATAAGATAGACTTCATAGATTTTGTTTTTGAAAAGATAATCATTTTCTCCAAAAGAAGCATAAACGAAAAAAGACAGTTCAAAACTGCCTTTAATTCTTATAGTCAGAGCTATAAATTATTTTGAAGATAAAATATATTGCGCCATAAATTTCGCATTTTCTTTGCTCAATCCATTATGAGCCGGCATTGGAACATCACCCCAAATTCCCGAACTTCCTTTGATGATTTTATCCGCCAGCAATTCTACATTTTCAGGCGTGTTTTCATATTTCGCAGCCACTTCTTTGTAAGACGGGCCAATCATTCGTTCATCCATTTTATGACATCCTAAACAATCTGCGCCTTCCACTAAAGACTGACCTTCAGCAATTGGGTCCGTTACAACTTTTGGCGCAGCTTCTGGTTCTTCTTTCAGAACATCTTTGTTTCCTGAATTATCACTTTTTGAACAAGCCACAATTGAAGCCAGAACAGCCGCCAGAAATACTCTTTTCATATTCATTAATTTACCCCACAAATTTACCAAAAAGGAATTAAGACTGAATTTAAATTAGAAATAACAGGAATGATTATCTTTGCAGAATGGTAAAAATTGGCAACATAGAACTTCCGGATTTTCCGCTTTTGCTGGCACCGATGGAAGATGTAAGTGACCCACCTTTTAGAAAACTGTGCAAAATGCACGGCGCAGACCTGATGTATTCTGAGTTTATTTCTTCAGAAGGATTGATTCGTGATGCTATCAAGAGCCGCAAAAAGCTGGATATTTTCGATTACGAAAGACCTGTCGGAATCCAGATTTTTGGTGGCGATGAGGAAGCAATGGCAATGTCTGCCAGAATCGTGGAAACAGTTGAGCCGGATTTAGTGGATATTAATTTTGGTTGTCCTGTAAAAAAAGTAGTTTGCAAAGGCGCAGGTGCAGGCGTTTTGAAAGACATCGATTTGATGGTTAGATTAACCAAAGCTGTCGTGAATTCTACCCATTTGCCGGTTACTGTAAAGACCAGATTGGGCTGGGATGACAGCAGTATCAATATTGATGAAGTTGCCGAAAGATTACAGGATGTTGGAATCAAAGCCTTAACCATCCACGCCAGAACACGTGCTCAAATGTACAAAGGCGAAGCCGACTGGGAACACATTTCAAGAATCAAAAATAATCCGAATATTGAAATTCCGATTTTTGGAAACGGCGATGTTGATTCTCCCGAAAAAGCTTTGGAATATAAAAACAAATACAACTGCGACGGAATAATGATTGGTCGTGGTGCGATTGGTTACCCTTGGATTTTCAATGAGATCAAACATTTTTTCGAGACTGGAGAAATTCTTCCTGAACCAACTATTGCCGAGAGACTGGAAGCGGTGAAAAACCATGCCCTTTGGTCTGTGGAATGGAAAGGAGAACGTCCGGGAATTGTAGAAATGAGACAGCATTACAGCAATTATTTTCGTGGAATTCCACACTTTAAAGAATTTAAAACTAAGTTTCTTCAGGCTTTAACCCTTGAACAAATTGATGAAATTATTGAAGAGACGAAGCATTTTTATCAGGAAAATGTGATTTAATTTTTTAAACCACGAGGGTCACTAGGCTTTTCACAAAGTCCACAATTATTATAGTGAACCTTTGTTGAAATCTTTGTGACATTGTGGTTAATTAATATCCAATTTCTGTAACTTTTAACAGTTAAATTCCAACTTATTAGACCTCAAATAATTAAAATGAAAAAAATCTTACTGCTCGCTATATTGGTATCAGGTGTTTCTCAAGCACAGATGTTTGAAGACCCAAAACCAACCAAAATTGACACTTTAAAAGGTTCTAATACAGAATTCAGGAACTTTTGGGATGTGAAGAAATATGATATTGTTCTGGAACCCAACTTCGATGCGAAAAGTATCAAAGGAAGTAATAAAATCAGTTTGACAATTGAGAAAGATATCAAAAACCCGACTTTCCAAATCGATTTGCAAAAACCGATGAAAGCGGACAAAATCACAGCAAGTTTTCCTATTACCGATAAAAAAATTGACTGCGATTTTATTTTTCTTACAACGAAAAAGAAATTCAAAAAAGGCGAAAAATACACGATTGATATTGATTATTCCGGAAATCCTTTGATTGCCAAACACGCGCCCTGGGACGGCGGCTGGATTTTCACAAAGGATAAAAACGGAAATCCGTGGATGACTGCTGCTGATGAAGGAATCGGTGCGAGCATTTGGCTTCCTGTAAAAGACATTTGGAGTGATGAGCCTGATAACGGAATCACTTTCAAAATCATTACACCAAAGGATTTGGTAGGCATTGGAAATGGAAGATTAATCAAAGAAGAAAATCTTGGGGATAAAAAATCCTGGCTTTGGGAAGTGAAAAATCCAATTAATGATTATTCCATCATTCCATCCATTGGGAAATATGTGAATTTCAAAGACACTTTTGACGGAGAAAAGGGAAAACTGGACTTGGATTATTGGGTTTTGGATTACAATCTTGATAAAGCTAAAAAACAATTTGAGCAAGTAAAACCAATGATGAAAGCCTTTGAGCATTGGTTTGGACCTTATCCTTTTTACGAAGATTCTTACAAATTGGTAGAATCACCGCACCTTGGGATGGAACATCAAAGTAACGTTGCATACGGAAACAAATACCAAAATGGTTATCTGGGAAGAGACCTGTCCGGAACTGGAATTGGCTTGAAGTGGGACTACATCATCATCCACGAAACCGGACACGAGTGGTTTGCGAACAACATTACGGCAAAAGACCAAGCTGATATGTGGATTCACGAGAGTTTCACAACCTATTCCGAAACCTTGTTTGTGGACTATGTTTTTGGGAAAGCTGACGGCAACAAGTATCTGCAAGGATTAAGAGGAAATATCCAAAATGATAAACCAATTATCGGGATATACGGCATCCGAAATGAAGGCAGCGGCGATATGTATCCAAAAGGTGCGAATATGATTCACACAATTCGTCAGGTGATTAATAATGATGAGAAATTTCGTCAAATCTTAAGAGGTTTGAATAAAGATTTTTATCATCAGACTGTAACTTCTGCACAAATTCAGAATTACTTTTCTGAAAAATCCGGCATTGATTTAAAATCGATTTTTGAGCAATATTTGACAACCATCAAAATCCCGACTTTGGAATATAAGCAAAACGGTAATCAGCTGACTTATAAATGGACGAATGTTGTTCCGAATTTGAAACTCCCAATCCGATTGGCAGATGGACAGGAACTGAAACCAACGGAACAGAATCAGACAACTACTTTGAAATCTGATAAACCGGTTGAGTTCGATAAAAATTATTACGTCATATATAGTAATAAGTAATTTCAAGATCAACTCTTTTAATGAAAAATTCTGTATCTAAAGACATTATTGAAAAATGGCTGACTGCCTGGTGTTTATCAAGAAAACTCCCATTACCTATCAAATATAAGTCTGGATTCAGAGTAGATGTTGGTTTCGAAAAACAAAAATCCCGTTATGTTTTTCCGGAAATGAATGAGGATTTTATTCAACTTTCAAAAGAGATTACCGAGCCTTGGATTTATTTAAAGTTTTGTGGTCTTCCGGAAGAAATTCAGAATAAAGTTGCAGACAAGTGGAAAGTTCAGCCACAAGGTTTTATGATGCATTGCGGAACGCCAATGAACATTCCAAAAGCAGAGTTACATCCAGCTTATAAATTTGAAATTGAAAATTATAATTCGACATTTGTTATCAGGATTCTGACTCAAAATAACGAACTTGCTTCTGAAGGTAGAATGATTATTGTAGAAAACATCGCAGTTTATGACCGCATATTTACAGAAGATCAACACAAACGCAAGGGTCTTGCAACTTTTTTGATGAAACAATTAGAAATTATCGCTTTATCTAAAAAAATTTATACCAATTTTTTGGTTGCAACAAGTGAAGGCAAATCACTTTATGAAACCTTAGGTTGGGAATTATACTCTTACTATACTTCAATAGTCATAGAAAAATAACTATTTTTAAATTAAAATATTAGTTTTAAAACCATTTCAAATTTATCTTTGAAATGGTTTATATTTAACATCAAACACAAAATTCATTATGAGGAATCAATTTATCCTGTGGGGAATCGTGGTTTTAATTGTAACCTGGGCAACTGCTTTGCTCATCAAAGCCCATTACTGGATTCCAATTTTTCTGACTGTCCTTTATATTTTGGGAATTCACAACACTTATCAGACGAAACATGCGATTCTTAGAAACTTCCCTGTTCTTGGATATTTCCGATATATTTTTGAGGAAATTTCACCGGAGATTCAACAGTATTTTATTGAAAGAGAAACCGATGGAAAACCGTTTCCAAGAAATCAGAGATCTGCAGTTTACAGACGGTCAAAAAATTTGAGCGACACAGTACCTTTTGGGACCCAGCTGGAAATTAATCATCGAAAATATGAAGGCATCAAACATTCGATTTACGCCAAACATCCGAAAGAAGAATTGCCAAGAGTTTTGATTGGCGAAAATTGCAAGCAGCCTTACAATGCATCGCTTCTTAATATTTCTGCAATGAGTTTTGGGGCCTTGAGCGACCGTGCTCAGATGGCACTAAACCGAGGTGCGAAGAAAGGAAACTTTTACCACAACACGGGCGAAGGTGGCATCTCTCCGCACCATTTGCAAGGTGGCGACCTTTGCTGGCAAATCGGTACAGGTTATTTCGGTTGTAGAGATGAATCAGGAAACTTTGATCCTGAATTATTCAGAAAATATGCGACAATGGACAATGTCAAAATGGTTGAAATCAAATTGTCGCAAGGTGCCAAACCTGGTCACGGCGGAGTTTTACCCGCTGTGAAAAACACGCCTGAAATTGCGAAAATCCGACACGTTCCGCCTGGCGTGACAATTCTATCACCGCCATCGCACAGTGCATTTTCTAATGCCGAGGGTTTATTGAGATTTGTGGATCAACTGCGTGAACTTTCCGGCGGCAAACCTGTCGGATTCAAACTTTGCATCGGTGACACCAAAGAGTTCGAAGATATTTGTGAACAGATGACGATTCTGAATATTTACCCGGATTTCATCACCGTAGATGGTGCCGAGGGTGGAACTGGTGCCGCACCACCGGAATTTTCAGATGGTGTCGGTATGCCTTTGGAACCGGCCTTGATTTTCGTTAACAAAACTTTGATGAATTACGAAGTCCGTGACAAGCTAAGAATCATTGCCAGTGGAAAAGTTTTGACGTCGCTGGATATTTTGAGAGCCATTGCAATGGGTGCTGACCTTTGTAATAATGCCAGAGGTTTTATGTTTTCTCTAGGCTGTATCCAGGCATTGAGATGCAACACCAACACTTGCCCAACCGGTGTTGCTACACAAGACAAAATGCTTATCAAAGGATTGGATACCAATGACAAAACCGAACGTGTTTATCAGTTTCATAAAAATACGTTACACACCTGCAACGAGCTGATTGCCGCAGCAGGAAGGGACTCTTACGACCAAGTTGATGCATCGATGTTTATGCGGGGTGACGAGTTCGAACATCTTTCTGACACTTACTTTCCTGATATTTTACAGAATGTGAGGAAACGATAAAATCTGCAACAAATATTAACAAATGAAAAACCAGCAATAAATTGCTGGTTTTTTCATTCATCAATTACTCCCACTCGATGGTTGCTGGTGGTTTTGAACTGATATCATAAGCAACTCTGTTGATTCCTCTAACCTCATTGATGATTCTGCTGGAAACGGTGTCTAAAAACTCATACGGAAGTCGGCTCCAGGTTGCAGTCATAAAATCAATTGTGTTGGCAGAACGAACTACTGCTGTATATTCGTAAGTTCTTTCATCTCCCATTACGCCAACAGATTTTACCGGAAGAAGAACCACGAATGCCTGGGAAACTTTCTCATACAAATCATTTTTATATAATTCTTCGATGAAAATATCATCAGCTTCCTGCAAGATTCTAACTTTTTCAGCATCAACTTCTCCCAAAACTCTGATTCCCAAACCTGGACCAGGAAACGGATGTCTGTAAACCAACTCGTGTGGAATTCCCAACTCCTCGCCTACTTTTCTCACCTCATCTTTGAACAATTCCCTCAAAGGTTCCAACAATTCGAATTCCATTTCTTCGGGAAGCCCACCAACGTTGTGATGAGATTTGATAACTGCAGAAGGTCCTTTCACAGATTGTGATTCGATAACATCCGGATAGATAGTTCCTTGTGCCAAGAATTTCGCACCTTCGATTTGTTTTGATTCTTCATCAAAGACGTGAACAAATTCGTTACCGATGATTTTACGTTTTTCTTCAGGATCACCAACTCCTGCTAATTTGGATAAGAATCTTTCGGAAGCATCTACCATTTTGATATTCATATGGAAATGTTTGCCGTAATTTTCCATTACTTTTTTGCCCTCGTCTTTTCTCAAAAGTCCTGTGTCTACGAAGATACAATTCAGCTGGTCGCCAATGGCTTTATGAATCAAAACTGCAGCTACAGACGAATCAACACCTCCAGACAATCCAAGAATCACTTTTTGATCGCCCACTTTTTCCTTGATTTCAGCAACAGTTTTCTCAATATAATTGGTTAGTTTCCAGTTTTTGTCTGCTTTACAAATTCCAAAAACGAAATTTTCAATCATCTTTCCTCCTTCTTCGGAATGAGAAACTTCAGGATGAAATTGTACAGCGTAAATTTTTTTTTCAGGATTTGAAATCGAAGCGATAACACCAGATTTTGCATTGAGTTCAAAACCTTCCGGCAATTCTGCAACCTCATCAAAATGGCTCATCCAAACGATTGAATTCTGATAAACACCTTTCAGTAATTCGTTTTCTTTTACAATTTCAAGGTGAGCTTTTCCATACTCGCCTTTTTCTCCTTTGGCCACTTTTCCGCCCAAAAGATGTGCTGTTAATTGCATTCCGTAGCAGATTCCTAAAACCGGAATTCCTTGTTTATACAATTCTTTTTCTACAAGGTGCGCATTTTCTGCGTTCACAGAACTTGGACCGCCGGAAAGGATGATTCCTCTTGGTTTTTTCTCAAGAATTTCTGCTAATGGTGTGTTGAATGGTACTATTTCCGAATAAACTTCCATTTCACGGATTCTTCTTCCAATGAGTTGGTTGTACTGTGAACCGAAGTCTAAAATGATAATTCCGTTTTGCATATAATGTTGTAATATTTTTTAAAATTGTGCGTAAATAAAGGTTCTTTTGAATGGATAAAACACCGGCGAACCTGTGAATACTTTTCTCAGTTCTTCTTTATAATCCTGCTTGTATTGCTCTTTCAATTTTTCCGGAAGTCTCTCCACGAATGGAATCATCGCTGTTCCGGAAGCCCAGTCAAAAACCGCATCCGCATCTTTCATAATGTGTGGATAAACTTTTTCGAAAACGTTTATTTTTTTGCCTTCGTTATCTGACAAAATCTTGGCGTAATCTTCTATATTAAGAACCGAATATTCTCTTTTCCAACCGTTAAAATGTTTCTGATAAATCTCGTGTTCTGCAACGACTGATAATAACTGGTGAACAATAAAATTATGATTCGATGGAACCTGAACAGCTAATTGTCCTTCTGGATTCAGTTTTGAAATGAGTTTTGGAAACAAGTCGTAATGATTGTTGCACCATTGTAAAGAAGCGTTAGCGACAATCAGATCAAATTTTTCATCCAATTCCATTTGTTCCTCCACACTTCTCTGAAAAAACTGTAATCTTTTGGTTTCAAATTGTTCCGCTTTTTGAAGCATCTCTGCAGAAGAATCGATTCCTACAATTTTTGAGTCTGGGAAAACATCCAAAAGTCCAGAAGTGAGTTCGCCAGTTCCGCAACCTAAATCGATAACAGACATATTGGATTCTATCTCAACCAATTTGATCAAATCGAAATAAGGCGCTGAACGCTCTTGTTTGAACTGGTCGTAAACATCGGGATTCCAAGGCATTTTTTTTAATTATGAATTATAAGTTATTAATTATGAATTAAACATTACGATAAGCTCAGTATGATAAATCTAATATTATTCAGCAGTATCAGGCTGAGGTTCTGGAAGACTTTCTATTAAATAAATTTCCATATCTCAGTTTCCGAATTGCAAACTAGCCCCGATTGTAACGGATACCCCACAGCAGGCGTTGGCAATTGCGGCGGCGCGAGGAGTATGAGTGGAAAGCGGGATCAGCTCCTAAAAAAAAAGAGACATTGGTCGCCCAACATCTCTGTATATTTTAGAATTTCGCAATATCGTCTCTATAAAATCCGTAGTCAAAATCTACAGGCACTGCGTCTTCGTACACTTTTTTGCGTGCTTCCTCGAATGTGTCCCCCAAAGCTACAAGATTCAGAACTCTACCGCCTGTGGAAATCACACGGTCGCCTCTGTAATCTGCGCCGGCGTAAAGCAGCGTACTGTTTTTCACTTTTTCCGCACCTGTTATCTCGAAGCCTGTCTCGTGGTTCTGAGGATAACCTCCGGAACACACTACAAGACAAACCGCTTTTTTGTTTTTGAATTTCAGCTCCAACTCTCTGCCGTGAAGACAATCCTCGATAACATCTACCAGGTTATTTTCCAACAACGGTAGAAGCACCTGAGTTTCCGGGTCGCCCAGTCTCATATTGTATTCCAACAAGTAAGTCCCGTTCTTAGTCACCATTAATCCGAAGAAAATAAATCCTTTGAAGCTAAGACCTTCTTTTTTAAGACCTTCAACGGTTGGATTCATAATATGCTCTACGAAATCTTTCTGATGCTCATCTGTAAATTCCGGACTTGGCGCTGCAGAACCCATCCCACCTGTGTTTGGGCCTTTGTCACCATTTCCGACTTTTTTGTAATCTTTTGCAGGAATGAAAGGGAAAATCTTTTCACCATTGGAAACACCAATAATAGATGCTTCGAAACCTTGCAAAAATTCTTCGATGATCACCTGAATCCCGGCATCGCCAAAGATTCTTTTAATCATAAAATCGTGGATCGTTCCTTCTGCATCTTCAAGATTCTCGGCGATGACCACACCTTTTCCACCCGCTAATCCACTCGCTTTGATGACTATAGGAAATTTTTGCTTCTGCAAGTATTCCTTAGCTTCTGCGTAAGAATCAAATGTCACGGATTGCGCCGTTTTGATTCCGTAAGTTTTCATAAACTTTTTTGAGAATGCCTTGCTACCTTCCAATGAAGCTGCTTTTTTTGCAGGACCGAAAACCTTGAGGTCAACTTTTTTAAACTCATCCACTATCCCCTCTACCAAAGGTGCTTCCGGACCAACAATGGTCAAATCTACCTTGTGTTTGATCGCAAAATCTCTCAATGCAATGATGTCTGTTTCGTTGATATTTTCTCCCAGTTTTTCGGTAGTGGCATTACCAGGTGCAAAGTACATCTTCGTAATTCTGTTGTCCTCGCTTAGCTTGGTAGCCAAGGCAGAAGCACGTCCACCGTTTCCTACAATAAGTAATCTCATATTATGTTTTCAGTTTAACTTTTTAAAGTGCCAAATTTAAGATTTTTTGAGGACAAATCTTATACCGAGTCTGATGTATTTTTCTTAAAAATTTATTAAAAAATTAAGATTGTGGTAACTGCATTGGAACTTCCATTAGTAGTATTTCGGAATTTTCTTCAGCTTCTAACGCAAAACTTTCTGTCTCCGATATTCCCAAACCGTCTCTTTCATCGAGGATTTGGTCACCGATTTTTGCTTTTCCTTTGATGACAAATACATACACGCCATTTCCTGATTTATGGATGTTGTATTCCTTAGAAAAGCCTTTGTCAAATCTTGCCAAATTGAACCACGCATCCTGATGAATCCAGACACCGGCGTCATCTGCGTTAGGAGAAAGAATCTGCTGAAAATCATTCTGTACAGATTGTTCCTCGATGTTGATTTGATCGTATCTTGGTGTAACATCAGTTTTGTTGGGGATCACCCAGATTTGTAAGAATTTGACAGGTTGTTCGGTGGCGTTTTCTTCGCTGTGCATAATTCCGGTTCCTGCAGACATCACCTGGATATCGCCTTTTTTGATGATTCCGGAATTGCCCATATTATCGCCGTGTCGCAAATCGCCTTCCAAAGGAATCGAGATGATTTCCATATCGCGGTGCGGATGTCTCCCGAATCCCATTCCACCTTCTACAAAATCGTCATTCAACACTCTGAGAACACCAAAATGTGTTCTTTCCGGATTGTGATAGTTGGCAAAGCTAAAAGTGTGATGACTTTTTAACCAACCATGGTTAGCATAACCTCTGCTGTCTGATTTGTGATATACTGTTTTCATTATAAATTGATTTTAATTGTTAGGCTTTTTTGTTGATACAAATTTCCAGCTTTGAAAACTCTTACACATTGACGTAGGATAAGAACGAAAAATCCACCGATTTGGTGGATTTAATAGTTATACTATTTTGATTTATTTCGTCCCAATAATACTATTGAAATGAAGAATAATAAAATTCCTAAAACTAAAGTTGGTATCCAAAAGACAAAACTAATTTCTCCTAATTTAACAATTAATGGGTCCACTTGATTTCCTTTGTATGCAAACAATCCTATTCCGGTTAAAAACATTATTACCGAAAGAATTATAAGCAAAATACTTAATAAAAGAATCTTTTTATAATTCATTAAAAATGAACCTGCTGGATTTCTTCTTCAATTTCTTTTGGTGTTTCGTCATCTGATTTGATGAAAATCATTGTAACGACTGCACCAATTAGCATACAAATGCCGCCGACCACCACGTAATCAATCGCCATTTTTCCAAAAATATTGGAGACAATCGGTCCACCGAAAATTCCGTTAATGATTTGAGGAATGACGATAAAGAAATTAAAAATTCCCATATAAACACCCATTTTTCTTTGCGGAATCACTTCAATCAACATCGCATAAGGCATTGCTAAAATACTTGCCCAAGCAAATCCCAATCCTATCATAGAAATCCAAAGCAACGATGTGTCCTTAATAAAATACATCGAAATCAATCCCAAACCTCCTGATAATAAAGCCAAAGCGTGCGTTTGTTTTTTGCCTAAGAATTTGGCAATCGGTGTTAGCAAAAATGCAAACGGAATAGCCCAAAGGTTATACATCCCGAATAATTTTCCTGTTAAATCTCCGGCATTATTAAAAGCTTCCGAATGTGTATCTTCCGGAGACAACCCAAAATGATGCGTTGCCAAAGCACTTGTTGTGAAAACCCACATTGTGAATAAAGCAAACCAAGAAAAGAACTGAACAATTCCTAATCTTTTCATTTGGGCAGGAATGTTCGCAAAATCCTTGAAAATGTCTGAGAATTTGGAAGGTTCTGCAACTTCTTTTCCGTCTTCGAAAGATGCAAATTCTTCCGGAGAATATTCTTTCGTAGTCAGAATCGTGTAAAGAATAGTCAGAATTAAAAATCCTGCCCCAACATAAAAAGAGAAAATCACGTTATCTGCCACAAACCCTTCCAGAGCAACATTCGAGATTCCTAGTTTGGTAAGCCAATCCGGAAGGTAAGAACCGATTACCGCACCAATTCCGATCAAAATCGTTTGAACGGAAAACCCGATTGTTCCCTGATGTTTTGGAAGCATATCCCCGACCAGTGCTCGGAAAGGTTCCATTGCTACATTGATAGACGCATCCATCATTGCTAAGAAAATTACTGCAAGCAATAATACATTAGCTGCGATAAGATTAGTCACGGAAGCAGCGTTTGGAAGGAGAACCAATCCGATGGCACATAAAACTGCACCAATCAAAAAATAGGGTTTTCTTCTTCCCAACGGACTCCAGGTGTTGTCTCCCATGTGTCCGATAATCGGCTGAACGATTAATCCCGTAACAGGCGCCACCAACCAAAACCAAGACAATTCGTGAACATCAGCGCCAAGATTTGCTAAAATTCTGCTGGCATTTCCGTTCTGCAAGCCAAACGCCATTTGGATTCCCAAAAATCCCATACTCATATTGATAATCTGAGCGATGGAAAGATTCGGTTTTATTTTTTTTTTCATTTTATTTTTAAGGTTTTATATATTATTTTAATTTCTGAATCAAAGCATCCTCGATCGGCGTTTTGATTTTGGTGACTTCATCTATCACTTCATTCGGGATGGTTGCGGAAAGAACGTATTGTTTCACCTTCCATTTTCCGCTGATTTTTTCAAGTACACCAGAACCTCTGCAGATTTTCATCTGCGTATCGAGAATCTCATCGAACCAAGCATAATTTCCGTCTTTGCTGAAATAGATATTTCGTTTTAAGGATTTGAAATTCCAGGTTGTTTTCTTATCGAAAAATGGTTTTGCCCAATCCTTGAATTCTTTCTTGTTCCAAACTTCTGTTGCATCCGTTCCGATAAACGTTGATTCTTCTGCGAAGCAATCAAAATATTTTTCGAAATCTGCGTTAGCTGCAAACGTATTGAAATCGTCCAGTAATTTGTTGATATTTTTTTTCTGAACATTCTCGTAAAAGCCCTTTTTCTGTGCAGAAACAGGAACCGAAAATATCAAAAAAGATAGTATAAAAATGGAAATTATTCTTTTCATTTCGAGTTTATTTTTGAGTTTCTATAATTTTTTTGATTAACACGATCTGACCGAGGTGATAATAACTATGCTCTATCATTCCGTCAAGATTTCTGATGTATGTTCCGTATTTTTCGTCAATAAAATCAGTATTGAGTTTTTCTTCCGGCAGATTTCTATCAGTTTTGCAAATCCTTCGGAATCTCTCCAAAATCCAGTAAGGAAATTATCCCATTGTTGTTGAGATTCTATTGGTGGAAAATCGAAACTGAATTTATCCCTTATTTCCAAATCGCCACCAAGCAAAACATTTTTAATTCCTTTGATATAATAATGAATATGTTGTGCAAGAACAGCAATCGTATTAAGGTTTACTACCTTAGTGGCAGCAATTTTATAATCTAAATTATCTAATTGGTCTTTGAAATTGGTGTTCGCAATCCAGGTTCCATTCAGGATAACTTCCCGAAAACGATTGGCCAATTGCAATTGATTTTTCATATTCAAAATATAATTAAACGATTTTAAAATTTGTTCGGGAACTCAATTACATTTTCTTGTTTTGAATTCTATCATTTTAATTCTAAAATTAATGAAGATTTTGCAGGAACAGACAAATTTGTTTTCAAATCAAACTCTTTGTCAGAAATAATATCTTTTCCTTTTGTGAAATTCTTCAGACCTTCAGAAAAACGTTTCAAATCTAAGTTTTGATTTTCCTTGTTGTTATTGATAACGACCATTACCCTTTTGTTATCCGTATATCGGAAATAAACGTAAACGTTGTTGTTGGGGATATAATGCAAAGTTTTCCCTGTATGAACCGCTTCGTTTGTTTTTCTCCAATTCAGAAGTTTTTTGGTGTAATCAAAATATTCGTTTTGAGAAGCTGTTCTTCCGGATTTTATGAAAGCATTGTGCGCATCGCCAGCCCAACCTCCTGGAAAATCTTTACGGATCTCGCCGTCACCACCTTTGTTTTTGTCGCCAGCCATTCCGATTTCGGAACCGTAATATAGTTGCGGAATTCCACGAATGGTCAAAATCAAACTCATTGCTAATTTGTAATCTTCAACTTTTGGAAAAATTTGATTAAATCTGTTCGTATCGTGATTCTCAGCAAAAACCAAAAGATTATTGATATCCGGATAAAGAAAATCGTTCGCCAGATTATCATAAACTCTCTGCATTCCGGAATCCCAACCAGCATCTTCGCGGAAAACCTGACCAAGAGCATCGTGAAGCGTAAAATCCATCACAGAAGGCAAATAAGAATTGTAACCTTCTATCGCCGCAATTTTGGAATCCTTCTGCCAATAAGACATCTGCGCCTGATCGTGCATCCAGACTTCGCCAACAATATTGAATTTTGGATATTCGTCGGTAATTCTTTTTGTCCAATCTGCAATTCCTTTTTTATCGTTGTAAGAATAAGTGTCCACACGGAACCCGTCCAGACCTGCATATTCAATCCACCAGATTGCGTTCTGAGCCATATAAGTTACAACCATTGGATTGCTCTGATTCATATCCGGCATTGTTGTATCGAACCAGCCATCCATACAAGCTGCTTCGTCTACTTTGGCTGCGTTGCTATCGAACTGTGTTGTCATTCTGTAATTGCTTCTCTGGAACCCATTTTCCTGTCCGTTCCAATAATGAATCCAATCTTTTGAAGGCAAATCTTTGATAATCCAACTTTTCGAACCCCAATGATTCGTGACATAATCCATCACGAGTTTCATTTTTCTTTTATGAAGTTCGTCCGCCAGATTTTTATAATCTTCATTAGTTCCGTAGCGCGGGTCGATTTTGTAATAATCACTTTGCGCGTAGCCGTGGTAAGAATATGAAGGTTCATTATCCTCCAACAAAGGTGTATTCCAAATCGTGGTAACGCCTAATTCCTGAAGGTAATCCAGATTCTTTACAATACCGGCAATATCTCCACCGTGGCGACCACCAGTTTTGCTTCGGTCAGCTTTTTCAGCCGTGTCTGGCGTATTGTCGTTTTTCGGATTTCCGTTGGCAAAACGGTCCGGCATTATGAGATACATTACATCCGAAGACGTGTAAGAATCTCTGTTTGCTGAGTTTTGTAGTCTTTGCTTGAATTCGTAATCGATGGTTTTAACGGTTTTGTTTCCGTTTTTGAAATTCAATTTTGTTTTTCCGGGTTGAACGCCGTTGGTGTCGATAGTTACAAAAAGGTAATTTGGGTTTTCAACTTTTTTGACTTCTTTGATTTTGATTCCAGTTGAGAATTCTGGTTGAAGATTCTGGATGTCTCTTCCGTAAACTAACAATTGTAGTTCAGTATTTTTCATTCCGCTCCACCAAAAAGCTGGTTCTACTTTCTGAACCTGAGAATAGAAAATTGCAGATATTGAGATGGCGGAAATGGTTAATATTTTTTTCATAAGGTTAATTTTTAAGGTCTATTTAAAATTAAGATTTATTTTTAGATTCAAGTGAATTTAGCTGAAATTTGAACACAAAGTCCACGAAGATTTCTTGATTAATGTTTATCTTAAAGTTCGCAAAGGCGTGAAACTTATCAAAGTAACATATTGAGTTGTTGAAAATTATTAAACTGCTAGATTTTTAAATTGTTACATTAAATTTTGGTTCTTTTGGAAATTTTATTCGCTAACCAACTTACGTAGAATAATTGAAAACTGTGGTAAATCATTACCGGTAACAAAAACAACACTTTTTGGTCGTCCGGAATTCCTAAAACCAAAAGGAATAAACTCCCGTGAACTAAGGATTTTTTGGAGCCACAGAAGTTTGTTGTGATGACATCTTGGGGTTTGAAATTCAGTTTTTCGGCGATGAATTTCAGGATGTAATAAGTTGCAAAAAACAAAAATATTACACTGAAAGCTAAAGCAACAAATACTAAAGCTGGAACAGCAACGAAAATATTTTCTATAAATGCGTGTGAGAAACTTTCGTAAACAATCAACAAAATAATCAGTCGGTCAAATTCTGAAATAATATTGGAGTATTTGATCACCCATTTTTTGAAGATTGGATTGAGTAAAATTCCTAAAATAATTGGCAATAAAACTTTTAACAAAAGTTGCTGAATGATTTCGGATTGATTACTAGATTCTCCATTTGCTGTCAGGAAAAAACTCATCCATAATGGCGTCATTACAATCCCGATAATTCCGGAAATCGATGCATTGAAAATGGCTGATGTGACATTTCCTTTTGCAATGGAAACCATTACAACAGATGATGAAACCGTAGAAGGCAAACTCGCTAAAAAGAAAATCGAAAGCCAAATATTGTAATACGGTGTGTCTTTCAAGAATGGATAAAACATCAACGCCAACAAAGGAAAAATAATAAATGTTCCCGACTGAATCAGCAAATGCAGTTTCCAGTTGGAGACATCTTTTATGACTTCCTTGAGATTGAGTTTCAGTCCATACAACAGAAAAATTCCCGCAATGCCCCAATCTATAAAGCCGGTGAGATTGAAATACTGATTATAGGAATCCTGAAACGGGAAAACTTTAGCTAAAATAACCATCCCGACCAACAGGAAGAGAAATGTATTTTGCTTGTTGAAAAGTCTGGAAATCCAATTCATTTAGTAGGATTTTTGAGAAAAAAAATTAAGAAAAACTTTGTCAAAGGTTGAACTTTGACAAAGTTTATTTGGAGTTGAAAGCCATAGCCCCGATAGTAGCGGTTACCCCACAGCAAGCCTTGGGAAAAGCTTTGGCACGAGGAGTAATAGCGGATAGCGGGATTAAGCTCCTGAAAAACTCCCGATTTCCGAACAGGTTCGAAAATCTCTCCTTCAGTGAAGGGAATTTTTTATTTGATTGGTTTCAGGGAAATGGCGTAACCACCACTTCTTACAAGGTGCATCGGCAATTTCGTTTTGCTGTCTACGGTTTTTTTGTAGATTTTGTAACTCTGCGGATTGTTGATGTAATCGGCGTCTTTTCCGTCTTCGTAGATTGTCGCTTCATACTTGCGGCCTTTGTCCAGGAAGGAGAAATCTACGGTGTAGTCTCTGGCATTCTCATCGGTAATTCCGCCCACAAACCAGTTATCCGTTCCTTTCGCTTTTCTGGCGGTGTGGATGTAATCGCCTGGTTCTGCGGAAAGAATCTTGGTATCATCCCAATCAGCAGCGACGTCCTTGATGAACTGGAAAGCGTCCATATGTCTGGCATAGTTTTCCGGTAAATCTGCGGCCATCTGAAGTGGCTGGTACATCACGACATAAAGCGCCAACTGCTTGGCCAGCGTGGTTTTCACAAAACGTTTGTCACCCGGGAAATAGTAATCCAGTTTGGTCTGGAAAATCCCCGGCGTGTAATCCATCGGGCCGCCCATCCATCTGGTAAATGGCAAAATCGTCTGATGGTCCGGATTGTTTCCTGCAAAGGCTTCGAACTCGGTTCCTCTGGCAGCTTCCGCGGCAATCCAGTTAGGATAAGTTCTGCTTTCGCCGCTTGGACGCACCGACTCGTGCGAGTTGACCATAATTTTATATTCTGCTGCTTTCTCGATAATTCTTCGGTAATGGTTGATGGTCCACTGGCTGTAATGGTGTTCCCCTCGTGGAATGATATTCCCGACATAACCAGTCTTCACAGCATCATAACCATATTTATTCATCAATTGAAATGCTTTATCAGCCCATCTTTCGTAGTTGGATGCTGAGCCGGAAGTCTCGTGGTGCATAATCAGTTTGATACCTTTGGAATGCGCGTAATCGTTCAGCATTTTGATATCGAAATCCGGATACGGCGTGATGAAATCAAAAACAAATTCCTTGGAATGACCGAACCAGTCTTCCCAACCAATGTTCCAGCCTTCAATCAAAAGTCCCTGGAAACCGTTGGCTGCTGCGAAGTCGATATATTCTTTAACTTTAGTATTGTTAGCAGCGTGTTTTCCGTTCGGTGTCAACTTCGAAAAGTCTGTTTTACCGATATGAACATTGTCTGCTGTAGAATAAGCCCACTGGGATTTTCCGATAATCATTTCCCACCAAACGCCCATATATTTTGTAGGATGAATCCACGATGTGTCGGTATATTTCGTAGGTTCGTTCAGGTTGAACAACATTTTGGAATCCAAAACTTCCTCGGCTTTTGGAGATACGATGATGGTTCTCCAAGGCGTGACCTGAGGTGTCTGCATATAACCTTTGGCGCCCTGAGCGTCCGGTGTAAGGTGAGTTTTGAATTTGAAATTCGTGGCATCGAGTTCCAGATTCGCAGCAGGATAATCGATGACGGCAGCTTCTGCGATGTTGATGTAAAGTGGATTAGCGCCTTCTTTTTTCATCATCAGTGGCATCTGAACACCATTTTTCACCAAATTTTGAGATGCGTTTCCTTCGTAAGATGTTGGCCATTTAGCAGGAATCTCGGATAATTTCGAGGTCTGTGTTACATACTCTTCCGTATCATAATCTCCTGCTAACCACCACGCTTTCATATCGGTTGGAAGGTCGATTTCCGAATCTTCTTCTTTAATGATAAAGTAATTCAGGTTTTTCTGTTGAGGAAACTCATATCTGAAACCCAAACCGTCATTGAACAATCTGAATTTTACAATGATGCTTCTGTCGTTATCCTTTTGATTCAGGGTAACGGCGAGTTCGTTATAATTGTTGATGTAATTTTTCTTTTCGCCAAGAACCGGCTGCCAGGTCTCGTTTTTTGAATCTCTCTTCTCAGCAGTTTTCTCGAATCCGTAATCGAGGTTCTTGCCTTCGTTATTTTTATTTTCGATTTCTGAAGCGAACTGGATGTCGCCGTCTTTCAGCAATCTTAAGCCCAATTTGGAATCCTCTACTACGATGCCGCCGTTATATTTTAAATTGTAATAAGGAACGCCGCTTTTCAGTTGGAAATTCATTTCGAATTTGCCGTCCGGCGATTTCAGACTCTGGGCATTGAGCCCTGTAAACATCAATGAGAACAATGCTGCTCCAATGGTGATTTTTTTCATTTGAATAGATTTTAAGATCGATGGTTTCGTTTGTCCTTTGTCAAATCAACTTAGCAATAAGACATTAGCGATTCCATTTTTTAAGGTTTATATATTGGTTACAATATAAAAAAAGTATGTGTAAACTGCAATAAAAAAATAACCGATTTTAGCAATCGGTTATTTTAAGTAAGTGTAATCTAAATTACAATTTTATCATTGAGAATGCGCCGGTAGCATCATTAAAATAAATGTTATAAGTACCAGCTTTTACATTGATGTCCGGTCCTCCTTGTGTACCAATACCAAAATCTTCATCAGAACTTCCCCAATTCACATCCCAAGCATTGTTGGCTCTGAATTTCAATTTTCCGTTGGTAAGATTAACATTTGTTATATACCAAATATGAGGATCAAATGTGGATTGCGTCATTGCTGTGCTTGCATCCCAGGCATTAGGCGTGGCATCTCCAATAATTCCTATCGTAGGATAAGTCGTAGAAGGTGGTGTAATTGCTTCAAGAGTATACGTCATTGTTGCAATGTTTACTGCAAGCTTATAATAACCATCTGCTGCAACCGTGATATTACCTGAGCCTCCATCTGAACTCAAAGTTCCGGCTGATGAACCGGCTCCGTACTGAGCATCCCAGCTACCTTTTACTTTTATCAATTTGAACCCTCCAGCTTTGAAGAATCCAGTATATGTGTAAGATGCACTAACCGTTTTGTTACCCAACAATGGATACATATCTGCATTGGTAGCACTGTTATTCCAGCCTGCCGCAGTAGCATCACCTACCAAATAAAGATTAACAAATTCGACTTTGAATGGCGTGATCTTTATTGTAGAAATTGCTGACTGTAATTCAATTGAAGGCACAGAAAAGCTTGTTTTAGCTGTTACCCTTAAGTCAAATTCGCTTTCCTGATTAGCAATACCACCGGAGTTAAGTGCTGCCGTATTAAGGTCTTTACTTGTAATTGCTAATGATTTTGTATTGGTTACTTCACCTAGATTTAAAAACGTAGTAGTTCCCTTCTTTGCAATTTCAACTTTGTAAACAACGTCTGAACCATACGTAGCGTAATCACTCCAAGTAACAGTCGTAGCAATTGTTGATTGGTCGGCAGAATTTAGCATCACGGTGCTTCCGTTAGTTGGAGCAGTTATAACTGGTCCATTTACTGGATAAGCCTTTACATTAAAACTAATGGCATTAGACATTTCACCACCTTTTTCCACACGTATGTAAACCATTTGAGATACAAAAGGTGAAAAACCAGCCTGCAACAATTTAGTATTAAGTGTTCCAATAGTGGTTGTAAAAGTTGATTCAGAGGATTTACCTAATTCAACCTTATTGGCAAAATCTTCTGTAGATGAAAGCACTACAGAATATTCTCCAGCACCAATCGATTCCCAAACTAAAATGAAGGGATTGTTTTCCATAGTCTTGTAGAGAACATTTTCTGCACCCATAGAAGTGTCATTCAGCTTGAAGCTGGCTTCGGGCGTGGTCCAGTCTCGATCGGCTTCGTTATCACAAGCAATTAATACTGCTGTGATCAAAATTGAAACAAATAATAATTTGAATATATTTTTCATAATATTTTATACTGAAATTTAAAAATTATTTGATTGGAATCAAGCTGTAAGCACCTGTTGAATCGTTAAAATAAACATCATATTCCCACTCAGATGTCAGAGGGATATTATCTCCACCTTGGGTTGCGGTTCCAAAATATTCTGCTGTACTTCCCCAGTTTACATCCCAGTTTTTATTAGCTCTAAACTTGAAATCCCCAGCATTCAATTTCACCTTTTTCAAAGTCCACAAGTGTGGATCAAATGACGACTGAACCAATTCTGTATCTGTATCGTAATTTCCGTTTACTGTTCCTATGATTGAAATTGTATTATATGTTTTTGTAGGCGTAGGTACAGACTCCAAAGTATAAGTCAGTGCTGAAATGTTTATAGTTAATTTATAATAACCATCTGCGGAAATAGTAATATTACCAGAACCACCACTTGTATCCAATAATCCTGCTGAAGCTCCTAATCCATATTGTGCATCCCAAGATCCTTTTGTTTTGATAATCTTGAAACCATCGGCTTTGAAAAAACCTGTGAATGTATATATATTAGCATTAGCAGTTTTCAGTAACGGGTAAATCTTATCATTGGTTGCTAAATTATCCCAGCCACCTGCAGTAGCAGCACCAATGAGATATAAGTCTGTAAAGTTATAAATCGGACTTGCCAAGTATGGTTTTATAGATAAAGATGTGATATTCGAAACTTGCTGAAAATTATTAAGCCCTGTACTAGAATTTACTCGGAAAAACAATTTCTGTACAACATCTGGCACCAAACCTATTTTCTTTACCGCTTCATTAATTTGTTTGGAAGTAAAAGAAATATAGTTTTGTGGAGCTGTGGAAAGACCAAGTATTGTAGAATTTTCAAAATTTTCGGTTGCACTTATTTCCAATTGATAATTCATTTGCACCGGAACATTAAATGACGCAGGTTTCCAAGTGACAGTTAGCACCTGATTGTTTGGAAAATTAGCATCCAGCATAAGGCTCTGAGTTGATAGATCCATTACAACAGCAGGACTCTGCTCATCAATGGTAACAATCTCTCTATCCTCGCAAGACATTAGCCCGATAATTACAGCTATCGCAAGGAAGAATCTATTGTAAGATAACATTTTTTGTTTCATTTTTCAATTGTTAAAAATTAATATCCAGGGTTCTGTTTCAAATTAGGATTAGCCTGAAGCGCCGTAGATGGTATTGGAAAAAGATTATAAGTGGAAGGAATAGCTGTTCCGCTTTCAATACCTCCCTTCCAAGGCCATAGATATGATCCTCCTGTAAACTTTCCAAATCTTATCAGGTCAGACCTTCTGTGTCCTTCTAAGTTCAACTCTCTACCTCGCTCATTTAGAATAAAATCCAACGTCAGCTGATTAGAAGTAATCGCAGAAGCCCCAGCCCTTGTTCTTACCTTGTTAACAAACTCCAACGCATCTCCAGCCACAGGATTAGCACCTCTCAGCACACACTCTGCATACATCAAGTAAGCATCTGAAAGACGGAACATTGGAAAATCAGTAGGTGAAAAAGAAACGTTGATGCCTGAATCGTCAGTAGCTTTGTTGCTATACTTGATACTTGGATAACCATCAGTCCATTCCTTATAATCAGTCATTTCCCAGTTATGACCAGAAGTCCAAAAATCTTTTGCCCGCACATCAGAAGAAGTTTGTAGCCCTGCAGCATTACTTGCATATAAGCCATACCAAGCCTTCGTCGCTCTATGACCTGTCCATCCCTCTGCAGCAGCATAGTCAGAAAGATTCATCGTTGCTGTACTAAGACTTCCATTAATGATGTACGTTGTATTCCCATAACTTTGACTCACGTTAGAGTCTGCAATAAGCGGGAATATGATTTCTCTTGATGTGTTATTGTCTGCACGGAAATTTTTGTGAAAATTACTTTCCAACTGATAGCCACCCCCGAAAACTTTGTTCAAGTAGATTGCGCAGTCGTTATACCTTGGTGTTCCTGTGTAAACTTCTGCATTGATGTATAATTTAGCCAGAAGCATTCTTACAACAGACTTATTTGCTCTTCCATAACCGTTGGTGTCAGGCAATTTTCCTTCAATATCCAACAATTCAGATTCAACATAGTTGAAGAGTTCTGTTCTGGAAGATTCTGGTAAAGGTGTAGTTGAGCCGTAATTTTCTGTAGTTACTAATGCTCCTTTTCCAAAAAAGTCAATCTGGTAATAATATGCTAAGGCTCTCAAGAATCTCAACTCGCTTGTTACTTGTTCTTTATTAGCAACATTGACATTATCAGAATTTACGATTTTTATAAGGTTGGTTGTCTGCGGAACGATATAATAAATTCTGTCATAGACATATTTGAAGAATTTATTAGAATCTGACCATCCTGAAGAAGTTGTAAGAGGATCCAGACCTCCATCACCCCATCTATTCTTCATATCATCCGCTGTAAAGTCATTCAGGTTAAGTAATCCTCTGATGAATGGTGATTCTCCTGCATTGGCACCTTCTATGTCAGAGTCTCCCGGTCCTTTTGTGCTGGACAGTGCAAAATTAGAATACATCTTTGAAAGTAAACCTTCAATCGCATTAGGATCTTGCGCTAGAAGATTTTCTAAAGTCACTTCATATTTTGGGTCTGTTTCCAGATCATTAAGACACGAAACAGACATCAAAGAGACTGCTGAAATTATTGCTAGTTTAAATATATTTTTTTTCATTTTCTTAGAAATTTAGATTGAATCCAAATGTATAAATCCTTGGTCTCGGATATATATTGTTATCGAATGTAGATGGTGTCTCAGGATCTTGACCCGTGTATTTTGTCACGATGAAAGCATTGTTCACAGTTCCATAAATCCTTACACTATTAAAGCCTAAAAGTTTATTGAATCTATAACCTAATGTGATGTTATCACAACGTAAGAATGAGGCATCCTCATAAAAATAATCCGACAATTGCATCTGGTCATTTGGTCTGGTCACGAAATTAAAACTGGACATACCATCATAGAAATTGACAAGATTGTTGAGCGCCAAACCATCGGAAGTAGCTGCCTGCTCAATAAAACCTTGAGATAATTTTCTAGAATTATGAACCATCCCACCAATCTGTCCGTGGAAACTTGCAGATAAATCCCAATTCTTATAAGCTAGATTGGTCCCAAATCCAAATGTTGTTTTCGGAGCAATTTCTAAAATGTATCTGTCAGAATCATTAATGATTCCATCACCGTTTCTATCTACAAAAACATTTTGAAGCGGATTCCCATTTTGATCATAGACCTGTTGATAAACATATGCTGACGCAGGTTGATAGCCAACAAAATGTTGTCTGATAACAGCTCCTGTACCACTTGGAAGATTTTGGTCTTGCAATGCAGATACAAATCTTTGTCCCTCAAGGTTATCAATCTTGCTATCGTTGTAAGCTATATTTCCATTAAGATCCCAGGTAAAATCCATCGTTTTTACTGGTGTGATAGTCAAAGAAGCTTCAAATCCTTT
The DNA here is from genome assembly GCF_003610695.1 of Epilithonimonas arachidiradicis. Taxonomy (GTDB): domain Bacteria; phylum Bacteroidota; class Bacteroidia; order Flavobacteriales; family Weeksellaceae; genus Epilithonimonas; species Epilithonimonas arachidiradicis. The sequence continues at coordinate 107,107 of NZ_RAQH01000010.1, read as the reverse complement.
TGACACCATTTCACCGGTATTTTTCACAAAAGTATTGGTAAGAAATTGACCTGCAGGATAAGTTACTCTTGCGAGCAAGTCTGTCATTCTTCTATTATAATACTCTACTGTTCCAGAAATCCTTCTATTTTTTGAGCTGAAGTCGATTCCTACATTATAAGTTTCTGCTTTCTCCCATGTCAATTCATTGTTAAATGGTGCAGCAGTGTAAGTATTAAGTCCACCTAAATATTGTCCAACTGATGAACCTACAATGAATAAAGGCCTAGAAGGATAATATCCTACAACATTCTGTATATTCTGCTGACCAGTAAGCCCCCATCCAGCTCTCAACTTTAATTCAGAGAAAAGATTTAGGTTTTTTATCCATTCCTCACTAGATGCTTTCCAGGCAAAGCCTACAGCTGGGAAATAGCCCCAAGTCTTATTCAATCCTTGGAACAGTGACGAAGCGTCCGCTCTGAATGTTACTGTAAAAAGATATTTATCTAATATATCAATATTTGATCTACCAAAAAACGATTGCAGATTATAACGATTATAATAAACAGATTCTATATCGGTAAAATACTCAAGCTCTTGTGTTCCGGGCTTTAGTCTTGTTCTGATTTTGCTTCCATCATTGACAAAGTCCTGGTAAGAATATCCACCTTGAATTAAGAAATTCGAAATGAAGGAATCTGTGCTAACCTTATTATAAACCAAATAAGCATCCAAAAGCTTATTCTTCATGGTTTGATCTTCGCCCGTTTCAAATCCATTATAGAAAAAATAATCATTTGGATAAGGTCTTAATGGTGAATAAGTATTGTATTGAGAAATAGAATTATAAGCAAAACTCTCTCTCAACTTAGTTACAGAGTAATCATAACCCAAATTCACAACAGCTCTCAAATCTGGAAGGAAATGGGTTTTGTAATCAAATTCAATATTGTTGAGATATCGGGATGTAGATTGAGGTTTACTTCTCTGAAAAAGATCTGCAACCGGATTGCTAGATCCTGCTTTAAGGTAACGCAAAACCTCACCAGTAGTAGCGTTGGTCTCCGGGCTTAGATATTGATAATAACCTCCAAATCTTGTAGACGCTGGCGAATCATCCACAGCATAAACTGGCTTAGTAGGATCCATGGCAATTGCTGCTCCTAAAACACTGCCTTCATCTATCGCATTTTGCTTAACCCATATACTTTTTGAATTGATATCAATTTTTAAGTGCTTGTCAAAAAATATTGGTGTGATTTTGATGGAAGCAGTATATCTGTCAAGATCATTCATTTTCACCACACCTTCTGCTCTATTATAGCCTAGGGAAGCTCTGATAGGTGTTCCGTCTGGCAATGATGCGGAAGCACTAAATACATGATCAGTCGAAAGCGAATTCCTCAAAACTTCTTTTTGCCAGTCAGTACTGTATATTTTTCCCATAACTGCCGGAGATGTTATATTTCCATTAGCATCTCTTACAGGCGCGGAGCCGCCTACACCCAATTTCCAGGCATCATTCGGAAGATTTTCTGTTACAAATCTTACAAATTCATCAGAACTCATAACATTCATATACTTATAAACCTCACCAAGAGAAACATTAGCATTGTAACTGAACTTAGGTTTTCCACTGGTCCCTTTTTTAGTTGTAATAATGATTACACCCGCAGATGCTCTTGAACCGTAAATAGCTGTAGCAGATGCATCTTTAAGAATGGAGAACGATTCAATATCGTTTGGATTTACAAGTAAGAGTGGGTTGCTGATTCCTGCCGGATTATCAATAGCAATCGGTACACCGTCAATGACAATAAGTGGTTGGTTACTTGCAGAAAGAGAACCACCTCCCCTAATAACAATATTAGGTGCAGCATTAGGATTACCTCCGGTATTAGTGATTCTGACACCCGCAGCCTTACCCATAATGAGTTGGTCTGCAGATACCATTGCACCTTTATTGAAATCCTTTTCAGTTACAGATGTTATCGACCCTGTCAAGTCGGATTTCTTCTGCTTACCATAACCAATCAACACAACTTGTTCGATCTCGGTTTCTTTTTTCACCGAATCGTTCTGCTGTGCATGTAACATTGATCCGAGCAATAGAAAAGCTGGAGCAATTTTTAATACATTATAGTTTCTCACAAAAAATAAATTTTTAAGGTTTATATTATTTTCAATTTGTTCCCAGATTACATATAATCTAGTTTTGCAATTTATAAAAAAAACAACATTGTGTTAAAATATTTTTAAAATCGGTTATTTTAGAACGTGTTTTGAAAACAAAAACATCAACAATAAAACACAACATATTGAATATCAATAAAATAATTCAATGTTAATTTTTTTAACAATTATATATTTTCTGCTTATTTTGTTCAGTTTTAACACTTTTTTCTTCTTCTAAATTAACCAATATTAATCCTATATTAATCAAAAATGAAACAAATCATAATTTTTAGAATATTCCAAATCCTTAAAAACATCAATAAATTCGTGACTTTGATAAAAATTAAAAATTTTACCAAAAGTCCATTTTAAATTAAATTTATAAACCTGTAACTGCAAAACATTAATTTTAAACAAAACTCGAGAACGGACTTCTGACGTATATAGAAATATGGAAAGAACTTACATTGGAAAAATGCTTATTTTAAATTATTAATGATTTCCCAAACGGAATCAAATAAAGCATTTGATATATCAAATTAGTTAAAATACAAATCTGATTTACGCTTTGCATAATAATAGATGCACTTATCTGAGTTTAAAAATGAAATCGTATTTTTGCAACTCAAAATTTCAATTAAAAAATGTCAAACAGAAAGATGATTACGGCGGCTTTGCCTTATGCAAACGGACCGGTTCATATAGGGCATTTGGCGGGAGTTTACATTCCAGCAGATGTTTATGCTAGATTCCAGAGAAGATTAGGAAAAGACGTTGCTTTTATTTGCGGTAGCGATGAGCACGGGATTCCTATTACCATAAGAGCTAAAAAAGAAGGTGTTACACCGCAGGATATCGTTGACAAATACCACGAAATCATCAAAAAATCGTTCTCAGATTTGGGAATTTCTTTTGATGAATATTCAAGAACGACATCGGCGAATCATCGTGAGACAAGTCAGGATTTCTTCAAAGTTCTTTATGAAAAAGGAAAATTTACGGAAGAAATGTCTGAGCAATATTTTGATGAACAGGCAGGAGAATTCTTAGCAGACCGATATATTGTTGGAACTTGCCCAAATTGTGGCAACGAAAACGCTTATGGTGATCAATGTGAAAAATGTGGTTCCACCCTTTCTCCATCCGAATTGATTAATCCAAAATCAATGTTGAGCGGGAATGTTCCGATTTTAAAAGAGACAAAAAACTGGTATTTACCATTAAACGAATATGAAGATTTCTTAAACGAATGGATTATCGAAGGTCATAAAGACGACTGGAAACCTAACGTTTACGGACAGGTAAAATCTTGGTTAAATGACGGTCTGAAGCCTCGTGCAATGACCAGAGATCTGAACTGGGGCGTTCCTGTTCCACTTCCGAATGCTGAAGGAAAAGTACTTTATGTTTGGTTTGATGCGCCAATTGGTTATATTTCATTTACCAAAGAATGGGCAGAGAAAAACGGAAAAGACTGGAAAGATTACTGGCAAAGTGAAGGAAGTGATTTAGTTCACTTTATTGGAAAAGATAACATTGTGTTCCATTGTATTATTTTCCCTGCGATGATGAAGGCTCACGGCGATTTTATCATGCCGAAAAACGTTCCTGCTTTCGAATTTTTGAATCTTGAAAATGATAAAATTTCAACCTCAAGAAACTGGGCAGTTTGGGCACACGAGTATGTAGAAGATTTCCCGGGACAGCAGGATGTTTTGAGATACGCTCTTCTTTCATCAGCTCCGGAAACTAAAGATAATAATTTTACTTGGAAGGATTTTCAGACGAAGAATAATTCTGAGTTAGTTGGAATTTTTGGAAACTTTATCAACAGGGTTGCGGTTTTGATTCATAAATATTATGACGGAATTGTTCCTCAAGGTGATGTAAATGTGCCTGAATTAGCTGAAATAAACAAAGCTGCAAAAGAAATCTCAGGATTCTTAGAAAATTATGAGTTCAGAAATTCTTTAACAGCCTTGATGAATTTAGCACGTTTTGGAAATCAATATCTTCAGACAGAAGAGCCTTGGAAAACGATTAAAGACAATCCTGAAAAGGCCGCACATTCTTTATTTGTAGGCGCTCAGATTGCTGTTGCTTTGGCTCAGCTGTGCGAACCGTTTATGCCTTTCAGTTCTGAGAAATTATTGACTCTATTTAATGTTCAAAAATCAGACTGGAATGATGTTGAAACTAAATCTGTTTTAATTGAAACAGGTCACAAAATCAACGAAGCTTCTCTTCTTTTCTCAAAAATCGAAGACGATGTTATCGAAGCTCAAATCCAGAAACTGGAAGATACCAAACAAAACAATAAAAAAACAAACCCTAACGCCAACCCTATGAAAGAACAAATCACATTTGATGATTTTGCTAAAATCGATTTGAGAACTGCAACAATTCTTGAAGCTGAAAAAGTAGAAAAAGCAGATAAATTATTGAAGTTCAAAGTGGATACAGGTGTTGATATCAGAACTGTGGTTTCTGGTGTTGCTGAGAGCTTTTCTCCGGAAGAATTGATTGGTAAACAAGTGATGATTCTATTGAATCTTGCACCAAGAAAAATCCGCGGAATTGAATCTCAAGGAATGTTCTTATTGACGACTAAACCAGACGGAAAATTATCTTTCGTAACACCGGATGACAGCAATGTGGAGAACGGGATTGAGATTGGATAGAAATTGAAATAACATTATTAATACAAAAATCTTTTAGAAATTATCTAGGAGATTTTTTTTGCGCATAATTTTTGATGTTGCTATGAGAAAACACCGCTTCATATGAAAAACTCTTTACTTTTTCTTCTTTTTGTTTCCATACTTTCTTGCAGCAAACAAGATAATAACCATGAGATCGTCTCTGTAGACGCTGCATTAGCCAATGTTATTAGTGAAAAAAATGACACGAAAGATCAATACGTTCCTGTACCACCAAATACCATTGAGGAAAAAGAAATCTATGCAAATTCTCTAGAAATAGCTTCAAAAATTATTAAAAGTGGCGATTTGGAAATCGAAGTGGGCGATATGAAGAAAGCTCAAAAAATTGTTACTGATAATCTTAAAAAGCTGAATGCGTACAAACAGGGCGAATACTTCAGTAATGGTGATAGTCAGGAAATGCTCAAAATGACTATTCGAGTACCTAATCAGAATTTTGATAATCTGTTGCAATCATTCAGTTCAGAATTGGGTAATGTGATTTCGAACAGGATTGTAACTGACGATGTTACCGAAGAATATACTGATGTTTCTATCAGACTGGAGAACAAATTTGTTTATCTGGAAAAATACCGAGACCTTCTGAAAAAAACGACCAATACAAAAGATATTCTGGAAATCCAGGAGAATATTCGTAGTCTGGAAGAAGAAATAGAATCTTCGAAAGGCAGACTCAGATTCATTGATGACAAAGTAAAATACAGTACGCTTGAATTAACATTAATTAAAAATAATCCTAGAAATGCTGTGACATCCAAAATTGGTTTTGGAAGTCAGTTTACAGATTCTTTGGCAGAAGGTTGGAACAACTTTGTCGGTTTCATATTAGGATTAATTTCTTATTGGCCGTTCCTACTGGCAATTCCAGTTCTTATCATCTTATTCAGAAAATGGAGAAACCGAAGAACAAAATCTAAAGAATAAAACATAAAACATTCAGAGTAATTTTGAGCGTTAATTTTCCCCATAGCCCGGATAGAAACGGCATCCTTTTGTGGAGCAAAGCGGAACAAAAGATACAGTGGATAGCCGGAAAAAGCTCCTAAAAAATGATGATTGATAATTGACAAATGGTGATTGATGAACGCTCGTGTATCGTTGTAAAAGCAAAGCCCCATTTTTACAATAAAAAAGGGCTTCGCAGTGAAAACAAGGTATTTTCTATATCGCAGAACCTACGCCGTCTTTCAGGCTTTCTGCTAATTTTTTTCTTTCTCTTAAGCGTCTTCGGGCAACGACGGATTTACCGCCGAAGAGTCTTACGAGCTTATTTAAAGTGAATTTAGGATATCCGAAATGATGGGTCATTACGAAAATTAAAATCCCAAAACCGGCAAGTACAATATATCCGAATAGTTTTTTGTTGGCTACAATCATCGCGTTGAGCTGAATGGTTTTCAGGCTGAGATTGGGTTGTGAATTGAGTGTCATTCCGTCCATATAGACTGCTAAATTTCCAAGGCTTTCAATCTGAAATTGGTATTGAGTCCACGAAAATAGGGCGGAGAAAAGTCCGACTGTGACGAAAGAACGCCAAAGCAAAAACAACCCGATTGCCGGCAACATATCGTTGATTTCGAGCTTATCTAAAGCGTAATACCAAACGGATATGTAGAGCGAACACATCCCGAATCCTTTTAAAAACATCGGCAGATACCAGCTTTCATAACTGAACTCGAGTACCATCGAAAAATACATTATGATGCAGTACGCCACCATCGACGAAAAACCTGCAAAGATGAAAAACTTGAGCTTTTTTTCTTTTTTAAACCAATACACGGCTAAAATTCCTGCGAGTAACATTCCCGGAATCATCATCATATTCAGTTTCGCATTTGTCAACTGGTCGTACCCTAAAACTCCGACTGAAAAGATGTTCTGAAGCGAAGTGGTTGCGAGAAACATCCCAAGACACAGCAAAAGGAATAAGCCAACCTGCACATTGTTTCGTGTGAAGATTTTAAATGATAAATACGGTCGTTTTAATGTCGCCTGACGAATGACCATCAGAGCAAAACTCACAAATGCAGCAATACTTGCATTGATAATATTCTGAGAATTGAGCCAATCCTGTTGCTTCCCAAATGAAAAAACATACGCCGAAAACATAAATGTCGAAATAAAAAGAAGAATACTCAGCCAGTCGATGTAATGCAAAGGCATTTTAAGCGCAAAATATTTATCGTGCATCAATACCCAGCAAATCAGTGCCACAATGAAACACAGAATCGCTACAAAAATGAGGAACTGTCGCCAATTGTAAATGATAGAAAATTCTACGGCGTAATAATTTGCAACTTGGGTTATCACGAGAATAAAAGTGTAAAAAACACCGTAAAATATTCCCCTTCCGCCCATCAGCATCATCAATGGGAGAAATACTTCAATTGTAATAAATGTTTTGAAGAACCCTAAAATCAATGATACAAAAACAATTACCATCGGATTGGAAGTTGTAGCATTGATGAAACTTAAAACACCCATCAATACGAGTAAAGCCACGACTTTATCTCGGACTTTGAAACGCATTTTAGCCCTCAAAACGATAGGCATTGCAGCGCCCATCCCTACTGTTGTGGCATAGTTTGCCCACATATAATATTCGCTCAGTGCTCCCGTATCGCCCACCATATAGCTTAAACTTCCCGTATACACTCCACTCACCGGCATTGCGATAAGCGTGATCAGGAACAGCATAAATAGCTGAAGCGGTTTCGGAACCCAATTGCTGAAAAGACCTTGGTTGTACATATATTTTGTTTGATGCGGGATGTTGGGTGCGGGATGTTATCTTTCAGCATCCATCACCCAGCTTCCAGCCTTTTATTTTATAGACACATTCATATTCATTCCCGCACTCAGTTTCGCAACATCTTCTTTTTTATTGGAATCTGTAAACTCGATTCTAACGGGAATTCTTTGCTGAACTTTAATGAAATTACCGGTTGAATTGTCTGTTGGAACGCTAGAATATCTTGAACCTGTTGCTGCTGAAACGGCAGTCACCACTCCTTCAAACTGTTTTCCGCCCAATGCATCGGCAGTCATCATTATCTTTTGTCCGATTTTGATATTCGGCATTTGACTTTCCAAGAAGTTGGCGGTTACCCATTTCTGATTATTCAAAACGATGGTTCCAACCTGCTGTCCCGGCTGAATCAACTGACCTTCAGAAATCAGTCTTCGTCCCATTACACCATCGTAAGGTGCCGTAATTACGGTGTAAGAAAGATTGATTTTCGCCATATCCAAAGCCGATTTTGTTCTTTTGATTTCTGCATCGTTGATTCCTAATTTAGATTTCACTTCAGTGGTTGAAAGATTTGCCGATTGCTTTTGATTAACCAACGTTTCATAGGCTGCTTTTTGGGCGTCATATTCGGTTTTCATCTGATCGTATTGCTGTCTTGTTACCGCTTCCGAAGCCAATAAGTTTTTGTATCGGTTTAAATTCTGTTCGGCATTCCAAAGTCTGGCTTTTGCTCCGGCGATATTAGATTCCATCACGCTTACGTTGTTGGAAACCGTGTTGACAGAAGAACTTGTTGCTGATCTTTGGGCCAATGCATTTTGATACGCCGCTTCTGCCTGACCAAGCTGTGTAAGAATTTCTCTGTCATCCAGAATGACCAAAGTATCGCCTTTTTTCACCTGCTGATGTTCTATAAATTTAATTTCTTTAATATAAGCCGAAACTCTTGTGTTAATCGGATTAATAAATTCCTCTACCTGAGCAGCTTCTGTATAAGTTTTGTCGCCGATGTGAAAGTACTGACGAACCAGCCAATACAATCCAAAACCAATCACCGCAAAAACGATGATGTTTGAAATGATGGCTCTGATTTTATTTTTCTTATTTTCTTTCTTCTTCGCTACGGCAGAATTAGCCGCCGGTTTTGTATCTTGAGTATTTTGTTCCTTGTTTTCCATTATCTTGATTTTCAGTTTTAATAAAATTGAATGTTGTTTTTAACGCAAAGTGCGCAAAGTTTTTTTAACTACTAAGTGTTTTTAAGTTCGCAAAGCCGTTTCACTTAGCAAAGACCACAACTTTTGAATTATTTAAATTTTAATAACTACAGCGTTCCGGTAGATTTCAGAAGATTATAATATTGATACAGCACATTGATTTCTGCATTGGCAAAATCTAATTCCGATTGCAGTTTTTGGTTTTGTGCATCCAGCATTTCTGCCTGTACAGCCAATTGATTCAGATATTTAGCTTCTGTAATCTTGTAGTTTTCATCGGCTAAATTTTTAGCATCATTCAGAATTTCTGCTTGTTGAATGGCTTCCTGATATTTTGTATAAGCCGCATTCACAGCCATATCCAGATTTTGCTGTACCAAAGTCATCGCATCATTCGCCTGATTTTTCTGGATTTCCCCAAGCTTCACTCTTTCTTTGGTTTTGTATAAATTATCAATATTGTAGCTCAAAGAAATTCCGCCCTGCCAACCGCCGGAGTACATATCCAAAACAGGATTTCTCGTCGTAATCGGTCTTTGTAAAGTGTAACCTCCAAAACCTGAAAGCGTCGGCATTTTATCGGTTTTAATGATTTCGATGTTTTTATCGGCAACTTCGATATTGGTTTTTGCCGATTTCATCTGAGGATTGCTGTCGTGAGCGAGATTCAGATAATAATCCATTCCGATTCCGGTTTCTTTGTTACCCAAATCTTCCACAGGAACAATCTGCGTTTCAAAATTTAAACCTAAAGCAATATTCAGATTATAATTAAGAATTTTTCTGTTATTGACTAAAGTTAAAATTCCCTGGTCGAGATTTTTGATGATCAATTCTCCACGAATGACTTCATTCCTTGTAATCATTCCTTGTTTGTAGAAATCGTTGATGTTTTTTAATCTTTCCTGAGCCAGTTTTTTGTTGTTTTGAAAAACCTTTTCCTGATTGATAATTTTATAAATGTCCAAATAATTTGAAATCACCAAAAACTTAACGTCTTGTTTATTTTTTTCTAAATCCAATTCAGAAAGCTGTTCACGAAGTCCGGCCAATTCAATTGACTTGTTAACCAATCCACCTTTGAAGATGAGTTGAGTCGCCTGAACCGCATACGAACTTCCGTAATGCGGCATCGGAATCGTTGTTGAATTAGAAAAATCTTTGTCGATAGCTATTGCGTTTCCCAAGTAAAACTGACTTGTAGAAGCGGTGATCGTTGGAAGTTTCTGAAGCTTCGTTATATCGGTCTGCTGTTTTGCGATGTCGATATTCTGAGCAGAAACTTTTAGTTGCTGATGGTTCTGAATTGCCAGTGCGGCAACTTCATCTGCGGTCATCTGTTTTATTTCTTGTGAAAAAAACAGCGCAGGAAAGAGACCTATCAAAACTGAGACTGCTGTTTTTATGTTCTTAACCATTTTACCTTGTTTTACAGATGCAAAGTTAGGTTGGTTAAAGATTCAAACAAATGTTTGATTTTTGGAAAAAGATGTTCAAATGTAGGATTCGATTATTGGAATTGCTGCCTATACTGGCTTGGACTCATCCTCAAATGCTTCTTAAAAAAGTGAGAAAACGAGTATTGGTCGCTAAAGCCAAGAACGGAGGAAATCTCTGAAACAGGCATATTAGAAGAGTTTAAATATACTTTTGCTTCATTAATTACAATAGAAGCAATAATCTGGCTTGCCGATCTTCCCGTAATTGACTTTACCACCGACGAAAGATGTCTGGTTGTAATGGATTGCCGCTCCGCATAGAACTCAACATTGCGGTTATTCAAATGATGATTTGACAAATCATTAAGGAATAAAAAAACAATCTCTTCCTGTCTCGACATCTGATTCATAGAGCTGTTGTCTTCATTGGCAATAATTCCTGCCATCTGATAGCAGAAAACCGAGAAAAGATGTTCCACAATCTCTTTTTTGTAGATCATTTCAGTGTCGGAATCGAGAATATATTTTAAAAAATTGACGCTTTTCCAAACCACTTCCAGGTCATCCGGAGAAAACGGAACTCCCACATTCATCTGCTGACGGAAATACCGGTAGGTAATTAACCTGTTAAATTTCAATGACAATGTAGAAATAAATTCGCGCTTATAAGAGACCATCCTTGACTGAAAATCATCGCTGAAAGAAATCAACTCATAAACGCTTTGCGGATCTGTGACAATAAAAGTATTGGCCGAAAGCTCCAGATCACTGAGGTGTTGCCTGAGTTTTATCGTTCCGCTTTTTATAAACAAAAACGCAGGATTCTCCGGACGAAAAGGTTTGTCCACCGTAATTCTCTGGTGAATCGTTTCCTGAGTAAAAATCTCAACCCCGAATTTTTCTAAAGCTGTCATTTGGTAAATTTAAGGAATCTAATTTCAAATAAAAACCTCAGAGAAATTTCTCTGAGGTTTTTATTTTATAGCCCCGATAGTAGCGGCATCCTTTTTCTTTTTTTGCTAAAAAAGAAAAAGATATAGCGGATAGCGGGATTAAGCTCCTAAAAATTTATTTGGTTACAACGTAAACTTCCTCGTAAGGTTGGATAAGCACCCAGCCGTTTCCGGAGAATTTCATTTGGAATTCTTCGCCACTTCCTCTGCCGATGAGGCTTTTCAGAGAAACGTTGGTTTTGAGCTCAGGCGTTAGGTTTCCTGACCAAGCTACGGTTGCATTGGGATCTGTGAAAACCGGATTTTCCGGCGTTACCAAAAGCGTCAGAGGATGTCCGTGGGTGGTGATTGCGATGTGACCTGTTCCGCCCAGTTTTACCTGGAAAAGTCCGCCTGCCATAACACCTGCGATGCTTTTCAGCATCTTGATGTCGCTTTTGATGCTTTGATCGTGTGCGAGAACGTCATTCCCATTGACACAGATTGACTCGTTATTCAGGTGCAGGATTCTTACTTTTTTGCCATTGTCAGCCACATACAATCTGCCCGAACCTTCGGCTTTCATAAGTTTTGTCCCTTCTCCAGAAATGGCTTTTTTAAGGAGATTTCCTAATCCACCGGACAACATCCCTTGTCTTTCGAAATTGATTTTCCCGACATAGCCAACCATACTTCCGGCTTTTGTCCAAACGGCCTGATTGTTTAAATTGATTTCCAGAAGTTCTGGTTTTTCCAGTTCGAAATAGTCTTTTTCCTGTGGATTTTCTTTGGTTTCATTAACGAAGGCTTCGATTGAAAATTTGCTCATAATTTTTATTTTTTGATAACCTAAACTAAGAATTTTTCCTGATTTGACTAGATTAATTGTCCAAGAATTTCCAAACAAAAAACCCAACAAAATTGCCGGGTTTACAAGTATAGAAAAAAATTCAGTGTTTAAAATTGTCCGCCTCCAAGTGCTCTGTAGAACTCGGTAACGGCTTGTAACTGTTGAAGTTTATCATTAACACCAGCTAATTTTGCGGCTAATAATGATTGTTCGGATGTTAACACATTCACGTAGTTTGTACTGGATGAATAAGTAAGCAATTCCTTATTAAATTCAACCGCTTTTTCCAGAGACTGAATCTGAAGCTGTCTTGTGGTTTCTTTTTCTTTTGCTTTCTGATAAGATAATAATGAGTTAGAAACTTCGGAACCTGCAGTCAGTAAAGTTTTTTCGAATGTATAATAAGCCTGCATTTTCCGGGCTTCCATTATTCTGACCTGCGCTTTTCTATTTCCCATCTGGAAGATATTCTGAGTTACTGTTCCTCCAAGCGTGTAGAACAGAGAATTGTTGAAGAAGTTTTCCAAAGTTCTGGATGACAATCCCAAAGTTCCTGTGATGTTAATCGTAGGATACACCTGTGCCATCGCCATATTTTTATTTTCGAATGCCTGACGGAAAGTTAACTCAGCCGCCTGAACATCCGGACGATTCTTTAATAATGAAGCTGGAACTCCGGTTTTCAAATCGGTATAAACGACCTGGGAATCTATAGAGTTTCTATCGATGGATTGTGGATTGTCATTCATCAGAATACTCAAAGAATTTTCGGTTTGCTGGATTTGCAATTCCAGATCCGGGACCGATAACTGAGCAGAATAAAGATTAGCTTTGCTTTGTTCCACATCCGCACCAGTAAGATAAGCGGCATCCATCAGCGCTTCCACAGTTTCCACATCTTTTTTTCTTAATTCAATCGTTTGTTTTGTAATCTCCAGTTGCTTATCGAGAGAAATCAATTGATAATAAAGATTGGCGGCCTGCGCAACCAATTGTGTCTGAACAGCACGTTTTGCGGCATCGGTCTGAAGAAATCCTGCGTATGCTGAGTTTTTAAGCGCTTTGATCCTTCCCCAAACATCGATTTCCCAACCTGTAGAAATTCCTAATCTGTAGACTAACAAATCGGGCATCACAAAATTGCCACCTTGTGCTGCTGCACTGTTTTTGGTTTCAGTTACAGAAGCTACACCGTCCAGACTTGGAAGATTCTGCAATTTGGATTGTTTGAAAACCGCACTCGCTTCCTGGATTCTGGCCACTGCTACTTTCAAATCCAGATTATTCTGAATGGTTTTGTTGATGATGTTCTGTAGCTTGGCATCTGTGAAAATTTGATTCCACGCTACGCTGGCTATAGAAGTACTGTCGTTACTGGTTTTTTGTCGAAAGAGATTATCCTGACGACTTTGCTCGATGTCCGGACTCTTATAAGTATCCGTGACTTTACACGAATAAAAGAGACCCGCGACACCTGCTAATATGATTAGATTTGTTATTCTTAATTTCATTTTTTCACAACTTGTTTTGGTTATTCGCTTAGTTCTCCTTCGTATTTATCAGACACTTTTTTGCTGCTCACTTTTTCCTGTAAGTACATAAATACCGCAAACAAAATCGGAATAAAAAAGACTCCGAAAATAGTTCCGAATAACATTCCACCAATGGCTCCAATACCAATTGACTGGTTACCTACAGCTCCTGCTCCGGTTGAAATCGCTAATGGAATCAAACCGAAAATGAAAGCAAATGATGTCATCAAAATCGGACGTAACCTTTGTTTAGCACCACTGATGGCAGCGTGCGCAATACTGTAACCTTTCTTCCTAGCATCAAGCGCAAATTCTACAATCAAAATCGCATTCTTCGCCAAGAGTCCAATCAACATAATGAGCGAAATCTGAGTATAAATATTATTAGAACCTCCAATCCACGCACTGAACATCATTACACCAGCCAAACCAACCGGCAATGACAACATTACCGCAAAGGGTAAAATGTAACTCTCATACTGCGCTGCCAAAAGGAAATAAACGAATACACAACATAAAATGAAGATGTAAACCGTTTGTCCTCCCGCTGTAACTTCTTCTCTCGTCAAACCAGAGAATTCGTAACCGTAACCTTGTGGTAAAGTTTCTTTAGCCACTCTTTCTACTGTTGCAATGGCGTCTCCGGAAGAGAAACCTGGATTTGGTGTTCCGTTCAGAGAAATTGCTGTAAATAAATTGAAACGTCCAATGGCTTGTGGTCCATATACTCTTTTTGCAGTGATAAATCTACTCAAAGGCGCCATTTCGCCGTTAGAATTTCTAATCTGAATCATATTAAAGCTTTCCAGATTTTCCCTGTCCTGAAAAGGTGCCTGATAAATCACACGGTATTGTTTCCCGAATAAATTAACATTGGAAGAATAAACCCCTCCATAATAGCCTTGCATTGTTCCCAAAATATCTGAGACCGAGAATCCAGCAGCCTTTGCAGCAGGAATATCAATATCAATCATATATTGAGGATAGTTTGGGTTAAATGAGGTGAATGTTCTTTGGATGTCCGGTTGTTGATTCATTTTATCGATGAAATCATTGGTAACCTTGGTCAAATCTGCGATACTTCCGCCTTTCTGATCCTGAATCTGCATTTCGAAACCGGCTGCATTACCAAACCCTTGCAACGTTGGCCTTCCAAAGAATGTCATTTTCGCATCTTTGATTCCGGCCGTTTCTTTGTACATTTTCGCAACGAAAGATTGTAGATCTTCCCCTTTTTTAGTTCTGTCTTTCCAATCCTTTAGTTTTACGATGAGCATCCCATTATTAGAACCACTTCCACTAATCATTCCTCTTCCAGAAACTTTGAAAATGTGAAGAACTTCCGGTTGCTTTTCAACAATCTTTTCAACTTTGGCGAGAACCTCTCTCGTTCTGTTTTCATTAGAACCGATTGGAAGCGAAATATCCATAAAAATCCCTCCCATGTCTTCACTTGGAACGAAGGATTTCGGAGTGGTATTCATCAACCAAACAAAAATTCCTGCAAACACAGCCAATCCTGCAAATGCCATCCATTTTTTCTTTAATAAAAATAAAATCCCTCGAGAATATCTCTTTACCATCGCATCGAAAATGATATTGAAGTTGGTAAAAAATCTTTGCAGGAAATTCTTTTTCTTTTCTTCATGAGAATGGGGTTTAAGGAAAATCGCACAAAGAGCAGGACTCAGCGTCAAGGCATTAACGGCAGATAATATAATCGAAATCGCTAATGTTAAACCAAATTGTTTATAGAAAACCCCAGCTGAACCAGAGATAAAACTTACAGGAATGAAAACCGCTGCCATTACCAAGGTAATACTGATAATTGCACTACTGATTTCGTCCATAGCATTCACAGAAGCTCTTAAAGGAGATTTTTCGCCCTGTTCTAATTTGGTATGAACTGCTTCCACAACCACAATCGCATCATCGACCACAATTCCCACTGCCAAAATCAATGCAAAAAGTGTCAACAAGTTGATGGTAAATCCAAAAATACTCAGGAAGAAAAATGTCCCGACAATTGCCACCGGAACCGAAATCGCCGGAATCAATGTAGAACGCCAATCTTGAAGGAACAAGAAAACAACAATAAATACAAGGATAAAAGCTTCGAATAAAGTGTGGATTACTTTCTCAATGGATGCATCCAAAAAGTCATTGGCATTAACCAAAGCCACATATTTTACACCTTTCGGAAAAGATTCCTGAGCTTTGTCCAGAACCGCAATCGATTGATTGATGACATCTTGCGCATTGGAACCTGCCGTTTGAGCGACCGCCATACCAATGGATGGATGGCCGTCTGTAACACTTGTTCCTGTGTAATCCTGTGCTCCCAATTCTACTCTGGCAACATCTTTTAGTTTTAAGATTTGTCCATTCGCAGTGGCTTTTATGATGATATTATCGAACTCCGGGATTTCTGTTAATCGACCTTTATATTTCAAGGTATAACGGAAACTCTCGTTACTTTCATCACCTAAACTTCCTGGCGCTGCTTCTATATTTTGTTCAGCCAGAACGGTATTGATATCTGAAGGAACAAGTCCATAAGACGCCATTTTATTTGGATCCAACCAAATTCTGATTGAGTAATCTTTTGTACCAAAAACCGTCACATCACCAACGCCGGTTACCCTTTTGATTTGAGGAACAATGTTGATGTTGGTGTAGTTTTGAAGGAAAGTCATATCGTAATTAGGATTCTCACTGTAGAGCGAGAAAATCAATACATTGGAACTCTGTCTCTTGGTGGTTGTAACTCCGGCTCTCGTAACTTCCGCAGGCAACAAAGGCGTCGCTCTGGAAACCCTGTTTTGTACGTTTACCGCAGCAATATCTGGATCTACGCCTTGCTTGAAATAAATTGTTACCGAACCAGAACCATCATTAGTCGCCGTAGAAGTCATATACGTCATCCCTTCTACCCCATTGATTTGTTCTTCCAACGGGACAATTACACTTTTAAGAATTACATCGGCATTGGCACCTTGGTAACTTGCACTTACAACTACCGTTGGCGGGGCAATATCCGGATATTGTGAAATCGGTAAAGTCACGATTCCCAGAACACCGAGAATTACGATGATAATGGAAATTACGGTAGACAATACCGGACGTTCTATAAATTTTTTAAACATATTTTTTAGACTAAAAGAAAAAAAATGAAAGATAAAAGACTCTCAAAATCGAAAGTTTCAAATTCTCACTTTTGACATTAATATAATAATTGGGAGACTATTTTCTATCGATGACGTTTTGCAAAGTCGTTTCTTTTGGGACCACCTGCGTATCATCTTTCAGAAGTCCGATGCCTTCTACAACCACTTTATCGCCTGCTTTCAAGCCAGATGTCACCGCGTAAGTCACTCCATCCGGAAGACTTTCCACTTTGATTTCTGTAGACTTCACTTTGTTGTCAGCTCCGATCAGGTAAACCAAAACCTTTCCTTGCATTTCATAAGTAGCAGCTTGTGGAATGATAATGACATTTTCCAGACTATTCGGCATTTGAACTGTTGCACTATATCCGCTTCTCAAAAGACCTTTGCTGTTTGGAAAAGTCGCTCTCATAGAAAACGAACCTGTGTTGGGGTCAACTAGTCCACTAATGGATTCGATTTTTCCTTTTTCATCGTACTTGCTTCCATCAGAAAGAATCAATTCTACCAAAGGAGAATTTTTGATTTTTTCCTGAATTGTAGAACCAGTCGAATGCTTGAAAAAATCCAACTGTTGCTTTTCATTAATGGAAAAATAAGCGAATATCTTTGAAACATTAGAAACTGTAGTCAAAGGTTGTGCAGTTGCTGTACTTATGTAACTTCCAGCCTTATAGGGCAAAGTTCCGACAACACCACTCACGGGGCTATACAATTTGGTATAACCCTGATTCACTTGCGCATTCGTCAGTTGAGCCTGAGTTTCTGCCAAAGCAGCTTTTGCAGATTTAAGCGCCAATTCTGCAGCTTGAAGTTCATAAGCAGAAATAATTTTTTTGTCAACCAAAGGTTTGGTTTTTGTGACTTGCATCTGGGCTGTTGCCACCTGCGCTCTAGCACTATTCACAGTAGCCTGCGCTGCCAAAACAGATTGCTCGTATTGTGGATTTCTGATGAGGAATAAAAGTTGACCTTTGCTCACCTGGCTACCTTCATCAACGTAGATTTTCTCAACAAATCCATCAATTTTTGGACGAATTTCTACGTTTTCGATCCCTTCCAATCGGGCAGGATATTGTGTCAGATTTTCAGCTGGTCCACTTTTCGCAACAATATACTCATATGGTTGTGGTGGCAATTCTTTTTTGTCATCTTTATTTTCTGACTTTGAACAAGATGTCAAAAGACCTAAAACAACAAAAAAGCTAATCGCGATATTCCTCATAAATACTAATTTTTAGAAGTGTTTTTCAAACAAACGTTCAAATTTATTGATTATCTACAAAACTTGTGTTATGTTATTAATAATAATATCTATCAAAGATAATCAACAAAAACTATTATTACTGATGTTCAATAACTTAAAAAATAATTTTAAAGAATATTTAACACAATTTTATCAAACATTTGTTTGAACATAAAGTTAAAAACTGCCAACTAAAAGAGATTTTTAAAAAGCTATTAATTACAATCTTCCTAGTGAAGCAAATCACTTTAACAGTAATAGAATTTAAAATAGAATTACTTAATATTTAAGAACTTTAATTTAAATTTGATTTTAGATATTTGAATTATAATGTCTGAATAATCTATGAAACCTCAACCACTTCCAATCTTCTTCAGCCTCAATTCATTATATCTTTCTTCTCTCTACTTTAGATTATTTTGGATTTCTGATGGTGAAGAAACGCCTGAGTTTCTAATTTACAAATACGCACTTTATTCCGTTTTCTTGGTTTATCCACTTTTTATCTTTTCAATTTTGATTTTTTCAAAAATGACAAAAGCGAATATGTTTCTCAAGTTTTTGATTTTCGGCTTGGTTGCATCTGGGCCTGTTTTGTATTTTTACACGTTTGATTTATTTGAACAAGAAGAGCTTTTGTGCGGTTATATGGTTGTTTTGATTCAATGCTTGATTCAGTCTCAGACAATTAAAGATGAAGAGATGACAGCGAGAGTTGTGGGTGTTTATGCGGGAAAATTACTGTTATGGTTTTTCCTTTTACTATTTTCGCTGTCTTATTTTCTTTTCGATGACAACGAAGTCAAGATGAATATGATGTTTGGCGGAATCTATTATCTAGCCGTAGCAATCTTAGATTATTATATCAACAAATCTAAATTTCTAACAGTGAAGTAATTATTATTTTCTAACAACAGGAAGAATCTCGTTTTTATTAAGGCCAAATTTTTTGATATCAGCCTCAGAGAATTTTTGAGAATAGAAATTGATTTCAGCTTCAAAACCGACACTTTTCAGACGGTCAAAATAATCCATTCCGTACCAACGAACGTGGTCGTATTGACCAAAATGTTTCTGACGCTCTTTCGGGTCTGTAATGGTAAAGTCTTCGTAAGTTTTTTCCAGAGAGTTTTTCATCGGAACCTGCACAATTCCCCAACCTCCGGGCTTCATTACGCGATAAAGTTCAGACATTGCTTTTCTGTCGTTTACAATATGTTCCAAAACGTGGTTGCAAATGATGACATCAAAACTGTTATCCTCAAAAGGCAAATCCAGAATATCCGCTTTTACATCCACAATCGGAGAAAACAGATCCGCAGAAGTGTAATCCAGGTTCTTCATCTTTTTGAATTTCCTGAGAAATTCCTGCTCTGGTGCAATATGAAGAACTTTCAGTTTATCCGTAAAAAAATTGGTTTCGTTTTGAAGGTAAAGCCACATTTGACGGTGTCTTTCTAACGATAACGTTCCAGGAGACAAAGCGTTGGCACGCTGCTTTCCGTAACCATAAGGTAAAAACTTTCTGTACGATTTACCATCAATTGGGTCGGTGAAATTATTTCCTTTAAAAAATAGAACAATTAATGGACGCAAGAAAATGCTCAGGCTGATAAGCATTGGTCTGGGAATCGCGTTCAGCAGAAGTTTAGCAATTTTTTTCAAATCTGGAAATGGTTTAGAATCCTAATCGTTTTAATTCGGCTTTTATTTTGGCTGCCGTATTGAATTTGGCCACAGAACGCTCACCAGCATCGTTAGTTCCATCAAATTCGAAATCAAAACCTTTAATCTGGATTGGTTTCAATTTTGAAATTTTATCCGTTGCTTTTGGAAAATCGTAAAAATAAACCTGATAAATTCTTCCACTGATGCCGTAATGCATACTTTGATCCCAAGAACACAGAACGCCTAATTCCTTGTCCGCATCACGGTCTGCATTCGCAAAAAAAACAGACTCTACATAAGCTGTTGCGCCTTCTTCTGCATAAGTGTCGATAAAAATTTTCTTATACCTATTATTTTCCGAAGGAATCAATAGATAACCATCGACGTAAGAATAGTTGAGACCATTGGGCTTACCTTTTTCGATCCCTTCTTCAGAATATTCGTAGAATGCGAAAATAGAATTAGCCAAATTATTCCATTGCTTAACTTCCAAGACTTCACCTTGGATTTCGGCACTCTGAACCGGTTTTATTCTTTTTACAAAATCTTCTTTGGACTCACCAATATTACGCTGAAAAGTCTGTGCTGAACAATAGCCAGCCAAAAATATTGAAAAAAGAACGTATAGCGATTTCACAATTCAAAAATTAAAAATCAACCTGGAAAGCTTTTTCTTCGTCAGATTGAATACCTAACGCCTCGTAAATATAATCGTAGGTAGAAAGCAAAACCGGCTTGCCATTATAAACACAAACATCGTGTTCAAAGTGAGCAGAAGGCTGATTGTCTAGTGTTGTAACCGTCCAACCATCATTATGGAACTTCACTTTTTCTGTTCCAAGGTTGATCATCGGTTCGATAGCCAAACAGATTCCGTCTTTCAGGACTTTTCCGCTGCCTGGTTTTCCGTAATTCGGAACTTGCGGATCTTCGTGCATCTGTCTTCCGACGCCGTGACCTACCAATTCTCTCACCACACCATAACCTTCTTTTTCACAATGCTTTTGAATAGCGTAGGAAATATCGCCAACACGTTTTCCTCTTACACATTGCTCGATACCTTTATACAAAGATTCTTTGGTAACTCTCAATAGCTTTTTAACCTCATCAGAAACTTCTCCAACCTCAAACGTGTAAGCGTGGTCGCCTACAAATCCATTCCAGAAAACGCCACAATCCACAGAAAGAATGGTTCCTTCCTTAATTGGTTCAGAGTTTGGAATCCCATGAACGACTTGCTCATTTGGAGAAATACAAAGTGAAGCAGGAAATCCTCCATAACCAAGAAATGCAGGTTCTGCGCCGTGATCTTTGATAAAATCGTAAGCTAATTTATCAAGATGAAGTGTTGTAACACCAGGCTTAATTTCCTTGGCCAACATCCCCAGAGTCTGGGATACCAATCTTGCACTTTGCTTCATCAATCGAAGCTCATCTATATTTTTGAGTTGAATCATTTATAATTGCATTGATGTATTATGTAAAAGTGTAATATGTTTTAATACGATACTTTGTACTTGTTACATTTTACTTTTTACAAAGAGACTTACCAAAAAAGCCCTCTTTTCTTTTCTTTTTTCATTTTGGAGTAAGCGTGTACTTCACCGCCCGCCACTTGGAACTCTATTCTTTCGTTGATGATTTGATAGATTTCTCCCCAACCCGGGAATCCGCCAAGATTTCTATCATCGATGAAAAGATCTGCATCAATCTTTCTTGACTGAGTTTCCGAATCAAAAACTTCACCTTCAAAACTGGAGTTAACCGCATAAAATTCGATGCCGTTTTTTCTGCAGAATTCTACAGCTTCCTCCAGCGTTTTACCGTGGCGGTAAGTCCAAAGAATCAATCGGTAACCTTCTCCCTGAAGCTTTTTCAAAGTTTCAAAAGCAAATGTTTTCGCCTTTCCAATCCCCGGATAAGCATCATCTACAATAGTTCCGTCAAAATCGATAGCTAATTTTTTATTACTTTTTATCATCTGGTTTTGAGTAAAAATGTCTGCAAATATACAAAATATTAAAACGTGTATTTCGGATATTTTGATATAAAAAATGCACCGATTGGTGCATTTAATAATTATTTAACTTTTAACCCATTTGAAACTATAAGGCAGTTGTGGCGTTGCAATTCTATCAGAGATCCTTTGCAGTCTGTCCGGCAATTTCATCAGATAATCCCTGGCCCGTTCTGCTTTATCATTCAGATTTTTCATACCTTCGATTTTCCACTCATCCAACAGGTCTTTCAGAATATTGATATAATCTTGCCCTGTATAGACCATTGCTCTTTGCGCAGCATCTGAAAAATGCTCCCAAAGTTCTCCTGCTTTTTGTCCGGATTCTCTCAAAAGATGTGCCGGCATTACAATTTTTCTTCTCATCATATCTTCGAAGGCAAGCATCATCCCACTGGCATCCATCTCAAAAATTCTGGAAGAGAAATCTTTGTACGCTTTGGCATGTCTGGCTTCATCTGCCGCAATCACACCGCACATCTGAGCTAATTTTTTATTTCCGGATTGCTTTGCTAAAGTCCCAACCCTTCTGTGAGAAATATTGGTTGCTGTTTCCTGAAAGCTTGTGTAGACAAAATTCTTGTAAGGATCTGAACTGGTTCCGATGTCAAAACCATCATTAATCAAATGATGCGTAGTGATTTCCATCTCGCGCATATTGACACGTCCGCATAAGTAAAGATATTTCCCTAGAAGATCGCCATGTCTGTTTTCTTCTGCCGTCCACGCTCTGACCCATTGTGTCCAGCCTACCCGGTTTTCCTGGTCCACACCATCCAATCCCATCAGCCAGGATTCGTAAGTTGGCAAAGCTTCTTCAGTAATACAATCTCCAATAAGGGTTACAAAAAGATCATAAGGCATTTCTCTGGCAAAGGTCTGAAGTTCCTCGATTTCGTATTTGAAATTTTCGCTCGAACTATCCGGAAGAAAATCCGATGGCTGCCATATTTTATCTATCGGCGTAAGATATGAACTGATGAACTCATCCATATTTTGCTCCAACGTTTTCATTACCTCTAGCTGTAATTCTTTCTCGTGCATCAAAAAAAATTATTTAAGACCGTAAAGGTACAACAAAATAATATTATTCATTGCATAATTGGTTGATTTTGTACCAAGTATAGCCAAATCAAAAAAAACCTATTCAGCAGATTTTAAACCGCTTGAATAGGATTTGAAACTTTAAAAAAATTGAATATTTTACTTTTTAATAACTTTAATAGTTTGCGTGCTACCGTTTTTCAAAATGACTTTACCAATGTAATTTCCGGACTGTAAATCTGAAACATCTACTCTATTATTTTTGATTTCAGAATCTTTTACCATTTGTCCTGCAACATTGTAAATAGTGATTCTGCTTGCTTCATTTTTAGAAACAAAATTCAACTCATCTTTGACAGGATTCGGATAAAAACTGAAGTTATTTTTATCAGCATCAGCAACCGCCAAATAAGGATTTGTAAACCCGGAAACTTCGAAAACATAGTTGTATCCGGGATTCGATTCCCATGTTTCTCCACCGTCAAATGACGCAACAGAATCCAAGCTATCCCCCGAATTAGGCGTCACTTCCCAACGTTGATAATCTGTGAATGGGAACGGCGCTGAAATAATCTCGATAAAATATCTTCCCGGCAATAAGTCAACAGGCTGATTCCAATCAAATTCTACATCCGCAGCCACAACATCCAAAGGAAAGCCCGGCACAGGATGATAGCCATAGAAATTCTCCGTTGTCGGACCTACATTTTCAAAAGTATGAAGAATCTCGCCAGGCAAATCATTCTCAGATTTACGGATATTGATCGTCGCATTTTTGATATTTCCTAATTGCAAAGTAGAAATCTTGAATTTAGTAAAAGTGAATTTCTGGCCATCCGGAACGACAAAATCATCGGCTAACGATGTCCAGACCATGTGAACGCCACCTTCATGGGAATCTCCAGAATTACCCGCTGTAAAAAGTGTTCCTGTCGGCTGCTCTTCGCTGGTATCGTTGCAGTTTCCGATAAGCTCAAAAACGTGATCGTAGTAAGAAAATCCGCCAAACCAAGGATCATTGTCAAACTTTGTAAAATCAAAACGTCCCAATTTTCTTGTCGTTTCTTTATTAATTTCCCAAAATACGGATGTGCCGTCAGCCAAAGCAGCTTTTAACTGGATATAATATTTTCCTTTTGGCAAATCAAAAGAAGCAGGAAAATCGACACTGATCTTATAAACATCAACATCTTCCACAGTTGAATTGTAAGCTAAAACTTGAGACGTAGGAACCAGATTTGTGAATGTCTGAATCGCATCACCCGGCAATCCCTGATTTTCTTTCAGGATATAAACATTGACATAGCTCACTGCCGAAGCACTTTTCATAACATTAAACGTCAATTGCTTCGCTGTCAAAATTTTTCCTAGCGCAACATCAAAATCGCTAGCAGCACTGTAATCGAAGTTGCCGCCTGTTGTGATATTCTCGCCGTTAGATGTCTGCTCTGAGCTAACACTGTAATTGCAATCTGCGCCTGTCTGACCAAATCCCAAAATTCCGGATAGAGCCAAAACCAAAAGTAAGTTTCTTTTCATTTTAATCTTCAAAATATTATTTGATGCTAAACTATACTAGAATTTTGTCAAATCCAACGCCAACACTTTCGAAATCCTTGATTTTTAAAATAAAAACTGTAAATCAAAAATCTGACTATCAACAACTTAAAATTAAAAACCTCTTATTACGAGGATTGATTTTTAGAAGCTTCGCGAATGAATACAGAAGGTGAAATACCAGTAATATTTCGGAAAACGGTAGCAAAAGCACTGTGTGAAGCAAAGCCGGATTCTTCCGCCAAGTAGCTTATTTTGTAATTCTGATACTCTTTATGATTATAAATTTTCTGGCAGATGTAAGCAATTCTCAGCTCGTTGATGTAAGTATTGAAATTCTTGCCTTTATATTTATTAATCACTTCGGAAAGATAGCTCGTGTTGGTTTTCAACTGAAGCGCAAGGCTTGCAATAGTTAATTTCGGATTGGTAAATTTTTGTGATTCTTCAAACTTTTGGAGTTTCTCCAGCAAATCCTGTTCGACAGAATTAGGCATCTGAATGGTCGATTCTTTTTGGATTTCCACAGTGGATTCCGGAAGATTGTCTTCGACTAAATTTTTATCAGATTCCAATTTTTCGATGATGTTTTCGAAAGCCTTTCTTTCCTTTTTCCGGCGATACAACAAAAAGATAATAGTACAGGCTAATATCCAAACACAGACTACCGAAATGATGACAACACTTTTCTTAGAACTGTCCGCATCGGAAATCGCTTCCTTATAATCTTTCTGCTCAGCATTAATAGCGGAAGAAATGGCCTTCATTTCACTTTCTTTGATCGCCCGGCTCAGCGTAATATATTGTTCGTTGTATAACGAATATTGCTTCTGGTCATTCAGCGCTTTGTAATCCTGAGAAAGATTGTAATAAATGTCGGAAAGCAAACGCGTATCAAGATCATTCCTATGCTTAAGCACCACCTTCAAAGTATCAATGGCGCGTTGATAATCTTTCCTTTCCGCGTAAACCTGTGACAAAGCGTTATAAATGAAATAATCAATTTCCCTATTGTAATTATTTTTAATTGCTAAAGCTTTGTTCAGATAGATTTCGGCTGAATCATTTTTGAGATAATAGTAAGAATTACCGATATTATAAAGCGAACGCCTGTGATGATAAACGGTTTGGGCATCAGGATTTTTCACCAGTTCAATTTCTTTGAGCGATTTTTTATAAAATTCGCTGGCTTTTTGATAATTTTCTTCATCAAACTCGATATTCCCGATTTCCAGATAAGACAAGGTTTTAAGCAGTTTTTTCTTATCGCTTTCGGGTAACTTGTTGATTTGTTTTATGGCATTATCGAGGTAGAATTTTGCTTTATCATTCAGATTCAATTGGACATATTGATGAGCGATTGAACCGTTCATCCTGGCAATCAAGGCATAATCATCGGTTTTCTCTGCATATTCTTTGGCTTTGAAAAGTAATTCCGTCGATTTTTTAAGATCATTCTTTTTAAAGTACGATATCGCTAAAGAAGCCAGCTCTTCACTTTTCTTAGTATTGTAATCAGTATCATCAGGCAAAATATTTTGCCCAAAAACAAGATTTACAATCAAAATACAACAGAAAAGCAGTCTGCCCGTCATAATTATTATGAATTAATAAACGAATTTACACCAAAAATTAAAAAAGCCGGTAAAAAAACCGACTTTCAATTTTATTTATATCAGGCTTTAGTTAGCCAAAACATTTCCTGTCATTTCTTCGGGAATATCAACACCCATTACTTTCAGAATGGTTGGTGCGACATCGCCCAATTTTCCCGGTGTCAGATTCCAGGTGTGGTCTTTATCCATCACAATGAAAGGAACAAGGTTTGTGGAATGCTGCGTGTTTGGGCTTCCGTCCGGATTGATCATTACATCAGAGTTACCGTGATCTGCCAAAATGAAAACCGCATAACCGTGCTCATAAGCCGTCGTTGCAACTTTCTGGATGCATTCGTCCACCACTTCTGCTGCTTTCACCGCCGCCGAAAAAACACCGGTGTGACCCACCATATCTGTGTTGGCAAAGTTAAGACAGATGAAATCCGCAGATTCTTTCTCCAGTTCCGGGACAATGGTATTCGTGATGTCGTAAGCCGACATTTCCGGTTTCAGATCGTAGGTCGGAACATCTTTCGGGCTTGGACAAAGCAAACGTCTTTCCTGAACGAATTCTGCTTCGCGACCACCTGAGAAAAAGAATGTAACGTGCGGATATTTTTCCGTTTCAGCAATTCTGATTTGAGATTTACCAGACGCTTCCAAAACTTCGCCCATTGTTTTCTGAAGAACATTTTCATCAAAAACAACTCTTACATTCTGGAATGTCTTATCGTAGTTTGTCAAAGTCACATAATATAGATCCAGCTTCTTCATTCCATATTCCGGGAAATCCTGCTGAGAAAGTACTTCTGTAATCTCGCGACCTCTGTCTGTACGGAAATTGAAACAAATGACGACATCGTGGTCTTCGATCTTCGCAATAGGGAAATGATTCTGAACTCCGACAATAGGCTTAATGAATTCATCCGTCACATCTTCGTTGTAAGACTCCTGAATCGCCTGAACAAAATCCTTGGTTTCTTTCCCAACGCCATTTACCAGAAGATCGTAGGCCAGCTTTACACGTTCCCAACGTTTGTCTCTGTCCATCGCATAATAACGGCCGATAACAGAAGCCAGTTTTCCTGTAGTGGACTTCATATGATTTAATAAATCTTCTATAAAACCTTTCCCTGATTTTGGATCACAGTCACGGCCATCTGTAAAAGCGTGAACATAAACTTTGTCCGTAAATCCAAATTCGTGAGCCGCCGTCAGCAATCCTTTCAGATGGTTGATATGGGAATGGACACCCCCATCAGAAACCAACCCAATGAAATGTACTTTTTTGTTATTCGCTTTAGCATATTCGAAGGCTTGTTGGATCACAGGTTCTTTTCCAAGACTTCCGTTTTCCACAGCCATATTCAGTTTTACAAGATTTTGGTAAACTACACGACCAGCGCCCAAATTCATATGTCCTACTTCCGAGTTCCCCATTTGTCCGGCCGGCAATCCAACCGCTAATCCGCTCGCTTCAAGTGTTGTATTTGGAAAAGTTTTCAAGGCATAATCCATAAAAGGTGTTTTGGCCTGAGCAATGGCTGAAACAGCAGGATTTGGCCCGATTCCCCAGCCATCTAATATTGCAAGAATTGCTTTTTTTGACATTGTTGATTTTGTTTTGTTATTACAAATTTACGAAATGGAAAAGCATTGGTAGAATTTCTCAACTTATTTTTTGCAGATTGATAAATATGATTAACTTTAAGACCCTTTTTTAAAAAATTAAAATGGACTTAAGAGACCAACTGAAAAACCTTTTCCCTGACCACGAAGAGCAGGATTTTGAAATGCCGAAAGAAGTGTTCAAACAGAAAGAACCTTTGGTGTGCAAATTCGAAAAGAAAGGCCGGAACGGAAAACCGGTAACTTTGATAGAAGGTTGGGAAGGCGATGATGAAGGATTGAAAGAGATTTCGAAAAAAATCAAAACAACACTTGGAATTGGTGGCTCGGAAAAAGACGGCATCATCATCATCCAAGGCGACAACCGTGACAAAATAATGAACATCCTGAAAGACCTTGGTTACAAAACCAAACGTGTAGGAGGATAAACAAAATGATGAATTATAGATTATAAATTTTAAATGATAAATGTTTGCACTTAACCAAACACTCAGAAATTGTAATCTTTAATTTAAAATCTAAAATTTAAAATTATAATATAAATAATATGATTAACAAACTAGCAGCTTCTGAATTGGTTCTAAATGACGACGGAAGTGTTTACCACCTTAACCTTCTTCCGGAAGACCTTGCAGACAAAGTACTTCTTGTAGGCGATCCTGACAGAGTTCCGAAAGTTTCTAAATTCTTCGACACTATCGAAATTAAAAAGAACAAAAGAGAATTCTATACGCATACAGGAACTTTGCGTGGCGAGAGAATCACGGTAATGTCAACGGGAATCGGGACAGAAAACATTGATATCGTGATGAACGAATTGGATGCTTTGGTCAACATCGATTTGAAAGAGAAAGAATTCAAAAAAGAGCATAAGTCGCTGGAGCTTTTCCGTATGGGAACTTGCGGAAGTGTGAACCCTGATATCGAAGTTAATAATATGCTGGTAACGGAAAACGTAGTGGGTCTGGACGGACTTATGCATTTTTATCAGGATTATAATTTTGAAAATGAATTCAGTAAGAATTTCCTGGAAAAATTCCCTTACGAGAGAATCAAGCCAATGTTATATTTCTCCAATTATGCCGAAGATATTGCAGATTATTATGCGGATGCTAAATATAAAGGCAACACAGCGACTTTCCCTGGATTCTATGCACCACAAGGCCGCCAGTTGAGATTGAAAGCTTTGGATGACCAATTCCTTGAAACATTGAATGACCTCGGTGTTTCCAACTTTGAAATGGAAACTTCGGCAATTTATGCGTTATCAAAACTACTAGGTCATAAAGCAATCACTGTGAACTGCGTTATCGCCAACAGAAGACGTGGCGAATTTGCAAGCGACCATCACGCTTCTGAGAAAATGATGATAGAATGGGTACTTGACAGAATTATTAAGTAAGATAGTTTGTGAGTTGGAGTGTCAGAGAGTTTATGAAATGAAAATCAATCTTTCTCTGACACTAAAACTCTCCCAGTCTCAAAGCCTCAAACTTAATTTCTCACAAAACAACGTTCTATGTGGTCATCTACAATTCCTGTTGCCTGAAGATGAGAATATATAACCGTTGAACCCAGAAATTTAAACCCTCTTTTCTTTAAATCCTTGCTGATTGCATCAGACAATTCTGTCGTTGCGGGTGCTTCTGTGTGAACCTTCCATGTATTTACGATTCGGTTTCCACCTGTGAATGTTGAGATGTAATCATAAAAATTTCCAAATTCTTTCTGAAGTTCCATAAATTTTTGAGCATTGGAAATGGCCGCATTAATCTTCAATCGATTTCGAACGATTCCTGAGTCTTGCATTAATTCTTCGATTTTATCTTCTCCGTATTTCGCAATCTTCTTATAATTGAAGTTATCAAATGCTTTCCTGAATGTTTCTCTTTTTCTCAGAATCGTAATCCAGCTCAATCCAGCTTGGAAACTCTCAAGAATCAAAAACTCAAACATTGTAGCATCATCCGTCACCAATCTTCCCCATTCTTCATCGTGATATTTTTGGTATAACTCGTCGGTTCCGCACCACGCACATCTGATTTTTTCCATTACTTTTAATTTTGATGTCAATTTAGTAAACATTATAAATTCGAAACAAAAGATTAACGTTCATTAAGACTTTGCGGCATTCTAATTGAATAATTGATTAGCATCAAATCAAATTTTTCAATATTAACCCAAAAACAAAATATTATGAGTACGCACGACGAAAAATACAATGATGCAGAAAGAGCTGTTAACAAAACTGAAAATTCTTTAGAAAATGCAGCCGACACAGCTAAAAGCAAAGTGAATGAATATGCAGACAGAGCGCGGAATTATATTGATGAACAAAAAAGAAAGAATGAAGAGCCGACGAGAGAAGGTTTCTTCGATAATCTAAAATCAAATCTTTCCGATGCGTGGGAAGATACCAAGGATTTTGCCGATAAAGCGTGGGAAACCACCAAAGACACTGCTTCTGATGCATGGGAAAAAACCAAAGATGCTGCAGAAGATGTGAAAGCAGAAGTAAGAAAAGCAACCAATTAGTTTTTAAGTTAGTAATAGTTTTTCACAACGAAAGGAGAAGATTTTTATAAGTCTTCTCCTTTTTATTTTATATTTGTCAATTATTATTACGTAATGAAAAAACGTCTTCTATTTGGTTTGTTTTTACTTGGATTTTTAGCAAATTCTCAAACATTCAATCAGGCTTACGCCGATATCAGTAATCAGGTTTCCCAAACCAATATCAATACTTATCTGCAGGAATTTGAAAGCTTGGGTGTGAAAACCACAGGTTCTGCAGCCAACAATAATGCATATACCTGGCTCAGAAACAAATATATTTCTTTTGGTTACACCGATGCTGAAATCACAAAAGACACTTTCACTTACAACGGACAATCAACATCTAATATCATCGTTACAAAACAAGGAACCAAGTATCCCAACACTTACGTTATTGTCTGCGGCCATTATGATACAATTACCGGAACCGGAACCAATGACAACGGAAGTGGTGTTTCTGTAATCCTGGAAGTTGCCAGACTTCTAAAAAATGTTCCAACGGATTATTCTATCAAGTTCATCAATTTTTCCGGTGAGGAGCAAGGTTTGCTAGGTTCCGCTCATTATGTTTCAAGTGTTGTGAATGCTACAAGTCCGAAAATGAGCATCCGGTTGGTTCTTAACATCGATGAAGTTGGCGGAGTGAAAGGAAAAACCAATGATACCATCACCTGCGAGAGAGACGAATCTAACAGTCCTAGTTCCAACAATTCGGCTTCCAATACTTTTACACAACAATTGATGAATTGTGTGACTTTGTATTCGCCGCTGAAAACCAATCTGAGTTACGCTTATGCTTCAGATTATATGCCTTTCCAGGCTAACGGAGAAATCATCACCGGCTTATTTGAGTATAATGAAACGCCTTACGCCCATACCGCTAATGATAAATACGTCAATCTGGATCCTGTTTATATCTACAACATAGCAAAAGCTACAACAGGAGCAGTTCAGCATTTTGCGGTTGCAGGTCAGACTTTGGATGTGTGCACGCCCAAAGAAATCGCAATGAGCTTCAGATTCTATCCGAATCCGGCGAAGGATTATCTGCAATTGGAATTTCTAAACAGCAAAACCCAACGTTTCAGCTTTACCATTACAGATTTGGAAGGTAAAATCCTCAGCAAAACAGACAATCAGACCAGGATTAACATTTCTACAATTCCGAAAGGGATTTATTTAGGAACATTCAAAGTGGAAGATCAGCAGATTACCAAGAAATTGATTGTAGATTAATTATCATTCAGCAATTATAAATATTGGGGCAATCCCCTCGCCCAGGCATTTGCCACAGCTCGGGTCGCGCTATCCACTATTATCTTTTGTCTTGTTTTGCAAAACAAGACAAAAGGATAACCGTTTCTATCGCTATTGCGGCCAGACCTGAACCATGAGCGTCAAAATTCGGCAGAGAATTTGCTATGAAGTTTTCGAAATTTGAAAATATTCATTCGTAATTAATTCGTTTTACGAAATCTAAAATCACTATATTTGCCCCTATGCAGAAAATCTTAATAGTAGAAGACGAAAAAGCAATATCCGGAGTTCTACACAGTATTTTATCAGACGAGCTTCCTGACTACCAATTCGAAATTGCCGAAGACGGTCTGGAAGGATTCAAATTCATAGAAAAAGACGATTTTTCTCTGGTGATTTCTGATATCAAAATGCCAAAAATTTCCGGGACCGAACTTCTGAAACAAAGCCTCCAGCTAAAGCCGGAGACAACATTTGTGATGATTTCCGGTCACGCAGATATTGACACTGCCGTCAGCTGTCTGAAAGAAGGAGCTTACGATTTCATTTCAAAACCTATTGACATCAACAGGTTGATAACCAGTGTAAAAAACGCATTAGACAAAGGCAATCTGCAAAAGGCTAACTCTAATTTGAAGCAGGAAAATTCTCAGCTGAAGAAAAAGGTCAACAAAAAATACCAAATGGTCGGAGAATCTGCAGCACTTAAAAGAATCCAGGAAATCATCGATAAAGTGGCGCCTTCTGACGCAAGAGTGATGATCACCGGACCAAACGGTGCTGGTAAAGAATTGGTAGCTCACGCCATTCATTCGCAAAGCGAGCGTTCCAGAGGACCAATGGTTGAGGTGAACTGCGCTGCAATCCCTTCAGAACTGATTGAAAGCGAACTATTTGGACACGTAAAAGGTTCTTTCACTGGTGCCATCAAAGATAAATCCGGAAAATTTGAACAAGCGAACGGCGGAACTATTTTCCTTGATGAGATTGGAGATATGAGTTTGGTAGCTCAGGCAAAGGTATTAAGAGCTTTACAGGAAAGCAAGGTTTCTCCTGTTGGAAGTGATAAGGAAATCAAAGTGGATGTACGGGTCATTGCGGCAACCAACAAGAATTTGACCAAGGAAATCGAAGCCGGAAAATTCAGGGAAGATTTGTTCCACAGACTTTCTGTTATAGAAATCAATGTTCCGTCTTTGAATGACAGGAAAGAAGACATCCCTTTGCTGGTAGAATATTTCACCCAGATTATTGCTAATGAAAATGGAACTTCGCCAAAGAAATTTGATGAAAAATCGATTAAGGCTTTGCAGCAATTTGACTGGACAGGAAACATCAGAGAACTTAGAAATGTGGTAGAAAGATTAATCATCTTAGGTGCAGATCCTGTGACTGCTGACGACGTGGCGAGTTTTGTAAAGAAATGAGATTAAATAAATAAAAATATTTGACCGTCTCGTTCTTTTCAACGAGACGGTTTTTTTTGAATAAAAATGAAAAGTTTGCGATTATGACTTTTCTTTTAATAAAATTATATGAAATAAAATGAACTTTTTAAACAAACAATATACGCAGGAAGGACTGAAGTTAGCACTTCCTGTGATGCTGACACAAGTTGGGCAAGTTTCTGTAAACCTGTTCGATAACATTATCGTTGGTAAACTTTTGGGCGCTCAGGCTTTGGCATCGGTGTCTTTGGGAAATGCATTATTCTTTTCCATTTTCGTATTGGCGTTAGGATTTTCTTTCGCAATTCCGCCTTTGGTTTCGGAAGCCAATTCACAGCAAAAACACGATGTGATTAATTCCGTTTTCAGACACGGATTTGTAATTAATCTGGGAATCGGAACATTACTGATGATTATTTTGTTATGCGGACTTCCATTGATTTATCATATGGATCAGCCGAAAGAAATTATCCCAAACACTATTAGTTTCCTTAGCATAATGGCATTTACGATGATTCCGTTTATGATGTTCCAGACTTTGAGAGAAGTTTCGGAAGGTTTGTCATTTACAATTGGCGTTACCAAAGCAACCATCATCGCCAACGTCATTAACATCGTTTTGAATTACGTCTTTATCAAAGGGCTTTTCGGATTACCAGCAATGGGCGTTCAGGGTTCTGCATTAGCAACACTTTTGGCAAGAATCTTTATGGTGGTTTTCCTATATTATGTTTTGGTAAAAGAGCCAAAAACAAGACGTTACATCAAAGAGTTCTCTTTGAAAATAAGTCTTTTTACAAAGGAGATGTTCAACAAAATGTTCAAACTTGGCTTACCAACCGCTTTGCAAATGTTTTTTGAAGTGACTGCTTTTGCGGCTGCTGCTTTCATCTGTGGATTGATAAGCTCTACCGATATTGCTTCGCATCAGATTGCGTTGTCGATGGCTTCATTTACTTTCAATCTTTGTATTGGATTCAGTGTGGCTTCTACGGTAATGATTGGAAATAAAATGGGTGTTAAAGACTTTGAAGGATTGAGAAAAATCGGGATTAATAATTTCAAATTAACCTTGATTTATATGGGATTCTGTGGGTTGATGTTTATTCTTTTCAGAAATGTTCTGCCCCACTTTTTTACAAAAGAAAGTGATGTTTTGGTAATCAACTTAGCTTCTAAATTAATGATTATTGCCGCATTATTCCAATTATCAGACGGAATCCAGGTAACAGCTTTAGGTTGTTTGAGAGGAATCCAGGATGTGAAAATCCCGAGTGTGATTACATTTTTAGCCTATTGGATTTTCACGATTCCAGTTGGCTATTTTCTTTGTGTAACTCTGAAAATGGGTGCTTTCGGGATGTGGATCGCTTTGGGAATCGGATTGACGATTTCTGCGATTCTTCTGGTGATTCGATTTTTAAGGTTGAGCAAGAGGAAAGCTTTAGCTAATAGTGGGGAATTAATTGCTAAATGATTCTTCATTGATCCCTCGCAGATTTAGCAAATTTTGCAGATTCTTTTATTAAATATCTGCTTTATCTGCCTAATCTGCGAGACTACTCTAACCAAAGTCAATTCATTAAGCTGATTATAATTCTTGACTTTGCGTGAAAAACCTATTTTAAATTGTTAAATTTGCAACACAAAATTCCGAAATGAATATTAAACAAAATATACAGTCAAAAATAACCGAAATCATCGCTCAGCTCTACGGAATCGAAGGCGTAACGCTGGAAGTCCAGAAAAATAAAACTGAGTTTGAAGGTGATTTCACTATCGTCATTTTTCCTTTGGTGAAACAGGCGAAAAAAAGTCCGGATGTTATCGGAAACGAATTGGGCGAAGAAGTGAAAAATCAAATTGATTTTGTTGAGAACTTCAATGTGGTAAAAGGTTTTCTTAACCTAAAAATCAAAGACCAATTGTTCGCCGAGCAATTATCCGAAATCAGCAACGATTTTGATAACGTAACGCCGAAAAATCAAACGGTAATGGTGGAATATTCTTCGCCTAACACCAACAAGCCGCTCCATTTGGGACACATCAGAAATAATCTTCTCGGTTTTTCTGTTGCCGAAATTCTGAAAGCGGACGGCTATAATGTTATCAAATCTCAAATCATCAACGACCGTGGGATTCATATCTGCAAATCTATGTTGGCTTGGGAGAAATTCGGGAACGGAGAAACGCCGGAATCTACTGGCTTGAAAGGCGATAAATTGGTCGGAAACTATTACGTAGAATTTGATAAATTGTATAAATCAGAAATCAAGGCAATGGTTGCTGAC
Source organism: Epilithonimonas arachidiradicis (assembly GCF_003610695.1). Lineage (GTDB taxonomy): Bacteria > Bacteroidota > Bacteroidia > Flavobacteriales > Weeksellaceae > Epilithonimonas > Epilithonimonas arachidiradicis. The sequence continues at coordinate 72,027 of NZ_RAQH01000010.1, read as the reverse complement.
GGCATCGACGAAGAAACAGCGAAAAAACAAGCGCCATCTATCATCGAAGCTCAGGAAATGCTTTTGAAATGGGAACAAAACGACCCAGAAGTTCGCAAACTTTGGGAAATGATGAACGGATGGGTTTATGCAGGATTTAATCAAACTTACTCCAGATTGGGTGTTAATTTTGACCAGGTTCAGTACGAGAGCAATACCTACATTCTTGGGAAAGACTTGATTCAGAAAGGTTTACAAGACGAGATTCTCTATAAAAAAGAGGACGGTTCTGTTTGGTGTGATTTGACCGACGAAGGTCTTGACCAAAAACTGTTATTGCGTTCTGATGGAACTTCGGTTTATATGACTCAGGATTTGGGAACTGCTGTGGAGCGTTTCAAAGATAATGATATTCAAAAACTGATTTATACTGTTGGAAATGAGCAGGATTATCACTTTCAAGTACTTTTCAAAATCCTAAAAAAATTGGGTTATGAATGGGCTGACCAACTCTTCCATTTGTCTTACGGAATGGTAGAATTGCCAGAAGGAAAAATGAAATCCCGTGAGGGAACTGTGGTTGATGCCGATGATTTGGTTCAGGAAATGTATCAGACTGCGAAGGAAAAATCTCAGGAATTGGGCAAGTTGGAGAATTTGAGTGATGAAGAGAAAGAGCGTTCTTACGAAACTGTTGGATTGGGTGCTTTGAAATATTTCATCCTGAAAGTAGATCCGAAGAAAAAAATGCTTTTCAATCCTGCAGAAAGTATTGATTTTAATGGAAATACAGGACCTTTTATTCAATATACTTATGCGAGAATTCAGTCGCTTTTGGCTAAGGCTGATTATTCTGCCAAAGAAGATTTGGGGACATATCTTCCGAATGAAAACGAGAAGGATTTGATTATACTTTTGTCCGAATCCAAAGATGTTGTGAGCAAAGCTGCGGAATCTCTAAGTCCGGCTCTGGTTGCAAATTATGTTTATGAATTAGTAAAAGCTTACAACTCTTTCTACCAAAACAATCCAATCTTGAATCAGGATGATGAGCAGGCAAAACAATTCCGTCTTCAGTTGTCTGACCTGGCTGGAAAAACAATTAAGAAATCGTTATCTATGTTAGGAATTAATGTAGTGAATAGAATGTAAAATTCGCTTTTAAATAAATTGGAACTCTGCTTTTGGGCGGAGTTTTTTTTTGTTTCTACTCTTCCCTAACTGTATATTTTTCAAGAATATAATAAGTAAGCGGACGCAGATCACTTCCGTTTTCCGGATTGATTCCATTATCTGTAAAAAACTCTACTTCGTTCTGATACTTAGAATACCAAATATTTTTAATAGAACTAATTGTATCAGGCTGAGTTATCTTTTTGAAATTAGCCACTTTTTTAGGATCAATTGCAATTAAATTATTTTTAGTCTGATTACAATCTTCCGGAACATATTCTTTTCCGTTCCAATACATACACTGCTTCGTTGCAGATAATAACCCTAATCTATTTCCATTAGTTACTATTTCAGGTTTCTTTTCATCTGCTTTATACATTTTATTTCCAACAAACAAACCGCCACAAAGAATTGCCCCAATGATTCCTAAGTTGCTATGTTTAGTCAAAAATTCCGGAATATTAAAAATAGGATTATTAGTTACTGTAATAAATATTTTAGAAAATTTCTCTGAAATCGATTCTTCATCATCGTTAATACTAACCTTTACTGTTGTTGAGTCGCCAGTCGTTTTTGTTAATGTAAAGTTCTTACAAAAATCATCGTAATCTTTATATCCCACGTATTTACTTAATTGGTCCAATGTAATACCATCAATATCATAGTCGATATTTTTTTCTACTAGGTCTGTATAATACCTTACAAAAGTCCTTTCATTTTTTGCAAATCCAAATTTCTCTTCGAACAGAGAATTTATATACGATGCTCTTGGGCTTTTCCCATTTTTAGAAAGCTCTTTTTCTGCTTGCTCAAAAGCTGTTTTAACTAAAGTTTTCTTCTTTTCATACATATATTTTAATTGAAGAATTAATTACGTGTCCAAATTAGACAAATCCCTGTCTGAAAAATTACGGTTTTCCATAAAGATGATACAATCCGTGTCCAAATCGTGTCCAGCTTCTGTCTAGGAAAAAAGACCCTATTTGATTGAAATTTGTAATCAGAAATCAGTGATAAACAAAACCTTACAAAAACAAAGTTACAAAACTGGTTTCAAAAAACAACCTGATAAGACGGAGGACAATCTCTGGCTTGGGAAGCAGAAATTTCTCTTCCGTTTTTGAAGGTCACTTCCCAAAAATTTAAGAAGCGCTTCTTTTTTCAACAATGTGTAAACCTACTCGTGATCTGTTTCGCGAGGAAGAACACCAATGCAAATTTTTAAATTTTTAAAACAATGTTAAACTTACTTTTAATATTATTGGGATTAATTTCAAATCCTTCAGATTATAATACTTCTAACTGCGGAAATGATGGTAATACACCAACAATCGCAAATCCGAATCCTGCACCACCAACAGGAGGTGATACCGGACATCCAATCCCTCCGAAAATTATTGGTGGATAATAAATTAATAGCGAAAGAAAGTTCTTTCGCTATTTTTTTTAAATTTGATAAAAACTAACATCTTGAAATTTTTTTATTTATTATTAATCATTTGTATTATAAGTTGCTCCGAGAAATCGACTATTGAAAAAAAAAACTTTACTAATCATTTTTATGATATAGCTTTTGAGCTTAGAGACAACGGGCAAATTGATAGTTCTTTTTCATACTTTTATAAAGCAAAAGATATTTTTCTTCAAGAAAATGACAGCTTTGGAGTTGGAAAATGCCTGACCAATCTGGCTATTATCCAGGAAAACAAAGGTGATTATTTCGGTAGTCAAGAAACCAGTTTGTCTGCTTTGCATTATTTCAATAATAAAGATAGTTTACAATATAAATATTTATCTATAAACTATAACTCTCTAGGCATTGCTGCTGCCAAATTAAAAAACTATCGCGAAGCAATTAGATTTTATACACAAGCACTAAATTTTAGTTCAGATTTACAAGATAAAGCTCTTTATCAAAATAATCTTGGAAATAGTTACACGAACAATAAAAACTATAATCAAGCAATAAATATATACAATGATGCATTAAAGATTGACAATATTAATGGTATCATCTATTCAAAAACTTTAACAAATCTTGCATTTACAAAATGGCTCCAGAATAAAAATTACAATCCCATTCCAGAATTTCAAAAAGCTCTAAATATAAGACTCAAGGAAAATGATAATTGGGGGCTCAATTCCAGTTATGCACATATTGCCGATTATTATCTGAGATCTAATCCAGACTCTGCAAAAATCTATGCAAAAAAAATGTTAGATGTAGCCAGGCAAATCAAAAGCCCAGATGATCAGATAGAAGCTTTGCAAAAATTAATTACTCTAGAAAATTCTCAAAATTCAAAACATTATTTTCAAGTTTATCAAAACCTTAGTGACAGTCTTCAAACCGCAAGAAATAAAGCTAAGAATCAATTTGCTCTCATCCGATATGAAACTGAAAAAAATAAAGCAGATTTTCTGAAAGCCAAGGCTGAAAGCACTGAAAGGCAGAATAAAATCATTGTTAGAAATATTATTGTAATCTCACTATTTGGATTGCTTATTTTCGCCTATTTTTATTACAGAAGAAGGCAAAAAATACTCCGGCAGGAAAAACTATTAGAAGTAAAAAATACTGAACTGAAATATTCCAAAAAAGTCCACGACAAAGTCGCCAACAGAATTTATCAATTGATGTCACAAGTTGAAAATACAGAAATAATTGATAAAGATTCTCTGCTGTTCGGATTGGAAAATGCTTATGAAACTTCCAGAGATATCTCTTACGACAATAAAGAAGTCAACGAAAATCAGAATTTCTCTGAGCAACTTCATAAAATGCTGGATTCATATTCTTCTGGTTCAGTAAAATTAATTTCCAATGGAAATACTGAAAAATTATGGGAAAGTGTTAATTTTCAGAATAAAACAGAAGTTTACCTCATCCTTCAGGAATTGATGACCAATATGAAAAAGCACAGCCAGGCAAATATCGTTTCCATTAAATTTTCTAAAGACAATTCGAGAATAAATATCTCATATACAGACAACGGAATAGGAATTAAGAATCTTTCTCCAAAAAATGGATTGCAAAATATGGAAAACCGTATTAATGCTATCAACGGAACAATTATTTTTGACACAGAAACCAATAATCTATTGAAAATCAACATTTCATTTCCAGTCTAAAATAATACCTATGTTTACAAAAATTCTTATTGCCGAAGATTACGAAAGTTCTAATATATCTGTCCAAAAAGCATTAGAAGACTTAAAAATTGCCAATCCAAAATATGTAAATTATTGCGATGATGCATTTAGCAGAATCAAAATGAGTTTACAAGAAAACAATCCCTTCGAACTATTGATTACAGACCTTTCCTTTGATGAGGATCATAGAGAACAGGATCTTAAAAATGGTCAACAGCTTATTTCTGCAGCAAGAGAACTTCAACCAAATCTGAAAATTATTGTTTTCTCCGTTGAAAAAAAGGAAGTTATTATTGAGAAACTTTTCAAGGAACAGCAAATCAACGGTTATGTAAAAAAAGGTAGAGAAGACGTCAAAGATTTGAAAAAAGCAATAAGAGCAGTTTACAATGGGGAAAAATATATTTCTTATGATTTGAAAACGAACAGCTCTGAAAGAAATTCTTTCGAATTTTCTGAATATGACACTTTGCTTGTCTCTTTATTAGCCAATGGAATTCTCCTTAAAAACATACCTGATTATTTGAAAGAAAACAACATCAAACCTGCAAGCATGAGCGCCGTTGAAAAAAGATTAAAAGAAATTAAAGAATCTTTAGAAATCAATAGCAATGAACAACTTATCGCTTTTTGTAAAGACTTCGGGATTATCTAATCTGTTACAATAATTACATTTAATTAAAAACTTTCAAATTGATTTTGAAAGTTTTTTTGTTTTTACGGAAATCCGTAAAAAAAGAATTTGAGACAGGGCTACTTTTGGATTGTTAAACAAGTAAAAAAATAACAATGGGAAAATTCATAATTACAAAAAGGAAAGACGGAGAATATCAATTTAATCTGAAAGCTGGAAACGGAGAAATCATTTTGACAAGTGAAGGTTATCTTACAAAATCAGGATGTAAAAACGGAATAGAATCCGTAAAAATTAATTCACAAATCGATTCAAGATTTGAAAGAAGAACTTCAACAAACGATAAAGATTACTTTGTTCTAAAAGCCGGGAACGGAGAAATAATAGGCAAAAGCCAATTATACTCCACAAAACAAGGAATGGAAAACGGAATTGCTTCTGTAAAACAAAATGCGCCAACTGCAGAAACTATTGACGAAACAATTTAATAACTATGGAACTCAAATTAAAACTAGAGCAACTTCATCAACGTGTTAATGGGCTCAAAGACCAAATACAAACCGAAGAAGCAACAAAAACAGCTTTCGTAATGCCATTTATCCAGATTCTTGGTTATGATATTTTCAATCCGACGGAGGTAATTCCAGAATTCATTGCTGATATTGGAACAAAGAAAGGCGAAAAAGTTGATTTTGTCATCAAAAAGGATAACGAACCCATTCTAATTATAGAGTGTAAAAGTTGGAAAGAGAATGCAGATGCTCATAATTCGCAACTTCATCGCTACTATCACGTTTCCAAAGCCAGATTTGGAGTTTTGACTAACGGAATTACTTATAATTTTTACACCGATTTGGAAAAACCAAATATTATGGATGAGAAGCCGTTTTTCACAATCAATCTTGATGATTTGAAAGATAGTTCCATCAAAGTTCTTGAGAGTTTTACGAAATCCGGTTACAACCTTGAATCGATTTTGGATTCTGCAGAAGCTCTGAAATATATCAAAGCCATCAGAAAAGAATTCGAAAAAGAAATTGAAAACCCTTCTGACGAAATAGTAAAGTTATTGGTTAATCGATTTTTCGAAAGACCACTAACAGCGAATAGAATGGTTGCTTTTAAAGAATATACCAAAAGAGCTTTAAGCCTATCAATTTCGGAATCTATCAGTTCCCGTTTAAAATCTGCTTTGGTTATTAATGATAATATCGAGACAGAAAAAACAACTGTTTCTACGACAAACATTGATCAGAATAATGAGACTTCAAAAGTTATCACTACAGAAGAAGAATTAGAAGCTTTTCAAATTGTAAAAGCCATTTTACGTGAGAAGATCTCTGCTGAAAGAATTGCTTACAGAGACACACAATCTTATTTCGGGATTCTGTTGGATGACAATAATAGAAAGCCAATTTGCAGATTTCATTTCGGAGCTAATAGAAAATTAATTGAGTTATTCCATAACGGGAAAGATTCTGGAGAGAAAATGAATCTTGGTTCTCTAGACGAGATTTATAATCACAGAAGCGAACTTCATCAAACCATTGAAAATTATAATTAAACGGCTATGAAAAAACTACTTTTTACTTTATTGACATTAGGATTATTAATCCCAACAACTTACGAAGCTTCAGCAAAAAATTATTCAAATACAGAATTTTTTGCTAAAAGACAGAAGAAGAAAAAATCTTCTAAAAAGAAAAAATCATCAAAATCGTACTCAAAGAAAAATGGCTGTACATACAACGGTTATCCGTTAGAAGTCGGACCAAGAGGTGGCTGTTATTATTGGGCAGGAAATAGCAAAGAATATGTGGACAGAAGCTACTGTTCAGGATGTAATTAGGTTTTTAACACTTTAGAATTTGACTATGAAAAAAATAATTTTACTTTTTATAATCTGTTTATCATTTAATTCCTGTTCTAGAAGCGGAGATTCAGATGGAGATTCAAACAGAAGATGTACTTATAATGGACACACATTATATGTAGGAGAAAAAGGTGGCTGTTATTATTTATCCTCTGGCGGAAATAAGGAATATGTAGACAAGAGTTATTGCTCTGGATGTAATTAACGATGGAAGCAAATAATTCTAAAAATTTCAAACGATTAGAAATTATCTACAAAACATTTTTCTCTTTTTACGCACTTTGCTGTTTCTTCGCTATTCTTCCTTTACCATTATCATATTACACATTTCTTAGAATCATCGTTTTCATTGCATCAGGAATTGTGGTTTATTATTTCGGGAGACAGAAAGAATATCATTGGGTAATTGTTTTCGGAATCATCTTGATTTTATTCAATCCGATTTTTCCCATTCATCTTTATCTCAAAAGTCTCTGGATTCCGATTGACATTGTAACGGGGATTTTATTCTTGTTGCTGGTCGTCATCAGATTAAAAAAGAAAGAACCGCTTCAGGAAATCATCCCGGAAAAACCGACTACAGCTAAAACATTCAGCAGGGACAGAATCATTAGAACTTCATCAAAAAACAATAATAACAATGAATGAAATTATAGAACCAACCGAAAACCTTAAAGCCCATTTTTTAAGGCTTTATCAAATGGCACTTTGTGATGACAATTTTAGTCCACTTGAACTGAAAGCGCTTTACAAATCGGCCGAAGAACGCGGAATCTCACAGAAAAATCTGGACGAGATCCTTCTCAATCCCATTAATTCTAAACTAAGTATTCCGGAAAGCATCGAGGAAAAAATTGATTACCTATATGATTTGACTGTAATGATTTGGGCGGACGGTGTAGTTTCGCCGAATGAGAGAACGGCTTTGGAAAAATACGTCCTGATGTTCGGATTTATGGAAGAAAATGTATTACAAATCGTGGATTATCTCATAGATTCTGTAAAAGAAGGAAAAAGTAAAACTGACATTTTTAACGATTTAAAAAACTAAATTATGACCAGTAATATCAAAAACATTTTCAGGCTGAAACCTGTTGCAGTTGAGAAAGAAGAATCTCCTCTTAAAATTGTAGAAACCAACAACAATGGAGAAGTAACGGAGGAAAGCAGAAAGAGAACCTACCACGAATCTGGTTATAGAGATAGCTCTCGCAACAATGGAAACCACACCGCTTTATCGATTTGTCTGGACGCGATCTATTCCAAATTTCAGAATGAGGAAAAAGAATTGGCTGACAAACAAAACAAATTGAAAGAACCCTACATCAACGAGCAGAAAAATAAAGAAACCGAAATCAAAGGTTTAACAGTTTCTCTTGACAATAAGGAAGAACAAATCAAAGAAATTCAGCAGAACATCGAGACTGTTCAGAATAAAATTGAAACATTGAAATTCGAAATTAATGACATTCCGAAAAACCCGGAACTGTATCAAATCAATGCCAGTAAAGGTGCTTCTACGAAGTTTTGGATCGGCTTGCTACTTTTGATTCCAATCAGCCTTTATTTGTTTACATTTTATATCTCGACCTCGTTTTCGGCGTTCTTTAAAACATTTGACCCGAATGTAAGCATAATGCAAAGTGTTTTGGACGCGCAGGCATTCAACAAAGCTTGGGATGAAGGCCCGTTAGAAGGCGCTTTTGTGACTTTGATTCCGTTTGTTTTCCTCGGTTTAGGTTATTTGATTCATATGTTTGGCGAGAACAAAAACTGGCTGAATTACGTGAAGATGTTCCTGCTTTTTGTGGTAACATTCGTGTTCGATGCCATTCTTGCTTATGAAATCGAATCGAAAATCTACGAACTCAACAAAACTTTTGACTCACCGCCTTTTGATTTGTCGATTGCTTTTACCAAGAATCAGTTTTGGGGAATTATTTTCGCCGGATTTGTGGTCTATATTATTTGGGGATTGGTTTTCGATTTCATTATGAAAGAACATAAGGAAAAAGATAAAATCAAACACGAGCAAATCAAAAAACAGAAGGACATCCTTGTTCATCAGGACCGTATCACAGGTTTTGAAAAACAAATGGAAGACATCAAAAACGGTATTGCAAGCATCAAGGAATTAATCATCAAAGCCAGAGGAAGAATCGAGGAACTCCAAAATATTATTGATGGCGTTATCATTCCAACCAAGGAGTATAAATCTTATGCATCAGAATATGTGCAAGGCTGGATAACCTTCGTCAATGAAAAGCTGGCTGTTTCTCATCCTGTAAAACAGGAAATGATTGAAGAATGCAAAAATCAATATAATTATAATCTGAATAAAGTCGGAGCCAATTCCGACAGTCAAAATTCAGTTTACGTTTCTGTCCTTTAAAACTAACATCTATGAAATATATATACTATCTGCTAATTCTGTCATTGTCTTTAATTCAATGCAAAAAAAGCGAACCAAAAACCGGAGTAACTGCAAACAATGATTCCATTGCCAACAACAAAAACCTAAATATCAGTATTTTGATCGACCTATCTGATAGAATTGATCCTGAAAAATATCCGAATCCTTCAATGGCATATTATCAACGCGATTTGGAATACATCAAAGCGATTAAAAACGGATTTATCGACCACGTCAAGAGCAAAAAAGTAATGCAGCTGAATGACCAGATGCAGATATTCTTCAATCCCGAACCTTCCGATTCCAAAATCAATGACTTTGCCAAACAGCTGAAAGTTTCCTTTGACAAGAATACTTCCAAAGAAACGATTAATCTGGTTGACGAAAAATATTCAACCTTACCAGAAAAAATCTACCAATCGGCGATTCAGGACAAGCAATATGTCGGTTCCGATATCTGGGGATTTTTCAAAAATAAGGTCAATGATTATTGCATCAAAGACAAACATAGAAACATTCTTTTTATTTTAACAGATGGTTATATGTTTCACAAAGATTCTAAATTCACAGAAAATGGAAAAACATCCTACCTTACACCGGAACTCGTAAAATCACTAAAACTGAATATGTCCGATTTTAAATCTAAAATGGATGAAAAAGGTTTGGGTTTTATCAAGGCCAATGGCAACTTTAACAATCTGGAAGTCGTGGTTCTCGGCATCAATCCGGAAAAGGGAAATCCATTCGAAGGTGATATTATCAAAACCTATTGGGACAATTGGCTGAAAGAAATGAATGTAGCTAAATATCAGGTTAAAGATGCTGATTTACCTACTAATCTGGAACCCATCATAAAAAATGTGATTCTGAATAAATAAAAATAATATTCAGCTAATAAAATGAGTTTTCAACATTTTTGAAAGCTCATTTTTTTCACTTTAATAATAAATATTAACAAAAAAAATAACCAACTGAAATTCAGTTGGTTATTTAGTTACGATGTAGACCCACAGGGATTCGAACCCCGACAGGCGGTACCAAAAACCGAAGTGCTACCGTTACACCATGGGTCTGTCGTTTATTGTGGTGCAAATGTACAGCTTTTTTTTTAAGTTCCAAATTTTCTTCGAAAAAAAATGCATAATTTTATAAAATAATTTTTCACACATCTCAATGTTAATCGACCTTTTCAAAGCTTCACCAATCCACCAAACCTCATCTAACGAATTTGAAACCAAAGTTTTAGACTTCATAAATGAGTGGTTTTCGGAGTCAAAAACGGTGAAAATTATGAGTTCTGGTTCTACCGGAATTCCGAAAATTTTTGACATAGAAAAATCAAAAATGTTGAACTCGGCGGAGATGACTTGTGATTTTTTGGATTTAAAAGAAGGAAATTCAGCTCTACTTTGTCTTCCTATTGAATATATCTCGGGAAAAATGATGGTTGTAAGAAGTATTTCGAGAAAATTAAAACTGAAAATTGCTCCAATTTCACTTAATCCTTTAGAAAATACCAATGAAGACACTGATTTTTGCGCAATGACACCTTTACAAGTTGAAAATTCCTTAGAGAAAATTCATTTAATAAAAAATCTAATTATTGGTGGCGCTGCAGTTTCAGAAACTTTAAAAAGTAAAATCTCTCAAACCCTTAAATCCTCAAACTCTCAAACCAAAATATTCGAGACCTACGGAATGAGCGAAACTCTTTCTCACATCGCTTTGAAACAGGTTTTCCCAAATCAGCAAGATTGGTTTAAGGTTTTTGATGGTGTTGATATTTCTTTGGATGAAAGAGGTTGCCTGAAAATATTTGCTCCAAAACTTAATTCTGAAGTTTTACAGACCAATGATCTGGTTGAAATTAATGATAAAAAGCAGTTCAAATTTTTAGGAAGGATTGATAATATAATTAATTCCGGAGGTGCGAAGATTTTTCCTGAAGAATTAGAAAAACTCGTTAAGAAAGTAATTCCAAATGAAGTTGTATTTCTTGGAATTGAGGATGAAAAATTAGGACAGAAGTTAGTTTTAATCATTGAAGGCGAAGAATCACAATCTATCAACCATCAATTATCAACTATTAACTACAAAAAATCTTTTCATAAACCAAAAGAGATTATTTTTGTAGAGCAAATCCCAAGAACGCCGAACGGAAAAGTAAATCGTCTTGAATTGAAAAAATTGATTACTAACTAATGAAAGATTTTTCTACCGAAATCAGTTACAAAACTTCCCGCTCTTCCGGAGCTGGCGGACAAAACGTGAACAAGGTGGAAACGGCTGTTACGGGAATTTGGAACGTGATGGAAAGTCAGTTTTTTTCTTTTGATGAAAAGTTGAGAATCTCGGAAAAATTGAAAAACAGAATCAATTCTGAAGGTTTGTTGCAAATGACCTCATCTGAGAGCAGAACACAACTTCAGAATAAAAAAATTGTGACCGATAAAATGTTAGAACTGGTTGAAAAATCACTTTTTGTTCCAAAAAAACGTGTTGCTACAAAACCTTCGAAAGGTCAAATACAGAAACGTATCGACAACAAAAAGAAATTGTCTGAGAAGAAGGAAAACCGGAAATTCAGGTTTTAAAGTCTGACAATTTTTCTATTTCCTGATTGATTTCCTCAGTATATTCCAATTGTTTATCACGAATTCTTCCGTGATTAGTTACCGTTTCATAATCCTGCTGATAATCCTTGTAATCATCATAAATATTAGTGTAAAACTTTTGAAGCGTTTTAGCATCTATCGTTTTGTTGCTGATTAATTTTCTAAATCTTCTCGCAAACAATTCAGCAATATCAAAATGACTTTGCTCGTGCATCAGAACCAAATCAGTTTTGTGGTCATTATGTGCCCAGGATTTTGAAGGCACAAAAAAGGATTCAATCTTAACTTCTTTGGAAGTGAATTTTTTGGTTGGACTGTTCAACAAATAGGAAATTCCGCAAAAGGTTGTTGCGGCGGCTTTGGAAGTATTCGGTTGCGTTTTCGATTGGAAATCTTCCCAAACCAACTTCCGGCTTTCATTCCAAAAAATCTTGTCTTGAGCCTTGGTCAATCCAATGATAAACAGAAAAATAAGTGCTAAAAATGGTCGTAACATATCTCTTAGATGTTTTTTTTCAATTAATGTTAATTTATTTCCACAAAAAATGTATTTTTACCTCCCTCATTTTAAAAAATGGAAAAAGAGATAAAAATCAACTTTGAAGTTATCCCGAGTTACGATGAACTCAACGATATAGAAAAAACACTTTTTGATAAAGCTAAAACCATCCGAGAACAAGCTTATGCGCCCTACTCCCATTTTTTTGTTGGTTGTGCGCTTCTACTAGAAAATGGCGAAATAATCACAGGAAGTAACCAGGAAAACGCCGCATATCCTTCCGGTTTGTGTGCTGAGAGAACGACTATTTTTTGGACTTCGGCAAATTATCCAGATGTGAAAATCAAAAAAATATTTGTGATTGGCGGACCAGAAGATGCTTTGAGTTCAGTTCCAATTCCACCTTGTGGCGGCTGCAGACAATCTATCCTGGAATATGAGGCTAAGCAAAAAGAAAAAATCGAAATCTATTTTGCCGCACCCAACGGAGAAATCATCAAAACAAAATCTATCCGAGACTTGTTGCCATTCTCATTTGACGGAAGCTTTTTGTAACTTTTAGGAGCAACAAGCTGGTGGCTTCGGTAGAACATTTCAACCTGCTGTCCACTATATCTTTTTTGTCATTGCGAACAACGTGAAGCAATCTGTTGAACTTTTCAACAATCGCAATAACAAAAAAGGATGCCGTTCCCATCAGGGCTAGGTTCAGGCTTTGTATTTCTTTTCAACAATATAAAAAATGGAAAAACCCATTCAGAATCCTGAATGGGCTTTTATGATATTTCAAAAATTCTACTTTCTTCGTTAATGCGTTTTACAACGTTTTCTGTTCGTTCTTTGTGCGTATCAGTAATGAAAATTTGACCGAAACTTTCTTTGTTAACTAATTCGATTAATTGAGAAACTCTGGTATCATCTAGCTTGTCAAAAATATCGTCCAGAAGAAGGATTGGAGACTTTCCGGTCAGTTCTTTGATTCTGTTGATTTGAGCTAATTTTAATGAAATTAAAAATGATTTCTGCTGACCTTGTGAACCTATTTTTTTGATTGAATTACCATTCATTTCAAATAACAAATCATCTTTATGAGTTCCTTTGGAAGTATAGGTCAAAGCTCTGTCTTTATCGATAGTTTGAGATAAGAGATTGTGAAAATCGTCATTCAAAAGATGAGATTCATAAATAACATTTACGAGTTCTTTTCCGCCTGAAATGATTTCGTAAAAATGCTGAACAATTGGATTCAGTTTTTCAATAAATTCTTTTCTCTTCTCGAAAATCCTTGTTCCGAAGCTTGAAATCGGGTCATCATAAATCACCAGAGAATCTTTGTCAAACGTCCTGTTCTTCGCAAAATATTTCAACAAAGCATTTCTCTGCTGAACGGTTTTCTGATACTGAATCAAATCAAAAAGATAAGAAGAATCGGTCTGAGAAATCATCGCATCCAAAAACTTTCTACGACTTTCTCCCGAATCGGAAATCAAATTGGAATCGTAAGGCGAAATCATCACACTTGGCAAATAACCAATGTGGTCAGCTAATCTGTCGTAGCTTTTATCATTCTTTTTAATGACTTTTTTAGACTCTTTTGGCTGAAGAATTTTGATGATATCTTCTTTCTCATCATTCTGGATTTCGGATTCAATAACAAAAAAATCTTCATTAGATTTCACATTGTTGAGGTCAGAATTTCCCAAAAAACTTTTACCGACAGAAAGATAATGAAGGGCATCCAGAACATTAGTCTTCCCTACTCCATTATTTCCTACAAAACAATTGATTTGAGGCGAAAATTCGAATGATTGTTCCGAGTGGCTTTTGAAATTGATGAGTGAAAGTTTGTTGATAATCATAATCCCAAAAGTTTTTTCAGTTTACTCGGATTTTGACGATTATCCCACACAGAAATAATGTAGAGTAAATCTTTTTCTAATCTATAGACCAATCCGTAATTTTCAAAATGCAAAATTCGATATGGTTCGAAATTGGTTTCAATACCACTTAAAGGATTAGACTTTAATAAATCAATTTTTTGATAAATAGTAAGGTTTAGTTTTATAGAATAACGATTACTTTTATTTCTATTATTCCAGTAATCGAAAATGGCGTTTCTCTGTTTTCTTGCAAGCGTTGTCCAAATGACCTTTACTTCATCCATTCTTCATCCAATTTTCTTAACTCCTCGTCGGAAATAGTTCGTCCATATTTAATATCCTCTTCCGCAACTAGAATCATTTCTTTCTGACTTTTGGACAAAATATATTTTGCATCTTCTTCAGGCTGAACAGACAAAAAAAGATTTTCAACGGCTTGTAAGAAATTGACATTCGTAGTAGAAAAGATTCTTTCTACCAGTTTGCTTCTTAATACTTCAATATTTTCCATCACTCAAAAATTTATGTAAAGATAAAACTTCTCAGCAAGAAAATCAATTTCCGAAGTTCACAAAATGCGGAATGTCCGCCGCAAAAGTATTCATCGGCATCATATTGTTTCTGTAGCTGTTGAAGTCAAAAACAGAACTGTTGTCAAACGGCACCTTCGGATAATACATAAAAGAAACCTGAATCCTGTTGAAAACCAGATAAGGATTGTTGATCAGAACCCCGATTCCAACTTTTGTGTTGACATTGGTTTTTAGCAATTTTTCATCAGACATTCCCAGCCAGCCAACAGCCGTTGTCAAATATGGGCTGAAATGAAAATTTTTCCAGGTTTTGTTGATGAAAAACTGCAATTGATATCTTAAAACCAATTTTTTTGTTCCTATGTAATCGTAATCGTAAACCGGAAACTCGTCTCTTGCAGAAAGGTTGATTCGGTCTTTGTAAGAATAATTATTTTGAGGATTTCCTAAAGCTAATGTTGGAGAAAAGAAATGACGAACCTTGGCAAACTTCCAATCCATCACGTTGGTAAAATAAGTTCCGTCTAGCCGAAAAGCATCACGGTTGATTTTTTCTTCGTTAAAAAATCTTCCAAACTGTGCTTTGATATTGAAGTATCCTATTTTCGTAAAATCCCCGTAAGCAGCGGAAAGCCCGGCGTAAGGAACTACTTCCTTGCTTCTGGAAAGCAATCCTGCAGTGACATTGAAAGCATTTCCGTATGGAATATCCTCAGGCAAATCATATTGGAAAACCTGCTTCTCCACCGAAAATTTTCTCTGGATAAATCCTGCCGAAGCCAAGAAACTATTGTAGGAACGGAAATATTGAAACTGGTCAATCCCGGGACTGTCTTTGTACTGATAATTTGTGAATCGCCCTATTAAAGCGATATTGCTGGAAACCCGCTCTTCATTATTTTTTGAAACCGGAATCTGATAACCACCCCACAAATCCTGGCTATAAACCTTGATTTGAACTTCAGGAAATGTTTGAACATCTTCCAAAGGCAACAAAACGTTTCGCATAAAATATTCGAAAGTGAAACCACCAGCCCATTGCGTAAGCGGTGAGAAAAAATCACGTCTTGCACTCAGATTGATTCGCTCATTTTTAAAAAAATCACGCTCTCCCAAAATCTGCGCATTGATATAACTTCCGAAGAGATTATTCGCCAGATAACTTCCGTATAAATAATCCTGTTTTTCCTTAGAATCATTACGGTAAAGAAAATCAACTTCGTGACCGAGTCCAAGCAGGTTTTCTTCGGTGAAACCCAATCCTATCTTGCTTCCGGAATAGCTGAATCTTGGTTTCAGGCTCCAGGAATCCAAAACCTTCACTACCACATCAATAGAATCGCTGGAGCTGTTTTCAACGGCAATATTGACACGGTTAACAAAATCCATCTGGCGAAGCAGACGTTCAGATTCATATAATTTCTGAGCATTATATTCTTCACCTTTTTTGAAAAGCAGATAATTATTGACCACAGAAATCCGGGTGTTGGAATGGAGATGATTCGTAAACCAATCATACCATTTTGACTTTTCTTTTTTCTCCTTTGTATTATAACCAAACGGGTCAATGGTTTCAATTTTTACATTTCGGATAAATTTTCCGTCATAAGATTCCTGAGATTGCTTTTCTGTTCTCGATTTAACAGAAGCCGAATCAGCTTCCCGACGAAATATAAAGCGATGAATGAATTTTGTAAATTTTCTCCTGTCCGAGAATTCTTCAATTTTGTAATAAATCGAATCTTTTTTCTCCTGCGCCTTAGCAACGGAAAACAAACTTAAAAAGACGATGATCAGGAGAATAGATTTATTATTGAACATTCGGATATTTTAACAAAACTGCAATATCAATTTGTAAGCCAAAAGATATAACAAAGGAAGTCCACTACAGCTTTCTACCAAAAAACTAAAATAAGCTTCCCGATTATTATTTTCAGAAAAATAAATTAATAAAAATGTGATAATTGTAGTCAGGAAAAAACACAACGCAAAAACTAAATCCAGATAGAAAACACTCAATAGACCTGAAATAAAAACTAATAAATAGGCCAGAAATTTAGTCCTCTGGACACCAATCAGAATCGGAAAAGTCACAACGTCGTCACTGTTCATATCTCGGATATCAAAAGGCAAAACCAAAGCCGAAATGAACAACCAAGTAATGAGAAAAATCCCCCAATTAAATTCCGGAAGAATGAGCCAGGAGTTAATCAAAGCCCAGGTCAAGCCAACGTAAAAAATCTTGAGCAACGGAATTTTCCTAATGAATTTATCGAGAAAAAAAGAATTGTAAAGCAAACCAATGATGACAATCACAGCCCATTTCAACAGTCTGATTTCGTTATGATTAAAAACAATCAAACAAAAACTTAAAATCCCACAAATCGAATTAAAAATCAGAATTTTGATGAATTTCTTTTTATCGTACTGATACTTGGTGTAAAGATAACCGCTGAAGTAGGTAATGAAAATCAAAAGCAAACTTGGCCAGCGAAATATGTTTTGTTCCAGCATAAAATAGGCAGCCAGAAAAGTTCCCATTAATGAAACATAAATCTGACTGTCGATGACATATTTTTTTGCTAAATTTAGAAACGACATTGATTTAACAAATGTCGGAAAAAATGTTCTAAATAAATAGAAAGTCAATAAGCTTTAAATTTTTCAAAAAAATATTTTTTTCTTTCCAACCTTACGATAAAACAATGCATCTTTATAACGTGATTCGGTTCACTGATTAAAAAATAAAAGTCACTTATGAAAATCCTAAAATCCTTATTAGTATTCTTATTAATATTTGCTACTATGAATTTTTCCGCTCAAAACTATTACGACCAGCAATGGAAAAAAATTGAAGACAACTATAAAAAAGGCACTTACAAATCCAATCTTCCCATCATCCTGGAAATACAAAACCAAGCTTTGAAAGATAATAATGCGATACAAATTATAAAGTCTCTGAAAGCTGAATTCAGTATTACAAAACAGACTAGGGATAATACAAAAAACGATGAAAATTCTAAATTCTTTTCGAAGCTTCAGAACACCGAAAGCAAATTGAAAGGTGATGAAAGACAATTGTTTCATCTTCTGACGTTGGAATTCATCAAAGATTATTATCAGAATAATTCTTGGAAAATCAATCAGAAAACCAATATCGATAACGCCGACTTATCTCAAATCGAAACCTGGAGCAAGCTGGATTTTAAAAATTATTTATTGAAGAATTATTCGGATTTAGAAAAAGAAAATGCTGCTTTGAAGAAAATCCAAATGCAGAAGTACAGTGAAATATTTGATGCATCTGACAATCTTGAATATTTCCCAACGCTATCTGATTGGTACAATTACAATTATATTGAGTTCTTAAGAAATCAAAATCTCTTCACACCGAACGAATTGAAAGTGAATTCGACCAAAATTAATTCGATTTTTGATTCGGAAACTGCTTCACTTTCTGGAAATGCTCAGTTGTACTTCAAACATCAAAAAATCAATTATAATTGTGAATTAAATAATTGCAAAGACAAATTCGCGCAACTTGAAAAATTGGTCAAAGACGAATCTGTAAAAGGCGATTACAAAGTCCTGATTATTGATGATATGATTGAACTTCTTCAGCAAAAACAAGATTACAAATTGGCCTTGATTTGGATAAATGATGCGAAGAAAATGTTCCCAAAATCTAAGTTTCTAAATAACATTAAGAACAAAGAAAATCAAATTAAAAATCCTCAGCTAAACATATTTTATGAAAATGAAACGCAGAGTAACAAGCCAATTCACATTGTTGCAGAAGGAAAAAATGTAAAAAACTTTTCACTCAACATTTACAAAGCTGATGACAACGCAGGTTTTCTAAATTATGTTTTCGATTCTTATCAAAATCCTTTTGCAAAAGTCAAAAAAACATTGATAAGAAAAGACCAATTCTCTTTACCAGAGTCTTCGGATTTTAAAACGCATAAAACATCTTTGGAGCTAAAAGCACTTCCAGCAGGAATTTATTTGGCAGAATATGTTGTGGAAAATTCGGTTCAAAGGAATTTCTATTTTATAGTTTCTGATTCCAAAATCATTTATTCCAAAAAAGATGATTCTAATCCAAAAGCTAATATTCTGAAATTGGTGAATAATGAAAACGGAAAAGTATTTGCCAACGAAACTCTTGAAGTAGCTGAATATGTGAGAGGAAAGCAAATTGTAAAACATTCTGTCAAAACGGATGCTTCCGGAAATTTCCAAATTCCGAATTCTGATAACAAAGAATATTACAGAAATTTCCTCATCAAAAATGGAAACAATTATTCACTGATAAATGTTTATGGTTATAATGATTACAATAACCGAAGCAAATCTGAAAATCAGGAATCTGCACAAATTTTTCTTGACAGAAAAATCTACAGACCTGGACAAATTGTTTATTTTAAAGCAATTGCAACAGGAATCAATGGGGAAACCCAGAAAGTGAAAACATTGGAAAAAGTTCCATTGAATATCACTTTACACGATGCCAATGGTGAAGAGTTGCAAACTTTAAAACTCACAACTAATGCATTTGGTTCCGTGAATGGCAGTTTTACGCTTCCAAAAAACAAACTGAATGGAAGTTTCAATATAGAAGTGAATAATGATGATGACAAATCTGGTTTCCATATTAATGGCTATACGGATTTTCAAGTCGAGGAATACAAACGTCCAAAATTTGAAGTGATTTTTGACCCAATAAAAGACGAGTACAAATACGGTCAAACTATTGAATTGAAAGGAAAAGCGATGATGTTTTCAGGTGTTCCTCTGAGCAATTCAACAGTGAATTATGAAATCAAAAAGCAGAATATCCGTTGGCGCTATTTCTGGTGGTATCCTCGTGGAAATGACAATGAAAACTCGATTTTGGGCGATGTGAAAACCAACGAGAAAGGCGAATTTACCATCAAAGTAGAATTGAAAAAAGACGAAACTTTGGACGGGATTCAAATTGATAACTATGCCATCAATGCTTCTGTGACGGACATCAATGGCGAAACACAATCTGCAAACACCAACGTGAAAGTAGCTTCGGTTTCTCATTATATCACGGCAAATGAAATCGGAAATATATTTTCTGATGACGCTGTGAAGTTGACAGTTGACACCAAAAATTATAACGACCAGGTTTTACCAAAATCTTACAACGTAAAATTGGAAAAACTGGAAGAACCAAAACAAATTTTCAGAGAGAATTTTGCTTCTGTTGTTCAGGATTTGCCACAATTATCTAAGAATGAATTTGTACAGAAATTTTCTCACGACAGGTTTGATAAAAATGATGATGTGAAGAACTGGAAGTCAGAGAAACAATTGATTAACCGCACAGAAAATCCGTCAACCGACAACAAACAACCGACAACCAAATTAGATTTAGGAAAACTTAATGCCGGAACTTACAAACTTCAACTTTACAATATCGAAGGAAAAGACACGATAAAAACGGAGCAATTCTTCAAAGTCTGGGATAAAAAATCGCTGGGTCAAAACCAAAATCCATTCTTGGAAGTGATTAAACCAACGCAGGATTTCAAAAGAGGAGAAAAAGCAAAAGTGTTTGTTTACTCTGCAATTCCGGATGCTTTGGTTCAAATTTTCATTCAAAATGGAAAAGGAGAAACTGTAACGGAAACCAAATCTTTCAAAAATGGAATTTTGGAATATGAAACTGTAATGCCGAAAGATGAAAGTATCTCGAGAGTGAATTTGCAATTCCAATTGGTGGCTTTTAATGATGTGAAAACCGAATCGGTTGATTTGAAAATTGCAGACAGCAAAGATGATTTGAAAATTGAAACGGTGACATTCCGAGACAAATTACAACCCGAGCAAAAAGAAAAATGGACGATAAAAATTTCTGGTGCTGATAAAGAAAAAATCAATGCTGAAGTTTTGGCAAATATGTATGATAAATCGCTTGACCAATTTGCGTCTAATTCTTGGAGTTGGCAGAGATTCTATTCGCCTTTCTATCAAAGTTCTTATGAATTAAGAAACGGTTTGGAACAACAATATTATAATGGAAAAACTAATTATTTGAATACAAATAATGTTCGTATTCCTCAATTCAATTGGTTCAATGGTGCAATTTTATTTGGCTCTGATATAGATGGTGACGGAATTGCAAATTCCGATGATGCTTGTCCAACTGTTCCTGGAACTGCTGAATATAAAGGCTGCCCAAAACCAAAAGCAATGTATGCAAGTGAAGTTGAAATGTCTGTTTCGGCTCCAGCAATGAAACTTCAAGGAAGAGCTGCCGGAGTTAAGATTGATGACTTAGCAACAACGCAAGATATGAAAGGGATTATTACATCAAAGGATAAAGATTTAGACAAAATCCCAGTCCGTCAAAACCTCAACGAAACAGCATTTTTCTATCCTAATCTTCTTACAGACAAAGATGGAAATGTATCATTCGAGTTCACTTCTCCAGAAGCTTTGACACAATGGAAACTAATGTTTTTGGCTCATACAAAAGATGCGAGAAGTGCAATTTTGGAAAAATCGGTTGTGACACAAAAAGAATTTTCTATCACACCAAATTATCCAAGATTCTTACGAGAAGGCGACGAATTGAATCTTCAATCAAAATTATCCAGTTTGGTGAATCAAAAACTGAATGGTGTTGCGCAATTACAGATTTTGGATGCGTTTACGAATGAAGATATTTCGGAGAAATTCGGGATTAGTCAATTGACTGCGGTTCCTGGTTATAATAAAGAACAATCTTTTTCATTAGCTGAAAATGGAAATACATCCACAACTTGGAAACTGAAAATTCCTAATAATGTTTCTTCAATTATCATTAAAATCGTTGCAAAAGCTGGCAGTTTTTCTGATGGCGAACAAAAAGCAATCGCAGTTCTTCCTAACAGAATGTTGGTAATAGATGCGCTTCCGATTTTTGTAAAAGAAGGACAAACGAAATCGTTCACTTTGGAAAATCTGAAAAATTCCGATTCTAAAACCTTGACGAATGTTTCCAATACTTTGGAACTGACAACCAATCCGATTTGGGAAATTATGTTTGCGCTTCCAAGCCTGAAAAATGATACTAATAATTCTGCGGATGTTATTTTCAATAAATGGTTTGCAGATGTTCTGGCTTCGGAAATTTTCAAAGCAAATCCAAAATTGAAAACTGTTTTTGATGAATATCAATCCAAAGGTCTTTTGACTTCGAATCTTGAAAAAAATCAGGAATTAAAACAATTGTTATTGGATGAAACGCCTTGGGTTTTAGAATCGAAAAATGAAACGGAACAAATGCAGAAATTAGCAAGATTATTCGATGCGAATACGATGCGAAATTCCATTAATGATGATTGGTCAGAATTGGTAAAACTGCAAAATCCTGACGGCGGGTTCAGTTGGTATCAAGGTTATCCAAGTTCTTATTACACTTCGCTTTATATTTTGAAAAATCTTGGAAGAATCAATGAATGGCTGAAAGGAAATCTTTCTGATTATCAAAATTCTGAACAAAAAGAAATGGTCAAAAAACTGGTTTCTTATGTTGATAATGAAGTGAATAAATATTGGAAAACGGATAAAGATAATGTGTGGAACAATTTTGTTTTGGATTATCTGGACACAAGACATTATTGGGAAAAAGAATATGCTTTGAAGGCTAAAGGAGCAACTTTGAAATCCTCGGTTATTTCCAAAGCGAAAACTGCAAAAATCACTGACTTCACATTCTTTGGATTGCATCGTTCTGCCTTATTATTCAATAATTACGGATTGAAAGAGGTTTCGAAAAAATTGATGACTTATCTTAAAGAAACTTCAACAGAAACAGAAACTCAAGGTGTTTACTGGAAACAAAACCTGAATGATTGGGGTTGGTATTCTTCCAAAACCGTTAATCACGCTGGTGCTTTAGAAGCTTTTCAGAAATTAACGCCGACTGATGAAACTTTGATTGAAGAAATGAAAATCTGGCTGATTACTCAGAAAGAAGTTAATTCTTGGGGAAATTCCAGAGGAACAGCGGAAGTTATTTTTACGATTTTGAATTCAGGGAAATCTTGGACGTCTGTAGAATCTGATAAAGCTGAAATTAATTGGGGAGCAAAAGATTTATATCCAGTTCCACAAACTTCTGCAACAGGATATTTTAAAACTTCAGTAAATTCTGATAAGTTGGATAAAAATCTTGCGACAGTTTCTATTAAAAAAGAAAGCGCTGGGATTGTTAAAGGTGGTTTGTTCTGGCAATACTATGAAGACCTTGATAAAATAAAATCTTCGGAAAGTTATATTTCGATTTCTAAAGAATTATACAAGAAAGTGAAAACCGAAAATGGGGAACAATTAGTTAAAATCAATGAAAATTCGCCAATCAAAGTTGGAGATAAAGTGACTGTAAGAATGATTCTGAATACGGATAGAAATATGGAATTCATTCATTTGAAAGATATGCGAGCGTCTGGTTTTGAACCTTTGGATGTTATTTCTGGTTACCAATGGAAAAATAATCTGGGATATTATCAATCAACAAAAGATGCTTCCACCAATTTCTACATCGAATATATGCCGAAAGGAAAATATGTTTTCGAATATGATTATGTTGCCAATGCGAGCGGAAAATTTTCTAACGGTATTACAACTTTACAGAATTATTATGCGCCGCAGATGAATGCACATACGCAGGGAACGAAAGTTGAAATCAAAGAGTAATTAAACTTGAAACTGTTAAAAAAACAATCAAATAGTATTATTTGATTGTTTTTTTTTATTTTTAACCAATAATTTTTTTCAAAATATGAAGTTTCTAAATCATTTGTTATCAATTGTAATTGTTAGTATGATTTCGTGCGCTTTACCAAACCAACAAAAAAATACAGAAACCACTTTGCAAAAGGGAAAGATTATAGATTTTGAAGAAATTAATCACGTTAATTTAAAATTAATCAATACTGAGTATCGAATTCTTAATTCACAGGAAGAAATCAATTTAATTTATAAAAACATTAATAACAATAATCCTTCACCGAGAAAGAATCCTATCCCGTCTTTCAGCGAAGATGAAACTTATATTGTTTTACAGCCCAAAATTGAAAAAACAGATTTTGTGATTAAAGAAATTCTGGAAGGCAATGATAAATTGGAAATCAACATTGATATATATGATAATCCGGAATTTATTAATAAAAAATATCCTATTAGCATTATCAAATTGAATAAAAAAACACAATACAACAATATTGTAATAAAAAAATAAATTATTTAAATAAATTTTATATGAACAGAAAATTACTAATTACAGCAGGAGTAATGGTTTCGGGATTATTATTCTCCCAGAAAAATTACTGGAAAGCCGTTTCAGGTGTCGATAATAGAATACCTGTTTATGACAAAACAGCAACGCCTTCTAATTATAAATTATATTCCCTTAATTTTGAAGGAATTAAAGCAGATCTTGCAAAAGCACCTCAACGTTTTTCCAATGATGAGTCGCTGGTTCTTAAGTTTCCTACAGCAGAAGGAAAATTGGTAGATTATGTAATACAGGAAGCGTCTGTAATGGATCCTGCACTACAGGCAAAATATCCAGAAATCAGATCTTATGTCGGTTATGAAAAAAATAATTCAGGAAGTTCTATTCGCTTCAGTGTATCTCCTTATGACGGCGTGAATGTAATGTATTTCAATGCTGGAAAAACAGCTTACTTGGATACACATACACAAGACAAGTCAACTTATATGGTTTATAACAGAGCTGATCTTCCTGCAGATACAAGAGGATTCACGTGTTCCTATGAAAATCCGGAAGATACAGCGTCCGCAGTACCGACCGAAGCATCACTTGTACAGGATGGCCAATGGAGAAACTACCGTTTAGCTATTTCTACGACAATGGAATATTCCAGATATCATATCAATAGAGCCGGATTATCTACAGGAACAGTTGACCAAAAGAAAGCTGCAGTACTAACTGCAATGAATACAACGATGACGAGAGTAAATGGCGTCTATGAGAAAACGCTTTCTCTAACAATGACCATGATTGCTAACAATGATCAATTGCTTTCTATAGATGTAGATGCATATGCTCCTGGTTTTACAAACAATGACGGTTATGCATTATTGGACGAAAACCAGGCTTTCATTGATTCTAAAATCGGAAACTCCGCTTATGATATTGGTCACATCTTCAGTACCGGTGGTGGTGGAGTTGCGCAACTTCGATCTCCTTGTACAGCTAGCAAAGCTCGTGGGGTAACTGGAAGCTCCGCACCTAGAAACGATGCGTTCGATATAGATTATGTAGCTCACGAAATGGGCCACCAGTGGGGAGCACAACACACTTTTGATAACTCTTGTTCCAATAACAGATCTGCGTCTACATCTGTAGAGCCAGGAAGTGGTAGTACAATTATGGCCTATGCAGGAATCTGTCCTCCAAATGTACAAAATAATAGTGATGCTTATTTCCATGTGGTAAGTGTTAACCAGATGTATAGCAATATCACAACTGGAACTGGCGCTTCTTGTGCTGTAAAAACAGCTAACAACAATCAAGTTCCGGTTATCCAACCACTTACCAATTATACAATACCTAATGGAACTGCTTTTGTGCTGTCCGGAACAGCGACAGATCCAGATGGGGATGCTGTAACTTACCTTTGGGAACAGACTGATATTAGACCATCAACTACATCAACCGCTCCTAGTTCCACACAAACATCAGGAGCAGTATTCAGATCATATACTCCTACAACTTCCAACTCACGATACTTCCCAGCAATGGCTTCTATAGCTGCAGGAAACTTAGCACCTACTTGGGAAGTTATTCCAACAGTTGGAAGAACGCTTAATTTCTCATTATTTGTTAACGATAACAAAGCAACAGGGAATCAAGCGGCAAGAGCCAATATGGTAGTGACTGTATCTGCGGCGGCGGGACCTTTCAAAGTTACTTCTCAGGCAGCAGCAGCTAACTATGTTGGAGGATCACCTTTAACTGTTACCTGGGATGTAGCTGCAACAAATGTTGCACCTGTGAATACGCAGAATGTACAAATCTTATTATCTTCTGATAATGGACTTACTTATCCTACTGTTTTAGCAGAGAGTGTTCCAAATAATGGAACGGCAACCGTAACGCTTCCAAACGAAGATAACAGCAATGCGAGAATTATGGTTAAAGCGGTTAACAATATCTTTTTAGCGGTTAATGCTACAAGGTTTAATATCAATAAAAATCTTGCGGTAAATGAGTCTGCTTTTGATAAAGGATTTGCTATCTATCCAAACCCTGCAAAAGGAGAAGTTAATATCTCTTTGAGTAAAGTTAATAAAGGAGCAACATATCAGATTCTTGATCTTTCTGGAAAGCTAATTTCTAACGGATCTTTGGAAAATGAAAAAACTCAGGTTAACATTTCTAATTTGAAAACCGGAACTTACAGAGTAGTTATCTCTAACAATGGAGAAACAACAAGTAAAAATCTTATTGTTAAGTAGTCAACAATAAATACCAATAAAAAACCAACTTCAATGAAGTTGGTTTTTTTATTTTTTAGAAATTTAATAATATTAAAATCCGTATTGCAATCCAATTTGGAAGCCGCTATTTCTAAGCTGTTTATCACTGTTATTCCAGCTGGTAGAACCATTCTTTTTAATATCGGTAAAGCCAATAATATATCTGGCACCAATGGCCATATTATTAAACTTGAAGCCTAATCCAATTCCGCCGCTCAGGTCCAATTGGTTGTATGCATCTTTATCTTTCTCGATTATCGTTTTATTATCACTTTCATATTTATTTTTGTTACCTACCAAAACACCAAACTGAGGCCCACCCTCGACATAGAATTTTGGTATTAATTCAAATTGAAACATAATAGGCATCGATATATAATTAAGATTCAGAGTATGTGAAGTATTATTGTTTTTATACTTAACACCCATATTGTTATAAATCAATTCCGGCTGGATACTTAGCAAGGCATTCACAGGAGCATTCATATAAGCTCCTACATAAAAACCAATTTTGGAATTGGTATCTCCCCAGGTATTTTCTTTACTTATTGTAGAAATGTTAGCACCACCTTTCACTCCAAATGATTGCGAATAAGCCAATGACATCACTGTTAATCCCAACAACCCAAATATTTTCTTCATATATATAATCGTTTATGAAGAACAAAAATATAAATTATCAAATAAAAAAAGACCGAATAATCGGTCTTTAGTAATAATTTAATATTATGTAATATTAGAATTTGTAAGATAATCCAACCTGGAAAGTATTGTTTCTGTTTTTACCACTTTGTTCCAATGTAGTATTGCCATCTTCGTCATTACTTTTTTTGTTGATATCAGTAAATCCAGCAACGTATCTAGCATTAATTCCAAAATTCTGAGTGAAATTAAAACCAAGACCTAATCCCGCACCCATATTGAATCCACTGTAAAAATCCTTGATATCTCTTGAAGAGTAAGACTCAGTAGTAGTAGAAGATGAACCTCCGGAAGTGACTGTTGTAGTTGTATCACCTTTAGCCTTAGCACCAACCAAGAATCCGAATTCAGGACCTGCTTCTAAATAAAAATTAGGTGTGGCATGAAATTGAAACATAACTGGAACTGTAATATAGTCTAAGTTAAGACTAGCAGAGTTTTTGTCCGTTGTAGTTACACCTCCAATCGTATAAGAATTGGTTCCTGTAACCTTAGCACCCATCTGGCTATACAAAACCTCTGGCTGAATACTGAATTGCTCGGACAATGGTGCATTCATAAAAATACCTCCGTAGAATCCAGCTTTTGATTTGGAATCTTCATAACCATCATCTGAGATTGATGAAACGTTAAGACCTGCTTTGATACCGAACGACGGACTAGTTTGTGCAAATGCAAATGTTCCCGCTACTAAACCTAATCCTAAAAATAACTTTTTCATAATTTCAAATTTTAAATTTTGTTTTACGAGATGGGTAATTCCAAAATCTTTGCCAAAAATTAAAAATTCGAAATTGATAATTGCTTATAGAGTTGAAATCAATAAAATAATCAACTCATTATTAATTAATTACAAATATTATTCAGTGAATAATAAGATTAATTTTTATGCAGATTTTTATAGAAATCTAAGGTCAAAATAATCTGTTCCGCACTCAGTTTTTGATCGAAAAGACAACTTCCAATGCCATTGATCAATGAAAAATTGATATTTCCATCCTGATTTTTCTTGTCATTGAACATCAGATCCATGATAGCTCCGTTTTTGAATTCTGAAATATCGATATAAGGAAACAATCTTTGGATTTTACTGATGATCACAGAAGATACCTCTACATCTATCAATCCACACAGAAATGCCAAGTGCGTTTCACAGATCATTCCCAGAGCAACGGCTTCTCCGTGAGGGATCAGAGTCCCTTTTTTGAGGAATAAGCTTTCTACAGCATGACCAATTGTATGACCAAAGTTGAGTGTTTTTCTCACATTTTCCTCCTTGAAATCCTTGGAAACCACTTCATTTTTAATTGCCATACTTCTGTTGATGTAAGGTGTAATAGATTCCGGAGTTATTTTATGCAATGAGCTCAAATCATTCCAATGAGCTGCATCAGCAATCAGACCGTGCTTCAGCATCTCTGCAAAACCGCTTCTCAATTCTTCGAACTTTAATGTTTCAAGAAATTGTGGGTAAAAGAAAATAGCTTCCGGCAAAGCAAAAGTTCCAATAATATTTTTAAGATACTGATGATCAATTCCCGTTTTCCCACCAATCGAAGCATCACACATCGACAATAATGTGGTCGGGATATTAATAAATTTGAAGCCTCTTTTATAGGTGGATGCTACAAAACCGCCTAGGTCGGTAATAACGCCACCACCAAGATTAATCAAAAGAGATTTTCTGTCCGCTTCCATTTCCGAGAAGATTTCCCAAAGCTGCGTCGCAGTTTCGATATTCTTATGTTCTTCGCCTGCTTCTATTTCTATAACTTCAAAAGGAGCATCAGTTTCGAGATTCGGGAGCAAAATAGGTAAGCAGTGATTATGCGTGTTCTCATCAACCAGAATGAAAATTTTGCTTGGTTTGATTTGGTTTATATATTCGTTAAGGCTTGTAAAATCCTTGTCCAATTCCTTGATCATAACTCAAATTTTAACAAAAATAAGAACAAAATAATTAGCTTGATGAATTTATGATTAAGAATTAGCTCTATAAACAATTCTTTTATGACAACGCACTGTATAAACCTAACTCAAATTCTTATTTATCCTTATTGGAAATGATGAAGCGCTATATTAGTTTAAAAAGAAAACCTTTTAAAGATGACAAGATGAACCACCCAAACAAAAAAGAGAAGCAAAATATTTGCTTCTCTTAATCTTAGTATCTGAATAATGAAATTCAATCTTACATATGAATGGAACGCTTGTCCGTTGCATCTAAGGCTGCTTCTTTAACTGCTTCTGCATAAGTCGGGTGTGCATGAGACATTCTTGAGATATCTTCTGCACTTGCCCGGAACTCCATTGCTGTAACACCTTCTGCAACCAAATCTGCAGCTCTAGCGCCGATCATATGAAATCCTAAAACTTCGTCAGTCTTCGCATCGGCCAAGATTTTCACAAATCCATCCGTATCACCGCTCGCACGGCTTCTTCCCAAAGCTCTCATTGGGAAATTTCCTACTTTGTAATCCACACCTTCTGCTTTCAGCTGTTCTTCTGTTTTACCGACGCCTGCAACCTCTGGCCAAGTGTAAACAACACCAGGAATCAGGTTATAATTGATATGCGGTTTTTGTCCTGCCAAAGTTTCAGCAACAAAAGTTCCTTCCTCTTCTGCTTTGTGAGCCAGCATTGCGCCAGCAACAACGTCTCCTATTGCATAGATATTAGAAACATTAGTCTGAAGATGGTCATTGGTTTTCACTCGTCCTCTTTCGTCCAATTCAACACCAGCCTTCTCCAATCCAAGACCGTCTGTATAAGGTCTTCTTCCTACGGAAACCAGCACATAATCACTCTCATATGTTACTTCCTCTCCTTTTTTGTTTTTAGCTGTAACTTTTACAGAATCTCCGTTTCTCTCCACTGCAGAAACCGCTGTAGAAAGCTCGAATTTCATTCCTTGTTTTCTAAGAACTTTTTGTAATTCTTTAGACAAACTTCCGTCCATTCCAGGAATGATTTTGTCCATAAATTCAACAACAGTTACCTGAGAACCCAATCTCAAATAAACAGAACCTAACTCCAAACCAATAACTCCACCTCCAATAACAACTAAATGTTTAGGAATTTCTTTCAAATTCAAAGCTTCTGTGGAAGTGATGACTCTTTCTTTATCTAAAGTGATGAATGGCAAACTGGATGGTTTTGAACCGGTTGCGATAATGGTATATTTTGAATCGATGGTTTCTGATGAACCGTCGTTTTTCGTCACTTTGATTTGAGTGGCAGATTCGAAACTTCCAACACCTTCAAAAACAGTGATCTTGTTTTTGTCCATCAGGAAGTTGATCCCTTTTGTCGTTTGTTCTACAACACCGTTTTTACGCTCAATCATTTTTGCCAGATCTACTTTCGGCTCGTTGATAATAATTCCGTAATCTGCAAACTCGTGTTTTGCCTTTTCAAAATGTTCAGAACTATCCAACAACGCTTTTGAAGGGATACAGCCTACGTTAAGGCAGGTTCCGCCCAAAGTAGGATATTTTTCAATAATTGCTGTTTTGAAACCCAATTGCGCAGCTCTGATTGCTGCTACATATCCGCCAGGACCCGAACCGATAACGGTTACATCAAATTGACTCATATATTTGTGATTATTATTCGAAAAAAATTTCCTCAAATTTACGAATTTTAGAGCAATTTTTAGAATATATAATTTTAACACAAGGAGCAAGAAGTTTTTCTTCAAAAAGAATACAGTTTAATCAATTTCATTTCTGTGTCTTTGCGAAAGCTTTGAGACTTTGTGGTTAATAAACTATTTTTGTATCAGATTCAAAATTGATTTACAATGTCACTTGAACAAAATTATCAGAATATCCTATCTCAACTTCCACAAAACGTAAAGCTGGTTGCAGTTTCCAAAACCAATCCTGCAAATAAGATCAAAGAAGTTTATGATTTGGGACAAAGAGCTTTTGGAGAGAATAAAGTTCAGGAATTATTGGAAAAACAGCCCGTTCTTCCTAACGATATCGAGTGGCATCTGATTGGTCATCTTCAAACCAACAAAGTCAAATACATCGCTGGTTTTATCGCAATGATAGAAAGCATTGACAGTGAAAAGCTTTTGAAAGAAGTTGATAAAGAGGCAGCAAAAAACAATAGAAAAATCAATGTTTTACTCCAGGTCAAAATCGCAAAAGAAGATACTAAATTTGGCTTGACAGTTGACGAAGCTAAAGCGATATTCAATCAATATCTTAGCGGAAATTTCCCAAATGTTGAAATCAAAGGGTTAATGGGAATGGCGAGCTTTGTGGATGATGAGACCCAAATCCGTGAAGAATTTTCTGTTCTGAAAAACCTTTTTGATGAATTGTCTCAATTGAAACCATTAGAAACTTTATCAATGGGAATGAGCGGTGATTTTCCGATTGCAATAGAATCCGGGTCAAATTCGGTGAGAGTAGGCTCTGCGATTTTTGGAGAAAGGAATTATTTCTAAATACTGAGCTTTTGCACAATGTGCACAAAGATTATTTTTATTTTGTGTTTTCTGTGGAAAACTTTGAGTCTTTGTGGTTTAATAAACTATTGTAAACTTTCATCATTTCGTCAGCAATTACCTCATCATTGAATTTCTGAACAAACAGCAAACCTTTTTCCGCCCTGCGTTTTCTCTCAGATTCGTTGTTCCAGAGGAACAGGATTTTAGCCTTGATATCATCTACATTTTCAGGATTGACATAGACAGAATCCGGACCACCTGCTTCGGGCAGACAGCTTGTGTTACTTGTTATCACAACGGTTTCCGAAAACAAAGCCTCGATGACTGGAATCCCGAAACCTTCAAAAAAACTTGGATAAATAAAAATATCTGCCAACCTGTAAACAGAAGCCAGTTCTTCCATAGAAACATTATTTAGAAAATAGACTTCGACTCCGCTCAGTCTGACAAGTTTATCTATTTTACGAACATATTTTTTATTTTTCCGGCTTCCGACAACTACTAATGGAATATTAGAATCTTTAAGGGCTTTTACAACATTCAAAAGGTTTTTTCTGGGCTCAATCGTTCCAACATTCAAAAGAAAATTTTCTGGAAGATTAAATTTTTCTTTGATTTGAGTGAGGATTTCTTCAGACTGTTTTTCTTTGAAACTAGCATGACAACCTTGATAAACCACTTCGATTTTACTTTCCGGAACTTTAAGATAATGAATAACATCTTGCTTTGTCTGCTCAGAAATTGCAATAATTTTATCTGCTGAAACCGATGCTTTTTTGAATTTCCAAAAATGAATTCTTCTGTCAATCCAAGTGTAATATTCCGGATATCTTTCGAAAATCAAATCGTGAATGGTCACGACTTTTTTGATTGGTTTCGAGTTCCATCGTAAAGGCAATTCGCCGGACAAACCGTGATAAATGTCTGCATTGTTATTTTGTGCATCGATTCCTGTTTTAAGCTGTCGGGAAAGCGTGCCTTTAGTCGTTCTGACAAAAATTACATTGGGTAATTTCAATATTGCTTCGCCGCGATCCGACTTTTTTTTATTGAATAATAAATATTGATTATCAGGGAAATACGTTGCTAAAACCCGAACCAAATCGCGGGAATAGTTTCCTAATCCAGACCAGCTGGAAAAAATACGTTTGGCGTCGTAAGCAATCTTCATTAATTCTTATTTTTTTGAGTCCAATTTTCCAAAAATTCTTTGGTTGTAGAAAATTGATAATTATTTTTCTTTGCCCATTTGATAAAATCATCAAAACGATTTATCATCTCTTCATTTGTATTTTTAAAAGTAAAGGCGGGCAATTTATACTTTGGATTCGATATGTCTGCAAATTCCCAAGGATGAAAATAAATATTCAAAAATCCTGTGGCGTTTAAAGATAATTTGGACAAAAATTTATAAATCCAAAGTGGAAAGTTATGAAAACTCAGCCAAAACAGTGGAATCCTGAACATCGTAGAAACCGAAGCCGGAAATTGTAAAACCTTCTTCTGCCAGAATGGTTTCCTGCTAACTCTGAAGTTGTTGTATCGTCCTGGCAGATAAGTTGGGTTAATGGATGAATTGTAGAAGTAACCTGCATCAGAAACTGCATCTTCCGAAACCGGACTCATTCTTGGCATTCTGAGACCAACCACTTTTGTATTAAATAATTTTTCTAATTTTTGTTTTGACTCTGCTAAATGTTTCTCTTTAAAATCTGAATGAAACCAAGTATGGCTTGCCAACTCGTGGCCTTCGGAAAGTAATTGCTTTACTAAATCCTGATTATTTTTCGCAAAAACTAAAGTTGAAAAAAAAGTAGCTTTGATCTTATTGTCCTTCAGAATATTCAGAATATTCTGCAAGCCTTTCCTTGAAACAGCCAATTGCTCTTCCAAAGGAATCTCACCGTTATATTCCAAAGGCATATCAAACTCTTCGATATCGAAACTCAGTAAAATCATTAATTAAAAATTTTTTGAACGGACGATATAATTTGGGCGCTCTTTGATTTGTTTGAATATTTTCCCCATATAAATTCCCAAAATCCCCAGAATTATCAACTGGATTCCGCCAAAGAAAACAACAGTCATCAATATCGATGCCCAACCGGAAATTTCAGTTTTATTAATGAATGCATAGATCACATAAGGGATATAAAGCAACGATAAAAAAGAGAAGAAAAATCCAAGATAAGCTGCTAAATAAAGCGGCTTCACACTGAATGCAGTAATTCCTGTAAAAGCGAATTTTATCATTTTCCCCAGGCTGTATTTACTGCTTCCGGAAAATCGGTCTGCGGCAACAAAATCTATCGAATATTGTTTGAAGCCAACCCATTTTACCAATCCTCTTAGAAAAATATCTGCCTCTCCCGTTTTTCTGATAACATCAATGACAGCAGCATCTAATAATCGAAAGTCGGAACTACCTTTTTCCAATTCTACATCTGATAAACTGGATAGAATATGATAGAAAAAATCAGATGTTTTTCTCTTGAAAAAACCAATATTTTTAGAATACTTTCTAATGGTATAAACCACATCGTAACCTTCTTCCCATTTCTTGATCATATCGGGAATCAAAGTCGGAGGATGTTGCATATCCGCGTCCATAGAAATCACAGCATTTCCATCTGCATAATCCATTCCGGCTTTAACAGCATTCTGATGTCCGAAATTTCTTGAAAACTCCAGATATTTCAACTTAGAACAATCAGAAGAAATCTCTTCCAAAGTCTTTTGGGTTGCATCTCGACTGCCATCATTCACATATATTATCTCATAATCATAATCAGGAAGATTTAAAAACACTTTTTTTATCTCGCTGTGGATTATGGATAAATTACCTTCTTCATTATAAGCCGGAATTACGATGGAAATCTTTTTCATCTGCTTATATAATTTATCAGTCCAATTTATAATCGTTTTCAAAATCTCTCGTCAGCAATTCATACATCACTCTAAACCAGATTAATATACACGGAATTGCTTTGGTAGAATATTTAATAAAAATATTTTCTTTTATAGATTTTGGAAATAAATCCGAAAATGCAAAACAAGTGAAAATCATCACAAGAATCAATAAGACAATATCAATTTTCGATAATTTTTTCTGCATCAAAAACCAAAGCATGACACCAGCAATCGCAATAATATAAGTTGGACTTTCCGAACCTGAGCTGAAAAGGACAACGAACAAAAGGGTTGATGCTAAAATCATCAGTTGAAAACTCAGATTTTTGTATTGTTTCGTTCTTAGATAAGGCAACATAAATAGCACAAATCCAGGAATTAAAAAGATAAGATTAGAAATAGTAGCATCGCCTAAAACTCTTCTTACAACGCCCATCAAAGAATAATCCTGACGTGTTCCCAAAGCTTGATTTTCAAGATTTTTCCCTGACAGAGAAGTGTACCAATCAAAGTATGATTGGATTCCAAATTTCGGGCTGGAAATCAGCATTGGCAAAACAAAGAAAAGAATCGAGATGACAATTAATGAAATAATGAACTTGGTTTTATTTTTAACAAAGAAAAAAGCAGAAAGTCCCACGATTCCATAGATTTTCACAAAAACACCTATGAGAATAGCGAATGCAGATTGGGCTTCTTTTCTTTCATAAATGTAAATTGCTGACAGCATCAACAATCCGGTCAGAATAATATTAAACTGAAAATAGGTTGCTGCAGTTATAAATTCCTGAAGACAAAGCCACGCAAAAAAAGATTTCTTTCTATCTGAAAACGGAAGCTTGTAAATGGCTAAAAGAAAAATCAGAGTACCGGTAACATTCCACAAAATACATCCCAGCCAATCCGGCATCATTGCAAAAGGTGCAACCAAAAGGCTAAAAAACACGCCATAATGATTACTATCAAAAAACAAATCGGGATATTGCAGGAATATGTTTTTCTCCTGTAAAGTATTATAAAACACACCTTTGAAAATCAGGTAATTATTATAACCACCTGTTCCTCTCTTGTATTTGCTGTAAGCAGTAACACCTGCTACAATAATATAGATTACGAAAATGATTCTGTAATCTGAGATAAATTTTAAAAATTTTTGTTTCACAAAATTGGCTATTAGCATTAGATAACTGCCTATCAGATTTGACAGGCAGCTTTTATTTTTCTAAATCCTAAACCGCAACATTATTTTCTCTCAGCGCATCATTCAAGGATGTTTTCTTGTCTGTCGATTCTTTTCTTTTACCGATGATCAATGCACAAGGAACCTGATATTCTCCGGAAGGGAATGTCTTGGTATAACTTCCCGGAATCACAACAGAACGCTCCGGCACATAGCCTTTCATTTCCACAGGCTCATCACCAGTCACATCAATAATTTTAGTCGACATTGTCAAACAAACATTTGCGCCCAGAACTGCTTCTTTACCAACACGAACGCCTTCTACCACGATACAACGTGAACCGATGAATGCATCATCTTCAATAATAACCGGCGCAGCTTGCAATGGTTCCAAAACACCTCCAATTCCTACTCCGCCACTCAAATGAACATTTTTACCAATTTGTGCGCAGCTTCCAACTGTTGCCCAAGTGTCAACCATTGTCCCCGAATCTACATAAGCGCCGATGTTAACATAAGAGGGCATCATTATCACACCGCTTGCTACAAAACTTCCGTGTCTTGCAATAGCGTGAGGAACAACCCTTACACCCTTTTCAGCATAGTTTTTCTTCAAAGGAATTTTATCATGAAATTCGAAAGGACCTACTTCTATGGTTTCCATAGTCTGGATTGGGAAATACATCACAACACCTTTCTTCACCCATTCGTTGATTTGCCATCCGTTTTCCGTTGGTTCCGCTGTTCTCAACTCTCCTGCATCCAGTTTCGCAACGACTTCTCTTACTGCATTCTGATATTCTTCCTCCTTTAATAATTCGCGGTTATCCCAAGCTTTTTCGATTTTTTCCTGTAAAGACATACTTTTTATAATTGATTAATGATACTCGATATTAAATAAAAAGTTCAATAAAAAATTATTGAACCTCATCATTATATCTGCGACAAAAATAATAAATTATAGAACACTTCTTGCAAAAAGAAAGGCTTTATTCCAATAAGCTTCGTTAAGTGACGAAATTATCACGCCTTTGGTTGTGGAAGAATGAATAAATGTCACTTCCCCGCTATTCATTACATCGTGAACAATCCCAACGTGCGAGATATTTGATCCGCCTGCTGTTGCGAAAAA
Organism: Epilithonimonas arachidiradicis; assembly: GCF_003610695.1. GTDB lineage: Bacteria > Bacteroidota > Bacteroidia > Flavobacteriales > Weeksellaceae > Epilithonimonas > Epilithonimonas arachidiradicis. The sequence goes on along the minus strand of NZ_RAQH01000010.1, from coordinate 35,363 downwards.
TAACAAATCTCCAGGTCTTACTTTTGAGATATCGACAGAGACACCGGCTTTTCCCTGATCCTGGGAACGTCTTGGCATTTTCATATCATTCTCATCAAACACTTTACAAACCAGGCCGGAGCAGTCAAAACCCGCTTTTGTACTGCCTGCATATTTGTATGGTGTTCCCAGGTAGTTTTCGGCATCATTGATTACCGAAGCTCTCTTGCCGGAAACCGAGCCAGAATAAGTCGAGTTGAGTTTTTTGAGATTATTGGACTTGGCAATGCTTGTTGGCTTTTTGTAAGTGTATTTTTTTACAGGCTTTGAAGCGCCACAAGAAACCAGAATAATTGAAAATATAATTACCAGTACAGATTGTTTCATAATCAAATTTATATAGTAATTGTTTCTCAATAAGATTTTTTTCAGTTATACACACAAAAATAGGTCAGATTATTTTCTCAAACAAGCATTTAAGATAAAAAACATAGAAATTTGCTGCAAAAAAAAGAGAAGCTTGTAAAAAACTTCCCTAAGTTGAGTATATCGATTGATTAAATGACAAATTAAGAGGGCAACGAGTGCCCCCTTTAATCAATAATCAGGTTCTATGAACTTGATTATCTTATGTTTTATACATCAATTTTTTTGCCAAAATAAAAAAATCAATCCCCTGAATTTCAGAAGATTGATTTTATATATTGTTTGTGGAGAATACCGGATTCGAACCGGTCGCCTCTTGCCTGCCAGGCAAGCGCTCTAGCCAAATGAGCTAATCCCCCAATTGGAATTGCAATGATAAGGATTTTGTCTGAAGAAATATCAAAATTTGAAGAAAAATTTAAAATAAAAAAATCGGGACCAAATCAATTTGAACCCGATTCCTGTAAAACGTAAAATTTAAAAATATGAAATCAATTTTGATTTGATTTTAGATATTCATCGATGATGTCAAAGGATTTTTTCTCGTCTTTGATATCAACTTTAATAAAAGTATTGGTTGCAGTGGGAGTCGAAAGAAAACTAAGGTAAGAATTCTCAACATCGCATTTGATTCCTGCATCTTCCAGTTTAGATTTCATAAGCTGGATTTCCTGGGGGTTGCTGCTTTCATAAACAGCGACTCTTGTTGTTGCATCCATAATTTCTAAGATTTTGATTTTGTTAAAGCATAGCAATTTATGAAAAAAATATCAAAATCCGAAATTCCTTATATTAAATTCTCAAATATTGAATTAATTTTATCTAAAATTATCTGGATTTCTTCTTTTGTTACATTAAGATGCGGACGAAATCTAAGTGACTGATCTCCACAGGTTAAGATAATGATTCCCTCATCATAAAGTTTGCTTCTTAACCACTCTCTGCTTTCGCCATTTTTGAGATCGAATGCGCACATTAATCCTTTTCCTCTTGCAGCAGAAATATGGTCTGGGAATTTCTGCGCTAATTTTTTCAATCCCTCTAATAAAAACTCTCCTACAACTCTGGAATTTTCTATCAAATTTTCATTTTCTATAATTTCTAAAACCAGTTGAAAACGAAGCATATCGATAAAGTTTCCTCCAAATGTAGAATTGATCCTGGAACTTTCTTTGAAAACGTGATGTTCCACCTCATCCAGCTTTTCTTTATTAGCAAGAATGCCGCAAACCTGAGTTTTTTTACCGAAAGTAATGACATCCGGAATAATATCAAGATGTTGGAAAGCCCACATTTTCCCGGTCATTCCAATTCCTGTCTGAACTTCGTCAAGGATAAAAAGAATTTCGTTTTCGTCACAGATTTTTCTCAGCTCAGTAAAGAACTCATTTCTGAAATGATTATCACCACCTTCCGCTTGGATTGGTTCTATAATGATACAAGCCACTTGGTCAGGATTTGCTAAAATGGCTTCCTGAATATGCAATAAGGCCAATTGCTCGTGCTTGATTGTTTCCTCCAAATTATCCTCTGTAATTGGGAAAGTCAGTTTTGGATTGGAGATCCTTGGCCAATCGAATTTTGGAAAATATTGATGCTTTCTCGGGTCAGAAGTATTGGTCAAAGACAATGTGTAACCGCTTCTTCCGTGGAAAGATTGTTTGAAATGGATGACCATTCCAGCTTCTTTATCAATATTCTTCTGCCAGTTCTTTCTGGTTTTCCAGTCGAAAGCAGTCTTCAAGGCATTTTCAACAGCCAAAGCGCCACCTTCTACGAAAAAACAATAAGGTAATTCTTTCGGAATTGCCACTCTGGAAAAAACCTCCATAAAGTCTGCATACTCCTGCAAATAAACGTCACTCAAAGTCGGTTTGTACGTCGCCAATCTTCCCAGCCAATTGGCTTTTTCCAAAATGTAAGGATGGTTGTAACCTACGGAAGCCGAAGCGAACATAGAGAACATATCGAGATATTCTTTGCCCGTCAAACGGTCTACAATATAAGAACCGTGTGACTTTTCAAAATCCATTACAAAATCGAAACCGTCGGCTAGAATATGTTTTCCTAATGTTTCTTTTACTTTATTTTCGTGTACAAGTGTGCTCATTTTAATAATTGATGTTGGTTTTTGGTTTTATGTTGAATCTGCAGCCCGACTTGAGCGGAAATCCTTTTTTGCTTATATTCAAGTTCTATTGAATCTTAAATCTTCTGCAAAAAAGATTGACTTTGTCGAACCACTCCGTTAGGTTTGGGAGCGGAAGGCGGATTAAGCTGCCATAAAAAATTTAATTATTTTAATCTAAATCGAATTTAATTCCTTGTGCCAAAGGCAAACTGGTTGTATAATTAATTGTGTTGGTCTGTCTTCTCATATAATATTTCCAAACGTCTGAGCCGGATTCTCGTCCGCCGCCGGTTTCTTTTTCGCCACCAAAAGCACCACCGATTTCAGCACCTGAAGTTCCAATATTGACGTTTGCGATTCCACAATCTGAACCTCCGTTGGAAAGGAACAACTCTGCTTCACGAAGATTTTGAGTCATAATTGCTGAGCTCAAACCTTGCGGAACATCATTTTGGATGGCGATTGCCTCTTCTAAAGTTTTGTATTTAATCAAATAAAGAATTGGTGCGAATGTCTCGTGCTGAACAATCTCGTAACTGTTTTCTACCTCAGCGATACAAGGTTTTACATAACAGCCAGAAGTATAATTTTCACCTTCCAAAACACCACCTTCTACGATGAATTTTCCGCCTTCGGACTTACATTTTTCGATGGAATCCTGATATTGTTTTACCGCAGCTTTATCAATCAATGGTCCAACATGATTGGTTTCGTTTAAAGGATTTCCGATTTTCAGTTGTCCGTAAGCTTTTACCAAGCGATTTTTCACATCATCATAAACAGATTCGTGGATGATGAGACGTCTTGTAGAAGTACATCTTTGTCCAGCCGTTCCAACTGCGCCAAAAACTGCGCCGATGATTGACATATTAAGGTCTGCATTTTCTGTAATGATGATGGCATTATTCCCACCTAATTCCAGAATCGATTTTCCGAAACGTTCTGCTACATTTTTTCCTACAATTCGTCCTACTCTTGTAGAACCAGTGAAAGAAACCAAAGCAATTCTTTTGTCGTTGACTAATTTGTCACCGATTTCGTGGTCGGCAATTACAAGACTTGAAATCCCTTCCGGAAGTCCATTTTCTCTTGCAACCTCAGCAAAAATATTTTGGCAAGCAATCGCACAAAGTGGTGTTTTTTCTGATGGTTTCCAAACGACAACGTTTCCACAGATCCAAGCTAAAGCTGCGTTCCAGCTCCAAACCGCCACCGGAAAATTGAAAGCGGAAATTACACCAACAATTCCCAACGGATGATACTGTTCGTACATCCTGTGTCCCGGTCTTTCTGAATGCATCGTGTAACCGTGAAGTTGTCGCGATAATCCAACTGCAAAGTCGCAGATGTCAATCATCTCCTGAACTTCGCCAAGACCTTCCTGCAAAGATTTTCCCATCTCGTAAGAAACCAATTTGCCCAGATCGTCTTTGTATTCTCTTAATTTATTTCCGAATTGACGAACCAAATCACCACGTTTTGGAGAAGGAACCTGTCTGAATTCTCTGTAAGCTTCCTGCGCTTTTGCTACCACTTTTTCATAGTCAGCAGAATCTGAAATTTTCACAGAAGCTATTTTATTCCCGTCAACGGGAGAGAAACTATCTATATTTTGCCCAGATGAGAAGAATTCTAATCCGGTAGAAGTACCATTATTTTCTGTCGAAATCCCTAATCTTTTCAGGTTTTCTAATATTGAAATCGAGGACATAAATTTTTAATTTTTTAGAGTCCCTAAGATAAAAATATATTTCGACCAGCAAAATCAAAAGCTAACAATCGTTAGTAAACATTTAGCAATTATTATTGCTTTGAGATAGTAAAAAGATAATTAATTTGTAAAAAAGGATGTTATCAATAAATTTAATTTGATATCAGTCACTCAAACATCTATAAATTAAGGATAATTTATAATTTTGAATGAGTCTAAATTACATAAATTTTCATATTTTTGAAAAAAATAAAAATGGAAGACCAACTACAGACGACCGAAGAAAAGAAATTGCCGAAGTGGAAAAGTCTGCTTAAAAAATTCGGAATTGGTGGAATTATTTTTTTTACGGTAAAAGGTATTATCACGTCTACACTAATTTATTTTCTTGGAAAAAACTTTTGGGTAATCATCAAAGACTACGTTGCTCAATGGTTTGATTAAAATTGAGTTTACTCCTTATTGAAAATAAAAAAATCCTTTTTAGAGGATTTATTTTTTTATCGGTAACCAAAATTTTTCAAGTCTCTGTCATTCTTTCGCCAATCTTTCTTGACTTTTACAAACAGATTAAGATGTATTTTTTTGCTGAAGAATTTTTCCAGATCCACACGTGCTTCTGTTCCCACTTTCTTGATGGCTTCACCCTTATGTCCAATAATGATCCCTTTTTGCGTGTCTCTTTCGACATAGATTATAGAATCTATAAAAATAATACCTTCCTTTTCTTTGAACATTTCCGTTACGACTTCTACAGAATATGGAATTTCCTTGTCATAATTAAGAAGAATTTTTTCGCGGATAGTCTCGTTTACAAAAAAACGTTCCGATTTGTCTGTAAACTGATCTTTGTCGTAATATGGCGGATTTTCCGGCAACATAGATTTCAGTTTCGGAAGGATAATCTCCGTATTGAAAGAGTTGAGTGCAGAAATCGGAAGAATCTCAGCTTTCGGGATTCTCTCGTGCCATTCAGTTGCTATTTTTTCTAAACTTTCTTGGTTGGTCTGGTCAATTTTATTCAACAATAACAAAACCGGAACAGGAATTTTGTTGAGTTTATCAATTAAAAATTCGGATGGTTCTGCTTTATCTGTCACATCTACAATGAACAGGAAAACGTCCGCATCCTGCAAAGAATCCTTCACAAAATCCATCATTTTTTCCTGCAAACCATATTTTGGATCGAGAACACCTGGTGTATCAGAAAAAACAATCTGCAAATCTTCTTCATTATAAATCCCGAAAATACGGTGACGCGTTGTCTGTGCTTTTTGAGTAACAATCGCCAGCTTCTCTCCCATCAGTTGATTGAGAAGTGTAGACTTTCCGGCGTTCGGTTTTCCGACGATATTTACGAATCCTGCTTTGTGCATTGATTTTAAATTAAAATGATTAAAAAAATTAAAAAATTGAGAAACCTTTTAATGGACCGCAAAGTTAGGGAAATTTAAAGGGAAGATTTTAGAAATTGTAATATTAAATATATCAATTATGAATTAAGTTTAATTATGTTTATCTTTATAGTCAATTAAAAAACTTATACTTATGAAAAAATTCTACACATTATTTTTTAGCTTTTTTTGGCTATTCGGGTTTTCTCAATCTTACGCATCATTATTATCTAATATCGATTGGAAAATAGTAAAAATCCAATGGAATAATACAGATTACGCACCGCCTTCCCCACTTTCACATAATGGAAGACTAAAATTCAATTACCCTGCAACATCAAATTATATGGGAACATTTTTTAATTCTGTAGGTGGCGATTTTGTTTTTGGAGAGAACAATGAAAATTACTTTAATGTTCTATCTCACGCCATTACTTTAGCAATGTATGGTGGAGAGAATGAACAAGCTGTCAATCAATTTGATGGAATGTCAACTAGCTTTTATTTTGGTTTTCCTAAAACGTCCAATTTTTATTTTGATTATCAAGAGACTTCTGCAGGAAAAAGTTTAGTCGTAACAAATCCTGCTGGAAATAAGATTTTCTATTCTGACGCAATTCTTGCCACATCTGAAGTTTCAAAATCAAAAATTTCTGTTTATCCAAATCCTGCTACAGATGTTATAATATTAGAAAATCTGAAACCAAATTCTTCTTTGGAATTAATTGACAATTCCGGAAAATTAGTAAAAATGATTTCTAATAAATCCTCACGAGAAGAAATCGACATTAAGAATCTGATTCCAGGAATTTATTATTTAAAAGCAGATGGAAAAATGATTCAAAAGGTTATCAAAAAATAAATTTTAATCAATCAAATAAAAATCGGTTCAAGTTTGAGCCGATTTTTTTATTTTAAAGTTCTACCTTTGAAAATTCATTATTCCCAAATAATCGTTTATGTTTACAGACAAAGAAATTTCAGAAATCAATCATCTTCTCATTCCGGAAAACAATATCGTTATCGTAACGCATCATAACCCCGATGGAGACGCAATTGGTTCTTCTCTTGGTCTTAAACATTACTTGAAAACAAAAGGAATTGATGCCACCGTAATCACTCCCAATGATTTCCCGAAATTCCTAAAGTGGATGCCGGAAGCGAAACAAATTGTAATTGGCGAATACAAAAGAAAAGTAGCTGGTGAAGCCATCTATAATGCTGATGTTATTTTCTGTCTCGATTTCAATTCGCCTACAAGAATTGGGATTTTAGGAGATTGGGTTACGAAATCCAGAGCAAAGAAAATTTTGATTGATCATCATCAGATGCCGGAGCAATTTGATTATGTTTATTCTGACACAACGGTTCCAGCGACTTGCCAGATGGTTTATCATTTCATCCAAGCGAATCAAGACGAAAAATCGGTGAACATTGATATCGCACAATGTCTTTACACTGGAATAATGACAGACACTGGTGGATTCCGATTCCGTTCTACGAGTGCAACGACTCACAGAATTGTTGCTGACCTTATCGAAAAAGGTTCTGATCCGGCCATTATCACGTCCAATACCTGGGACACGAATACAATCTCCAGATTACATTTACTTTCTTTGGTTCTTAGCAGAATTGAATTAACTAAAGAAGGAAAAGTGGCCATACTTTGGCTGAAACGTTCTGAATTGAAAGAATACGGCTTCGACAAAGGCGACACGGAAGGTTTTGTGAATTATGGACTGAGCGTTTTAGGAACCAAGATGGCAGTTTTCTTTATGGAAGACCTTTATGAAGATTTTATCAAAATCTCTTTCCGTTCCAAAGATTCTGTGGATACGAATCAGTTTGCTCGAAAACATTTCAATGGCGGCGGACATATCAATGCGTCTGGTGGGAAGTATTTCAAATCGATGGAAGAGACTATTGAGGATTTTAAAGAGAAGATTGAAACTGAGGATTTTTAGTAAAATCAAGATCAAAGCTAAAGAAGTAAAGTTTGATTAACCAAACTTTATTTGCCACTGAAAATTTGATTGACCGACAAATCCCTAGCCCCGATAGTAGCGGCATCCTTTTTCTTTTTTTGCTAAAAAAGAAAAAGATATAGCGGATAGCGGGAAATAGCTCCTAAAAATCTATCTCAAAAAGACAAAAACCAGTGCAATAATCGCTGGTAAAGCCTGAACGAAAAATATTTTCCTCGAAGCTGATAATGCGCCGTAAATTCCTGCTACGATAACACAACCTAAAAAGAATATCGAGACATTTTTTGACCAAATCTGGTCGCAAATAAAGAAACTCCAAATGAGTCCAGCCGAAAGAAAGCCGTTGTAGAGACCTTGGTTCGCAGCGAGTTTTTTAGTTGGTTTGAACATCTCATCTGGCAATGAACCTCGGAATGTTTTTTTGCCCAATGTTTCCCAAGCGAACATTTCCATATAGAGGATGTAAAGATGCTCTAGAGCGACGATTGCGACGAGGATTTTTGAAATAATTTCCATTTTAAAAAACAAGATTTTTTGGTAAATGATGCAATAATTCTGTATTGATAATCGCAGCACAAATCTCCGGTTTTTCCCAATGACCGTTGTGTCCGCAGTCCAAAACGTAAGATTTGATATTTGTTCTGTCAGGAAGATTTCCAATTGTTTTTTCTGAATTGACCGCCGAATCGTGTTTGCCTGAGAGAACCAGAATTTTACCTTCGAAATTTTCTAAAACCGATTTTCTATCGGAACGCTCAATCATTCCTTTTTGAGATGCTAAAACACCTTCAACAGACGATGTATAGGCTGTTTCTTTAGCTAGTTTGATTTTGGATTCCAGAAGATCGTGTTCATTTGGGTTGAAAAGATTCGGGACACCTGCGTTGACGAAAGCTCTGAGATTTTCTTTGATGATTCTTAAACCTTTTCTTCTGGTTTCTTTTTTCACTTCGTCATCGGCAAAATAAGTTGAGAAAAATAAGGTAAACGACTTCAAAAGTTCAGGATATTTTTCTGCAAAAGCCAACGAAATATAACCGCCCATAGAATGTCCAAGCAAATGAAATGTTTTCAAACCCAATTCATCCGTTACGTTTTTGACTTCATCCGCCATTATCTCGGAAGTCTGAATTTCCGCAACAACATCAGATTTTCCAAAACCCGGCAAATCGATTTTTATCATTCGGAATTTCTCTGACAGAAACGGAATCATATCATCCCAAATCGACAGATTTTCCATAAAGCCGTGAAGCAAAACCAGATTTTCCGTTCCTTTTCCTTCGATTTCGTAATTGAGCATCATTTACAATTTAATTATTATTTTATCTCCAAACCCTGCATTATTGACGGATTCATAAAGCTTAAACGTTTTTCCACCATCTTTTGTAGAGAAATTTTTCTTGCCTTTTCTGACATCCAGTTTTCCATTGTCATAATCCGAAATGCTTTGCGTGATGGTTCCGTCGAATTTAAGATTTTTCGGTGAGGTCATTCTTGCGCTGCCTTCGATTTTCACAAAATTGCTTCCCGATTTATTCTCGCCAGAGATTTTGTATTCGTCTTGTCCAATTTTTGTAAAAGTGATTTTTCCTGCACCATTTACTTGGTCATGAGTCAAAGAATGCGTTCCAGACAAATCTTTGTAGGCGCGACTGCTGAGAATACTGTCATTAATTTTTGTTCTGGCTGCATTGATTGAATCGATGATTTTTACACTATCAACTTTCGAGGCTGTAGTTTCTTCAGATTTTTTACAAGAAACGATTAAAAAAGGAATAAGAACTGGAATTAGTTTTCTCATAGTTTTAATTTTCCTCACGAAAATAAATAAAAAAGAGCGTCCTGAGACACTCTTTATAAAATAATTTTTATTAATTATTGAACTTTATTTTGGTACAATTCCTTTTCTTTATCATTCATTTCTGAGATTCCGTAGCGCTCGGATTTTGTAATTGTCATTTCGTCTAACATATCCACCATTGTTTTGTACTGCGAATCGTCAGTAGGTTTTATAATGACTGTAAAGATTTCTTTTCTAGGTGCTTTTGCTTTTGCAGCTTCGATAGTTTTTGCAACCTGTGCTTTATCGAAAGAAACTTCTGTAAGGCTGCTCTCATTCAAATCTTTTTTCTCGGCCTGATAATAGAAAACCCGTCCATCTTTGCCTAGAATAAATGTTATTGAATTTCTAATATCGATATCACTTATAACTTTAATATCATTTTTCGGAGGGTTGGAAAAATTAATGGCGTTTGGTTTTGAGAAATTGGTTGTGAACATAAAAAATGTAATCAATAAAAATCCCAAATCCACCATTGGCGTCATATCCACACGAATTGGTTTCTTGTTCTGAGTTTTCTTTCCGTTAGATTGCTCTTTAATTTGTATTTCTGCCATAGCTTTAGATTTTAGTAGTTAATAATAGAAAATAAAAATCCATAATGATTCGTCATCATTATGGATTTTTGAATACAAAATTTATTCCTATTTGTAAATTTTATTTAATTATTACTAAAAAAATTATTCAAAACATATTAATTGCTACTTTTAAAATAATCAATCCCGCATTTCAGGAATTTTTTGAAATCTTCTTTTGGCATATATCCTGAAACCGGCGAATTAATCACTTTTTGGTCTGGCGTTACCAAAACATAGTGTGGCTGAGAATTATTATTGAAATTAACTTGTTGGAACAAACTCCATTTGTCGCCAATCGTTTTCACTTTTTTCATCTGACCTTCGCCCATATCAATTTTGATTTGCTCGTTTTCCGGCAATTCTTCTTTGTCATCCACATAAACGGAAGCGATAATCACATCATTCTGAAGAATTGGCAAAACATCATCCTGGCTCCAAACAAACTCTTCCATTTTACGGCAATTCTCACAGCCATAACCCGTGAAATCTATCAAAACTGGTTTATTTTCTTTCTTCGCAACTTCTATCGCTTCGAAGTAATTGTGATAAGGTTTCAAACCAAGAATGCCGTCTTCTTCTTTATGGAAATAACTAACGTTTAACGGAGGTAAAATCCCGCTCAGCATCTGTAACTTTGGTTTGTCAGAAGGAATCAATCCCTGAATCAAATATGCAATGAATACAATTCCGAAAACCCCAAGAATTCTTCTTCCTAAACTGATTTTCGGCTTTTTATCATCGTGCGGAAATCTGATTTTCCCGAATAAATAAACAACCAATCCAATGGCAATGATAATCCAAAGCACGATGAATAATTCTCTTTTCAGCAAGAATGTTTTGGAAACCAAATCTGCTTTTGATAAGAATTTAAGCGCCAAAGCCAACTCTATAAATCCAAGAACAACTTTCACCGTGTTCATCCAACCGCCAGATTTTGGCAAACTTTGTAAAGCTTGTGGAAACAACGCCAACAATCCGAAAACCAATGCCCAAGCCAATCCAAAACCAGCCAAAGCAAAGGTCAACAATGTTGGAACATTAGTCGCTCCAGCTACAACACCTCCTAATAAACTCCCTAAAATTGGACCTGTACAAGAGAACGAAACGATCACTAAAGTCAAAGCCATAAAGAAAATCCCAATCAATCCGCCCGCTTCTTCAGCTTTGGAAGATTTGTTAGCGATAGAACTTGGCAATGTAATTTCGTAATATCCGAAAAAGCTCAATGCAAAGAATAAAAATATGGCGAAGAAAAATAAATTCAGCCAGATATTCGTCGAAATCTGATTGAAAATATTTCCCGAAATTCCATCAATAATATGAAACGGAATACTCAATAAAACGAAAATCAGCAAAATAAAGAAACCGTATATAAACGCATCTCTTTTTCCTTTTGCTTTGTCTTTGTTCCCTTTTGTAAAGAACGAAACCGTCAACGGAATCATTGGGAAAACGCAAGGTGTCAACAACGCAATTAGTCCGCCTAAGAATCCTAAACCGAGAACCAACCAATTGTCATCATTTGGTTTTTCCTGAACAGTTCCACAATTAGTCAAAGGATTTTTGAAGTCCAGAGAATTAACTTTCAAACCTTCTTGTTTGGCAACAGCAGGCGTTTCAATATTTGTAGGTTTCAGAACTGTTCCGACTTGTCCTGCCGGAGCAACTTCGTAAACAGTATCTTTTGTTTTTTCAACATTTTCGTCAGGAGCAATTGCAGTTTTACTGCCTTCGATTTGTTTTTCAAATTCCAGGGTATTTGGTGCCAGACAAACGCGGTCATTACAAGTCTGATACATTATTTCTGCGGTAATGGTCGCTGGCTTTGTTGCATCTTTTGGTTTGAATTTTTGCTTAAAAACGACTTTATTGGAATAATAAACAATCTGAGCACCAAAAGCTTCCGAAAACTCATCGTGTTTTTTTCCTATTTCCTGAACTTTTCCAAGCAATTGAATTCCCTGTTTTGAAGTAATTTTAAATTCAGTTGGAATTCCTGAATCTGGTGGCAAATCCTGAGAATAAACGTGCCAGTTATCTTCAATTATTCCTGTCAAAACAGCTTCATATTCGTCTTTCCCAACAGGATTAACATCAAATTTGAATTTGACCGGATTTTTTATCTGTGCATTGAAAATAGTTATTATTAATAGAAAAAGTGTTGAAAACACCAGTTTGAAATCTTTCATTTTTTGATATTAAATTTTATTTTCTAACCACAAAGGTCACAAAGTTTCTTCACAAGGACACAATTAGTGACCTTAGTAAAATCCTTGTGCTCTTTGTGGTTAAACTCTAACTTCCAAATAATCTGACGAATTTTCAGATACAAATCTCCCGTCCTGCCGAAAAGGCAATACGCCTAAGATTCGTTCATCAGCATCACAAAGAAGCCAGATTTTTTGCTTCGCTAAAATAGACAATTTTTCATCCTTAAAAAACTTCGAAATTTTCTTTTTACCAATCATTCCAATAGGAAAAAACAAATCGCCTTCTTGTTTTCTTCTCAATTTCAAAGGTAATTGAATCTTATTTTTATCAATTTTCCAAAAACAAGTTCCGAATTCTTGAATTTCAATCTTAACATTTTCAGGAATAATGATTTCGTTCTTAATAATTTCAAGCCTAATCTCTTCCATCCTCCATCTTCTATCTACCATCTTTTCCTTAAAAATCAATTCATTCCGATTAATGATCAATTGAAAATCAGAATTAAAAAATAAGCTTCCGGTTTGAGCTGACAGAACTTTCTGCATTTCGTTTTCATCATTGAAACCAAATCGTTTTAAAATTTCATATCGAATCAATTCAGATTCTTCTGAGAATTTTTGTTTATCGATGATGATTTGATTTTCGCTGGAATTTATTTTGAGAGCTTCAATTTTCTCATTCACAGATTCATCAATAAAATCTTTAGCCTGATTGATATAATTGATGCTATTTGAAAAATTATTTAGAAAATCTGGATTAATTTTTTCTAGTTCCGGAACAATATGATGTCGGATTTTATTCCGTAGATAATCAGTTTTTTGGTTGGATTGATCTTCTCGAAATTCGATTTGGTTCTGTTTTGCAAAATCGTAAATCTCTTCCTTAGAAAAATCAAGAAGCGGACGAATAATGCCATTTTCATTTTGCGGAATTCCACTTAAACCCCGGATTCCTGCTGCTTTGGAAAGATTCATAATAAATGTTTCCAGCTGGTCATTCAGATGATGTGCTGTGACTAAAAAATCAAGGTTTTCTCTCTGTTGAATTTCTCTGAAAAATCGATAACGTAATTCTCTCGCCCAATTTTGAATTGAATTTTCCGGCTGCTCATCTTTCTCCGAAACTTCATACAGATGAAAAGGAATTTTATGTTTTTTACAAAAGTCAGAAACCAGTGTTTGGTCCAGATTAGAATCCTCATGACGAAGATGATAATTAACGTGTGCTACTTCGAATTTCAAATCGCGGATTCTGAACAGCTCAGCAAGAACCATGGAGTCCACGCCTCCACTTACAGCCAAAAGGTATGTTTTTTGATGCGGTTGGTTCAGAAATCGTTTTAGATTATTCTGAAATTTTAAGAGAGTTAACACAATTTTATAACGAAATAATAAGTTATAAGCACAAAGATACAGTTATAATCCTTACTTTTGAAACGATTTTGAATTTACACTTTACAAAGAGATAAAGAACAAATTAAATATTTTACTATGAGATTATTTAAAATTTTGACAATGGCGGCTGTGGGACTTTCCCTCGCATCGTGTGTCAGCAAAAAACAATTCGACGCCCTTAATCTGAACTACAAGCAATGTGTAGAAGATGCGGGTGAAAGAATGCGTCAAATCCAGGATTTGAAAAGCGCTAACTCGGGTCTTCAAAGCCAAAACGACTTATTGGTTGGTCAAAATAATGCACTGAAATCCAGTCTTGATGCTTGTCTGTCCAATGCCGGAAAAGGTTCTGCTAACATCGATAAATTGGTTGGAGAAATCAACGCTTCCAACGCTTATATTAAACAATTGATTTCTGGAAAAAGCAGAAACGACAGTTTGAATTTGGCTTTATCTAACAAGCTGAAACGTTCTCTGGACAATGTGGCTGATCAGGATGTTGATGTAAAGGTTCTAAAAGGTGTGGTACTGATTTCGTTATCAGACAAGATGCTTTACCAAGTTGGAAAGTATGACATCCAGCCGGCTGCAGCAGACGTTCTAGCTAAGGTTGCTAAAGTCATTAACGACTACGATACTTACAGCGTCTTGATTGAAGGTAACACAGATAATACGCCGCTAAGCAGTGCCAATGCGCCAAGAGACAACTGGGATTTATCGGCACTTAGAGCGACTGCGGTTGCAAAAGTTCTTCAGAATCAGTTTGGTGTGAATCCTAACCGAATTACAGCGGGTGGTAGAGGCGAATACAATCCGAAAACGACCAACGCTTCAGTTTCCGGAAGATCTGAAAACCGTAGAACGGAAATCATCATTATGCCGAAACTGGATGAGTTTATGAAGTTAATGGACATTGCTCCGGTAAAGAAATAAATCATAAACGATGAATGATAATCGATTACTCATTCAGAATTTGTAAAACTCAACCTCGTCAGAAATGGCGAGGTTTTTTATTTGGGCAGCTTTATCCGCCTTCCACTCCCGCTATTTTTTGCCTTTGCTTTTCCAGCCACAAAAAATGAGCTCCGTTCAAGCCGGGCATCAGATTCGACATCAATACAACATCGATCATAACTTAAACATTTAGTACCTTTGAACCTCAAACCAAAAACTCCGAACTCCTAATGAGTTATTTCGAAGAATTAGACAAAGAAATGGACAGATACTTGGAAGAAACCGCTTCCGAAGAACCTGCCATTCTCAAAAAATTAAGAAAAGAAACTTATCAGAAAACGACTCAACCGCATATGATTTCCGGTTATCTGCAAGGTCGTCTTTTGAGCATTTTATCGCATATTATCCAGCCAAAAAATGTTTTGGAAATCGGGACTTTTACAGGTTACGCAGCGTTGAGTATGGCAGAAGGCATACCGAAAGATGGGAAAATCTACACAATTGATAAGAATGAAGACCTAGCTTATATTCCACAAAAATACTTTTCAGAAAGTGATTACAAGGATCAAATCGAATTCATCATTGGTGATGCGAAAGAAGAAATCAAAAAACTGGATAAAGTTTGGGATTTGATTTTCATAGACGCGGACAAGGAAAGCTATCTGGAATATTTGAAACTCATCAAACCCAATCTCCGCTCGGGAAGTATCATTTTGATTGACAACGTTCTTTGGTACGGAAAAGTCCTTGAAAATAATCCGAAAGATAAACAAACAGAGCAAATCAAACTCGTGAATAAAATCATCGCCGAAGATTCTGATTTCGAAAATCTAATCTTACCTTTGCGAGACGGATTACACTTGATTAGAAAGAAATAATTCGTATTTTTAAATTCATAATTGATTGAAATGAATAAAGGCATTTGCAATGTTTCCATCGCGCCACTGAGAGCAGACAGTTCTGACAAAAGCGAAATCGTATCCCAACTACTTTACGGTGAGTCTGCGGATATCATCGAGGTTAAAGATAATTGGACCAAAATCATAACGCATTATGATAATTACGAAGCGTGGATGGACACAAAACAAATTTCGCCTGTTTCTGATGAATTAATAGCATCAAGAAAAAGAAACCTTGTGAAAGAACCTTTCCAATCTACAATGACGGAAAGTGGAAAAGTACTTTTATCAATGGGTTCTGAAGTTAATTTTGAAACGACTGCGCCGACTCGCGGACGTGACCTCAGCGAAAGTATTATAAATTGTGCTAAAGAGTTTCTAAATGTTCCTTATTTGTGGGGCGGAAAAAGCTTTTTCGGAATCGATTGCAGTGGTTTTACACAAATTATTTATAAAATCCACGGCATCAAAATACCAAGAGATACTTATCAGCAGGCAGAACTCGGAGAAGCATTAACTTTTATCGAGGAAGCAAAACCAGGCGATTTGGCTTTTTTTGAAAATTCTGAAGGAAGGATTATCCACGTCGGCTTTATTCTGGCAGACCAAAAAATCATCCACGCTCACGGAAAAGTGAGAATTGACAGTTTAGATTCCACAGGAATCTTCAACAAAGACCAAAATAAGCATACCCATAAATTAAGATTCATTAGATCTTATTTTTAAAACAAAAAGCTTCCAAATTTGGAAGCTTTTTATTTATTTGAAGGAAAATCAACTGAGCAGATTTCTGTTCTTCATTTCTTCTTTTACTTTTCCGTAGCTGAAAATATTGGCAATAATCAATGGAATAAAGGTCAATGGCAAAATTGTAAAAACGCCAAATCCCTTCGTAACCGTTATATAGAGACAAGTCACAAGAAGCAGAATAAAAATACTGAAAAAGATTTTTAAAACCATCCTTGCTTGCTTGAATGACCTTTGTAATTCTTCATTCGATAATTCGGTGAGGTTTTGTGACTGTTTCATTACTTTATTTCTCAACTGTACTACAATTTGAATTCCAATTTGACATTGAAGAACCTTCCTGTCAATCTAACCGGCACTGGATAATACAATTGTGGTGAAGAATTAACATCACTGATCCATTGGTTGGCAATCGTATTATTAATATTAAATGCATTGAAAATCTGAACGCCTAAAGTCAGTTCTTTGAATTTGCCCCAGAAATTACCGCTTGCCTTGTTGTCCTTTTGGTCAATAAAGACTTTCGTCAGACCAATGTCAACTCTTTTGTAAGAAGGTAAAGTTTTCTGGTAACGGTAAGCTGCCAAATAATCCGGCAAGCCTGCTGCATCAAATAAAACCGGCGTTCCAGAATTAATTCCGCTGGCGAAGGTCAACGTTAAATTAACTCTCATACTTGGAAACTTCGGCATATAATCCTGGTAGAACATAGAAAAACGGAAACGCTGATCTGTAGGTCTAGGAATATATCCGTTTCCATCAATATTTTCATAAACTCTCGCGTAACTTGCAGAAATCCAAGAATCAACTCCCGGAACAAATTGTCCGAATAACCTTGCGTCTAAACCATAAGCATAACCTTCCGCATTATTTTTACCAGAATATCTTACTCTTACATTATCCAAATAATACGGAATTAAATTTTCCATTTTCTTGTAGTAAGCTTCCGTTGTCAATTTGAAAGGCTTTCTGTTATCATTATTTCCAATCTTGAATTCGTAATCGTTGGCAATGATGATCTGATAAGATTTCTGAGCTTTGATATCAGAATTGAAACTGCCTGTCAGATCCTTAATCTCCTTATAGAAAGGTGCCTGATAGTAAACACCTCCGGAAACTCGGAACAACATATCCATATCCCAGTTAGGTTTGATGGCAAATTGTGCTCTTGGACTAAACAAGGTTTCTTTATTATAACTCCAGTTCTGAACTCTCGCTCCACCATTAACAAAGATTCTGTTGCTTCCCCAATAGAATTTTTTAGAGAATTGAGCATAAGCAGAAATTCTTGTCGGTGTAATATTGTTTTGTCCTGCGATGTAATATTTAAGATTAAGATCAGAAGTATCAAGATTTCCAGGAATGACAAAATCTCTAGGATTGCTGTAACCGATAGAATCTACAAACTGCCACTCATTGGTGAAATCCTTAATCGTTTCTCTTTCGAATTTTGCGCCTACTTCGATATCTGTATTGACATCCGGGGAGAATTTGGTTCTGAATTGAGATCCAACAACTCTTACTAATAAGTCATTTCTGGCGTGATCAATTTGTCCACCCGCATCATAACCTGCAACAGGATTTCCCTCCTCGTCAAATGCTTCCAAGATATAACCCGAAGCCAAAGAATAGTATTCTCTTTCTCTGTTTTGGTAAGCAAAATTATCTAAACTGAACTGCCATTTCTTACTTGGTTTGAAGTTAACGCTTACCGTTCCCATCATATTCTTGTACTGATCATCTTCTTGCCCGTTGTAGAAAACAGTCAGTTTTAGAGGTTGTAAAAGACTACCAAAATCTACTTCTTTCTGCTTTGGAACCATCTGATAATCGTTCTTTGCATAGTAACCTAAGAAAGACAGAGACCACTTTTCATTGAACTGATAATTAAGATAGGTCTGTAAATCCATATATCGTGGATTGAAATCTGTATCTTCATTCAGAGTATTAAGAACAAGGTTGGTATTTCTATAACGTGCAGAAACTAATCCTGTAAATTTTTTATCTTTTGATGCAAAACCTGTTGTTAAACGTCCGCCAATCAAACTTGCTTCTCCGGAGAGTTCGAATTTCTCAGGTTGTCTGTAATAAATATTAAGCGCAGAAGACATTTTATCACCATATCTCGGTTCAAATCCACCCGCAGAAAAGTTGATCATCCCTACCATATCTGGATTGATGATACTCATCCCTTCCTGCAAAGAGTTACGAGTCAAAAACGGACGATAAAGCTCAACATCATTAATGTAAATTAAGTTCTCATCATAATTTCCACCTCTTACCATAATCTGGGAAGATAACTCGGAATTGGAATTGACCGATGGTAAACTTTTCAAAAGGCCTTCCACGCCACCTCCTAAAGAAGCCACTTCTCTCGCTTCTTTCACAGATATCTCAACCGAAGTCAAATCATTGGTTTTACGGATTCCTTTTTTCTGGAAAACAACTTCCTGAATCTCTGTAGCATTAGCCACTGGTAAGAAAAGAACATTAACAGTTTGAGATTTTGGTGATGTTTTGATGGTTTTAGAAAAACCTTTGAAGTTTTCTTTTTGCACTTTCAGTTCTTTTTCAGAATCAGAAAGCGGAATTCTTACAAAACCGTTTTTATCGGTCTGATAAGTCTGGTCATTATAGGTAACCTCAGCTTCGGAAACTGCTTTACCGTCTTCATCGAGAACTTTTAAATTGATTTGAGAAAATGCCAAAACGGGCAAAAAGAAAAGAATTAAAAGAATATAATTTTTCAATGTTGTAGTTTTTTATCTGAATTTATTTTTAACGCATTCTTGAGTGAACAAAAATAGCAATTAATACAAAGAACGAAAGAATATTTATAAATCTTATATGAAAAACTGAAATTAACAAAAAAGTCCGGCAATTCCGGACTTTAATTTTATAATATCGCTTCTCTGATTCTTGTCAGTTTCCCAAGCAAGTCATCAAGCAAATCTAATTTCAACATATTTGCACCGTCAGATTTCGCTACAGATGGGTCTGGATGAGTTTCAATGAACAATCCGTCTGCACCCACTGCAATTCCAGCTTTGGCAATCGTTTCTATCAACTCTGGTCTTCCGCCTGTCACGCCAGAATTTTGATTCGGTTGTTGAAGAGAGTGCGTTACATCCAAAATCACCGGAGAATATTCCCTCATTGTCGGTATTCCACGGAAATCTACAACCAAATCACTGTAGCCAAAAGTATTTCCTCTTTCGATAATTGCTGTTTTATCATTTCCGGAATCTTTCACTTTCTGAACAGCAAATTTCATTGCTTCTGGTGAAAGAAACTGTCCTTTTTTAAGCGTCACTGCTTTCCCAGTTTCTGCTGCTGCAATCAACAAATCGGTTTGTCTAACTAAAAAAGCCGGAATTTGCAAAACATCCACATATTCTGCAGCCAAAGCGGCGTGCCCATTCTCGTGAATATCTGTTGTCGTAGGAATATTAAAAGTTTCTCCCACTTTTTTAAGAATCTTCAAAGCTTTCTCGTCGCCGATTCCTGTGAAAGAATCTACACGGCTTCTATTTGCCTTTCTGAAAGATCCTTTGAAAATATAAGGAATATTGTATTTGTCGGAAAGCTTCACGATATGTTCTGCAATCTGCAAAGCCATTGTTTCATCTTCGATTGCGCAAGGTCCTGCAATCAGGAAAAAGTTCTTGGAATCTTTGTGATGAATCTTATCTAAATATTGTATCATTTTTTTGATTTTAAATTATAAAGTTCAGATTGTTTTATGTCTGAAAATCGAATACAAATATACGGATTAATGAGTATAATTACTTGTTCATACTTTTAACCGTTTTTCCTACTGCAAATAATATTTGATCGATAAAATAAACATAATCATTTTCAGATTTTAGTTCTGGACTTATTTCTTCGGAAACTAACCAGTTTTTATATTCATTAATATATTTTATATGCCCTTTTTCAATAATTTTAATTTTTTCATAATTTTTGTAAACACAAAAAGCTCTTATAACATGCTGATCAATTATTGGTTCATTAGACTTTTTTGTAAGATGTCTACCAAACTGATGAAAAACTAAAGATTCAGTAACTTGAAGTTCTTCATCCTCAGTAGATAAAATCCCCTTTATTATATGATTTATTTTTTTCAAATCACCATTTTTCCAAGCTAATGCATATAATAGCTTAGTTACAACATGTGATTCTTCGAATGAAACTTCGCTATTAAATTGATAATTTTGATCTAAAATATTAGCAGCTACTAATTGCTGAATTTCTTGGGCCGAAATTTTAAACCTAATTTTAGGATATGTTTCGACTGAAATCTTATTTTTCTGAAATTCAAAATCATCTAATATCTTTTGAAGACAATTAACTGATCTAGCTTTTTTAATTTCTTCAAAAGCTGATTTTACGAAATTTTTAATTTCAGGATTATACATCAAATTTCTTTATTATTTTTTCAAAAGTATTCACATTCCTGCTCGTCATTTTATCTTTCAGACTTTTCTTACCAAGCACTTTCCCGAAATTGGAATCTAAAGTTTGTCCTTTTGGAACTTGCCAATAGAATATATTATTGATGATTTTACCTTTCTCTCCTTCTGCTTTGCTTGATTTCTCAAATTCTTCCAACAATGTTTCTTCTACTTTTTTTGAACCGAGGAAAACGTAATTATGAAAATTCTCGATTGTTGGAAATGGGTCATTTTTTAAAATTTCAATAACTTCTTTTTCATTTTTGATGAAAAGAAAAGCTTCGTAATTGAAATGATCTGACATTGCTTTTTCCAAAATCTTCTTTAATTCCACAGAATCTTTATCGGATTGAAACAGAATATTCCCACTCGCCAAAACCGAAGATACGTTTTGGACACCTGCATCAGTAAAGACTTTGCAAACATCTGCCATTTTCATATTGGTTCCTTTAACATTCACGCCACGGAGGAAAGCACAAAAGTTGTTCATAGTTGATAGTGATAGTTGATAGTTGATAGTTGATAGTTGATAGCAAAATTACACTTTAAAACTTTGACTGAATGATAATATTTAAAACAAAAAACCCTTTCAGAGTTCTAACTCTGAAAGGGTTGATATAGTTTCAGTAGATAACTTTCTACTGTGTGACTTTCATCAATTGTTTTGTGATGTTATCCATCTTTTCAGCTTCGTAAGTTGTATCGTAATCTTTCATAATATCAAACAGATACGAGTAGAACGATGTCACTTTCTGAACATCATCGGCTTTTTTGAAGGCCTTTTCTTTGCCCATCTCCTGCAAATCTTTGATAAATGTATTGAATCTCTTATCAATAACATTCAGAGAGTTGACAAGATATTCGTAACCTTTTTCCTTCTGTCCGATTTTGTTGTAAGCATCGGAAACTGCGCCAACCACGAGAGAATATTCCATTGGTTTCACCTTCATTTGCCTTGCCGCGTAAACCTGGAATTTCGGAGATAATCTGGTGTAATAATCATACTCTTCGAAGATTCCTTTTTTGAGGTCTTCTGCCAGTTTCAGTCCTTTTTGCTCTTGTCCGGCAACGATATAAGCGTAAACAATAGAACTCAAAGACCTTGGATCATTATATTTGGAGACCGGGATTTCTCTGCTTGCTAAATCCAGAACTTCAATCGCCTTTTGCTTCTCGCCTTTCAGAACCAGAGCCTCAGCCGCTCTACTTGCCGATGATCTGTAACCGATGATATTCTGCGTACAAGTCTCGTCAAAATGGACTTTCAAATCTTTGAAATTACCCCATCTGTAATTTTTCACAATGTTGTAAAGCTCGTCCGCATTCACCATTCCTAACTCGCCATCCGGAGACTCTTCGGTTTTGATTGGAACCAATCTGTAGCTGAATCCATCAAACTTAAGATAATTGGACAAGAAGAATAGATTGCTTCCGTCGTAAATCCCACCGCTTGAGAAGTTGATTGGGCGTTTCCAATCAAAGTTGGCCAGGATATCCAGCATCATCATATTATTTTTGAACATACTAGAACCTTTATAATCGATGACGATTTGCTTTTCTGCTTTTTGAGCTTCCGCTGCCGTGATGATTCTTGATTTAACGGCATTATTGACATTGACCGGAAGTACAAATTTGGAAACCGGAAGGAAGTTAAATTTCTGATAACGCTCTTCTCCGAAAATCATTTTAACAATTTCATCTTTTTCAGGCGATTTCATTTTCAGGAAGTTAACCGCTTCTTTCATTGTGATAGAATCCTGAGTCAGATATTTTCTGAAGGCTGCAAATTCTGTATCTGGTGCACCTTGATCTTTTAAATTCGCAAAAATATTAGACCAATCGTCCTTCGTCATCATATAAACCTGGTCGTTGGAACCCTCACGGTAATCTTCGTGTTCCAGAGTTGACGGAACAGGCATTGAGTTGTAAGTTCTTCTCTTAACCTGGTCAATGTTCCAAGGTGTTGACAACAATGTAAAATTCACCACTTTTACATCCGGACGGAATTCCTCAGTTTCCTGAATGGCCCAAACCGGATAGGTATCATTATCGCCATAAACGAACATTATTCCGTCTTTTGGCAGTGATTTCAAACTTGAATAAGCGTAATCGTAAGCTGTATAACGTCCGCTTCTGTCGTGAACATTATAGTTCTGGAAGCCCATCATAAAAGGAATTCCCAATAAAACGACACCCACAATAATCTGAGCTGATTTGCTTTTTACTTTTTTCTGAAGCAACCAATAGATTGCTGCAACACCTAATCCAATCCAAATCGCAAATGCGTAGAAGGAACCGACCATCGCATAATCTCTTTCACGAGGTTCAAATGGCTTCATCCCGGTATAGAATACAATCCCAACACTTGTTAAAATGAATAAAGATAATATCGCGTAGAATCTTCCAAAATCTCTATTCAATTGGAAGAAGAATCCTAGTAAACCTAAAATCAAAGGCAACATAAAGAACTTAACCGTGCTTTCATTCTGGAATTTAGCAGGCATCTCGCTCTGGTCGCCCCAAATATTATTATCGATAAAAGGAATACCTGTAATGAAGTTTCCATTCGTGTTTTCCATATGCCCTTCGACATCGTTCTGACGACCAGCAAAATTCCAAAGCAAATATCTTCCGAAATAATAGTAGTTCTGGAATGTGATAAAATAGTCTAAATTTTGTGCTAAAGTCGGTTTCTGAACATTGATAATTCCGAATTGTTTCGCTTTCAGATAATCATCCATTTTGATGGTTCCGTTCTCATATTTTTGACGAAGTTCATCAAAGAATTGTTTCGCTTCCGGACTTTCGGAGATTTGCTCATTCCCATAATTGAAAGTGAAATCCGGCGCACCGTACATCGAGATGTAATTCGGCATCACCGATTTATCCTCACTAAACATTCTTGGCAAGAAACCAACGTGTTCTTTGCTGTAAACATAATTGAACTTCTCTCCTACTTTGCGATATTGTCCTGTTGTAGCATCTTTCTCGTAAGTATCACCTGTTTTTTCAGTTTTGTAACTTCCGTCTTCATTTTTCTCAATTCCGTTCGGATCTAGATAAGCGGTATAATTTTGTCCGTACAACGTTGGCCAGTCACCATATTGTTCACGGTTATAGTAATCCAGCATTCCCAAGGCATTGTCCGGGTCATTAAGGTTCATTGGCGGATTGGCAATTGCCCGGATTGGGATAACCAGCCAACAAGAAAATCCAATTATCATATAAACGACTGACAAAGCAATCGTCTGATACAAAGATTTTCCGGTTTTTCTTGTATAAGTGATGAATAAATAACAAAGAACTGACAAAATAACAAATGCGAAAACTGTCCCTGAGTGGAAAGGCAGACCTAGTCCATTCACAAAGAATATTTCGGATTTTCCGAACAATGTCATTATCACAGGGAAAATAATTTTGAAGACAATGGCTAGGATTATTAAAGTAATTCCATTTGCCCAAAGGAAGGATTTCCAAGTGAACTTATAATTTCTGGTGTAATAAATCAGACAAACCGCAGGCAAAGCCAGCATACACATCATATGCACCCCTACAGATAAACCGATAACGAAGAACAAAAGGATAATCCATCTTTCGTTATCTTTTTCCAGATATTCATTTTCCCATTTAGTAATCAACCAGACAATCAATGCAATGAACATACTTGCCATCGCATAAACTTCACCTTCTACTGCTGAAAACCAAAATGTATCCGAAAATGTAAAACACAAAGCACCAACTGCTCCTGCAAACAAGGTTGCAATTTCTTCAGCAATTGTAATGTTTTCGAATTCTCTATTTAGTAATCTTCTTACAAGATGCGTAATGGTCCAGAATAAAAAGAGGATTGTAAACGCACTGAACAACGCCGACATCGCATTAATTACCAACGAATAATGCTGCCCGTCACCAAAAGCAAACAACGCAACAACGGCTCCAACCAATTGGAAAAGTGCAGCTCCCGGTGCGTGGGTAACCTCCAATTTAACCGCTGAAGAAATGTATTCTCCACAATCCCAGAAACTGAAGTTGGGTTCTATGGTTGATAAATAAGTGATAAATGCAATTACAAAAACTACCCATCCAAGAATAGTGTTCCATCGTTTAAAAGTCCAATTCTTCATACGGAAAATGAAATATCGGCGAATTTAACGTTTTTGATTCAGTTATTTAAGTTTTTAACAAAAATTAAATTTTGATACATTTTCTGAAAACGGCAGAAAAACAACTGATTTTTTGAATAAATATTTTGATTAAAATCAGATTCGCGCCACAAAAGTAAAAACATTGCAATTTTTTTTTTATTTTTGCAGACAGTTTTTGAGAGAAAAAATGATATAAAATGACGAATGTATACGATAATATTCTTGGTTTGATTGGCAACTCACCGTTAGTCAAGTTAAATCAGGTTACTAAGGACATTCCTGCGACAGTATACGCTAAGTTGGAGTCTTATAATCCAGGGCATTCTACAAAAGATAGAATTGCGCTTCATATTATAGAAAATGCAGAAAAACAGGGTATCCTAAAATCAGATTCTGTAATTGTAGAAACTACTTCCGGAAACACCGGTTTTTCTATTGCAATGGTTTGTATCGTCAAAGGTTACAAATGCATCCTTGCCGTTAGTGATAAAACAAAAGCTGAAAAAATTGCTTATTTAAAGGCACTTGGCGCAACAGTTTATGTTTGCCCGGCTTCAGTTCCTGCAGATGACCCAAGATCTTACTATGAAGTAGCTAAAAGAATTGCTGCGGAAACTCCTAATTCGGTTTACATCAATCAATATTTCAATGAATTGAATATTGATGCACATTACCAGACTACAGGTCCTGAAATCTGGAAACAAACAGAAGGAAAAATCACGCATCTTTTTGCTTGTACAGGTACCGGCGGTACGCTTTCCGGTTCTGCAAAATATCTGAAAGAACAAAATCCTGATATCAAAGTAATTGGTGTAGACGCAGATGGCTCTATCCTGAAAACTTACCACGAAACAGGAAAAATCAATAAAACAGAAATTCATCCTTATCAGATAGAAGGTCTTGGAAAAAACCTGATTCCAGGCGCTCTTTTATTTGACACGATTGATGAATATGTTAGGGTTAATGACGAGATGTCGGCTTACAGAACCCGCGAGATTGCTTTGAAAGAGGCTATTATGGGCGGCTATACCACCGGCGCTGTCACTCAGGCTTTGATTCAGTATGCGAATTCCCACGAGTTCAAAGAAGATGATTTGGTTGTATTAATTTATCCAGACCACGGTTCCCGCTATATTACCAAAGTGTACAGCGACAAATGGATGGAAGAGCAAGGCTTTATCAACAATTGTTTCCACAACTATGATGAAGTTTTCAAAACAGAAATCATCAAATAAAATTTAATCACAAAATTCATAACCTTTTGTCATACAAAAGGTTTTTTCAATCAATAAAAATATCAGTTAGAAAAAATGGACATTTTTGAAAGAATAAAACAAAATCCAGGTCCACTAGGACAATTTGCAGATTATG
Organism: Epilithonimonas arachidiradicis; assembly: GCF_003610695.1. Classification (GTDB taxonomy): domain Bacteria; phylum Bacteroidota; class Bacteroidia; order Flavobacteriales; family Weeksellaceae; genus Epilithonimonas; species Epilithonimonas arachidiradicis. The sequence continues at coordinate 9,144 of NZ_RAQH01000010.1, read as the reverse complement.
GCGAAGGATACTATATTTTCCCAAGATTAGAAGGACCAATTGGCCCGAGAATGAAGTTCCAGGGGAAAGACGTCATATTTTGGAGTGCTAATGATTATTTGGGAATGTGCAATCATCCCGAAGTTTTGGAAGCCGATGCCAAAGCCGCTGCAGAGTTTGGAATGTTTTATCCGATGGGTGCAAGAGCTATGTCCGGAGAAACTGAACAGCATTTGCAATTGGAAAGAGAATTGGCGGAATTCGTTAAGAAAGATTCAGCTTATCTTTTGAATTTTGGTTACCAGGGAATGGTGTCTTGCATCGATGCTTTGGTTTCAAGAAATGACGTAATTGTTTACGACGTAGATTCTCACGCTTGTATCGTGGACGGTGTCAGATTGCACGCTGGTAAGCGTTTTACTTACAGACACAATGATATTGCAAGTTTTGAAAAGAACTTGATCAGAGCTCAGAAAGTCACTGAAGAAACAGGTGGCGGAATTTTGGTAATTACTGAAGGTGTTTTCGGAATGAGAGGACAACAAGGTAAACTGAAAGAGATCTGCGCACTTAAAGACAAATATAAATTCAGAATCCTTGTGGACGATGCGCACGGATTCGGAACATTGGGAGAAACTGGTGCAGGAGCTGGTGAAGAGCAAGGTTGCCAGGACCAGATCGATGTTTACTTCTCTACGTTTGCGAAATCAATGGCAGGTTTCGGTGCTTTCTTGGCCGGAGATAAAGAAATTATCCGTTATCTGAAATTCAACCTGAGATCCCAGATTTTTGCTAAATCTCTGACAATGCCAATGGTAATCGGAGGTTTGAAGAGATTGGAACTGTTAAGAACAAGACCGGAAATCAAAGCTAAGCTTTGGGAAAATGTTGAAAAACTCCAAGGCGGACTTAAAAAAATCGGATATAACCTTGGCGACACCAACACTTGTGTAACGCCGGTTTTCATCCAGGGAACACCAGTTGAAGCAACTTTATTAGTTAAAGAATTGAGAGAAGATTACGGGATTTTCACCTCTGTTGTGGTTTATCCGGTAATTCCAAAAGGAATGATTCTTTTGAGACTGATTCCAACCGCTTCTCACACTGATGCTGAAATCAACGAAACCCTTGCAGCTTTCGAATCGATTTACAACAAATTAGCAAACGGTTATTACAAAGAAGCAGAAGCTAAATTATTAAAAGAACAAAATCTTCAGTTCAAAGAGATTTAATCATTGGATATGAGTGATATTCAAATCAAAAAAGTCGGCTTAGAAGACATTGCTGATCTACAGATCATCGGAAAACAAACTTTTGCCGAGACATTTTCAGAAGGGAATTCCGAGGAAGATATGAATCAATATCTGGAAGAAAAGTTTTCTGTTTCGCAATTGAAATCAGAACTTTCAGATGAGAATTCGATGTTCTATTTTGCTTTGGTTGATAAGAATGTTGTGGGTTATCTTAAGGTCAATTCGGGTGATTCCCAAACTGAGATCAAAGATAAAAATGCTCTGGAAATCGAAAGGATCTACGTTATAAAGGATTTTCACGGAAAAAGTGTTGCAAAATACCTTTACAACAAAGCTATTGAAATTGCTGAATCCAAAAACGTTGATTACGTTTGGTTAGGTGTTTGGGAAGAAAATGCAAGAGCCATAAGTTTCTACAAGAAAAATAATTTTGTAGAGTTTGATAAACATATTTTCAAACTCGGAAATGACGAGCAAACTGACATTATGATGAAACTTCACCTCCACAAATAAAAAAAGCCGATTTGAATTTTCAAATCGGCTTTTTTATGCAAAAGATCTTCAGACTTCCTGTATGTCTCTTTTTGAAATATCAATAGATTCAATCACATTTAATGATTTGATTGATTCCTTCTTCAAAAAACATTATTAATGGATTATTTGGAAATTTCGATTTTATCTCGTTCCAAAAATATTGTTTTATAATATTATTAAAAATGCTGAAATAATTAATATCAAAATACAAATATTAATAATCCAATCTGTTTTTTTATCTACTTTGACTCCAAATAGGAACTCAATTATATTTTTAGGAGGAATCATTAAATATTTCTAATTAATCTTCCTCAAATCCAGATCCTCAAAATCAAAACTAAAATCCGTCACATCAGAAATCGGTTTCATTTTCGCAGAAACCGCTTTGCCGTTTTCATCAAAATTTAAAGTAAAAAACGCATCAGCATCATAACTTCTGTCATCCCATTTTGCAACAAAAGCATTCGCAGAATAGGGAATTAAATCGCCTTTAAGCCTTGGAGAAGACTTAGAAATAATTCTGTAACCTTTGCCCTGCTTGGACACCTCAACAATCCCGAACCATTCATCTTTGTACCAACCGATAAATTGGTCGTCTTTCAAATCGGATTTGAATTTTGAAGCTTTATCATAAACCTCTTTCTTCTGTTTTGCGAAAGTCTCTTCATTTTTTTTATTTCTGTCACCATAAAGTTTTAGCCAATCACGATTTTCAACGCCGAGATAAGCATCTTTCACAGAGTTGGTAATCGTCGAGAAAGCTGCTCCGGACTGTTGATTCGTCAAAACTACAATTCCCAGTTTCAAATCCGGAATCAATGTAAAATGGGTTACCGTTCCTATCAAACCTCCGGAATGCTGAACCTGCAAATGGCCTTTAACATCGCTCAAAAACCAGCCCAATCCGTAACCATAAAAATGAGTATCATAAGGCGAAGTCATCCCAACTTTATCCGGAATCTGAAGACTCCACAATTCGTGGGCATTTTTCTCAGAAACCAAACGTTTTCCGTCTTTAGTCACAAATCCATTCAGAAGAAAGTTCGCCCAAGTTGTCATATCCTGGATGTTACTCATAATGCCGCCAGCGGCGTTCGCTGTTTCATTCCAATCGTGCGGAACAGCAATAGCTTTTCCATCAACCGGAGCGTGTGCATCGATGATATTTTGTGAATTTTTTGCTCTATTATAAGACCCGAAACTCGCCGTCATCCCGACAGGTTTCATAATTCTTTGCTCAATAAAGTCCGCCCATTGCAAACCGGAAACTCTGTGAATCACCTCGCCAGCCACGATAAACATAATATTGTTATAATCCAAAGTCGTTCTGAAAGGATTTTCTGGTTTCAAGTAACGAACATTGTGAACAATATCATTCACAGTCAGATTTCCACCTTCTGGGAAAAACATTAGATCACCTTGTCCCAATCCTAATCCAGCTCTGTGTGTCACCAAATCCTTGATGGTCACATTTTGAGAAACGTAAGCATCTGCCATTTGGAACTCAGGGATATATTTTGTCACTTTATCGTCCCAGTTGATTTTGCCTTCATCAGCCAAAATCGCCAAAGCAGTACAGGTAAAACCTTTACTATTAGAAGCAATTCCTACCAACGTATTGTCATCCATCGGCTGATTATTTTTAAGTGAGCGAACACCGAAACCTTTCGCATATATAAGTTTTCCGTCTTTCACAATGCCAACAGACATCCCAGGAACATCAAAGGTTTTAAGTGAGTTCTGAATCAGTTCGTCGAGTTTTTTTTCCTCAATCTGAGCATTAACAAAGGCAAAAGAGGTAAGTAAAAAGAAAAAAGATATTGATTTATACATTGTAAAAAAGCTTTGCACGAAGATATGAAATTGTTAATTCTAATCCTTAATCATATTCACAGTTGATTGAACAATATTTCAAACCCGTTATCATTGTTAAATTTTAATCTTTGACTGTCTTCTCAATCTCTTTGATAATCTACTTAAGACATTTGACAGTCTACTTAAGACCCTTGATTGTGTACTCAACATCTTTGACTGTCTATTCAATTTCTCTGACAGTCTACTTAACTCTTCTGAATACTTACTCAAGACCTCTGACTGCCTACTCAACTCTTCTGAATACTTACTCAAGACCTCTGACTGTCTACTTAACTCGTCCGTTTTCCTATTTTAGGGAAATTTTAATAACCGGTAAAAAAAATTACCTTTACATTCAATTTTAAAAATATAAGATGTCATACTGCCAAGCCATAGAAACAATGCAGCCCGAAGACCGGAAAGCGTTGCACAAAAACTACCACGATAATCATTATGGTTTTCCGATTCACAATGATGATGAATTGTTTGGAAGACTCATAATGGAAATCAATCAGGCTGGATTGAGTTGGGAAACGATTCTCAAAAAGGAAGATTCTTTCCGAAAAGCCTACAGCAATTTCAGTATTGAAAAAATAGCTGCTTATACAGAAAAAGACCGAGAAAGATTACTATCAGACCCAGGAATTATCCGAAATAAACTAAAAGTCAATGCCGCCATAGAAAATGCTAAAACCATTTTGGAACTGAAAAAGGAATTTGGTTCTTTTGAAAAATGGCTGGAGCATCATCATCCGAAAACAAAGGAAGAATGGGTAAAACTGTTCAAAAAAACCTTTAGATTCACAGGCGGCGAAATCGTCGGTGAGTTTCTGATGAGTATTGGTTTTCTGAAAGGTGCGCATTCCGACGATTGCAAAATCAATGAAAGGATTTTTGCCGCGAATCCGAAGTGGAAAGAGGAATAAACCACAAAAGTCACAAAAGAAAGTGGTGAAAAATTCAATGAAATATTTTGAGCATTTAGTTTCCGTAGAATCTAAGCAAACTCTGTAGAGATTCCTACGGAATGACAAAATTGTGTTTTTGATTTTCAAACTTTTGTGGCTTTTGTGGTTAATAAAAATTAGCCTTAAATTTGTCGAAATCTAAAGAAAGTCAATGGAAAGTAAAAAAGAATTCTTCCTCGAGTGTTACAAACTCGGGATCATCAAGTTTGGGCGTTTTACACTGAAAAGCGGAATAGAAAGTCCATTTTATGTGGATTTGCGACCTCTCGCTTCTGACCCAAAAATCCTAAAAAAACTAGCCAATTATCTTTTGGAAATGCTTCCTTTGGATAATTTTGATATCATCTGCGGCGTTCCTTACGCGGCGCTTCCAATGGCAACAGCAATGTCTCTGGAAAGTTATCTTCCGTTGATCATCAAAAGAAAAGAAGCCAAAGCTTACGGAACCAAAAAACTGATTGAAGGGATTTACGAAAAAGGACAGAACTGTCTATTGGTGGAAGATGTCATCACATCAGGAAAATCCTTGGTTGAAACCATTGAAGAAGTTGAAAATGAAGGTATCAAAGTTTCAGACATCGTTGTGGTTCTAGATAGAGAACAAGGCGGAAAAGAAAAATTGGAAGCCAAAGGTTACAAAGTTCATTCGCTTTTCAATATTTCTGAGGTTGTGGAAATCCTTAGAGAAGTTAATTACATTGATGACGAAGAAGTTGCAAGAATTCAAGATTTTGTAAATGGAAATCAAGTGGTTTTTGAAGAGAAAAAACGTTTGTCATACGAGCAAAAATTAGAAGTTGCTGAACATTCTTTCGCAAAGAAAATACTTGAAATCGCCATTGAAAAAAGGTCAAACCTGATTGCATCAGCAGACTTTATCACAACAAAAGAATTATTAGATTTTGCTGATATTGTCGGTCCTCATATTGTGGCTCTTAAAACACATATTGATATTCTGAACGATTTTGATGCTGATGAAACCATTCTTCCGCTCAAAGATTTAGCAACGAAACATAATTTCCTTTTGATGGAAGACCGGAAATTTGCTGACATCGGGAACACCCAAGAACTGCAGTTTTCTTACGGAACTTACAAGATTTCCAACTGGGCAGATTTGGTAACCTCCCACGTCATTGGTGGAAGCAAAAGCTTAGATTGCTTTATGAATGTTGGTGTTGTAGCGATTTTAGGAATGTCTTCCCAAGGCACTTTAACCGATGCTCATTATCGTGAAGAAGCTTTGAAAATCATCGAAAATCACCCAAGTATAATCGGCTGTGTAGCACAAAATCAAGTTTCTGACCAGCTTTTATTATTCACACCAGGCGTTAATTTAGCGACAAGTGGTGATGATAAAGGACAACAATACAATTCGCCGGAACACGTGATTAAAAATTACGGAACAGATTTCATCATTGTGGGACGCGGCATTTATAAAGCCGATGAGCCGGAGCAAGAAGCTTTGCGTTACAAAAACGAAGGCTGGAAAGCTTATCAGGATTCTTTGTAATTTTAACAATATAACTTCTCGCTTCATCAGAAAAAAGTAGTAGTTTTAGTTACTGATATTTTTTGATGAAGCGATTCCTTTTATGTTTGGTCTTATTTCTTCCTTTTTTCTGGGCAAAGGCTCAGCAGGACAGCATTTTGTTGAATGTAAAACTGAATGAAGACCAAAAATCAATTTCTGTAGAGCAAACTTTGATCTATCACAATCCGCATCAGAAATCCATCAGTCAAATCAAGCTGCTGAATTGGGTTTCGGCTTATCAGAAACGCAAAACGCCACTTCTCAAAAGAAAAATTGAAGACCGGAAAAAGGATTTGTACTTTGCTAAGGAAAATCAACTGGGGAAGCTGGAAAGCCTTCAATATTCTTATGGAAACACATCGTCAGAAATCCTTAATAAAACTCAGGAAAACATCTTCATTCCGCTTTCGGAACCTTTGGAATCCGGCAAAAGTATTAGACTTAATCTGAAATATCAAATTCAGTTGCCAGATGCCCGTTTTACCGGTTATGGTGTGGACGCAAATCATATTCTTTTAAAATATTTTTTCCTGGTCCCGGAAACTTATGAAAATGAAAATCAAAGTAACGTTTCATATCGGGATACGGAAGAAACTGCCAACGCTGGCTCATTTTGGAGTGTGAATTTCGAGATTTCAAACAGTTGGAAAGTTTATTCTAACCTTAATCAAAAATCAGATTCCAAATTTGAAGGAACTTCGATCAATGACCCGGAATTTCAATTTTCCAGAGAGATTTATCCCGAATTTTTATTAGATATCGACAGTCAGAAAATCAATATCCAACTAGGTTATCAGATCACTGAATATCAAAGACAGGTTTTAGGTTTTCTTTTGCCAACGCATCTCAAATTCATAAAGGCAAGAGTTGGAAATCTGCCTGACAAATTGTTCATCACTCAAAAATTCCTGAATAAGGAAGAGTTCATTGGCATTGATGATATCAAATTCTGGAAATTCAAATATCAGATGTTTACGGATTATGAAAAGACGGATCTAGATTACTTCAGTGCGGTCTCAAAGAAAATAATGGACGAATATTTCATTACTAATAAAACGGAAGAACACTGGCTGAAAAACGGCTTGAAATCCTACCTCGAAATCCAATATCTGAAAAATTTCTACCCTAACCATAAACTTCTTGGGAATCTACCTGACAATGCGAAGATCTTCGGAATCAAGCCTTTGAAATTATTTCACGCCTCCAAGCTGAAACTTTCCGAGCGTTACGGATTGGCTTATCATTATATCTATACGCAAAATCTTGATCAGAAAATCACCACGCCTTATTACTTATTAAGCAATTTTAATACAACTGCAATCAGTCAGTTTGAGATGGGAAGTCTTTTGAATTATATTTCGGAATACCAAGGTTCGGATTCATTTGATTTTTTTCTGAAAAACTATCTTTCGTCTAATTATAAAACCAAAACAACAGGTAAGGATTTCCTCATTAGCCTGGAAAAATTCACTTCAGGAAAATCAGTCTTTCTGAGTCCTATGATGGATGAGAAGCACAGGATTAATTTTAATTTGAAAAATATTAAAGTACAAAACGATCATTATCAGGTAAACATCAAAAATAAAAATGCTTCCAATATCCCTGTAAAAATTGAATCGGAAAATAAGAATGATGAGAAAACAACTTATTGGAAAGATGGCAGCTCCAAAGCAAAAGACTCGATTCTGATTCCAAAGGAAAATGTGGCAAAAATTGTTTTAAATGATAATTACGTTTTTCCTGAATCCAATTACAGAGACAATTATATCTATACGAAAGGCTTATTTTCCAATACAAAAAAAATAAAATTCAAGCTGATCAAAGATATTCAGAACCCTGAATACAATGAAATTTTCTTGACACCGAGATTAACCTTCAATGCTTATGATAAGATCTTGGTCGGTCTCAATTTTAAGAATCAGGGGATTTATGATCAAAAATTTGATTATTCGTTCACACCTTATTACAGTACAGGAACAGGGAAATTGACGGGTTCGGGTGCACTTGGCTATTCGATTCTTCCACCTAACAGTTTTTTCAGGAGCTGGAATTTTGCGGTTTCAGGGTCCTATTTTCATTATAATACAAATTTAGCTTATAAAAGATTTGGAGCAGCAACAGCACTTAATTTCAACAAAAATCCGAGAAGTGCCATTGGAAGAAGTTTATATTTCTCATATAATTATTATGAGCGGGAATTGACACCATTGATGATTGAGAATAATTTGTATTCCAAATATAATCTTTGGAATCTTGGTTATTCTTATTCTGATAACCGATTGATTCACGAAAAATACATCTCGGGCAATTTGCAATGGATGGAAGATTTTCAGAAAATTTCTGTCGAAGCGTTTTACCGCTGGGAATATGCGAAGGACAAAAAAATCAGTTTCCGCTGGTTTGCCGGGTATTTTTTGACAAATGACACGAAGAATGCTTTGTTTAATTATGGAATATCGCGTGTTTCCAACTATTCTTTTTCTTATGGATTATTGGGACAGAGTGCCACTTCGGGAATCCTATCTCAGCAGTTTATTCTGGCAGAGGGCGGTTTCAAATCGATGTTCAATACTTCAGTTAATCAATTCATCACCAGTATTAATGTTGATTCTCATCTTTGGAAATGGTTCAACCTGTATGCTGATGCGGGGATTTATAAAAATAAGAGCAGAAGTACCGAATTCATTTGGGATTCCGGCGTAAAGGTAAAAGTGGTGCCGGATTTTTTGGAAATCTATTTTCCTGTAGCGTCCAATTTAGGATTTGAGCCCACATTCAAAGACTATGGTTACAGGATACGATATACCTTGGTTCTGAATCTTGGTGCTCTGATTAATAATCTCAGACGGGGAGTTTTCTAAATAAAAACCACCGAGAGATCGGTGGTTAAAATATAGAGAATGTGTTATTAGTTTTTCGTGATTATTTTTGACACTCTCCCATAAAGTGTGTAAGTTAAAAAGTGAGGGCTTGGATTTTATAATCTGAGCCTTTCTTCAAAAATAAGCATAAATTGGTTGAGAAT
>NZ_RAQH01000009.1 GCF_003610695.1 Epilithonimonas arachidiradicis | reverse complement strand
ATTCTCAACCAATTTATGCTTATTTTTGAAGAAAGGCTCAGATTATAAAATCCAAGCCCTCACTTTTTAACTTACACACTTTATGGGAGAGTGTCTCTAAGGATTTCCGTACATATTAGATTCTCCACCGTCAATGGCAATTACCTGTCCGGAAACATAACCATTTTCATCACTCAACAGATAAGCTACAAGATTACCAACATCTTTCGGGTCGCCCAGTTTTCTTGTAGGATTTCGGGATGCATATTCTGCTTCCGCCGCTTTCGGGTCAGCAGGATTCACCTGATTAAAAGCTTCCGCTACCATTGGCGTCAAAATCGCTCCCGGTGCAATGGCGTTAGTTAAGATATTGAATTTCCCATATTCCAAAGCCGCATTTTTTGTCATTCCGGCTACAGCGTGTTTTGTCGCAACATAAGCGGTTTGATTTGCCACACCACGGATTCCACCAACAGATGCAACATTTACAATTCTACCACCACCATTTTTCTGAAGTTCCGGAATCACATACTTCATTCCGTAATAAACACCTAATAGATTGATATCAATAACTTTTTTAAAAACCTCTATATCGTAATCTACCAATGACGCCTGTCTTCCTTCGATTCCTGCATTATTATAAAGTCCATCCACTTTCCCGAATTCTTTTACCGTTGCATCAACATAAGCTTTAACATTTTCTTCAACCGACACATCAGCTGTAAAAGTCAGAAATCGGCTATCCGGATATTTGGATTGTAGGTCTGCTTTTGCTTTTTCTAACGCTTCTGCATTGTAATCTACCAATGTAATGTCAGCACCTTTTGATGCTAAAGATTCAGCCGCGGCAAATCCTAAACCCATTGCCGCTCCTGTTACTATAATTGTTTTTCCTTTAAAATTTGACATAATATTTTAATTTAACATTTCATTGCTTCTTTATACAACAATAATACCTTTACTATTTATTTTGTATTAAAGTTTTCCCAAAATTGTATTTCAAAAGAATAATCAAAATAATCCGTCGTTTTTTAAGAATCAAGTTTTATAAAACATTAACAAGACCATATTTTTCGGACTTTTTAATTTTTATTACATTTACAGAATAGACAATAAGAATTCACAACTCAAGAGAAACAATTTTAGAATGAAAAAACTGATTCTTCTTCCGGCACTCGCCGCATTATTATTATCCTGCAAAACCCAGAATCATACTATGGAAAATCCGCAAGAATGGAAACGCACGACCAATATCTACGAAGTTAATGTTAGACAATATACACCGGAAGGTACTTTTGCAGCATTTGAAAAAGAGCTTCCTAGGCTGAAAAAAATGGGCGTTAAAACGTTGTGGTTTATGCCAATTACACCTATTGCTCAGCAAAACAAAAAAGGAAGTTTGGGAAGTCCTTACGCTGCGTATGATTACACCACAATCAATCCTGAATTTGGGACTTTGGAGAACTTTAAACACTTGGTAGATGAAGCGCATAAAATGGGATTCAAAGTGATTATCGACTGGGTAGCGAATCACACAGGTTGGGACCACGTTTGGACAAAATCTCATCCTGAATGGTTTCTGAAAGACCCAGACGGCAGTTTCCATAAAGCGAGCGGAATGGACGATATTATTGAGTTGGATTATACCAACAAAGAAATGCGTCTGGCAATGATAGATGCAATGAAATATTGGGTAAAGGAAACTAACATCGATGGTTTCCGTTGCGACCTGGCAAGCTGGGTAGAAGTTGATTTCTGGCAACAGGCAAGACCAGAAGTGGAGAAACTGAAACCTCTTTTCTTCTTAGGCGAATTTGATGAGCTAGAAAATCCGGATTATGGAAAAGTTTTCGATGCGAGCTATAGCTGGAAATGGATGCATCTTTCCAAAGATTTCTACCAGAAGAATCTACCGCTTTCTGACCTTAAAAATCTTTTGGAGCAATATTCCAAAATCGGCGATAACTCTATGAGAGCTTGGTTTACTACAAACCACGACGAAAACTCTTGGAATGGCACCGAATATGAAAAATACGGCGATTTTGCGCCAGCTTTAGCTGTTTTTTCTGCTACTTGGAATGGTGTTCCACTACTCTATTCCGGACAAGAATTGCCAATGAAAACAAAACGTCTGGAGTTTTTCGAAAAAGACCGAATTCCTTGGAATGGAAAATACGAATTGGAGGATTTCTATAAAACTTTATTGAATCTTAAATCTGAAAATCCTGCTTTAAGAGGTGGTGACCCAGCTGTAACGACTTATTGGATCAACACAACTTCTAACGACAAAGTTTTGGCTTATCTAAGAAAAAATGGAGAACGTGAAGTTTTGGTTTTGATTAATACATCAAAAGATGCTGTTAATTTCAAATTGGAAGATGATAATTCGGTTGGAAGCTATAAGAATGTTTTCACAAATAGCAAAGCTGAATTAATCAAAGGTTCTGATGTGAGTCTTCCTGCTTATGGTTATTTGGTTTATGAGAAATAAAACTTAGACATATTTTTACTATAATAAAAACCTTTCAGTTTGACTGAAAGGTTTTCTTTTTTAAATAACGTAATATTTGACAACTGAATTACACGCAGCCCGACTTGAGCGGAAATCCTTTTTTGCTTGGTGTTTAAGTTCTATTTAAACTGAAATCGTCTGCAAAAAAGATTGGGAGCGGAAGGCGGAAATAGTTGCCCAAATTATTTTAGTAAGCCGCAGTGAAACGTTGTTTAACGAAATTGTTTTGCTCCAACTCGTCCACCAAAGCCACAGCAACGTCTTCCACAGATAGAGTGCTTCTTCCCTCTTCGTTAAAGACAGGATTTTCCAAGGCTGTTCTGTACGTACCTTTTCTAATGCCGGCAGTTCCCGGATGCATTTCAATTGCCGGGGAGAAGAAAGTCCAATCCAAAGTTTCGTTCTTTTTGATTTCGTTCAGGTAATCTCTTGCAGCTGTTGCGCCAGGTTTGATATCAGCAGGAAAATCCGGACCGTCAACCAATTGCTGCCCGTCGATGAACAAGCTTCCTGCACCACCAACGGTAATAAATCTCTTAACACCTGATTTTTCAACCGCTTTTTCAATGTTTCTGGAACCGTTTAAAAAGTCGTCATAAAGATTCGGATTGGTCCAACCTGCATTGAAAGTATTGATCACAGCATCACTCCCTTCCAAAACTTTTGCTAATTCTTCTACATTATTCACATCTGCGCTGGTTGCAGTTACGTTATCTTTCGCTTCTACTTTTGAACTGTCTCTTGCAATAGCGTTTACAGAATACCCTCTGTTTGATAATTCGTTTACGACTTGTTTTCCTACGAAGCCTGTTGCTCCGATTACTGCTACTTTTTTGTTCATAATTTTAAATTTTAATTAATTGTAATATATTTTGTTACATTTTAAGTCAAAAATTTTTAACTGAATTGATTGGTAAAATCTGACAATTTTTTGCTTTTCAAAAACTGGAAAACCAAATCATCCGTTTCACCAAATAAAATATCAAGATTTTTGTTGATGTCTTTTCCAACACTACATAGCGGATTTGGGTTTTGATTTCTTTTACCAAGAACTTCCGTATTTTTTACCGATTCGTAAATTTCTGAAATATTGATCTGTTCAGGATTTTTAGCAATTCTAACACCTCCGACTTTTCCTTGTCTGCTTTCTATTAAGCCAGATTTTTTGAGATTAATCAATTCTTTACGGACAATCACAGGATTCACATTCACACTTCCGGCAATCCAGTCAGATGTCAGCCATTCTTGCGGATCTTTCGCAAGAAGTGTCAAAATATGGATAGCGGTTGCAAATCGTGTGTTGTTCATAACGGTGCAAAGTTAGAATAATTTCTAAATGTAACAAAAATAATTACAATTAAATTTATTAACTGTAATTATTTTTTTAGACTTCGACAAGTCGTGTTATATTGAGCTTGGCGAAATATTTTTTATTGTAATCAAATTTATTTCGTTTCAATTTCAATAATCTTTTCACCTTTATCACCAAGATACTGTTCAATCAGCTGTCGGTAGATTTTGTAGCCGTCATCTACATTGGTAAAAATAATCAGACCTTGTTTGGTTTTAGGCAAAAGAAAAACAATTGTGTTGACACCTTTGTCCGAACCGCCGTGTGATAAAGCAATTTCGCCATTTCCTAAGTCATAAATTTCAAAGCCAAGTCCGAAATATTTATTCTTTTTGGTTTCAACCTGTTTGGATTTCATCGCTTCAAAAACCGAAGGCGTCAGAAGTTCATTATTCATAACCGCAACCAGGAATTTTCCGTAATCTTCCACAGTCGTTGTCAAATCATCTGCTGCATTAGCGGTTTTATTCCGCACAATATCATAAGCTTTTCCGTTACTATCATAACCAATCACGATTTTGTCTGCATCTTTTTTTTCATTCCAAATATAACTCGTATCGTCCATTCCCAAAGGCTGGAAAACATATTCTTTAGCCATTTCTTCCAGACTTTTATGGAATTTATTCTCGATGGCTTTTCTCAGATATTCAAAACCTTCTCCTGAATATTGATATTTTGTTCCTGGCTCAAATTCGAAATTCAATTTATTATCTTTATTCATCCAACGCCAGTTGGGAAATCCTGTCTGATGACTTAATATCAATCTCGTGGTCAGCTTTTTGTGACGGGAATCGTTCGCTATATCCGGGTCAATCCAATAGTTATCAAGCGGTTCATCGAGGTTCCATTTTCCAAGACTTACCAGGCGTAAAACCGTCATCGCAGTCACTGGCTTCGTTAAAGAAGCCACATTGAAAAGACTGTTATAAGCCGCTGACATTTTACCATTCTGAGTTCCGTAAACATTTATGCCTGTTAATTTTCCATCTTCAATAATACCTAATCCTAAAGTCGGAATGTTATTATCTTTCATCAGTTGCTCAATGCTACTAGCTTTGTCATCTAATTTAGCGTCGCCGTGGTCATAACTCAGGATATCGCTCATTATCCAGTTTCCATTTTTCTTCGTCCAAACTGTAGTGAATTTTGCCTGACCACCTAAAGCATCTTGCTTTCCTTTTTCACGGATAAAAAACCGATGCTCTCCGGATTGTATGGCGCCGTATAATTTGCCATTATTGTAAAGTGGAAAAACTTCGAGACTGTTTTCAATAACTTTTCGGATAGGCTTTTGATTCGGGTTGCCGCAGATGTTTTGTTTAGTTCTTTCCAAGAATAATTTTTTGTCCTGAAAGCCACCTTTATCGTGATAAAATTTCAGATGATCATCTACTGATTTTTCCAGATAAGCGATATCACAATTATTGAATCCACGTTCAAAAAAAATACTGTCCTGCTTTTTGAGCTCAAGGAATAACGGTGAATTTTCATCAATTTGAGCTTTCAGATTTCCGATAGAAAGGAATAGAAAAAGGAAGATAATTCCGAATTGTTTTGTCATTGTTTTATTTTTTGACAAAGGTTCAGAATTAATTGATATTAAGTCAAAAATTGAGCCCGACAATCACCCGACAATTGGCTGAAAAGATCATAACAAATTGAAATCCAGCTTATAATAAAGACTTTGTTTTTTATCTAATTGATAAGCATTTCTAAGAATAATAAAAATATTCACTAATGTTAAAGCAATCATTGTTACCATTACCGACGCTTTACCAAGCTTTAAAATCACAACTAACATAAAAATAATTGGAGCAATAACAGCTAAAATAATTTGAAGCGAAATGATTTGTTTGACAAGTGGAGATTTCTGTTTTGAAATCAACATTATCAATAATGGCGGTAGAAAATTGGCTATCGGAAACCAACATAACGGAAGTGAAGAAAGATTGATGATTTTGATTAAAGTCAAATTTTCAATCGCTTCGTTTTCTATTGGTAAAACAGGTTCTTCAACAATTGGATTTTCTACAACAACTTCTGTCAGAATAATCGGCGTCAATAAATCCTTTTCAGAAACATCCAGACTTGAAGCCAAAGTTTTCAAAGTATAACCTTTCGGTTCAGTCCCGGCTTCGATACGTTGAATGGTTCTTACAGAAAGCCCCGACTTTTCAGCCAGTTCTTCCTGAGTCAGATTTTGTTTTTCCCTGATTTTCTTTAATTCCGACATCTGATTATAAATGATGAGCGATAAATGATTATTGATTTTGAAACAAATTTACAGAATCCGAAGTTTTAATTCTTAATTCAATAAAAAAACCTTTCTGAAAATAGAAAGGTTTAGTATTTAGATAAATTTCAAATTATTTCTTTGCAATTGACCTCGAAATTACAATCTTCTGAATCTCCGAAGTTCCTTCATAGATTTGAGTGATTTTGGCATCACGCATCATTCTTTCAACGTGATATTCTTTCACATAACCGTAACCTCCGTGGATTTGAACCGCTTCTATCGTTGTATCCATCGCTACCTGAGAAGCGTACAATTTTGCCATCGCACCACTTTCTGAGATGTCTTTACCTTCATCTTTTTCTGCGGCCGCTTTGTAAATCAGCATTCTCGCCGCCATTATGCTCGTGTGCATATCTGCTAATTTGAATGCAATTGCCTGATGATTGATGATTTCTGTTCCGAAAGATTTTCTTTCTTTCGCATATTTCAAAGACAATTCGTAAGCTCCAGAAGCAATACCTAAAGCCTGAGAAGCAATCCCGATTCTACCGCCATTCAAAACAGCCATTGCAAAATTGAACCCAAAACCGTCTTCACCAATTCTGTTTTCTTTAGGAACTTTCACATCAGTAAACATCAAAGAATGCGTATCACTTCCACGGATTCCCAATTTGTCTTCTTTCTTTCCAACAACAAAACCTTCCCAACCTTTTTCTACGATAAAAGCATTAATACCTTTATGTTTTTTCTCAGGATTGGTTTGAGCGATTACAATATAATAAGTTGCATTTCCACCATTGGTAATCCAGTTTTTGGTTCCGTTCAACAAGTAGTAATCACCTTTATCCTCGGCTGTTGTTGACTGAGAAGTAGCATCAGAACCAGCTTCTGGCTCAGACAAAGCAAAAGCACCGATCACTTCGCCACTCGCCAGCGGTTTCAGATATTTCATTTTTTGCTCTTCGTTGCAGAATTTTTCCAAACCTGCACAAACCAGAGAGTTATTCACCGACATTACAACCGCTGCAGAAGCATCAACTTTAGCAATCTCTTCCATTGCCAAAACATAAGAAACACTATCCAGACCAGCACCACCGTATTTTGGGTCAACCATCATCCCGAGAAATCCCATTTCTCCCATTTTTTTAACTGCGTCGTGCGGAAATTTTTGTTGGTCATCTCGTTCTATAACGCCCGGCAAAAGTTCTGCTTGTGCAAAATCTCTTGCGGCTTGCTGAATCATCTGTTGCTCTTCTGTAAGATTGAAATCCATATGTTTTTGATTAAATTTTTCGTCCGTAAATTTAAACTTTTTGAGAAAATTTCAAAGGAAATTATAACATTTTGTTATCTTGGAAAAAAAAATTATATTTACGATAATGTAAACTCAATTTTAATAATATATTAATAAGGATATTTTATGAACGTTAAAAGAATATTTGACTTTTCCGCTTTGGCGATGGAAAAATTTCCGAAAGAAGATTGTCTCGTGACAAAAAAAAATGGAAATTGGAATAAAACATCTACGCTTGAGTTTATCAATCAGGGGAATAAGATTTCCAGAGGACTTCTGAAGCTGGGGATCAAACCAGGAGATAAAATAGGACTCATCACTTCTAACAACAGAACCGAATGGGCAGTGATGGACTTGGGAATCTCACAAATCGGAGTGGTTACAGTTCCCGTCTATCCTACAATTTCTGAGGAAGATTATGTTTATATTTTTAATAACTCCGAAATCAAGTATTGTTTTGTTTCCGATGCCGAACTTTATAAAAAACTAACCAATGCAAAACCCAATATTCCTTCATTAGCCGGGATTTTTACTTTTGATGATGTTGATGGCGCACCAAACTGGAACGAGATTCTTGATCTTGGCGAAAACGACGCGACACAAATTGAAGTGGATGATTTGGCAAGAGCTATCAATCCTGAAGATTTGGCGACGATTATATATACTTCCGGAACAACCGGTAAACCGAAAGGTGTCCAGCTAACCCATAATAATCTGGTTTCTAACGTTACTGCAAGTACGCCGAGAATCCCAAAAGAAAAAGGATTGGATTATAAAGAAGTCAAAGCGTTGAGTTTCCTTCCGATTTGCCACGTTTTCGAAAGAATGATTTTTTATCTTTATCTAAGTAATGGGATTTCCATTTATTTCGCTGAAAGCATTGAGAAAATTGGGGAAAATGTCAAAGAAGTGAAACCTCAATATATGACGGTCGTCCCAAGGTTAGTAGAAAAAGTTTATGATTCTATTTATAATAAAGGAACAGCTGCAGGCGGGTTAAAATCGAAAATTTTTCTTTGGTCATTAGGAATCGCTGAGAAATATGAATTGGGGAAACCAAAATCCTTTATGCACACGATTGCTGACAAACTGGTTTTCAAAAAATGGAGAGAAGGTCTGGGCGGAAATCTGGTCACATTGGTTTCCGGTTCTGCTGCTTTGTCAAAACGTTTAAATACAATGTTCCACGCAGCAGGAATTCCGATTTTGGAAGGTTACGGATTGACAGAAACTTCACCGGTAATTTCGGTGAACAGCTTTGGAAAAGTGAAAGTGGGTTCCGTTGGAATTCCTTTGGAAAATGTCAAAGTCAAAATTGAATCCGATGGCGAAATTGTAGTAAAAGGTCCTTCTGTTTTTGAAGGTTACTACCGTGATGAGGAAAAAACCAAAGAAGCTTTTACCGATGACGGTTATTTCAGAACAGGTGATATTGGACATCTGGATGAAGATAATTTTCTATTCATTACGGACAGAAAGAAGGAAATGTTCAAGACTTCTGGCGGAAAATTTATTGCACCACAGGTCATCGAAAATCTTGCAAAAGCTTCGAAATTCATTGAGCAAATAATGGTGGTCGGCGACGGCGAAAAAATGCCTTGTGCCTTGGTACAGCCGGATTTTGCATATGCTAAAAACTGGGCGGAACTTCACAATGTTAAAATCTCTGATTCACCAAAAGAAATTGCTGCTAATCCTGCGGTGAAATCAAGAATCGAGAAAGAAATTGAAAAAATCAACGAGCATCTCGGAAAGTGGGAACAGATCAAGAAAATTGAATTAACTCCGAAAATCTGGACCATCGATGACGGACTGCTGACACCAACACTTAAACTGAAAAGAAAAGCGATTAAAGCAGAATTTCAGGATTTATATGACAGAATGTATAAGGAATAAACCGAAGCTATCCAATGGATAGCTTTTTTTATGCAAATATTAACATTCGGGAAGTTCATATTTATTTATATTTGCGATAAACGTCAGTTTTTAAAATAACAATCAATGGAAGTAAAAAGGATTTTCGATATTCCTTATTATTCGAAAGCTAATTTCGAAAAAGATGATTTTGTCTGTGATAAAAGAAACGGAAAATGGGAGAAAATATCTACGGATGAATACATCAAAATTACCAATCAATTATCAAGAGCATTATTAAAATACGGTCTTACAAAAGGTGATAAAATAGCACTGATATCCTCTAACAACAGAGTCGAATGGTGTTTTTTTGATCAGGCTGCTTTGCAGATTGGTTTGATTACTGTTCCTATTTATCCGTCGATTTCGGGAGAAGACTGTGTTTATAATCTTGAGAACTCCGATTCGAAAATCTGTATCGTTTCCGATGAAAAATTATTTGATAAAATCAATTCCATAAAAAATCAATTACCCGATTTGCAGGAGATTTTTACATTTGATGAAGTCAGTAATGCCAAACATTGGAAAGAACTCTTAGAATTAGGAAAAGAAAGCGATAATCAGCAGGAAGTTGATTTAATTAAAGATTCGATTTCTGAGGATGAACTGGCTTCGATTATTTACACGTCCGGAACTACTGGCAGACCAAAAGGCGTGATGCTAACGCATAAGAATATCGTTTCCGATGTCTTAGGTTGCGAAGACAGAGTGCCTTACAAAGATTCGAAAAACCGCGCTCTGAGCTTTCTTCCGCTTTGCCACGTTTATGAAAGAATGGTTTTGTATCTTTTTATGACCAACGGCATCTCGATGTATTTTGCAGAGAGTAACGAAAAGCTCAGCGAAAACCTGAAAGAAGTGAAACCGCAATATATGACCGTGGTTCCAAGAATGGTAGAAAAAGTTTACGACGCGATTTACAAAAGAGGAACGGAAGCCGGCGGCATCAAATCCAGGATATTTCTCTGGTCTCTGAGAGTTGCTGAAAAATATAAAATCGGTGATTCTAAGTCTTTGGCTCATATCATTGCGGACAAATTGGTTTTCAGCAAATGGAGAGAAGGTCTGGGCGGCAATATTATTACTTTGGTTTCCGGTTCGGCAGCTCTCTCTAAGCGATTGAATACGATGTTTCACGCCGCAGGCATCCCGATTCTGGAAGGTTACGGTTTGACTGAAACTTCACCTGTAATGGCTGTGAACAGTTTCGGATTTACTAAAATAGGTTCTGTTGGAAGACCTATCAAAAATATCGATGTGAAAATCCAGGAAGATGGTGAAATAACCGTAAAAGGTCCGACTGTGACACAAGGTTACTATAAAGACGAAGAAAAAACCAAAGAAGCTTTTACTGAAGACGGTTATTTCAAAACGGGTGATATCGGGATGCTGGATGAAGATAATTTCCTTTTCATTACCGACAGGAAGAAAGAGATGTTCAAAACTTCCGGCGGGAAATATGTCGCACCTCAGGTCATTGAAAATCTTGCCAAAGCCTCACAATTCATTGAACAGATAATGGTTGTTGGTGATGGCGAAAAAATGCCGACAGCTTTGGTACAGCCTGATTTCGAATTTGCTAAAAACTGGGCATCAAAAAACAACATTAATATTGGAAACTCTCCGGAAGAAATAGCCAATTCTAAGGATTTAAAAGCCGAAATCGAAAAGGAACTTGCTAAAATCAATGCTCATTTAGGAAAGTGGGAACAGGTGAAAAAAATAGAATTAACACCGGAAGTCTGGACTGAAGACAACGGTCTGCTAACGCCTACTCTGAAACTGAAAAGAAAAGTAATTAAAGAACATTTTATCAAGTTGTATGACAAGCTCTATGACAGATAGTTTGAGTTGGAGAGTTGGAACGTTTTAGAGCTTCAGAGAGATTAAAATATTATGATTATTACCCGAACAGAATTAATAAAAATCTGTGACAAATATCTTGCGGACGAGCTGAGTAAGGAAGAGTTAATTCATTTTGCAACAACGGTGATGTTTGATGAAGAAGATAAATATGAATGTGAAGATGAACTGGTGGAAGAAATCCTCTCGCAATGAGATAATACGCAAACTCAGTCAAAAATAAATACAACAAGTATCCGGTTTTTGAGGAATGCGCTTTCAGAAATTGAATAAAAAAACGCTTCAGAAATCTGAAGCGTTTTTTTTTATTTTTTCTCTGCTAACTTACTCCAGGTGTGCAGAATATAAACTACGATAATTCCTACAATTCCTGAGGAAATAGAGAATATGAATTTTGTATTTTCATCATCAAAAAATCCCGCTCTCCAATCTATGGCATAAAAATTAATCCCAACAAAAAGGATAAAAAGAACTAGGAATACTTTATAAAATGTCTTCATTTTTCAATATGATTAAAAGTGAATGTAATTCTGAAACAGCTGTGCAAAGTTAGCAGTAAATAATTTAATAGAGATGGCTAAAAGCACAATTCCGAAAACTTTTTGTAAAACTTGTAAAGAGCCCTCGCCCATTTTTTTCTCAATCCAGGGCGCCAGCTTCAAAACAGCATAAACCAGAATCGTATTCAGGACAATGCCGCAGATGATATTAACATCGTGATACTCTGCTCTCAGAGATAAAGTTGTCGTCAAAGTTCCAGCCCCTGCAATTAGCGGAAAAGCAATCGGAACAATAGATGCAGCTTGCGGCTGATTGGTTTTATGAATCTCTATTCCCAATATCATCTCAATCGCAATAATGAAGATTACAAAAGCTCCGGCAATCGCAAATGAGTTGACATCTACACCAATAAATTTCAAAATATTATTACCGATAAAAAGAAATGAAATCATCAACAAACCTGCAACAATAGCAGCTTTTTCAGATTCGATTTTACCGAATTTTTGTCTGAGTGAAACAATAATCGGAACAGAACCCAAAATGTCAATAACTGCAAACAAAACCATAAAAGCGGTCATTGTTTCTTTGATCGAAAATTCTTCCAGAAATTCCATAACTTTATTTTTAAAGATTTCGCAAAAATATAAATTATTTTTGACAAATTCTTAAAGCAATTGATAAACCCTTTTTATTTCGTCCAAAATTTCAGTTTGCTTTTCCTTAGTTGAAAACGGCGAATATTTTTCGATGTTGACTTTGGCAATCAATTGACTATATTTTTCATAATCATTAAGCCCGTAATTATTTCTCAGATATTCTCCAAAGGTTGATAAATAATGATCCTGGCAATATTGATCTGCGTCTGTTTTCAACTCTTCGAAAGCTTCAAAGAATTGAGATGCATTATTATCATTCAGTTTTCTATTTAAATAATTAAAATAAGAATCAGTTTCAAACTTCTTTTTATTTCTCAGTAATGCTTCGGTTTCTTCGATAGTAACAATCGGTTCCAAAGGTAGATTTTTTTTATCCAGTTCTCTTTTTTTATTTTCTTTGCGACGTTTGTTGAAATAAACAAATATTATTGAACCAAAACCAATAATCAAAAGATTACCTAAAATACCCAACCAATTCAGCTTGTTATGTTCTTTCACTTGTAATTTTTTTGTATTCATTACAGGCGAATCTACTTTCTCCAAAACATTATTGGTATATTCATTCACTTTTTGCAAAGTAGTTTTTGCATTGGCGATATCTTGTGCATTAACAGCATTTAGGACTAAAATCTTAGAGCCGACATCTACATATTTTTCTTCTTTGGGGTCAAAATACGAAAAGTTTTCTGTCGAGATTTTCAAATCACCACGTTTCTTAGGAATGATAACATATTGGGCTTCTACTGCACCTTCGATCCCTTTAGTTGTTGGCGTAGAATTATTGACAATCTTTGGTTCAAAAACTTCATAGTCCGGAGAAGGCAAAATTTTCGGAACGATTGAAGGAGAAAGGTTTCCGCAGCCACTAACTTTTACAGCAACATTGAAAGCTTTATTGATCTCAAAATTTTCTTTGCCCTTATCAACCATTTCAATTTTCACATCATATTTTCCGACTGCATTATGGAAATTTTCCGGAGCACCTTCCGGCAACTTTTTTACATTGAGTTTAACTTTATTAGAAACGAGTGTATTTTTGTGATTTGTGAAAGGAATCTCAACAGGCGGAACATCCATCACACCAGCCACTTTCGGTACAATTACAAACATCCCGACAACCTGAGAGGAATAATCATTTTCCGTATCCTCTATCGACTCATCAAAATTGGCAATAGAACGAATCATAAGATTTCTTGCCGATTCAAATTTCGCTGGCTCGAGATGTCTGAAATTTGAAATATTTCTTGAAAAAGCTTTTAAAACAGCAACAACAGGTTCATCTTTGTAAACTTCCCTTTCTTCTAACTGCATTTGCAAATACATATTTTTTGCAGGATTATTAGTTGCAACAGCTTTCTTATCTGCGTCTTTTACAAAAATATCAATTGGCTCCGTTTTGTACATTTTACCATTAACCTTGACCAATGCAGAACCAATTTTAATATTCCCAGTTTGTTTTGGATCTAATAATAATTGATACACAATTTGATTCAATCTGATTTTTTTAACAGGATCAATTAATGTTGTTTGGTCTGATGAAATTTTAAAATCGAACTTTGTCAAATCTGGCAACTTAACAGGAGACTCCATGTTAAGATCTTCACCAAAAATTTCCAAAACCACAGTAAACACAATTGGGCTATTTACTTTGGTATCCGTGGTATTAACTTCAGAATAAAGATTAACCTGAGCAAACGAATAAACCGATGCTAAAAGAAATAATATGTATAAATTTTTTCTTATCATTTACCAATCCTTTTCGTTGCTTTGCGGCATCGAATTGGCTCTTTTGTTTAATATTCTTCTTGCAGTTTCTCTCTCGCGATTTTCTATGTCTCGCAAGATCATTTTTTCTGCTTCTTCTGGTATTTTGTTTTCCTGCTTCTTAGGCTGATTAGGTTTTCCCTGGCTTTCTCCTTTCTGCTGATCGCCTTGTCCATTCTGCTGATTTTTCTTCTGATCGCCTTTACCCGATTGATCCTGATTTTTTTGGTCTTTGCCTTGTCCTTTACCCTTGTTAGGATCTTTTTTTTGCTTTTCTTTCTTCTCTTTATCCTTTAGCATCGCAATCTCATAATTTTTTCGGATGGCTTCGTTGTAAGGATCTTGTTTCAACGCTTGCTTATAAAGTTCAGCTGCTTTTTCCGGGTTATTGGATTCCATCTGAACATTCCCTTGGTTATAAATGGCAGCAGCTTTCTCATATTTGCTTTTGGTAAGCTTAGCAGCTTTCTGATATTCGGCTGCAGCTTCTTCGTATTTTTTACTTTTGAAAAGCGAATTCCCGAGATTGTAATGAGCTGTGTAATTACCACTTTTCACAGAGATTGCTTCTAAATATTTACTTGAAGACGCATTATAATCTTTTGCATCAAATTTTTTATTGCCTTCATAAACCAAAGCATTATAGCTCTTCTGGGCAATTAAAAATTGAGAAGAAAAAAACAGGCTTAATACAACTATGGCAAATCTAAAATCCATTGATGCAAAATTATCCGTTTTATTGTTAAAATCAATAAATTAAAAGTTAAAATTGGGTTAAAAAAACCGCTGGAAAACGCTTTATTTAAGGGCTTTTGTAGATAAAAATCTACAAATAAAATCAAAAAAGCTATCATTCGTTTGAACAATAGCTTTGATTATATATAAAATTAACTTTAAATAGAAATTATAGTAAATTACATATCAAATATATAAAACATTTAATTAAAGCTAATTCTACCAATCTTTCTTTCTGAGAATCCAATAACTTCCGGCAATGAAAATTACAGACCAAATAATACAGGCAATAACACTTTCGATTGGATATTCAAACTTAAATTCCATTCCGAACATTTTTGCCATATTGGTTCTTACTAATGGTGAAGGAATAAGATTTGACATACTTCCTAAAGGCAAATAATCTGTCAGAAAAACGTGATCTATCATTATTTTCCCTTGTTCTTTTGGTGCAACATTATTCATCAACGAAAACTTTTCTATACCAGATAGAATACCTTCAACAAACCAAATCATAAAAAATCCAAGGAAAACAAATATTGATTTTCTGAATAATACAGATAAAAACATCAAGAAAGAAAAGAATGTAAAGAGCTTCAAAAAGTAATTGAAAATGAAATAAATCTCTTTAAAAATCAAATCATTTTCTTGTGTTGTCGAATAACTTTTACCTAAAATAAAAGCGATGATGAAAACTATTAAAGTGGAAAACCCTGTAAAAACAAAAATCGTCAATAGCTTAGATGCTACAAACTCTTCCCTGCTCAGTCCATCAATAATATTCTGTTTAAACATCCTGTTACTGAACTCTTGGCAAATTGAAAAAACAATAATGCAGCCTAAAAATATTTTCAACAATCCAACAATATAAGTTGTGAAATTCCAGATCCCGGGAAAATCATACATCCCTTGTTCTTTCAAGTTAATCTTCAATCCAGCCAAGTCAAAATTGATCAACCCGATGAACAACAGTAAAATCAAAACGATGAAATATAATCCAGCAAAAATCCTGAATGGATTGTAATTCAGATTCTTGAGATATTCTAATTTTAATAATCTTATCATGAGTTGGTTTGTTTTACAAGTTCCAGGAATTGAGTTTCAAGACTTTCTTTTTTCTTCTGAAGATGAGATAAGGAAATCCCTTTTTCAAATAATTTTCTATTAAGTTCTGATGCCGAAATATCTTCCGAAATTTGAGCAATAATAAGCTTTTCTCTTTCTTTCACACTAGAGAAAATATTCAGTTGATTTAAAGCTGAGATTAATAATTCTGTATTTTCTGCCTTTAATTCAAAGAAACCTTTTGTATTACTCATTGCCTCTACAGAACCGGAATAGATGGCAGTTCCTTGTTTCAGAACAATCACGTGAGAACAGATTTTCTCAATCTCGTCCAAAAGATGACTTGCCACAATAATTGTAGTCCCGGATTTCGCAATAGAATTGATGATATCACGGATTTGGATGATTCCTTCCGGATCCAGTCCGTTTGTAGGTTCATCAAGAATCAAAACCTGAGGATTAGCCAACAAAGCCGATGCAATCGATAAACGCTGTTTCATCCCAAGAGAATAGGTTTTGAAAGCTTCTTTTTTTCTTGCTAAAAGATTAACCGTTTCCAAGACCTCATCGATTCTTTTATTAGAAACGCCTTTTATCGTCGCAACAATTTCCAGATTTTTTTCCGCTGAGAGATAAGGGTAAAAATTAGGCTGCTCTATGATTGCGCCTATTTTTTTGAGTGTATCCGTATCTGTACCTTCTTTTCCAAACCATTTCCAAGAGCCGGAGGTTGGATTGATTGTAGAAAGCAGCATCCCGAAAGTGGTAGATTTTCCACTTCCATTTGGCCCCAAAAGACCATAAACATTTCCTTTTTCCACATCAAAGGAAATGTTATTCACCGCAATATGCTTGAATTTTTTGGTTAAGTTTTTTACTTCCAGAATTTTTTCCATCTGTTTATTTTTATGAATAGTCTTATTCTTACAGCAATTGTTACTCAGTTTTGTATGGTTTTTGTTAAATTTCGGAAAACATTAATAATGATCTACAACATTGCAGAATTTTCTAAAAAATTAGATATATCCGAAGAAAGCATCAAACAATTCATTCAAGATTTTAACCTCGAAATTTCAGATTGTCTTTCACCTGATCTTAATATCAGCCAAAATTTTGAAAAATTTGCTACCGAGAATCGAGAATTCCTAAAAAAGTACGATGATGATCTGGGCCAAGAAAAAACAGTAGACGAAATTGCTGAAAAGATACATCAGCCTAAAGAGAAAGTTGAGCAAATCATCCAGTATCAATCCCCAAATATCTTTGATAATGGCATCTACAAATCTTCCATTTCGTCCTTTGGGATAGACCATCAGTTGGGTGGCGATTACCAATTTATCTATAATTATTTTGGCAGTAAGACGGCACTGAAACAAAGAGATTTTATCGGTTACAGGGATTTGTTCTTTTATATTTCCGATATGCTGGAACCATTCATCAATCCGGAGCAATCCAAAAATTGGGGAATTCAAAAAGCGGCCGGAATCATTGTTTATGGCCCGCCGGGAAGTGGTAAAATTTTCTGGGCAAAAAAGATTGCAGAGATGATCAACTTCGATTTTTACGAGGTTAGGCAATCTCAGCTAAAATCAACTTTGAATAATGATAAAGCCAATTTTGATGACTATCTGAACCAAATGCTAAAGAAAGAAAATCTGGTTTTGTTCCTTGAAAACTTTGATGATATCATGATGCAAAGATTGGAAAATCAAAATTCAAACCCTGAATATAAAGAAGCCAGGGAAACTATTTTCCATTATATTGAAAAATTTGAAAAAGAAAATCTTCTAATGATTGGTTCTGCAAAAGAATTGGTTGGAATAGAATCCGAAATTCTCGCTCCAGGAAGATTCGATGTTTTGATTCCAGTTTTCCCACCCAATAAGCAGGAACGGGCAGAGATGCTGTTATTCAATATGACAAAAAATCTGAGCAAAGATGCTACTTTATTAAAAATATTAGAAAATAATAAAGCGGATCAAATCCCTTTTTGGCAGGAAACAGCTGAAAAGATGAGAGTTTTTTCTAACACGATGCTGGTTGATTTTACGCAGAGTTTGAAGAAAAGAATCCGAAGTTTGTACCTGAAAAACAAAACCGAAAACATCCAGATTAGTCAAGGAATCCTAGACAATTGTTTGAAAGAATCTGCCTCCAAGCTCACGGGCGAATATCTGAATAATGTTCAGGAATTTTTGTCCGAAGCGGAAGATAATTCCTACGATCGTTTTGCAGCAAGAATTGAAGATCTGAAACAAGAGCTTGAAACTTACAAAGCCAAAGAAGAGCCTGTAAGAACCATTGGTTTTCATCCTGATGACGAATAAAAAAGCCTGATTGATTCAGGCTTTTTTCTTTTATAATAAATTAGGGTTTTGCCGATTAGGTTTTGGATTATCAACATTATCAATCTGCTTAGAAACAGCCATCGCAGCTACCAGATCATTGAGCATTGTGCTCGCTGCAGTTGGTGTATTAGGCAACAAAACGAGATTTGATCTGTTGTTGGCACCAATAGACTGTAACGTATCATAATGCTGTGTTACAACAATCAGCGCAGAAGCTTCGTGCGGTTCAATCTGAACACTGTTGAGCATTTTTACAGATTCTTCAAGACCTTTTGCAATTTCGCGTCTTTGGTCCGCTATA
This sequence comes from Epilithonimonas arachidiradicis, assembly GCF_003610695.1. Classification (GTDB taxonomy): domain Bacteria; phylum Bacteroidota; class Bacteroidia; order Flavobacteriales; family Weeksellaceae; genus Epilithonimonas; species Epilithonimonas arachidiradicis. Next base: position 187,134 of record NZ_RAQH01000009.1, on the reverse strand, counting down.
CCTTGCCCTTGTAATTTTTTGGATTCGGCTTCAGCTTTTGCAACGGCAACAATTCTGATTCTTTGTGCTTCAGATTCATATTCTGCCGCTGTCTTTTCGCGTTCTGCCGCATTAATTCTGTTCATGGCATGTTTTACCTGCTCATCAGGATCGATATCAGTCACCAATGCTTTGATGATATCATAACCATAACTGTTCATCGCTTCCTGGAGTTCACCTTTTACAGCAACAGCAATATCATCTTTTCTAACAAAAACATCATCCAGTTTTAACTTCGGAACCTCTGCTCTCACAACATCAAAAACAAAAGAAGTGATCTGCGATTCGGGGTTTTCTAATCTGTAATACGCATCTCCAACCTGAGTTCTGATAACCTGATACTGGACAGAAACTTTCATTTTGATAAAAACATTATCCAAGGTTTTGGTATCAATCATCACATCCAATTGTTGAATTCTAAGATTCATTCTTTTGGAAATCTGATCAATAAACGGAATTTTAAGCTGAAGACCCGAATGTCTTACCGAATGAAATTTCCCCAAACGTTCAACAATTGCTGCTGTTTCCTGTTTAACTGTAAAGAACGACGCAAATAATGTTATTAATCCAAAAAAGACAATAAAACCAACGTATATCATAATTTGTAATTTTTCTTAAAGATAACTTTTTCCGGGGACAATTACAAATGATAATCGGAGAATGAAATCTAAGATTTCTAAATTATTAAAATCACAACATTATAATTTGAAACGAAAATTAATTTTATAAATAACCAATCAAAAAACCTTTATTAATAAAGATTTTCTAAATTTGTTAGATTAATAATCTAATATGAAGAAAAAACTACTATTTGCTCTTGCCGGACTTGCAATAGCGCCGTTTTTCAGAGCTCAAAATGTTTCGGTTTTCAATGATGTTCCTTTTTACAGTATGTATCATTATTTGGGAGAAGGACAGACAATGCCGCCAGAAGCATTTTCCCAAATCCCTGCCGGAGCCATTCGTTTGCACGCCTACGAGCAGGATATTATTTCCAGAAAACTAACTGAAACTGAAATTGCATCCATAGGAAGCAGCGTTAAAATGAATATTGTTTTGACCGCCGCTTGTGACAACTACGACAGGCTTGCCGGTGTTAACCTGGTTTTGGTTCCAAAAGGAAGTACAACTTATACCTTCAATCAAGCTGACATCAAGCGTATAGAGATTGGACGTTTTATTACACCTTTTATGAATAAAAATGTCTCCCCAACTCAGGTTCCTTATAGCTATCAGGTTGATAATATATCCAATATTCTGCACGACTCAAGTTTATCAGCTATCTATGATTTTTGGATTGAATTTAGAGCGGATGGATATTCTGCAGCTGCCAATACGCAGGTTGCCGGATGTGCTGACAGGACAGACGTTTTCCGTGGTAACCTGGAATTCGTAACTAGTGGGACGGCTACTCCAACACAGAACTTTCTTCTGCCATTATCTTATCGTCAAAACCTGAATAATTATAATGCTACTGATGTCCCGGGACAAACGACAAGATTGGTTACTTTTACGCTAGATCAGCCTGTTCCCAACGCTTCTTTGCATCTGATTACTTCCAATCACGGCTCTAATACCAATGGTGAAGAATATGTAAAAAGAGTACACTATGTTTATCTAGATGATCAATTGGTAAATCAATATATGCCAGGTGGGAAAAACTGTGAGGATTACAGACAATATAATACACAAGGAAATGGAATCTATGGAACAAGCGCAAAAACACTTAGAGGTTGGATCTCCTGGAACAACTGGTGTCCTGGCGATGTGATTCCGAATCGTGAAATTAGCTTGGGAAATCTATCTGCCGGAACTCATACAATTAAAATAGATGTTCCTACTGCTGTTTTTACAGGACAGCAAGGTTATTTCCCAATCTCAATGTACATCCAAAATCAAAAAAATGGCGATGTAATTTGTTCTACGCCTTATGACTTGAAAATCGCTAATCAACTTAATACAACTGTAGATCTTACCTGGAAAGAGACAGGAACTTCTAACCAATGGCAGACACTCTGGGGAAGAAGAAATATTTTTACTGCTGCCGGAGGAGAAGTTTATCGTGACATCAGTAACGAACCAAAAGATTCTCGCAGCGACCTCAATCTTAACTGGACTTACGAAACTTATGTAAAATCAAAATGTACAGATGACAAAAGCAGTGTCTGGTATGGTCCTGTTTATTCGAGTATTGTGAGATTGGGAACCGATGAGATTAATATAAGAAAATCCTCAGTCTATCCAAATCCTGTGAAAGATTTCATTAACATCAATTCAACTGCAAAAGTTAGCAAAGTCTCTGTTTATAACGCAGATGGTAAAATTTTGTTAGAAGATAATTCTACAAAAATTAATCTTTCCAAATTACAGTCGGGAGTTTATCTGATAAAAATTGATTTTGCTGATGGTAAATCAGAAACTCAAAAAGTGATTAAACAATAAAATGATTTTTAAAACATTACAATTCCTGCTTAGAAAATAGGCAGGAATTTTTTGTTGACAGAAAATAAGCTTTATAAAAAAACGTTTCGGAGTTATGAGATATTTCTATTACTTAGTTTTCCTATTTTTTATTTCCTGCAAAACTTACACTTCCTCCAAAACTGAGTTTTCAGCCTATTCTAATCAAAATCACATCGAGATAAAGAAAGTTAATAATCTGAGATATCTGGGTGGAATTAAAAATTCTGAAGGAAAAATTCTTAAAGACAGTTTAATCTACCGAAGCGGCAATCTCCATCAACTTAGAAAATCTTCTTTTGATAAATTAGATAAAATGAAAATCGGTAAAGTCATTGATTTGAGAACGCAGCAGGAAATTAATAAAGAACCAGACCAACTTCCTAAGGATATCAATTATAAAATATATTCTGCTTTCGAGGATAAGAATGATGAGATGAGCAATGCGAAACAATTGGCTTTGAAAGGAAAAATCACCAAGAATGATGCGGATAAAAGAATGATAAAATTCTATACCGATTATGTTTCTGAAAATCCGGAAGTTATTAGGCAAATCATTACAGAAATTTTAGATTCTGAGCAACCTATACTCTATCATTGTACAGCAGGAAAAGACAGAACTGGGATGATTACAGCTTTGATTTTAAAAATTTTAAAGTTTGATGATTCTGTTATTTTTGAAGAATATCTACAATCTAATAATCTTAGAGAAAAGATTATTCAGAAAAGATTAAATCTCGCCAATACATTTCATTTCGTTTATCCAAAACTGGACATTGGTGTGGTTGAAAAAACGAGTTGGATAGAACGAAATTATCTGCAATCTGCTTTCGAAGAAATCAATAAAAAATATGGTTCGATGGATAATTACATTCATCAGATTTTAGGAATTTCAGAAAGTCAAAGAGAGATTTACATCCAGAAGTTTTTAAAATAAAAAGCAGTCAAAATTGACTGCTTATTTTTTATCTGTTGATTGGTTATCCGTTTTATTTTTTTTTCTTCCTGAATTAATCAGACTCTGATTGATGATGTATTCCAATTGCCCATTCACACTCCGGAATTCATCAGCCGCCCATTTTTCCAACAATTTATACATCTCATCATCCAATCTTAAAACAAAACTCTTCTTCATCAATACTTGATTTTGGATTAATTATAAAGTGTTCCTGCATTCAGGATTGGTTGAGCTGCTTTTTCGCCACATAAAACTACCATTAGATTACTTACCATTGCCGCTTTTCTCTCGTCATCCAGTTCAACAATATTTTCTGCAGACAGTTTTTTCAGTGCCATATCAACCATTCCAACAGCACCTTCAACAATTTTTGCTCTAGCAGCCACAATCGCCGTTGCCTGCTGTCTTTGCAACATTGCTCCAGCAATTTCCGATGCATAAGCCAAATGACTGATTCTAGCTTCCTGAACAATAATTCCCGCTGTTGAAAGTCGGTCTGTCAATTCTTTTTCAAGGATATGATTAACATTATCACCACCATCACGAAGCGTTATTTCTGCATTTTCGTCTTCCAAGTTATCATAAGGAAAACTTACCGCCAAATGTCGAACAGCTGCCTCGCTTTGGATTCTCACATATTCCATATAACGCTCTACATCAAAAGCAGCTTTATAAGTATCGCCTACTTTCCAAACGATAACAGCTCCGATTTCTATCGGATTACCCATTTTGTCATTCACTTTCAAAGTCTGGCCCTGAAGGTTTTCTGAACGAAGACTCATTCTTTGCGTTGAATACAATGGATTAATGAAAAATAAGCCATTAGCCTTTACAGTTCCAACGTATTTCCCAAAAAAGCTAAGCACTCTGGAATGGTTTGGCTGAATAATCATTAAGCCTTTCAAAAAAAAGATAAAAGCTAAAAAAGAAATAGCCGCAAAAAACATAAAAGCGGGATTACTATTACTCGCACCGTTTATAAAAAGAAAAATACTTAATCCAAAAAGAACAAGGCTAATTACTAATGCTAAATAGCCTGACAAAGGTTTTACAATTTTTTCCATAATATTTAATTTGATATTAATTTGATATCATAAATGTACAATTTATTTTAATAAAAAAAATAAAAAAACCGAACTTGTTCAAAGTCCGGTTAATTAATTTATGCAAAGCTTTAAGGTTCTACCTGTGTTCTTTTTTCTTGCTTTTCATTGAGCTTTTTATACTTAAACCAAGCGGCTACCGACAATGTGAGCATATAACCCAAGCTGATGTAAACCCAAAGCGGCAGAGGAATTGGATCGCCTTTGGCGTAAGAATGCAATCCTGACAGGTAATAATTCACGCCGAAATAAGTCATTACCATTGAGCAAAATGCAAACATTGTCACCACGTGGAAAGTATATCTACCTCTTAAACCAGGAACCAACCTCATGTGGATTACAAAAGCATAAACCATAATCGAGATGAAAGCCCAGGTTTCTTTCGGGTCCCAGCTCCAATAACGTCCCCAGGATTCGTTAGCCCAAATTCCGCCTAAGAAGTTTCCAATGGTTAATGCTAATAATCCTATGTTTAGAGACATTTCGCTTACGATAGCTAATTCTTTAAGCGTCGTATCATTATGTTTTTTGAAAGTGCCTTTGTTGGCAATCACATAGAAAATCAAAGAAATCATTGCGATCAGCATTGATAAGGAGAAGAATCCATAACTCGAAGTGATGATTGCTACGTGAACTACTAACCAGTAAGATTTAAGAACCGGAACTAGTGGGGTAATTTGTGGATCTAATGCGGAACCTCCGTGCGCAAATCCCATCATAATGACTGCAACCAAGAATCCTGCTGCAGGAATCAAAGTATTGGAGTTTCTATACAATGCATATCCCGCCGAAATCCCTACCCAAGAGATGAAAATAATTGCTTCGTAACCATTACTCCAAGGTGCGTGACCAGAGATGTACCATCTTCCTACCAAACCTAAAAAATGGAAAATATAACCAATCGCGCCAATATAAATTATTCCTTTTACAATATTATGAAGAATTTTACCTGGTTTAAATAATTCTACAAAACCTAAAATCAGAAGCAAACCTCCAATGATTGTATAGAAAATCAACAATTTGAAGTTGATATCCAATGTATTCATCAGCACTTCCAGCTTAACTTTGGTTTCAGAAGGCACTACATTTTTGCCCCATTTCTGCTGATACTCCTCTACTTTCTTCAGTTCTGCATCTGCTTTTGCCCAGCTTCCGCCTTGTGTTGCCATTAGAACACTTGACAAATAGGGTCCTAAAACCGCCTGTGCATTTTCGTCTGCTTCAAAAGTTGGTGTCATCACAGAGTTCCACGTATGATTCGGGTCGTTTTTGACAGGAACCGTTCGGAAGTATTGGTAAGACATTATACCGTTTAAAACTTGTACCTTATCATTTAATTTGATAACCGCTTCATCATATCTTGTTCTTTCAGAAGCTTTTTTTCTGAATGCTTCATTATAATCATCCTCCAAAACGAAATGAAGATTACCGTTTTTATCGGCTGGGAATAATTTGATCAAACTTGTAAAACCTTCATCCGTCGCTTTTGTTTTAGCTTTCAAATCCTTTCCTACTTTACCGGCAGTTTCGATTTTGATGATGTTCACTTGCGCCCAGAACATCGGGTCAATTGTAGCCGCTAAAAACCATTGATTGGCATCCAAATCCTGAAACTTGGAACGGGACGTTAATTTATGTAAAATATCGAGAGCCTGTGTATTAGCAGGAACGATACGACCTTCATAATTCTGGACCAAAAGATAAGCAAACTTGTCTGCGTGCTCTTTGCTGATGGTAATATTCTTCACCATTTCATCAGCATCTATCACCGCAGGATTCTTGTTCGGCGATGTTGGCGCAGCAGCTTCGGAATGAGCATGACCGTCGTGACTGCCGTCTTTGCCGTGCATATCGATTTCCTGAGCATTAAGTCCGAAACTTAATAAAAGTAAAACAACAGCCGCTGCTTTTTTCTTGCTGATGGTTTTCAGCATTTGGTTCAGGCTCCAGAAACGAGAGCCTTTCCAGAACATCGTTACAAACATTCCTAAAAACAAAAATGCATAACCGATATAACTGATCAGAGTTCCCCAAAAATCATGGTTTACAGAAAGAACTGTTCCTTTTCTGTCCGGGTCAAAACTTGCCTGGAAGAATCTATAACCTTTATAATTAAGAACGTGGTTCATATAGATATTGTAAGGCGTTTCCTTCCCTTCATCCACGATTTTAACGTGGGATTCATAAGCTGACGGTGAAGAACTTCCCGGGTAAGTTTCCATCACAAATTTTTCCAATTTAAGGGCGAAAGGCTGCGTGAAGTAAATCTTTGGTCCGAAACCCAACATGATATCGAGACCATCCAGATGTATCTGTTTATAATTATTTGGATTTCCTTTTTCCACTACAAGGTTAACAATTTGCTTTGTTTTTGGTCCGGCAACTTCTACTTTCAGCATATCCGGAACATCTTTATCTTTTTGTTTATCGCCTTCGTAAGCTACCAATTTTCCTGTCTTAGTACCTTCCGGAATTACCAGTTTGAGTTGGTCAATTGTATAAAGACTTCTCAAAACCAAAGGCTGGAACTCATTTTTCTTCGTCGTTCCGGTTGCCTGCGTTGCCATTGTCATATAAGCAGCATCAGTCGGAGTTTTGATATAAAGTTGTCCGTCCTTTTTTTGGAATTCTACGGCACCGTCAATCGCAGTTCTGTTATAACTGACCAAAGTTCCGTTGATATTCTGAACTTCCCCTTCTGCCAAATAGATATTCTGACGACCTCCCATATCGCTGGTAGAAACCAAATGCAAGAATTCTTTCTCATTTCCCGCAACCAAACTATCTTTCTTTCTTTGAATATAATCCAGAGTTTTAATAACAATTTTTTCTTTTCCAAGGAAATCATAAGTCGCTTGGAAATCGTGATGAAGCGGCGACATCAGATAAGGAACATCGTGATAATTCTGCTGTTCTCCTTTTTCTTCGATTTTAATTTTGAAGAAATGCTTGTCGGTTACGATTTCGTTAGAGGTTTCGCCTTCCCGGATGTGCATTGTTCCTTCAAAACTAATGTAACGCGTAATTGCGCCTCCAATAAAAATCAGGACAAATGCCAAGTGGAAAACCAAGATCGGCCACTTTTCTTTTTTGTAAAGCCTGTATCGTCCGATGTTTCCAATGAAGTTAAGAATCAACAAAAACATCACAGCCTCAAACCATTTGGCCTCATAAATCAATGCTTTTGCAGTAGGTGTTCCGTAATCATTTTCGATAAAAGTGGCAACCGCCATAGAAATTGCGAAAACCAGCAACAGAACCGCCATCGTCCGCGTAGAAATAAGAATATCCTGAATCTTTTTCATATGTAGATATCTACTGTTTTTGTTTGTCATATGCAATCGTCCGGCAAAATCTGCTTCTTACTACCACATTTAGCGACGATTTCATTCTGAAAGTTATGATTCGCAAAAATAAGAATGTTAATTTGATTGGACTAATTAAAACCTCGATTTATGATATTTTTCAGATTATCCAACATTTTGGTTTTTAACCTGATTTCGTCACATCCGGTAATCTTTTTTTATTTTAATTTTTAACGGTCAGAAAAAACATTAAATTTGCATCTATTGACGATTTTTGAAAATGAACAAAGAACAAAATACGCCCTCCAATACAAGTAAAATCATATCGAAACCGAGAATTATTTCGGGGGTTACCCTGATAATTTTATCTATCGTTTTGACACTTTCTTTTGCCTCTTATCTGATGAACTGGAAATCTGACCAGAGCCAGGCCGGAACGATGGCCGACAAAACGGTGCAATCTTCCAATATTTTTGGGAAAATCGGAGATTGGCTGGGCAATCTTTTCATTTTTGAAAGCATAGGTGTAGCAGCTTTTGTAGTGGCATTTTTATGTTTTGTTTTTGGAACTTTGGTTTTCAAGAAGAATTATTTCAAGCCCTGGAAGACCATTTCTCACAGTTTATTTTTCATTTGCTGGACTCCGATTTTCTTTGGTGCCGTAACCAATGGCGAAGGCGTTCTCGGTGGTGTTTACGGTTATCAGATTATGGATTATCTTAAATCCTATATCGGTTCTGTTGGACTTTGGATGGTTCTTTTGGTAAGTTTTGCCCTCTATTTTGTTTTGGAATTTAATCTAAGACCAAGTTCTATCAAAAATAAACTGAATGACATTAATGATAATACTTTCGGGAAACTGAAAAGTCTGATGCCTGATTCTGACGATGAATTTGAAGCGGATGAAGAGCTGGAAAAAGAAATTGTTCCTGAAAATATTTCTTCTAAATCAAATCCAGTTAAAACTGACAATGATTTTAGCAATATCAAAGTCACTCAGGATTTTGAGCCAATTAAAACACCAAATCAGACATCTTTCAGAGAAGAAATCATAGAGCCGATAAAAGAATCTGTTCCTGAACCAATCATATTATCTTCTACCCCAACTCCGTCTCAAAAATCAGTTGTGGAGACTCCGGTTGCAAAAACAGAAGATGATTTCTCCTTCAATGTAGAAATCAAAAAAGATGAAGATTTTCCAGTTTCGAACGAACAGCAAAGATCAGAAGATCTGGTTAGCAAACATGGACTGTATGACCACAAATTGGATTTGGCAAAATTCCAAATGCCATCTATAGAATTACTGAAAGATTACGGAAACGAGGAAATCACCATTAATAAAGACGAACTCGAAGAAAATAAGAACCGAATTGTTGGCTTATTGAAAACCTTTAACGTTGGAATTTCTGAAATTAAAGCGACAATTGGTCCAACGGTTACACTTTACGAAATTGTACCGGAAGCTGGGATCCGTGTTGCAGCAATTAAAAAATTACAGGATGATATTGCTTTGAATCTTTCCGCACTTGGAATCAGGATCATCGCACCAATGCCGGGAAAAGGAACAATCGGAATCGAGGTTCCAAGAAAAAACCCAACAATGGTTTCGATGCGTTCGGTTGTAGCTTCGCCGAAATTTCAATCAGCAGATATGGATTTGCCAATCGTTTTTGGACGAACAATTTCCAACGAAGTGTTCGTTGCTGACCTTGCGAAAATGCCTCACCTTTTGATGGCTGGAGCAACAGGCCAAGGAAAATCTGTTGGTATCAATGCAATTCTGACTTCATTGATTTATAAAAAACACCCAAGCGAATTGAAGTTTGTGATGGTTGACCCGAAAAAGGTGGAATTATCACTTTATTCAAAAATTGAAAGACATTATTTAGCAAAATTACCTGATACAGAAGATGCGATTATCACAGACAATGCGAAAGTTATTAATACTCTGAATTCACTTTGTATCGAGATGGATGACCGTTACGAATTGCTGAAAAATGCGTTCTGTAAAAACATCAAAGAGTACAATGCGAAATTTGCTCAAAGAAAACTGAATCCTGAAAATGGTCACAGATACCTGCCTTATATCGTTCTGGTTGTGGACGAATTTGCAGATTTGATTATGACTGCTGGGAAAGAAGTAGAACATCCGATTGCAAGATTAGCACAGTTAGCGAGAGCGATTGGAATTCACTTAATTGTTGCAACTCAAAGACCGTCTGTAAACGTAATCACTGGTATGATCAAAGCGAATTTCCCAGCAAGGGTTGCTTTCCGTGTAATTTCCGGAGTGGATTCCAAGACGATTTTGGATTCGCCTGGTGCCGAGCAGTTGGTTGGAAAAGGAGATATGCTTTATTTTAACGGTAATGATTTGACTCGTTTGCAGTGTGCATTTGTCGATACGCCGGAAGTTGAGAGAATTGCAGAATTCGTCGGGGAACAAAAGGGTTATTCTGATGCTTATCTTCTTCCAGAATATTCCGGAGAAGAAGGCAGTTCAACAGTTGGCGCTTTTGACCCGAACGAGAAAGATGCTTTGTTTGAAGAAGGTGCAAGAATCGTGGTTTCTACACAGCAAGGTTCGACTTCTATGTTGCAAAGACAATTGAAATTAGGCTACAACAGAGCCGGAAGGATTATGGATCAATTGGAAGCAGCTGGCGTTGTTGGCGGCTTCAATGGTGCAAAGGCGAGAGAAGTTTTAATCTCTGACCTTAATTCTCTGGAGCGATTGCTGGATGAGTTGAAAGGACGATAATTTAGATAAAGAAACGCCAAGATTACTTGGCGTTTTTATTTTTATCTTGAGGAAGTATTAAAAATATTATCCCAATAATTAATTTAAAAACTGAAACTTTTCACGCCATCTTTTCATTTTCTTTTCATAATTTCGTTTAAACTTTTATAATAAATGTCCACCCACGAACTCCTCAACAAGGCCATAAAAATCGCTACCAAAGCCCATAAAAAACAAACCGATAAATACGACGCACCATATCTGGGACACGTTTTCCGAGTAATGAATGCCGGCAAAACCATCGATGAAAAGATTGTCGGGATTCTTCACGATGTTGTAGAAGACAATCCAGATTATCCAATAGAATACCTCCGAGAAAAAGGGTTTCCTGAACACATTCTTGAAGCCATCGAATGTCTTACAAAAAGAGAAGAAGAGCATCTGGATTATGATGCCTTTATTGCAAGAATTGAAAAAAGTCCGCTTGCAATTGCTGTAAAATTGAATGACTTAAGAGATAATATGGACTTAACAAGATGCACAGAACTACTGCAGGAAAAAGATTTGAAACGATTCAATAAATATCTGAAAGCTTATCTCTATCTGTCTGAGAAATATTAATCTAAAAACTTTCTCTCGCAGATCTAGCTAATTCAGCAGATTTTAAATTTGCTTTATCTGCTAAATCTGCGAGAGTTTTCTAATCCACCATAGGAATCACAATATCCTTCTCGTCATTCGTTCCATCAATGGTGAAGTTGAGCGCAAAATAAAGAAAGTGAAAATTATCATTGCCTTTGGTGGAAAATTCTCTCTGGAACATATAACCCGTGGTTGCAGACAATGTATGATTGAACTGATAACCAAAACCAGCAAACGTTCTGTTTCTTTTGAAATTTGGGTCCTTGGAACCAAAGAACAATTCCTCAAAAGCATTCACAAAGAAAGTTTTTTCCTGCACTTTATCCTTATTGATAGGCAAAGTAGCGCTCAGCCTGTATCGGAAACGGTTTGCTTCGGTATGTTCACCAGTTTGGCTCGCATAGAAAAAGCGATGTTCAGCGCGGCCTCTGTGATCTAGCTTTAGTCTTCCAAATCTTTGCGTAAAAGTATATTGCAGCCAAAGTCTGAATTCCTCCTGAGAGATCTTCATTTTTTCATAAGTGCCATATCTTCCAAGTCCAACAAATGCCTGATTATTTTTATTCAGGTTATACCCGATCCCGCCTTTGGTCTCATAGTAATCAATCACCGTGTAATCGCGTCTGGCTCTGGCTTGGAGTTCTACATAAGCCATCCATTTCGGATTCATCTTATACGTAAAAGACATCATATTAAAACCAGAAAGGTGATCCTGCCCAAAGGCAAAAATACCTAAAAATAGAAATACAAAACCAAGCTTTTTCACGATGCAAAGATAATCAAATACAACATTCATAATAATAATTTTTTGGGCGTAACCCTTTGTTTTTGCTCACAAACTTTATCACCAAAATCAACATTTCCAGTTCAGCAAAAACAAGCGGGTCGGGCTGTCCACTAATATCTTTTTGTCCAGAACATATCACATCCAAATTAGCATTATTCCATAAGACAAAAAGGATATCCGTTACCATCCCTTACGCAGACTCAACACAGAAACAACATTACTTCTTTTAAAACAGATTGTTTAAACTAAAAATAAGTTGTGTTTTTCTCTAAACAACTTGTTTTAATTAAATTCCAATTGTTTTTTTCTCTAAACAGATTGTTTTAATGAAATACAAATTGTGTTTCTCTGTAAAAACCAAATACAAGTTGTAATTTAATCTAAACAGATTGTTTTTAAATATCACAAAAAAAACCTTTCAACAGAATTGAAAGGTTTTATAAATATTTCGAATATATTATTCTATCCTAATAAAAGCGTCAACGGACTTTCCAGGTAAGTTCTCAACGTTTGCAAGAACTGAGCTCCTGTTGCCCCATCGATTACTCTGTGGTCACAGGCAAGAGACAACTTCATTGTATTTCCAACCACGATTTGTCCGTTTTTCACAATTGGTTTTTCAATAATCGCTCCTACAGATAAGATCGCAGAGTTCGGTTGATTGATAATTGAAGTAAATGTTTCAATTCCGAACATTCCAAGATTAGAAACAGAGAAAGTAGAACCTTCCATTTCGTTAGCTTTAAGCGCTTTGGTTTTAGCTCTTCCAGCCATATCTTTTACCGCTGCAGAAATCTCGTTATAGTTCATAAAGTCTGTATTTTTCAATACAGGAACTACCAATCCGTCTGGAACTGCAACAGCTACACCAACATTGATATTTCCGTGGTGGATGATCTTATCACCTGCCCAAGAGGAATTAACTTGTGGATGTTTTCTTAACGCAACAGCAACCGCTTTGATAACCATATCGTTGAAAGAAACTTTCGTATCTGGAACAGAGTTCATCTCTTTTCTAGCTTCGATCGCTTTATCCATATTGATTTCAACCGTCAAATAGTAATGTGGCGCAGTAAATTTACTTTCTGCCAATCTCTTCGCGATGATGTTTCTCATCTGAGAGTTTGGTGTTTCAGAATCTTCACCTGGTGTGAATGCTAAACTTGGTTGTGCAGACGCTGTTTTTGGAGCAGATGCAGTAGCTGCTGGTTGTGCAGAAGGCTGATAGTTTTCAACATCTTTCTTCACAATTCTACCGTTTTCTCCGGAACCTTTGATAGAAGCGAAATCAATCCCTTTATCCTGAGCTATTTTCTTAGCCAATGGAGAAATTGCTACTCTTTCACCAGTTGATGAAGCAGCAACAGGGGCAGCTTCTTTTTTATCTTCGGTTTTGGTTTCAGCTTTTGATTCTGTTTTTGGAGTGGCAGCTTTTTTACTACCTCCGGAAACTACTGCAGAAACATCAGTACCCGCAGGTCCAATAATTGCTAAAATCTTATCAACTTCAGCAGCTTCACCTTCACCAACACCCTGGAACAATAGTGTTCCGTTGAACTCGGATTCAAAATCCTGAACCGCTTTATCTGTTTCGATTTCTGCAAGGATATCACCTTCTTTCACAGCATCACCAACATTTTTATGCCACTTCGCCACTTTTCCTTCCGTCATTGTATCAGAAAGTCTAGGCATCGTGATGACTTCTACGCCTTCTGGGATATCAGCAGAAGCCGACTCTTCAGCAGCAGGTTCTTTTTTTGCTTCTTCAGCTTTTGGAGCTTCCGGTGTAGAGTTAGCAGCGCTTCCTCCGCTAATTAAAGATGAGATATCTTCTCCTTCTGCTCCAATGATTGCCAAAACAGAATCTACAGGCGCTTGTCCTCCTTCTTCTACTCCGACGTATAATAATGTACCATTCAGTTCTGATTCAAAATCCTGAACGGCTTTATCAGTTTCGATTTCTGCAAGGATGTCGCCTTCTTTCACAGCGTCACCCACTTTTTTGTGCCATTTTGAAACTTTACCTTCCGTCATCGTATCCGATAAACGGGGCATCGTAATTACTTCTGCCATAATTTTTTATTGATTTGAGATTTGAGATTCGAGATTTGAGATTTGAGATTCATTGAATTCAAATTTCAAATTCTTAAATTTCAAATTAATAATATTTTAGTTTTCTAATTTATCAATGAAAGGATAATCCGGTTGAGAATAGATAAAGTCGTAAACCTGAGAAGCATCCGGATATGGAGAACTTTCCATAAACTCGATACATTCTTCTACGAATTCTCTTGATTTTTCGTCAATCGCTTCAAGGTCTTGCTCTGTAGCCCAGTTATTTTCCAAAAGTCTGCTTTTCACAATCTCGATTGGATCTTCCAACTTGTATTGTGCTACTTCTTCTTTAGTTCTGTAAGGCTCGGCATCTGACATAGAGTGACCTCTGTAACGGTATGTTCTAGCCTCGATGAAAGTTGGTCCGTCTCCTCTTCTTGCTCTCTCGATCGCTTCGTAAGCAGCTTCAGCTACTTTTTCCGGATCCATTGCATCTACAGGAAGACAAGGCATCTCGTATCCTAATCCTAATTTATAAATATCCTCGTGGTTGGCAGTTCTCTTAACAGAAGTTCCCATTGCATAGCCGTTGTTCTCACAAACGAATACTACAGGAAGTTTCCAGTTCATTGCCATATTGAAAGTCTCATGAAGTGAACCCTGACGAACAGCGCCATCCCCCATAAAACAGATGTTAACGGCTTTTCTGTCAAAATATTTGTCTGCGAAGGCGATACCAGCTCCCAAAGGAATCTGTCCACCTACGATACCGTGTCCACCATAAAAGCGGTGCTCTTTGCTGAAAATATGCATAGAACCACCCATACCTTTGGATGTTCCGGTTGCTTTACCACAAAGCTCAGCCATAATTCTTTTCGGATCAACGCCCATTGCCATTGGGTGGATGTGACATCTGTACGCAGTAATCATACTGTCTTTTGTCAAATCCATTGCGTGGGTAAAACCTGCCGGAATCGCTTCCTGACCGTTATATAGATGTAAAAAACCTCTGATTTTTTGTTTTAAGTAAAGAGAACGGCATTTGTCTTCAAACCTTCTCCACATCGTCATATCCTCGTACCATTTAAGGTAGACTTCTTTAGAAAATTCTTTCATTGTTTTTTCGAAATATGTAGCAAAAATAAGAAAAAAATCCTTTTTTATTGTTAGCATAGAATTATATTTTTGTAATGCCTAATAAATATCACATTGGCGAGCATTTTCTGTGAAAGGGAAATTTTTCTACCGGGCGCAGCGCGTGAGCGATGGCAGCGCTATCCTTTTTGTTTTTTGGGAACTATGTTCCTGAAAAACAAAAAGATAATAGCGGACAGCGCGGCCCGCTTGTTTTTCTGCGGTGGACAAATGCGGTGGAAAAACAAAGGGACACGCCCCAATATTTATTTTTTGTATATTGACACCGAAACTTATCTGAATGGAAATCAATAGTCCTTTTATTCTCAAAATATCGAAAGTGATTTCGAATTTTTTTAACCCGTTGGTTTCTCTTGTTATCTACTTTTTTTATTACAGCTACAGGAATTACACCTGGGAAGAGGCTTCGAAAAAGTTTGTACCGATTTTGCTGCTCTTGATTATTCCCATTGCGATCTGGATCTACAGAAATGTGAAAAAAGGAAATTATACGAATATGGATGTTTCTAACCGGAAACAACGCCATTCTCTATATGTTTTTATCATTGTTGCGACGATTATTTTTCTGGCTGTGGATTATTTTCTGCACCGGGAAATCGACTGGACAATTCTGATGCTATGCATCTTGCTGATCCTGATGCAAATCAGTAATTTTTTCATCAAAAGCTCGATGCATACCAGTCTGAACATCTATGTTGCGGCTTTGTTTTCCGCTATTAATCCAATGATTGGAGTCTTCTGGTTTCTGCTGTCAGTTGTGATTGGAATTACCCGAGTTATTCTGAAAAGGCATACGCCGCAAGAAGTGATATCTGGCGCTGTGATTGCTATTTTTGTATCTTTGGTTTACCTGATAATGGTAAAAGCGATTATCTTCTAAAAAATATTTATGATGCTACAAACTTTAACCCCGTCTGAAGAAGAAGTGATGCAGATCATCTGGAAGGAAGGCCAAATCTACTTCCGCGACCTGATGAACATCTTCCCAGAACCTAAACCTCATCAAAATACGGTTTCCACATTCCTAAAAATACTGGTAGAAAAGCATTATCTGAATGTGGAAAAACAAGGCAGAATTTATCTTTACAGACCTGCTGTAGAATTTGTAGATTACAGGAAGTTTGTATTGAAAAGATTTTTGGAGAATTATTTTAATAATTCGGGAGGTGAGCTTTTCAATATTTTGCTGGATGAGGAACTAATTACTGCAGGAGATTTTGAAAATTCTATCAAATCCAGAGCGGTTTTTGCTACAAAGCCCAAGCATGAGAATCATATTCAGGATTTTATTAAAGAAATAACCAGCGATAAAAAATCCAAGAAGAAGGAGAAAGACAAAAAGAAGAAAAAAGATAAAAAGAAATAACTTTTTCTTATAAATAAAACTCAAACAGATGATTCAGAAATTAAACGACATATTCGGGAAAGCTTTATATGCAATCCGGCAATACCCTTTGGTTTTGCTGATGGCATTGGCAGCGTCGGTTTGCCTGATGCAGATTGCTGAACAAAACTTCCGCACCAGCGAAAAGGTTTTCACATTAACAAAATTTGCGTTGGTTTCCTGCCTGGGAATCTCGTTGATGTTTGGTTTGAAAATCCTCTCACAAAGAATAGGAAAGCAGCTCCTATTGGAACTTAGTGGCATAATTTTTCTTGTTCTACTCTATTTTCTTTTGCCAAAACTAGAGAAAGACTTTACGGAAGTTTATGCATTTTTGCTCGTTCCGACCTATATCTTATCACATCTTTTTGTTTCATTTGCGGTGTTTTTCAGAAAGAAAACTGAAATGGATTTTTGGCAATATAACAAGAATCTTTTCATCAACATTTTCCTTACAGCAGTTTTCACAGGCGTTTTCACAGGCGGCGTAGAATTGGCCATCGTTGCTGTAGACAAGCTTTTTGATTTTAATTTTAATGATAAAATTTATCTGAGAGTATTTTATCTATTCGCAATTTTCGGTAGCTGTCTTATCTTTTTATTATTCAATGAAAAAGGATTAGAATATTTGGAAAAAGAAGGAACTTACCCTGTTGTTCTGAAATTTTTCACACAATATATTCTCATTCCACTCCTTATAATATATGTAGTCATCCTATATTTTTATTCCGGTAAGATTCTGTTGAATTGGGAATTGCCTCGAGGTTGGGTTTCGTACCTGATTCTTGCCTATTCCATCGTAGGGATTTTGGCGATTTTACTAGTTCATCCGTTGAAAGAAAATTCTGCAAAATCGTGGGTCAAAATGTTTTCCAGGATTTTCTACTTTACGCTGATTCCTTTATTGATTTTGCTATTCACAGCAATTTTCACGAGGATTCTGGAATATGGATATACCGAGCCAAGATATTACGTTTTACTTTTGGCGATTTGGCTTGTAACCATAGTTTTTTATTTTATTACTAATAAAAATTCTAACATCAAATTCATCCCGATCAGTCTTTTTGCTTTTGGTTTATTTTCTTTGATTTTTCCTTATTTCAATACATTTTCGGTTGCGAAAAGAAGTCAGGAAAATCAATTGATGAAGGTTTTGACTGATAACAAATTATTAACCCCGAACCAAAAAATTAACTTCAAAAAGTCAGTTGCAGACAGCGTTGTGACAAAAATCGGAAACGAGTTTGTGTTTCTCACCAAGAGAAGTCGTAAAGATTTTTTATTAAATTTAATTGACACTCAAAAGAGTAAAGACCTCACAAAAAATATTAATGAAAAGAATTTTTGGAGTGTCAACTCTGACATTTACTATAGTTTTTCTGATATCAAAAAAACTGCAAAATACGCTTCCGATTATGACCGGTTAGAAGTCATCTCGGATCAGAATGTCATCAATGTAAAAGATTATCAATACGTTTTTTACTTTAACAGATACAACCACGGTAATAAAAAAATTGGTAACGATACGTTTGAAATCTATGACCGAGTTACCGATGAAAATCCTCAGTTCAAAGTCATTTTAAATTCTGATGAAGAAGCTGATTTTTCTTCATTAATAAAAGATCTGGTAAAGAAATACAAAGGGAAAGCAGGAAAAGTCAACGTTCCGGAAATGTCTATGGAAGCTGATCTTGGCAATTATCATCTGAAAATGATCCTAGGAAGTTTTTCAATAGAACAATACAGGAGCAATACTTATCCAAATGTAAGTTATGATGATGCTTACCTGCTCATCCGAAAGAAATAAAAAAAGCGATCAAAAATATGATCGCTTCTATTTTTTCATAAAAGAAGATATTACCAACGGTTTCCACCACCACGGTTTCCGCCTCTATCTCCACCACCGTAACCACCGCCACGGTTGTTATCGAAAGATCTTCTTGGCTTTTCTTCTCTTGGTCTAGCTTCTGTTACGTTAAGAGTTTTACCATTAAATTCTTTTTGGTTCAATGCGTCAACAGCTTGTTGACCTTCAGCATCGCCCATTTCTACGAAACCAAATCCTTTTGATCTCCCAGTTTCTCTGTCTGTGATAATCTTAGCAGAGGAAACTTGTCCAAATTCTTCGAATAATTCTTGCAACTGGTAATCTTTAGTTGCGTAATTGATGTTTGAAACAAAAATGTTCATTTTAAAAAAATTAAGTTATAATGTTGTTTTAATCATTATAAAGGAAAAACAACAAGCCTGAATGAACAAATTATTGATTTCGATATAATAATACCGCAAGATACAATTAATTTTGAAATATCATTAATGAATTATTATTAATATTGAAACATTCTTAAAATCAGCAGCTTAAAAACTTATCTAATCCACTTCTTTCCCTTTAATCGCTTCCAATATTCTGAACCAATCTTCTATTTCCAGATTAATTGATAAAGATTGATTCAGCACTTTAATTGTTTCTGCCTGTGAGGTTCCAATAACAGGAATGATTCTGGCAGGATGTTTCAGGATAAATGCTAATAATACTTGATTTTCTTGAGCGTTATATTTCTGGCAAAGAATTTCGATTATGTTTTTAATTCTTATATTCTGTATAGTTTTTTCAGTGAAATAATTTCCCATAACCGACCAGGCTGTAGGTCTCAGATTTCTCAGTATCAACTGATCCAAAATTCCATTATCAAAAGCAGCGATCTCATTCACAGAAACTTCAATCTGATTAGTAACTAATGGAAAATATCGATTGATTAATTCAAATTGAGAAACCGAAAAATTACTTACACCAAAATGTTTCACTTTTCCCTGATCTTTTAAAATTTGAAATGTATCAGCAATTTCTTCAGGATTCATTAGCGGTGACGGACGGTGCAATAATAAAACATCCAGATAATCTGTTTTTAAATTCTTCAAACTTCCATCAACACAACTTTGAATGTAGTCAGAATCGTAATTATAATATTTGAGAGGAGAAGGTTTCTTTCCAGAATTCATTACAATGCCACACTTAGAGATAAACTGAACTTTATCTCTATCGATATCCATTTCTTTCCAGGCATTTCCAAAAAGTTCCTCGGTGGTATGACCGCCATAGATGTCGGCGTGATCGAATGTTGTGATATTTTCTTCCAGACAAACGTCAATCAACTTCTGAACTTCTTTTTCGGAATGATTTGCTCCCCAAATCCCCCAACGCATTGTGCCGGCAATAATTTCTGAAAACATACTAAAAAATTTTCACAAATATATTAGGTTGAAAATAAAATACATTATCTAAATTTGATAACAGAAAATTTTTCTATTATGATATCGCAACAGTTGCGATATTATAAGACGTTTAAAAGAATAAAAATTTGCTTATGAAAAAAATGACACTTTTTTTTGTGGGTTGCTGCGCTTTTCTTAACGCACAATTCACAAGTCCGGGCAACGGAACCAGCTACACATTGACAAGTTTATCGGCTGCGGCACCAACAGTTTTGGTTAAAAATGGCACAGATTACAATTTGACGGCTGACCTTACACTTTCTGCAACGGACAAACTTCTTATTGATGAAAATACAACATTGAAAGTAAATTCTGGCGTTGGCATTTTCGTTTATGGAGAATACAAAACAACAGCAACTAATTTTACAATCACAGCAAGCGATATCACAGCGCCTTACAGAGGAATCCGTTTTGAGGAAGGATCTGTAGCTGAAATGAAAAATACCCGAGTTGAATATGGTGGTGGTGTTCGTGTCCTGACAACGGGATTCTTGATGGACAATTGTATTCTTTATAAAAATAATAATTCTCTTAGTGGTTCCACCGGCAGCCTTGCAAGTAGCGCAGCATTAGCACTGTTTCAAGGTGGAGGTCACGTGGTAAAAAACTCACAGTTTTTGGAAAACTCCAGAGCAGGCATCAATTCCGGTGCGTCCGGAGCTGTCTCCATAGACATCATTAACAATTATTTCTACGGAAATAATACCGATAACGGGAATTATCCTCAAATCAATATGGGTCCTGCAGGTGTAGATTCTACCAGAGTTATTAATAATGAAATTATTGGAAACAGAGCTATTACAAAATCCGGAGGGATATCGGTTTCCGGCTTATTGGGTGGAACTAACAGATTCCGCATAGAAGGAAACACGGTGAAAGATAACCGTTATGGGATTACACATCAAGGCGCCGGAAGCTCGGGAATTATCAGAAATAATATTATTGAAAATAATAACACCGAAAATAATCCTAACCTTGGAGGAAGCGGAATTTCTTTGACAGGAACTCAGAAAGTAATCGTGAGAGATAACCAAATCCGGGGCAATCTCTGGGGAATCACCATTTTGAGCAATGCAGTTATCGACTTGGGAACTGACGATGATCATGGAAACAATATTTTCAAAAACAATATAAACGCTGGAAACACTGTGGCCTTTTTCAACAACACGCCGGCTACTGTCAATGCAATCGGAAATTGCTGGAGAGAGGATGAACTTTCTAATGATGCAATGGTGCAATCTGTTATCGGAAGTGTGAACCCGAATACAGTTAATTTCAAGCCATACAATTGTGCGGAAACTTTAGCTGTCTCTGATGTTTCGAAATCGAAACTGAGTGTTTACCCTAATCCGAGTAAAAACCATTTCTTCTTGGAAACTGAAAATGCCGGGAATATTGTAATCCAGGATATTAGCGGAAAAGTTGTTTTCTCTTCTATTGTTAATAAAGGTAGAAACGAAATCAATACCAATCTGCAATCGGGTGTTTATATCATCACGCAACAATCTGAAGGTAAAAAATCAAATACCAAATTGATTATTAAATAATTAATCTAAAATAAATCTTAGAAAGCATCACAACTCGTGGTGCTTTTTTTTGATTAAAATTTCCAGTAAATTCGTGAGATGAAAATTGCTATCAAAAATATGGTTTGCAACCGCTGCATTGCTGCGGTGGAATCGATATTTGAGGATTTGAAAATTGATGTTAATCAAATTTCATTAGGCGAAGTTGAAACCAAAAATGAGATTTCTGACAAAGGACTTCAAACCTTGAACTTGAAACTCAAATCAACTGGATTTGAAATTCTGGAAAATTCTTCTAAAAAACAAATCGAGAAAATTAAAACCTTGATGATTCAGAAAATTGCGGAAGAAGATCTGGGCGATGATTTTATTTTGTCAGAATTCTTGAGTTCAGAATTACATAGAGATTACAGTTCTATTTCCAAGCTTTTTTCTCAGAATGAAAACGTGACGTTGGAGCAATACTTCATTCTTCAAAAGATTGAAAAAGTGAAAGAACTATTGCTTTACAAAGAATTGAATTTGACAGAAATTTCACAAAAACTGGGTTACAAAAGTGTTCAGCATCTTTCTAATCAGTTTAAGAAAATCACAGGCTTCTCTCCTACTCAGTTTCTGAATTCTAAAGAGAAAAAGAGGATTGCTTTGGATAAGGTTTGATTAAATATTACAATATCAATATATGAAAAAACACACAATTTTATTTTTATTGACTTTATATTTATCAAGTTGTAATACACAAAATAATTATAAAGCAGTATTAATTCCTTTCAAAAATTACACTGAGAATTTTTCACCATTTTTAAGTACTGATTTAATCAAAACGAATACAATTTATAAATTTTGGTTTTTTGAGTCAAAATCTGTAGATAAACTACTTATTATTGAACTGAATGAAGAGAATGTTTATAAATCTCAACTTATAGAATTCGGAGAAAAAATTAATGGAAACAAAAAAATTAAAGTCTTTGATATTAAACAAATAAATCCTAATAGTGGACACGATGTTCTTTTTAAATTTTTAAAGGAAAATAATTTAGAAACGAAAATTGATGAAAGTAATGAATTAGCCTTAGACGAACCTTTATATAATTATATTATTGAATGGAAAGATGAAAATTCCAATAAAATAAAGAGAACAAAAATATCTTTACCTCAATCAGAGATTAATAGTGAAAATAATAAACTTAAGATTATTAATTATATAAAGTCTGAATATAAATTAAGATAAAATTTAAATTTGCCATCCAAAGTCAAAACCCTTCGCGAAGCCAAAAACCTAACTCAAACCGAGCTAGCGGAAAAATCCGGACTTTCTTTAAGAACTATCCAAAGGATTGAGTCCGGAAATATCCCAAAAGGTTTTACTTTGAAAGCCATTGCGCAGACTTTGGAAACCGAACCGGAAAATCTATTCTCAAAGGAAAAAGAAAATATCTCAATCGACAGAGCAAAACTCATTAATCTCTCCGCTTTGGCAGGATTGATTATTCCTTTTGGCGGGATTATTTTTCCAGCGATTTTGACTTACAAAACTCAGGATTCTCTCAATCGAGAATTAGGAAAAAGTATTATTTGTGTTCAGATTATTTTGGCATTTATTATTTCCGTTTTATTAATTTTAAGTCCGTTTATTCAGCATTGGTTTTCTATCAAATTTCCACTGTTTTTAATTCCATTAATTGCTTTTATCGTCATCAAACTTTGTATTGTTATCAAAAACGGAATTAGCCTCAACCAAAACAACACACTTTCTATAAAACTGAAAAACAACTTCTTATAAACCAAGTCATAAAACTGACGTAAAATTGTCATATCATTTTTTATTCAAATTCAGTTTCAAAAACCGAATCTTGCAGAAAAATTGGACAATGAAACTTTTTAAGAAATTAGCTTTAGGATTTGTAGCCATTTTGGTTTTGATAGTGGTAGGCGGATATATTTATTTCGACCAAAAATTTACGCCAGAAGAAAACTATTTAACTGTCAAAAATGAAAGTGGAATTATTCCCATCACTTGGTTGGGAAATGAGAAAAACGTGTTGCTTCTTCCGATTCATTTTTCTGGAAATCCGGAAACTTATTATTTGCAATTTGACACAGGTTCGCCTTACACCGTATTTTATTCGAATCAAATTAAAAACATCAAAGAAATTTCTATCAATAATGAAAAGGCTGAAACTTCTTTCTATATTGGAAAAACTGAAATCTCATCAAACCGATTTAAAATATTTACTAAAGAAAAAAACGAAGAAAAAGATACCATCAAAATCATTGGAACGATTGGTTGTGATGTTTTAGAAGACCGAAAAACCGTGATTAATTTTAAAAGCAACCAAGTTGTTTTTAATTTGAATCAAATCCCGAATGGATTTAAAAATCAATTGTTCGATTTCAAATTCAAAAAAAGAAGAATCATTATTTCCGGAAAATTGAAAGGCGAAGAAAGAAAATTCCTATACGACTCTGGAACCAGCGCTTACGAATTACTGACTTACAAAGAAGAATGGCAAAATCTGAAAACGCCAAATTCAAAAATCAATATCGAAAAAGCACAGTCTTGGAACAATGTTCTGACAACGTACACGACTGACTGTAACGAAAATATCACATTCAAAAATCTGCAGATTCCTGTAAAACAAATCACATATGTTGAAGGTTTTTCCGATGCGCAGTTTTCTATGATGAAGTTCTCAGGAATGACGGGAATGCTGGGAAACAAAATCTTTCTGAGTAATAGTATTTTTATCGATTGTGGAGATAATAAAATCGGAATTATAGATTGAGGAAATCAATAGTTTTATAGAGAATTTCCAGCAAAAGTTACCTATTTTTGCAATTGATTCCAAACGAAACAACGACTTGAACAATCTTCGACATTATCTGGCTGCTATTTTAGCATTTTCTATTTGGGGAACTTTTAGTTTGGTGCTGAAACCACTTCATTCTTACGCATCTTCGGACATTCTTTTTTACAGGGTTTTCAGTTGTGCATTGATAATGTCGCTGGTTTCGATTCTTTTCAAAAGAGAAAAACTGAAACAGAACTTAAATTATTTCAAATCCATTTCTAAAAAAGCGAAAAGAAAAACGATTATTGTTAATGTCGGAAGCAGTATTTTGTTGACCGCGAATTGGTTTTCATTTATCTATGTGATGAATCACGTGAGCGTTCGTGCAACGTCGGTCGCTTATTTAGTTTGCCCGATTATCACCACGATTCTGGCTTATTTTATATTGAAAGATAAACTGAGTAAACTTCAGTGGTTATCAGTTTTTCTGAGCTTAGTCGGCTGCATTTTATTGTCGTGCACCAATATTTTGGATATGTTTTACAGCAGCTTAATTGGCTTCACATATGCGGCATATCTGGTTTGTCAAAGCCAAAATAAGCAATTCGATAAGTTTCTGATTCTGAATTTCCATATTGTCATTTCAGCTTTGATTTTGTTGCCGTTTTTTCCGGCTTATTCGGGGCCAGTTCCTACGGAATTCAAATTTTATTTCTTTGTCGAGATTATTGCAGTAATGTACACGATTGTCCCATTATTACTGAATCTGTTTGCCTTAACAGGAATAGCTTCTTCAAAAGTCGGAATGATTCTGAATATCAATCCAATCATCGCATTCATCTTAGCCAGTACAGTTTATGGCGAACCATTGAATCTGATTCAGATTTGTGCTTATTCATTGATATTTGTTGCTGTAATCGTTTTCAACGCGAAAGAGATTTTCAGATTGAATCAAGAAAAAGTGAAATTATCTTAATTAATTCATAAAACTCAGGCAACCCTGTAACGTTTTTGTTGTCTTTAGAACAGATAACTAAAACTTGATAATGCAGAAACTCCTTTTTCTATTAATCCTTTTGATAGGATTCAACCTCAAAGCACAGAAGATTTCCGGAACTGTAAAAAACACGGATAACGAAATCATTGCTTACGGTTCAATCGGAATTAAGAATTCAAAAAACGGAGCCATTACCAATGAAAAAGGTAATTATCAATTAGAACTTCCTCAGGATTCAGATAGCAAAATTACTTTCAGTGCATCGGGATATCAGGACAAAACTGTTTCTTCGAACGAACTTAAACTAAATCCCAATATCATTCTCGATTATAAAACGACTCAGATCGAGAACGTCAACATCGTTGCAAAGCAAATGAAAGAAAAGCTGGTTGGTCAAAAGTCAAAGCCTCTTCTCACGTTTTCTAAAATGTTCGACAAGAATATTCCAACCGTTGAGCAAGGAAATATTTTTCCAATTTATCAAAAGACAAAACTCAAATCTTATAATTTTCATATCATCCCGAGTTCCAGATATCAGGAAATTACATTGAAACTGAATATCTATAAAGTCAAAAACGATCTTCCCGAGCAATCACTTTTAGATGAAAATATCATTTACAAAACCTCAACAACAGGCTGGCAAAATATCGATTTATCAAATTATCGGTTGATGTTCAATAATCTTGATAAAATTGCTATTACGTTGCAGTTGGTAGATTATAAACCTATGGAGAATTTCGATTTTGTTTTCGGAATTTCTGCTAAGAAAACGCTATCCAAAGACCTTTTGTTCAGATATCAGAGTCAGGGGAATTGGGAAACTTTTGATGGTAGTTTTATTTCTAATATCGATATCAGTTATGACAAAACTAAGAATGAAAAAGAGATTGCTGAAGTTGAAAACAATACTGAAAACGATTTCAAAACCAATCAGTTGATTGCCTATTATGAGAATAAAGAAAAAGCTAAAAAAACAGAATTTGGGAAAAGTAGAAATGGACAATTTATAGATTTGAATGATGCTAAAATCTACTACGAAGAGTATGGAAAAGGCGAACCGCTTTTGCTGCTACATGGCAACAACGGAAGCATTTCTGATTTCTACAAACAGATTCCTTTTTTCTCAAAACATTATCGTGTGATTGCAATAGATACGCGCGGACAAGGCAGAAGCACAGATTTGACAACGGATGATTATTCTTATGATCAATTCGCTTCAGACCTTTATAAAATCATCAAAAATCTGAAACTCGACAAAGTGAATATCGTTGGCTGGAGCGACGGCGGAAATACAGGATTGACCTTCAATCTGGAACATCCGGAATTAGTCAATAAATTAGTAACAATCGGCGCCAATCTCGATCCTTGTGGTGTAGATGAAAACCTGATCAAAACATTCCAACAACAACTCGCTGAAAACACCGGAAATCCACGATTAATCAAACTGATGCTGAACCACCCCAACATCAACTACAAAGAACTTATGAATATCCACAATCCGGTTTTGGTAATTGCCGGAAGCAATGATGTTATCAAACCGGAACACACCAATCTCATCAATTCATTCATAAAGAATTCTGAACTGGCGATTATTCCAAATTCCACGCATTATGTTCCTTTTGAACAACCGGAAAAACTGAACGACATAATTCTGAATTTTCTGAAGAAATAATTCTAAATTACGGCTATGAAAAAAACAATAACCATACTTTCTATTCTCAGTTTGTCCTTAGGATTGAACGCACAAAAACAAAAAACACCACAAGACAGCATCAAAGTTTTTTATAACGAACTGTTTTCGGTTTTAGAAAAAAGTTACCTTAACAGAAAGTCTGTTGACTGGAAAACTGTAGAATCCGAAACAAAAGACAAGCTAAAAAGTTATGATAATTTCGAAAAATCCTTAACCGAAATCAAACCGTTCTTCGATAAAATAAACGCCAATCATTGTTTGATTTTCTACAATAACAAAAAATATTCGGGAACGGGAAAAGTCATTACAAAAGATGATTTTTCTGAGCAATGGAAAAAGAAATTTGATACCAAACCTGCTTTCGAAGCTAAAATGATTGATGAAAAATACGGCTACATTCTGATGCCTAATATGTTATTTTTTGACCTTAGCCCGGAGAACATCAACAAAATTGCGCAACCACTTTATGACAAGATTGCAGAAATCAAATCCAACAATAAACCCGAAGGCTGGATTCTTGATTTGAGATTCAACACCGGTGGAAACTCTACACCAATGCTTTTGGCTCTTTATGATTTGTTAGGTGACAATGTGGTTTGGGGAACTTTGGACGGCAATAAAAAGATGATTTCTAAAATAAAACTGAACCAAGGAAAATATCTGGACGGGTCCAAAAAACCAGCATTCATCAATCCAAAAGGCGAGTTAATGGACAAGACAAAAGTCGCAGTAATCACTGGACTTTTTACCGGGAGTTCTGGCGAAGTGACAGCACTCGCTTTCAAAGGCAGACCAAACACTATTTTCATCGGCGAAAAAACCTACGGCGCAACAACCGCCAATACCCAATATACTTTACCTTTTGGCAGCACGATGGCAATTACTATTGGCTACGATAGCGACAGAAATGGCAATTATTATGAACAAATTATTCCTAATGTTTTCGTTTCCAAAAAAGACAATTTCGATAATTTGCTTTTGGATGGGAATTTTGTGGAAGCTGTGAAGTTTTTTTGATATAAAATCATAGTAATTATCAGTATATTTCGATCTTGAAAACTATTAACAATGAAAAATATTCAATTATTAATTTTACTGCTATTATCTTGTCTTGCTCTCGGACAAAACAAACAATTTCTCTACGAATACAAATTCATTTCTGATTCTACCAACAAAGCAGATGTCAAAACAGAAATAATGATATTGAATATCCAAAAAGATCGGTCAGAATATTATAGCTCTGTAAGATATGCATCAGATTCTGCTCAATTTTCAGACTATCAAAAGGGAATTAACTCTATGCCTTCTGGCGAAGCATTAGTAAGTGAATGGGTTACAAAATATCCTAATTCCAATCAGCTTTTTCATACCACATTTTTGATTTGGGACAAGTACAAAGTAAAACAGGATGTGGAGCTTAATTGGAAATTGACAAATGAATTTTCTAAAATTTTGAATTATGACGTTCAAAAAGCAACCACAGAATTTGGTGGCAGAAAATGGACAGCGTGGTTCACCAAAGAAATTCCAATTCAAGATGGGCCTTACAAATTCAAAGGTTTACCTGGTTTAATTTTGAAGATCGAAGATTCAACTAAAAGTCATACCTGGGAATTGAAAGGTATACGATCTAACCAGAAAGAGTTTGTCTATCCTGACCTGAAAAATTACCGCATTGTTGAATTAAATTACAATCAGTTTGTTAAGAAATTTAAAAATTACCGTCAGAATCCTACTGCAGATTTAGTGGGACAAATTCCTGATCAACACGATTCTAATGGAAAATTCAGAACATCCGCTGAAATCATTAAATAACTGAACCAAATAGCAATGGAAAAATTGGCAAAAGACAATAATTTGATTGAGATTGATCTGCTTAAATAATTTAGTTACTCTTTTAAAATCAACAAATTGTATTTTCTATGAAAATATTCAGGTTTGTAATCAATAAATCTTTCATTCTCTTCATTTTATATGGAACTATTATGAATTTTGCTATTTATGACAATGACTGCGAAAGTTTCGTAAGTGGAATTGCAAGAGCATTTACTTTTATTGGAGAATTACTTTTTATTGGTCTTATAGTCACTTTCTGTTTTAATCTTTTAATGAAAGAAAAATTAGAAGAGAAAATTTAATTAAAAGAATCTTAAAACATCATTTACTTCATTTCATTATTTTCGTTTTCATCTTTACTATTTGTGTGATTAATGAAATGAGATATTGCAATTTAATTTAAATACCAACAGTAAATATTCTTTATTGTGAATTTAATAAAACAGCCAACTATTTAGACTCATTAAAAATAAACTTTGCAACAATCTCTTTTTTAGCTATTTTTACAGCATAATATTTCAATAAAAATGAGACAATTAATATTCGGAGGAATCTTGGCTTTTGGTGGAATGATTACTGCCAATGCACAATGCAAAACAGTCACTACAATCACAGAAAACTTTGACAGCTGGAAAGATATAGATAAGTGCTGGACTGTACAAAAAGGAAAAGCAATGCTGTACGCCAGTGAGAAGAAAGTGATTTTTTACTCGATGACAGATCCAAAAGAAAATATGTACCTCATCACGCCAAAAGTAAAAGCTGGAAATTATACTTTGAGCCTTGACATTACAGATAATGGTGGAGAAACTTCCCTTGAAATTTTCTCAGTAGGTAAAGCAACTGATCCGAAATCTTTTGTTTCCATTACTAAGCCACAAGAAATTACAAAAGAGAAAAAAGTCATCAATATCAGTCTGAAAAAAGACAGCCACGTTGGTTTGAAAGTTCTATTAAACGGTGTGCATCAAGCTGTTTATGTAGATAATTTGTCTTTGAAACCGAGAAAATAATTAAGATCAATTCTTTATAGATTTAAACCTTCAGAAGCTTCTGGAGGTTTTTTCTAATTATAATAATATATAACATATTTCCATTTATTTATAACTGATTGGCATCTATTTTTCAGAAATTTGTAGTATCAATTCAAGAAAAATGGAAAATCACAATCATCATAACCACGACCACCTTCATCCTAGTCAAAGAATCTCGCCGAGTTCCGTTTATTATTGTCCAATGGAATGTGAAGGCGAAAAACTCTATTTCAAGCAAGGCAGATGTCCGGTTTGTAATATGTTTCTGGTTCCGATAGAAGAACGTGGTGACCACAAAAACAAACCTGAAACCTATTCCAAAACTAACCTACCGGAAAGTTTCAAAGATAAAATAGGGGATTATTTTTGCCCGATGTTTTGTGAAGGTGACAAAACTTATGAATCAGATTCAGGTTGTCCGGTTTGTCATATGCATTTGGAAGAAATTACAGAAGATCTGGTCAGAAGTCAGAAGCTGGATGCTGGAAGTTCACATACACATCAAAATACCAAACATTTAACATCAAACACCCATCAAGAAGGAAAATACTATTGTCCGATGTTCTGCGAAGGTGATAAAGTTTATGATTCCAACGTCGGCTGCCCGGTTTGCGGAATGGATTTGGTCAAAATTCCGGAAAAGAAAACTGTTGAGTATACTTGCCCAATGCATCCCGAGATTGTACAAAACGAACCCGGAAATTGCCCGATCTGTGGAATGGATCTCGTTCCAAAACCGTCACAAGATAACAATCACGAAGATGAAACTTATAAATTATTAAAAACAAAATTCTGGACGGCTTTAGGGTTCACTGTTCCCGTTTTCATCTTATCGATGGGTGGAATGTTTATCGATTGGCCATTTTCTCATCAGGTTCAAGCAATTTTAGAGTTAATTTTGACATTACCCGTCTTGTTTTATTCAGGATGGTTTGTGATGAAGCGTGGTTGGATTTCTTTCAAAACCTGGAACCTCAATATGTTTTCATTGATTGCTCTGGGTGTTGCTGCAGCTATGATTTTTAGTTTAATTGCTTTATTCGTTTCAGATATTTTACCTCACGAATTATCTCACGGCGGAAGCATCCCACTCTATTTCGAATCCGTTTGTGTCATTCTGACTTTGGTGATAATGGGACAAATGATGGAAGCCAGAGCGCATATGAAAACAGGAAAAGCGATCGAAGCGTTGATGAATCTTTCACCCGATACAGCCAACCTGATTGTAGACGGAAACGAGAAAAAAGTATCATTAGCTGAAGTTAAAATCAATGATATATTAAGAGTAAAACCGGGAGAAAAAATTCCTGTTGACGGGAAAATTACCGAAGGAAATTCTAATGTTGATGAATCGATGATTACGGGAGAGCCGATTCCTGTAGAGAAAAAATCAAATGATAAAGTCACTTCCGGAACTATCAACGGAAATGGAAGTTTTCTGATGAAAGCCGAAAAAGTTGGTGATGAAACCTTGCTTTCTCAAATCATCAAAATGGTCAACGAAGCCAGCCGAAGCAAAGCGCCGATTCAAAAATTAGCAGATAAGATTTCGAAGATATTTGTACCAACTGTGATTGCAATTTCTATTCTGACATTTATTTTGTGGTATATTTTCGGTGGCGAAAACAAATTGATTTATGCTTTTGTGAATGCAGTAGCCGTTTTGATTGTCGCTTGTCCGTGTGCATTAGGTTTGGCAACTCCGATGAGTTTGATGGTCGGAATCGGAAAAGGTGCACAAAATGGAATCTTAATCAAAAATGCTGAAGCGCTGGAAGAAATGCACAAAATCAATGTTCTGATTACCGATAAAACCGGAACATTGACGGAAGGAAAACCAAGTCTTGACAACATCGAAACATTTGAAAATGCTGATAAAAATGAAATTTTAAAATTAGCTGGTTCATTGAATCAGAATTCGGAACATCCATTGTCAAATGCGGTTTTAGAGACTCTTCGACAAGCCCAAAATGACAATACCGACCTACAATTTGAGAAAGTTCAGAATTTTGAGAACATCTCTGGAAAAGGTGTGAAAGGAACAATCAATAATGAAGAAATTCTACTTGGAAACGACGCTTTATTGAAACATTTCAACATCAAAATTCCAGAATCATTAAAACAAAAAGTGATTCAGAAACAGGAGGAAGCTAAGACGATTTCTTATCTCGCCAAAGCTGGAAAAGTTCTTGGATTCCTGAGCTTCTCAGACAAAATAAAATCAACTTCAAAACAAGCCATCGAATATCTTCATTCTCAAAATATCGAAGTGATAATGATGACTGGTGACAATGAACACACAGCAAAAGCAGTCGCTACAGAACTCGGAATCAAAAATTTCAAAGCCAATTGTTTCCCGGAAGATAAAATGAACGAGATCAAAAAACTTCAAACCGAAGGAAAAATTGTAGCGATGACAGGCGACGGAATCAATGATGCGCCAGCTTTGGCTCAATCCAATATCGGAATTGCAATGGGAACAGGAACCGACGCCGCAATTGAAAGCGCAGAAATAACTTTGCTAAAAGGCGACATCTTAGGTGTAGCCAAATCAAAAATCCTGAGTGAAAAACTTTTGAAAAATATCAAGGAAAACTTATTTTTCGCTTTTATTTATAATGTTCTGGGGATTCCGTTAGCGGCTGGTCTGCTCTACCCTTTCTTCGGAATTTTGTTAAGCCCAATGATTGCTGCTGCAGCAATGAGTTTCAGTTCCGTTTCGGTTATCTTGAATTCTTTACGATTGAATCAGGTGAAATTGGAGATATAAGGGAGTCTTAAAGATTTTGCAGGAAAAGTTTGAACGGATTAATATTCGGAGAAAATTATTTTATAAATTAATGAATTGAAAATGTTTTATTGATTATAGAGTTTTAAAATTTTACAATAACATCCCGGAACACAATATAGTTATTGTCAAAACTGGCTTTTACAACAGACTCGACGTTGACGAGAAGAAAAGACCGTTACAAGTCAAAATTTTGGTTGAGGAAATCACTGCTTTGGTTAATAAGATTTAAAATAAAAATTCATCTCATTCCTTAATATTAAACTAATATCAAGACGCTTTTTCCTCTTTTTGTTTATCCAATTCTATTTTAAAGCAGCCGAGAATAAATTCGGAATAATATAATTGAGCGTTGACAGATTTGGTTCTGGAATGTAGATCCAATTTTTCGGACAAAATCACCTCACCTCTATAAGTAATCGCAAAATAAGAATATAGTTTTCCATTGGATGATTCAGTCGGCGTTGCATAACCTGTCACCGCAATTGACCAATCCGAATTATATAACCTGGCTACATTCAGGGCCATTGTCTCTGCTATACCTGCTGAAACGCAGTCGTGTTTCAAAGCCTCATCTCCATTAACGTTAAGGAGGTTAACTTTTTCTTCCAATGTATAAGCTGTCATTCCACCCTTATAAAATTTTGAAGCGTCTTTCATCTGAGAAAATGAAAATTGTAAAAATCCCGATGTCACACTTTCTGCAACAGCAATCGTTTCACCAGTTGACAAAAGATGTTTGCCAATGTATCTTAGCAGGTTTTCCAGCTCGATGATAAAATAGATAAGAGAACGGACAGAAAGCTCATCAGCATTAACTCCAAATTGAGAAGGTTTTACAATCATTATATCGCTCTGGTTTTATAATTAATAATAACTGACCATTACAATATTTGAACCACATTTTGAGAGATAGTTCTTTGGAGGAAATTAATTAACATTTTAATAAGAAATTCGGTAAAAAACCTATTTACTTAGATGTAAAACTGATTAGATTACATACTCGGTACAAAACAGAATTTTGATATTAAAAAGTTTTGAAATGATGTCAATCACGTTGTGAGATAATTGGCGATTTTAGCTTCCAGATGATCAATGTCAAATGGTTTTTTGATATAATCATCTGCGCCTGAAGTTTCTTTATACTTTTCGATGTTATTGCTGGCGCTGACGTACAATACCGGGATGCGACCGAAATCGCCGTGTTCTCTTAATAATCTTGTAGCTTCGATTCCGCCAATGGCTGGGATATGATGATCCATCAATATGATATCCGGTTGAAATGCACTAACATCTGCAAGAACATCATTAGAAGTATTTGACACTTCAATCTCATAGCCTGCATTAGAGAGTACGAGCTGCAATACCTCCAGAATCGCTTCATCATCATCAAAAATCATTACTCTCTTTTTCATATCAACTTTATTCATTGTCGATTCTTATTTTAAAATCGACAATTTTATTCACAACAAATATATTTGTTTTTTATGAAGAATTTTTCTAAATCGGTCTAAATTTTAGAAATAGTGTTAAAATAAAATTTTATGATTATAAATTTTTCAAAAAAAATAAATTTATTATATTATTAACAATCAATAGTATCCGGCAAAAAACAAGGTTCTATTATCAATCTTCAGAAACGACTTCGAAAAAGATTTGCACGCATTTTGATAAAAGGATTTTACACCGAAAAACAAATTATTATGCAGTTTATAGATTTTACAAAAGAGCATTTCAGAAGACCAGAAAATACAAACAAGTTTTTACTCGACATCCCAAGAGATGAGGTAGGATTTTCTGAGATTGATATCCACGAAAAGAAAGACAATGACAGCTACGAGGAAGCTGACTATGAAATCATAGATGATATGGACAAGATCACGATTATAATGAGAAGTCCTGCCGATATAAGGGTAAATTTCTAAAAATAAGCTCCGAAGTTAAAACTTCGGAGTTTTGTTTTACGACAGGAAATATAGAGGCATCGCAAACTATTTAGAACCCATATGTAATCCAATTATAAAAAACGCCAGTTAAGAAACCGGCGTTATATTTTTATTGAAACATTTTATGATAGGAATTACTCTCCTATGCAAAGCTGGACAAAGCCTGGCTCATTATATTCTTGTACAGTCTTTTCATAGGAATGTCTATCCCTTTGAGTGCATAGAATATATTTTGGAGTTCGTGAACGTAACGGATAGGCTCTGCTCCGGCCAAAACCTGATTACCCCAGCGCACTATATAAGCATTGTTTCTGGATGCGAGTACTGAGAATTCGTAAATATTTTCATAATAGTAACCGAAATGTTCTTTTGAAAAGCCAAACTTTTTAAACCATTCGTCATTCAGGTCAATTGGTTTATAATTGGTTTTCCCATTCATAATACTTTGGATAATTTTGATATCCACCTGCACATTGTCTCCTGTATTGATATCGGAAACAAGATTTCCTATTCTTAATTCTTTAGCGTTCATAGCATCTTGCTTTACAAGTTCTATGCCTAGAGCTGTTTTTTTTCGGGACTATTTTAAAATTTTTCCATTTTACTAATTTTCTCAAATACAGGAATTAATATTTGATGAAATAAGTTAAATCGATTATAATAATTATTATAAAAGACCAAAGTGCTTCAACGCAGATTCGACTCCGTTACTGTCGACATCTGTTGTGACATAATCAGCCGCTTCTTTTACATTGTGACTGGCATTACCCATCGCAACTCCAATTTTAACGAATCTGAGCATTGAAATATCATTACCTCCATCACCAAATGCCATTGTCTCCGACACATCGATATTAAAATGTTTGCAGAAATTTTCGACACCTTTCTGCTTACTCACACCACCCGGATTGACATCAGCAAATAACGGCGTCCATCTGGATGATAAGGAATTGGGCATCACTTTCTGCATAAAGGATTCTTCATCCTGAGGATCGATAAAAATATTAACCTGTAAAACATTTTCAATATCAGAATTATTTTTATCGTAAAGCGGCGGAACCTTAAGGTTAAGATTAGTATAAAGCTGTACAACCTTTGGAGTGGCGTGGCTGATCTGCACTTTGTCTTCATACATAAGGGAAAAACCTACATCAGATTGCTCGGAGTACCGAATAAGATTCTTGATATCTTCCGGATGGATGGCCTGTTTGAACATCACCTCGCCATCAACAGTCATACAATAGCCACCATTGAATGTCAGAAAACCGTCAAACTCAATTGAATTAACATGATGGAGATCATTAATGGAACGCCCTGTTGCTACGATAACCTTGATACCTTTTTCCCGAAGTTTTCTGATAGACTCCTGAGTAGACTCCGGAATAGTTTTGCTTTTTAAACTGAATAAGGTTCCGTCAATATCAAAAAAGACGGCTTTTATATTGGGATTATTATCTGAATTCATAAATATTACAACGATCTTCTTTCTATAAACACGAAACAATAATCAGTTCGTATGCTATCAACTGATTTCAATTAAATTTAAATTGGTTATTTTAAAATGATTTGGATTTATTTGTCTCATCGATGGAAAACTCCTTAAAGAGTTGTAAGTGGAAACTCTTCTAAATGGTGCTTGAATAATTAAAATTATTTTTTGCTATATGAAACACGCCATACTATACCACTTACATCATCGGCCACAAGTAGTGATCCATCTATAGTCTGTAGAACCCCAACCGGTCTTCCATAGACGTCGCCTTTGGCTTCATCTGCTATAAATCCTGTTAGAAACGGCTGATAAGAACCCGAAGCTTTACCATTCTGAAACGGTACAAAAGCAACCTGATAGCCCACTAATGAAGAACGATTCCAGGAACCGTGCTGACCAATAAAAGCGCCGTTTCTATATGACCCGGGAAACTGATTTCCTGTATAAAAAGTCAATCCTAAAGAGGCAGTGTGGCTTCCCAGTGGAACATCAGGAACAATTGTTTTAGCTACCAGATCGGGCTTCTCCCCTTTTCTTCTTGGATCTTCATGCTGGCCAAAATAAGCATATGGCCAACCGTAGAAGGCATTTTGTTTCACACTTGTCAAGTAATCCGGGACCAGCTCATCACCCAATTCATCTCTTTCGTTTACAACTGTCCATAAAGCTCCGGTCGAAGGATTCCAGCTCATACCAACAGGATTTCTAAGACCTGAAGCATAGATTTTTTCACCGCTCCCATCAGGGTTAATCTCAAGGATATTAGCCCTGCGCACTTCATTTTCCATACCATTTTCTCCAACATTGCTTCCAGATCCTACAGAAATGTAAATCTTGGATTGATTTTTATTGGTGGTAAGATTCCTTGTCCAGTGGTTATTGTAGCCACCTGCCGGAAGACTTAGAATCATTTTTCCCGGCTTTGTGATTTTTATATCGCCTGCTTTGTAAGGGTAAACCCACAAGCCATCAGTATTCGCTACATAAAATTTATCTTTGATGATAAGCATGCCATAAGGTTGGTTAAGTCCATCCAAAAATACATAGGAAGATTCCGGAATTCCATCTTTATTAGCATCTCTATACAAGAGAATTTTGTTAGCAGATTTGCCGCCAACTTCGGCATCGCTCTTCCCACTTATATCATTTTTTATTTTTTCTGTAGCCGTCCTTTCGGAATTAGACAGCACAACAAAGACGTCACCGTTCTCAGCCTGAATCATATTTCTAGGACTTTTTATATTCTCTGCAAAACGCGTTACCGTAAAACCTTCGGGAGCAGTGGGTGCTTTATCTTTTGGCCAGCCGATGACGTTACTGAATTTATTTTTAGCCCCTTTTTCATCCGGCGCCGGTAGTTTTAAGGTATCAGTCTGCGTCGCTACTTCTACACTTTCACCAGTATTTGCTGTTTGATTTTTATTGTCCTTGCAGCTTAACATACCAATTGCAACTACAGGTAATAGATACTTTTTCATACTTTACTTTTTTATAATATCTGTGCAGAAATTACAAAAACCATTCCCTGATTATGAATCATTTATGACATTTTATTAATATAAATAAACTTTAGTTAGTGATTATGTCAAGGAATAAGGCTCTTAAAAATGGTAAGAGCTTTGTATTTAGTTTACTAATTTTTAATTTTACAAATAATATGTTATGAACTTTACGCTAGAAATTACGCCGCAGGAGAGGGATTCCAATCTTGCATTTAAAACCATTTATTTTAACGCTTTCAAGATTAATATCATTGAGCGCTACTCAGGGAAAGGGCAGGGAAAATTCTATCATATTGTTATTAAACTCAGAACAATTGATAACGAAATTATTAATACAAAAGATGGCGCCGGACGAATAAAGATCAAAGAAGCAGATTTTCGCAACTATGTTCGGGTTTCAAAGCCTCTCAACTCGTATGAGTATAAAAACAAACTGATTGACCGAAAGAAGGTTGAAGATGAATTTGTTAATTTTATTTTGAGCAGAATGGTTGGTCATTATCAACTTTAAAATCAATATCTAAGCTAAATATTTATTACAGAATAAACACTAACTTAAAAGAATTTAAAATTCAATCTACTGTTTCTATTTTAATTACTGCTTTCAAGATATCCTTTAATAGTTGCGACAACTCCAAAATTGTCATTGGAAGAAGTTTGGAATTTTGCAACCTCCTTTACTGAAGCATGTGCATTTTCCATCGCATAAGAGTAAGGCGTACTTTTCAGCATTTCTATATCGTTCATATAATCCCCGAAAACCATCGTCTGATCCGGTGAGATATTTAAGGAATTTTGCAGTTCAGATAACGCTTTTCCTTTATTGATATTCTTGTTCATGATATCCAGCCAATAATGACCAGAAACTACGGTCTCCAATCCATATTTTTGGAATATTTTCAAATAAGGATAAAGATGCTTTTCCGAACCATCCGGATGATAAACCGCTATTTTGAAAATACCATCATCCAGAGGTTTTGTAAGATCCTCCTCTTTTTTGTTATTGGTGTAATATTGTGTGAAAAATTCTACAAACTCTTCATCGTTGGTTTCGTAGTAAGCATGTTTTTTTCCAGAAACAACAGCTTTGGCACCAGGAATTTCTCTAACTGTTTCGATGATTTCTTTAACAAAACGATCCTCCATTTTGTCAGCGAAAAGTTCCTCATTTTTACACAAAACATAACCGCCATTTTCCGCAATGAAGCACATCTCATCCTCAAAATCGGTAAAATATTTGGTGATTCCTGACATTTGTCTTCCGCTGGCTGGGACAAATAAAATATTTCTCTTCTTCAGTTCTTCATAGATTTTCGGGAACTCCGGACTCAGTTCATAATTGGAATTCAAGAAAGTTCCGTCCATATCTGTCACGATCAATTTTATATCCTTCATACCATATTTTTTATTTCCTCGATGCAAGAAATCTCATACAAATAACTAAAAAAGATTCTGAAAAAAGAAATTCCGGATAAAAATCCGGAATTAAATTTAATTATTATGAATTTATCCATTCACCGCTTTTCTATCTGTAAAAAACAGAAAACCTTCTTTTTTGTTGATCAGCTGCAATGGATATAACTTCGGATGATATTCACCGTACAGAACTTCATTCAAAGCATGTTTTTTGGACTCGCCAAAAGCTACGACCAAAATATTTTCAGCTTTATTGATAATGGGCTCAGTCAAAGTAATCCTGTACATCTCCTGAGATTTCAGATAATAAGCATCTACCCATTTTTCCTTTTCGTCCAAAACAGCTTCACCCGGGAATAAAGAAGCGGTATGACCGTCATCTCCCATTCCTAAAAGAATAAAATCAAAAATTCCATCAGCTCCCAAAACTTCTCTGATTTGGGCTTCATATTCTTCAGCATACTTTCCAGGCTCTATATCTTCCTTAAACATAGGGAAAACCTGAGCCTTATTGATAGGAACATTATTCAGAAGTGTTTCCAGAGTCATTTTAAAGTTACTTCTATCATCGTCGAGAGAAACCCATCGCTCGTCAACCCAGAAAAAATAAATTTTACCCCATTCAATTTTACCGGCATATTCCGGAGTTGCTAATAAACTGAAAATAGCTTTTGGAGACGAACCACCGCTTAAAGCAACAGTAAATTTATTATGTTTCTGGATCGATTTCTCCGAAAGCTCAACAAAAGTGTCCGCTGCTTTTTTGTACAATTGGTTCAGATCATCAAATACTGTAATATTCATTTTTTAACTGATTTAATTAATATTAAGCCCAGGTATGACCTTGTCTTTCAACCAAATCGAAACTTTCCTTTGGCCCCCAGCTTCCGGCATCATAATTCGGAAAAGGCGCTTTTTTATTAGCCCAATCTTCCTGAATAGTGGTGACAACATCCCAGGCTTCCTCCACCTGATCGGAACGCATAAACAAGGTAAGATCCCCTTCCAGCGCATCCTGCAAAAGCGTTTCATAAGCTTCCGGCGTGTCTTCTTTGCAGGCAAAATAATCAAAGATCATCTCTACAGGTCTCAAAGCCATCGATAGACCTTGTTTTTTTGTCATAAACTGCAGCCTGATATCCATTAATGGCTGAATATTAATGATCAAACGATTAGCGGATAACGGATTGGTATCAGAAAATGTTGAATGTGGCAATGGCTTAAACTGGATCGTAATGTAGGATTGTTTTTCCTTCATTTTTTTTCCTGTTCGTACATAGAAAGGAACATTTTGCCATCTTTCATTATCTATATAAAATTTGACTGCAACAAAAGTTTCTGTGTTGGAATCGGGAGCAATTCCTTCTTCTTCACGATAAGCTCTTGCCTTTTTACCATTGATTTCACCTTCCCCATATTGACCTCTCACAGCATAATAATCCACTTTGTCTGCCGGGATTCTTCGGATTGATTTAAGAACATCCACCTTACGGTCTCTGATTTCATCGGACTCCAAAGACAAAGGTGCTTCCATTGCAACCATACATAAAACCTGGAGCAAGTGATTCTGAACCATATCTCGCAAAGCGCCGGTCTGCTCATAAAAACCACCTCTTGTTTCTACGCCAACTTCTTCCGCAACTGTAATCTGAACCGATTCGATATGTCTGTGGTTCCACAAAGGTTCAAAGATCGAATTTCCAAACCGGAATGCCAAAATATTCTGGACCGTTTCTTTACCAAGATAATGATCAATGCGATAAATCTGTTTTTCTTCAAAGGTTTCGGATAAAAGCTGATTCAGTTCAATTGCTGATTGCTTGTTGTAACCAAAAGGTTTCTCGATAATGATTCTATCTTTATCTGCCTGAGAAGCCAGAGATGTCTTTTTGATATGATTAGAAATTGTGGCAACGAAATTGGGTCCAATAGATAAATAAAATAGCCTGTTACCTCTCATTCCGAATTGAGAATCTAATTCTTCCAATTTCTGATTGAGATTAATGTAAGAACTTTCGTCATCTAACTGATGCTGAAAATAAGTAATATGCGATTGGAAAGAATCCCACTCCTCAGCCGTGACATTTTTTCGGGAAAAAGCTTCCAGATTGACTTTGATATAATTTCTAAAATATTCGTCATTGTGATCCGACCTTCCTAAAGCGATAATATTAAAGTTATCCGGCATTCGTCCATCAATAAAAAGATTATAAAATGCTGGAAAAAGTTTTCTTTTTGCTAAATCTCCTGTAGCACCAAAAATAAGAATATTAGTGGCGTTCAATGTATTATTGTTCATCATTTGGTTTTAATTATTTTCATTGCCCCAAGACGTATGGAAAACACCTTCTCTGTCAATTCTTCGATAAGTGTGAGCTCCAAAATAATCACGTTGAGCCTGAATTAGATTTACTGGTAAAGATTCGGTGGTATAGGCATCAAAATAGCCCAAAGCTGTTTGAAGTCCCAAACTCGAGATCCCGTTATTCACCGCATAAGCCGCTGTGTTTCTTAAAGATTTGATTTTCGATTTAACGATTTCGGAAATTTCTTTATTCAATAAAATATTAGTTAAATTTTCATCTTGTGTATAAGCAGAATAGAATTTTTCCAACAGTACAGAACGGATGATACAACCACCTCTCCAGATCTTCACAACATCCTTCAATGGAATATCAAATCCATATTCTTCAGAAGCTTTAACTAATAAAGCCAAACCTTGCGCATAACTAATTAAAGTTGCCAGATACAAAGCTTCACCAACTTCTTTGATAAATAATTCTACATTATCGGGTTTGGTAATTTGTTTTTCAGAGTATAACTTCGCTGCTTGTACTCTCTCATCTTTATAAGCCGACAAAATCCTAGAGGTTACAGCAATATCAATTGTCGGAATCGAAACGCCAATCTCCATAGCCTGCTCAGAAGTCCATTTTCCGGTTCCTTTTGCACCGGCCTTATCCAGAATTTGGTCCACAAGATAACCGTTTGTCAAATCATCTTTTTGTTGAAAAATGTCTCTCGTGATCTCGATCAGAAAAGAATTCATTTCGCCATTATTCCATTCTTTGAAAACTTCGTACAGCTGATCATTATTAAGATTTGCACCTTTTCTCAAAAGATCATAAGCTTCGCTGATGAGCTGCATTATAGCATACTCGATCCCGTTATGAACCATTTTCACATAGTTGCCGGCAGAACTTTTCCCCATGTAAGCCGTACAAGCTTCTCCGTCAACTTTTGCCGCGATGGATTCCAGCATTGGTTTTAGAAGTTTGAAAGCTTCTAAATCTCCTCCAGGCATAATACTTGGTCCTCTTCTCGCTCCTTTTTCACCTCCGGAAACACCCATTCCCATAAAATGTAAATCTTTAGAAGCCAAGTCAGCAATGCGTCTATCGGTGTCCTTGAAATACGAATTTCCGGCATCTACCACAATATCACCTTTAGTTAAAAGCGGCGTGATATTTTCCAAAACAGCATCTACAGGCTTACCCGCAGGAACCATTAAAATAATTTTTCTAGGACTCTCCAGAGCCGCTACAAAATCTTGTATAGAAGCTGTCCCGGTAACCATCGTCCCGGGCGTTGCACCCGCGTGAAGTTCTTTTACTTTTTCTGCATCGAGATCAAAACCCGCAACAGCAAACCCGTTATCGGCAATATTGTAGAGGAGATTTCGCCCCATTACACCGAGGCCAATCACCCCATAATTGTATTGTTCCATTCTTTTTATTAGAAATTTATTTTTACAAACATTAAATTTACGTAAATGCGAATGAACCGAAAAATAAAACGAAAAAAATTGATCTATGGTAATGATCGTTCAAAACATTAAGAACTTTTAGTAATTCAAAAATCCACCTTTATTCCCAATACAAAATTTCTCTTTGCTGCAGGATTATAATATCGATTTCCGAAAGCATTAATGTCAAAACCCAAAACATAATCTTCATTATATAAATTCTGAATCTGAAGATATAAATTGGCTCTTGTTTTATCAAAATCAAGAGGGAATCTGAACTGAATATTCCCTATTAAATTAGGTTCTGACCAAACTGAATTGGCGTCATTCAAAGGCATTTTTGAAATATAAAAATGAGAATAATTCACATCTAGTTTTTTGAAAAAGGTAAAATTTAATAAGCTGCTGATTGTTGTTTTTGGAACTCCTGTTAAATCATTTCCTGAAAAGTTATTTTCATTCTGCTGATAATTTTTAAATTTAAAATCATAAAAACTTCCGGAAAATCTGAATTTGAAATTGCTGAAAAAATCATTCTTTAAATTGAAATTTTTAGATTCTAACAAAACTTCAAATCCTTTCTGGACAGTTTCACCTGAATTGACGAAATATTCCTGTCCGGCTTCATTTTGTCGTCTTACAATCGCATCTTTCATTCGAAAGTCAAAATAACTTCCTTCCACAAAAATAAAATTTCCGAACTGTTTTCTGATTCCGATTTCTTTATTCCAACCGTATTCTGGACTTAAATTCTGATTAAATTCCTGTGTTGAAGAACGGATTTCTTCATTCGTGGGAGCAGAATTCCCCTTTCCTACTTTTCCTCTAGCTGAAAAACCATTCCCTAAAAGGTAGGTCACTCCAAAATTGGGAAGCCACTGATTTTTAAAATGAATATTTCCGTTTTCATTTCTTGAAAAAAGTCTTTCCCAATCGTAAGAATTTGAATTTAAGCTGATAGAAATATCGGTAAACACCTTTTCATTAAAGTTTAATTTTTGAGAAAGAAAATAAAATCCCGAAGTGTTTTTTAATTGGTCAAAATTCTGCGGATTGCCTTCAATTCCCCAATTGTTATCGTAATTTTTAATTAGAATATCATTGATTCCGCCTTCGAAACCAAAACGGTAAGCTAAAGAAGCTTTATCCCAGTTTTTTTCATAATTAAAATGGGTTCTTAGAGCAAAATTCTTCTCAAAACGGTTTTCAAAATTGGTTATAAAAGGATTTTCAAAATCGACATACGAACCTTGCATTAATATAAAATGAGAAAAATTAGGACTAAACTGATATTCATTTGAAATTCCGGCTAAAACCATTTTGTTGCGAATCCCTGCGTCTTGTTCTTTTGCTCCGGGAACAGCTGCCGTTTTTGGTCTTGCCTGTTTTCTGTTGAAATTCATTTGTTCTAAAGTCAATCCTCCCGGCGTTTGATAATCTAAGTCAGAGTACATTAACATCGCTTTCAACAATCCCTTTTCCGAATACTGAAAATTGTCTTTCAGGAAAATCTGTTTTCGCTGAACTTTTGATTGATCACGATACGAATCGGTCCGATAATAATTCTGGAAAATTTCAACAAAATGTTTTCCTATCTGTTTTGAAAAATCTACAGTCTGATTGAAAGTTCCGTAGCTTCCGACAGATAGATTGACCGACAAATTTTCTGAAGATTTTGTTTTCAA
The DNA here is from genome assembly GCF_003610695.1 of Epilithonimonas arachidiradicis. Taxonomy (GTDB): domain Bacteria; phylum Bacteroidota; class Bacteroidia; order Flavobacteriales; family Weeksellaceae; genus Epilithonimonas; species Epilithonimonas arachidiradicis. The sequence goes on along the minus strand of NZ_RAQH01000009.1, from coordinate 142,781 downwards.
AAGTACCGTTCCGCCTGTAACGGCTCCGTAATCGCCACTTTCAGGACCTTTGTAAATCTCCATTCTGTCAATAAGTTCGGGAGAAATCACATTGAAATAAGTATTTCCAGAAGCATCAGACAGAATAAAATCATCAAGGTAGACTTTCACATTCCGAACGCCAAAAGGCGATCTTAAAGTACTTCCACGAAGTGAAATTCTGTAACTTCCAGGTGAACGTTCTTCCATTCTTGCTCCGGCAATCTGATTGATGGATTCAAGCATTCTTTCCGGTGTATTTTGATTGAGCAAATTTTCTGAAATTACGGAAACCGATTTTGTGGAATTGATAAAAGCTGTCGGTTTTTTATAGGCATCAATTCTGACTTCTGAAATCAAAGTTGCAGAATCTCTTTTTTGAGAAAATAAAATTGATGCACTAAAAAGAGAAAGAATTAAGTAGATTTTTTTCATTACGAAAGGCTATGCAAAAATTATACTTTTCTTGATTAAAAAAATTACCAATAAGAATAAATATCGGACAGGCATCTGATTTGTATATTTGTCAAAATGCATCGTTATCTCTCAAAAATATCTACGTTCGTAATTTTGACCAATCTCATTATCGGAAATCTGGTGCTTTTCATCGGTGGAAAATCTTCATTTACAGGCAACATCAATTACCCTTTGATGGCTGGGATGTCTATAGCTTGTATTATTTTTTACATCCTTTTTTTCAGATTAGCCAACTATATAAGATATAGTTCAGTCAAACTATTATTGGTGTGTATCATTAGCTGTATGATTATTATTTTTGCAGGTAATTTTATAGGCTTACTTATTACAGAACGGATGAACGGAACATCATCCAATTTTGGTCCCGCAATATTTATGGGCATCGTGGGTAATATATTAATGCTTCCTGTTTCGCTACTTTTGGGTGTGATCAATTTCGGAATTATTAAATATTTTACCCGTAATAAAGCTAAGAATCAGAGATAATTAATTTTAATTAAAAATTTAATCTTAACAAATATTCTTTTTTATTTTGAATCTATGATTCTTGATGTTAAATTTGTAAAAAATAATCAATGAATTATAAGCTGGAGATCAATGCACAGGAGCGTGGCTCAAAACTTCATTTCAAGACAATCTATTTCGATGCTTTCAAGGTGAATATCATCGAGAGATATACAGGTGTAAAACAACCAAAAATTCTTCATATCATCATCAAGTTGAGAACTTTGACTGATGAGATCATCAATACCAAATCTGATAGCGGAAGAGTAAAACTTAAAGATGAAACCTTTGATTCTTATGCTGAATTCGCAAAACCATTAACATCCTACGAATACAGAAACAAGCTCATTGACAGGAAAGCTGTTGAAGAAAAATTTGTGAATTTTATTTTAGGTCACGTCATTGCGAATTATCAGCTGAATTAATACGCATAATTAATTTATTTCTATTAACCCCACTGAATTGGATTCAGTGGGGTTTTTGTGTTTTCTATTTACTTTCTTGAGTATGACATCTGTCATATAAAATTATTAATCTCCTAATAATTTAACATTTTTTATAAATATTCAAAAATTTATCCACTGATTTTCATCAGCTATTACACACCTAACAAATATCATCTCTGATTTTTCATTATCCTTTATGGATAAAGATCATTACAACAATAGCTAAAAAAATAAAATAAGATAAAATCTATAAGTATTATTTAAAAAATTTATCAATTACATAATCAACGGCCATAACAAGATTTTTGTCATTTAAAAAAAATAGCAATATAATTAATACACTTATACCTTTGTCTTACAAACAATGAAACATAATTAATTATAACAATTAAAAATTACGAAAATGAAAACAATGAAAAATCTAATCAAAATGACGTTAGCAGCTGCAACTTTATGTTTTGTACAATTATCAAATGCTCAAAAATTATCCCTCCAGAGTTCTAATATAAAAATTGAAGGTACTTCTACATTACACGACTGGACTATGACTTCAACCCAAGCTACATTATCTGGAAATGCAAGTGGAAATACAATCAATGATGTTAGGTTCGTGATGAAAACAACCTCTCTCAAAAGCAAAGAGTCCGCAATGGACAAAAATGCTTACAAATCTCTGGAGACGAGCAAATATCCGGATATCACTTTCACAACAGCCTCATTGCCAGCAAGTGGAACTGCAACAGTGAGTGGCAACCTAACCATCACAGACGTAACAAAAAACATCAAATTCCCGGTAACTGTTACCAAAAACGGAAACAGCTATATCATCAAAGGAAGTACAAAGCTTAAAATGTCAGCTTTCGGAATCAAACCTCCAAGTTTTATGATGGGAACGATTAAAACAGGTGACGAAATTACCATCAACATTAACATCAGTGCAACAAATTAATTCTATAAATATTTAAATTCTGTTATCATGAAAAGAAATCTATTAAAAGTTAGCTTCATCGCTGCTTTAGCAATGGCAAACCTTGGCCTGGCTCAAGAATTTCCAATCGACAACCTTAATCCACGTGATCATAGAAGCATCAATGCTTTTGAAAACCCAAAAGATACTGTAAGCACTTTTGAAAAAATGAAAGTTAGAGTTGGAGGCGCATTCGCACTTCAGTTCCAGGCTATCCAGCACGAGAATAATGCAACACCTGTACTCAACGCTGCTGGAGTCAATACAAACCAATTGTATGATATCGGAAATAACTTCAACCTGGCAACTGCCAACCTTGATCTTGACGTGGCATTATACGACGGCGTTAACTTACATTTGAGAACTTTTTTATCTTCTCGTCATCACAACGAGACTTATGTAAAAGGCGGCTATTTACAAATCAACAAATTAGACTTCATCAAGAAAGACTTTCTTAAAGACGTGATGAAGTATGCAACCATCAAATTTGGTCACGATGAGATCAATTATGGCGATGTCCATTTCAGAAGAAGTGATAATGCTTATGTTACAAACAACCCTTTTGTAGGCAACTATCTGATGGATGCTTTTGCAACAATGGTTTTTGCTGAGGTCTATTACAGAAGAGACGGATTTATAGGAATGGCAGGTATAACCAACGGAAGGCTGAACCAAACTGCTAATGGAGGAACGAGTCCTTCTCTTTACGCCAAATTAGGCTATGACAAACAGCTTAATGAAGATCTTAGAGTGAGATTAACAGGATCTGTTTATAATACAGCGCATACCCAAAGACTCGATTTCTATGATGGCGACAGAGCAGGATCAAGATATTACTTTGTAATGGAAAATACAGCCGCAACTTCTTCTGCAAACTTCAGATCTGGACAGATTGTTCCTGACTTCAAAAACAAACTGACCTCATTTATGATCAATCCGTTTGTAAAATATAAAGGACTGGAATTCTTCGGAACTTATGAAAACGCATCTGGGAGAAACTTCGCAGAGACAGACAGAAGAACATGGAACCAATACGCTGCAGAATTGCTTTACAGATTTGGGAACAACGAGAATCTATACGTTGCAGGAAGATACAATGGCGTAGACGGAAAATTGGCTACCGGCGAAAAAGTGGATGTCACAAGATTCAATGTTGGAGGTGGATGGTTTATGACAAAAAATATTCTTACCAAGCTGGAGTATGTCAACCAAAAATATGACGGATATGCGCCAACCAACATCCTTTATGGTGGCAAATTCAATGGATTTGTATTAGAAGCAGCCATAGCTTTCTAGATATTCAGTTAACAGAAGCAGAGGAAATCCTCAGGTTTCCTCTGTTTTTAAAAATTAAAATTATGCGACTTCTTTATTTACTTTTCGGTTTTATGACGCTTTTTGCGCAGGCACAGGAAAATTTTGTTCAGATCAACGGAAGTACCAATGTCAACAAGTTTCAATGTGTGAATAACAAATTCAAAGCAGAAACTGGTGTTTATACTTTTACAGAAAGAAGCCTTCCGAATATCATTTTAAAAGTCAACGAGTTCGATTGCGGAAACAAGATGATGACCAAAGATTTTCAGAAAATCCTGAATTCTGACAAGTATCCGAATATGATTATCAAGTTCATCAACTTCACCAAAGTTCAGAAAAATTATATCGCTGTTGTAGAAGTCAAAATGATGAACCAAAGTAAAAGATATAACGTAGAATTCGAGATAGAAAATAACAAATTAATCGGACGCAAGAATGTAAAATTCAGTGATTTTAACATCACGCCACCGAAAAAAATGGGCGGAATGATCGTCGTAAAAGATGACCTGGACCTGACATTCAGCTTAGCAACCAAAATTTAAAATCAATCCAATAACTTTTTCATATAATTAGATTTTTCAGTGTCACGATATCGCGCTAGAAAGATATTGTGAATCGAGGGAACTTGCAGAATCAGCTGTAGGTTCCTTTTTATTTTGGCTAATTTCTATTCAAAGAATTATTTAGTTCAATAAGTAAAAGTATTGTGTAATAACCTATTATTGCAGCACAAATCATCAAAGCATTATTGCCGTAACCTAAATATTGAAATAAAAAACCAATTGGAAGTCCATACAAAACCAATAGAACAAATCTGAAAATCCCACCTCTTCCCTTCGCAAAATTATCATTAGCATCTTTTCCATAATCCCCTGTTTGGGTAAAATATTCTATAATATGATTGGTAAAAATCCCTGCAACAGAAAGCAATCCGTATCCATTATCTTTTGTTATAAAAAAACCAAGCAAAAGAAACGCGATGAAAATCCCCCAAAACATACCTTTATCTTGCTTTGTTTTCTTGCCAGAACCGATAGCAACCAGAAAAAACCCAGCAGCAAGGAATAATACTTCGGCTCCTACTCTAGATTCTGTCATATCCAAGAAATCTTGAGAACCAAAATTTTGAAACATCAGAATCCAATTCAGGATAATCCAGATGTACATTAATAATGGTGAGAATTGAATAATAGATTTCATTTGCATTATTAAAATTTAAAAGTACATCAATTCACAATATTGCTCAATAAAAAATTACATTATAAATTGATTAAATTTGCAATGTGAATATTAATCAAACCGACCTTAACGAATTAGAATTTCCGGAACTCCTTTCGGAAATCGTCCCTTTCGCTTACTCGCCGAAAACGGCAGACAAAATAATGGAACTTCGTCCGATGGAAATAGACGAGGCAGAAATCTCTTTGAAAAAAACCTCAGAATTTTTAACAAGTTTTGAAAGTTCCAACGCCATTCCTTTTGATGAATATGAAGACATCGAAGAGGAACTAAAACTGATGCTGATAGAAAATTATCGATTAGAGAATAAATCATTTATCAAAATCAAAACAATTACTGAGCAAATCGGGAAACTACAAAAGTTCTTTCCTCAATTCTCAGAAGCTTTTCCAACATTATTGGAAGAAATCAAAGATTTGGAATTCCGAAAAGAAATCATCGATAAAGTTGACAAAGTGTTCAACCGATTTGGAGAAGTCAAAAGCGAAGCTTCAACAATTCTGAAAACCTTGAGAACAGAAATCCAACACGCTAGAAAAGCGATTGATGAAAACTTCAACCGTTCATTGGTTACTTATTCCGATTTTTTAGAAGATATCAGGGAAACAATTGTCGAAGACCAAAGAGTTTTAGCGGTAAAATCAGGTTTCAAAAAAAGAGTAAACGGACGTGTTTTAGGCATTTCCAAAACAGGTTCCATCACTTATATCCAGCCGGAAAGCGTTGTTAAACATTATTTCAAACTCAGAGAAAATCAGGAAGAAGAGAAAAAAGAAATCGATAAAATCCTTCGTCAACTAACTGCTGAGATTGCAGAATTCCAGCCACAACTTTCGGATTATCAAACTTATATTTTCGATTTAGATTTAATTCGAGCAAAAGCAAAATTTGCCGAAAAAGTCAACGGAATTTTACCAAAGATCAACAGACATCAGACCTTGCGTTTGAAAGACGCTTTTCATCCGTTGCTTTGGATCAGAAATAAAAACGAAAACAAAGAGATTTTCTCGCAAACTTTAACCTTAACCGAACACAACCGAATCATCTGTATCTCCGGACCAAATGCCGGTGGAAAATCCATCACGTTAAAAACCGTTGGATTGTTACAGTTGATGATTCAGAGTGGAATTTTAGTTCCTGTTCATCCAAAATCGGAGATGTTTTTCTTTGAAAAAATAATGACAGACATTGGCGATAATCAATCCATAGAAAATCACTTATCAACTTACTCATCGAGACTGAAAAAAATGTCCGGAATGATTCGTGAAGCAGATAACAAAACTCTGCTTTTGATTGATGAATTTGGAACTGGTTCTGACCCGGAATTGGGCGGTGCTTTGGCGGAAAGTTTTATGGAATATTTCTATGACAAGAAAAGCTTTGGAATCATCACCACGCATTACACCAACATCAAATTGGTTGTAGAACAATTGTCTGCAGCAACCAATGCAGCAATGCTTTTTGACGAACATTCTTTGGAACCGCTTTATAAATTGGAAATCGGACAAGCCGGAAGTTCTTTTACTTTTGAAGTGGCGGAGAAAAATAAGATTCCGAAATTCATTATCAAGAATGCAAGGAAGAAAGTAGAGCACGACATTGTCAACCTTGACAAAACAATCGTAAAACTTCAGCAGGAAAAATTCGAAGTTGAAAAACTGAAATCCAACCTTGCAGAAACCAAAGAATCTGTAGAAGACAAACGTGATAATCTTCAAAAACTGAATGAACAGCTTCAGCAAAAGTTATTCAATTTTCAAAAATTATACGAAGAAGAACACAGAAAACTGCAGTTCGGAAATAAGATTGAAACGTTTATCGACAGTTACGTGAAAGGTAAATCCCGAAAAGATGTGGTCAAAGATTTTGTGAAAATCCTGGAACAGGAAAAATTCCGAAAACTGGGAACAGACAAAGATGAGACAAAACGTCTTCAGGTGGTAAAACGTAAAATCACGCAACAACTGAAGAAAGAAGACGTCATCGAAAAAATTGCTGAAACCAACGAAAAATTGGAAGAAAAACGCAAAGCAGAACGCGCGGTTTGGATGAAAGTTGGCCAACGCGTTCGAATCGCCGGAAGTACAAGTGTTGGCACCATTGAAAAGATTTCAAAAAACAAAGTCATTGTTAACTACGGAACCTTCAAAACCACGATTGATTCGGGAGAATTAGAGAGAATTTAATAATTCAAATAACTAATAAAAAAAACCTTTCACAGTCACGAACTCTGAAAGGTTTTTAGTTTTTGACCCATTTCAAAAACTTTTTTTAATTCGGATTACTTCTTGAAAATATCATTCCTACGTCTTTTAAATTTGCTAAAAAAACAAAGAAATGTATTTAGCAGAAAACGAAATTATTGATGAATTTTATATTTATCCAGACGAACAAAACAATTTTATTAACTCTTTAAATTTAGAAAATCATGCCAAGAAATCATGAAGCAGACATCTGCAATCCAAACAATGATGCGTATCAAGCAGCTTTAAACAATCATTCCAACCAGCTAAACCCAAACAATGAAAATTACCAAGGCGATTAACACATCTAAATGCTATCTTTATTGATAGCATTTTTATTTAATTGAATTATGAAAAATAAAGAGACTGAAATGTACAGCCAAATGAAAATCATCGAAAGTTTTAAGGCTACAAATCCTAGAGCTTTTCTAAAAGCTTTTTTATCCATTACCACCGCTAAAGAAAGAGAAGATCTCATATCAATTTTTAGAAACGAGGAAATTAGAAATGAATTCATTAATATCTTTAATTATATGACAGAAAATTATAAGTGGAAAAATATTGAAGATTTTATTATAAACATTCACAGTAATTTAGAAAAACTTAAGCAAAAAATCCCAAAAGATTTCAATATTGAAAAATACCAGCCTTTATTAGACATTTTTCAAAACATCTTAGACAGAGGAGAAAATGTAAAACACAATATTGCAGGAAAGAATACAATTATAGAAGACTTTGGAATCGATTACGATACTCTGAATGAATGGTTGATTTATTTTGAAAAAGAAAATTTTGTAGGAAAAAGATCATTCAATTCTAAGGAATATTCTTTTATCATTAAAGATTTTATTAATGTCAATGATGAAATCACTATAGAAAATATCAAGCGCTATCATTTCAAAACTTATAACAAAATAAAAATTGCTGAAATTATTGGTGATGTAGCAAAGAGCGAAAAAACGAACTACGACAATCTTTGGAAAAAAATAGAAAGTATAGATGATTTAAATCCTAAAAATACAAAGTTGTTGAATTGGATAAAAAAACACCACAAAATGCCATTTTCATTGGCTTATCAATTAGTTTCTTTAATCATTGAAACATTACCCGAAAATGAAAAAATAGAAATCAATGATATTTTTGAATCATATTTTGAAACTTAAAAAAATTGTACTATTTGGTTGACATTCGCTTAAGAAGTTAAAAATTAATGATGATAAACATCCTCATACATCACACCAGCCTCAATTCTTACTGGTAACTTATTTTCTTCCGGAACAATCGGGCAGTTGTAATCAAAAGCATTATAAGCACAATATGGCTGATAAGATTGATTAAAATCCAGGACAATTTCGTTTCCTGATGGGATTTTCAAATCCATATATTTTCCGCCGCCATAAGTTTCTTTCTCATTCGTCAAATCCCGGAAAGGCAGAAAAAGATAATCTTTATATTTCTCCATTTTCATGAGATCCAGACTTTGATACAAAGTCAATGTCAAAGATTGTCCGTCCAATTCAAAAGTCGCTTTTCCATATTCCTGATATTGCTTGAATTTACCGGAAGAAGTCGGCAATTCAAACGGGATAGGATTTTCGGTTTTTAAAAATTTTGCTGTAACTCTGTATTTCAGATTGATTGGAAAGAACGGATGCTTTTTGAAATTCTTCAGATTATCGCCTCGCAAAGGTGATTCTTTTGGGTTTAGATATTCTGTATTCAGTTCTTTTTGGAACTTTTTAATTGCTGCAACATTTTCTTTTTCCGTCTGAGCATTTAGAAACAGAGACAATATAATGAATAGGAAACTTAATTTTTTCATAGATTAATTTTAATTATTTGACTTCGTGGAACCACTTAGTTATTCCTGAGTTTCGTTATCAGAATCAGCAATTATTTTATCGACTTTGGCTTTCTTAGTGTAGAAATATTTATCAAAAGTAGATTTAAAAACCGGAACTTCATCATCTTCACCCATCAAGAAGCCCCAAGATTGTAATCCTTCTACTCTATCAAATATGATTTTCAGAATCGCTAAAACCGGAATCGTCAAAAACATTCCGGCAATTCCCCAAAGCATTTCGCCAACTACCAAACCTATAATCACAATCAAAGAATTAATTTTCACTTTAGAGCCAACCACTCTTGGCATGATGATATTTCCATCAATGGCATGAATCACAACAATAGCAATCACAATGAACAACACGTGGCTGATTCCCGAAGTTGCAAACGTAATCAAAGCACCAATCAGCAACGCCGTGAAAATCCCGATATAAGGAAGAATATTCAAAATTCCTGTTAAAATGGCGAGCATAAAATTATACTTCACACCAATAACCGTATAAGCAATGAATGACAAAATGGTTACAATAATCATCTGCAGAAACAATCCAACCAAATATTTTTTCACCATAAACTGGATATTTTCCACAATCTCGAAAACCGTTTTGTGGTGAGTTTCCGTAAAACTGGCGACCAGAAATTTGAGAATATGGGTTCTGTACAAAAGAAAAAATAATGTGAATAAAAATGTGAAACCGGTCAACATCAAAACATAGCCAACAGAGGTCAAAGTTTTTTCTAAGATTGCAGTTCCTGTACTGATTGATTTTTTCAGTGTGTCGTTCATATACTCCAGCTGGTCACGCCTGCGGACACCGAAAGTCCTGGAAATCCAGCTTTGAAGATTATCAACCAAATCCGTAAACTGCTTTTGAAATTGCGGCCAATCGTTGGCCAACTTAGCCACCTCAATCGACATCAAGTAGATGATAGCACCAATAACAGCTAACGCAAAGATACTTGCTAAAATGGATGACAACCCCCGGGGAAATCGCAGTTTATTTTCCATAAAGCGGCACATCGGCATTAATAAAATGGCAATCAGCAGTCCTAATACCATTGGAACAAGAATCTGCTGACCGATGATAGCCAAAAATCCCAGAATGACTATACTGATAAGTATGCAAGAAAGTTTCAGGTAGAAAGGATAAGTTTGATTCATAGTCTTAATTTACAATTCTTGAAATTACAAAATATTTCACCACATAGACACATAGTCTTTGTAACTTTAAAGAATAAATAGCTATATGCCTATGCGGTTTTAAAATCACTTTCCAATCAAAAAAACAGCAGGAATTTTGTGCAATTCTGGTTTATTTTTTTTCCAGTCTGCGATTGTTTTAGTTTGAATCAACTCGGTTTCCGGGTCATTGATATTAGCTGCAATACAGAGTTTTGTATTCGGATTGAGAAACTTGGTTAAATCTTCCAAAAGCTGATTGTTACGATAAGGCGTTTCCATAAAAATCTGCGTAAATCCGGTTTTATTAACCAAATTTTCGAGGTTCTGAATCTCTTTCTTCTTTTTCTCCTTATCAATGGGCAGATAGCCATGAAAAGAAAATTGCTGTCCATTAAATCCACTCGCAATTAATGCCAGAACGAAAGAACTTGGCCCGTTAATGGGAATCACTTTGATATGATTGCTGTGAGACCAGCCCACCATAATATTGCCTGGGTCACCAATGCAAGGCAAACCAGCTTCTGATAACAACCCGAAATCTACACCTTCTTTCATCAGCTTTTGGGCTTCTTTCAAATCTGCAGTTTCAGAATATTTGTCGAGGAGAAATAATTTGAGTTGCGGCTGTTTTTTTTCCGGCGCAAAAAATTTGATGACTTTTCTGGCTGTCTTTTCGTTCTCTACAAAATAATGATCGACATTCATAATAATATCTTTGATAGTCGGCGCAAAATAATCTATTGGAGAATTTTCGGAAAGGTAAGCTGGTAAAAGGTATAGCATTTTGGATGTGTTAATGTGAATGTATAAAGTAGGTGTTTATATTTTTTGTTATTCTAATTCTTGCAAAAGAAAAATTTTCAAGGAATATTGATTGTATCGTAAATTTATAGGAATTGAGATTAATAAACAAGCATTTGATGTTTTGTTTTTTCGAAACAAAATCTTGAAACATCATATTTTTGAGAACAAGGTTTTCAGTATTTAGAAAATCATTAAAAACTGATAATATCGGAAGATTGGGTGATAATGGACACTTCGGGAAATTATTATCGTTCTTTGGTAATTGCTTCGGATGACAACTTATAGTTCAACTATCATCCTTTTCTGTAACATTTTTATCTTTTTTAAACTAATTTTGTGGGGTTTCAAAAATAGTTGAAAAGAAAGACGAAACCTCAACATAGCCCCGATTGTAGTGGAAATCCTTTTTGTTTTTCTTTGGAAAACAAAAAGATTGCAACGGAAAGCGGGGTGATAAAGTGAACCAAAGGACCAATCTTGTTGCTCCTAAAAAAAATTAAAAAAATCTGTATGCTGAGAGCAGAACATATCAAAAAAACATACAACGCCGGGAAGAAAATTGCGCTTCAGGATTTTTCGATTGAAGTTCCTACTGCGAGTATTTATGGGCTTTTAGGTCCAAATGGCGCTGGAAAAACATCGTTTATCCGAATCATTAATCAAATTACTCAAGCAGATGAGGGCAATGTTTGGATTGACAGCGAAAAACTGAATCCGGAACATATCAAAAACATCGGTTATATGCCGGAAGAACGTGGTCTTTACAAGAATATGACGGTGGGCGACCAGCTTTTGTATTTTGGGGAACTGAAAGGAATGTCCCGACAGGAAGCGCTTTCGCAAGCGAAATTCTGGTTCGAACAACTGAACATCGACCAATGGTGGAAGAAAAAACTGAGTGAACTTTCGAAAGGAATGGCGCAGAAAATCCAGTTTGTGGTAACGGTTCTGCATCGTCCGAAATTGCTGATTCTGGATGAGCCTTTTTCAGGATTTGACCCAGTGAATGCGAACCTCATCAAAGACCAAATCATTCGCCTGAAAAACGAAGGAACGACAATAATCTTATCGACTCACAGAATGGAAAGTGTAGAGGAAATGTGTGATTTTGTAGCGCTCATCAACAATTCTAAGAAAGTTCTGGACGGGAAAGTTTTTGATGTTCGGGAACAATTTAAGCAGAATGTTTTTTCTGTGGTTTTATCTGATGTGAATTCTGAAAACCTGAAAGAACTGACGAGAAAATATCAAATTGAAAATCTTGGAACTGCGAATGGTTTGTTCAATTTTGAGTTGAAAAATACAGAGAATCAGAATATTTTGCTTCAAGACCTTCTTAAAACAGGAACGATACGAACCTTCAATGAGAAAATCCCGAGTATGAATGAGGTTTTCATTAATGCAGTTAAGTCATAATTGATAACTGATAATCCATAATTGATTTACTTTTTACTTAATACATTTTACTTTTTACAAAAAGAATGAAAAATATATTCCTCATAACGAAAAGAGAATTTCTGACGCAGGTTAAGAAAAAATCTTTTATTATTCTGACACTTTTGGCTCCGCTGATGATTATTGGATTTGGTGCTTTGATTGGCTTTATGTTCAAGGCTAACGAAGCGGAATACAAATTTGAAGTGGTTGACAAAAGCGGAATCTTTGCCGGCCAACTGAAGTCTACAAAAGATATTACTTACACTTTTGTCCCGACCAATACGGAAAATGCATTGGTTAAAAATCTGAAAGAACTGAAAGGTTCGGACGGAATTCTCATCATCCCGGAATTGAAAGACAAAAATTTTGATGCGTTGGAAAATGGAACAAAATTATTGACCAACAAGAAAATCGGTGTGGATACGAAAAGTGCGGTTTCCAGAGATTTGAGCGAAATTTTGAAAAAAGAAAAAATCAAGATGCTTGGAATTTCCGAGGACAGAATCGTGAATCTTGATAAAAGCTTCAAAATCATTTCTCAAAACGTGACGGAAAGCGACCGACCGGAAAGTGACCTGGCTTTCGGAATTAAGACTGCGTTGAGTTTTGGATTGATGTACGTGGTTTTTATGTTCATCATTATTTACGGTGTTCGTGTGATGAGAAGCGTTTTGGAAGAAAAAAACAACCGTGTTGTGGAAATCATTATCTCATCTGTCAAGCCTTTTGAACTGATGATGGGGAAAATCTTAGGTGTGACTTTGGTGGCTTTAACACAGTTCATTGTTTGGATTGCGATGTCTGTGACTGCTGCATTTTTCCTTAATACTGGATTTGCAGCAATGCAAAAAAATATTCCTGCAGAACAAAGTGAAGTAATGAAAAATATGGATTTTCAACAAATCGCAACCGAAGTTTCTCATATTCTTTTGGATATGAATTATGTAGGAATTATCAGCGTTTTTGTATTTTTCTTTTTGTTCGGTTACATTTTTTACAGTTCGATGTACGCGGCGATTGGAAGTGCTGTTGATAATGAAACCGAAACTCAGCAATTCACAATGTTTGCGATTGTTCCTTTGATGTTGGGACTTTACGGAAGTTTCACGATTATGAATAATCCTGATGGACCAATGGCTTTTTGGTTATCGATCATTCCTTTCACTTCGCCTGTTGCGATGATTGCGAGAATTCCGTTTGGGGTTCCGCTTTGGGAGATTCTGTTATCGATTTTCCTATTGATTGCTTCTACTCTACTGATGGTTTATATTGCTGCGAAAATCTATAGAGTTGGGATTTTGATGTACGGAAATAAGGCAACTTTGAAGGAGATCTGGAAGTGGATTAGAAGTTGATTTTCATTATTAATCAATTTTTATTTTATTTGTGGAAAATTAATACTGTGAAAAAACTTATTCTATTTGCTTTAGCTTCGTTATCAATTATTTCTTGCAGAAAAGATGATGATGAATCTCAAGCAACAATTGTAGGAACTTGGAAAATTGACAAACATATAACAAGATACGGAAACGGTTCTACAGTAACAGACGTACTTGATGATTGTGAAATCAAAACCAACATCACCTTTTCAAATGATGGCACGGTAAGCTCTGTCGGATATTTTAAATCAGACGAATCTAGCACAAATTGTCAAATCCATAATTCTAAAGGAACTTACGACTATCAGGAAAGCAACAAAACAATTACGCTCTTGCTTGAAGAAGAAGGAGTCACAACTGCAGAGGTGGAAAATTTAACAAGTAATCATTTAACTTTGGTAGCGATGCAGCACGATTTTGATGGTGATGGAACAGATGATAAATTAATCAGAATTTTCAAAAAATAGAGATTTTAGAATTTCAAAAACTATTATAAAATTAATACCGTGAAAAAACTTATCTTATTTGCTTTGGCTTCACTAGCAATCATTTCTTGTCGAAAAGATGATGATGAATCTAAACCCACAATTGTTGGGAATTGGAAAATAAGTAAATCTATACTAAAGTTTGGAAATGGCTCTTCACAAACATATACTTTAGATTCTTGTGAAAGTCAAAATAATTTCACTCTCCAAAAAGATGGAAAAATGTCTTCTGTAAGCTATGGAATTGATTTTAATGGTAATTGTGTGAGCAGAACTGCAAATGGAACTTTTAGCTATGACGAGCAAAATAAGCGTCTGGTAATGTATGCCGATGAAGTCACTACTGTAGAAGTCTCTTCAATTACTAAAAATGAATTAATAGTTATCAGTATTCCAAGTTATGATAATGATAATGACGGAAAAGAAGATAAACTTTATATCTATTTTACAAAATAACAAAACACCTCAGAAAATTCTGAAGTGTTTTATTATTTCTTTCTCTTGGCCTTAGACTTTGCTTTTTGCTGAGCTCTATTCGCTCCAAATTTCTTAGGTGCTTTACGCTTGCTTGGTCCGCCAAGATTGATTTTCTTGTTCTTATCTTTTTTCTCGTGGAAAGCAGATTCGCCTTCGTTGAGTTTGGCCGTTGTCAGGAATTTCATTTTCACTTCATCCTGTTCAGAAGCGATTTTGACCTTCGAAATGGTTACTTCTTCTGGGAACTCAGATTTTGCAATTTCTTTATCCATCAACAATTCGATGTCAAGAAGTTGTGCTTCTTCTTTTTTGGTGTAGAAAGTCACTGCGATTCCGTCTTTGTCTGCACGCCCGGTTCTACCGATTCTGTGGATATACTGCTCCGGAACTTCAGGAACTTCGAAGTTGAAAACGTGAGAAATATCCGGAATGTCCAAACCTCTCGCCATAATATCCGTAGTAATCACGCCTCGCAATTTTTCATTGCTGAATTCCTGCATGACTCTTAATCTGAAATTCTGAGATTTATTCGAGTGAATAACACCAAATTCATTAGGAAATTCAACATTCAATTTTTCGAAAATTAAATCTGCATGTTTTTTATTATTTGCGAAAATTAGAATCTTCTCAAGATTATCTTCGGTTTTCAAAAGATGAATTAGCAAATTCAGTTTTGTATTGAAGTTATCAACCGGAATTGCAGTCTGGGCAATTTTCTCCAAAGGTGTTCCCGACCTTGCCAAAGAAATCTCGACTGGAGACGCAAAATATTCATTTAATATTTCGTCTAAAGCTTCGGTCATTGTTGCAGAAAAAAGGATATTTTGTCTTTTCTCTCTCATCATTTCGAAGATATGAGTCAGCTGCGGGCGGAAACCTAGATTCAGCATTTCGTCGAACTCGTCAATGATTAATTTATTAACTTCTCTAAGAGAAATCGCATTATCAATCGACAAATCCATCACGCGACCTGGTGTTCCGACCAAAATATCGCATCCATCATTGAACAACAATTTCTGCGTATTGATGTTTTTCCCACCATAAACTCCGATAACTCTTGCAGTGATATTCTTCGTCAGTTTTTCTAAAACTTCTGTAACCTGAACGACCAATTCTCTTGTAGGAACTAAAACCAAAACTGTAGGATTCCCGGATTTGTTATACTTCCAAGTTTTGAGAACAGGAAGCAGATAAGCCAAAGTTTTTCCCGTTCCGGTCTGAGCAATTCCCATCACATCACGCCCTGAAAGAATTGGTTTCAAGCTTTTTTCCTGAATGGGCGTTGGCTCAAAAAGGTTGAGGTCAGCTAAAACATCAAGAATCTTTTCCGGTAAATCGAAATCTGCAAAAGTGGTTTTCATCCGGCAAAGATATGGATTTTGAAATCAAGGAAAGATTATCAATTAATAGTAATCACTTCTGATATTTTTTATCACATAGACACATAGAATAAAATCAAAAAACTCTGTATCTGTTTGGTTATGGATGTTACGATTTTTGCTCTTCCCTCAAAATAATTCTAAAAGTCGTTCCTTTTCCAACTTCAGAGTTTGCAATTCTGACGTCGCCTTTGTGATATTCTGACACTACTCTTTTGGTTAAAGACAATCCTAATCCCCAACCCCGTTTTTTTGTCGAGAATCCGGGTTTGAAGGCATTTCGGATTTGTTGTTTGGTCATTCCGCAACCTGTATCAGTTACGTCGATGTAAACATTTTTGTTTTTTTTGTAAAGTGAAAGTTCCAGTTTGCCTTCACCTTTCATTGCATCCACCGCATTTTTCACAAGGTTTTCAATTACCCAACTCATCAGAATCTGGCTATGTGGAACCAAAACAGGTTCGTAAGTTTTTCTTAAGGTAAATTCAACCTTAGTTGAAATTCTGGATTTTAAATAATCGAAATTTTGCTGAACAGTTTCATTGATATCCAAATCATTAAGTGTCGGAATTGAACCGATTTTGGAGAATCTTTCGGAAATGGTTTTGAGTCGGTTGACATCCATTTCGAGTTCTTTCACGCCCATTCCATTTTCATCTTCGAGCTTCATAATCTCGACCCAGCCAATCATTGAGGAAAGCGGTGTTCCAATCTGATGCGCGGTTTCTTTGGCCAAACCTGCCCAAACAAAACCTTCGTCGGTTTTCTTCAGTAATCGTAAAAACCAAAATGAAAAAACGAGGTATAATGAAATAAAAATCGCTAATAAAAGAGGATAATAACGCAAATAATTCATCAAATCAGAATTATCATAATACAAATATTGATTATTAAAATCCGGCAACTGAATCTCGAAAGGCGGATATTTGCTTTCCATTTCAGTCATTTTTGCCTTTAGTTTTTCTTTGTCTTTAAGAATCTCTTCGGAAATACCTCGGCTTTCTAAAACCTCTCTTTTTTTGTTGGTAACAATGATGGGCAAATCTTCATTTTCACTAATGACATAAAGTGCCAGTTCATTGAATCTCGGGTCTACATCACTATCTTGGAGATAACGCATTGCCGTTGCCAGAGATTTGATTCTCTCGGTTTCCTTACCTCTAAGATGTTGAATCAGGAAGTTGGAGGAAATAATAATTCCTGCAACGATGGAAGTCAATATAATATATACGACCCAGCTATTGATGCGTTTCAGAAAATTAAGACCTTTCATTATTGCTTATTAAACGGCAATTTAGGAAAATATTGTAAATTGAGATGACAGATGATACACTTTTGGATGATAGACTACAAAATCAAAGATTATTACAGATATTTGTTGATTCAAAAATGAAATGATGTTATGCAAAAAATTTGTTTTTTCTTTGCTTTGCTGATTGTTAATCTTGGATATGGGCAATCAACAAACTCTATTGTTCAAGCCAATCTGGATTACGAACCTTACTGTAATGTTCGTTTTCAATATTGTGTTGATTATCCAAAACAATTGATGACACCAGAGCCAGAAAGTTCTAATGGAGATGGACGAATTTTCATCAATCAAAAGAACGAAGAAACGCTTCGAGTTTTTGGACGAAATAATCTGGATGCAGAAGGCAGAACAATATCTTTGAAACAACAATTTGATGCAGACCTTAAAAGTCTCGCTAAAAATACAGCCACAAAAATAACTTATCAAAAACGCGGAAAGACATTTTTTGTAATCTCAGGCTATAAAAACGGAAAGATATTTTATCAGAAAACGATTCTCAAAAATGACGCTTTTGCCTATGCCATTTTGCAGTATGATGAGAATGAAAGAACTGTTTTTGATAAGGTTTCAACCAATATTTTTAAATCATTTAAGTAAATTAACAATATGATAACGATTCAAAATAATACACTAAAAGCGACTTTCAACGAACTTGGAGCAGAATTGACTTCTCTCATCAATCTCGAAACCGGAAAAGAAATAATGTGGAGTGGAAACCCCGATTTTTGGGGAGGACAAAGTCCAGTTCTTTTTCCAACTGTTGGCGCTTTGAAAAATGAACAATATATTTTTGAAGGTCAAACTTATGAATTGCCTCGCCACGGTTTTGCAAGAAGACGAACTTTTGAAGTAAAAAATTCAACTGAAAATGAAGTTATTTTTGAATTGAAATCTGATGAAGAATCTTTGAAAATTTATCCATTCGAATTCAGTTTGGAAATCAAATATACTTTGGTTGAGAACAAACTGACTGTTTCTTATCAAGTGAAAAATCTGTCTGAAAAAGAAATGTATTTTTCTCTTGGTGCACATCCTGGATTCGCCATCGACACAGAAAATGGTCTGAATTACAACGATTACGAAATTGCTTTTTCTGATGATGAAAAACTAGAAATCCATCCGTTGATTGATAATCTCATCAGCAACGAAACACAAACTATTGAGCTAGATAACAAAACGCTTCCGTTGTCTTACGAATTATTCGCAAAAGATGCGTTGGTAATGACAACGATGAAAAGCAGAGAATTGATATTGAGAAATAATAAAAATAATCACAAAGTCATTTTCACTTTTTCTAATTTTCCTTATTTCGGAATTTGGGCTGCGAAAAATGCGGATTTTGTTTGTTTAGAACCTTGGCAAGGCATTGCAGATTTGGAAAATCATAATCAAGAATTGACGGAGAAATTTGGGATTTTGAAACTAGAGAAGAATCAAGATTGGAAAGCGGGTTGGGCGGTTGAGATTGAATAATTCCCTTTTAATCACAAAAAACCCCTTCAGAGTTTTGAACTTTGAAGGGGTTTTTAAAAATTATTCCTTATCCAACTTATTCCAATATTCTAAAATTTTACTTTGAATATTTTCTGGCAAAGTTTTGAAATTATCTGAATAAACATCTTTGGTATAGCCACTTTCTGCCGAAGTAGAAATCTCATAAAGCTTATCTTTCTTAGAAAAAATCAAATGAACAGATTGTTGCTTTAGATCATAATCGTTCAAGGCGTAGATAAATAAAGCGTCGATACTTTTGTCTTTGTCATAATCTGCAAACGCTTTCCGTTGTCCCCAAGCACTTAAAATCCCATCGTGAGTCATCTGCTTTTTCGCAACAACTTTCCAGTTTCCATCAACTTTCGTAAATCTTTGGAACGTCATTTTGTCGGGTTTTGCACCTTTCTCGATTTTAGAAAAAATGAAAACATTATCCTCATTGTCCGGCGAATTGGCTTCGTCAACCTGAATAATTCTCGTTCCTTCATAAGGGAAATCTTTGTAGGAATCGGGATGTCTTACAACTGTGGAAACTTGTGCATTCATCAAAGTTCCGATGAATAGCATTGGTAATAAAAATTTCATATTTGTGTTTTTTATATTCAGCTAAAATAAAAAATTGCAGCCGAAAAATTTCAACTGCAATTTAAAATATTTTGAACCACCCCGTCAAAATTTTTTTCAAATTTTTGCCACCCCTCCAAAGGATGGGAATTTTCTAAAGTGTCTCCTTCAACCAATCAAAGAATTCTCTCTGCCAAACCAAACCATTTTGCGGATGTAAAACCCAGTGATTTTCGTTCGGGAAATAAAGAAATTTGGTTTTAAGGCCTTTTAGTTTTGCGGCTTGGAAAGCTTCCTGGCCTTGCTCATAAGGAACTCGGAAATCTATTCCGCCTTGGATAACCATAATCGGTTTGTTCCATTTGTCCACAAAATTACTCGGGTTGAAATCTGAATAAGCTTTAGGCGTTGGTTTCTGCCAATAGTTTCCGCCTAAATCCCAGTTAGCAAACCAAAGTTCCTCTGTCGTTCCGTACCAAGATTTCATATCAAACAATCCGTCGTGAGCAATAAACGTCTTGAACCTGTTCTCGTGAACGCCAGCCAGCATAAACACAGAATAACCGCCGTAACTAGCTCCAACAGCTGCTACTCTATTTCCGTCAACATAAGATAAAGTTTTAGCAAAATCGGTTGCTGACAAATAATCTTTAATCGGTTGTCCGCCCCAATCGCCACTGATTTCTTCATTCCATTTCACGCCCCAGCCCGGCATTCCTCTTCTGTTTGGTGCGACTACGATATAACCGTTGGCCGCCATCAAAGCGAAATTCCATCTTGTGGAGAAAAACTGCGTCAATCCGGATTGTGGTCCACCTTGGCAATAAACCAAAGTTGGATATTTTTTATTCGGGTCAAAGTTTGGTGGGTAATGGAACCAAACGCCCATTTCTTTTGCGTCCGTTGTCTTTACCATTTTCAGTTCAGATTTTCCCTGAACCAATTTGGAATAATTGTCTTTATTGATATTAGTAATTTGTTTCAAAGAACCTTTAGAATCAACTTCGAATAAATCAGCACTGTGATTGATATCGGTTTTCGTTACCCAAAGTTTTCCCTTGTTCTCCAAAACAACATCATTGATATCAAAATCTCCTTTAGTCAATTGTTTTACAATTTTATTTTTCACATCAACGGAGAATAATTGCTTAGTTCCTCTGAAAGCCGAAGTGAAATAAACTAATTTGGAATCCGAAGCCCATTTTACATCGCCCGTTACACTTTCGTCCCAAGCTTTGGTCAAATTAGTTTTTTCTCTGGACTTCCAATCCATAACCATTATGTCATTTTTATCTGCTTCGTAACCATCTCTTTCCATCGAATTCCAAAGCAAAAAT
The DNA here is from genome assembly GCF_003610695.1 of Epilithonimonas arachidiradicis. Lineage (GTDB taxonomy): Bacteria > Bacteroidota > Bacteroidia > Flavobacteriales > Weeksellaceae > Epilithonimonas > Epilithonimonas arachidiradicis. The sequence continues at coordinate 121,874 of NZ_RAQH01000009.1, read as the reverse complement.
TTTCCATCATTACTGAATTTCGGATTAACATCATAACCCATCATTCCTTCTGTTAAATTCGTAGTTTTTCCGGAAGCGAGATTATAAGCGAAAATATCTGTATTGGTACTTTGGGCGTATTCTGCCCCAGATTTTGCCTTCGTCACATAAAGCAATTCTGAAGAATCCGGACTCCAGACAAAATCCTCTGCTCCGCCAAACGGTTTCTGAGGTGAGTCAAAAGCTTTGCCTTCCAACAAATCTTTCGCCTTGTCTGCAGATTCTGAAACATTCACCACAAAAACGTGGTTGTATGAACCTTCGTTCCAAGCGTCCCAATGACGATGATTAAGGTCTGTATAAATTTGAGCCGTTGTTTTTGGTAAATCTTTATATTTATCTTTTCCTAAAAGGTTTTCAACATGAACAGCTTTGCTGAAAGCTACCTTTTTTCCGTCCGGAGAAATTACAATATTATCAACCTCTCCAATATTGTAAAATTCTGACCAAGTTTTCCCTGAATCTTTTGACAAGAAAATCTTGTTATTTTCTAAAGCATAAATCCCATTATTATCCCATTGAATCAAGCTTTTCTTTCCTAAATCAATTTTGGTTGATTGTCCGGAAGCATTAAGCCAAAAAGTTTCGGAATTTGATTTTTCAGTTTTAAGGTCTGTTTTGCTGATTTTATATATCAAAGCAGAATTATCCGGAGAAACGGACTGAACACCAAGGCGGTTGAGTGTCCACATAATTTCCGGTGTCATTACCTGTTGTGCATTCATCATAAAAGGCGCTGCTGTTGCAACAAGAATATGTTTTAGTTTCATTAATAATTAATTTTAAAAACTTAGCGAAGGTATTAAATATTGCTGTAATTGTAACAATGAGTAATTTCATCTATTTAATTCCCTCAGCAATGAAACTAATGTTGTGAAATTTATTAAAAAATAAGTTTTCATTTATTGATTTATAATCCCTATATTTGCGCTTCAAAATTTATTCTTAAGACGATACTATGAGCACAATATTTACGCTGTTTATGATTCTAATTATCATTGCTAGCATTTTATTAGTTATCATCATTATGGCGCAAAATCCAAAAGGAGGTGGTCTTTCCGGAACTTTCGGAGGAACTTCTTCTGCTACTTTCGGGGTGCAGAGAACCAACGACTTTATGGAAAAAGCAACCTGGACTCTAGGAACTACTATTGTAGTTTTGATTTTGTTAAGTATTATCCTTACAGGAAAACCTTCTCAAACAGCTCCAACAATGCCAGCACCGGTAAAATCTGAAGCACCGGTGAACGGGCCAGCAAATAATGCTCCAGCGACACATGCACCAGCTACAACTAAGTAATTAAAAGTTATTTATAAAAAAATAAGAACGCTTCCCATTTGGAAGCGTTTTTTTGTTGAGATCGATTCTTAGTTAATCGTTAATTTTTTCTCATCAATACATTTAGAAATCAAGTGATGGAAGCATTCTCCCATATCATCAGAAGCTCTGCAGATGGCATTTTCTAACATATTTCTAACCTGTTTCTCTGTAACTCCGGCTTCTGTCCAGCTTTTACCGGAAGTGTATGAGTTAAGAATAAATGGCATAATCCTGTCTATTGCACAAGCAAAAATAGCGTCCGGGGTCTCTTCCTCTTCGAACTCGATCCAAAGATTATAAAACTCATCTGCAATTGGTTGATCCAAAATTCCGAAAATCTTTTTGGCTGCCAATTTTTCTCTTTCAAATTTTCCTTTCATTCCTTCTTCATCAAAAAGAAATGTATCGCCAGCATCAATCTCTACCAAATCGTGGATTGATAACATTCTGATCACTCTTAACAAATTAATTTCAGTATTGTTTTTGGCATAAGGATAAAGAATCTGAGCCAGAATAATAATCTGCCAACTGTGTTCTGCCGTATTTTCTCTTCTGGAGTCGTCTGCATTGTAGTTTCTTCGCTGTACATTTTTCAAGGCATCAACTGCCAGGATAAAATCTATTTCTTTTTGTATTTTCATTTTTTATTCTTTGTAATAATCATCTGTCTTGTATTTTTTTGTCTTGATAACCCATTTGTTGTTAACCAACTTTCTGGTAATAACTTTCATATACTCGTCAGCACCGGTTGCATCTTCTTCCAACTCGTAGACTTTCTGCAAACCTTTCTTCGGAATGACGGCATATTCTGTTGTGATGTGCCAGCAACAACCAGATTTTGCAAAGGTTATCAATCTTTTTCTTTTGTGATCTGTCTGGAACATTCCAAGATTTTCGTAGGCCAATGCTGTAAGCTCGTCGCTTGGCACGAATTGTTTTTTTGAGACATTATAAACATAAACATCATAAGATGGTCCACCATAACTACTTTGATTTCCGTTTCTGACTGCGATATCTTCTGAACCATCAAAATTAAAATCATCAAAAATCAATGGACTTTGCTCATTATAAAGCTGAATGATATTAACGCTGGGCTTCTGCTTTTCGTTGAGATAAAAATACAAATCCTCCGACTGAAGTGTCTGGAACTTCTTTTTGGTTTTCTTGTCCATCAAAACAACAGTTCCCTGACCGTTACAGGTGTCGCTTTCGCAGGATTGAACGGTGATCTCTGCATCATAATTTTTGGATCCGTCCGTAATTATAAATTTTGATTGCGCCAGAGAGAGCTGCGCCATTACGACTAATGACAGTAATAATGCTGGTTTTTTCATTGGTTTAAATTTAAAGTTGTGTCCCGGGCGGTATTTCGTAAGGTTCTTTTCCTTTCTCGAAAATTCTTGTTGATTCTGAACCTTCAACTGTAATTTTATCATTAATTCTTCTAATCCAATTGCCCTCTCTCAGACCGATGACTTTGATGTCATTTTGCGTCAGGAATTCTTTGATTCTCGTTTCTCTGGTTTCTCCATTATGTTTGACTTCAGGATTTGGGTCGAGATAATGAGGATTAATATTGAAAGCAACTAATCCCATACAATCAAAACTTGGCGGATAGACGATCGGCATATCATTGGTCGTTTTCATATTAATGCCGCCAATGTTACTTCCTGCGCTGCATCCAAGGTATGGTTTTCCTGATTCTACATTTTGTTTCAGGATACTCATCAATCCTAATTCGTGAAGTGTTTTAACTAAGAGAAAGGTGTTGCCACCACCGGTGAAAAAAGCTTTGCCCGAATTAATCGCTTCTTCTTTATTTTCGAACTCGTGAAGACCTCTTACATTTATATTAATTGTCGCAAAAAATTCTTTTGCTTTCTGTGTATAATCGTTGTGGGAGATTCCTCCTGGTCTTGCAAAGGGAATAAAAATTAATTCATCAATTCCTTGAAAAAGAATCTTGAGTTCTGGTTTGAGATATTCTAAATATTGACCTCCGAAAAGAGTGGATGTGGATGCGAGGATGATATTCATCTGGAGATTTTGATTTGTTTGATAGCAAATTTCGGGAAATGTTTTATTATTACGGCTATAATTATTTCGATACTTCAATATTGTTTTCGGGTGTAAGAAAATAACTTTCGATCGCTCCAATATTAAATAAAAAAACCTGCAGAGGACCTGCAGGTTCAAAAATTTTTGATTTGATATGAAGAAAAAAGAAATTTTATCTTATTTCTGAGATGCCGAGTACTTATAAAGTACCAGCATCAGCTATGTCGAAACTAGTAAGACCTGTCCAACCTTTTGCCCAGTCTGGCAAAGCTGTACCGGCACCAGCACCTGTTGCGTTAGCGTTTACAGTATAATTGGCTGCACCAATACCTTTGTGAGCTGTATCTACACTGATTAGTCTTACATTGGTAATATAAGAACCGCTAGTGAACCAATCCAAAGTTCTAGGTGTTTCAAAATCAAGACCTGTTTTGAAGTTTGCAATCACGATGTTCTCAAACTTACCATTAGAACCAGCTCTTACTTTCAAAGCTTGAGATTCTGGATCTTTTTTGTTTCCGATGAATGTAGCATTCTTAACAGTTGGGTTAGAAACACCTCCATTTGCTCCATTAGTTGTATTAGCATCTGTATCCTGAGTATCTGCTTCTATACCCCTGTTTCCTGGTTCCAATGCATTTTCGTATTGTTTTTTTCTTGCAGCATAAAGATATTCTACTGTTCCACTCCAGCTTTCTGTCCAGTCAAAAGAATCATCTCCAACACCTGTAATAACAATGTGATCAACATTTACATTTCCACCGAACATCTCAACACCATCATCAGCACCATCTGTTACAAAAACATAAGAAACCTTAGTAGCGCTACCAACACCAAATAAAGAAAGACCGTTGAATTCTTTTGTCGGGCTATATTTGAAACCTGAATCTTTAATCACTACATATTGAATAACACTAGCTCCAGCATTATCAACTTTATCAGTTCCTCCATAAATAGAATCACCTAATTCTGATGTAGAAGTACCTGCAGCACTTCTGTTTGAAGGTGCATTACCAAGAAGGACGATACCACCCCAATGACCTTGTTTATGTTCTGTTCCTTCGAAAACTACCGGATTAGCAGCAGTACCATTAATAAAAATCTTTGCACCTCTTTCTACGATAAGGTATGATACGTTTTTAGCAGCCCCAGTAGTAGGATCAAGCTCACCTGCAGTCGCTTTAAACTTTGTACCGGCAGGGATTGTAAGAGAACCTCCGCTTTTAACAGCTAATTTACCTGTTAGTGTATAAGTTTTAGAAGCGTCCAAGGTTACATTACCTGTAATATCTCCTTTGAAATTGTTTGGATCGATCCCTGAATTATCAATAATCGTTTCCTCTGTAGTATCATCGCTATTACTACAAGATACAAATACTGCAGTTGTTGAAGCCAGTAATGATAAACCTACGATTGCTTTTAAGAATGTCTTTTTCATTTTATTAAATTTACTTTATTATTATATTTTAAAATTTATAAGATAAGTTGAGCCCAACCTGACGACCTCTAGTGTAATCTTTATGGGTAAAAGTTGCAGACCCGTCCAGATAATTCTGTTCGATTTTATAGTGTGGATTTAACAAATTTTTTGCACTGATTCCGATACTGTAGTTATTCACTGTAAAGTTTACATTAGCATCTAAAACATTTCTAGCCAATTCATAGAAATTACCTATTTTATTGGTTCCAATAGCATAAAGGTTTTTCCCTACTCTAGAATACGACAAGACAAAATCCACAGTATTATTAGTACTCCATTTGTAATTGTAGCCTAAATTGACATTAGCTAAGAAATCTGCTACCCCTTGAACGTCGTCTTTTTCCTGCCCACTAAATTGTGCTATTGTCCCAGCATTTTCTTTTGCAATTTCAGCTTCGCTTTTCAGTTCTTGCTGCGAGTGCATATAGGTAGCATTAATGAACGTATAGATTTTGGAACTATTCCATTTGTAAATATCTTTTCTGATTTCAAATTCGGCTCCGAAGATGTAAGCCCAATTAGCAACATTGAAATACGTCATATCCGGCGAAGCAGAAGAGAATGTTGTTCTTGCAATTGGATTCTGAATATATTTTCCAAAACCCGTCAAAGAGATAATCTCTCCAGATTTTGGGAATAGTTCCCATTTCAAATCAATATTGTAATTATCTGATGCATAAAGATTAGGATTACCTAAAACGTTTGTTGTTACATCATAATAAGCGATAGGAATGAGCTCTTTGGCTTGTGGCAAAGTATAAGTTTTAGAAGCCGCGAATCTAAGATTCTGTCTGTCATTTAACATATATTTTGCATTAAGAGCGGGCAAAAACTTATTATATGTTGTATTTTTTTCACCTGTATTGAGAATGTCTTGCCAAGCGTTATCAAAGTTGATGAAGTCATAACGACCACCGATCTGAACTACGAATCTATCTGAAAAATTAATGTCAAGGTTAGCAAAACCAGATTGGATATTTCTCTTCATCGTATAAGTACTTCTAGTTACATTATAGCTGAAAGCATCTCTGTTTCCTGCATTGATGTAAGCATCAATATCTTCGGGATTAACCATTGTAGAAGAAGTGGAGTTCAGACCAATTGTTGTTTGTTCAAAATCTCTATCTTTATAAGAACCATCATAACCGAAATTCAATTTATATTTGTCCGCAAAAGTTCTGGTCAAATAAATATGTCCTAAAACAGTACCGTCATTAAGGTCATCAAAATACCTGTGGTTGCTGATAGCGGAGCTTGCAATAAGCGTGTTATTAGCTGCATTGATGGTGTTTTGAAGACGATCTGGTCTTTTACTATTCAATTTGTTATAACCCACAGCCCAATCACCTGTCCAGCCTCCGACTTTATGACTTCCTGAAAACTGATTGATCCAGGTATCAGTTAATTTATTATCACCCCTGTTTATGATTACGTTTTGAGAAACATCGTTATTAAACCCTGTATAGACTTTTGCATCTTGCTCTGAAGAATGGATGTAGTTGGATGTCAACTTTAACTTGTTATTGCTGTTTAATTTATAATCCAAATTAAGCAAAGCAGTTGTATTGGTTTTGTAGTAAGAGCGCTTTACATTATTATAATTACTACTTACAACGCCTCCAGCAAAATAGAAACCTTCTTGCCCTTCGCTATATTCATACGAGTTATCAAAACCTGCATAACCAAAGAGAGCTAGTTTCCCAAATGTTCTGCCACCTTCTATGTTTATACTTGAGTTAAACGGGTTCTGTGCATTTTTAAAGTTCCATTTTGTAGTAAAAGGATATGGTGCTCCAGCTGCGTTAGGATTTCCTTTGATATAAGTTGATTCTTTAAATCCGAAAAATCCTGGTCCACCATCTTGAAGTTTGAATTTGCCATTATCAAAAGTCTGCATATTAATACTACTTCCGATTCCGATTTTAAAGTATGGTTTTCCGGTATGTTCTTTTGAAACTATGTTGATATTAGCTCCTCCAAAATCTCCAGAAAATCTAGGATTATAAACTTTATCAAGAGAAACATACTCTATCATTGACGTTTTGAAAATCTCAAGATCAACATTTTTATATTCTGGATTTTCAGAAGGGATCTCAAGACCATTAAGAGTTGTTGCGTTAAAACGATCTCCCAACCCACGTACAAAAATCTGCCCACTTCCCTCTTGTTTAAGAGTTCCAGTAGCTTTTGTCACCGCAGTAGCCACATCTCCGACTCCTTGCTTAGACAACTGAGCGGCACCTACTCGTTCGATTACTTCAACAGATTTTTTCTGTGCCGTGATGATATTAGCCTCGGTACTTTTTTTAGTGTTACCGATGATTTTCACCTCGTCGATTTTCTTTTCACCCTTTAGTGTATCTTGGGTAGTTTGTGCCAATAAAAGAGACATTGGCATACAAAGAAACAAAGCACTGATGCTTATAGTTTTTACTTTCATTTTTTACTTTCCTTTTTCTTCGTTGCCAAAGAAATGATATGGAAAGCAATCGAAATGTATAAGAATTTTTAAATATTCTTTAATTAAGCGTTACGAAAAATCACATTATGTTAAATCAAGTTTAACAGGTTAATACTTTTTAAAAATCTGTTCATTTATTGTTAAATTTGCAATAGATAATTTTATCTATCAATTTTATTAAAACACAACAAATAAATGAAAATCAACATATTATGAACCTTAACAGTTATTCATATTTGATTTTCACCAAAATTTGAACTTAAATGGACTTAACTCAAGCAATAGAAATTTTACAATCCGGCGGAACCCTACTTTACCCAACCGACACCATCTGGGGAATTGGTTGTGATGCGACCAATCCGGAAGCCATTAAAAAGATATTTGACATTAAGAAAAGAGAGCAAAACAAATCTCTTATTATATTAGTAGAGTCCGAGAAAAGATTGCAGGATTTGGTGGATGTTCCCGAGATGGCTTGGCAAATCATCGACCTCAGCGAGAAACCCGTAACAATAGTTTATGAAAATCCGAAAAATCTTCCTAAAGAACTATTAGCAGAAGACGGAAGCGTCGGAATCCGAATCGTAAAAAATGATTATTGCAAAAAACTCATCGCAAAACTAAACAAACCTCTCGTTTCAACATCAGCCAATCTCAGCGGGCAAAAGTCCCCAATGAAATTCAGCGATATCTCAAACGAAATCAAAAATGCGGTTGACTATATAGTAGAAGACAATCACGACAAGGTTTCAGAATTTTCCGGTTCTTCTGTAATTAAGGTATGGAATAACAGTCAGATTAAAGTATTGAGAGAATAAAAAAAACCGGCGGATGACCTTTTACAAGACCATCCGCCGGAAAAATAAACTATGAAAAAAAACTACTTTTTGTATTGATCATAATCTCAAAAAGAATACCGCACCTATTTTCATAGCAAAATGTCTGATTCTTAACTCTCTAAACAAAACTTAAAAGACAAAAAGTCCTGATTTTCAAAAATTTGGGCGTATCTCCATATTTTTCCCAACAGCATTTCCCAATTAAAAAATATGAAGACCGCGCTATCCGCTCCTATCTTTTTTGCCGGCTCGCAAGCCGACAAAAAAGGATATCCACTACTATCGCTTACGCAGCTGCGCATAGTAGAAACTTTTCCCAAAAGAATTATCTTTGCAAACAAATAAAACCAGAGTTTCAATGTTCTTGCTAAGTAAAATAACTTGCGAACTTAAAAGCAGTTAGTAGTTAAATGAATCTTTGTGAACTTTGCGTTTAAATACTCTTTTTTGAAGTAATAAAATGTTTATCAATCTCAACCAAAATAAAAACCTCAAACTTTTCAAAATCATTTCTGAAGTTGCCGACAGAAACGGACAATCCGTATATACTGTTGGCGGATTCGTAAGAGATCTCCTGATGCAAAGAAAAGCACCAACCGACATCGATTTCGTAACAGAATCCAGCGGAATAGAACTCGCTGAAAATATCGCCCAAGAAATTGATCCGAAAACAAAAGTAGCCATTTTCAAAACATATGGAACCGCGATGTTCAAATACAAAGATCTGGAACTTGAATTTGTTGGTGCCCGAAAAGAAAGCTACAGCGAGGATTCCAGAAAGCCATCTGTAGAGATCGGAACTTTGGAAGATGACCAAAAACGAAGGGATTTCACAATTAATGCAATGGCGATTTCTCTTAACAAAGATAATTTCGGGGAATTAATTGATCCATTTGGTGGGATGCAGGATTTATCTAATAAAATTCTGAGAACGCCTTTAGAACCTCATCAGACTTACTCTGACGACCCTTTGAGAATGATGAGAGCGATTCGCTTTGCAACCACTCTGGATTTCGAAATCGATGAAAATTCACTCAAAGCCATTAAAGAGGAAGCCGATCGAATGAAAATCGTTTCTATGGAACGAATTATGGTGGAATTCAACAAAATAATGCTTTCCGGCAGACCTTCGAAAGGTTTAAAGTTATTAGAAGAAACCGGACTATTAAATTACATTCTTCCAGAATTGATTGCTCTAAAAGGCATCGAAGATATCGACGGACAGACGCATAAAGACAATTTTTATCACACCTTAGAAGTGGTTGACAATATTTCGCAGAACACAAATAAACTTTGGCTTCGTTGGTCAGCTCTACTTCACGATATTGGAAAAGCGCCTACTAAAAAATTTGTAGAAGGAATTGGCTGGACATTTCACGGCCACGAGTTTGTGGGTTCAAAACAAATCAAAAACATTTTTAAACGCTTGAAACTCCCTCTTGGAGCAGAGCAGAAATATGTTGAAAAACTGGTGAGAATGCACGCACGACCGATTGCTTTGATTACGGATGATGCTTCAGATTCGGCACTGCGACGATTACTTTTTGATTCCGGGGAAGATATGGAAGACCTTTTCACGCTTTGCAAATCAGATATCACTACCAAAAATTATTCTAAACAAACTCGTTTCAAAAAGAACTTTGAGTACGTAGCTCAAAAGATAAAAGAGGTTGAAGAAAAAGACCAAGTAAGAAATTTCCAGCCACCGATTTCCGGAGAAGAGATTATGGAAATGTTCAACCTGAAACCGGGAAAAGAAATTGGAATCCTGAAAGAAAAAGTGAAAGAAGCTATCCTGGAAGGTGACATCAAAAATGACAAGGATGAAGCGAGAAGTTTTGTGATTGCTGAAGCGGAAAAATTAGGATTGACTTTGATAAAGTAATAATGGAATGCTTTTAGGAATATTCGATTATATATTATTAATAGTCATTTTAATTTTCAATATTGGAGTTTGGAAATATAAAATAATTAAGAAAGGTAATAAAATTCTTTATTTGTCCATTTTTCTTCTATTTGGATTTATAATTCCCTTTTTCTCTATTGATTTTGAAATAAAAAATTTGACTAAAAATATTAAAGAAATTGATAGCTTTACTTTTTTATATACTTATTTTAGATTTCCTACTTGGTGGCTTTTTGGAATTTCAGAAATATTCTTTTTAAAATATCAAATAAAAACTGTGAAAAATATTGATGGATAAACTAGAACTAATAAAAATCGTTAGACAAAAACTCTCCGAAAAAATCCAGAATTTCGAAAAGCTGATTGCAGAAACCCGAGCTTCCAGCAACGATACCAAAAGTTCGATGGGCGATAAGTATGAGACAGGAAGAGAAATGCTTCAGCAGGAGATCAATAATCTACAGGTTCAGCTTAATGAAGTTTTGAAGCAACAGGATTTTATAAAGACCATTCTCATAAAAACTTCTGACAAAGCCGAAAAAGGAGCGATTGTAAGAACAGAAAGAGGTTTGTTTTTTATCTCAGTTTCTTTAGGCGAAATCACTTTTGAAAATCAAAAAATCATTTGTATTTCTCCGGAATCTCCATTAGCAAAAGCCATGATTGGCAAAAGAAAAAGTGAAAACTTTTCGATCAACAACATCAATCAAAAAATTGAAAATATCTGGTAAAAATTACCGTATTTTGTAATTCATAATTAACCACAATGCAAAACTACCTTGATCTACTTCAGCATATTTTAGATAACGGAACCGACAAAACCGACAGAACAGGAACGGGAACACGTAGTGTTTTTGGTTACCAACTGCGTTATGATTTATCGAAAGGATTTCCTTTGGTAACGACGAAAAAGGTTCACTTGAAATCTATTATCTATGAATTGCTTTGGTTCATCAAAGGCGAAACAAACATTAAATATCTGAAAGATAACGGTGTGTCAATCTGGGACGAATGGGCAGATGAAAACGGAGATTTGGGTCCTGTTTATGGTGCACAGTGGAGAAGCTGGAGCGGAGCCGACGGAAAAGTGGTTGACCAGTTCTCTGAAGTGATTGAGCAAATCAAAAAAAATCCGGATTCCCGCAGATTAATAGTTTCCGCTTGGAACGCTGCGGAAATTCCGAATATGGCTTTGGCACCTTGTCACGCTTTGTTTCAGTTTTATGTTGCTGATGGAAAATTATCACTGCAGCTGTATCAAAGAAGTGCTGATGTTTTCTTGGGAGTTCCTTTCAACATTGCGAGTTATGCTCTTTTGTTGATGATGGTGGCGCAGGTGACAGGACTTGAAGTTGGTGATTATGTTCATACTTTTGGTGATGTTCATATTTATAACAATCATTTTGAGCAGGTTCAGAAACAGCTTTCAAGAGAACCGAGACCTTTACCAACAATGAAACTGAATCCTGAAATCAAAGATATTTTTGATTTTGATTTTGAGGATTTCACTTTAGAAAATTATGATCCGCATCCGGGGATTAAAGCGCCGGTGGCGATATAAAATCAAGTGGGAATTTCCCACTTTTTTTGTAACAATCCTTTAAAAATCAAGACTTATAACATTTAAAATAATCAACGAGATAAATTCGGAAGAATGAAAAAGATATTCATAGCTGCACTTTTCTTGGGTGCAATTTTTAATTCAAATGTTGTTTTTGCACAAACGGAAACTTCTGGCAGAAACGTTCCTTACAGAGCAACTCATACCAAAACTACAGAGCTAAAACACACCAAGCTGAAAGTCAGTTTCGACTATCAGAAAGAACAGATGAACGGTGAAGAATGGCTGACCGCAAGTCCGTTTTTCTATGCGACCAACGAATTGGTTCTTGACGCCAAAGGGATGTTGATTCACGATGTGGCTTTGGATAAAAACGGTTCTAAGTCTCCTTTGAAATTCGATTATAAAAACGATGAGCTGAAAATCACACTTGATAAAACATATCAGAAAAATCAGGATTATACTGTTTACATCAAATACACAGCACGTCCGAATGAAGTAAAGCAAGAGGGAAGCGCAGCAATTAATGACGCAAAAGGGCTTTATTTTATCAATGCACAAGGCAAAGATCCGGATAAACCAACTCAGATCTGGACGCAGGGAGAAACAGAATCTTCATCTGCCTGGTTTCCAACCATTGACAAATCCAACCAGAAAACTACTCAGGAAATCTATATGACTGTTCCTGATAAATATGTTACCCTTTCCAACGGTATTCTGAAAGATTCTCAAAAAGAATCCGGCAATATGAGAACAGACCATTGGGTGATGGATAAAAGACATTCAACTTACCTTTTCTTTATGGGCGTTGGAGAATACGCAATTGTGAAGGATAAATGGAGAAATATTCCTGTCGATTATTACATCGAAAAGGAATACGAGCCTTATGCAAAACAGATTTACGGAAACACGCCGGAAATGATTGAGTTCTTTTCTAAAAAGTTAGGCTACGACTACCCTTGGGCAAAATATGCGCAAATCTCGGGAAGAGATTATGTTTCCGGCGCAATGGAAAACACTACTGCAACACTTCACGGAAGTGATATTCTTCAGAAACCTGGACAACTCATCGATGAGAACAAATGGGAAGACACCATTGCTCACGAATTGTTCCACCATTGGTTTGGAGATTTGGTTACGGCAGAAAGCTGGAGTAACTTAACGGTTAACGAATCTTTTGCCAACTATTCCGAATATCTGTGGAACGAATATAAGTACGGAAAAGATCAAGCCGATTATCACCAGATGGAAGATGTGAATCATTATATTCACAATCCTGGAGACTTCAAAAAGGATTTGGTACGATTCAATTATGCTTCCCGTGAAGATGTTTTCGACTTGGTAACTTATCAGAAAGGTGGCGGAATTCTTCATATGTTGAGAAACTATCTTGGCGATGATGCTTTCTTTGCCGGAATGAACGACTATCTAAAAACGTATGAATATGGCAATGCCGAAGCGCATCAGTTAAGATTGTCTTTTGAGAAAGTGTCCGGGAAAGACCTGAATTGGTTCTTCAATCAATGGTATTTCGGAAGCGGACATCCGAAATTGAGCTATACTTCAACTTACGAACCTGTTAAAAAGCAAGTAACTGTGGTTATCAATCAATCTCAGGATCAGCCTTTTGAGTTTCCTCTGGCAATTGATGTCTATGATAACGGAAAACCTAGCAGAAAACAAGTTTGGGTAGATGCCAAGGCGAAAAATACGTTCACTTTTGATTCTTCTAAAACACCTGATTTGATCAATATCAATGCTGATGGAATCCTGGTCGCAGATGTTACGGAGACTAAAACACCAGAACAAAGTTTCCTTCAGTTTACGGGATCTAAAGAATACAAGAGCAAATCTATCGCCTTAAGCAATATTAAAGAAGACGCCGGGAAAAACCCTGCAGGTATCAAATTGTTGGCAGCAGCATTGAAAGATCCTTTCTTCAGAATCAGAGAGCAGGCTTTGGAGCAAATCGATTTAACGATTCCTGAGCAAGCAAAAGTTTTGACTGTTGAGGTTGAAAAGTTAGCCTCTAACGATCCGAAAACTTTGGTCCAGGCTGCAGCGATCTCAGCATTGGCAAAAACCAAAAATACAAAGTACGGTTCGATCTACGAAAAAGGTCTGAATGCTGTTTCTAATGCCGTAAAAGGATCTTCATTGGCAGGAATTGCAGAGCTGGATCCGTCAAAAGCAGCTGCATCCATCGAAAACATTGACCTGAACGGTGCTTCAGATGATTTGATATCCAAGCTGCTTCCGATCATTGTAAAGAATAAAATCGAGAAACAGATGCCGGCTATCGGAACAACTGTTGCCTTCTACCCTTTCATCAAGTTCCAGGATCCTACTTTGGGCAAATCTGCTGAGGAAGGATACAATTGGATTATGAGTTCTGACAACCTGAAAGCCACTGAGAAAGTGACTAAAGTTTTGGTTCAGGCAAAATCTCAGATGCCGGACAATCCGCAAGTGAAAATGATGATTGTACAGATGCTAAAAGATGGGCTAAATAAGAAAATGGAAGTTCTGAAAAACAATCCGAACAGCCCAACCATCAATCAACAGATTGATGCCATCAACAAAACGATTGAAGCTTTCAAATAAGTTCTATCACGAATATCAATATAAAAGCCATCTCAGTTGAGATGGCTTTTATATTGGTGTTATAATAAATAAAAACCCCGCAGACCAAAATAGTAAAAAAAAAAAAACACAAATGATTATGATAGTAAATCCACCAACCAATACTATATGATCTACGGGAAATAATTAACTAAAAAACACCTAACTTTTCTTCTGGAACGTTGCCAGCTTCAAGGCGTCTTTTATCATCTTCCCGGGGCGGAACACCGCCTTTACACTTTTGATATTGGCGGCTGTCACCTCTTTCTCTGTTTCTGCACCCATACTGGATCCTCCTGCCTGTAAGGTGAAATAATCTCCCACATACACGATTTTGCCATCGGCTACATCCTGCGCTATTTTCTCGAACGTACTTTCTAAGACGGCAAGGATATCGGCTTTTGAAACAGTGGACATTGTGCTGGCGTGCTTTGCAAGATCAGACAAAGTGGTTTTGCCATCACCCACGATATTGGCGTAATACTTTGCAGGCGCATCCAAATCTCTCGGATTTTTACGTGGAACTACGTTAAATTTAATAGACATTGTTTGTGTTTTTAATTAAAAATTAAATTTATTTTATGAGATAAAAATATAAATTTTAATTAAACAAAAAAGCAAATTGAATTAATATTTTCAATCTGTAGATAAAAATCTACAAAGAGAATGAAAAACAACAAGTCGTTTTATAAAAAAGAACTTGATCTTTTGATTAAAACAACTTGACCTTTTGTATAAAATATCAAGTTGTTTTTAAGTACCTCTACAAATGCCCTATTCATAAGGCTTGCAGAAGGGCATTTTTTTAGATTAATTTCACTAAAAATCGGAGTCAATTCCTGTTATTAATTATATAAAAAGAAAACCCCTTAGCTTGTAACTAAGGGACATTTTATTAATTATAATTCCGCTAATGGATCCCAAAAGAGGGTTTTAAAATCTTTGATCTTCCAATTCTCCTGTACCACCACATTTTCTTTTTCCAATCTTTCCCGGAACGATGGGACAGATAATTTTCCCGAACTGCTGATAACCCTGTGCGCCGGAACATCTTTGGGACAATTGCCCATCGCATTGCCCACGTGGCGGGAATGATTGGGATAACCCACTGCCTTTGCAATAGCGCCGTAGGTGGAAACTCGACCTTTAGGAATTAGTCTGGTGACTTCATACACCTGTTGCTTGAATAGATCGTTCATTGTTAAAATTCTAGAAGTTTAAGCTTGAGCTGGACTGCAAAATTATCTTTAAAATTGTTATTGGCATAATGCCCGACTCTGTAGAAGAAACCTAAGTTAAAACGGGAACTCAGAAAGTTGTTGTATTCGAAACCGACTTCCTGGTACAGATGATCCAAAGGCGAAAATTCGAACTGATGATATTCCGGGTTTTTCATATTACCAATCACACCTTTATAAATAACATCAAAACTGGACGTGTTCTTACCAAAACTCTTGAAATACCAAGGAATGCGATGCGTGATAAAGTAGCCGGCAAACTTATCATTAAAATATTTCCCAGCAGTCATTGTAGCGAACCCAAGATAGGTCGTGAAATTGAAATTGGATAAGATGCCTGTATTCTTATTAGAATCCAAACCGCCCATCTCGAAAGCGTGCCATATTGGTGCTTCGCCAAGATAATAACCACCATATACTCTTGTCCCGGTATTTCCTAAAATAGTCCTGAACTGATGGGTGTACAGAACATCCAGTCTGCTGTAATTGAAATCGCCGCCCAAAGTTTTGTAACCTTGTTCATAGTTGAAATAGACCTCCGGAAAGTTCTGGTCATATGTATATTTTCCGGCAGGCGTCATAATGTTTTTACTATTCGGAGAGAATTTGATCGTTGCCAACGAGCTGAATGTCGTAAACTGACCGGACTGATTCATAAACTGATAATCGAATCCTGCTTCTTCGGTCTGTCTTTTTGCAGAGACATTTAAAGTTAAAGAATTAGAAAGATCGATTTCATAACCTGCGCGGAAACCGTCATACTTATAATATTTATCATTCTGAATAGACATTCCCGTATTATTGATGGACATCTTCATATTCCAAAGATTTTGGCTGAACCTTCCCGAAGCGGCCACATCGTGGAAATATTCGATTCTGAAGAAAGAATTTCTTTCCAAAGTGGTTCGGAAATCGATCCCTGCACCATATTTCCAATCTCTGTCCTTGAAGCCATAAGCCAAATAAACATCAGGCGAAATGTAACGGTTGAAACGCTCATTCATCTTAAAGCCAGCACCTAATCTGAAACCTTCGTAGCGGTTGTATTTGGTTTGTAAAGGATCAATATCTACCAGTCCTACTGTGAATTTCCCTCTTAACAACGCCGTCAAAACCTTGACCTTGCTGTCCAATGTATATTTTTTACCGAGACTGTCAATCTTGACATAAGTCTGCTTTTCCCTGGTTGTAAGACTGTCGGTTCTGTATTGATCCAGCAATGTTCCATCTGCATTCTGAACGCCCATTGTATAACCGCTAAACTGAGACGCTTTGAGTTCTACAGGCGTCTGGAAATCGAAATAATCGGCTTTCATATAAGCATAATTACCAAATCTTTTGGTTTTGGACAACCGTTCTTTTTTCTCTTCAGCCGTTTCGTTGTCTTTCTTTTTAACCGTCGAAAATTCTGATGATCCCATTTTGATTTTAAGGTTCTCGGTCTTCAGAAACCATTTGTTTTGAATCGGAATCCAAACCGAAGTGATGCTTCCGTCTGTTCTTACTTTGCTATTACTCTCGATTTTTTTGATGGCATAAGTTTCTTTATCGATGTACAGATAACCGTTGTATTTTCTACGGTTAACAGGCACTTTGTAATCCACCTGACGGAAACGGATGACGAAATTCTCTCTGCCATCAATATCGATAGAGTCTGTTAAGAAATATCTGTAAAGGCTTCTGTTTTCGGGAAGAATTTCTCTTGGGATTTTGTCTCTGTTGGATCTCAGAGCCAGCATCTCATAAACAGGATTTTTCAAACCGGAGATTCTGTTATCCAGGATATTAACTTTCTCGCCATATTTTTTAGAATACAAAAACTGCATCGCACGTTCCCAAAGAAACATTTTGCTGTCTTTGATGACCGACATCATCTGTTCACCTTCTATAGAATCCTTTTTCTTTTTATCTTTCTGGGAAAAATCACGATTCGGAAGCTTTGATAAAGAGTCTTCTCTAGCATCTATGAACCTTCTGTACTCTCTGATGCTGTCCTCATCCACATCATAAGACATTTTTTCATACGACTTGTAGGAATAAGAATCTAAGGCATTAGGAGAATTATCCTTAAAACTTCGGAAAACTTTATCTATGATTGCCAAAGCTCTCGGGTCGCTTTCGTTGGAAAGTGTTACGCCTTCTATCTCGTGGGTTTTGGCGTTTTCTCTGTCCAGTTCCAATTCCATTATTTTGTCAACAACAACTTCATCTCCTATAAACCCGTTGATTTCTACATCAACCTTGGAACATTTGGTTGTGAAAGTGGCTACACCTTTCTCATCGGTCTCTGTTATGTATTGATTATTACAATAGACTTTCGCGCCTTTGATCGGCTTATGATTGTCCGCTCTATAAACACTCAGCGTGCTTTGAGAAAAAACAATTGAGAAACAAAACAGAAAGGTTAAAGAAAAGATTTTGTTCATAGTTTAGTTTTATTAAGTAGTCAAAAAATTATCGTTATTGTTACGAAATTTCTTCTTTCTAATTTACAAATTAATTTATTACAACAAATTACCTTATACAATATCAAGCCAAAGTCTTTCTTATAAAGAAAAAACCGAACATTTTTCAACATTCGGTTTTATTGGTTTGTTTAAAATTTAATTTTTTATTGAAGTTCGAAGTAATTAAGATTAGCATTTCCAGCTTCAAAGTACAATCTGAGTTTGTTTTCTCCTTTCGTTAAGTTGATATTATTTACAGAAACTGTTTTCCAGACTTTTCCGGTTGGAGCTAATTTTATATTGCCCAAATCATCACCATTTTCTGTTTTGATGACCAATTCTGAAGCTTGAGCGGATTCATTATTATATCTGATGTTCAACTTATACTTCTTAGCCAGATTGCTATTCACAGTATATTGCAGCCACTCTCCTTTTTCAGTTTTCCCAACATAATATTTGTTGGTGATTTTATCATTACAAGCGTAGATATCAACGCCGTCATTTCTCATTTTATTTCCGGAGTTCCATTCTGTATGAGTTCCATTACTCACCCAAAGGTTTTGGAAATCGTTATCAGAATAAGCACTTCCAAATCTTCCCAAATCATATTCCGTCGCAAAGATTCTTCCCGGCGCTTTATGGTTTTTGTAAGGTTTTGTACTCTCATCATTCACCTGGCGGAACAATGCATCGATGACATCTTTTTTAATTTCTACATTTTCCAATTTATAATTATCGGCAATCTTCATCAATGTTTTCTTGGCAAAATCTTTAGTTGGTTTAGTTCCACCATTTTTCCAGTAATTCAATAACTTCTGATAATCCGGAGTGATTTTCACATTGGTTACACCAGCGATATTATCAATCTTTTTCATTGGCCAATAAGCGTAACCGATGTTATTTTTTAATAACAATTGATTCAGTTCTGTAAACCAAACGTTGGAATTTTCTCCGGTTTCGCCTAACCAAGCTGGAACATTTAGTTTTTCTCTTAGATCGATAATATTCTGGATGGCATCTTGAGAATTAGTTGTCCAATATTTGTGAAAACTTAAAACTAAATTATCATCCCAAAGTTTTGGCAAACCATTGTAATTATTTCCCCAACCGTTACCTTCGAGAATGATGATATGCTTTTTATCAACCTGGCGAATGGCTTCCGTAATATCTTTCTGAAGCATCCAAAGTGGCGCATTAGACATCTCATCAGTTCCGTTAGGATTTTTTCCTGTGAATGGATAGTTAGGTTCATTAATCAAATCGTAGCCGCCAATCCATTCCTTATCTTTATAGCGTTCTGCCAGTTTTTTCCAAAGCGCGATTGTCTTTTTCTGATTCTCTTCGCTTTGCCAAAGATTAGGTTTTGACTTGTCGTTATCCGAGATATTGGCATCGTTGCCTTGCCCTCCCGGTGCCGCGTGAAGGTCGAGAATCAGATAGACTTTGTTATCCTCGCACCATTTCAGGAGATTATCCGTCATTTGGAAACCTTCTTCCAGCCAAGTATTTTGCCCTTTCACAGGTTCTTTTTCGATTGGTAAAGTATAAAGGTTATAATGCATCGGAAGTCTGATGGAGTTGAATCCCCATTTTGCTAAAGAATCGATGTCTTTTTTGGTAATTCCGTTTTTGAGATAAGCTTTATAGAATTCGTTTTTTCCATCTTCGCCGGCCACTTCTGCAATCTTTTCTTTGATTTGATATTGAGGTCCGGCAAAATCCGCCGTCTTCAGCATATAACCTTCCTGCAGCATCCATCCGCCCAGTCCGAGACCTTTCAGATAGACATTTTCTCCTTTCTCATTGACAATTTTCTGACCTTGAGACTTCAAAAAGCCTTGAGATGTCCCAAATTGAGACAATAAAAGTGTACAAAACACTGCAGTTTTTAACATAATTTCATTTTCAACTAAGATAGAATTATTTTCTCAGCGGACAAATGATTTTGAAAAATTAAATTTTATGAAGATAATTGAGAATGATCGAATATGATTTGCAGATTACTTTTTTAAAATGATTATCTGAAAACGTATGTTGTTCTCACAGATTTCGCAAATTATGCAGATGAAAAATCTGCTAAATCAGCCAAATCTGCGAGCGTAATTAAACTATGTAAAAAAACTAGATTAATCGAACTTCATATTTTGAATTCTAACCGCATTGAGAATCGCTAACAAGGCAACACCAACATCTGCAAAAACGGCTTCCCACATATTGGCCAATCCTCCAGCTCCGAGAATTAAAACAATAATTTTTACTCCAAAAGCCAAACCAATATTTTGATAAACAATTTTCTTGGTGGCTTTCCCAATTTTGATGGCAGTCGCAATTTTAGAAGGCTGGTC
Organism: Epilithonimonas arachidiradicis; assembly: GCF_003610695.1. Lineage (GTDB taxonomy): Bacteria > Bacteroidota > Bacteroidia > Flavobacteriales > Weeksellaceae > Epilithonimonas > Epilithonimonas arachidiradicis. The sequence goes on along the minus strand of NZ_RAQH01000009.1, from coordinate 101,557 downwards.
TGTTTGAATCACAACATCCGCTGTTTCAATCGCAGCATCGGAACCTAATCCTCCCATTGCTATTCCGACATCACTCAAAGCTAAAACGGGCGCATCGTTGATTCCGTCTCCGACAAAAGCGATAACTTCTTTCGGATTGCTTTTCAAATTTTCCAGTTTTTCAACTTTTCCTTCCGGAAGCAAGCCTCCAAAAGCAGAATCGATTCCTAGTTTTTTTGCAATATTCTGAGTCAGAGAATCTTTATCGCCGCTTAACATCACCGTTTTAATACCATTATTTTTCAGATTGTTGATAGCCAATTCTGAATCATCTTTTACTTCATCAGAAATTGTGATGTAACCTTTATATTCGTTATCAATAGCTAAAACAACTGTTGTCTCTACAATTTCTTCCAAAAATTCCGGATAATTGATATTGAAAGTTTTCAGAAGCTTTGTATTTCCGGCAAGAATCCTTTGCTGGTTGATAACCGCCTTGATTCCTTTTCCGGAAAGCTCCTCTACAGATTCGGGAATCTGATCAGAAGGATGAAACTCTGAAACTGCTTTTGCAATAGGATGTGTAGAATGGCTCTCAACCGATGATAAAATAGATAGAAAATCGTCTTTCGAAATGTTCTCCGGAACAATATCCTGAACTTTGAAAACACCTTTTGTCATTGTTCCGGTTTTGTCCATTACAACCATTGTTACATTCGCAATAATATCCAAAAAGTTGGAACCTTTGAACAAAATCCCGTTTCTGGAAGCAGCGCCAATTCCTCCAAAATAGCCTAAAGGAATAGAAATCACCAAAGCACAAGGGCAAGAAATCACGAGAAAAACCAAACCTCTGTAAAGCCAATCCCTGAAGATATAATTCTCAACAAAAACATAGGGAACAAGCGTTACCAAAAGTGCTAAAACGAAAACAATTGGTGTATAGATCTTTGCAAATCTTCTGATGAATAATTCAGTTTTGGCTTTTCTGGAACTTGCGTCCTGAACCATCTGGAGAATTCTGACGATTGAGCTGTTTTCGAAAAGTTTTGTCGTTTCAATTTCAACGACTTGGTCTAAGTTCAGCATTCCGGCAAGAACTTCTTCAGATTTCTGGATGGATGACGGTTTGCTTTCGCCTGTCAAAGCTGATGTATTGAGACTTGCTTTTTCAGATAACAAAACACCATCCAACGGAATCTTCTCTCCTACTTTCACCCGAATCTTTTCCCCGATTTTGACATCTTCCGGAGAAATGGTTTTCCAATTTCCATCCCGGAAAACAGTGGCTTCTTTTGGACGAACGTCTAATAATGATTTGATATTATTTCGAGCCCTATTAACAGCGGATTCCTGGAACATTTCGCCGATTGTATAAAATAGCATTACCGCAACACCTTCCGGAAATTCGCCAATGGCGAAAGCACCGATGGTGGCAATTCCCATCAGGGAAAATTCATTGAAGAAGTCTAATTTCCTGGCCAATTCAAATGCTTCTTTGAATACTAAAAATGCTACTAAAATATAAGACGCAAAATACCACCCGAAGCGCAGCCATTGATTGCCTGTAAACCAATCGACTCTTAACCAGAAATCTAAAAATAAACCTGAAAAAAATATAATGAGACTAATGATTAATCCTGTTTTTGAACTGCCATGAGAATGGTCGTGGTCACTGTGATTATGCTGATGGGAATGTTCCTGATGTTGATCGGTCTCGCAACATCCACTACTACAATTTGCCATAATTTATATTCTGTCTAAACAAAGTTACATTTTTAATGAAATTACTGTTCCATTTGCTAATATGATTTTTATGAGAAAGTGTGAATAGTGGCGTAGCTGCGTAAGGGATAGTAACGGAAATCCTTTTTTGCGCCGGCCTTTGTGGTTGGAAAAAAGATTGCAGTGGATAGCCCGACCCGGGCGGCGGCTGATTCGCTGGCGAGGGATACGTCCAAAAAAGTTAAATTTAATTCTCAGATTGTATTGTTGTTATGAAAATTATTTTTATTTTTGCAACCTGTTAATCAACCTCTGACGAAGGACGTGAATGTTGCTTAGCTTGACAAAACAAATTTTTTTTATAAAAAATGGATTTATTAAAGTACGTACAGGACAAGTACATTACGAAAAAAGAATTCCCAGAATTCAAAGCCGGTGACACCATCACTGTGTACACAGAAATTAAAGAAGGTAACAAAACCAGAACGCAGTTTTTCAAAGGAACTGTGATCCAATTGAGAGGAACTGGTGCTACTAAAACGTTCACTATCAGAAAAATGTCTGGTGATGTTGGTGTAGAGAGAGTTTTCCCAATCAACATGCCTGCACTTCAGAAAATTGAAGTTAACAGACAAGGTAAAGTGAGAAGAGCGAGAATCTACTACTTCAGAGACCTTAGAGGTAAGAAAGCAAGAATCAAGGACAAAGCTTACGGCGGTAAGAAATAATCCAGATTTTCTTCTTAAAATATAAACCAGCAAATCAAATTTGCTGGTTTTTTTGTGCAATAAAAAGCTTACAAATTCTTGTAAGCTTTTGTTTTACTTAGATAACTCCTAACTCTTTCCCTACTTTTTCAAAAGCTGCGATGGCTTTGTCCAGATGTTCTCTGGTGTGTGCTGCAGATAGTTGAACTCTGATTCTCGCTTTTCCTTTTGGAACAACCGGATAGAAAAATCCGATGACATAAATCCCTTCTGACAAAAGCTTCTCGGCCATTTCCTGAGATAATTTCGCATCATAAAGCATTACCGGAACAATCGCTGCGTCGCCATCCGGAATATCAAAACCTTTGGCCTTCATTTCTTTTCGGAAATATTCTGCGTTTTCCATCACCTTATCTCTCAGTGAAGTATTATTAGAAATCATTTCCAAAACTTTGGAAGCCGCACCAACAATTCCGGGGGCCAATGAATTGGAGAACAAATACGGACGGGAACGCTGTCTCAGCATATCGATGATTTCTTTTTTCCCAGATGTAAAACCACCTAAAGCGCCACCCAAAGCTTTCCCAAGAGTTGAAGTAATGATATCAACTCTTCCCATAACATCATTCGCTTCGTGTGTTCCGCGTCCTGTTTTCCCGATGAATCCAGTGGCGTGAGAATCATCAACCATAACTAAAGCATCATATTTTTCCGCTAAGTCACAAACACCTTTTAAGTCAGCAACAATTCCGTCCATAGAGAAAACGCCGTCAGTCACAATAATTTTGAATCTGTGATTTTTTTCAGAAGCGGCGATCAATTGTGCTTCCAGATCTTCCATATTATTGTTTTTATAGCGGTATCTTGCGGATTTACACAACCTTACTCCATCAATAATAGAAGCGTGATTCAATTCATCAGAAATGATTGCGTCTTCTTCTGAAAATAATGGCTCGAAAACACCGCCATTCGCATCAAAACAAGCAGCGTAAAGAATGGTATCTTCCATTCCCAGAAAATTAGAAATCTTAGCTTCCAAATCTTTATGAATATCCTGAGTTCCGCAAATGAAACGCACCGACGACATCCCGTAACCGTGAGAATTGATGGTATCTTGCGACGCTTTCATCACTTCCGGATGGTTTGATAATCCCAAATAATTGTTGGCACAGAAGTTCAAAAGTTTTTTCCCACCCACTTCTATCTCTGCACTTTGCTGCGATGTGATGATTCTTTCTTTCTTAAAAAGTCCGTCGTTCTCTATATTTGTTAATTCGTTTGTGATGTTCTCAAGGAATTTTTGTGATATCATTTTTATTGATTTTCGATTTTAACAAAAATAAAAAAAGCGCTGTAATAAAGCGCTTTTTTGTGATAAATTAACTTTTGAGTTATTCTTTAATAATTTTAACCGATTGGTTATTGAATTTCAAAATGTAAGTTCCTTTGACTAAGGTAGAAATATTGATTTCTGAATCTGGATTTGAAATTCCTTTCTTAATTAATTTTCCATCAACTGAGAAAATCTCATAATCTGTCGAATTTTGTAAACCGGAAATTTTGATGAAAGTTTTAGCTGGATTTGGATAGACACTAATGTTTTTTTGATTGATGTCATTAACAGCGAGGTTGTTATCTTTTGTCACCGTAGAACCTTTTGTAATGATTTGTTTTTCATAATTGAATTCTACATTTGTCACATCAAAAGTCACATCTTGCGTAAAATATTGATTGTTGGAAGTATGATCCAAAACAAAATAAGCGGTTTGTCCTCCAGAGCCTGAAACTTTGATTGGTAAAGGCAATTCAAAAAAACTAACTGTAGATGAGCTTCTCGTCTGTCCAACTTGAAATGTTAGTTTTTTGCTTGTGGTATTTTGATTCCACTTAATTTGATAGGATGGATAACCTTCTCCATAAATCCAGTCATTAAAAAAATCTGTAAACTCTCTTCCTGTGTATGCGCTCAAAAAATCTCGAAAATCATTTGTCTTAACGTAATTATAGGCAAACGCTGGATTATTTTGATACGCTTTTAACATTGCATAGAATTGATCATCGCCTAAAATCCATTTGATCATTCTAAGAACATAACCACCTTTTGTATAAGTTAATCTTCCGTTGAAAATCCTGCCAGAATTTAGGTCGCTGTCTGGGATATAGACGCTTCCATTAGGCGCACTTGTAATCTCATCCATTTCGTTTTGTAAATAACTTTGAAATTGAGCAGGCGTCATCAATAGTTTTTCGTAAACCAAGTATTCTCCCATTGTCGCAAAGCCTTCATTCAGCCAAATATCGTTCCAGGCACCGCAAGTCAACTTGTCTCCAAACCATTGGTGTGCTAATTCGTGAGCAATCAAATCCAATCCATAATAACCCATTGACGTCATTGTAGCATGCTCCATTCCACCGCCCCAGTTGAACTGCATATGTCCATATTTCTCATTGCGATAAGGATACAATCCAAAATGATCTTCGAATGTTTGCATACTGGTTGCTGTCCAATTGAGATTAGCCTGCGTGCCCGATGTTGCCCAAGACGGATAAACGTAATTGAGGAAAGGAAAAGAACTATTTGTAGTTGTGATGGTAGAATTTAGTTTTGTATAATTGGAAATTCCTAAAGCAAAAAGATAAGCCGGAATTGGGTAATTAGTTTGCCAATACGTCAATTTTCTGCCATTCCCTAAAATTGTTTCTGACATCAATTTCCCATTAGAACCAACAGTGTATTGAGCTGGAGTGGATATTTTAATATCCAGCTTTTCAATCTTATCGTTCATACTTTGCTTTGTAGGCCACCATTGTTTTGCACCAAATGGCTCTGATAGAGTCGCTAAAATCGGATCTCCGGCTGGCGTAGTCGTAGCAACAAAAGCATTTTCAACAGTTGATGGAATTCCGCTGTATGTGATAGATAAAGAATCTGTTGTTTGAGCAGTTAATGTTGACGCAAAATTAATTCTAATTTCATCCGTACTCAATTGCTGAAAAGTCAAATCCTGGCCGTGGTATTTTACATTGGAAACCGTCAGATTGTTCTTTAAATCAAAATAAATATCGGGCGAATTCTGCAGCATCTTGAAATGCGATGTCACTGTTCCAGAAATGTATTGTTGTGTTGGATCCAAATCTAATTCTAATCTGACATATTGCAAATCATAGTTCAATGTATTAGGATTGACGTTAACATCCAAAATAGACTTCAGATTAGTCCTTTTTTCGGATTCGATAATTCCTTTCCTATCAATATTAAAAGACTGGCTAAAAAAAATAGTATTAGAAAATAAAATGACAAAGAGTAAGTAAAACTTTTTCATAAGACTGGTGATTTTCAATTCAAAGCTACAAAAAAAACTCATCCCGGCGAGATGAGTTTTTAATTTATAAAAGATTGATTATTACAAATCTAAAGTCGGATCCAGCAACTGTTCCATTCTGTCTTTGACCTGAGCTACAGAACCTGAAAATTTATTAATCAATAAAGAAAAAGCCAACGTTTTATTACTTCTGGTTTTGATATAACCTGCCAGGCATTTTACACCATTCAATGTTCCTGTTTTAGCAAAAATTTGTCCGTTGGAATTCACCATAAACATATGCTTCAAAGTTCCAGATTGTCCTGCGATAGGCAAAGATTCGAAATATTCTTTATAATAGGGCGACTTCATCATCTTGGCCAAAAATTTAACCTGAGAAATAGGTGTCACAGTATGTGCTTTTGATAATCCGCTTCCGTCCATATAATTCAGTCCATTCAAATCAAAACCGATTGATTGCAGATGCTCAGTTACGGCCAATCTTCCGGATTCTACCGTTTGATCACCCAACTTCTGGAAACCATTTGATTTCAGCAATGCTTCAGCATAACCATTATCACTTCTTTGATTGGTGTAATTAACGATTTCTGCCAAAGTCGGTGATTTATAAGTCGTCAGAATTTCTCTAGGTTCAGGCTCTCTGTCAACAATCTTAGGTGTGACTTTTCCTGAAACTGCGATTTTATTTTTAACCAAGCTTTCTCTCAATTTATTAGCCAAAAAAGCAGGCGGTTCAGCCACTTTTGTCGTTACCCAAGCCCCTTCAAATTTATCTGCGTAAACCAATTTGTTGGCATAAGGCGAAATATAAAAGTATTTTTTCTGTTGATTGAAGGGATTATTTGACTGGTTGATCAACAATTTCTCATTTCTCGGGTCAATATCTTTGGTCGTTCCCACAGGTAGGAAATAATTTTTTTGCTCCAGCCAAACAATATTTTGAGGTAATTCTGATGTTTTGTTTTCTTTAAAAATCGCAGTCTGGATAATGATATCGCCCGTAATTTTCTTAATTCCTTTTTGCTGAATCGCATCCAAATATTGGCTAACAATTTGTCCATAACTTGCCGCTCCTCCTCTATTTCCGCCCAAAGACGGGTCGCCACTTCCAACGATGTAGAGATTTCCTGTCAAAACACCATCAACATCAATACTTCCCGAATATTCTAACTGCGTGTTCCATCTGTACTTTGTCCCTAATAAAGAAAACGCCGTTTCTGTGGTTAATAATTTGGTTGTAGAAGCTGGGATAAGTGGTGCTGTTTCGTTGTAAGCCGTTACAATTTTTTCGGTTTTGGGGTCATAAACCACAAATCCCCAATTCGCATTTCTCAGAACCGGGTCTGTAAACATCTTATTGATATTAAACTCGATTTGCTCTTTCGGAGACAACAGCGCCTTTTCTGCGGTGATATCCTTTACAAGATTCTGCTGATCAGCAACTTGTGGAAATGTAGAAACTGCGACGCTCCCTTGCGAAAACACAAATGAGGAAAAACCAATTGCGATGATTGAAAAATAATTTTTGATTTTATTCATTCTCAAAACAATTACAATTTTTATTGAATTTTTATTAATTAAGGTTTAAGATTGTCTAATCTTATTATCATAACTAAGTAAAGTTAGAGAATATTGCCGTCGATTTACGGATTAACCGTAATAAAAAATCTGAAAAGCCGTTAAAAATTGTTAAAAATCAACAAATAAATCTTTTTTCACAGATTTGTAGGCTGTGATTTCATCAAATTCATCAAAAGATTTCAGAAGCAATTCTTTATAGATTCTGTAGTTTTTGTTTTTGGGGAATTTGAGAAGAATCTGATACTGATAAAGGTTATTAAGCCTTGCTATAGGCGATTTCTCCGGACCAAGAATGCATTCTTCCGGAATATATTTTCTGAGAATCGAGCCCAAAAACTGAGAAGCTCTGTTTATTTTGTCTTCTTTCCTGTGTTTCAGTTCAATCATTATTAATTTCACAAATGGTGGGTAAAGAAACTTTTTCCTTTCATCTAAGAAGTAATTATAAATCTCTTTAACATCCTGATTTTTAATCAATTCAAAAACCGAATGCGACGGATTGTAAGTCTGAATCAGAATTTTTCCATTCCCCGAGGTTCGTCCTGCTCGTCCTGCAACTTGAGTAATCAATTGATAAGCTCTTTCTTCCGCACGGAAATCCTGAACGTGAATCAGAGAATCTGCTTTTGGAATGGCGACCAATTCAATATTATCAAAATCTAAACCTTTAGAAATCATTTGCGTACCGACCAAAATATCGGTCTCACCGTTTTCCAGTTTTTCATAGAGTTTCTCGTAAGCAAATTTCTTTCGCATCGAGTCCACATCCATCCTGTCCACTTCCGAATCAGAGAAGATATTTTTGGTTTCTTCTTCGATTTGTTCAACGCCAACACCTCTTGTATTCAGGTTTTCACCGTGACAGCTTGGGCAAATTGTTGGCTTTCCGGAACGATGGCCACAATAATGGCATTTGAGTTCGTTAGAAGCTTTGTGATAGGTCATTACCACATCACAATTACTACAATAAGTGACGTGGCCGCAAGTTTCACATTCGATGACATTGGCATAACCACGGCGATTATGAAGAATAATGGTTTGTTTTTTATGGTCGAGTTGAAGGTTAATTTCGTCAATCATTTTTTGACTGAAATTCCCAACGATTTTTTTCTGATTTTGTGCTTCTTTGATATCAACGATTTCAAATCTTGGCAAATCCACTTTTCCAAATCTTTCATTAAGAACCACATAACGCAACTTATCCTTCATCGCCAGATCATAGCTTTCTAAAGAAGGCGTTGCTGAACCTAAAATCAATTTGGATTGATAAAATTCTGCCAACATCATCGCAGAATCTTTCGCGTTGAAAAAGAAATGCTGGTCACGTTGTCTGTAAGCCGAATCGTGCTCTTCGTCAACAATAATTAATCCCAGATTTTCAAAAGGTAAAAACAAAGAATTACGAGTTCCAATGAGGATTTGAAGTTCATTTTTCTTGATTTTTTTCCAAACTTCAACTCTTTCAAAATCTGTCAGTTTATTATGATAAAAACCTAGTTTTTTGCCGTATTTTTTTTCCATACGGATTGTGATTTGTTTGGTCAAAGCAATCTCTGGCAAAAGCAAAAGAACATTTTGTCCAGAGTTGATACAGTCTTCAATCTTTTCAAGATAAATGTGTGTTTTTCCCGATGAAGTCACGCCGTGGAGCAACACATTTTTGCCTTCTTCAAAAGCTTTATTGATTTCTGAAATCGATTTTTTCTGATTCTCGGTCAGTTCTTCAATTTCTTCGATTTCACCTTCGTAAGAATCGATTCTGTCTTTTTCCAAATAATATTCTGTAACCCAACCTTTTTCTATCAAAGATTTAAGTTGTTGATTGACAAAATTTCCTTCATCAAAAACCAAAGATTTCCTGATTGGATTTTCGGGATTATCAATTTGTTTTGAAAGGATATTGAGGAAAAGGTCTTTTTGTTTTTTAGCTTTATCCAGTTTCAAAAGAATCATTGCCAAGTTCTCTGAAACCAAAGCTTCATCATTGACTTTCAGGTAAGCAATTTCCTTCGCCTTATATTTTTCAGTGATTTTTTCATCCACAGAAATATATCGTTCATCAATCAGCGCATTGATGGTTTTGATGATCTCCTTTTTGGGAATGAAAGCTTCAATCTCCTGCAGATTTAACATTTGTCGAACTTCCAAAGCTTGGAGAAGATAAGTTTCGTTCGCATCCAGATTTTGCCAGTCAATGGTTCTTTCGGATAGCAATCTGACATAAGTTTCGCTTTCCAACTTGAGAGAAGATGGAAACGCCAAACGGTAAATTTCGCCCAGATTACAGAGATAATAGGAACTGAGCCAACTCCAAAAATCCAACTGTTGTTTTGGAACAATTGGTTGATTGTCCAAAAGATTGATGATTTCTTTCGGAACAAAAGTTTCTTCAAAATCATTGAATAATTCCGCAACAATTCCCGTATAGATCTTCTTTCCACGAAACGGAACCAAAACACGCATTCCGACTTCAATCTTATCCAAAAAATCTGCTGGAACTTTGTACGTGAAAGTTCCTTTAAGATTGAGTGGAAGGATGATTTGGGCGAAGTTCAATTTTGTTGTTGGTTGATTGATGAAAGAAATAGTTTTAAAGTCTTCGACTCCGTTCAGACTGACATCTCGATAAATCAAAGTTGATTATTTAGCATTGTCACGCTGAGCGGAGTCGAAGCGTTTAAACGATAATCAAACCGTATAACTTTGGAAAGCTTCTTCAAGACTTTCAAATTTTCCTTTAAATTCCGAAATCGGAGAATCCTGTAAAATTTTTCCTTGATGAATCAAAATCACGCGCGAACAAAGCGCTTCAACTTCCTGCATAATATGTGTGGACAAAATCACAGTTTTTTCTTTTCCGATTTCTTTGATGACATTTCTGATTTCGACAATTTGATTTGGGTCAAGTCCATTCGTTGGTTCGTCGAGAATCAACAAATCCGGTTCGTGAAGAATGGCTTGCGCTAACCCAACTCTTTGTTTGTAACCTTTGGAAAGCTGGCTGATTTTCTTTGATTTTTCTGGTGTAATCCCAACCAAATCGATAACCTGCTCTACCCTTTCTTTTTTGATATTATGAAGATTCGCAACGAATTGCAGATATTCTTTCACGTACATTTCGTTATAAAGTGGATTATTTTCCGGAAGGAAACCTATTTTCTTTTTGGATTCGATTTCGTTTTCTGAGACGTTTTTTTCGTCCAAAAGAATTTCCCCTTCATCAATTTTCAGAACGCCTGTTATGGATTTCATCAGCGTGGATTTTCCGGCTCCGTTGGGGCCGAGTAATCCGATAATCTCGTTATTGGCAATCGTTATGTTGATATCATTAAGCGCAACTTGCTCTCCGAATTTTTTAGTCAGTCCTGAAATTTTTAAAGACATCGATTATATTTATAAATGATAAGTGATGAATGATAATTGATTCACAAAAATATGAAAATTGATTGGTTTTATTTTAACGCAAAGAACCTAAAGATTTTTATACAACATCAAACATATTTTTGAAGTTCACAACGCAATGAAAGTATTCTAATTTACTTTGACTGTCTACTTAATACCTTTGATTGTTTACTCAACTCTTCTGATTGTCTACTCGAGACCTCTGACAGTCTACTTGACTCTTGTAACAATCTACTTGACCTCTGTAATAGTCTACTCGACTCCTGTAACAATCAACTTGGCTTCTGTAACAGTCTACTCGACTCGTGTAACAACCATCTAAGCTAATTTTCCATTGATTCACCCTTCACTTTACTTTTTTTGTAACAAATTTTTGATATCATTACTAACCGAACAGAGTTAAAACAAAAATGGGTTCATCTGAGAAAGAATTTTTAGAGAAAATCGATAAACATAAAGGAATCATCTTCAAGATTTCCAAAATGTATATGGATAATCGTGATGATCAAAATGACCTTTTTCAGGAGATTGTTTATCAGGTCTGGAAGTCTTTTTCGACATTCGAAGGTAAAAGTGAATTCTCAACCTGGCTTTACAGAATTGCGCTTAACACAGCAATTATCTTTCTGAAATCTGAGAAAAAACGGAACTTCATTCAAAATGATGATGTCTCACTTTACAAAATAAAAGAAGACGAATACAACCACGAAGACGAACAAAAACTGAAAGTGATGTACGAATCTATCCAAAAACTGAACCCGATTGACAAAGCTCTGATCTTCTATTACCTGGAAGATTTCTCGGGGAAAGAAATGGCAGAACAAATGGGAATCTCGGAAGGAAACGCAAGAGTGAAGCTGAACCGTGCGAAAGAAAAGTTAAAGGAATTAATTAATAAAGAGGCTTCGAGAGCATCAGCCTGACAGCCAACAACTCAGCTCAGACCAACTATCAACTATAACTATCAAAGATATGGACTTAGATAATCTTAAATCACTTTGGAATAAAGAAGATGTTTCCGAAACACCGGAAATCTCTACTGAAAGACAAAAAGAAATACATCTGCCTCTGGAAAAAATCAGAAAAAATATGCGCAATGAATTTTGGTCAACCATTATTCTTTTACCAATAGTTTTAATCGCCATTTGGTTTTTCAATATACCATTTCGTTTTAGGCTTTACATCGAAGTTCTGGTGGCCTCAATGACTTTGGTGACGGTTTTCTTCTTTAGCAAATTCTTTAAACTTTATAGGGAAATCAACAATCCGACTTTAGGAACTTATGATTCTCTGAAGGATTTATTTCACCAATTTGAATTGAATAAGCAATATTACCTTTCGTTCTATCTGAGTTTTGTTCCATTTTTTGTTTGTGAGATCATCATCATTACAGAATCGATTCCTTATTCACATCAATATACAGACGGACTATTAGCTGTCAAATTCATCATTTCTATTTTGTTTGGATTATTTGCACTCTATTTTTTAGGAAATTGGTGGTTTCAGCATTTTTATGGAAAATATATTGATAAAATCAAAAAACTGGTTGAAGACTTAAAATAAAAATATATATTTTTTTTGTATTCTAAAAATTAATAAGTTAAATTGCTACTGATTTACAGCATAATAAACAATTATTAATATGAAAAAAATATATCTGCTTAAAAGTTTCCTGCTGGTTGTATGTTTAATAATATTTGGAAATATAGAAACGAAGGGACAAAATTTAACCCTCAATTTCGATGAGCCATTTGGCACAAGAAGCTGGACAGAAGATGGGTACAATTGGAGCTGGGATATGTCCGGCTGGGATAACATTAGAAACTACAATCCTAAAAGCGGAACAGGACACGGCGCAACCGCCAGTGAGTATAGTTCAAAACTCAGCACAACCAAAAACATCAATATATACGGAGTCTGGATATATTGTTTTATAAGTAATACTAATGATTTAGAATACTTCAATTTAAAAGGATATGATATCAACGGAAATGTCTTATACTCCAAGTCCCTTCCTCCTTCAACCTTCTTCCCAAATTCTGGTTATATATACATTGATTTAAATTGGACTAATGTTAAAAGTTTTGCTGTAGAATACAAAAAGGGAAGTCAGGCAACATTTTCACCGGCTGTCTATTATGATGATTTGGTTTATTCTATCAATGAAACTCTGTCAGCAGAGGACGCATCTAGTGAAGAAGTTTCAATATATCCAAACCCCGTTAAAAAAAATCTTATAATAGACACCAAAAAATCTTTCTTATCTGTCGAAATCTATAATGCGAGCGGGCAGCTTCTGAAAGTATCTAATAGCAAGAATATTGATCTATCAAAATTGGAAAAGGGCAATTATGTTGTAAAAATCAAAACAGAGAACAATGTTATTTCTAAAAAAATTATAAAAGAATAATTTTTACAATTATCCGTCATAGACCCTCCAGTTCAAACTTCTGGAGGGTTTATTTTTAAACGAAGAAAAAACCAATTTTCGTAAGCTGAAAATTTTTGTAAATTTGCAGACTTATGGGACAAATCCTGGCAATAGACTACGGAAAAGCAAGAACAGGAATTGCTGCAACAGACGACTTACAAATCATTGCAAGCGGACTGACGACAGTTGAAACTCCAAAACTTGTAGATTTTTTGAAAACTTATTTTTCTGAAAATAGCGTGGACGAAGTTGTCATAGGACTTCCTACAGATTTGAAAGGAAATATGTCCGAAATCGAAACTGAGATTCAGAAATTTATTTTGGTTTTCGAGAAGGAATTTCCTGAAAAAAAAATCAATCGCCTGGATGAGCGTTTCACTTCCAAAATGGCTTCTTTTTTCATCAGCCAAAGCGGAAAAAACAAAAAACAAAGACAGGAAAAAGGATTGATTGACAAAGTAAGCGCAACGATATTGTTGCAAAATTTTTTAGACCAGAAAAGATGATTCTACCAATTAGAGCCTTTGGCGACAATGTTTTGAGAAAAAAAGCTCACGATATCGACAAAGATTACCCTGAGCTACAAACCCTGATCGATAATATGTTCGAAACGATGAACGGAGCGAACGGCATTGGTTTGGCTGCGCCTCAGATTGGCTTGGACATCAGACTTTTCATCGTGGATGTTTCACCACTTGCGGATGATGAGGATTACGAAGATATCGCGGATGAGCTGAAAGACTTCAAAAAAGTTTTCATCAATGCTAAAATCCTGGAAGAATCCGGCGAGGAATGGAAATTCAACGAAGGTTGCTTGAGTATCCCGGAAGTTCGTGAAGATGTGAAGAGGAAATCAACCATCAAAATAGAATATTACGACGAAAATTTCGTTAAACATACCGATACATTTTCTGACATCAGAGCCAGAGTGATTCAGCACGAATATGACCATATCGAAGGCATATTGTTCACAGATCACTTAAGCGCTTTGAAGAAAAAAATCGTCAAAGGAAAACTACAGAAAATTGCAAACGGAGACGTTAGCGTGAGTTATAAAATGAGATTTCCTAAGTAGCTGGAAGATGGATGCTGGAAGTTTACAACTTTGAAAACATCAGACATCCATCATCGAACATCAGACAATTTAAAATATAAAATATACTAAAGAAAAATATTAAAATGCAGTTAGAAAAAATTATTTCAATCTCCGGAAAACCGGGACTTTTCAAATTGGTTTCCCAGCTTAAGAACGGATTCATCGTTGAGGATATCAGCACCAAGAAAAAGGCGAGCATCTCGAACTCCAGCCAGGTAAGTCTTTTGGACAACATCGCAATGTTCACATTTGATAAAGAAGTTCCTTTGTTCGAAGTTTTTGAAAATATTGCAAAAAAATACGACTACAAACCAACGATTAACCACAAATCTTCCAGCGAAGAACTAAGAGCTTTTATGGCTGAATCTCTTCCTAACTATGATGTGGAAAGAGTTTATGAGTCTGACATCAAAAAATTGGCTCAGTGGTACAACTTGCTTCAAAAAGCGGGTTACATAACGCCTGAAAGCTTTTTAAAACCAGAAGTTCCAGCTGTAGAAGTTGCTGAAGAGCCAAAAGCTGAGGAAAAAGCTGAAAAAGCAGAGAAAAAACCTGCTGCTAAAAAAGCGCCGGCAAAAAAAGCTGCTGAAAAGACAGAAGAAGCTAAAGAAGAAAAAGCTCCTGCTAAAAAACCGGCTGCTAAAAAAGCGACTAAAAAAGAAGATTAATTTGATATGATAATGAGTTGATGTGATGATTTGAAAACTCTGCAATTCATTTATCATTATTAATTTCAGAATATTAAACTCTCTCAGAAATTCTTATTTTTGAGAGAGTTTTTTTTATATTTAAGGTCTTCGAGAGCCTCAGACTGACATCTCGAGAAATTAATTACTGTCACGCTGAGCGAGTCGAAACGTTTTATTTTATGAGAGTTATTTCATTAGTTCCCTCGATTACGGAAGCTTTGTTTGATTTGGGTTTAGCGACCGACGAAATTGTTGGTCGGACAAAATTTTGTATCCATCCAAAAGATTTGGTCAGGGAAGTCGAGATTATTGGCGGAACAAAAAACCTTAACCTTGATAAAATTAAATCTCTGAAACCCGACCTCATCATTGCTAACAAAGAGGAAAACGTCAAAGAACAGGTTGAGGAATTGATGAAAGATTTCAGAGTTTTGGTAACGAATGTTGATACTCTGGAAGACAATTATTATCTATTGAAACAACTAGCGCATCTATTCGGAAAAGAAGAAAAAGCACAGTTTTTCAATCTGAAAACTTATGAAGCTTTTGACATTACTAGATCTGAAAAACCTTTAAAAGTCGCCTATCTGATTTGGAAAAATCCTTATATGACAGTCGGCGGCGACACTTTTATTTCGAGGATTTTGGAAGAACTGGGATTTGAGAATCTGTTCAAAAACCAGAAACGATATCCAGAAATTCAGTTGGAAGATTTGAAGGTTGCTGATCTGATTTTTCTTTCGTCCGAGCCTTTTCCTTTTAAAGAACAACATATTGATGAAATCCGGGAAGTCTGTCAAAATCAGAAAATATTAATTGTGGATGGTGAAGCTTTTTCCTGGTATGGAACACACTTGGCAAAGTGTGGGAAATATTATAGAGAATTGCTAAAAAATGTTTAAAACCACAAAAGTCACAAAAGATAATATTAAAAACTTTTGTGACTTTTGTAGTTTTTTATAAATTACAAAATCTTTGCAACCTCCTCACAAAGCCAGTTCAGCAATTCTTCATCTTCTTTTGTGAATGGATCAATTTTATGGCTGTCGATATCGATTTGTCCGATGTTTTCGCCGTTTTTGAAAATCGGAACTACAATCTCAGCTTTCGTATCGATGGAGCAAGATAAATAATTATCCTGTGCGTTGACGTCGGGAACCACAAAAGTTTCTCCGGAAACCGCAACCTGACCGCAAATCCCTTTCCCAAAAGGAATAATAACGTGATCTGTCACAGCTCCAACGTATGGACCCAAAACCAACTCATCTTTGTCGCCATTTTTGAAGTAAAAACCCGTCCAGTTATAGTAATCGATTTCTTTGTCCAAAACCTGACAGATTTTCAGAAGCTTTGTATTTGTATCTTGTGGACTTTCCAATATGACGGAAAGTCTTTTTTTAAGTTCTACCATTTTGTAATGATTATATTTTAGTATAAAACGTCAGCATATTTGTTTAATGCTCACTTATCATATAAAGTTTAGTTTAATCCCTCGAAGCTCAGCTGTTTATAGCCAAACATTCCGCGATCTTTGATAATATCTGCAACACCTTTTGGTAATTCTTCTTCCCAGCCCAAGTCGTGAGAGATAATTTTTTTCAGAATTTCTCTGGAATAGATTTCCAAAAATTTTGGATTATAATTGGCAATATCTACAATTCTCTTATTGAGTTTGAAATATTTGTATAATTCTTTCAGATTGTCGTGAACTTTCAGGTTTTCTGATGTCAGCAATTCTCCATTTTCCGGATCTTTGTAAGGATACAGGTAAACACGCATATCTTTTTTGAAGAACTTACCAAAAGCTTCCAAAATGCCTCCGGGAAGATTTTTATAATATTCCTCATCAAAAACATCAAGCAAATTATTAACGCCCATTGCAACACCAATATGCTGATTGGTAAAGGTGGAGAAATAATCTACCATACGGTAATATTCGGAGAAATTGGAAATCATTACGGTGTAGCCAAGAGTTCCCAAGATATCGACTCTATCCAGGAAATCTCTTTCATCAATATCGCCGGCAGCTCTCAGGTTAGAAATCGTAATTTCGAAAAGAATCTGCGTATTTTCGTGATCACAAGCATTATCTTGGTTGAACATCTCCAATCCGTGTTCAAACATATCGATATTAACTCTTGTTACCGGTCGGAAGCTTCCTCGTACTGCAAAAATATTTTTCTTATAAAGAATATCTGCGGGCAACATATTATTACCTTCGGAATTGAAAATCACAGCATCAGTCATTCCCAGTTTTACCAGCTGGAGACTCATCAAACGATTATCCACATATTGGAATGCTGGCCCGCTGAAATCTATCATATCGATTTCCAGCCTATCCGTTGCCAAATCATCATATAAAGATTCGATAAGAATTCTGGGATTATCCGCATAGAAATAGGCACCGTAGATCAAATTAACTCCAAGACTGCCCAGAGTCTCCTGCTGGAGTGTTGCATTGGTTTCTTTGAATTTGACGTGAATAACGATCTCATTAAAATCTTCGCTCTCGTTGTTTTGGTATCTGATGCCTACCCAACCGTGACCTTTTGAGGTCTTATCAAAATTAATTGTCGTAACCGTATTGGCGTAGGAAAAGAACTTTTTACCCGGATTTTTTTCCCTTGGGATTCTTTCTTCAATCAGTGCCATCTCATAACGCAACATTTTTCTTAAGCGATTTTGCGTTACATATCGGTTTTTGATTTCTTTACCATAGATAGCGTCAGAAAAGTCCTTATCGTAAGCAGACATTGCTTTTGCAATCGTTTGAGAAGCTCCGCCAGCACGGAAAAAGTGTCTTACCGTTTCTTGACCCGCTCCTATCTCCGCAAAAGTTCCGTAGATGGATGAATCTAAATTAATGGCTAATGCTTTCTGCTTAGGGGTAAGTTTTGGCTTTATCACGAAGAATTAGATTTATTTTGTAAATTTACCAAAATAACAGCAAAAACAAAAATGCTTTTAAAATTTTTAGGCACCGGCACTTCTCAAGGCATTCCTGTTATTGGCAGCCATCATCCGGTTTGCCTTTCCAAAGACCAAAAAGATAAACGTTTACGTACTTCCGCTTTAGTTACATCCGACTCTGGAAAGAAAATATTAATTGATTGCGGGCCAGATTTTCGCCAACAAATGTTGATGAATAACGAGGAGCAAATCGATGCGGTTTTGATAACACACGAACATAATGACCATATTATTGGTCTGGATGATCTGCGGCCATTGATTTTTAAAAATAAATCATCAATGCCTATCTATTGCAATTCACGGGTTGCAGCAGAAATTAAAAACCGTTTCCCTTATGCTTTTATTGAGCACAAATATCCCGGAGCACCAAGTTTTGACTTATTCGAAATCGAGGATGCTTTTACGCTTTTTGATGAAGTACAAATCCGGCCGATTGATGTAATCCATTCCGAGATTAATATTCTGGGATTTAAATTCAAAAATCTGGCTTATATTACTGATGCAAGTAAAATTGATGTTGAGGAAAAAAAGAAACTAAAAAACCTTGATTATTTTATAATTAATTGCCTGAGAAAAACAGAACCTCATCATTCACATTTCATATTACCGGAAGTTCTTGAATTGGTAGAAGAGCTAAAACCAAAACAAACCTACCTCATCCACATTAGTCACCATCTTGGTTTTCACGAAGAAGTCGAAACTGAACTTCCTGATAATGTACATCTTGCTTTTGACGGATTGGAAATCGAATTTTAATTTTGAAAAAACTTCAAAAAAAATTTCTGAATAAATAATTTTTGACCTATATTTGCACACCAATTTGAAACAAGGTAACACAAGCCCAGGTGGCGGAATTGGTAGACGCGCTGGTCTCAAACACCAGTTCTTAGGAGTACCGGTTCGATCCCGGTCCTGGGTACTAAGAGAGACAACTATTTGATAGTTGTCTCTTTTTTTGTATATAAGCGTAAGCATTGGTTATTAGTTCGATATCTTATTAAAGGTTAATAGCAATTTTATGATATTAGTTCTATTCCGAATCCCTATCCAGATGTCCCAACCATTTCAATGGTGAATAAGTATCTCCTATACAAAGTTTCAAGATCTGTGCATTGTTCTTTTCAAAATTCTCACTGCTGCTAAGGATAACGACGGCTGTTCCAATTTCAGGGAATGCCACAGCATAATTCTGATTGGCTTCCCCATGACCTGTATGAAAAAAGGCTTTACCAAAAGGCGAATCGAAAAGCCCTACTCCTAATCCCCAGGCAAGATTAATTTCATTATTTTCATTAGTAATGGTATCTTTCAAGGGACCAAACCCCCTTTTACTCTTTACCATAATCTGAGGCTTCAGTAGCTCAGAATAAGCTTTATCGGATAAGCCTTTCTTTTTCATCAGGCTGATGATAAAATTTGCATAATCATTCGCTGTAGTAGACATAGAACCTGCCGCTCTGCTACTTTCCCTTCTTTCCGAACCATACTTCTTCCCATCTTTGAAATAGGCATTGGAGAAATTATTCTCAAATTTATTCTCCCAAATCATACTTGTATGTCTCATCTGCAGTGGTCCAAAAACTTCTTCTCTTGCAATATCTTCAAGCTTCTTTCCTGTATATTCCTCTATCAGAAATCCCAAAAGATTAATGCCTTCATTGGAGTAATAGAATTTTTCACCCGGCTTGGCGATAAGGCTGACTTTGTTACCATATAATTGTCGAAGGACCGGAAGCCCAGAGCTGTGGCTCAATAGCATCCTGGGTGTGATCAGATTGAAAGACTGAGGATCGTCTGCCAGATCTTTCCATTTCGCATATTCCTCTATGGGCTTTTTCAGGTACTTGTAAACAGGCTGATCAAGACTGAATATTCCTTTATCCACCAAACGCATAAAGATATAAGCACTGACAGGCTTAGTTAATGAAGCTGCATACATTACTGTACTGTCATTCAGCTTCTTTTTATTTTCAATATCCTTATAACCAAAGCTTGATGAATAAATTAGCTTGTTATGGTTAATAATGGCAATCTGCAGACCAGCAATCTTTGCGCTATCGACTAAACGTGACAATCGCTGTTGAAGGATTTGAGAATCGATTGTTTTACCATCAAGCTGTCTAATTTTTATATTTTTTTGAGCACTTAAAAGTAACATCCATATCAGGAATGAAAGCGTGAAGAGTTTTTTCATGTGGAAAATATTTGTGACAAATTTAGTGGCAAATCAAGATAACTTACCACGACTTCTTCACGACAAGTTGACGCCACTTAGCTCTGGAAAAGACTTTAAAGCGAATTATCTTAGAAATCGATAGCTTAAAGGATAGAAGCTATCCTTCTTGTTGATGCTTCTGAAAATATTGATGACACACATGACAAGAGTATAGAAATAGATGATCATTACCAACGGAAATCCCACTGGAAATACAAAGATCAACAACAAAACAGATGGCACAAAGAGAAGCGACATTGTGATCTGAAAATTAATGGCCAACTTCCCTTCAAGGTCGTAAACTATGGATTCATCTTTTTTTAAAAACCAAAGAAGAGTGGGAAGAATGATATTGAAAATAGGAAAAAAAAGCCCGATTAAAGCTAACACGTGAAAAACGGGTTTTACTTTATAATCATTGTTGCTTTCAGGAGATTTTGATAATTGCTTAATTACCGTCAGTTCTTCAGTTTCCACTTCAAGTGCTTCTGCAAGCATCTTTAACGTTGCGGGATGCGCTTCAACCTTTCCGGTTTCGATGCGTTGTATCGTTCTTGCACTCACGCCGGAAACATCTGCGAGCTGCTGCTGGCTTAGTCCTTTCTTGCGCCTGTAATCTGCTAATTTTGAAGTCATTGATTTCACAAAAATATGCAAATATTCTTTATGAAAACATCTAATATTTTATCAATCCCAGCGGAATTTACACCCTTAAGTCTGCTATTTTAAGATCATCAAACCAAATGCTGATTAAAAAAAATTAAAATGTAATCTTAATTGTATTCGTATATTTGCAGTCTGTTATACTATTCTAAATATTACCTAGCCCTTTCGTAAGGTGATCCTTTAAGGGTTAAAAGCATTAAATCTTTCGATTTTAATGCAAGGTAATTTTGTCCTTAAGTTCCAATATTTTTTTCACGTTCACAAAGATCATAAATCTGATGCAGGCTATATTGACCAGCATTAAAGCATCTATTGTGCACTCAATACAATAACATTATGAATAGTAAGCATCTCATCAGCAGAGACATAGAAGTATTTTACAATAAAGCTTCGGAAGAAACAAGACTCGACAAAGGTATGGGCATATTCGAATTTGAAAGAATAAAAAGCCTGATCGAAAAATATATTCAAAATATCCCTTTAAAAATAATAGACATCGGCGGTGGTACCGGTAAATATTCCGAATGGCTGGCCCAAAAAGGACATGAAGTCCATTTGGTAGAACCTATAACAAAACATATCAAAATAGCTCAGAACCGAAACAAAAAGTTAAAAAAGAAATTTCATATTGTTCAGGGAGAAGCAAGAGATCTGCCTTTTCAAAACGATTATGCAGACCTGGTGATATTGCATGGGCCGCTCTATCATCTACAGCGCAAGGAAGACAGATCATTGGCTATTTCCGAAGCCAGGCGTATACTTAAAAATGGAGGGATTATTCTCGGATTTGCTATTAATTATACTGCATCAACATTAGCAGGCCTTTTAAACGGTTTGATTCATAAGAAAACGTTTTTCGAAATGTGCAGGGAAGAGCTAACCACCGGTGTGCATCATCAGCCTGCGGATTTTCCATGGATCTTAGCGGAGGCGTATTATCACAACCCAAAACAGCTGGAGGATGAATTTCTTCATCCCGATCTTCAATATCTTAATCTTTATGCGGTTGAAGGTATTGCTTGGTTGGATAAAGATTATTTCAATAGCATGCTGGATGAAAAGAAAAGTAAAACCTTGGCTGAGCTCATCAAAATTACAGAAAATGATAAATATCTCCTGTCATTCAGTCCCCATATGATGATAGCCGTTCAAAAAAATCGAGTTAAATGATAGCTTTTCGGAACATTCAAGCATATATTGGTTTTATAAATTGTAACCCAATTCAACGACTCATTTTGCCCATTCACCGAAAAATCTCTCAATTCCACAACATTCCATCCGAACTTTACATCATCAAAAAAGAACAACTTAAATCTCACTATTATGAAAACAAAAATCGGAATTACAGAAAAAAACACACAAGCTGTGGCAGATCAATTGGCAAAACTTTTAGCTGATGAAACTGTACTTTATGTCAAAACAAGAAACGCACACTGGAATGTCACCGGAGATAATTTCCACGCCAATCACATTTTTTTCGAAGAGCAATACAAACAATTGGATGAACTGATTGACAGTGTTGCAGAACGTATGCGAAAAATCGGACATTTTGCACCTGCAACAATGAAAATCTACCTTGAATTAACCCATCTTACAGAATACAGCGACAGAACCAACGACGGTTTAGGCTATATGAAAGACCTGTTAAGCGACCACGAAAGCATCATTGAATTTCTACGAGGAAACATCACCCCTTTTGCCGAAGAATTCAAAGATTACGGAACCAGCGATTTCATCACAGGATTGATGGAAACCCACGAAGAAATGGCTTGGATGATCCGTTCATATTTCAGATAATTGGGAAAAGAAAAAAGGAATAATTATATTTGTGTAAAATCATAAATAACTATCCCTATGAAAGCTTTAATCGTCGATGACAACGACATTGCAAGAACAACATTATCACATTTGGCAAAACAAATTCCGAATCTTACAATTGTCAATGAATTTTCCAACGCGATTGAAGCTTACAATTATCTGCAGACCCATCCTGTTGATCTCATTTTCTTAGACATCGAAATGCCTGAAATGACAGGGATAGAACTTACTAAAAATCTCTCAGGAAAAGAAACGATCATCATTTTCACTACATCTAATAAAGAATATGCACTCGAAGCTTTCGAATTGAATATCGCAGATTATCTGTTAAAACCTGTGATGCCGGCAAGATTTTTACAGGCAGTTAGCAAAGCACAGGCTATTCTTGAAAGCCGAAAGGAAAATGTAGAAATCACAAAAGACGAGTTTCTTTTCGTACGGGATTCCAATATTACAAGACGCCTGAAACTGGATGATATTTTGTATGCAGAAGCAATGGGCGACTACGTTAAGTTCTATACAAGAGAAAAAATGTTTGCTATCCACGGCAAGATGAAAACGGCGGAAGAACGTCTACCGAAAGATCATTTTATCAGAGTTCATCGGTCTTACATCGTTTCTGTCGGTAAAATTGATACGCTTCAGGACGGCGGAATTATGATTAATGGAAAATTCATTCCCGTTGCGGACGCTTACCGAAAAGCACTCAATACGAGAATGAATGTTTTTTAAGATTTGGGCCGCTTAATCCGCCTTCCGCTCCCGCTTTTTTGTCATTGCGAACGAAGTGAAGCAATCTGTTGAACTATTCGCAATCGCAATGACAAAAAGAGCTCCGCTCAAGTCGGGCTGCAACAATTCGCCGTTCCAATTGCAATGCAAAAATTCCCCTCTTTTGGAGGGGTGGCGAAAATTCGAAGAATTTTTGACGGGGTGGTCAACAATAATTTTAAAGTCAATATAATAGACTTATGAAAAAGATATCCTCAGTAATGAACAACAAGCGCTTCAGCTATTTTATCATCCTCACATTTATTGCGGGTTCTCTCCTATTGATAGCCGTTCAGATCAATTCAGCCCAAAATACAAAGGAGCTTATCCGTAACAACAATAAGCTTCTCAACGAATTACGTTCAAGCAATCATTTGCGTGAAATCGACCGTGATATTCTGGGTGTTGAAAGCCGAATCAGAGCTTCCATTGCCACCAATGACACCACTCACCTTGAAGGAATCGACCAAAAGATCAGCCAGATAGAAAACTTTTTGGATTCCCTTTCCAAAGACAATGCCGATGCGGAAGAAGAAAGATTAATTCACCGGTTGAGTGTTCTCGCGATGGACAAGAAAACAACGAAGGACAAATTATTGCTTCGTTATAATACCCTCGGAAATATGGACGATCAGACTTCCATTGCCAATCCAAGAGCCAGAAAAATATCAAACGAAATCACTTCTATCACCGCAAAAATCTATGAAAGCCGCAAACTTCATATGGTAGACCTCAGCAAAAAAAATGAGGAAATGGGACAGAAAGCCAGATTGTATGATATTTCCTTGCTGATTCTTTTAATTTTAAGCGGATCTATCGTTGGCTATCATATTCTCCGCCAGTTCAAACGTCAACGATTATTAATTCAGGAATTGGACGTAGCTAAGAAAAAAGCAACTGTTGCCGCGGAAACCAAAGAAAATTTTCTTGCCAATATGAGTCACGAAATCAGAACACCTCTGAGCGGAATTTTGGGCTTTACCAACCTTTTACAGAAAAGACCATTGGATGAAACTTCAAAAGAATTTGTATCATCCATTCAACGCTCAGGAGAAAACCTGATGGCCATTATCAATGATATTCTGGATTTATCCAAAATCGAAGCCGGAATGATGCGCATTACCAAAGGAATATTCAGTATCAACGGATTGGTGAATTCTGTCGAAACGTTTTTTGTGGAGCGCGCCAAAGAAAAAGGATTGACGATTTCCAGCAAAATAGATTCATCCATTCCCGACACTTTGAATGGTGATGCAACGAGACTCACTCAGATTTTGGTCAATCTCATCGGAAATGCCATTAAATTTACCCATCAAGGTAGCATTACTGTTGAAATTTACAATAAACAACAGACAGAAAATGAAGTCATTGTCGGCTTTAAAGTTTCAGATACCGGAATTGGAATCGATAAAGAAAAACTTAGCGAAGTCTTTGAAAGATTCAACCAGGGTGAAGATTCAACAACTAGAAATTATGGCGGAACCGGACTTGGATTATCCATTGTGAAAAGTTTAATCCAATTGCAGAACGGAGATATTGAAGTGATAAGCGAACAGGGAAAAGGCACGACTTTCCATTTCTTCATTCCTTATGCCATTGCGAAAGAACAGATTAACGTAACTCCTGCAGTAGATATACAGTATTTCAAAGACAGATCCAATATACCTTTGAAAGTTTTGATCGTAGATGACAACGCGATCAATCAAAGTCTGATGAAGCATCTTCTGTCGCAATGGAACATTGATTTCGACACTGCAAACAATGGTTTGGAAGCAATAGAATATCTCAAAAATAATGATTGTGATCTGGTTTTAATGGACATCCAGATGCCACAGATGGACGGTTACGCTGCAACACAAAAAATCCGTGAAGAATTAAATCTCGATGTTCCGATTATCGCAATGACAGCGCACGCATTGGCGGGAGAACGCGAAAGATGTATGAGCCGTGGAATGAACGAATATATTTCCAAGCCTGTCAATGAGGAAGAACTATTTAAGCTAATTTCAAATTTCGGATTGAAAGGAGCGAAAAAAATTGAAACACAAAACACAGAAACTACTTCTGGCTATGAGTTCATCGACCTTACTTATATGAAATCCATCAGCAATGGAGATAAGGATTTTGAAAGAACAGTGACGCAACAGTTTTTGGATAAAATCCCGGTTCATTTGCAGGAACTGAAATTAGGATATGAAAATAACGATTTTAAATTGCTGAAATTAAGAGCACACGATTTGAAATCAAGTATTGCCATAATGGGATTACTACCATTATTAGAGGAAAAACTCAACATTTTGGAATTAACCAACGAAGAAAATCCAATATCGAAACAGACTTTGGAAGAAACACGAGATATTTTGCTGAAATCACTTGATGAAAGCAAATTATTTTTACAATCACTATAAATATAAAATATAATGAACTTATTCTCACCTTTAACCCTGCGCCAGCTGACCCTGAAAAACAGAATCGTGGTATCACCAATGCAACAATACAGTGCAAAAAACGGCATCCCGGGAAATTGGCATCTTGTCCATCTCGGTGGAAGAGCCGTTGGCGGAGCAGGTTTGATAATGACCGAATGCACCGCTGTATCTCCAGAAGGTTTAGCTACTCTGAGCGACGTCGGAATCTGGAATGACGAGCAGAAAGATGCGTGGAAAAACATTGTCGATTTTGTACACGAGCAGGATGCAAAAATAGGAATGCAACTCTGGCATTCCGGTGGAAAAGGAAGCCTGAAACATCCCAACGAAAAAATGAAGCCACTTACTAAAGAAGAAGGTGGCTGGACTGTAAAATCCTCTTCGCCTACAGAAATGAACGGTGTAATTCCTGAGGAATTGACGGTTGATGAAATTCAGGAGTTGAAAGTAAAATTTGTAGAAGCTTCACACAGAGCTGTGGAGGCAGGTTTTGACACCATAGAACTGCACGCCGGTCACGGTTATCTTTTCCACCAGTTCTATTCCGCAGTCATTAATAAAAGAAATGACGAATATGGCGGAAGTCTGCAAAACAGAATCCGTTTTCTGGTAGAAACTGTTGGCGAAGTACGGAGATCAATTCCTGACGGAATGCCTCTTTTGGTGAGAATCTCGGCGGTCGATTATCTGCAAACATCAGATGCTTGGACTTTGGATGACAGCATTATTCTCGCAAAAATTCTTAGAGAAAACGGTGTCGATCTTATCACGGCTTCAGGCGGTGGATTTGCCAACGTCAGCAAAGACCGTGTTTTTCCTAATTATCAGGTTCCGTTTTCATCAACTATCAGACAACAGACCGGGATTGCAACAGGTGCGGTCGGGATGATTACCGAAGCTGTTCAGGCAAATGATATTATCGTGAATGATGAGGCAGATTTGATTTTCATCGCCAGAGAACATTTGCGTGACCCTTATTTTGCCTTACATTCCGCGAAAGAATTGGAATTGAAAGTTGAGATTCCGTGGCAGTATAAAAGAGCTTTTTAAATATCATTCATTTAAAATTAAGAGTATGGAAACTCAAGGCGCATCGGTCGTAATTACCCATCACGTTTTAGACGGCAAAGAGGCAGAATACGAAAAATGGCTGGAGCATATTGTTCCGCTCACAAAGCATTCAGAAGGTTTTATTGACCATCAGATTGTGCGCCCGATTCCCCATCTTACGTTTATTTACACGGTAATTATTCGGTTTGACACTATTGAAAATCTCAAAAAATGGATGGAATCTGACGACAGAAAAAAACTGATTGAAAAAGCCAATCCACTTTTCCGAAAAAATGATAATTACAAAATAAGATCGGGGCTCGATTTTCTTTTTGAAACTGAAAATGAAACAAAAGTTCCCGTGCGATGGAAACAGTTCCTGGTAACCTGGTCAGCCATTTATCCATTATCTTTGTTGGTTCCATTGGTACTTCTCCCCTTTTTAAGGCTGTTAAAAATCCCTGCAAATCATTATTCAGACGGACTTCTGATTTCAGGATGTATTGTTTTTCTAATGGTTTTCGTAGTAATGCCGAATTATACAAAACTGATTAGAAAATGGCTTTTTAAATAATATGTTTAAACCAATTTCAGAATTAACCACAAAAGTCACAAAAGACCATCATAAAGCAATAATCAGAATATTCAAAGTTCTCAAAGAGTAAAAATCAAAGATTTTTAAAAGCTATTGTGACCTTTTTCATTTATATTATTACTTTAAATAAACGTTTTAACTCATCTTTTGTTCCTTTTGTGGTTAAATAAAACTTCAAACAAACTTAATATTGATTACATCATTAATTAAAAACCACTGTGAAATGCAGTGATTTTTTTTATTTAGTAGCCAAATTGGTTACAAAATTTCATCGTACTGATTCAACGATACTTTTCGCCCGTTCATCGAACATCCATTGATTTTCCATTAAGTTGCCTGTAGCTTTACATCATCAATTAATACAAACAATTAAAACCAAAACATTATGGAAATTCTACAAACACCAGAAAACGCATTGTCTCACTCAAGTGTAACCGCTATTATCAATGCACCATTCGAAAAAGTTAACATCGCAGATTGGTTATTAAACTTACCCGATGCCGAATATCAGAGATGCTCAACCCAGCACATTGGAGCAGCTATTTCTACCACTTTCGACGGCGAACCAGTTTCGCTAAATGTTGAAACAATCGGAGATGCTTTAATGGTTCAGCATTATGTAGCCACAGTGTATCGCCCGGATTACTGCAGAATGTTATCAATCTCCGATTCCATTACCAAAAACGGAAGAACGAAAGTCCAGGTTTTATGGGAGCTGAAAGCCACAAAAATTGATGACAACACGACTTTGTACACCAACGAAATTCACGCAACAGCAACTCCGGAAATGTTTGAATATCTGAAAGAACACGGCATCGATCTTGCAAGTGCAGCCGCTTCAAGACAAGCGGCTTCCGACGCTCACAACCACGAAGAAACACCTAATTTTGCAAAAAGTATTGAGAATAAGGCTTTGACAGGCAAATACAATCAGCCTTTTTAAAATCAGAAATACATATATTTTATTAAAATCATTGGAATTTTCCAGTGATTTTTTTATTTAAAAAACAACTGTGAATAAATAATTATCAGGTTGTTCCTACGGAACTCTTCAAAATTAATATGTCATTCTATTAACAGAATGCTCCTACGGAGCTGAAAAAAAAATCATTGTCTTTTATATCATAAAACTCAACGACTGATTTTGCCTATTCACCGAATAGAAACTGAAAAAAGCCAGATTTGGAAGTAGCTTTACCATAGAAATTAAGAACAAGAGATAATCACTAAAAAATAATATGATGAATACTTCAACTTTAAGCTTCAAATACGAGTTAGAAAAACAAAACCCACGTACTAATGACGGAGGAACTACAAGAGGTGCTTCTGTAAAAGATTTTCCTGCATCAATAGGTATTGCCGGAGTTTCTATGAGACTGCAGCCAGGAAGTATGAGAGAATTGCACTGGCACGCCAATGCCGCAGAATGGGCGTATGTGATTTCGGGAACCGTTCGTACCACTATTATTCATCCGGACGGAAAAAGCTATACCGATAATTTTGAACCGGGAGATGTATGGTATTTCCCAAAAGGGTACGGCCACTCGATCCAGGCGACAGGAACGGAAGAGTGTCATTTTATTCTGATCTTTGATAACGGTAATTTTTCTGAAGACCACACATTCAGCGTTACAGATTTTGTATCCAGTGTACCGCCGGAAATTGCCGCTCAGAACTTAGGTTTAACCCTTGAAGAAGTGGCAGCGTTACCACAAAAAGAAGTCTATTTCGCAGCAGGAATTGTTCCGGATGAATTATCTTTCAATGCCACAGCAAGACCTGAAGAATCTGATATTGAATTAACCAATCTTCACCGTTATCCATTGCATTCCCAGCAGCCGAGAATCATTCCCGGAGGTGGTTTGCAGAGATTGGTAACGAGTAAAGAATTTCCTATCAGCAAAACAATGGCTGGTTCTATTCTGGAACTTCAACCCGGTGCTTTAAGAGAAATGCATTGGCATCCGAATGCGGATGAATGGCAGTATTTTATTTCCGGACAGGCAGAAATGTCGGTTTTCTTAGCGGAAGGAACGATTGTTACCGAACAGTTCAATGCAGGTGATGTCGGTTATGTTCCGATGGGAGCCGGACATTACATCAAAAATACAGGCGATACGGTTTGTAAAGTTTTAATTGGATTTAATAGCGGAACTTATGAATCCATTGATCTGAGCGAATGGCTGGCTGGAAATCCGAAAGATGTTGTCATCACGAATTTTGGTTTGAAGGAAGGCGAAATTGAAAAATTCCCTTCGAAAAAAGTATTTATTCAACCTGAAAAATAACGGTTTTGATTTCGGAAAAATCTCTTCTGTCATCCGACGAAATTAAAGTACAGGAGAAATTGGCCATCTTTTTAGCCTTCATCGCTGGATATATCGACGCAACGGGATTGATCAAATGGAAAACCTATGTTTCCTTTATGAGTGGAAATACCACACAATTGGGAGCAGCTTTTTTCAGTGGAAAATATGGAGTCATCATTATATCAGTCACAGTAATTGGAAGTTTCTTAATTGGAATCTTTGCAGGAACCTGTTTATCATTATGGAAGAAATGCAGCATTAAAACGATTGCTTTTTACATTGTTTCGGGAATTTTGATTTTTTATACATTCATCAACTACCGTTTCCAAATGGGTAATATTCCGTCAGTTGCTATTCTTGGTTTTGCGATGGGAATGATGAATACAATCGTAACAACCGTTGGACATCAAAAAGTAAATACCGATTTTGTAACAGGCACTTTGAACAGCCTTGCAAGAAATACTGCAATCTTTATGATGAGCAATGACAGAGATGAAAAAAATCAATCTAAAGCCAATGCAGTTCATTTGCTGCTCTTATGGATGGGATTTTTGTCAGGTGCTGTGGTCTCTCCGTTCTTACAAAATATATTGGGAAACTGGATTTTGCTTTTACCTGCAGTTTTATTGCTAACTTGTAGTAAATTAATTTCAGTTCCATAACACAAAAAACTAAATATTATGTTACAAAAAGGTACTACTGCTCCCGATTTTACATTGTTTGCAACACCAGACCAGAAAGTCACTTTATCAGAATTTAAAGGAAGAAATGTCATCCTCGCTTTTTATCCCGCAGATTGGAGTCCGGTTTGCAGCGACCAGATGGCTTTGTACAACGAAACTTTGAAGTTCTTCCATAAATATGACGCAGAACTCTTTGGAATCTCTGTGGACAGCAAATGGTGTCATCTTGCTTTTTCACAATCCAGAAACCTACATTTTCCATTGTTGGCCGACTTTGAAGCAAAAGGAGAAACAGCAAAAAAATACGGCGTTTACGATGATGAGGAAGGAGAATGCAAACGCGCATTATTCGTCATTAACAAAGATGGCATCATCGAATGGAGCTACCTGTCTCCTACCGCCATCAATCCCGGCGCAGACGGAATATTAGAAGCTTTAGAAAATCTTAACACAAAATAATTATGTCACTAAAACCATCAGTCAGCATAACTGACCACGCCCAAGGTAACGACAACGCCGACCTTGTGATTGTAGAATACGGCGATTATCAATGTCCGTATTGCGGAGCCGCTTATCCTGTTTTGAAAGAATTAATGAAAGAATTCGGAAGTCAGGTAAAATTTGTTTTCAGGAATTTTCCTTTGTCGGAAATGCATCAATACGCAAGACCTGCCGCCATTGCAGCTGAAGCTGCCAATCTTCAGGGGAAATTTTGGGAAATGCACGATGCGATCTATGAAAATCAGGGATCTCTGAATGAAATTTTCTTATTTGAGCTTGCTGAAAAAATAGGATTAAATGTTTCTCAGTTCAAAACAGATATTCAGAAAGCCGAACTTGAAGATAAAGTAGATTCTGATTTTGAGAGCGGAATTATGAGTGGTGTGAACGGAACACCTTCATTCTTCGTTAACGGTAATAAATTCAACGGCAGTGCGATGGATTTGTTTCAGGTGATACGGGAGAATGCGGTTAATTAACCACAAAAAGACTTTTAAGCAGTTTGTACTGCCTAAATAATTTTATATCAAATGAACGATTTTAACTTAGGTTAAGATAAATTGAATTTAGCCGACCTACATTTGCTAAAGAATTAAGACAACAAAATATTAATCACAACAATAAAAAAAGTAAATTATGAGCACACTAAAATTAAAAGACGGAACAGAGATTTTTTACAAAGACCAAGGAGAAGGACCGGTATTGATGTTTCACCACGGATGGCCTTTATCTTCAGACGATTGGGATGCACAGGTGATTTTCTTTTTACAGAGAGGTTACAGAGTGATTTCTCACGACAGAAGAGGTCACGGAAGATCAAGTCAGAATATTTATAACCACACGATTGAGCAATATGCTTCTGATGCGGCGGAATTGGTTGAATTTTTAGATTTGAAAGATGTAGTGCACATTGGTCACTCTACAGGAGGCGGTGAAGTGATCCGTTATGTGAACAAATATGCTAATGGTAGAGCTAAAAAAGCGGTTTTAATCAGCGCTGTTCCGCCGGTAATGGTAAAAAGCGAAAGTAATCCGGACGGAGTTCCTATTGAGGTTTTCGACAATATCAGGGATCAGACTTTGAACAACAGAAACCAGTTTTATTTTGATCTTACATTCCCTTTCTATGGGTACAACAGAGAAGGCGCCAATGTAAAAGAAGGAATCCAAAGAAACTGGTGGAGACAAGGATTAATGGGTGGTATTGTGGCTCATTATGATGGAATCAAAGCATTCTCTGAAACAGATTTCACGGAAGATTTGAAAGCTGTTGATATTCCGGTTTTGGTGATGCACGGTGAAGATGATCAGATTGTGCCTATCGAAAACTCAGCAATAAAATCTGCAAAGCTGTTGAAAAACGGAAAGTTAATTACTTATCCTGGTTTTCCTCACGGAATGCCGACTACAGAGCACGAAACTATTAATAAAGATTTATTGGAGTTTATTGAGGGGTAATCAAAAATATAGAGAAAGTAAAAGTGAATCGATTGATTCACTTTTTTTATTTATGAAAGTAACTAAAGAAATTGAAGATAAGTTACTATTTAAGTATAAACTTTTGTTATTACGATTGCGAATCTTTCAACGGATTGCTTCAATGATTCGCAATGAAAAAAAAGCGGAGCCCTTCGACAAGCTCAGAATAAATCACAGGCGGATAAGTTGCTCAATAAAAATTCTGATGTTACAAAGTCACCACGATTTTACCAACCGTTCTCCCTGTTTCTTGTTCGAGATGTGCTTCTCTCATCTGCTCGAAAGGGAAAGTTTTTGAGACGTGAGCTTTGATAGCACCACTTTCCAGTAAAGAAGCAATCTGTTTCATATCTTCACCGCTGGATTGCACGAGAATGAAATACCCTTTTACGCCTTTAGATTCTGCTTTTGATGTCACCTGCTCATTCAAACCTGTCGGAATACTGATGATGGAACCACCTTCTTTCGTCACTTCAAGGGAATGGTCGATATTGTCTCCGCCAATCGTATCCAATACAAAATCGAAAGTTCTGCCTGCTGATTTCCAGTCGAAACCGTGATAATCGATATGTGAATCTGCGCCTAAACTCAGGACAAAATCTTTGTTTTTTGCGGAAGAAGTTCCCGTCACTTTCGCTCCAAAATGTTTGGCAATCTGCACCGCAATATGTCCCACTCCACCTGAAGCCGCGTGAACCAAAACATTTTGCCCTTCCTGAATATTCGCATTGTGAACCAAAGCCTGATAAGCCGTAAGCGCAACCAAAGTGGAAGCTGCAGCGTCTTCAAAAGAGATATTTTTGGGTTTTAAAGCCAGTTGATTGGCCGGAGCTGCGATATATTCTGCATATGCTTTTCCGTGTCCGGGAAAGTTGACCATTCCGAAAACCTCATCGCCCACTTTAAAATCTGCACTTTTAGTTTCTTCTACAATTCCGGAAATATCCCAACCCAAAATCAATGGATTTTCTGTTTTGATTCTTCCATAAACACCTTTTCCTGCGCGGCTTTTCACATCTACCGGATTGATGCTGATGACTTTTACTTTTATTAATACTTCGCCTTCTTTAATGGTTGGTTTTTCCAATTCTACATATTCTAAATTTTCTACGCTTCCTGCTTCTTTTAATACAATTGCTTTCATAATGTTGGTATTTTTTAATGTTATTTAATTTTCAATGATTTTGATAGTCAAAGGTAGAAGCATTACAGCTTAATAAATAGTCCATTTCGGGGGAAGAATAGCACAGATTTACAGTACAGAAATAAAAAAAGACCGTTCCATTTTCTGAAACAGTCTTTTCTAAAATATGATTATTTAAAATTTAATTCATCTGCGACTTCCTGAATTCCAAAGGTTTCATTCCCGTTTGTTTTTTGAATAGTCTTGTGAAATAAGAAGCATTTTCAAAGCCTAATTCGTAAGCGATTTCAGCGACTCCTTTTTCTCCCAACCTCAACAGGTTTTTTGCTTCGGAAATCATAAAAATATGAATGAGTTCCATTGCGGTTTTTCCCGTTTCCTGCTTCAATAAATCACTTAAATATCTTGGCGACACAAAAAGCTGGTCGGCTAAAAAAGCGACATTCGGAAGTCCTTTTTTCTCCAATAAACCTTCGTTGATGTATTTTCTCAACGCATCATTGAATTTTGAAGCCGTCTTTCCGGTTACCTGTGCCCGGTCGATAAACTGTCGTTTGTAATATCGCTGTGCATATTTTAAAATCGATGAAATATGACTTAAAATAATATCACGGCTGTATTCATCAGGATTATTAAAATATTCGCTCTGAATTTTCGAGTGAAGTTCCAAAATAATCTGTTCTTCTTTTGGCGAAAGATGCAAAGCTTCCGTTACTTCATAATCAAAAAAGCTGTATTTTTCAATTTCCTTGAACAACTCGTGGCCGTTCAGGTAATCTTCGTGAATCAACAGCATATAGCCTTTTTCTTCAAACTCAAGATTTTTCATCTCGATAATCTGTCTTGGTTTTGCAAAAAACAGACAGCCGTTGTCGTGGTCATACGGTGTGCGGCCGTACATAAAAATCCCTAATTTTATTTTCTTGAAAGCAATCACATAACAATCTGTGGTAAACTCTCTGTTCCCCAATTTGCACTCCGACTGACAGCCAATCATACTGAAAAGCGGATGTTCCGGAGCGTCCCAATGATTACCCAAATGTAATTCGGTAAGGGTTTTGTAATGTTGCATCGGTTTAATTTTATCTAAGTTAAATTAATTTTACCGAAACTAAAACAGAAATTATACTATCCTAAAAAAAGGTTGATGTATCCTGCCGTAAGCTCCGGATATTGATGTTGAGGACCGTGTCCCGCATCATTTAAAATAATATGCTGCATTGTAGGTGCATTTCTCAACAGCGGAAACCAGTTTTCTGTTGCAAAGCTGATGTCGTGGTCCCCGGAAATAACCAAAACGGGAGATTTCAGGGTTTTATAGCCTTCTCTGAAGTTCAGTTTATCTTCTTTCATTGTTCCGGAACCCGCAATATATCTCTGGAAAATCTCCATCGTAGAAGGAATTAACGAACGCTCTAATCTCTGCCCAATTCTGTCGTGAGATTCCTGGGCTGCCTGTCTGCTTTTTTCGGAAGCCGGCTCAAAGAACAGATAATATTCATCTTCCAGATCATTAATCGGTTTTAAAGCGTGGTCAAAAAACACCTGCTCAATTGGAATTGCATTTTCTCCCGGAGGATTGGTTCCGATTAAAACAGTTTTTAATACTCTTTCCTGATTCTGAAAAGTCACAGCCTGCGCCACCAATCCGCCATACGACCAACCCAACACATTAAACTTATCGATTCCCAAATGGTCTGCCAAAGCCGGAACTGTATTTGCCACTTCTACAATATCCAAAGGCAACTCTCCTTCTGAACTTCCGATGCCCGGATAATCAAAAAGAATGATTGTATTTTTTTCTGCCAGTAAATCCAGAAATAAAGGATCCCAAGTATCCATAATTCCTCTGAATCTGTTCACAAAGAACAATGGTGCTCCGCTTCCGAATTGTCTGTAAGCAATTTTGTTGTTGTTGATTTCTGCAAATTTTGTTTCTGCGTTTAAGGCTGTCGTTTTCATAAATATTAAGATTTTGTTTGTTATTTACTCATTCAAAGTTGAGAATATTTGGTTAGAAATAATTTCACAAATCAGCGGAACATTAGCACAAAAAAACAATTTTATTTTTAGTATAAATTTTAAAGAGTTGTCATTCTGACGAAGGAAGAATCTCCACATAATTTGAAAGATACTTTTAATTGAATAATAGAGATTCTTCAATCCGCTTCGCTCCTTTCAGAATGACAAAAAGAACTTTTAATTAATGACCGTGAGCCGCAATACTCACTTCTTTCCAGTTTTGAATATCATTTAATCTTTTCGTGTAAACTTCATTCACAACGTGATAAGCAATTTTACCAAACAATAATCTTTGCGGAGGGTTTTGGTTGTCGATAAGATTTAAAACAGGTTCTACTGTCGCTTCCGGTTTTCCCCAGGTATCCGGATTTTCTCCACTTTCCGCAAATGCTTCACGCACCGGATTATAATCTGCAATATCCGAAGAAGTCTGAACTGCAGAAGCTCCCGCCCAATCTGTTGCAAATCCGTTAGGTTCAATTAAAGTCGTTTTGATTCCCAAATGAGCGGTTTCAGAACCGATGGTTTCAATTAAGCCTTCCACTGCAAATTTTGAAGCGTTGTACAATCCTAGAAGCGGTAAAGTCGTTAATCCCAAAAAGCTGGAAATCTGAATAATATGTCCGCTTTTTTGCTTTCTCATCACGGGTAAAACGGCCTGTGCTACCCAAAGCGAACCGAAAAAGTTGGTTTCCATCTGTTCTCTCGCCTGTTGTTCCGTCGTTTCTTCCGTCGTTCCGAATAAACCAAAACCTGCATTATTAATCAAAACATCAATTCTTCCGAAATGTTTTTCTACCTGTTCTGTTACTTCAAAAACTTCTGAACGATTGTTGACATCCAGCTTTAAAGAAAGAATATTGTCTCCGTATTTATCTTTCAAATCCTGTAATGCAGAAACGTTTCTTGCTGTTGCCGCTACTTTGTCTCCTCTTTCCAAAAGTGCTTCCGCCCATAATTTCCCGAATCCTTTTGATGCTCCGGTGATAAAAACTATTTTACTCATTGTTTTAATTTTTTAGTGTTATTTAATGAAGCAAAGTTATCATCAAACCCAACGGAATGGGTAGCCCATTTTAGCTGAAAAATAGCACAGAAATACGTTAAAAATATTTTCTGATTAATTATAAAATAGCAGTTTGGCTTTAAAATTAGACTGTTCATCTTTAATTAATCATCAAAAAAGCTTTCAGAAAAATATTCTGAAAGCTTTTTATAAAATATTGAGATAAGAACTATTGATTTTAATTAATGTACAATCGTTTTCTTATCTACAATATTCTTCGGGCTGTCTCCAAATTGTTTTTTAAAAGCAAACGAAAAATGCGAAAGGTCTTCAAAACCAAGTTCGAAATAAATCTCATTGGGTTTTTTATGCTCGTGCTCCAAAAGATAGCGAGCTTCTTGAAGTCTGCGATGAGTGAGCCATTTCCCAGGCGAAGTAGCAAAAATAGTCTTGAATTCTCTTTTAAAGGTAGATAAGCTTCGTCCTGAAAGATATGCAAAGCGCTCAAGACTAATATTGAATTTATAATTACTATTCATAAACAATTCCAAATCAGCTTTATGTGGACTATTAAAATTGAAGAAAATATCTTTTAAGCTTGAATGATTTTTCAGCAAAATCATCAACAATTCTTCACGCTTAACGTCTACAAAAGTCGCTTCAATTTGTTCTTTTCCATTATAATATGGTTCTAATGAATCGATGTAACTTTTAATAAACTTATCTTCTTTTACAAACAAAAAAGAATCATCATTGTCGGTAGCTTCGACCTGATAAGGATGTCGTTCCAAAAATTTCTTTAAAAAAGCCTCATCAAAAGCAATAATGACCTTTTCAAACTGCCCGTCTTCTTTATGTTTTGTATATCGTACGAGATGATTTTTTCTGGCAATACAATAATCGCCTTGTTTCATCGAGTAATATTTATAACCGTCGTAGGCAACCATAGAACCTCTCAGTAAAAACAAAAAGAAATGCTCTGGAATAAATTGCTCTGGAGAAATTTCCGGACCCAAATGACAAGATTGTATATTATTAAATTTCATCTTATTTATTTTATTGAAACGACTTAGCGCTGATTTTGTTCCTTTCCTTTACATTGATTTTATCTAAAAAAAACTTAAATCAGTCAAAAGTGATTCACCTACTTTTTAGAAAAGACAAAGCAATACTTAGATAAACCCCAAAACAGCTTTAGGGAACGAGTCTCATACTAAACAAAATTAAAAATTTTCATTCAAACTATCTGCGCTTGCCAAAAGTGCTTCTTCACGGCTTCTTGGATTCCAATGGAGAATAGTTCTCGCTTTATTATTAGATATCTCCTTGTAAAATTCTCTTCCAATGGGTTCAAGGATTTTGATTGCCGATGTATATTGAGGTCTCTCTTTTTTGAATAACTCAGCAACGTCATAAAAGCTCATCACACCTTCCGAAGTGGCAA
This sequence comes from Epilithonimonas arachidiradicis, assembly GCF_003610695.1. Classification (GTDB taxonomy): domain Bacteria; phylum Bacteroidota; class Bacteroidia; order Flavobacteriales; family Weeksellaceae; genus Epilithonimonas; species Epilithonimonas arachidiradicis. Next base: position 63,522 of record NZ_RAQH01000009.1, on the reverse strand, counting down.
TAAAACGTTCTCCATTAGCCTGAGGATGAAGCATTGCTTTTATATGAATATCAGCAACATCTCTCACATCTACAACACCCATTGTAAAAGTTGGCGTGTACTCTAAATTTCCTTTAAGAATTCCGGAAACGGCAACATCGAGTGAAGCAGAAGTAATGCCTCCAATGACAGGGCCAAAAATTCCAACAGGATTGATCACCGATAGCTCCAAACCATGTCCTTGTTTTTCGATAAATTCCCAAGCCGATTGTTCAGCAATCGTTTTGGACTTGATGTAAGCAGGAAGTTCTACATTCGAATCTGTCCAGTCTTCTTCTGTAAAAATATGGTTTTCATTATTGATACTGTAACCAACAGCTGCAAAAGATGATGTGAGTACCACTCTTTTCACTCCTGCATCACGAGACACTTTCAGTAGACGAAGTGCGCCGTCTCTTGCCGGTATAATAAGTTCGTTTTCATCTTTCGGATCTTTAGCAGGAAAGGGCGATGCTACGTGAAGTACATAATCACAGTTTTTAACCGCTTCATCCCAATTTTTATCTTCGGTAAGATTTGCTTCGTAGAAAGAAAGATTAGAAAAATCTTCGATTCCGCCTTGTTGTAATGCTTTAATAATTACATCCTTTTTAGACAATGATCGAAGCGTAGTTTTCACATTAAAATCTTGATGTAATAACTGTAAAATGATATGAATTCCTAAAAATCCGGTTCCTCCTGTTACCAAAACGGTTTTGTTTGCCTGTGTATTTTCCATTATTAAAATTTATTAAGCAAAGTTGAGAATTAATCGCAGTGATTATTTTGTTTAAAAGGTCAATTTTTCTTTGTTCAAAAGGTCAGTTTTCTAACTTTATGATTTTGTAATACGATCAAAATGAACTTTAGCAAGAACACTGTTGCTTAAAAAAGCCTCCCGAAAATACATCCGGAAGACTTCCACTTAAAACTAAATACTTATTATTAAAACACTTCTTAAATAGCCTGTGCCAAAGGAAAATCAATAGGAATCCGAGTGTTGGCAAATACATAGTTGGTAAAGCTTCTCAACGCCACCAAAGCCGTCAGTTCAATCAAAGCTTTTTCATCAAAGCCTGCGTTGAAGAAATTTTCTAAAGCTCCGTTTCCTGCGTTGCCTTTATTGTTGGCAATAGACTGAGCCAACTTGATCGCAGCGTCTAATTTTCCCTCTGAAAAACTTCCTTTTCTGATTTCCAGCGTTTCTTCTTCTGTAAAGCCTCTCATTGTCGCTAATGTTGTGTGCGCCGCCAAACAGTAATCACATTCGTTAACTTGTGAAACGATTAGATTGATAGCTTCTCTTTCTTTTGCGGTAAATGATGAATCGTGAGCCAGAGACGATTCGGTTTCCAACATTGATTTTAAAGCGGATGAAGAATAACCGATGGTTGCATACAGATTAGGAATTTTCCCCATTTTTTTCTCTACAGATTCTAAAATGCTCTGTGCACCAAAACTTAGCTGTTCTTTTTCAGGTACTGAAATTGTTTTCATTTTATGATTTTTAATGTTATTTTTTATAATTTATTTTTCAAATTTTACATCCAGAATATCGATGGAAACCAGTACAAAATCTTTGTTGTAAGAGTTATCTTCATCATTCAGAACATAAATATTTCTTTTAGTTCCGGTTTTTATTCCCTGAAATTCTTTGTAGTCCTCAATAATCTGTGTTGCAGAAGAACCGCCCAACACTTCAGGCCAGTAATCGTGGCGTTTTAAAAGCCCGTCTTCATTAAAATAAAAGATCTGTCTTTTGCTGTGCGTAGCGAAACCATCGGGATAAATCACTTCCAGTCTATCCAATATTTCACCGTTTTCATTCCAAAATCCAAGATGATTGATTTCCACTCCCGGAACCAGAAAATTAAAAGGAGCCGTTGCGTAATTCCAGGTTGCATAGCTGGAGAAATAAATAAACTGAGCTTTCGTCCAAGGCGTTTCCACCGTATGACCTTTAAAAGATTCCCTCGGATTTTCCAAAGATTCTATAAGTTGTCCGTTTTCGTCAAATAACTGAACTTTTCCGGGTTCAAAAGATGAGGTGTAGTTTTCTTTAAAAATATTTTCCCATATGCTTTTCTGCTCTTTTAAAGAACCGACAAACTGTACATCGCTTAATGCATTTTCGTGTCCTTTCATTCCCCACACCGCGCCACCGATTTGGGTATGGATTTTTACTGTCTGAAATTCCGCAGCACTTTTAATTCCGTGAGCGTTTAAAATTTTATTGACCAATGTTTGAGTTGAAGTTTCCATTTTTTTAATTTTTAAGTGTTATTAAATTGTTTCGTTTTGTTGATACAAAGTTAAATCTGCTTCAAGCCTAAAGTGTAGTTCATTTCAGCGGAAGAATAGCACAGAATTACCCAACCGAAATCGTAGAAATGTATAAGACATTCCGTAAAATCGACAAGCGATTCGTGTTTGCTTATCGGAACTTTGCCTGAGAAATTTTAAACAAATTCATTATGAAAAATACAGTATTGATCACCGGAGCGTCATCGGGATTGGGAAAAGCAAGCGCTAAATTATTTCAGCAAAACGGCTGGAATGTCATCGCTGCAATGCGTTCGCCGGAAAACGAAAAAGAACTTAATCTTCTTGAAAATGTTCTATTGGTAAAACTGGATGTCACCAATCCACAGCAAATTCAGGAAGCGATAACAAAAGGAACAGGAACATTCGGCTCAATTGATGTTTTGTTGAACAGTGCAGGCTATGGATTGATGGGCGTTTTCGAATCTTCAAATCCTGAACAGATTCAAAAACAATTTGAAGTGAATGTTTTTGGTCTGATGAATGTGACGAAAGCCGTTTTACCGATAATGAGAGCTCAGAAAAAAGGGACAATCATTAATATTTCTTCGTTCGGAGGAATTACAGCGGGACCTTTTGCAAGTTTGTACAACAGCTCGAAATTTGCAGTGGAAGGATTTTCCGAAGCTTTACATTTTGAAGTTTCTCCGTTTGGAATTGATGTAAAAATCGTAGAACCGGGCAGTATTGCCACCAATTTCAGAAGCGGAATCGAAATGATTCAGAATATGATTGAAGAATATAATACGGAACTGGTAGCATTTATCCCGAAATTCACCAAACGGACAGAACATCTTCCGAAAGCAAGCGCAGAAGAAGTTGCAGAAACTATTTTCGGCGCTGCGACGGATCAACTTTCCAAATTAAGATATGTGATTGGCGAAGATGCACAGTTTTACATTGATTTGAAAAACAAAAATTCTGAAGAAGATTTTCTGAAACTGATGCAGAATTAATCATTGTAATTTAAACCGCAAAAGTCACAAAAGATTTTAATATTGAATAAGCTTTAAAAAAGCTAACAAAACTTTGATAAAGTAAATTAATCATAACATTTTGTAAACTTTTGAATTCAATTTTTTCAAATATTTCTTTTGAGACTTTTGCGGTAAAAAATGTCGTGTAATGAATATTATCTTTAAATTTAACTAAAATCAGAAAAATGTCAGAAGCTTTTATTTCCATAAAATCTGTTGCAGACCTTCATCATTTTTACAATTACAGAAGTCCAAAACATCCTTTGATTACGGTGATTGATCTGAAAAACGTAAGCCGTTCCGACGAAAATTTCGCAGACTATCTGTACATCCTTGATTTGTACACGATTGTTTACAAAAAATTTAAAGGAAGTTTAAAATACGGACGCTCAAATTATGATTTTCAGGAAGGCACTTTGATGTTTACCGCTCCGAATCAGGTGATGAGTCCGAGTGCGGATACAGAGATTGAGGAAGGTTGGTTTCTGGCATTTCATCCTGATTTTATTTACGGTTCAGATTTAGGTAAAAAAATTCAGAAATACAGTTTTTTTCAATACGAAAGCAATGAGGCGCTTCATATTTCGGAAGATGAAAAAATTCTGCTTGATGAAGTGATTGCAAGAATTAAAAAAGAATATTCCCAGAATATCGACCGTCATACGCAGGGATTAATTTTAAACCAGATTGAAATGCTTTTGAATTACTCCGACCGATTCTACGACCGGCAGTTTTTCACCCGCAACAAAACAGGAAACGATATAACACAGCGTTTTGAAATTCTCCTTAATGATTTTTTTAATGATGACCATCTGATTGAAAAAGGCATTCCCGAAGTAAAATATTTTGCCGAAAAACTGAATCTTTCTTCCAACTATCTATCAGATTTGCTCAGTAAATTGACAGGCAAAACGACGATAGAGCACATCCATCTGAAGTTGGTTGATAAGGCAAAAAACACCCTCTTGGGAACGACAAAATCGGTAAGCGAAATTGCTTACGAACTCGGTTTTGAACATCCCTCTCACTTTACCAAAATTTTCAAAACCAAAGCCGGAATTTCTCCGTTACACTTCAGAAAACAGTTTCCTGAGCAAAATTAATTAACTCTTTAAAGTGTTGCTGCGATATTTTTCGGGCTAAATCCAAACTGCTTTTTAAAGGCATAAGAAAAATGAGAAAGATCTTCAAAGCCTAAATCCACATAAATTTCCGAAGGCGACTGCTGTTTTTCTCTCATTAAAAAATAAGCTTCATCCAGCCGTTTCTGCAAAATCCATTTGTGCGGTGAAGAGTGAAAAATCTTCTCAAAATCGCGTTTGAAAGTTGCTAAGCTTCTTCCTGTGAGATAAGCAAAACGTTCGAGATTGACGTTGTATTTATAATTTTGAATCATAAAAGATTCCAAATCAATTTTAAAAGGCTCTGAAAAATCGAAGAGAATATTTTTGAGCTCAGGCTGAATCTCGATTAAAATGAATAATAACTCTTTAATTTTAAGGTCAATAAAATCTTTGGTCAACAGTTTCGGATTTTCAAGAATGGTCTGCAATGAGGTGATGTAATTTTGAAGCACAGCATTCACTTCTATAGAAACCATAGGTTTTGAAGTTTCAGAATGGTTGGATGAAAAATGATATTCTTTTGCCATAGTCTGTAAAACCTCCTGATTCAGATAAATATTCAGACTTTCAAAACTTCCGTTTTCGGGCGGACATTTGGTAAATTTCACCAACTGGTTTTTCCGGATTAAATTAAAATCACCTTCCTTCGCAATGTATTTTTCCTGACCGTCAGATAACACAAATTGTCCCGAAATTTGAAAAGCAAGGACGTGCTGAGGAACAAAATTTTCACCTTTCCGGCTTACCTCGTGATAGCAGGAATAGACAATATCAGATTTTTCCATTTTAATTGAATGCTAAAAAACAAAGCGTCATTTTTTGAAACAACGCTTTATCAAATGTACAAAATATTATTGCAGAACAGCTTTAGGTTCAAGATAAGCTTCCAAACCATACACACCGTATTCTCTACCAATTCCAGACTGTTTGAAACCGCCAAAAGGAACCATCGGATCGTGCTTGAAACCGTTGATACAAACTCTTCCGGCATCAATCTGCGAAGCTACTTTCTGAGCTTTTTCAACATCAGATGAACTGATGTAAGCCGCCAAACCGTAAGGTGTATCGTTTGCAATTTCTATCGCTTCCTCTTCCGTCTTATAAGGGATAATGGACAACACAGGGCCAAAAATCTCTTCCTGAGCAATTCTCATTGTATTGCTTACGTTGGTAAAAATGGTCGGTTTTACAAAGTTTCCGGCTTCCAATCCTTCAGGCTTGCCTTCTCCTCCGGCTAATAAAGTTGCCCCTTCTTCCAATCCTATTTTTATGTAATTCTGAACTCTTTCAAATTGTTTTACACTCACCATCGGTCCCACATTTGTGTCATCATTTTGAGGCAATCCTACCACCACTTTTTCTGCCGTTGCTTTGGCGATTTGATTTACTTTATCAATCTGATTTTCAGGAACCAGAAGTCTTGTCGGTGCGATACAGGCCTGTCCGCTGTTCATATACGCTCCGAAAACCGCTGTCGGAACAACTTCTTCAAGATTGGCATCATCCAAAATAATATTGGGTGATTTTCCTCCCAACTCCAGAGTTACTCTTTTCATTGTATCGACCGCTGTTTTAGCAATAAGTTTCCCCACCGCCGTAGAACCTGTGAACGAAATCTTGGAAACATCAGGATTAATAGTTAATTCTGTCCCGACTACATTTCCCAAACCTGTTACAAAGTTGATAATTCCTTTTGGCAAACCTGCATCGTGAAAGGCTTCCATCAAGACCTGAGTCTGCAAACCGCTCATTTCACTTGGTTTAATGACCACTGTACAACCTGCCGCAATCGCTGTGGCAACTTTGCTGCAAACCGAACTGTTACTGGCATTCCACGGCGTGATGATTCCCACAACACCCACTGGTTGTAAAAGAACTTTTGAAGAATTAATCGTTTGTTCAAATTCAAAATTTCGGATAGATTCTATCATCGAATCAAACCAACTGTTCGTATTATTACTGCTTAAAGTGACAAACTGTTTGCTTCCTCCGTATTCTTCGATCATTACGTCAATCAGCTCCTGATTTCTTTTCTCTACCGCTTCTTTAAGTTTTTCGAGATAAGAAATTCGCTCATCTACTGTAGATTTTGAGAAGGTTTTGAAAGCTTCCTTCGCTGCTGCGATGGCATTTCTGGTATCAACTTCATCGGCTAGAATTATCTCTCCTATTTTTTCGTTATTAGACGGATTGATTAAGTCTAAAGTTTCTGTTCCGTGAGGCGTTACAAACTCACCATTGATGTAAATTTTGTTTACTGTTTTCATTTCTAAAATTTTATAGGACAAAGTTAGAGGTGAAACGAAAAGCAAACTTTGTAAAAAAGCTCAATTTTAGTTTGTAAAAAAGTTCAGATTATCATCCTGAATTTACTTAACCGCTTCCTTTTTATACTGAACAGGCGTTACCCCCACCACTTTTTTGAATAATCGGGTAAAGTAAGACGGACTTTCGAAGCCTAAATCGTAGGCAATTCCTGCGACATTACTTTCCGAGCTCAATAAGAGATTTTTTGCTTCTTTAATTAAGTAAATGTGAACGTGCTCCAATGCCGTTTTTCCGGTTTCCTGCTTTAGAATATCGCTGAGATAACGAGGAGAAACAGCTAATTCATTCGCCATAAAATTGACGGTAGGCAGACCATCTTCCACGTGTTTATTTTCCTTAAAATAGTTATCTAAAACCATAAGGAATTTTTTAACCATTGTTCCGGAAACGTTGGAACTGCGATCAATGAACTGTCTTTTGTAAAAACGATCAGAATATTTTAAAATAGAATCGATATGTGACAGGATAATTTCCCTGCTGAATTCGTCAGAGTTTTCCTCATATTCTCTTCTGATCTTTTCATACAGTTCCCACATAATCACTTCTTCCGAAGGCGAAATATGAAGCGCTTCATTGATTTCATATTCAAAATAACCGTATTTTTTGATCTGTTCATTCAACGGATGTCCCGACAGGTAATCTTCGTGGAAAAACATTACAAATCCCTTTTCGGCAAACTGTACATTTTGCACCTCAATAATCTGTCTGGGCTTCATAAAAACGGCGGAACCGTTGTTGTGATCGTATTTGGTCTTTCCATACAACACGTAACCGGATTTTATTTTCTTTAAACCAATCATATAAAAATCTCCGGTAAAACGGTCTTCACCAACAGAATACGTCATCAGTTCTTTACAGGTCATCAAACTCAAAAGAGGATTTTTCGGAGGTTCAAAACCGCTTTTTTCGTGAAGTTCTGTGATGCTTTTATAGTGATTGATTTTTTCCATATTTATTGGGGTTAGAAGTTTTAAGTATGATCAAATTTAGTAAATAAAAAGGAGCTTTTATATCTTGGATTTTATAAGATGAGAGGGAATTTCTGTATTGCTGGCAATTGCTTTTCTAAATAGTAAAATAACTATAAACAATGTTACCACAATAATAAAATTAACCAGCGAAAATGTCTGAATATCTTTAATTTCAAATAAATTGATTAATCCGTAACCTGCAACTGAGCTTACCACATACACACCACCGCCCGTCAAACCGCTTGCAATACCCGCATTTGTCGTGAATCTCTGCAAACTGTACGCATAAACATTGTTGAAAATGAAACCCGATAAAAGATGTAGTGATAAAGTGAATACCAGTAAAAATACCAATCCGTCATACTTTGAAGTAACGGCAAACATTGCAAAAACGATGATTAACTGCAAAATAATTGCAGCATTTATTTTTGCGAAAAGTCCTTTTTTAATCATTAATTTAGAAATAATTCCGCCACTCATCAGAGCAATTCCGGAAGCCAGCGAACTGTATCCTGTAACGACAGGTGAAAATCCATATATTTTTTCGATGATAAACGGGCTTACCATTCCATAAATCACAAGAAGTGAATAACTTAAGCCAATAATTATTAATCCTAAATAAAAATCAGGCGTACCCAACATTTTTCTGTAAACTGCTGCGATTTCTTTTCTTTTAAATACCTGAAAATTCTGTAGAGATTCTCCTGTAAACCGAAGTTCAAACAATAAAATGATGACAGTGAGAATTCCTAAGAGATAAAAATTGGACTGCCATCCGAAAAGCACCTGCAAGTAACCTCCGATAAACGGCGCAACAATGGGTGCAGTTGCCCAGACAATCGAAAAAAGACTGGTGTAGTGTTTCAGTTTTTCACCTTTGTAGAGGTCAACAAAAAAAGCTCTTTTCCCTACGATAATTAATGAAACCGTGATTCCCTGAACGATTCTCATTAAATAAATCACATAAATTTCAGGAACTAAAGCAATAATAAAACTTGCCAAAGAAAAGGTAACTAATGCAAAAATATTGATTCTGTACCTTCCAAAACTGTCGAGGATACTTCCGATAAAAAACTGGCTAAATCCTGAACTTACCATAAATAAAAGCAACGAAACCTGCACTTTTTCAACAGGAACATTCAAATCTTCTGCCATCGCCGGAAGTGACGGAATATAAATATCCGTTGTCAACCCGCCCAGCGGAATGAGTATAAATGCCAGCAATGTACTGATGTATAAATATTTTGTATTTTGAAATTTCATCGTGATAATTGATTTTATGGGGAAAACCCTTACATTTTAAAACAAAAAAGTAAATCCAATCTTGAATCGGATTTACTTAATTTTTCACGTTTTTAAATTATCCGTGCGCAGCTTCGGAAACCTCTTTCCAATCGTTCCAGACCTGAAGTTTTTCTGCGTACACTCTTTCCGTTTTTCTCAATCCTACTTTTCCTAAGAATAAACGAAGAGGTGGATTCTCACTATCAATTAATTTCAGAATTGCAGGAACCGTTGCCTCAGGTTTTCCATAATCTTCAGGTAACAGACCTTCAGCTTCTCCCAAACTTGATTTCAAAGCATCATAAGCGGGAATGGCATCACCGTGAACGGCTGAACTTCCGCCAAAATCGGTTGTGTAACCATTAGGCTCAATCATTGTAACGTGAATTCCAAAATCTTTCACTTCTGTTGCCAAAGCTTCGCTGAAGCCCTCTACTGCAAATTTTGTAGCATTGTAAATTCCCAAAGTCGGCAAGCTCCAAACACCTAAAACACTTGATAGCTGAATTATATGACCGCTTCCCTGCGCTCTGAAAATCGGCAAAGCCGCCTGAGTAACCCAAAGAGTCCCGAAAACATTGGCTTCAAAAACATCTTTTGTAACTTTCTCACCCACTTCTTCCACCGCTCCGAAAACACCGTAGCCGGCATTATTAATTACAACATCCAGATTCCCGAAATGATTCTTCGCTTTATTTACCGCTTCAAAAACCGCTTCTCTGTTGGTAATATCTAAAGAGATAGGAAGGAAAGAGTCAGGATATTGTTCTGCCAAATCTTTGTAAGCCTCAATATTTCTTGATGTAGCTGCTACTTTATCGCCTCTTTTAAGGAAAGCTTCTGTCCAAAGTTTTCCGAATCCTCTTGATGCTCCTGTGATAAAAATTGTCTTTTTCATTTTTAAATTGTTTTGTTATTTAATTTTGATAGGACAAAGTTATATCGCATTGCAGCCCAACCTGTAGCTCAAATCAGCGGAAGAATAGCACAGAATTACGGAACGTTTCTGGCTTGTTCAATTAATTATTTTATATATGATGCTTAAGATGTTCTTCAAAAGAAACCAGCTCCTGTTCGATATTCGGATTTTTGAAAACATCATAAAAAGCAAACGTCGGTAATGGCTGAACGCCCACAAACTGAAGCGTCGCTGTGAAAGGTCTGGTAAATTCTTCCATCGAAAAACTTTCAAGCAGCTGACCTTCATTTCCAAAAGTTTCTTCGGGAGCATTCCAGGTGTTTACGATGATTCCTTTAGATTTCAGAAGACCGCCAGTTCCGTAGTTTCCACCATTATTTCTTCCATCTCCCGCGTAGATTTTTCCGTAGCCGCTCATCAGAACTTTATCAATATAATCTTTTGTTTTTGCGGGCATTCCAAACCAGTTGATCGGGAAATGAAACAGGATAACATCGGCATTTACCCATTTTTAAATTTCCTGTGGAATTTCGTAGCCATTATCAATGACCGTTTCCAGAATTTCATATCTATTTTGGTTAAAAACATCTTTACTTTTCTCAAAAATGATTCTGTTAAGGTTTCCTTCTGCAATTTGCGGCCATTTGATATGACCGTTGATGATCAATGCTTTCATTGAATTACAAATATTTTCCAAGGTTAAGTTCAACATCGCCATAAGTCTGCAATCCCTGATCCAACAGTTTTTTAATTCGGGTTCTTGCTTCGGGTTCTGTTAATGATGCGAAGAAGGCTATCTGCGTTTCCATAATATGTTCATTTTTTGGAATAATCACCCTTTCGTTCATCGTTGTTTTTATTTTCCTGATGATTTTCAAATCGAATGAGTCGATTCTTTTGGCTAAATTTTCTACGAATGCATCCAACTCATTATCAGGAAATGCACGGTTAATCCAGCCATAATCAGCGGCAGTTTGCGCATCATAATCGTCACCACTCAAAATAATTTCCAAAGCCCTTGCCTTTCCTGTCAATAAATGGAGACGTTCCAATCCACCGCCACCTGGAAAAGAACCGATTCCGATCTCGGGTTGTGCAAAAACGGCTTTTTCCTTGCTTGCAAAACGCATATCGAAAGCCTGAATAAACTCGCTTCCCAAGCCTCTTGCCCTTCCTCTAATCGACGCAATACTTACAAATGGAGCCTGTTCGAGACGTTTGGCAACATCAGGCCAAGATTTTGAAAGTCCTGTTTTTCCCTCACCTTTCGGAAAATCAAAAATATTGACCAATTCTGCGTGAGCGACATAAAATTCAGGATTAGAACTTTCAAAAACCACCACTTTCAAAGTTTCGTTGGCTTCCAATTCATCCATTAATGTTCTTAACTGAACTGAAAATTCGGGGTCGAATACGTTTACCGGAGGATGATTGATGGCTACTTTCCAATAGCTTTCTGTTATTTTTTGTGTTGTAAAAATCATAGTAATACTTTTAATCGATGTAAATCTTTAAGACATAACTTTTTTGTCTGTTCAAAATTAATGGGACAGACTTTCGACTTTTAACACAAATCGGGGAATATCTTATCCTTTTCTCTGATTTCTGATTTCTTTAGGAGAAATGCCTTTAATCTTTTTAAAAAATCTGGAGAAATATGGAACGTTCGTAAAACCTAATTGGTAAGCCACATCGCTGATATTCATATCTGTCTGAAGCAATAATATTTCGGCCTGTTCGATCACAAATTCCTGAATGAAGCTGATGGTACTTTTCCCGGTTTCTGCACGAATAAGGTCTGTAAGGTAGTTTGAAGACATATTAAGCTCTTCAGCAACAGACGAGACGGTAGGAAAATTTGAAACGGGTTTTGATAGATCCTTATAATGATTTTGAAGGAAGCTTTTTAATTTTGAAGACACTGAAATGGCCTTTGTTGCTTTGTCTTTGAATTGTCCTTCATAAAAAACATCTGCGTACGAAAGCACGACATTTAACAGCGACAGAATAATATTGATATTGGCATTGGCTTTATTTTCCACCAATTCCATATGAATTTTTGTAAAAAGCCAGGTAATAGTCTCTTCTTCTTCCGCAGTCATAAACAACGCATCATTGATCTCGTAACTGAAATATTTATACTGATGGATTTTGGCAGCAACCGGATTTTGCTTGATGAGATCAGGATGGAAAACAAATGCATATCCGTCCCAGAAAGTCAGGCTATCCCAGGAAACGACCTGTCCCGGCTCGCTGAAAAGCATCAATCCGTTCTCAGTATAATATTTATTGTTTCCGTAATTGATGTCTCCGGTAAAGTTTTTCTTCAGCGAAATCTTGAACAGATTAACCTGAATTTCACCACTCGCCTGCGGAAAATTGGGAATGGCCTGTTTGCAGACCCTGCTGTCCATCAATGGATGCAGAGGAGCTGTGAGATTCAGGTATTTGTTGTAATTTGTAAGATCGCTGAAGGTTTTCATAGAACAAAGTTGCGAAATTTAACTGTCTGAGATGATTCACCATTTCAACTCTTATCTTATGACTAAATGTAGCTTATAACATCAAAATCGCATCACATCTTTTACAACTCTGCCATTTTGTGTCAGTGGAATCAGTTCTGTATTGATGAAATCTGTAATTCTATCGTTGTCGATATCATTTGGGAAAAGCAAATGAACGTTTGCTCCAGCGTCTAGCGTGAAAAATAATGATAGTCCCGTAATTCTTCTGAAATCCCAAATCTTATTGATGACTTCCAGAGTTCCCGTCTTCATCAGAATAAATGCAGGGTCACTCATCATCATCATCGCATGAAGTGTCAAAGCTTCGTGCTCAACCAATTTGATAAAACCTTCCATATCGCCAGATGAAAGAATCATTTTCAGTTTGGTAAAATTCTCGTGCGCTTCCTGGAAACGTCTTTCTGCATAAGGATTGGTGTTCATCAAGCCGTGACCAACAGTTGAAGAAACAGATTTCTGACCCTCGTGAATCAATAACACCCAATCATTGAAATTTTTAAAAATCGGATGAATCTCATCATTATTATAAGGAACGGCAAACAAGTCTGAACTTCCTTCCACGTCTTCTGTTTTTCCCCAAACTACCAAACCTTCGTAGAGGCTTCTGCAAGCGCTACCGCTGCCTAATCTTGCAAGGAAGCTTTCTTTTTTTGTTTTGAAATTTTCATCCGGATTATTCGTAAAAATCTCATCTAAATTCATGAGACATTTTGCAATTGCGCCAAAACCTGAAGCTGAACTAGCAATTCCTGAACTGTGAGGAAATGTATTTTCGGTTCTGATGATATATTTTCCTTTCAGAATCCAAGGTAAATATTGCTCGATATTTTTGAAATATTTTTCGATTTTCTCAGCGAATTTTTGTTCTTCATTTCCTGACAAAAAAGTCTGAACTGAGAATTCTTCTCCCGCGAAAAACTCCATCATGGTGTTGGTTCTGCAATGGTTCAAAGTATAACTAATACTTGGATTAGCAGGAATCTGATTTTCATACTTTCCCCAATATTTGATGAGTGCAATATTGGAAGGGCAGCTTGCAGAAACGAGTTGATTGGATATCTGGAATTGGGATTTTCCCAAAAATTCTTGAGTCATAATGGTAGGCTTTTGGCTTTTTTCCTGATTTATTTACAGTTGGCTAATTTAAGGAAATTTGTAGTTTTTAGAGTTGTTTAAATTGTAAGTTCGGGCGCCATTTTTGTTATTCTGTGGGAATCTAAAGAATGACATAATTGTTTTTATGTCGGAGTTTATTCTATATTGAATCTGCAGCCCGACTTGAGCGGAAATCCTTTTTTGCTCGTAATTCAGGTTCTATCCTGCTGATACTTTCTGCAAAAAAGATTGAAAGCGGAAGGCGGATTAAGCTGCCAAAATCATTACAAAGTTAATTCAAAACTTCTTTTAATCGGTCTTTATCTAACCGGTTTTCCCAATTAGAGACGACAACAGTTGCGACGGCATTCCCAATGACATTGGTCAATGCGCGACATTCTGACATAAATTTATCAATCCCGAGAATCAGAGTCATCCCGGCAATCGGAACTTCCGGAACAACTGCCAAGGTCGCCGCCAATGTAATAAATCCAGCACCTGTAACGCCTGCCGCACCTTTGGAACTCAGCATCGCCACCAAAAGCAGACCGAGCTGGTGCTCCAATGTCAAATCGATATTACAAGCCTGTGCAATGAACAACGCCGCCAAAGTCATATAAATGTTGGTTCCGTCGAGATTGAAGGAATAGCCAGTAGGAACCACCAAGCCTACAACACTTTTGTCACAGCCGGCATTTTCCATTTTCTTCATCAGTCCGGGAAGTGCCGGCTCCGAAGAACTTGTTCCCAAAACCAGGAAAATCTCGTCTTTGAGATATCTCAGAAATTTGAAAATATTGAACCCGTTGTACCACGCCACACTTCCTAAAATCAAAATCACAAACAGCGCAGAAGTCACATAAAATGTTCCGACAAGCATCGCCAGATTCTTCAGCGATTCCACACCATATTTACCAATCGTAAAAGCCATTGCTCCGAAAGCTCCAATGGGAGCGAGTTTCATCAGGACTTCCACAATTTTAAAAACCGGAATTGTCAAAGCCTGAAGAAAATCGAAAACCGGGTAACTTTTCTCCGAAGTCAATGCCAAAGCGACTCCAAATAAAATCGCTACCAAAAGTACCTGCAGAATGTTATCGCCAGTCAGTGGGCTAAACAAAGTTTCCGGAATAATGTTGAAAATAAAACTGACCAAAGAATTGTCGTGCGCCGCTTTGACATACTTTTCAACTTCTGCACCGTTCAGAGTATTTGGATTAATGTTTAGACCTTTTCCCGGCTGAACAATGTGGCTGACAATCATCCCGATTATCAAGGCTAAAGTTGAAAATGTAAAAAAATAAATGAATGCCTTTCCTGCAACTCGACCTACTTTTTTGAGGTCACTCATTCCAGCAATTCCGGTGGAAACAGTCAGGAAAATGACCGGAGCAATAATCATTTTGACCAGCTTGATAAAACCTTCGCCTAGAGGTTTCATTTTTTCACCCAAGTCCGGATAAAAATAACCGAGAGAAACACCGAAGACAATAGCAATCAGCACTTGAATATAGAGAAGCTGATAGATTTTTTTCGGTTTTAAAGGTTTTTGTTCAATGTCTAAATTCATAAAAAGGCTTATCTTACAAATTTAGAATTGTTTGTGACTTATATCATATTTTTCCTGATTTTTTCTGCAATTATTTCACAGGAATCGTCCAGCATTTTGTAAACTTTATCAAATCCGTCAATTCCACCGTAGTAGGGGTCTGGAACTTCCAGTTCGTTATCGAGAATCAATCTGATTTTATGCTTTTGAGAATCCTCCGCCATTTTCAGAACATCTTTGTAATTATTTTTGTCCATACAGAAAATCAAATCAAACTCGTCCAAATCTGATTTCTTGATTGGTCTGGATTTTTGCATCGATATATCAATTCCGTTTTTGAAAGCTGTTTTTACAGAACGTTTGTCGGGACCATTACCTTCGTGGTAATTGATTGTTCCGGCGCTGTCTATGAAATAATTATCATCAAGTTTAGATTTCAAAATCCCTTCGGCTAAAGGACTTCTGCAAATGTTCCCTAGGCATACCATTAGTATTTTCATTATAAATTGAAGTATGAATTTATAAGCTCAATTTATCAATTTTAAAAATTAATTCCAAAATATAACTGACAATTAAATTTTAATCGTAATATTGCAATATTAAATTATAAAAATGGGAGCAACAAAAACTGAACATTTCACAGAACAACAAAACAGAATTGCCAACATTGCAAAAGCGCTTGGACATCCTGCAAGAATTGCCATTATCGAATATCTGATGAAAGTTAACGAATGCATCTGCGGAGACATCGTGAATGAGCTTCCGCTTGCCCAACCAACGGTTTCTCAACATCTTAAAGAATTGAAGAATGCGGGAATCATCAAAGGAAATATTGAAGGAAATTCGATTTGTTATTGTATTGACGAAAAGACCATCGAAATCATAAATTCTTATTTTTCAAAAGTCATCGAAACCGTTTCTAAAGAAAAATGTTGCTAAGCATTTTTTTGAAAACAAACATCGCAATATTACAATAAACAAAAATAATTAATTTAAAATCTTATTAATATGACTCTTGAACAAATCAAAGAGATTCTTCCAACACTGGAAAATGTAGAATTTCAATTAGAAAATGGAAATTTCGTACCTGAACATTTTCACGTTACCGAAGTCGGAATCATTCATAAAAACTTCATTGATTGTGGTGGAACTATTCGAAATGAGAAGATTGTGAATTTCCAACTTTGGAATGCGGATGATTATGAACATCGTTTAAAACCGAATAAGTTACTTAACATCATCAGACTTTCGGAAGAAAAACTGGGCATAGAAAATTCTGAAATCGAAGTGGAATATCAAAACGAAACTATCGGGAAATATGATTTGGATTTTAATGGAACTCAGTTTATACTGAAAAACAAAACAACAGTTTGTTTAGCTCAGAATGCGTGTGGGATTCCCGCAGAAAAGCAAAAGATAAATCTTGCATCACGATCTAACAAGCCAACTTGCTGTACTCCAAATTCTGGATGTTGCTAGAATTAAAAGTTAGAAAATATGAGTAAAAAAATCTTGGTACTTTGTACGGGAAACAGTTGCAGAAGTCAAATTGCAGAAGGCTATCTAAGACATTTTGCAAAAGAAAATGCTGAAATCTACAGTGCCGGTTTAGAAACCCACGGTGTGAACCCGAAAGCGATTGCGACAATGAAGGAAGACGGAATCAACATTTCCAATCACACCTCTAACAAAATAGAAGAATATAGAAGTATCGATTTTGATTTTGTTATCACTGTTTGTAATAACGCCAAAGAGCGATGTCCTTTCTTTCCTTCAAAAGCTATAAAATTTCACCACAATTTTCCTGACCCGGCAAAAGCTACTGGGACTGAAGAAGAAATAATGACAGAATTTAGAAAAGTTAGAAAACAAATCAAAAATTATTGTTTTAATTTCGTAAAAGAAAATCTCTGATGAAATTTTTAATCAATTCTTTACTGCCAAAGCATCAGATTGATGTTTTGGAAATCTACAAATTCGGAATCGAAACTAAAAACGCAACTTTCAATACTGTGGTCCCATCTTGGGAAGAATGGGATAAAGCTCACCTTCAGCATTCCAGATTTGTAATAGAAATAGAACGTAAAATTGTAGGTTGGATTGCTCTAAATCCTGTTTCTACACGTTATAATTATTCCGGCGTTGCAGAAGTCAGTGTTTACATTCATCCAGATTTTAATGGATTGGGATTAGCTTCTGAACTTATGAAAATTTTAATTTTTGAAAGTGAAAACAATGGAATTTGGACTTTACAGTCCAGCATTTTTCCTGAAAATGAAGCAAGTCTGAAGCTTCATGAAAAGTCTGGCTTTAGAAAAGTTGGCTTTCGGGAAAAGATTTCAAAAATCGACGAAATCTGGCGAGACACGATTCTTCTGGAAAGACGAAGCCCGAATTTGATATAAAATAAAAAAGTCTGAAAATTTTCAGACTTTAATTATTATTGAGCAATTTTTTCTTTGAGGTCCTTGATGTATTTCTTCAACTCTTTATCAATTTTAGAAACATCCCGGATGGTGTCGCAAGCGTACATCACGGTTGAATGGTCTTTTCCGCCCATTTCTTCACCAATTTTGGTAAATGTTGCATTCGTATATTCTTTTGCGAAATACATTGCTAACTGTCTTGGTAAAGCAATTTCTCTTTTTCTTGTTTTAGATAACAACTGCTCTCTCTGGATTCCGAAATAATCGCAAACAATCTCCTGGATATAAGGAATGTTGATGGTTTTCTTCTGAGTCGTCGCTAACTTATTGATGGTGTCTTTTAATAGATCAAGACTGAAATCAGATTTGTAAACAGTAGAGTAAGCGATTACGGCGTTCACAACCCCGATCAGTTCTCTTACGCCATTCGTTTTAACTTCTGACGCTAGATAATCTAGCATATCATCCGTTAATTCGATACCGTCTCTGCTTAATTTATCAACAATTATTTTTCTTCTCGTCTCGAAATTCGGAGATTTGATTTCTGCAGAAAGCCCCCACTTGAAACGGGAAATAATTCTTTCCTGCGTATCCAGAATATCAGCGGGCGCTTTATCAGAAGTCAGGATAATCTGTTTCCCATTCTGATGCAAATAATCAAAAATATGGAAAAAACTGTCCTGTGTTGCCGCCTTCCCAGATAAAAACTGAATATCATCGATAATCAAAACATCAATCATCTGATAATAGTTCTGGAAATCTGTTTTGTTCTGAGACTTAGCCGCCTTCACAAAATCCTGAATGAATTTTTCTGAAGATTGGTATAAAACCACTTTTTCTGGAAAAGAAGCCTTAACTTCTAGACCAATAGCCTGAGCTAAGTGTGTTTTTCCAACGCCATAACCACCGTAAACAAATAATGGGTTAAAAGCTGTGGAACCTGGTCTTTTTGCAATCGATTTCGCAACAGTACAAGCAAACTTGTTGCTCTCGCCTTCTACGAAGTTATCAAAAGACTGATCGGCTTTCAGGTTAGAATCAATGTTCACTTTTTTGATTCCCGGAACCACAAAGGGATTCACGTTATTTTCTTTCAGAACCGGTCTTGCTTCTTGGATTTTCGGTGCTTGTGTGGAAATACCTTTTACATTAACTGTAATTGGTTTCTCTTTTCCTGCAGGTTTGTTTTCCATTACGGAATACCACAATTTCACCCCTTTACCGATATTTTTTTTAAGCGCAGCAGACAGTAGAGACAGGTAATTGTCCTCGATGTATTCTTTGTAAAAATCACTAGGAACCAGCAACGTCAGATTATTGTTCACCAAAGAAATTGGCTGAACCTTATCAAACAATAAGTCGAAAGAATTTTCTAACTTTTTGAGGTCTGTGTTGTCCTCCGCTGCGTTCAGATTATCCCTCATAAACTGAAGGCATCTATCCCAGATAAATACTAAATTTTCGTTCATTTTGCTGCTGCTATTTCCGGTAAAGATTTTAGTTTTTTTAGAAGAAGACAAATATCTAATTATTAATTTTCATAAAAAAATTTTTTCGCTATTGATTATTTAAAAATATATTTGTATGAATTATTAACGACTTAAAATGATACACACAACACACTCAATAAGAGTACGTTACGGAGAAACAGACCCAATGAAATATGTCTATTACGGAAACTATGCAGAATATTTTGAAGTCGCCAGAGTGGAGCTTTTTCGCACACTTGGAATATCGTATGACGAGATTGAAAAGCGAGGCATTTTTCTTCCAGTCTCCGAATATAAAATTAAGTACATCAGACCAGGACTTTATGACCAACTTTTGGAAATCCACACCTATGTTAAAAAAATTCCGGGTGTTAAAATTGAGTTTGATTATGAAATTTACAACGAAGATAAAGTCAAAATTACCGAAGCATCCACCACTCTATTTTTCCTGGATGCTGAAACCAATAAAATTGTAAGATGTCCGGATTTTCTATTGGACCTGATTATGGAAAATTGGAAAGAATAAATTGCATTTCTTTAAATTTTCAATATATTCGAAATTAAAATAAATTTTAAATGAAAAAATTACTGTCAATAGTTTCATTATCTATTGTATCATTATTTTCAGCACAGCAAAAAACCTACTGTAACCCTATTAACATCGATTATGGCTATACACCGTTCGAAGTGTTTTCAAAACAAGGAAAACACCGTGCGACGGCAGACCCGGTCATTGTCAATTTTCAAAAAAAGCTGTTTCTATTTTCAACCAATCAGGAAGGATACTGGTATTCTGACAATATGTTGGATTGGAAATTTGTTCACAGAAAATTTCTTTTAGATAATAAATATACGCACGACCTGAACGCGCCTGCAGTTTGGGCAATGAAAGACACACTTTACGTTTTCGGCTCAACCTGGGAAAAGGATTTCCCGATTTGGAAAAGTACCAATCCGACAAAAGACGATTGGAAAATCGCTGTTGATACTTTAAAAGTTGGCGCTTGGGATCCCGCTTTTCATTATGATGAAGATAAAGATAAACTCTATCTATATTGGGGTTCAAGCAACGAGTGGCCTCTTTTGGGAACCGAAGTCAAAACCAAAACTTTACAATCTGAAGGTTTTGTAAAGCCTGTCATCAGACTGAAACCAGAAGACCACGGCTGGGAAAGATTTGGGGAATACAATGACAATGTTTTTCTTCAACCATTTGTAGAAGGCGCCTGGATGACCAAATACAAAGACAAATATTATCTTCAATATGGTGCGCCAGCAACGGAATTCAGTGGTTATTCTGACGGTGTTTATGTTTCAAAAAATCCATTAGAAGGTTTTGAATATCAGCAGCACAATCCGTTTTCTTATAAACCTGGAGGTTTTGCTCGAGGCGCTGGACACGGGGCAACTTTTCAGGATAATTTTGGAAACTGGTGGCACGTTTCCACGATTTTCATCTCGACCAAAAATAATTTTGAAAGAAGATTGGGAATTTGGCCAACTGGATTTGATAAAGATGATGTGATGTACACCAACACTGCTTACGGCGATTATCCGACCCTTCTGCCACAATTTGCCCAAGGAAAAGATTTTTCAAAAGGCTTATTCCCAGGTTGGATGTTATTGAATTATAATAAACCTGTTCAGGTATCATCAACTTTAGGCGGTTATCATTCTAATTATGCAGTGGATGAGGATATCAAAACTTATTGGTCAGCCAAAACCGGAAATTCTGGTGAATGGTTTCAGACAGATTTAGGAGAAGTTTCCACAATTAATGCGATTCAGGTGAATTATGCGGATCAGGATGCAGAGTTTATGGGAAAAACACTGGGAAAAATGCATCAGTATAAAATCTATGGTTCCAATGATGGGAAAAACTGGAAAGTGATTGTCGATAAATCAAAAAACCAAACCGACGTCCCTCACGATTATATCGAATTGGAAACGCCTGCAAAAGCAAGATTCCTGAAAATGGAAAATCTAAAAATGCCTACAGGAAAATTTGCATTAAGCGGATTCAGAGTTTTTGGGAAAGGTGCCGGAACAAAACCTGCGAAAGTTCAAAACTTCGTTCCACTGCGAGCTGACCCTAAAAAGTATGGCGAAAGAAGGAGCATTTGGTTCAAATGGCAACAAAATTCCGATGCTGATGGCTACGTCATCTATTGGGGAAAATCACCTGATAAATTATACGGAAGCATTATGGTTTACGGCAAGAACGAATATTTCTTTACCGGCGCAGATAGAACAGATGCCTATTATTTTCAAATTGAGGCCTTTAATGCCAACGGAATCTCTGAAAGAACAGAGGTTGTAAAATCAGAATAATTTTTACAGTTTTTCAAACAAAAATTCAAGCTTTCGGAGTGATTCTTCGAAAGCTTTTTTATTATTTATGATTATTATTTCGAAAAGTTCAATTTTCATTAATTCAATAATTTTAAAAAATAGATTAATATTCATTAATAAACTCAATTTTTAAAAGAAAAATACTCAACATTTTTTCATTAATTGAAATAATTTTATAAATTTATAAACAGTAAAAGAATTTAACAGCGAAATGGAATTTTTTCTGACATCAGAAGATAATGATGACCGACCGATTTTTATTACCGGCAATTTTAACAAGTGGAATCCGAAAGATTCAAAATTCAGACTGGAAAAGATAGATGACAACAATTATCACATCAATATTCCTGATGAATTATTAAATAACGAAGTAGAATATAAATTTACAAAAGGTGGCTGGGAAAATGTCGAGATTGATAAATATGATAACATCACACCGAACAGAAAGACAAAAAAAGAAAGACAAAAAACACACGATAAGGTTGAAAAATGGAGACTGAATTGGGGACCTTTCAAACAAGAATTTTTCCCGATTGTGGAATTGGTGGATGAAGAATTCTATATTCCCCAGTTGGACAGAACAAGAAAAGTCTGGGCGCTTTTGCCTTACGATTATTACAACTCGGAGAAGGATTATCCGGTTTTGTATTTGCAGGATGCGCAGAATTTATTTAATGACGGTTCCGAATATGGAAATTGGGAAATCGATAAAAAACTCGCTTTGCTTGCGGAATATGGTCGTGGAGATTTGATTGTAATAGCTGTTGAACACGGAAACGACGACCGAATCAAGGAATATATTTTTGATAATGAAGATGTAACGAAAAATGCGGAAGGTAAAAAATATCTGAGGTTCATTACTGATACTTTGAAACCTTGGATTGACAAAAATTACAGAACTAAAAAAGATAGAGAAAATACAGGAATTGGCGGAAGCTCTTTGGGTGGATTGATTAGCATTTATGGCGGATTTCTTTATCCGGAAGTTTATTCCAAATTGTTGATTTTTTCACCGTCGCTTTGGGTAGAGCCTGAAAATAATTTTCCGATGATAAGGTTTGATAACCCTTACAAGCTAAAGGTTTATCTCTATGGTGGTAAGAAAGAAGGCTCCCGAATGGTCGGCAGAATCCGGTTATTTGAAAAAGTTTTGAAAAAATTAACGAATCAGAAATCATTTGATTTTGAAGTCAGAACCAACATCAATGACCAAGGAACACATCAGGAATTTTTCTGGTCTCAGGAGTTTCCTCGAGCTGTAGAATGGCTTTTCATAGACAGTCTGGAAAGTCCTGTGAAAGTCAAAAATGAATTAGAAAAGAACGAAGCAAATGATTAAAATTTACAATAAAAAAGAATCAACAACTCAAAACATATACCTGTTCAGCGAAGCCGATTGGGAACAGGAAAAATCGAATCATCCGAATGTTGAAGTGTTTTTCAATGGAAAAAAGAACGAAGTTTTCATCAAAACAAACTCAGATGAAATTAATTTTTTCATTGGAATCGGGACAGATGCAAAAGGTTTTGAAATTCAGGCTATTGCTAACAAATTTGCGAATGATTACAAGAAAAATCTGCAGGCAGTTCCAACTTCGGTTAATTCAAAATTAGGATTAGATTTAACAGAAGAATTTGTAAAAGGTTTGTTTTTGGGAACTTACCTCTACCCTTTCGAAAAATCGCATCCGTTTTGGCAGGAGAATTTTGGACTTCATTTTGAAAATATTTCTGAGGAAGAAGCGAAGAATTTAGCTTTAAAAACGGAAGCACTTTGCAATGGACAATTCGCTGGAATGGAATGGTTGAATAAACCAGCTAATCATAAAAAAGTGAATCAGATTTCAGATTTCCTGAAATCAACGGCAGAAAAATATGGCTTAAAATATAAAGTCTTCAACAGAGAAGAATCGATCAAAGAAGGTTTAGGCGCATTTGTAGCAGTTAATCAGGGAAGTTCACAGGAAGCTGCTTTCACCATTTTGGAATACAATTGTGGAAAAGAAAATGCGAAAACTTTCGGATTGGTAGGAAAATGTGTGTTGTTCGACACAGGCGGAATTTCCATAAAACCTTCCGCCAATCTGCATTATATGAAAAGCGATATGGGTGGTGCTAGTGCTGTTATTGGCGCTTTGATAACGGCTTCGGAACTTAAACTTCCTGTAAATATTATTACAATTCTTCCAATCACAGACAATGCAGTTTCTGAAAAGGCGTATTTGCCTAGTGATGTAGTAACTGCTTACAACGGAAAAACAATTGAAGTCTTGGACACCGATGCAGAAGGCAGAATGACTTTGGCAGACGGACTTTCTTATCTATCAAAAAACTACAAAACCGATGTTCTGATAGATTTGGCAACGCTCACTGGAAGCTCGGTCAGAATGTTTGGCCACACTTGCGGTGCATATTTTTCCAATAATGATGAGTTGAAGAAAAAGCTGGAACAATCAGCAGACAAAACCAATCAACGTCTTTGGAATTTACCACTTTGGGACATTTGGAAAGATGATTTCACTTCGGATGTTGCAGATTTTAAGAACATTTCGATGAAGCCTTTTGGAGATTGCATTATTGCAGGAAAATTTTTGGAACAATTCATTGAAGGACACGAAAACTGGGCACATCTGGATATTGCAGGTGTAGCTTTTGGAAATGTTGGTTATGCTAAAGATAAAGCAGCGACAGGTTACGGCGTTCAGCTTTTATTAGACTTTATAGAAAATTATAATTAAATCATCGGACATCAGTCATCTGACCTCCGACAAAAATATGAATATGGAAAAAACGATTGTCTGTA
Source organism: Epilithonimonas arachidiradicis (assembly GCF_003610695.1). Lineage (GTDB taxonomy): Bacteria > Bacteroidota > Bacteroidia > Flavobacteriales > Weeksellaceae > Epilithonimonas > Epilithonimonas arachidiradicis. The sequence goes on along the minus strand of NZ_RAQH01000009.1, from coordinate 39,339 downwards.
TCTCTTGCTATTACAAAGGTTATGATTTTATGGACGAGTGCAAAAAACTCGGCAACAAAGTCATTCTGATTACGTCAGAAAACCTGAAAGAAAAACCCTGGCCTTGGCACGCCATAGACGAGATTTATTATATGCCGGAGCTCGAGCCTTCAGTTTGGAATCTTGACCATTTGGTTCAGGGATTTGCTTACCTGATGAAGAATCATCAAATCGATGCGGTCATCGCCTTAGACGATTATGATGTAGAAAAAGCAGCGATGATTCGTGAAACTTACCGTATTCCAGGAATGGGACAGACAACGCATCGTTATTTCCGAGATAAATTGGCAATGCGTCAGCAGGCAAAAGACAACGGCATTTCTGTTCCAGAATTTTCTTCCATTTTCAATGATGCAAAACTTCACCAGTTCACACAGGATGTTCCTGGACCTTGGGTTTTGAAACCACGTTCTGAAGCTTCAGCAAGTGGAATCAAAAAAATTAATTCTGCAGATGAGCTTTGGCCAGCTGTGGAAAATCTTGGCGATGAACGTTACAAATTCCTTTTAGAAGCTTTCAAACCAGGCGATGTTTATCACGTAGATTGTTTGGTTTATAATAAAGAGATTGTCTTTTCTTGCTTTTCAAAATATCTATCTCCTCCAATGAAAGTTTCTCACGAAGGTGGTGTTTTCAGAACCAAAACATTGGATAAAAATTCTGAAGAAGTAAAAGGCTTGGAGCAAATCAACAGAGAAGTTTTGACAAAATTCGGAATTCAAAATGGAGCAACTCACAGTGAATTTATTAGAGGAATTGACGGACAATACTACTTTTTAGAAACTTCATCAAGAGTTGGAGGTGCTCATATTCCGGATATGGTAGAAGCGGCAACAGGCGTAAATATCTGGCGAGAATGGGCAAGACTGGAAAACGCACTTCTGAATAATGTTCCTTATAAAATAGAAGAAAATAAAAAGTTATATGGTGGATTAATCGTTGCATTGGCAAAAGATAAACATCCTGAGACAAAAGTTTTATACACTTCCGAGGTTGTAAAGTTTTTACCTATAGATTATCACGTCGGGATCGTTTACCAATCTGATAATGCAGAAAAAATCCAACAAAGACTTGACGAAGCCGCTCAGTTGGTAACGGAACAGATTCTGAATATTCTTCCGCCGAAAGATAAACCGACGAGTTAATGTCCGATTATAAATTGTTAATGATAAAGATTTACTCAAAACTGAAGACTAATTAACTAAATAACTAGCAACTAAATACAAATGCCTCAAATAACACATACAGATTATTATTCACACATTCTTGGAATGAGCCTTCAGGTCGAAGTTACAGGACATTTCGGTTATCCGATTATTATGTTCCCGACTTCGCAAGGTTCTTATACTCAAAATGCCGATTTCCATTTGAACGGAAGCATTTCACACTTCACAAACAATGGGATTTTAAAATTATTCAATGTTCAGACGATTGATAAATTCAGTTTTTATGATAAAGGAATTTCTCCTTACGAAAGAATCAGAAATTATGAGATGTACGTTCAGTTTCTCGTTCAGGAATTCATTCCTTACATCCAAAGAACGCACAACACACATCGCGTAGCTGTTGCAGGCGCAAGTTTTGGAGGTTATCACGCTGCTAATTTTGCGTTCAGATTTCCGGATTTGGTTTCGCATCTTTTCTGTTTGTCAGGCGCTTTTAACATCAGGAATTTTATGGACGGTTATCAAGACCAACTGATTTATTTCAATTGCCCGGACGAATTCGTGAAAAATGACGAAGCCTGGAAATATAAGCATATGCATATTGTTCTCAGCACCTCTGACCGTGACATTTGTTTGGAGCCAACTAGAAAAATGGCAGGAATCTTAACTGAAAAAGGAATCAATCATTGGTACGATGAGCAAAAATGGATAGACCACGATTGGGTGCTTTGGAGAATGGTTTTTCCGACATTCATTGGAAGATTTTTCGGGTAATCAAAAATGAAAAATTTAGTATTACTTATATTTTTATTGGTATCAGTTAAAAATTTTGCTCAAGATTATTCACTTAATAAGATTGCTAAAATCCCTGATAGCATCGCAAATTTTTCAGAATTAAGAATTTATTTAAAACCAGCTCTTACCAATAGTTGGCAAATATTTAGAATGTATCAAGAAAAAGAAAATACAACTTGGAAAATTGAACTTATAAAAAAATCTCCAGACTCAATAAAACAAATGGAAGAATTAAATAGTCAGACGAATCTTGATGTTGTTTGGTTAAAAATATTACAATCTGACATTTTATACCTACCAAAATGGGAATCAATTCAATATAAGTTCAAGAAAAGTAAGACAATTGAATTAGAAGAAGGAAAATTTATTGATAATTATTCGAGTGTAGCAATTATGGACGGAATCGGATATGAAGTAATGATAAAAAATAATAAAGAATTTAATAAAATTCTTTATAGCAACCCTGAAGGTTATTTAAAACATTTTGAAAATATTGATGAGCTTATTGCTTTTAAAAATTTACTCGACACAATAAGAAACGAGTTTGGCATTTGGAAAACAAATAATAAATAAACATACAAACTTCAGACTTCCGACAATGGACTTCTGACCTTAAAAAACAAAATTATGGCAAAAAAAATTGGAATTTTATTTGGAATGGAAGATACTTTTCCTTGGGCTTTTATTGATAAAGTTAATGAACTAGGAAAAGGAGAATATATTGCAGAACCTGTTCAAATTGACAAATTGGAACAAGGCGCAGATTATGGTTATGCTGTGATTATTGACAGAATTTCGCAAGACGTTCCTTTCTACAGAGCTTATCTTAAAAATGCGGCGGTTAACGGAACTTATGTTATCAACAATCCATTTTGGTGGAGTGCGGATGAGAAATTTTTCAATAATGCTTTGATGTCAAAAATTGGAATTCCATTACCTAAAACTGTTTTGTTGCCTTCACACGAAAGACCAACCAATACTTCGGAAACTTCTTTCAGAAACCTGAAATTCCCTCACGATTGGGAATATATTTTCAACTATATTGGATTTCCAGCTTATATGAAACCTCACGACGGTGGCGGTTGGAGAAATGTCTACCGTGTAGAAAATCCCGAAGATATGTGGGCAAAACACGCAGAGACAGAGCAACTGGTAATGATGGTTCAGGAAGAGATTGTTTTTGAGGATTATTATAGAGTGTATTGTTTGGGCAGAAAGTACGTTCACATTATGCCTTATGAACCGAGAAATCCGCACCATTTGAGATATGCAACCACGCATCAAACCGAAGGAAAAGAACTAGAAAAATTATTAAAAACCATTACAGATTATACCATTAAAATGAACGAAGCTTTGGGCTACGATTTCAATACTGTAGAGTTCGCTGTGAGAGACGGAATTCCTTATGCGATTGATTTCTGTAATCCGGCTCCGGATGCTGACAGAAACTCTGTTGGGGAAGAAAATTTCCAATGGATTGTGGAACACGCTGCAAAACTAGCCATTGAAAAAGCTAAAGACTACAAGCCTGGAAAAATCAACATCGATTGGGGAAAATTTGTAACCAATCAGCTTTAAAAACTTAACAACTAACTTTAACAAACACAAAGAAAAAATATGCACAGATTCACAATTGGTGTTGAGGAAGAATATCAAATCATAGATGCGGAAAGCCGTGATTTGGTTTCCCACGTTTCCAAAATAATAGAAGGAGGAAAAGCAGTTCTCAGCGAAAATCTAAAACACGAGATGCACGAGTCGGTTGTTGAAATGGAAACAGGCATCTGTGAAAATATTCAGCAGGCTCGTCAGGAATTGACTGACCTTAGAAGACATCTTGTCAAAACCGCTCACGAACAGGGTTTACGAGTTTCCGGCGGTGGAACACATCCGTTCTCTCACTGGAAAGATAATATCATCACAAAAGACGCACGTTATGACAAAATCGTAAGCGATATGGGCGATGTGGCAAGGTCGAATCTGATTTTCGGATTGCACGTTCACATCGGGATTCCTGACCGTGAAGAAGGGATTAGAATCCAAAATGTGATGCGCTATTTCTTGCCTCACGTTTACGCACTATCCACCAATTCACCGTTTTGGGTTGGAAGATTAACAGGTTTTAAATCTTACAGACAGGAAGTTTTTGCTAAATTCCCAAGAACAGGATTACCAAGTTATTTCGGAAGCGTTGCGGAATTTGATGCATATGTGAATCTGATGGTGAAAACCGGAACGATTGATAATGCCAAGAAAATTTGGTGGGATTTGAGAGTTCATCCGTTCTACCCTACCATTGAATTCAGAATTTGCGATATGCCCATGACGATTGATGAAACCGTTTGTCTGGCAGCAATTATGCAGGCGTTGGTAGCGAAAATTTACAAAATGCATCAACAAAATACCAGCTATAGAAGTTACAGAAGACTTCTTTTAACCGAGAACAAATGGCGTGCGTCTAAAGACGGAATTGATGCACATCTGATTGACTTTGGTAAAGAAGCGAGTGTTCCTTATCGTGAACTTTTGGAAGAATTATTGGCTTTCATTGATGATGTTGTGGACGATTTGGGTTGCAGAAAAGAAGTTGAATATGCTAGAGAAATCTGCAAAATGGGAACTGGTGCTGACAGACAACTTAAAGTGTTCCACGAAAGTGGCGGCGATATGAAGAAAGTCGTGGATTATATGATTTATGAAACTGAGAAAGGACTTTTATAATTGTTAGTGATTAATGGTTAATTGTTTCCGAATCGCACGCAATAGGGATTGAAGTGAAAATCCTTTTGCTTTTCTTTCACATAAGGAAAAGCAAAAGATTGTAACGGAAAGCCCGACCCGAGCTGTGACTTAGCACCGGAGAGGGAATTGCCATAATTATTGTACTGAGAATTTTGTTCGCTTTTTATCAGTTTTAGATTCCGTATTTTTGTAAAAATTTATGAATATGAGTAAAAATGATGTAAGAATTGCACTTTTGGATATGAACAATAATCATCCGAATCAAGGGATGAGAAATATTAAAGAGCTGTCGCAGGCGTTTCATAAGCAGTCGGAATACGAAGTTTCTGTAGATGTTTTTGATGTTCGTTATAAAAATGAAATGCCCAATATTGAAGATTTTGACATCTTCATCTCTTCCGGAGGGCCGGGAAATCCGCATCGTGAAGGTTACGAGTGGGAACAGAAATTTGCCGATTTTTTGACGCAGATTTGGGAACACAACAAAAACAATGAGCAGAAAAAATATCTGTTTTTGGTTTGTCATTCTTTTCAATTGGCGGTTATCCACTTCGGAATTGCGAATGTCTGCAAGAGAAAGTCTTATTCTTTTGGCGTAATGCCAATCCATAAATCGGAAGACGGCGATAAAGAATTTTTATTCAAAAATCTGCCAGACCCTTTTTACGGCGTAGATTCCAGGGCGTATCAATGTATTGAACCGAATCAGGAAAAATTGGACGAGTTGGGAATGAAAATTGTGGCTTTGGAAAAAATCCGTCCAACAGTACACCTGGAAAGAGCAATGATGGCCGTTCGTTTTTCTGACGAGATATTCGGAACACAATTTCACCCGGAAGCGGATCCGCTTGGCTTCATCAAAAACCTGGAAGATGAGAAAAATAAGGAAGCGATGATTGAAACCTTCGGAATGGAAAAATACCTTGAAACGATTGACAGAATGGACGATGACGACAAAATCGTATTAACCAGAGCACAAATCATCCCAAGATTTTTACAACTGGCTTCTGAGCAAATTATTAAAAACTTGGTATTCGGTTAAAAACTCAAACCACAAAAGTCACAAAAGCTTTTTACTAAAATGATTTTTAAAAGTTTAAAAAAGTCTATTTTTTAATCTATTCTTTTTTTTTATCTTAAATATAAAATATTCTAACTTTTGTGACTTTTGTGGTTAATAAAAAAATTAAACTATGATTCCAAAATACAGAGCTCAATTCAACAAAGAATTTTCTCAAGAAAAATATACTAAAGTTAATGAATTAATCAAAGAGAAATGCGGTCACGAAGCCGCGTTTCGACTTTCTGAGAGTCCAATTTTTCTTACCAAAGATTTTTGGCAAAAGCTGGATGATGCTTCCCAGTCGATTATTTCGCAAATCAAGGAAATGCCTGACGAAGAACTGAGAAAAGCTATTCCTGCGAATTGTAATGTTCCGAATGACACTCAGAAACCCCATTTTGTAGCGATAGATTTTGGAATTTGTCAGGATGAGAGTGGAAATATGATTCCGCAGTTGATAGAGTTGCAGGCTTTTCCTAGTCTGTTTGGTTTTCAGAAATTGTTTGAAGAAGTGATTACCGAAGTTTATCCTTTTCTGAACAAACTGAAAAACTCACTTCCGAAAGATGAATACATCCAAAAACTGAAACAAGTTATCGTAGGAAACGAAAATCCAGAAAATGTCATTCTTCTGGAGATCTACCCTGAAAAACAAAAAACCGCAATTGATTTCGCTCTGACTGAACAATATCTTGGAATCAAAACGGTTTGTCTGACTAAAATCAAAAAGGAAGGCAAAAAATTGTATTATGAAAATGATGGAAAACTGATTCCTATCAATAGAATTTACAATCGTGTGATTTTTGATGAATTGGATAAGATCGAAGGTTTGGAAACGGAATTTGATTTCCGGGAAGACATCGATGTAGAATGGATTACGCATCCGAATTGGTTTTTCAAAATTTCAAAATATATTCTCCCAAAACTAAAGCACGAATTTGTTCCGAAAAGTTATTTCTTGCCAGATTTTCCTGAAACTGAACAGCTAGAAAATTTTGTCTTGAAACCACTTTTCTCATTTGCTGGAAGCGGCGTAAACCTGAATCCAACTCAAGAAATCATCAACAAAATTGACGATAAAGAAAATTATATCCTTCAAAGAAAAGTGACTTACGCATCTCTTTTTGAAGACATCAACGGAGAATTTTCTAAAGCCGAAATCCGTTTGCTTTTTGCTTGGAATCCTGATGAAGAAAACCCAGAATTACTCGTCAACCTTGTAAGAATGACTAAAGCTGCAATGGTGAATGTGGATTTCAATAAAAAAGATGCGATTTGGATTGGAAGTTCTATGGCGTTTTTTGAGAAATAACTCGGATTTATTTTATTAGCTCTGGCTTATTTTTTGAACATAGCGATAAAAAACTATGTTCGATTTCAAACAAATTTTATTAGGTTCAGAAGAGTGGATTTTCCTTCTGGAAACAGTTCTCCGAACCGGAATAATGTTTCTGGTGATTATTTTCGGGCTCCGTCTTTTGGGAAAACGAGGCGTAAAACAACTTTCAGTTTTTGAATTGGTTGTGATTATTGGACTTGGTTCTGCTGCCGGTGATCCGATGTTTTACAAAGATGTTGGAATAATGCCCGCCATTGTTGTTTTCACAATGATAATCAGCTTATACACCATTATCACCTACTTTATTGGGAAAAGCAAAAAATTTGAAAAACTGGTTGAAGGCAAACCGATTTGCTTGATTCAGGATGGTGTTTTTTGTATTGATGATTTCCGAAAAGAATCATTAGGAGAAGATGAATTCTTTGCGGAGTTAAGACTGAAGGGCATTTCACAACTTGGTCAGGTTGAAAAAGCTATTGAGGAAATCTCTGGTGAAATCAGTGTTTTTTATTATGAAGATAAAGACATTAAATTTGGTTTACCTATATTGCCTAACTCATTAGAAAATCCTTTAAAAATATTTACTGAGAATATTCATTATTCCTGTACATTTTGTGGCTATACTCAGGAATTCAAATCCGGAGAACACGGCAATTGTAAAGTCTGCAAAAATGATGAATGGGTAGAATCTTCCAATAAGAAAAGAGTCTCTTAAATCAACTCCAATTCTTCTACTTTCAATTCATCAAAATGATGAATGACCAAATCTGCGGTTTCGTAATTCTGATTTTTGCTATTCTCGCTTTTGTAGCCAATACAGAAGATTTCGGCAGCGTTGGCAGCTTGTATTCCGTTGGTGCTGTCTTCGATAATAATGCACTCTGATTTGGCATTTCCCGAAAGCCTTTGAGCTTCGTTAAAAATCGCCGGATTGGGTTTTGACTCGGGGAAATCTTCGCCACTTACAAGATGTGAGAAATAGGGAAATAAATGGAAACGTTTGAAAACCCGGTCAATCGTAGATTTGGCAGCAGAAGAAGCTAATATCAATTGGAAATTAGAAGAATAAAGATTTTTTATCAAACTCTCGACTCCATCTAATAATTTCAAAGCGGGGTCAGAATCGAATAAGTCGTAAAATAGAGTTCTTTTTCTTTGGATTAATTCTTCAACATTGGTTTCGATTCCGAAAATCTCTTTAATCATCTGGTAAACATTTCGGGTCGATTTTCCTGTAAATCTTGAGAATAATTCTGCATCTACATCGATGTCTAATTCTTTGAAATGTTGATAGTAAGCTTTTTTATGAAGCGGTTCCGTGTCTACAATCACGCCGTCCATATCGAAAATAACCGTATTTTTCATTTGCAAGTTATGCCTATTCCATTAATTCGGTGCAAAAATAGGGATTATGTTTTTAATGCTTGACTTTGAACACAAAGCCCACTAAGATTTTTGAATTTATTGAAAATACTTTTAAGTTCACAAAGACGCTTGGTTCAGCTAAGAAATACAAATTAAATATCTTGAAATTTTACTGGAAATTCAACTTTATTATTTTGTCTTTTCCTGCTAGAATCAGAGTGTTTTTATCGAGCCATTCACAGGCGTATAGATTTTTTTCGTCGGAGATTTTTGTCCAGGTTTTTCCGTAATCTGATGAGAAACTTATGTGTTGGTCTCCAACTGCGACTATTTCTTTCCCATTGGTTTTTGGTCGAAATTTCACGCAAGTCATATAGCCTGCATTTTGTCCGCTGGCTTGGATTTTCCAGGTTTGCCCACCATCATTGGTTGTTGCAATATTGTTTATGTTATCGGATTGTTTTGTGTAATCTCCGCCGACAGCAATTCCATTAGTTTCACTGTAAAAGTCAATAGAATAAATTCCTTTGGAAGAAGTTCCTTGTGTAAAAGGTGTTTCAAAAATTTTCCAATTACAATCTTTATACCTCATACGATATATTCTGGATTTCATTCCGCCTGTTGCAATCCAAATAACATTTCCAAAACTTGCGATATTGGTATTACTAGCAGCAAAAGCAGCCTCACCTTTTTCTAAATAAGGAAAATCTTTACAATCATTGCAATGAATCCATTTTGAACCACCATTTCGGGTTTGAGAGATATTCAATCTTTGATTGGCTGACGGGTCGCTAAATGCTAATCCAAAATTATTATCTGTGAATTTCAAGGCATCATAAAAAGCCGTCGGATCATTATCATTGAACACAACTTTGAAATCTAATGTTTTTTTATCAACTTGAAAAAAATAAGCTGGACTTTCTATATTAATAGCGTAGAAGCTTTTTTTATTTTGGGCGAGAGTACGAAATTGCAACTTCTTGTCTGAAAGTTTAATTTGCTTTTTATCTGATTTATCTTTTATATTGACATAACCGAATTTTGAATCCGTTCCGGAATACCATACTTTTCCGTCCCAGAGTTGGATGGCTCTGATGCTGATTTTGTCGGTCAACAAAGTATCGATTGTAAATTTCTGAGATAGCAGAAATGACGAAATCATCGTCAGTGAAAATAGTACTAGTTTTTTCATTTTATAAAAATAATGAAAGTTGAGTAATGTTGATTATTATTGATAAAATTTCGTTTTACAGACAAAATCCATAGCCCCGATAGGAACGGCATCCTTTTTTGTTATTGCGATGGGTAATGGTTCAACAGATTGTTTCACTTCGTTCGCAATAACAAAAAAGATATAGTGGATAGCGGGATTAAGCTCCAAAAAAAAATCCGCAAAAGATGCGGAATTTATATTTTAATGCTTGTTGTCGATATCAATATCAACATCTTCCAAAGGTTCTTGCTCTGCTTTGAACGTCTCTCCAAATCCTCCGTTCTGAAGTTTTGAATTTCTTTTACTGTACAAGAAATAAATGAAGAAACCGATGACCAACCAACCTAAAGAATACATTTGTGCTTCTTTGCTCAGATTGATGATCAAATAGATGTTAATTGCAATTCCTAAAACCGCAATGACCGGCAATGCAGGCACTTTGAAGTTTCTTTGAAGATTCGGCTCTTTAACTCTCAAAACCCAAACTGCAACACATACCATTGTGAACGCGAACAAAGTCCCGAAACTGGTCATATGTGCCAAATCATTGATTGGCGTAAATGAAGCAATGACTGAAATCACACCCCCTAAAATAATTAAGTTTTTTGATGGTACACTTGTCGTTGGGTTTACTTTTGAGAAGGTTTTTGGAATTAATCCGTCTTTTGACATTCCCAGGAAGATTCTGGATTGTCCCATAATCATTACCATCAGTACGGAAATCAAACCAACTGTTGCTGCAATGGTGATGATATAACCAGCCCAAGCCTGTCCGGCAATATCGAAGGCGTAAGCAACTGGCGCTTTGATCGCGTCCGGATATTTTCCTAGTGGATTGAAGTCTGTATAATGCATCATTCCTGTTAAAACCAATGATACCAAGATGTATAATAATGTACAGATTACCAAAGATGCGATGATTGCAAATGGCACATCTTTTTTAGGGTCAATCGCTTCCCCAGCCTGTGTAGAAACCGCGTCAAATCCAACATAAGCAAAGAAAATGGCTGATGCTCCGGCAACAACTCCCGCATAACCATAAGCAGAATGCGAAACGCCGTTTTCTGTAATCGTAGTAGCAGCTGGAATGAAAGGTGACCAGTTCTCCGGATTGATAAAAAATACGCCGGCAATAATCACGAAGATAATGGCAGAAACTTTTAGCATCACGATGAAATTATTCGCTTTTGCAGCGCCTTTTGTTCCTCTCAACAGAATCCCTATCACTACCCATACAATTAAAAATGCAGGTAGGTTCATAGAAAATCCAGAATTACCTGCAGCAAGATATGTTTGTGGGTCTGTCGTTAACCAAGCCGGTAAATGCAGCCCAAACATCTTCAGTAATTTCCCAAAGTATCCGGACCAGGAAACAGCTACAGTCATAGAACCCATTGCATATTCCAGAATCAGTCCCCAACCGATAATCCAGGCGAAGATCTCTCCTACTGTTCCATAAGCATAGGCGTAAGCTGAACCTTCTACCGGAAGTATGGATGCGAATTCTGCATAACACAATGCCGCAAAAACACAGGCAATCCCAGCAATGACAAAGGAAAGTGCTAAAGCAGGACCAGCATTATAATACGCACCTGTACCTGTTAAAACAAAAATACCACCTCCAATGATGGCACCAATCCCAATAGCTGTTAAACTCCATTTTCCCAATACACGCTTTAGCTGACTCTTTTTAATGTCCGCTTCATACGCTTCCATCGGCTTTTTAATCCAAATGTTTGCCATAATTTAAAATTTTTTTTATCCCCAAAAATTCAAAGGGGGCTTTTCTTCTATATTTATTTTTGAATTACGAAAATATTAAAAAATTGCTTTCATTAACTTTTTTTAACTAATTAATTTTACTTATCTGTATTAATTATCAATAGCGTTTAACATTTTTAGGAGATTAATAATTATCTTTGAGACTATGAATTTCTTCGAATATCTGACTGCACAATACAGTTCTTACGAGACTTATCTTATTGTTTTAGAAATTGTTGCCGTATTGTTTGGGTTGATGAGTGTCTATTATTCCATCCGAAAAAACATCTGGGTCTACCCGACAGGAATTATCTCCACCGTGCTTTTCATTTATATTATGTTTGTCTTCGGACTTTTGGGAGATATGCTCATCAATGTTTATTATACTGTGATGAGTATCTATGGCTGGATTCTTTGGTCCAAACATTCTGATGACCACATCCACGTAGAAGTAAAGAAAGCCGGCAAAAAAGACTGGCAGGTCGGAAGCTTGCTATTTGCAGGAAGTTTGCTTTTTGTCGGATTAATTTACTACCTCAAACCATTTATCGACAATCAGTTTTCTATGGAAGGCATCAAACTTGGACTTTATCACCTCGATTGGGCGAATTACACCGATATTGTTACCACTTCCCTATTCCTTGTTGGGATGTATTTTATGGCTAAACGAAATCTCGAAAACTGGATTTTCTGGATTGTTGCCGATTTTATCTGCATCCCGATGATGCATTACAAAGGTCTGGTATTCACGACTTTGCAGTATTTTGTTTTCACCATTATGGCGATTATCGGTTATTTTGAATGGAAGAAACACTTAGTTAAGTCCTGATAATTTTTCTGAATACTCCTTCGCAAAAAGCGTTTTATCCTCTTGCAGTTTTTCTATAGTTGTTGGCAAAACGTAGTGGAAAAGATATTGATTCTCATCATTCAGGAAAACGATCTCTTTCTCTTCGCCATCAATCATTGATGCAAAAACATCCCACATCGATTGATCTTTCAGCTTCAGTAATTCAAAAAAATCGTTGGCTTTTATTGTAATGTTTTTCATTAATGTAAAATGTATTTTATAAAAAGTAAAATGTATTGTCTTTAATTAATTTTAAATGTCTTTTATAAAATCTTCATACTCATAATAAAAACGTTCAAAACCATCCATTTTCTCCACAAAGAACTCGAAGATATCCGCCCAGGTCTGCTTATTGAAAATGCTGACTCCGGTTTTCTCAACCCAAATTCTGCTGATGATTTTCCCGTTGTCCAAAGCATAAAATTCATCTTTTGTAAATTCTCCAATCTCATCTTCTAAAATGGATTCCAAAGACCAAATTTTCTCGTAATAAGCATTTCGGAATAATTCATCTTTCATCTCGATATCAATCGAAACCTCAGCTTTTTTGTTATCTGCATAAAACTTGAAAGAAAAATCCTTGATTTTGGTATCATACAACAGCCATTTTCTCGGAAAAGCTTTTCCGAAAGCCGTCCAGAATTCTGTTTTCAATTTTTGAGCTTCTTGTTTAGAAAACACGTGGTTAATTATAAATGATTAATGATGAATTATAAATGATGAGCAATTAGGCTTCTTTTGGTGTAATGTTAATACTTGTCAGGCTGAGGCACTCGGAGCCTTGGAATTTGTCTCTTGTCTTTAAATTTGTTTCTTACAAACTCAAATCGACTTTTGCTTCATTGAATTCTTTGATTAGGTTTTCGAAGACTTTTTCTACAGGGAGAATCTCGTCTATCAAAGCAGAAACCTGTCCGATTTCTAATTCGCCTTCTTCCAGATCCCCTTCGAACATTCCGCGTTTCGCACGGGCTCTTCCGAGCGTTTCTTTCAGAGCTTCAATATTTCTGCCGGTTTCGTAAAGATTTTCTAAGTCGTGAAAGAATTTATTTTTAACTAATCTAACCGGCGCTAATTCCTTTAATGTTAATTGCGTATCACCTTCTTTCAGTTCAACGATTTTATTTTTGAAATTCTCGTGAGAACTTGCTTCGACTGTTGCTGCAAAACGGGAACCGATCTGAACGCCGTCAGCACCCAAAGTCATTGCTGCCCTCATCTGGCTTCCTAAACCAATTCCTCCCGCAGCAATCAAAGGAATATCGATATGTTTCCTGACATTCGGGATCAAACAAAGTGTTGTCGTTTCATCTCGCCCGTTATGTCCGCCTGCTTCGAAACCTTCTGCTACAACTGCATCAACTCCAGCTTCCTGACATTTCATAGCAAACTTAACACTTGATACAACGTGAGCAACTTTGATGCCTTCTTTTTTCAAAGTCTCGGTATAAGTTTTCGGATTACCAGCCGATGTAAAAACGATTTTCACACCTTCTTCCAAAATAATGTTAATGATCTCTTCAAGATTCGGGTAAAGCAAAGCGACATTCACTCCGAAAGGTTTGTCTGTTGCAGCTTTACATTTTCTGATATTTTCTCTCAGAATGTCGGGATACATACTCGCCGAACCAATCAATCCCAATCCGCCATTATTAGAAACCGCCGAAGCCAGTCGCCATCCGGAATGCCAGATCATTCCACCTTGAATGATTGGATATTTTGTTCCGAACAACTGCGTAATTCTATTCATTCTGTCGTATTGTTTTTGAGCGATTCCAAAATCTATGAAACTGGACATTTTATATTTTTTCCAAAAATAGCGATTCGGATTGAGAATAAAAAAGCCGGAAGAAAATCTCCCGGCAAAATTCAAGTTTTATTTTCCTTTATTTTTTGATGAATTTTGAATTCACGGTTTCATTACTCATTTTGAGTTTTGTCACATAAGTTCCTTTTTCCAATTGAGAAATGTTTACTTTTTCCGCTTTATCGGAACTTATAATTAGCTTTCCGCTTAAATCATAAATCTCCACTTTCTGAATATCCTTAGCATTATTAAAACTGATAAAATCTGATGCCGGATTAGGATAAACCCAATAATCTTTCGCCTTACTCTGTGTGTCATCAACAGCCAAGACTATATTTGAGTCCTTGACCCAAGTAAAGGCGTCTAAACTAGCATACCTGAAAGCTCCACCCAACGTAAGCTGTAGCTGATCTATAACTATATTGGAATAGTTCTGCCCATTCAGATTCGCCAAATCTATTAATGTAAAACCATTCGTACTTCCTAAAGAAGTGGCAAATCCTGTAGTTTTGGTCTGCGTAAATTTGGTAACTCCGGATAATTTGCCTGTAATCGTAAGAGTTCCGTCAACGTTTAGATCAAGATTAAATGCTGACAGATATATCCAAAATCTATTAACTTTGAACAAATTAGATGTTGTTCTAATGCTAAAAGAGGCTGGGCTTTCTGACGAGTTTGAATTGTCAATGTACCTGTTATCATTTGCAGTTCCGTTCCAACCTGTTCCGGGAAAATTACCCTGTACTCGGAACGTACCCACGTGGGAAAGAATGTTGAAAATCACACCATTGTCTGTGAAAGAAGTACTGCCGTGCGATTCTGTTTCGAAAGACTCTGTACTGCTCTGCGCATAGAAAAAATTGGAACAGATTAATACAATCATAGCCAATAAAGGATTGATTTTTTTCATAATGTTTACTTTTAAGATTGTTAGAAATTATTTTTTGACGAACCTAGTGTTTGGTTGATCGATGATTACAAATAAATCAGGCTGATTAACCAACATTATTATTCCTTGATGAATTTCAAGGATTGTGTTTCTTTTTCTGTAGAAATATGAATGAAGTAAATTCCTTTTGGTAATGATCCCAAATCTAACTTCGTTTCATTATCTATATTTCTCGTCAATACTTTTTTTCCATCCATCGATATGATTTCCACCATGAAGATTTTTTCTCTGGTTTTCAGATTCAGAATATCCTTTACAGGATTTGGATAGATTGTAATTGATTTTTCATTATTAATGCCCGAGACAGATAAGGTCGGTTGTTTTTCAAAAGCTCCGATATCAATTGTTGTTTCCTCGGTTCGACTATTATTTGCCAGATCAAAATTTCCATACTTTGACACATCGTAAAACGAATTATTTCCATTATTAATCCCATTACTAGAATTTTGCAAACCAAAATCCTTAGAAGCAACATCTTTAAATAAAGGATCTGCAGTATAATTATTAGAACCGGTCAAAGTCACATTGTATTTTGGAAGAATAATAGAATTGTTCGCTGTTACAGTTGTCCCAGCACCATCAATTGCATTCACAGAATTACCACCCATCCAGAAAATAGAATTCTGAATAGAATTGAGAACTGGATTTACAGTTGCAAGAAGTGTCCCGCCATCTGGGTTGTAGACCGTGGAATTAATAAAACTGAGGGAAGAAGCACTATTATAAAAAGGAATATAAATCTGGTCAGAATAAATTAGACTATTAACAATAGTAACTTCAGAACCTTCTCTTGCCGCAACTGCCGTTCCTTTGTACGTACCAGAATATTGAGTATAATTACCAATCTTGTTGTTTACAAATCTACTTTTATTAATCAAAACATTATTATTCCCATAAGTAAAAATCGCTGCCCCAAGACCACCATTTGGTCCGCCTTGAGAACCATTATCCACAACATTTTCTTGAAAAATACAGCCTTTGATCTCAATATTTTGGACTGTTCCATAATGATTAAAAACATCAAGTGCTCCACCTGCATATTTTGAGTAATTGTTATAAAAAGAACAATTCTCTACTCGCGTGACATTAGTTCCTGAGGTATTAGCTTCGATTGCCAAAGCTCCTAACTGAAACTGCGAATTATTCTTAAATATATTATTGGATATCAACGGAGAATTATTATCAATCGAGGGATAAACTAGAATTGCGCTCCCTGTATATCTTGGAAAATAATTATTCAAAACAGATCCGGCGTTTGCATTCCCATCCTGAAATGTAAAACCATCTATCTGCGTAGAATTGTCAATCGCTGAATCATACGCATCGATAACCATTATATGGTAACTGTTATCATTAGCCGAATTTGCCGCTCCGATATTACCACTCAGAATGGTTTCATTGGTCTGGATATCTCTTTCGGATAAAGATGTTTCTGATCCTGAAAAGCCTCCATAGACCTTCAAATTATTTCGGGTGATATAGAAAAAGTCATCTCTGTTGGAAGTCGTAGACGGATAATAAGTTCCCTTGGAAACCCAGATTTCCTTAATTGCTGGATTAGAGTTGGCAGCCGTAATGACCTGCTTTAAATTTTTAGAAGCATTGGACCACGAAGAACCGGTTTCTGTACCACCAATTACAGCCGTATTGACATACACAATACCAGTAAGACTTGGCGAAATCTGTGCATCAACAAAAGCAGGAATCAACAAACAAGAAAGAAAGAATAGAAGTGTTTTCATAATTTCAGTTTTAACAGATTAGAATTGAATGACAATGATTTAGCATTCATTCATTAAAATTAGAAACGATGAAATTCTTACCCGAAAAAATGTTCTGAAACTATGCTTTTTTGTTCTAAAATGAAATTAGAAATGTTTGGAAATCTTGAAAACCTTATCCTCCAAATACAATTTATCATTCACGATTTTTGAAATATGATAGGGATTGACAGCTACACTTCGATTTATGCGTTTAAAATATTTCGAAGGAAAAACCTCTTCCAGATAGGACATTGTTGTTCTTAGAATTTGATTTTTACCGGACTTCAAATAGATTTCGACATAGATATGGTCAGCTTCTGCAAAAAGAAAATCTTTGGATTGGAAATAATAGACCTGTTTGCCAATCTCTATCTTGAAGATATTATCCTGATTGGCCAATGCAAGATTAATTGCTGTGACCAAATTCACACTTTCGACAGGTTTTGAAAGGTAAGCAGAAGGTTTCAGATCAGTCACTTTTTCGAGTGTACCTAGATCGGTCAAAGCGGTTGTAAAAATGAATGGAATCGAAATATTATCATTGATGAACTGCGCCAAATCCAGCCCTGTTTTTTCTCCGGAAAGCGAAATATCAATCAAAACCAAATCAAATAATTTGTGAGACAACAACAGTTTTGCTTCTTCATAATCGTGAGCAATTTCTGACAAGAAAAACGGCTCCAGCATTTTTTTGACAGAGAACGCAATCAAGACCTCATCTTCTACAATCAGTATTCTATTTTTATGCTCAGTCATTGGGAAATGTGATTTTATAATTAGCTTTATCTCTCGTGTAATTCCCTTTCAATTGTTTTACCATTCCTTCTATAATCAAAAGCCCGAGTGAATCTTTCTTATTTTCAAAATCGAAATTGGTTCCGTTATCCGAATATGACAATTCTATCTTATCATCAATCAAATTTAATTTTAAATCTAATATTAGCGATTCTGTTTTTGCGTGTTTTATAGAATTAGTAATCAACTCATTAAGAATTAAACCAAATGGTAATGCTTTGTCTACTTTCAGAGTGCTATTTTCGATATCAATTTTATAATCAATAACTCTCTGTGAACTATTTTGATGCGTTTCGAAAATCCGGTTCGTATAACTTTCTACCTCGATAAGTGCATTATCATTATGATTCACGCTGTAAGAATAGAGTTCATGCGCAATCATTATCGTTTTTATCCGCTGATGAAGATCTTCAAATCTATTTTTATACTCGGAACTATCAGCTTGGTCTTTCTGAAAATCTATCAGACTGAGAATCACAGCCAGATTATTTTTGACACGATGATTAAGCTCCTGAACCAAGAATTGTTTCTGCTCAAGATTGTTTTTCAAAGCAAGGTTATTATCAGAAATTTCTTGTTTTTGAACTTCTATTTTCTTTTTATTTTTAAGAATCAACCAAAGTAAACACGCTAAAACGAAAACAGAAATAAATAATGTGATATTAAGCTTTCGAGTTCCCGCAATGTTCTTTTGTAGTTGTTCTTTCTCCGTTTTTTCCTTCTGAAAATTAAATTGAATTCCCAGTTCTTTAACTTTAAGATCTCTTTGCTGATTGTTGAACTGATTATACAAGCCTGAAGCCAGTTTGTAATAGTGTAAAGCGGAATCAGGTTGATTTTGCTTTTCCATAATTTCGCTTTTCAATTGAAAAATATCCGCTCTGTAATTTAAAACTCTTGAATTTTTGGAATTGGCAATTGCAGAATCTATATAAACATCAGCCACTTTATAATCCTGCTTTGAGAAATATAAAAACGAAATATTATTGTACATAGAATTAATCGCCTCGTTGTGATGAAGTCTTTTGTACAAATAAAGTGCACGCTGAAAATGTGCTAATCTCTTCTCTGGATTGTTCCGGTTTCCCAATCCCAGAATCAGTTCTACATCAGGAAGATTCGATTCATCATTGACTGACATCGCATATTTTTTGGCCTCGTTAGCGATTTCAAATGCAATTTCCCGATGACCATTCACCCTGTAATACGAAGATTTCCTGATAAGAAAATGAGTATAATTTTTAGGTTTAAGATCAGGATAATTTTTGATTAACTGTTCTGCTTTATCAATTTCGATTTTGGAAGATTTTTCATCATTATTAATTTCAAAAATGAGTTCTCTTTCGATATGGATTTTGAGTTGCTGTTCAGGCGTCAATTTAGAATTGATGAGATTTTGAGACAGTTTGAAAGCCTCATCGTAGAGTCCCAATTCCGTCAGGATTTTTACTTTTAAAACGTCAAGATTTGTCTTTTCCTCGGGATTATAATGTTCCCTATTTTGATTGATCAGTTCCAAAGCAGTTGGATAATCCGAATTTTGAATCTTATTATCAAGTTCTTTCCGCAATACGTGAAAAGCATTTTGCCCGGAACAAAAAACCACCAGAAAAAGTAGAAAAAAACTAGAATATTTTCTCATAATAACAAAGATAAACAAATGCAGTTTCTGATTTTTTTTAAAATATTAATGGCATTTTTCATCAAATTCAAATATATAATCTTCCTTGACCGCCTCGTTAAAAATGTTATGAAAGCGTTGATTTTTGTTCTGAATATCATAAAAACAAAAAGCCATCACAAATTTGTGATGGCTCTTATAGAATTATAATTTAAGTTTTAGTTTTTGATAAACTTAATGGTTTGAATACCTTTATCTGTAAAGATATTAATCAGATAAGTACCTTGTACCAAAGTATGAACATTCAGTTTTCTTTCGCCATACATTGTTTTCTCTGAGACTTTCTTACCATCAATTGACATAATTACAATCTTATTGATTTTCTCCTCACCACTGAAGTGCAATACTTCTTTAACAGGATTAGGATAAATTTGGATTTTGGTCTTACCATCATTATTTATTACACCCATATCCTCATTCCAGGCTAAAACTGCTAACGACGTTTTAGATTCGCATCCGCCAACAGTTTGCGTTGCATAATAAGTGGTATTATTAACAATCAAAGTACTCATTGGTAAATTATTAATATGATTGGTTGCATCACCTGCTGTTGCATACCATTTGATATTCTGACCATTAGCAACTAAAACACTCAGCGTATCTCCAGCATTGAAGCTTTGTGTTGCCGCACCTGTAGGAGCAACTACCGCTTCTGCTTCTGTAATTGTAAATGATTGTGTTGTCTGACACTGGTTGGCATCTTTCACCGTTACAATATAAGTTCCTGCAGCCAATCCTGTTGCCGTCATCCCTGTCTGTTCCGGTGTTGTATTCCAGCTGTAAGTATAATTACCCGTTCCTCCAGTAACATTAACTGTTGCTGCACCCGTCGCGCTACCATTACAAGCAACATTAGTTTGCGCTCCTGCCGTAGCAACCAATGCATCTGGCTCCGTAATCGTTACAGAAGCAGATCCTATACAACCATTAACATCTTTGATAGTTACCGTATAATTTCCTGCTGCAAGACCTGTTCTATTTTGAGTATCTGCGCCATCATTCCAAGCAAAAGTGTAAGGAGATACGCCACCCGAAGGTGTAAGGGTTATCGTTCCATTAGAGCTTCCATTACAAGTAACATCAGTTTTAGTTGTTGAACCACTTACTGATGATACGGTCAAGGCTGCATTGTTTGAAGTTGCAACCGGTATACACAATCCTGTTACCACAACTCTATATACATAACCATTCAAGCCAGCTGTTGCGCCGGTAATAGTCAACGTAGCTGTCGTTGCTCCAGAATATGGCGCAGTGTTGCTGATATTCGTAAAGCCGGAGCCCGAATCAACCTGCCATTGATAACCGGTGGCATTGCTTGCAGCAACAGTAAACGTAGCGTTAGAACCTGCACAGATCGTACTTGCAATCGGTTGGGTCGTAATTGACGGAGCAGAATTAACGGTCAAGGCTGCATTGTTTGAAGTTGCAACCGGTGTACACAATCCTGTTACCACAACTCTATATACATAACCATTCAAGCCAGCTGTTGCGCCGGTAATAGTCAACGTAGCTGTCGTTGCTCCAGAATATGACGCAGTGTTGCTGATATTCGTAAAGCCGGAGCCTGAATCAACCTGCCATTGATAACCGGTAGCATTGCTTGCAGAAGCAGTAAATGTCGTATTAGAACCTGCACAGATCGTACTTGCAATCGGTTGAGTCGTAATTACCGGGGCAGAATTAACGGTCAGAACTGCACTGTTTGAAGTTGCAACCGGTGTACACAATCCTGTTACCACAACTCGATATATATAACCATTCAAGCCAGCTGTTGCTCCGGTAATAGTCAACGTAGCTGTCGTTGCTCCGGAATATGGTGCTGTGTTGCTGATATTCGTAAAGCCGGAGCCTGAATCAACCTGCCATTGATAACCGGTGGCATTGCTTGCAGAAGCGGTAAATGTCGTGTTAGAACCTGCACAGATCGTACTTGCACTCGGCTGGGTCGTAATTGACGGAGCAGAATTAACTGTTAAGGCTGCATTGTTTGAAGTTGCAACCGGTGTACACAATCCTGTTACCACAACTCGATATATATAACCATTCAAGCCAGCTGTTGCTCCGGTAATAGTCAACGTAGCTGTCGTTGCTCCGGAATATGGTGCTGTGTTGCTGATATTCGTAAAGCCGGAGCCTGAATCAACCTGCCATTGATAACCGGTAGCATTGCTTGCAGAAGCAGTAAATGTCGTATTAGAACCTGCACAGATCGTACTTGCAATCGGTTGAGTCGTAATTACCGGGGCAGAATTAACAGTCAAGGCTGCATTGTTTGAAGTTTTAGGATCGCATCCCGTAGAGCCTGAAATTACTACACGATAGACATAACCGTTCATAGCGGCAGTCGCTCCTGTAACAGTTAAGGTTGATGTAGTTGCGCCGGAATATGGTGCAGTGTTGCCGATATTCGTAAAGCCTGAACCAGTATTAACCTGCCATTGATACCCTGTAGCATTGTTAGCTGTAGCACTGAATGTGGTATTAGCACCCACACAAATTGTACTGGCATTTGGTTGGGTTGTAATATTTTGTTCAGGATTAACCGTTATAGTTTTACTCATGGAATGTGCACAGCCATAAGGATCTGTATAATCATAAGTAATGGTTTGCGTACCCGCAGCCGGATCAAATTGACCACCACTAACGCCAGTTCCACTATATGTTCCACCCGCGGGAGAAGCTTCTGTTAAAGTGTATAAACCACTATTACTACAAAGTGTTGGGAAATTAGCAATAGTAATCGGGTTTGACGGACATAATACTGTAATAGAATAAGCCTGAGACCCCGAACATCCGCTGGTATCGTTAACAGTGACTGTAAAATTAAATGTCCCCGTAGCAGTTGGCGTTCCCGAAATAGTTCCTGAAGTAGACAAAGTCAATCCCGGAGGAAGCGCACCTGCTGTAATAGCAAAATTAGGAGTTCCTAAAGCCCCTGTCTGCGTAAGCGTTTTACTGTAAGGACTGCCCGCAGCACCAGCTGTTAAAGCTCCGCCAGATGTCATAGTAAAAGCAGGACAAATATAAGGCGTATAAACCACATTGTCTATTCCTATATAATCTGAATTGATTCCTAAAGAACCTGCACCAGTAACAAAGTATCGAAACGCAATTCTGCCAGATGTAGGGGCTGATAAACCAGAGATAGTAATAGTATACTGAGTCCAAACCTGCGGATAGACATTTGCAACCAAAGTAGGATTTATACTAAGCAAAAGTGTAGAAAAGTCTCCAACTGTTGCGGCGCTACTTCCTGCATTGGTACTTGCTCCATTGGTACTCATTCTGACTTCCAACCTATCTGGATAGTCCGTTTGTCCTGCACCAATCGTTGGTTTCCTAGTAAAAAAACTAAAAACATCGCCATTTCTTAAAGTCCTGTTAGGAGTTATTATCCAGTTAGAAATAGTTCCGGAACTTCCTGTACTGTTAAAATTAGCTGCTATATATGCATTAGCTGCTCCATTGTAAGAATTAAACGGTCCAGGTGTTGGTGTTGCTGTTGTAGCAGTACCTTGAAACCAACCAAGAGCTCCCACAGGAGAACTGTTGTTTTGCAAAGTCCATCCATTGCTAGCTAGTGTGGCAATGTCATCAAAATTCTCAATAAAACCCTGTGCAAAAAACAATTTTGCCCAAAGCACAATTAAGAGAATACCAATTTTTCTGTAAAAATTTCTCATATATATTATTTTTGAGGTTATTCATAGTAGTTTTAAAATAAATTCAACAATAACAACATATCCGAACACATTACTCACAAATATAATTAAATATTTAACATAATATAATTAAATTATTCATTTAAATAAAAATTACGTAAAAATACTTAACGCAAAAAACACCATTAGACATTAATAATAGATTCACTTTATTCCGAATTTCATAATAGTAGATTTTAGAACTTTTACAGATATTTCCTTTGTAAATCCCTATTTTTACAAAAAAATTACAAATTGGACTTATCCTTAAGAACAGTTAATGTCACACGCTACATTCTTCCATTACGAGAAGGAGGTTCTTTGCCTGCTTTGGCAGAGGCGGATGACGACTTCAAATATGTATTAAAATTCCGGGGTGCTGGACACGGCGTGAAGGCTTTGATCTCTGAATTAATCGGAGGCAAAGTTTCCCAAGTTTTAGGATTCCGTATTCCGGAGTTGGTGTTTGCTAATCTTTCCGAGGATTTTGGAAGAAGTGAAGCTGACGAGGAAATTCAGGATTTACTGAAAAACAGCTGTGGACTGAATCTCGCTCTTCATTATCTTTCCGGAGCAATTACTTACGATCCGGGCGCGGTGAAAATCGACCCTCAACTATCGTCTGAAATCGTCTGGCTGGATGCGTTTCTTACCAACATCGATCGGACTTTCCGTAATACCAATATGCTGATGTGGCACCAGGAACTGTGGCTTATTGACAACGGCGCTTCTTTATATTTTCACCACAACTGGGACAATTGGGAAAAGAATGCTGTGAGCCCTTTTGTGATGATCAAAGATCACGTTCTCCTTCCGCAGGCTTCGGAACTGGACGAAGTAAATACAAAATTCAAAACGATACTGACCGATGATGTTTTGAGAGAAATCGTAGAACTGATTCCCGAAGATTGGTTGCATTGGAATGATACGGATTTGACCCCAACTGAGATTAAAGATGTGTATTTCCGTTTTCTTATCCTGAGACGCGACAATTCTGATAACTTTTTAAATGAAGCCAAAAATGCAAGAGCAAAAGTTATATGAGTACGCGGTAATCCGTCTGGTTCCGAAGCCTGAACGTGAAGAATTCTTCAATGTCGGATTAATTATGTTTTCAAAAAGAGAAAAATTCATCCGGGTCAAAATTCATCTTTGTGAAGAGAAATTCCGCGTCATCCATTCGAAAATAGATTATGATGATGTAAAGAAACACCTGCAGTCTTTTGTCAGTATCGCTAAAGGTGAAAAATCAGCCGGATCCATTGCCCAGCTTGAAATCCCGGAACGTTTCCGATGGTTGACCGCCGTCAAAAGCTCTATTATTCAGACTTCAAGACCTCATCCCGGATCTACTCCGGATCTGGATAAAACTTTTGAAAGATTGTTTGAAGAGTTGGTACTTTAGGATATCAAACTTCACATTTATAAAAAAACAAACAACAAAAACACACAAATGACATCACTACACAAAATCCGGGCGTATCTCTACGATAATGTCCTTACTAAAGACAATTCTAATGATTATATCGCTCGCACCATAAGCGAGCGATCCCTGAATATAAAACAGATTTGCGAAATAGCTGTCACCCGTGGCGGAGCTGACATCTCTGCATCTGCTATGGAATACACCATAGAGCTTTTCCTGAAAGAGATGGCCTACCAGTTATGTGACGGCTACTCTATCAACACAGGATATTTTACCGCTGCCACAAAAATACGTGGAGTTTTTACAAGTCCTACAGAAACCTTCGATAATAAGAGGCACAGCATTTTATTCCAATTCAACCAAGGTGAAAAACTAAGAGTTCAAATCCAGAACATCGAAGTGGATATTCTGGGGATGGCTGATGCAACCTGTTCTATCTCTCAGATCACAGATATCAACAGTGGTAGTATCAATCATCTTCTAACTCCCAATCGTAACCTTAAAATACAAGGAACTAAAATCAAAATTGTCGGCGATAATCCTGCCAACGGTATATCCTTTGTGAATGTTGCTACTAATGAGCGAACCAAAGCCAGCACCAATGATATCGCCGTGAATAAACCTTCTGAACTTATCATTATTACTCCAGAACTAGCCTCTGGTATGTATCAATTGCAAGTAACTACTCAATACACCGCTAACAGCATCCTTCTGAAATCTCCGAGAACAATCATTTTTAATAAATACCTTACTGTACAATAGATCATACTATTCAGCAGAGATATTTAAACAACCACCTATTGACATTCTCAATACGTGGCTATTGACTTGTATAATACACATCTATTAGCACAGTCAACAGATTCATATTGGATCCACTAACCTCAGCGAAGAAAATCAAATCTGACAACAGACAAAGCTTTTATCCTTCTTCAGACAATGAATAAAAATAAGGCTGTGTAAATACCATTGATCTTTTTTAAAAGCCAGTACAAATATTTGCGGAGAAGCACAAACACGCTCCCCAGCGAGATAATGATCTCGTATTCTTTATGATAGTATTAAAGTGTTGAGACGTATTATAATATCTGCCAGATATTTATAATTGATAATAGGATTGACTTATAAAACCTTATTTCCTATAAATCAGAATATATCAATTGTTATTAGTTGTTTTTGTAGATTGCATTTTATCATTTATCTAAAAGTTAATACCTAATTTTAAAAAAAATTTTAATTTTAACATTTATAAGCAGATATAATGTAAAATTATTGAAATATTGATGATCATATATAAACATTAGTGCAATATAATTTTACAAGAAGCTAATCGTAAAGCAAATTAAATATATATAGTTTGACAGTAATGCAGTGTTACTTAGCAACAAAGCATTTGTACTAAATTAACACGAATTAGTGGCGATTTTTTACTTAGACATTCAAACCAAATTATAATTAATTTATTATACAAATGAAAAAACACATTATTCTTTTAGGAGCCTTGCTTGTGTCGGGCTTTGTATTTTCACAAGTGGGCATTAATACAGATACGCCAAAATCAACTTTGGACGTCATAGGTAAAGCTACGGATAACACATCACTGGATGGCATCACCGCACCCAGACTAACAGGCGACCAGTTGAGAGCCAAAACCTATACTACGGACCAGACCGGTACATTAGTATATGTAACTGTAGCAGACTCAGCGCCGGCAGGACAGACAGTTGATGTGACCACTGCAGGTTACTACTATTTTAATGGAACCAAATGGGTCAGCACCGGATCAGGTTTGGCAAATGATACCAGTATCTACAACTCCGACGGTTCACTTATCGGCCCCGGAAATGCCCGTACATTAACATTGAATGGGAAAACTCTGAATTTTGTAGGAACAGCCCGAAAAACCTTTTGGGATATAGACGGAAGAATCCATCAGGAGGCTACTGATACTTCTATCGATGCTGCTATGGGATTCCATAATGGAAGTGCTAACCTATGGATACAACAATGGAATTCTGGTTCCGAAATCACAGCTTCCAATGGCTCTACCGGGCTTGGTTTAGCTACTCATTATACTAATGATTCTGCTCCGATAACACTGAGTACAAGCCCTGGCGGCAATACCACCAGCATAGAGAGAATGCGTGTCACAGGAGAAGGAAATGTTGGCGTGGATACTCAGGATCCGACAGAACGATTTGATAACGCCGGCATTACAAGACTGAGAAACCTTCCTACAAACGGGGCAACCAATGCCATTAATACCACACCTGATGGCGATATGTCTGCTGCACAAGATCAGACTTTTACAGCAACCAGGACTGTTGTTGCTGATGCTAACGGCGTTTTGGGAACTGTAGCAGGATTACCTGCAGCGCCTGTTAATATCTATAATGCTAACGGTACTCTCACTAGCAACCGTACGCTCACACAAGCAGGTAGAACACTAACATTTACTAATACACAGAAAACAACGTTCACAAATGATGTAGGCACAGGGATACAGCAGGATTCAGGGAGTGGGACAAGAGCTTCGATAGGACTTTCCAATGGCGGGGCGTACCAGTTATGGATGTGGACAGATACAAATCAAGCTGCACAAATTCTTGCACAGGGAAGTAGTACATCGCTAGATATTGGAAGCAGTTATACTGCCAATCCTACACCAGTCAAGTTTCTCACCAGTACAGGAAGCAACACTGCCGGACAAGAAAAGATGCGTATTACCCCAACAGGAAATGTAGGTGTAAATACAGTGAGCCCAACCGAAAAGCTCGACAACAACGGCATCACAAGACTGAGAAATCTTCCCGCAAACGGTACAACCAATGCCATCAATACCACACCGGCAGGTGCAGCATCTGCCAGTCAAGACCAAACCTTTACTGCAACCAGAACTGTAGTGGCAGACGCCAACGGTGTTTTAGGGTATGTAAATGGCGTTCCAACAGGAACATCAAAAATAATAGTAAGTGCAGCTGCAATCGGTACTCAAAATATTGGCAACGCCAATATGCTCCTCGCCAATTATCCAACTGAGTATATAGATGTATATAACGCCTATGCAAGCAATGTATTCACAGTACCTGCCGGTATGGGAGGAATCTATTCCTTTAGCATGCAAAGTGCTCATTCCCATGACGTCAATGCACAGACAAGCTGGTTCGTATCTGCACTGCTCCAGAAAAGCACCAATGGTGGAAGCAGCTACTCCTTGCTGATGAAAGATACCAATGCCAATATGAATGGTTCCACAGTAGACAATGGCAACTCTATCAACTGGACAGGCACTCTGAATGCGGGAGACAAAATAAGGTTACTTTACCATTCTGACTCTAGTGCCAGCAATTATGTAAATCTGGGTTCGATTACCATCACACAAATCGCTCAGTAAGTAGTAAAACACAATTAATAATAAAAAAAAAGAAAAACAGATATCGACAATTCCCTAAGGGTTAATTGTATTGTAAGCTTTCATCCTCCTGCAAACTCTGGATAAAATAAGACGGCGTAACACCATTGATCTTTTTAAAAGCCAAAACAAAGACCTGAGGCGAAGCATAGCCACATTCCTCAGCCAGATAGCTGATTTTGTACTCTCTATATTTAGGCTCATTGTACAGCTTGTGGACAATGTAATTAATCCTTAGATTGTTGATATAATTGCTAAAGTTTTGAGATTTATTATTTTTGATAATCTCTGCCAGGTATTTGGAATTGGTATTAAACTGGGAAGAAAGCAAACCTACTGTCAGATCTTTTCTCAGGAACTTCTCCGACTTTTCAAATGCGGCTAGTTTTCTAAGAATTCGCGCTTCTGTTTCGGCCGAGATCAGGTTTTTGTTAGATGCTTCGGATTCATCAGTCATATCCGGTTCAATTGGAGCATTATCTTCAATATCATTAGTAATATTAGCCGCATCTTCAGCTTCTTTCGATTCGACCTTAAGCCTTTCTATCATCAGCTGATAATTATTACGAAGCGTTCTATTCTTTCTGCGAACCAGCAACCAGGAACCAAAAGCAATAACAGTTATAACAATTCCGCTAATCCATAAAAGTGTCTTTTTTGATTGCTCATTTTTAACATAAGCTTTTTTAATTTCATCCCTGGACTGGCTGACAATTGCTTTTTTCTCAGATAATATGATACTATCGTTGAGCGCAGTATATAGTCTTAAATATTGATTTTCTTTAACATCATTCTTTAGCAACCGAAAAGCATCCTTAATATTTCTGTATGCCATCAATCTTTCACGATAATTACTTTTTGTTTTCTCAATTATCAGAAGTTTTTGGGCATAATCTATCGATTGCTCATAATCTCCCTTCACAAGATAAAAACTGCTCATTGATTCATAAGCTTCCAGTTCAAGTATTTTGAAATAGTCTGGTGCCGATTTTTCAAAAGCCATCATCTTTTTAAAATAAGGTTCCGCAAGCTCTGGCCTGGGTGGGTTTACAGCATAACCATAGTAATTACCCATATTCATCAGTTCGAAAATATAGAGATAATAATATTTTGATTTCTGATATTCTGTAAGATTACTGGCAGGAGTAGTTTCTATTGCATTAAGACTTTTTTTGGTTGAAATGTACCAATTTTTGGAATCACCCTTTCCTTCATACATTCCAGCAAAATTGGCATAAATACGACAAAGTTGGATATGCTTATCGGCTTGGTTATCTATCTTATAGGCATATTTTAGAGATTTGTTTAGAAGCATTTCCGCTTCAGGCAATTTATCCAAAATGATATTGATTTTTCCTCGGTACAAATAGATTGCGCTAAGAGCAGAGTTATTTTTTAGTTTTTCAGCTAATACTTCTGCCTCGTCACTGTATTTCCCGGACTCGATGTAATCGTTTTTCATCAAGGCAATCTTTTGCAACATTGTCAAACCTCTCAAAACACCTTGATGAAAGCCTATTTTCTTAGATTGATCAGCTAACTGTTTAACCTTATCCATGCTGGCAATCTCCTGATCATCAATCTCGATCCTATCATAACTATTGATGATGTTTATTTGAGTTTCCCTGGTGGCTTGAGAATAGGAAACAGTATAAAAAGAAAAAAGAATAAGAAATAAATAGAGCGACTTTTTCATAGAACTATCGTTTTATTTTGAAAATGAGCTCAGCTTACCAACCAAAACCCTCTCAAAAATACAATATTCTCACAAAAACATCAAAAAAATTATTTTTATTTAATCCATAAAATAATATTAGAGTTTTTGCTAACGATATTACTCCTCTCTGTTTACCAAATCCATAGAAAAAGCAGGCAGGCAAATTGCAATATACTCACAAGGATCGTTAAATGGATTAGAATAACGGACCCTGGCGCCTTTTTCTATCAGAATACTTTGTCCTTTTTCCAGAATAACAGAATCGCCGTCAATCTCAAAATGTTTCTTACCAGAAATGATCAATGTAAACTCATCAAACTCCGGTGTCTGATGCGGTTCGCTCCAGTTAGGTGGCGCAACCATATGTGCAATAGAAATCTCTGAGTTTCTGGTAGAATTGCCCCAATGTTCTTCGATTAATTTCCCATCTGTCGTCGGCACAACAAAAGGGTTTGCCTGGATTCTGTACTTTTTCATATCAGATAATTTTCTTTTGTAATTTCAAAAACGACATTCAATCGTTCTGGTTCGCCAAAGTAAGCTACATTAACTTCATCTACTTTCTTTGCACCTAATTTTTCCATTGCTTTCTGAGAACGGATATTATGTTTCCCCACATGGAATTTAACTTTATCTACAAATTGGAAAATATAATCCAGCATCAGTTTTTTGACTTGTGGATTCAGTTTGGAACCCCAGAATTTGGTCGCATAAAATGTATAACCAATGAATATCGAATGATCTTCCGGATTATAATCATAGAATCTTGTACTTCCGGCAATTTCCCCCGTATTTTTCTCTACGATTTTAAAAGCACCGTGACTTTCCATTGCGCCTTGAAAGAAGTTTTGAAAAACCTCTTTTTTGTATCGGTCTTTATTAGGATGTTGTTCCCAAATCTTCGGATCAGAAGCCACTGAAAACAATTGCTCAAAATCATCCTCTTCTAATGGAACTAATCTTACAAAGTCGTTCTCTAAGGTAGGTTGAATGTTCATAAATGATAAATGATAATTGATAGTTGATAATATTAAATTCTTGTCATGCTGATGTTCTCGAAACCTTTTTAATTATTTTCAGCTGTGATAGACTCTGGAAAAAATAATTTTTCCGTCTTTGATTTCAAGAATCTCGCCTACTTTCATATCTTCCTCGCCTTCCACCTTTCTGGTATATTCCATAAAAACTTGCTCGGAATCTGCCGTCAGTCTATTAACTTCATACTGCAAAGTCGGAAGCCTTTTGAAGCAATCTTTCCACCAAGTTCTCAAAGCATTTTTACCTTTTATCAAACCATTCGTTTCCGGCTCTCTGATTTTAAGTTTCGGACTGTAATGTTCCGCCGAATCATCATAAAGTTCAAGCAAACTTTCCAAATTATGTTCATTGAAAGCTTTGAACCAAAGGTTAGCTATATTTTTTAATTCTTCTGATTTTATAGTCTCCATTTTAAAGTCTCGCTGATTTAGCAAATTAAGCTGATTTTTAATCAATCTGCAAAATCAGTTTAATCTGCGAGATATTATTTGTCAGGCTGAGGATCTCGAAACCTCCTAAAATAGTATCGCTTTTTCCAGTTCCAACAGCTTTTGTTTTCGCCAGATTCCACCACCATAACCAGTTAAAGTTCCATTAGTTCCAATCACTCTGTGACAAGGAATGATGATTGAAATTTTATTAAGTCCGTTCGCATTGGCAACAGCTCTCACCGCCTTCGGATTTCCAAGAATATCGGCCTGTTGCTGGTAACTTCTGGTCGTTCCGTAAGGAATGGTTCTCAGGATTTCCCAAACATTCTTCTGAAAATCTGTTCCGACCGGAGCAAGCGGAACTGTAAAGTTTAATCTTTTTCCCTCAAAATATTCTTCTAATTCTTTTTCCAAAGTTTTGAAATGAGGATTTTCGCCCTGCACAACATTAGCGTTAAAATATCTTGAGATTTCTTCCAATTCTTTGGTTAATGATTTTCTATCGGAGAATTCCAGCATACAGATTCCGTTTTCGTTCGCACAGGCAATCATTGTCCCCAAGGGTGTTTCGATTCTTTTGAGGTCAACAATTTTTTCCATTTTCGAATTTTTTGGAGAAGTTCCGATGATTGATTTGAAACTATCACTGAAGCCACTCAAACTTTCATAACCATTATCCAAAGCCACATCCAAAACATGTTCACCTTGCTGAAGCTTCTTAAAAGCAGAATTGATTTTGAACATCCTTTGAAAAGCGTGAAAAGTCATCCCGTGATGCTTCAGAAACCAACGTTTCACAGTAGCAGGCTGCAACCCTCTTTCAACCAAATCAACATCTTTGAATTTCAAACTTGGGTCAGCAGATAATTCTTCCATCAGTTTCTGGATTTCCTCAGGTGTTTCATCCGGATTTTCCAGCGGTTTGCAAACTTTGCAAGGTCTGTAACCTTTCAGAATAGCATCTTTTGTATTGTCAAAAAACTCGACATTCTCCGGTTTCGGTTTTCTTGCAGTACAAGTGGGACGGCAGAAAATCCCCGTGGTCTTAACGCCCATCCAAAAAACCCCTTCGAATTCGGGATTTTTCTCAAAAGATGCCTGATACATTATTTCGTTGCTCAATTCCATAATTGATTGTCTTGAATGATACAAATTTAATCGTTTTCGTAATCAGTCAACAACCGAAAAATGAACAAGTATTTTTTCTTTATTAAGATTTAAAGGAAAATTTTTATCTTCCAAAACACAAAATCAACAGTTTTATGGATAAGAGAAAACTTCGTGAATCTATTTTCAGACATCTCGACGGGATTGTTACAGCGCCAGTTATTTCGGCTTTGTCAAAGAAAAAAGTATTGGATTTTATTTTAGCTAATGATAACCTGGAACTTTCCGAAATCAATGAAAAATTTGAAGCTAACGAAGGTTATCTGAATGTGGCTTTGCGGGTTTTGGCTTCCCAAGGTTTCCTGAATTATGATTTGAATAACGAATCTAATATTGTCAAAATTTCGAAGAATGATAAAACAGCAGAAGCATTTTCTCATCAAAATACTTATGTTGATTTAGCAGAGTTTTTGGCAGATTTTGATGTTATTAATTCCAAAGAGCTGACCGAAGATCTTTGCAAAAAATGGATTCAGATTTTTGAGAAGTATAAATCTTTTCTGAATGAAACCGAAGACGAAGCTTCCCTCAATTATCAAATCCAAAAACATATAGAAGGTGCTTTGGTCGGACCAATCATCATCAAACTAGGAATGAGCGGAATGTTTCACAAATACTTTATGGAAGCAAGTTTCAGTGCAGAAGAATTCCATAAAAATCCAGAATATTTTGGAAAAATCCTTGATTATCTTTCTGAACTTGGTTGGTTTTCGAAGAAAGGTAAAAACTTTCAATTCACTGAAACAGGACTATTTTTTGCAAGACGCGCAACGGCCTATGGAGTAACGGTTTCTTATCTTCCGATGTTCTCAAAACTGAATCAATTGATTTTCGGAAAAGCTTCAGAAATCCGGGAAATCGAAGATGGCGAAGACGAAATCCACGTGAACCGAGAAATGAATGTCTGGGGAAGTGGTGGCGCACATTTGACTTACTTTAAAGTGATTGATGAGTTTATCATAGAGATTTTCAATCGTCCATTAAATGAGCAGCCAAAAGGAATTCTGGATATGGGTTGTGGCAATGGTGCGCTATTACAACATCTTTACGAGATTATAGAAAGACAGACTCTGCGTGGAAAACATTTAGAAGAACATCCGTTATTTCTGGTTGGTGCAGATTACAACCAAGCAGCGCTGAAAGTCACGAGAGCCAATCTCATCAAAAATGATATTTGGGCCAAAGTGATTTGGGGCGACATCGGCAATCCAAAACAACTGGCAGAAGATTTACAATTCGATTATAATATTGAATTAGGAGATTTGCTCAACATCCGAACTTTCCTGGATCACAACAGGATTTGGGAAGATGTTTCGGATATTAATTCTAACAGAATCAGCACGTCAACAGGCGCTTTTGCCTTTCGTGGAAAACGATTATCCAACAAAGATGTAGAGGAAAATCTTCTGAATCATCTCAAAAAATGGACACCTTATGTTGAAAAATTTGGATTATTGTTGATCGAATTACACACGCTTTCGCCAAAAATCACTTCGAAAAATTTGGGACTAACCGCAGCAACAGCTTACGATGCAACACACGGATTTTCTGACCAATATATTGTAGAAGTGGATGTTTTTCATAGGATTTGCAAAGAATCCGGATTGGAACCCGACACGAATCTCTTCAAGAAATTCCCTGATTCTGAATTAGCAACCGTGAGCATCAATCTTTTGAAGCGATAATTTTGTATCTTGAAGCAACATAAAACCGTATGAAAAACATATTTTCAATCATTAATATTTTGATGGCTTCATTATTTTTCGGACAGAATCTTGATTCGCCAGATTATAAAGAAACGAAAATCGAAAGAGGCAGCACGTTCAAAAAATATAAAAACGGAAAGCTGGACAGCATCGTCGTCATGATGTACGCCGTCAATTATGGTAACGCTCTTATTTTTGCCAGGCAAGATAACGAAATCAAAATTACAAATGCGGCAGACGAAAATTCTGTCATCAAAATCGAACTAAAAAATAAAAAACAGGTCAGAACTTTTTTCTACAAGAACAAACCAGCAATTGTTGTAGAAAGTATTGATTTTGACATCAACCAGTTACCGAAAAATACAACGATTACTCGTTCTCTGTCAAATAATATGATCCAAAATGTAAGTATCAAAACCAATTATGAGGTTTTTGGTGATGATAATCCGGACAAAACATTCAAACTTTTTTATGGATTGAATATCCGTCCTGACTTGGATAACTTAGATTCGATTTTTGAAAGCATAGGCGATTTTTTCAGTGAAGAAGATGCGCTTTTGAAATTGTTTTACGCCAGTTATGCAGAAAAGTTGGCGCCAAAAGCCTTGACCTATTTAAAAACCAATGAATCGGGAATAATTTCTGACGGAATTACTTTGGATTATCAAAATAAAAACGCCCAAGAAATCAATTCTTACAACATCTACAAAAACGGAAAAATTATCAAATCTGGAAAAGCAACCTTAGCTGATTTTCAAAAAATCTACCAAGATTACATTATTAGATTACAAGAATAATTAATCGATTTGTCTTAATCTAAATATTGTTCAGAACATTTTCCGCTTGTTTGATATGTCTCCGATTATGATAAATCACAAATCGGAAAGTATCGCCTAATTTCAGTTTAATCCATTTTGAAATACTGATTGAAGTTTTCGTTTTTTCTAAATCAACGGTTTTTGCTTTCTCGAGAAGTTCCAGCATTTTATTTTGTTGATTAATGAATTCGTTGATAACCGATCGATTCAATTGTTGATGAATTGGATTGGATATTTTCAAAGTTTTCATCTTATTGAGTTTCTCTTTCGGAAGCATCATATTGGCAAAATAATTCCCTAAAATTCCACTTTTAAACTCTGATTTAGTTTCTTGGAATCGGGTTTCAAGGATTCGATTTTCAATTTCAGGAAGGTAGAATAGTCCGTAAAAATTAAGATGTTCCAGACATTCCAAAATACTCCAGCTGTCTTCTGACGCTCGAAAATTCAGAGTTTCATTATTTTGATTAAGTAGTGATTCAGCAAATTCAATATTATTTTCTGTAATGATTTTAAGTTCGCTAAATAATTGATTAATTGGAATTGTCATCGTCAAAATTTTTCACAAAAGTCTAAAACTTCATTGATAAAAAGATTGATTGAAGTCAAGATTTTTTCAGTCTCGACAAGGTTTCCGGCGACATCCTGAGATAGTTGGCAATATATTTATTCGGGATTTCTTGGAATAATTTCGGACTGCGTTTCAGCACTCTTTCATAGCGGATTTTTGGAGAACTGTACAACAAATCTTTTTCACGCTCCATCTGCTGCAAAACCAGATCTTCCAGAATCGAATTCCATAATTTCAGATTCTCATTACTGGAATTGATAAATTCATAAAAATCATTTTTGGAAGCCACCTTTACCGTTGAAGCTTTGATAGCCTGAATATAAAACTCCGAAGGTTTATCTGACAAAAAAGAATCCAATGAAACAATGATATTGTCTTTATATCCAAATCGAATAATCCGTTCTTCATCCTCATCTTCGATAAAAATCCGGACACTTCCCTCTTCTACAAAATAGACATTAGTGTCAATAGTTCCTGAGGTTTTGAGAAATTCATTCCGTTTAAAATTTTTGGTTTCCCAAAACAGTTCGTTTTGTAAAAATTCCAACATCGGCAGAGATTATTTATTCAAAGTAAAGCTATTTTATTAAATTTGAGAAACAAACTATGAAAACAAAATTATGATCATCAAAAATACAATAGCAATCATCTGTACTGTCTTCACAATTGCTCTAAACGCTCAAGAAATTATTCCTTTCAGAATTACTAAGTACAATAATATCATTGTAAAAACTGTGGTCAATGAGAAGGATTCTCTGGATCTGATGTTCCAAATTGCAATGCAAGATGCTTCTATTTCTCCAGAAAGATTGAGACCTGCAAAAAGCATTGTTTTTAAAAATGACGTCAGTGAAAATAATTCGGTCAAAATCGGAAATCTGCAATGGAATAATGTCAAATTCTATGACAATGAATTGACCGGACCAGAAGCAGACGGAAAAATCGGAACCGCAATTTTCAAAGGAAAAACGTATCAAATCGATTTTGACAACAGCCAATTTGTTATCTACGACCAACTCCCTGATTTAACCGGATACAAAGAGGTTTCCTACACTTCCACCAAAGAAGGACAGATTTTCCTGGCCTGTGATAACAGAATCGGAGCAGAATCTTTTGAAGCCAGTTTTCTTTTGCAATCCGGCTATTCCGGTGGATTGCTGTACAGTAACACTATTGCGGATGCCAGAGATTTGAATCAAAAATTAAAAGTAACCGGTGAAAAAACGCTGAAAAATTCTGCGGGGAAAAGCGTGATTACAAAACAAGGGATTTTACCTGAGCTAATCATTACGGACATCAGCCTGAAAGATGTTTCTGCCGGCTTTTTCGCAGGAGATATCAAAACGCAAAAAGTCAGTTATTTTGGCGCCGATTTGATTAGGAGGTTCAATTGGATTTTTGATGCGGAAAAACAGATGATTTACATCAAACCGAGCCAATATTTTAATGAGCCTTATTTCAAGATTTGATTAATTAAAAGCCGCACGAAACTCCAGCGGGCTTTGATTAGTTTTACTTTTGAACAGCTTACTAAAGCTTTGCGAATGTTCAAAACCGAGCTCGTAAGCAATTTCACTTACTGATAATTCTGTGGTCGAAAGTTTTTCTTTGGCTTTTTCTATTAATTTTTCGTGAATGTGCTGCTGCGTGGTCTGACCGGTCAACTGTTTCAAGAGGCTTCCCAGATATTTTACAGAGATGTGAAGTGAATCTGCGACAAACTGAACGCTTGGTAAACCTCTGGAAACTAAGTCTTCATCATTAAAATAATTCTGCAGAAGCTCTTCCATCTGTTCCAGAATTTTGTGACTGCTCTTCTTTCTGGTTAGAAACTGTCTTTGATAAAACCTTTCAGAATAATTGAGCAGAGTTTCCAGATGCGAAATCATAATATCCTGACTGAATTTGTCGATATTCGACTGATATTCGTTCTGGATAATGTCAACAATCCCGTTCAGAATATTTTTTTCTTTTTCTGAGAGGAATAATGCTTCATTCACAGAATAGCCGAAAAACTCATACTTTTTAATTGTTTTTGCCAAAGAAGTTCCCCAGAGAAAGTCGGGATGGATGAGCAAAACCCAGCCGGAAAGATCGTCATCCGGTTCCGGCCCGGCTCCTCTCAAAACCTGATTCGGCCCAACAAAATACAACATTCCTTCATCAAAATCATAAGTCTGCTGGCCATAAAAAAGCTTGTTGGTAAAACCTTTTTTGAGCGAAATATAATAGAAATCGAATGTCGCAGTGATTTCACCGCCGTTAGTCGGAACATTTAAGTCAGCATAATTCAAAACACTTATCAATGGATGTTCCGGGCTTGGCAAACCAAATGCACGATGCGCTTCCGTAATGGTTTTAAAACGAATGGGTTTGGAATTCATAATAATCAGTTTTTAAAAGGGTATCTAAGCCCAATCATTACCAAAGGAATCATCAGGAAAGGGATTTCCATTAACACCATTTTAAAATTCCCGACTCTCATTGCCAAAGCCATAATCAAAACAATTGACATCGCGTTGAGGACATTTCCCAAGAAAAAAGTTTTCGGGATAAGTAATAGAATGGCAATCAAAATTATTGAAACGCCGAGAACCGGAATATATGTTTCGTTGATGCCAAGATCGTTCATCATTTTAAGAGATTGCGGATTATTTTTATAATTGAGACTTTCCCAGCCGTGCTTAAGATTCAGAATCACAGAAACAATCAGTAATATCAAAGAAATTATACTTTTTATCATTGTATTTTTTATTTAAATTTAAAAATTATTATGAATATTAATAAGAAATGTCCACGGCTTTTTAATTTTCAAGCTTTTTAATTTTTTTGAATTCGCGATGTCCGACATTCAACATCATATCGGGGAAAAGCCTGGTTGCGAGTTTGATTACGCTAATCATTGGAGGTTTCAGTTCTTTTTTGTCTTTCAGTAATCCTTGAATTGCGACTTTTACCATTTTATCCACATCCATCATCATTTGTGGATTGGGTTTTATGGGCCATTCGTTCTGCAGATTGGTGTTGACTCCTGGCGGAATCATCTCAAAAACTTTGACATCGGTGTTCTCCAACTGCAGTCGTAAAGCCTGCGTGTATGCACGAACGCCCGCTTTTGCGGCACTGTAAATTGGCGCAGAAGAATACGACATAAAAGCAATTCCCGAAGAAACATTCACAATAGCTGCAGATTTCTTTTTCAGCAGATGTGGAAGAAACTGATGAACCATCTGAATCGTTCCCGAAAGATTGGTTGTGATCTCACGGTTGATATTTTCCAGGTCAATACTTCTGTCCTGCAAGTCAATTAACCTCATCAAACCTGCATTGTTGATGATGATATTCAAATCCGGGAAAAGCGTAGTAACAGTATCAAACAACTCTTTGATGTTTTTCGGATTACTTACATCACTTTGGAAGATATGGATATTGGGGAATTTTGCTTTCGCATTATTTAAAGCATCAATATTTCGTCCAGCGGCAATGATGTTTGCGCCTTGTTCAGTTAATTGTTTTACAAGTTCCAACCCTATTCCGCTGGTTCCGCCTGTGATGAGAACAGTGCTGTTTTTTAGTTCCATTGTTTTTATTTTTGATATGGCAAAGTTCTGTAAGCCAGAGAAAAACAGTGTAGCCAAAAGTCGGGTTGTTGTAGTTGAAAGTCTGTGATTAATCTGTTTTCAACAAAAAAACCTCATCAGATTGGACTGCCCCAAAAAGTTAGACACTTTTTAGGGGCATTTTATTTATGGGAATATCAAAATATAGTTTATCATTTAAGTTGAGTTGCATTGAAAGAATTGCAAAACATAATCTTTCGGTGCACTCTTTGGCTCGGGAAATAGGTTTGGATGCGTCTATGATTCGCAAATGGAAAAGGTTTTATGATTTATACGGAATTCAGGGGTTACAACGCAGGAGCAACCGCAGTTATGATGCAAAATTTAAGCTCAGGGTTTTGGAAACGACTGAGTCGCAAAACCTTTCTCTAAAGCAAGCTGCTGCCAGATTTAATATTGCTGCA
>NZ_RAQH01000008.1 GCF_003610695.1 Epilithonimonas arachidiradicis | reverse complement strand
ATTCTCAACCAATTTATGCTTATTTTTGAAGAAAGGCTCAGATTATAAAATCCAAGCCCTCACTTTTTAACTTACACACTTTATGGGAGAGTGTCATAAAATTATTGAATTTAAAACTAATAAAGTTATCCTTTTTATCATTTGCTAATTACTTTTTCTTCTCCGCCTTCACAGCCTGCCTAGCCAACAATTTCCAGCCATTTTTAGTTTTCTGCCAGACATACAAAATATCCAGACTCACTTCTCCTTGTTCTTTTCCTAAATCGTGAGTTTGTGCATACAAATGATTACGAACAATTGCTGTTTTATCTACAATTTGAATAGATTGATTGGTATTTTCAATAGTCAAGAAATTGGATTTTTTGCTGACTAGTTTTTCTACAAATTCTTTCGCATCATCAATATGACCGCCTGAATGTCCGTAAGTCAGTTCCGGAAGTATCAAGGATTCTAAAATGGTTTTGTCACCGCTAATCATTGCTAATCTGAGTTTTTCTGACGCTTCGGCAACAGCTTGTTGGTCATTGTTTTTTTGTGCAAATACCATTGAGACAGCAAGAAAGCTGAATGCTAAAAATAATTTCTTTATCATAATTACTTTAATATTTGAATCAAAGATAATCAACATTCCCGTTTTATTGTTAGTCCACTCTTAAGTTTCCGCATCAATTACATAAGCTTCCGCAATTACGGCATCTGGAGAAGCATTTTCAAATTTGATTTTTTGTGGTTTCAGATGAAATGTTTTTTCTGTAGTAGGCATTTCTTCTTCCATAGTGTTGGTAAGCTCCTGAAGTAATTCGCCTTTCAGGACATCGTAATCAAGCGACTGATGGCTGCCGGCGCCCATATTGTAAGTTTCGATATCAGTTAACAGAAGATCATTTCCGAAATACTTGAAATCACTGAAAAGATTGCCACTCGGACCAATCCCATAAAGCTGGATGCTCAAAATACCTTTGTCAATGGAAATATCTTCTGTATCATAAAGTTTGAAATCGCTGTCGTTATATTCTGCCGGCATTGCAAGATGCGAAACTTTATCCAAACGATAGGTTTTGTCTGGATTTTGGAGAAGAACCAATATAGAACGTGGTGCAGTCTTATATTTTTTGTCTTTTCTTACGATAACTATATCTTCCAATTTATCGTCATTCAAATCGCCTTCTGCTTGGTATTGAATTTCGAAAATATCCGGTTCGGTAATGAAATCTTCTGCTTTTTTCCCGGTTTTTGGAAAAACATAAGCTGGATCTTCATCAGGTTCTTCATATTCGTTTTCCAGTTCTTCCTTTTTGGAAGTGGTTGTTTTTTCTTTTGGGATTTCTTCTTTTTTATTGCAGCTGACAATTATTAAGAAGGCAGATAAAAGTGTGATTAGTTTTTTCATTGGCTCGCTCTAGTAAGTGAATTCAAATGGTGAAAAATCCTTCAGTCTGGGAAGAACTGATAATTTGTTTCTTGTCTTGGACAGTTTCAGAACTTTATCTGTTTCATAATCGCTTTGTTTTTCAATTTTTTCGCCTGTTGACAGGTTATAATCCACACTTTCAAGATATCCAGCGCCCGCAGTATTGGACGAGAAACCAATCAGTTCAAATTCTCCATTTTGATATCTGAATTTATGAGTCAAATTTCCTTTCATTAATTGATTGGTGAATATCAGAACGCCGTCTTTAATTTGCAAATCTTCCAATACCGTTTCCGTTCTTGCATCACCATACGGAAATCTTTCCATCACCGCTTTTGTTGATGACAACACTTTTTGGTAAGCTCCATTTTTGGTCTGAAAAAATATTTCCAACAAATTAGGTCGTCGTTTATCGCTGGTGTTTTCCCTTACAATTACCATATCCGGAAGATTATCCTTATTCAAATCGCCGTAGATTTCATAGACAACTAAATCGTAACTGCCCTTTTTTTCTTGAGAGAATATAGAATTAATCCCCACAAATAGCACTATAAGGAGAAGGATTTTAGATTTTAAATGATTCATCATTTATGATTATTTTTCAATGAGTTTCACTTTGAAATATTTCTTAGCTTTTCCAAAATTACTTGATTCTGTAAGGAATAAAGTATGGTCATCCGCCCAAAAAGATTCTCCAACAATGCAAAGCCAAATTTTGGTCAGCTTTTCAAATTCTTCATCCAACTGAATAATCTTTACATAATCGTTACCAATTTTCTTTTGAATGAAATACGAAGAACATTCTTGTCCTCCAAAATGTCCATTCAGTCTGAATTTTCCAGATGGTGAGAAATTGATATAATCCGGATTCCCGGTTTCCTCGGTTTCTTTACCATTCTTTAAATTAAAACTGATGTCCGTTGTGTGTCCGCCTTCGCAAAGCAAAATGTCTTCTTCAGGATAATAGGCAATGAAAAAGTAATAATCGTATTCGTTAGTGTTGCCATATTCTTTACCGTCTCTGAAATGTATTTTCTTCACAGCAGGATTAGCTCCAAAATCCGGATTTTCATCAAATTCGACAATGCCTTTCAAGAGCTTTTTTGCTTGATTAAAGTCTGTTATTTTTGTGAGCTTTTTCTTATTGATATTATTTTTGATTTCAAAATGAAGATATTCCAATGAATCAATTTTTGAAACCTCAATAGAAGACTGAAGTTCTTTTTCAGGCTTTTCAACTATGGTCGATTTTACAGTATCTTTTGGTTTTTGAACTTCGGTTTTGGAGAGGTTTTCTTGCTCCGTTTCCTTTTTACACGATTGAAATGCAAAAAGAGTAATTAAGATGATTTGGAAGAATTTACTTTTCATTTTGAG
The DNA here is from genome assembly GCF_003610695.1 of Epilithonimonas arachidiradicis. Lineage (GTDB taxonomy): Bacteria > Bacteroidota > Bacteroidia > Flavobacteriales > Weeksellaceae > Epilithonimonas > Epilithonimonas arachidiradicis. The sequence continues at coordinate 202,894 of NZ_RAQH01000008.1, read as the reverse complement.
GTTACGTTTTTATAATTTTTTATTCCATCAATTTTGCGCCAAATTCTTTAAAAGATCGCTGTGCACTTTCTGTAAAAATTTTTTCGATATTTTCATTAGTTTTCATATTTTTTATAGTGTTTTTATTGCCATAATTAAACAAATAAGTTTCATCAAATGTTTCAGTCAGCTCTCCATCAACATACATATCTACCTCAAATGTCACTTTAATTGAAGCTTCGTTGATTGGTCTAATTTCTTTCACATTGTGAGTCATTGCACAACCAGTTCCGCAACTTAGCACAAAACTTTGATTTTTGAGTTTCGAGAAATCTCTTTCTGAATTTTTACTTTTGAGCTTTTTCCAGGAAATTAAATACTCAGTAAAATCCAAATATTCCGGGTCTCCGGCAGGCCGCAAACTGTCCATTTTCCATTGGATTTCCAACTCGGCTCCACGAATTATTTTAGGGTCATCCGTATTGTAAATTAAACTGACAGTGTCATTGTTTTTCTTTACAACAAAATACCAATCATCGCCATTATCATCAAACTTAACAAACTTAACAGTATCGGTATAAATTTCACCTAATTCAAGTTTTTCGTTGAGTCTCAATAAGCTTTTAAACGTTGTTGAATCTTTCTTTAGCTCAGATTTTTTTTGGATAGAATTTTCATTAATTGGTTCATTCTCTTTCTTCTTGCAGGATTGCAAACTGAAAATCAAAAAAGATATTATTAGAAAAAAAGTTAGTTTATTCATAGTTTTTAGCTTTAATAAATTCGTTCTCTTATTGATTTCTATAAAATTGATATAACTTTTCGATTCTTGGATAATACAAACTGTCCTGATCTCCGTTGGAAACTTTGAGTCTTTTTTGATTAGAAAAATGAAGAATGATGATTTCGTCAGTTCCATCATATTGATATCTTCCAGAATCAGATTTAATGTTTTTAAAAGCTTCAATATCTACATTTTTCAAAAGTTTTTCCCAATTTTCAGGTGTGTTTGTTCTTTTTGTTTCTTTAAAAGCTTCCGGATTCCAGTTAAAATAAGATTCTATAATGCTGTCCTTGGTAAAAACAGAACGATGACTTTTACAGCCTTTACTACCGCAAATACTTTTGAATTCAACTTTAATGATATCCTTATTTGTAGGTTTGCAGGAAAAGATAAAGATCGATAATATTAATAAATAAAGCTGTTTCATTTTTTTGTTTAATTGCTTTTAATACTAGTTGTATTCAAAATTCATTATTAGGTAAACCAACATTTACCATCGGTAGAAATTTGTTTTACTTCGACTTGTCTGCCCAACTCATAAAACAACAGAACAGAAATATCAGAAAAATCTGAGTTAATTTTATGTTGAATTTGGATAGTGGCATAGTTTAATATTAGAATTTAATCCAATTAATTACATCATTTCGTGAAAACGTTTTCCCTTGATATCAAAATAATTTTCAATGTGATTCCAGGTCTCTGTCATTTTTTTGACGAATGCAAACCCCGATAAGATTCCGGAAATTGCAGGCGCAACATATTGGCTAACACCCAAATAAAACAATAAAGACATACAAGTAATCATTCCTACATTGAAAATCAAAACATCTTTTAATTTAAAAAATGGAGCAATATTTCGCTGGGATAAATAGGGTAATAGGGAAACGGAATTAAACATCATCAGAATAAATGATGACAAAATCATCTTGTCAGACAAAGAAAGCATTTCGCTGGAAGAACCTTTATCAAAAACCAATAAATTCATCGGGAGTGCGATGAAAATAATCATATAGGTAATAATCCTCTTTATGAAAATACTTAGTTGCAGTTTTCTGTTAGGCAATCTACTTTCATTAATGCTTTTCAATCGAAAGTCTAAAAAAATGAGATAAACAAACATCACTAGAATTAATATCCAAATTCCAAACATAAAATTTTTGTCAAACGAGATTCTGGACTCATCGAAGTACATTTCAAACTCTGCTCTTGGACTATGTGGCAAAATATTATTTTCAAAATGGTTTTGAAAAACCCAATTTACAATCTGCGGAACCGACAATAATACGCCTATCGAAATAATGACACCTAAAATATTAGCAATTGAGATGTTTTTCATAATCTATGTGTTTGCAAGTCCAAATACTCCAGCCTAATTGTAGAAAACAATTTTATTCACTAATGTCTATTATCGCAATTCAGATAGATATCTTCATAAGAACTGTCTAAAAAAGTGATATTCGGGCAACCAAACGATTCCGAAACAAAACCAAAAACCACAGGCGGTTTATTTTTGAAAAGATTTCCGGTCCATTGAAAATCATCATAATCATTGTTTTCTATGAAATTAAGAGATTTGAATTCGGCACCTTCGCCTTTTGTAATGTTTTTAATAAAAAAGACTTTTTTGTTTTTCACTACTGCTAATTGCCTTTCAGCAACGCCATATTGATCTTTAAAGTCCTGAAGATAGTAGTCCATATCTCGATATCTTGCGTGATAGGTATCGCCCAGATTTTTTTTGTCTTTCAGAGATAAAGGAAATTGATTGATTGAAGCTTTTTTCCACGGAACCAATGTTAGTTTTTCACCAGAGAACGGATTTTCTTTTCCGAAATAAGCCAAAGTATATTCCGTTTTGTCATAAGCTGTTTCCTGAGAAGTTTCTGGCTGATTCAGTTCAAAGCCAATCATATAATTGTAATGAGAGATTTCTTCGCCTTCGCTGATATATAGATCAAGATTGGCAACCGATCTCAAATCCTTAATCGGAAATTTCTGTAGTTTAGCATCTTTGTAATTGTAAAGAAATAACGTATCAGCTTCAGATAGGGAAGTTCCTTTTAGTAATTTTTCCCTGTAAATTCCGGTCAATTCAAAATGTTTAAGTTCCGCAAAAGTCTTAGATTTCTGATTCTCTATAATGTCATTTGGAACAGCTAAAGAATCATTATAAATATCAGACAAAGAAATGAATATATCATATTTGCCAGCATTTTCCATAGAATACAAATCGTAGATATGGAAATCGGAAAGATTTTTCTTGTCAGTAGAAATTGTATCAACAGTGATTTCTTGTTTATTAACCGTTGCGACTTTTTTAACCGCTTTTTTACAAGATAAAAGGCATAATGAAACAGCGAATAGTAAAAGTTGTTTTTTCATCGTTTAGTTTTTATTTCAAATATAGTTTAAAAATAGTTTGTTTTCACAAAGCTTTTGCAATACAAAAAATATGCAAAATTTACTTCAGCAATATCCCGAAAACTATCTATCTTTATTTATATAAATTTTTTCAAACTTTGAATTCAATTCTTGACATCGTTATTCGGTCGCTGGCGGTTTACTTTTTTATGGTGATTGCTGTGCGCGTTTTTGGGAAAAATCAGTTGTCACAGCTTAATGCGGGAGATGTGATTCTTTTGCTGTTGATAAGTAATGCGGTTCAGAATGCAATGGTTGGTTCCAACAGCAGTTTGGAAGGCGGAATTGTGGCAGCTTTGGTTCTGTTTGTAGCGAATTTTGTTGTGAAGAAATTTATCTTCAAGAATCAGAAAATCAAAGAATTGATAGAAGACCATCCATATATTTTAGTAAAAGATGGAGTAGTGTACCCCGAAATTCTAAGAAAAGTTCAAATCTCTGTAGACGAATTGGAAGAAGCCGTTCACGAACACGGCATCGAAAAAGTGGCTGATGTGAAATTAGCGATTCTGGAAGTGGATGGAAATATTAGCGTAATTTCAACAGATAAAAGTACGGAGCAAACGCATTATTCCAGACATAAAATTAAATTGAAGAGGAAGTTTAGGAATCAGTAAAAGTAGAATATATAAACACTTCGACTACGTTCAGTGTGACAAAGTCTAATTAACAATGTCAGTCTGAGCGGAGTCGAAGACTTTAAAGTAAAGTTTTATTTACGCTAAAATAGTAATTCCTTTCTCAGCTAAATCATAAATCGTGTTCCTTGCGCTATCAGGTTTTACATTCACAGCTTTTGTTCCGTTGAAATGTAAGCAAGTGACAAATCCAGCATTAAAAGCATCAATCGCAGTAAATTTTACACAATAATCCAAAGCCAATCCAACAATCTCAACCAACTGAATATCGTGGTATTTCAGGAAATCCTCCAATCCGGTTTTCATAAAATGATTGTTATCTTGGAATCCGCTGTAGCTATCAATCTCTACATTTTTTCCTTTTTGGATGATGTGTGTGACTTTATCACGATTCAAATCTTTATGAAACTCTGCTCCAAAAGTTCCCTGAACACAATGGTCCGGCCACATAAATTGTGGAACGCCATTTAGAGAAATGGTTTCTCCAACATTTTTTCCATTGTTAGAAGCGAAACTTTTATGGTCTGCGGGATGCCAGTCTTGGGTGAGAACGATTTGGTCATATTCGTTTTCTTCCATCAGAAGATTGATATAGGGAATGATGCTGTTAGCTTCCGGAACGGCAAGAGCGCCACCTTCACAGAAATCATTTTGAACATCAACTATAATAAGCGCTTTTTTCATTGTCTGAGATTTGGGTTATTAAAATACAAAATGTCATTCTGAAAGAATCTTACCAATGTTGATTTTCTTCTTTCGGAATGACATATTGACATTAAAATCCAGAAATTAACCTAAATATGGATATTTGTAATCTTTTGGAGAGACAAAAGTTTCCTTGATACTTCTTACAGACACCCAACGAGTCAAATTCATTTTAGAACCTGCTTTATCATTGGTTCCGGACGCTCTGGAGCCTCCGAAAGGCTGTTGTCCTACAACTGCTCCGGTTGGTTTGTCATTGATATAGAAGTTTCCTGAAGCATTTTCCAAAGCTTTGTAAGCCTCGTCAATCGCATATCTGTCTTGTGCGAAAATAGATCCAGTCAAAGAATATTGCGTCGATGTGTCAACCAGTTTCAAAGTGTCTTCCCAGTTTTCGTCTTCATAAACATAAACCGTCAGGATTGGACCGAAGATTTCCTCAACAATACTTTCGTAATAAGGATTGATGGTTTCGATAACAGTTGGATGCACGAACCATCCTTTTTTATCGTCATATTTTCCACCGATGATCACGTTTGCGTCGTTTGATGCTTCAGCTCTGTCTATGTAACCTTTACATTTCTCGAAAGAATTTTTATCGATAACTGCGTTTACGAAATTGGAAGGATCTTCAGGAGAACCAATTTTAATCGTTTTAATTTGAGCTTCCATCACCGCTTTTACTTCATTCCAAAGCGATTTCGGAATGTAAGCTCTGGATGCAGCAGAACATTTTTGTCCTTGGTATTCAAAAGCACCTCTTACCAAACCCGTTGCAACAGCTTCAACATTTGCAGAAGGATGAACCATTACGAAGTCTTTTCCGCCAGTTTCTCCAACAATTCTTGGGTAAGATTTATAGTTATGGATATTATCGCCAATCATTTTCCACATTCCTTGGAAAACTTTTGTAGAACCTGTGAAATGTAGACCTGCAAAGTCTGGGTGAGCCAAAACTTTCTCAGCTGTTTCTTTCCCATCTGTGAAAATCATATTGATAACGCCATCCGGAAGTCCTGCTTCTTTCAGAACATCCATAATCACTTTCGCTGAATAAACCTGCTTGTCAGAAGGCTTCCAAACCACAACATTGCCCATCATTGCCATACAAGCAGGCAAGTTTCCGGAGATGGCTGTAAAGTTGAAAGGCGTCACCGCAAAACAAAAACCTTCAAGCGGTCTGTATTCTACACGATTCCAGATTCCTGCATCAGAAACCGGCTGCTCAGCGTATAGCTCAGTCATAAATTCTACATTGAAACGTAAGAAATCGATGAACTCACAAGCTGAATCAATCTCTGCCTGATGCACATTTTTAGATTGCCCAATCATTGTTGCAGCATTGATAACATCTCTGTAAGGTCCAGCCAAAAGGTCAGCTGCTTTTAGGAAAATTGCTGCTCTGTGTTCCCAACCCAATGCGTTCCATTTTGATTTTGCAGCAAGAGCCGCTTCGATAGCTTGGTCAACGTGGGACATATCGCCTTCATAATAGAAACCAAAATCATGTTTGTGGTCCTGAGGCGAACTAAGTTGTACTTTTTTATCTGTTTTAATATCTTTTCCACCGATTACCATTGGGATTTCGGTTTTTTCTTTCCACATTTTTTTATAAGTGGCAATCAGGCTTTTTACCTCGTCAGAACCTGGAGCATAAGAATTAACCGGTTCGTTTTGTGCAAAAGGCACTTGAGAAATGGCTTTAGACATATCTATTTTAATTTTAATTTGCCCAAATTTACGATAAGCATTTCAAAAGACCAATTTTAGTGTAAGTATTATCTAAAACATATTTTTATATTTTAACATCTTTTTTTCTACGTAGTTCCAAGACAAGTATGAGAATATATAAGTTATTGATAGACTAATAACAGCTAATTCATAAGGATTCAAAATGAAAAAATTCATTAGAGTCTGCTGAACAATGAATCCATAGATATATACACCATAAGAGATGTCTCCAATTAGATTTGGTATAAATGCTAATTGCTTAGAAAAAGAGATACAAACCAAAATCACAAGTAATGGTAAAAGTAGAAAGGAAAAAATGTTGTAAACATCTAAGATAATTGACATCACTAAACCTAGAAAAAGGAAAGTTTTTATCCAATTATTATTTACTTTTTGAAGGTTTACAAGACTTAATAATGAACCTGCTATGAAAAAAGTTGATAGCCGATATAAGTGTATTGTTTTTAAACTTATCAATGCAAAAATGTTTTTTAAAAAACTAGGCCTAAATAATATTGCATAATATGAAATAAGAAAAAATAATGATAAAGTGATAATCACCAAAAGTTTGTTTTTCCTGATAGGAAATAGCAGCAGAACAAAAATATACATTGTGAATTCATAACTCAAAGACCACAAACTTCCATTAATATCCTTGGGTAATGGATTGTTCTCAAAAACTCCATTTACGAAATGTTGTACTTTATACAAAGACAAATTATTGGGTAAATAAGTGTAGAAATCTGTCTGACACAATATATTATTACCTCTATAAACCCAAATAATTATTAATAATGAAATAAGCAACATCACTAATAATGCTGGAAATAGTCGAAGTATTCTTTTCCAAATATAACTCTGAGGTGTTTTGCTAAACTTTAAACTATTAAATATTAAATATCCACTCATTATAAAGAAGATATTGACAGAAAGAGAGCCAAATTCTAGTTGGTTGTTTGTAAATTTTGCTAATATTTCTTCATTCTGTGTCAGTGGAAACGAGTGAGAAAAAATGACTAAGGATGAAAATAAGAGCCTTAAAAAATCAAAATTGTTTTGCCTTTCCAAAAATTTAAAATTTAATTATAAGCTTGCTATTAAAATAAAACCTTAATTGGTTTAAGTGGCAAAAATAACCAAATGTTGATATAAGTTTTGATATATTTATATTCAGCTAAACAAAAACTAATAATGAAATAATCAGCGAGACTTAATTAGGGCAGAATAAAAAAGAAAACCGCACAAAAATGCATTATACTACCACCCAAAACGAATAGGTGCCAAATAGGATGATAAAATGGTTTTCTGTCTTTAGCATAAAAATAGATTCCGAACGTGTAGCATAATCCACCAAGAATAATCAATGTTAATGCGCCCGTGGAAAGGTTTTCTATCATTGGTTTGATGGCGATAATGGCGGCCCAACCCATCAGAGCATACAGCGAAAGTGAGATTTTCTCGTTGTTCCTCAATGGTGAAAATTTGAAAATAAAACCAATCAAAGCCATTCCCCAAATCACACCAAACATACTCCAGCCCCAAGCGCCTTTCAGTCCTAGAAGTGCAATAGGTGTGTAGGTTCCGGCGATGAGAAGATAGATGCTGAGATGATCGATCTTCTGGCAGATCTTCTTCCACTTCAGTTTGTAAACCGCGTGATAAACGGTGGATGCAGAATAGAGTAGTATCAAACTGATCCCGAAGACCAAAGAAGAGGCAATCGCAATCCCACTACCGCTAATCACGGAATAGTAAATCATCAGAATCAAGGCGACGATGGAAAGTATAACCCCAAGACCGTGCGTGATGACGTTGTATAATTCTTCTTTTTTGCGGTTCTTCTTCGGCATCTTTTCAATTTTAAAGTAAAGTTAGGGATTAAGTTCTTGAAGGCTATATCTGCTTTTGGATTTAACAAATATTTATAAAAATACAGTCGCGAATGTTCTTCTCAATAATTCAATTTAAAAAAAACATAGTCAGATTTACTTTTGAGACTATTAAAAGGTCTTGCGAGACTGCAACAGCCTCTTTGCCCTTCCCGAGGGCTTGCTGCACCCCTGCGACAAGCTTTTGTACTTTCCCGAAAGTTTGTCGCACCCCTGCTACAAGGCTTCGTAGTTTCCCGAAAGTCTGTTGCACTCCTGCAACAAGCTCTCGTCCTCTGAGAGGTTGAAATTAAAGAAGTAGAATGGATATCTTTGAGAAAAATATTTATCTTTAAGCTCTTAAAAAAACAAAAACGTTATCAAATGATTAATTCTATTGACATTACGCGTTTGCGCAACGCGAATTATTTGCAATTCCAAAAAGACTTTTTGGAAATTATTTCTAGAAACAATCCTGCCGTTTTGCAGATAGAAACCAAGTACGACGAATTGTCGGCGAAAACCAATGAGCTGGAAAGCCTTTTCAAAAAGGTTTTGGCAAATCCTATTTCTCAGGAACTTTTGGTTTTGGATGAGAGGAGAGATTCGGCAGTTAATGGTATCTATTACATAGCATTGGGCTACTCATACCATTATGATACAAATCTTAAACAAGCTGCAGAAGCTTTGCTCGCCAACATCAAACTATATGGTTCCGGTATCGCCAGACTCAATTATCAGGCAGAGACTGCGACCATCAACAGTCTCATGAATGACTGGGACAACAAACCGGAGCTTAGCCAGGCCATTGATACATTGGGTCTGAAATCCTGGAAAGACGAGTTGGGAAATATCAATACAGAATTCAGTACCCGTTATCTGGACAGAACTCAGGATTATGGTAATGCCACACCAGAAACTCTGAAGATAAAAAGAGAGGAAACCAATACTGTTTATTATGCGCTGAGAGATAGGATCAACGCTTTGCATCTTTTGGTAGAAACCCCAACATCACCTTATAACACGGTCATCAACCAACTGAATGCCTTGATAGAGCAGTATAATCTGCTGTTGACGGTGCCGGATGAAAATGGGGAAACACCCACAAGTTAATATTAATTAAAACTAATAACCATAAAAAAAATAATTTATGAATAAAAAACTAGTTCTGGCATCTTTCGTTATTCTGTTTACCAATATGATGTTTGCTCAGATACCTACAATACAATGGCAGAAAATTTATGGAGGCAGCAGTGATGACCGGGCATTTGATCTTCAAGCGACCCCAGATGGTGGATACATTATGGCAGGTGATACTGAATCCAATAATTGGGATGTGACCGGAGGTAGTGGAACCAATGGTTACTATAATGATTATTGGATTGTAAAACTAAATCCAAGCGGTGTGCTGCAATGGCAAAAATCCTTCGGAGGTATTTATTTTGATATTGCAAAAGCTATTAAGCCAACTGCGGATGGAGGATATGTTGTAGCAGGCGATTCTTTTATAAATAGTGCACGCGGATATGACTGGCGTATAGCTAAGCTCAACAGCACCGGGGAAATTCTTTGGCAAAAAACATTAGGGGGTTCTGGTGAAGAGAGAGCCAATGCCATACAAACTACCTTAGATGGGGGATTCATAGTGGTGGGATCCTCGGGGTCTTCCAATGGAGATAGTACAGTAAATCACGGGGAAGAAGATTGCTGGATTGTTAAGTTTAATGGCAATGGCGATATCCAATGGCAAAAATCACTCGGCGGAAGATATAGAGACATGGCATCGTCCATTCAAATTACTGCTGACGGAGGATTCATTGTGGCAGGGAATACTGACTCTAATGATGGAGATGTATCTGGAAACCATGGTGGCACTGATGCATGGGTTGTGAAATTAGATAGTAATGGCATCATAGAATGGCAAAAGACCTTTGGCGGAAGTCGTTCTGATTATTCAAAATCATTACAATGTACGCCGGATGGGGGATACATCTTGGCTGGTTATACCTATTCTTACAGAAATGACTACGAAGGATATAATGACAGATCCGATTATTGGATTGTAAAGCTGGACAACACCGGTAACCTGGAATGGCAAAGATCTATAGGAGGTGGATATTCTGACTTCGCCAATGACATCCAGAATACTACGGATGGTGGCTATATCGTAGTAGGTGAATCAAATTCCTTAGATGGCAACATTACAGGTAATCTGGGGAAAACTGATGCGTGGCTTGTGAAGCTAAGTGGCAGTGGCGCTATACAATGGCAAAAATCCCTGGGTGGCAGCGAGTATGATTATGGGCATGTAGTCCTCCAAAATGCTGATGGCAGTTATGTTATAGCTGGATATTCCGATTCTGGGATAGGGGACAATACCAACGTCTATGGGGGGTATGGCTACTGGATTATAAAACTTGCTTCAAGTAATTTAGAGATTGCTGAAATGTTTAATAAAAATAACCTTATTGTAGAAAATCCAGTTAAAAATCAATTAAATATCAAATCTGCAGAAACAGTCGTTGCTATACAATTATATACACTCGATGGCAAATTAATTAGAAGTGCCAATAGTAAGAATATGACGGTTTCTGATATTCCGAAAGGAAACTACCTTTTGACAATACAACTGGAAAACGGCAAAACCATTTCTGAAAAAATAATAAAAGAGTAAGCATTAATGAAGTATTTCCTTTTAATTCCATTACTAGTTTCACAAACCTATTTTTCACAATCAGTTTCTGAACAACTGGACAAATCTGTGAAAGAAATGCTGTCAACTTCCAATGCTTTGTCAGCTAATCTTTCGTTCTATGTTTCGGATGAGAACGGGAACTTAGTTTATGAATATAATGGGAATAAAGGACTTTCTACAGCCAGCACACAGAAGATTTTTACTTCTGCGGCGGCTCTGGAAACGTTGGGGAAGAATTATCAATTTAAAACAACCGCTTCCTATTCTGGAAAAATATCTAATGGAACTTTAGATGGTAATTTTTACATTACTTCTAATGGCGACCCGACTTTGGGAACTTGGCGTTGGGAAAATTACAAACCTGAAAACTTCAAACAGCAGTTATTAGAAGCCATCAAGAAATCCGGAATCAAAAAAATATCAGGTAATCTGATTGTAGATGATTCTTATTTCGATTTTCAAAGTACACCAGGTGGTTGGCCCTGGAATGATTTGGGAAACTATTACGGTGCAGGAACTTTTGGGGTAAACTGGAGAGAAAATCAGTTTGATATTAATATTAATGGAAATCAATTCAAAAGTTTTTCTTACGATTTGGAGAATATTAATTGGATTAATGAGCTGAAAACCGGTGGAAGTTCTGACCAAAGTCTGATCTTCACAGCACCACATTCGGAAACTGCAATGATTAATGGAACTCTGCCTGCTGGAAAAGTAACGACAGTTTCCGGAGCGACACCCAATCCACCAATGCAATTAGCTGTAGAAATAAAAAAACTATTAGAGGAAAACGGAATTTCAATCTCTGGAAAAACGACCACTTACTATAATGAAAAGATTGTCGGGAAATCCATTTCAAAAGCACCGAATCAAAATCAAATCTTTGAATATAAATCGCCAACGCTGGACAAAATTGTCTATTGGTTTTTGAGAAAAAGTATCAATCTTTATGGAGAAACGTTCATCAAAACAATGGCAAAAGAAAAACGAAACAATCCGAGTTTTGAAACCGGTGTTGACTTCTTAAAAGACTTTTGGAAATCCAAAGGTATTAATCCTACGATGATCAACTTTGCTGATGGGAGCGGACTTTCGCCACAGAATTATGTTTCGGCAAAAGCCCAAGTTCAGGCTTTGTTATATGCTAAAAAACAAAATTGGTTCGATGCTTTTTATGAAGGTTTCCCCACTCAGAATGGCATCAAAATGAAAAGCGGAACGATCAAAGATAGCAAGTCTTTTGCAGGTTATCAGACTTCCAAAAGCGGTAAGAATTATGTGTTTTCCATTATACTCAATAATTATCAGGGCGGAAGCATTAGTAATGCTCTGTTCAAAATTCTGGATAATCTTAAGTAGAATTTTAACGCAAAGGCACAAAATTTTAATTTTAAATTATATTTTCAAAACACAAAAATTTAACTTCGTTAAATAGAAACTTTGCGACTTTTATTACTAATCAATTAAATGAATTTTGCGACTTTGCGATAAACAAAATGAACAGAATCAATTCTTTTCCACCAATTGTAGATAAAGATTCACAAATTCTGATTCTCGGTTCTGTTCCGGGTGTTAAGTCTTTGGAAATGCAGCAATATTATGCGCATCCACAGAATCAGTTCTGGAAAATCTTGTTTCATCTTTTTGATGAAGCATTTTCATTGGACTATCAAGAAAGAATAGATTTATTGAAAGAAAACAAAATCGCTCTTTGGGATGTTATCGAAAGCTGCGAAAGAAAAGGAAGCCTGGATACGGAAATCAAAAATGAAATTGATAACAATGTTCCTCAACTGATAAAAAATCATCCCAATATCAAAATCATCTTCTGCAACGGACAGAAGTCTTACAAAAACCTTCTGAAGATTCTAGGCAAGAATTTCAAAATCCCGATTAAAGTTTTGCCTTCAACAAGCCCGCTTCATACGGTGAAGTTTGAGGAGAAATTGGAGAGCTGGAAAGTGATTGTTGATCTACTTAAAAAATGATGATATTATTCTATTTTAATAGTAAGAAAATTAAAAAGCAAGAGGAAAGAAAGCTATTTGCTGATTTTTATGATGCTGTTATATAAGACAATCAGAATTTTTAATTTTTAGATATTTCTACTTTTTTAGATAATATTGTATAGATTTTTTTGGTTTCATCGGAAACTGCACTCCAGTTACCAGTAGAATTATATTCACAAATTAACCTTAAGCTTCCTGTATCATAATTTAGGCTTACACTTCCGGAATACTCAGTAGCTATAATGCTTGTAAATTTTGGTTTCGTAACTGACTCATAGATATATTTTGCTAAGCTGTCTCTTTCACCTTTTGTAAAATATATATTTTTCCTTACAATTTTTTCTTCTACTAATTTTCCATCTTCCGGTAAAATTTGAAATACTATATTATTGAGATTTTGTTCGTATTTTGCTGAATCAGAAAATTTTGAAATTATTATTTTTTCAGTGTGGGTCTTAATCTCTAATTTTTCCCATTGATTGATAAAATCAATAGCTTTTGGATCTTGTTTTTTGTCACAAGACAAAATTGTAAAGGCAAGGAGTAATATTGATAATTTAGTATATTCCATTTACATTATATAAGTTTCCTAAAATAATAGATTACTTGTTTATAAACCAAAATTAATCAACTATTCCAAATCTGCCAAGCTTTCTCTGCCTGCTGTTCCAGCATATAAAACCCGTTAAGCGTTGTTGCGCCTTTTTCTGCACAATGTCTAAGAAAAGCAGTTTCAGATGGATTGTAGATCAAATCGATAACATAATGTTTATCGGTAATTGCGTCAAAAGGAAATTTAACAGAATCATCAATATTCGGGAAAGTTCCAACTGGTGTTGTCTGGATAATTAATAATGAATCTTTTACCAAATCTTCAGTCAGGTTTTCAAAATTGATTTCGGACTTTCTGGAAACGGTTTGATGTGCTATGTTGTGTTTATCCAAAATGTATTTCACCGCTTTCGCTGCGCCACCATCGCCGAGAATTAAAGCTTTTTTATGATGGTCTTTCTTATTAATCAGAAGTGTTTTTTCGAATCCAAAAGCATCCGTGTTATAACCGATTTTTTTACCGTTTTGGAAACTTACACAATTGACAGCTCCGATTTGCAAAGCTTCTTCACTGAGTTCATCAAGAAAGGGAATAATCGCTTGTTTGTAAGGAATTGTGACATTCATCCCAATAAGATTCGGATTTTCCAAAAATGGTGAAACGTTTTCGATCTCAGAGATATCAAAGAAGTTGTACGAATGATTGTTTAGAAATAATTTTTTGAATTTTTCCTCAAAATATTTTTTTGAAAATGAGTAAGAAATATTTTTCCCGAGCAATCCGAATTCCTGTTTTTCCATAGTCCAAATTTATGAAATATCATCAATAAACCGGATCATAATTTTTTGATTCTTCTATCAGTTTTATTATTTTAAAATCTCTTTTAGATGGCGTAATTTTGGCTTTCGAAAAATCAAATTTTTTAAAATGAAAAATGTAATATTAAATAACGGAACAGAAATTCCTGAAATTGGTTTTGGAACATGGCAGACGACTGAAAGTGTTCAAAAAACTATAAAGACAGCTTTAAAAGCTGGTTACAGGCATATTGACACTGCCGACATCTACGGGAACGAAGCAGAAATAGGAGAGGCGATTGAAGAATCCGGAATTGCAAGAAAGGATCTATATCTCACTACTAAAATATGGAACAGCAACAGAAGTGCGCAAGGTGTAAAAGCTTCTGTAGAGCAATCTCTGAAAAAACTAAAAACAGATTATCTGGATCTATTGCTGATTCATTGGCCGGCTAATTCGAAGCAATTTGAAAACTGGAAAGAAATCAATGCGGAAACCTGGAAAGCTATGGAAACGTTGTATAAATCCGGTGTCGTGAAAACCATTGGTGTCAGCAATTTTATGCTAACTCAACTGGAGGCTTTGCTGGAAACTGCAGATGTGATTCCGGCTGTTAACCAGATAGAGTTTCACCCCGGTTATGTTCAACAGGAAGTTGTAGATTTTTGTAAAGAAAAAGGAATTGCGATAGAAGCTTGGAGCCCGATTGGTTCCGGAAGATTATTGAAAGATGAAGATTTGAAAAAGATTGCTGATAAGTACAATGTTTCTCCTGCGATTCTTTGTATTCAGTTTTGCCTGCAGTCCGGTGTGATTGTTTTGCCTAAATCTGAAAATCCTGAAAACATCAAAAACAACTTGCATTTTGAACGATTCAAAATTGAGGAGAGTGATATGAAGGCTTTGAAAACTCTGGAAGAAACAGGTTTTTCCGGTCTGAATCCAGAAACAGTTGATTTCTAAATTCCAACATTTAAAGAAAAAGCAGTTTAAAAATTTAAACTGCTTTTTTATTGAGTATTATTTTTCCATAAATTTTATAAAAGTTGAATGGCAGCAGCCCGACCTGAATGAGTTCGTTTTACAAAGAATTGGATGTTGGCATAAAACTGCGCAAACCCTTCGACAAGCTCAGGATAAACTCCAAACGTATTAAGCCGCCTAAATTACTCAGCCGAACTATTGGAATAATATCTTATTTTTTCTACAATCTCACCAAGGTCAAATGGTTTCGGGATAAAATCTATGGCTCCGCTTTCTATCGCAGAGTCTCCCAAACCTCGGCTGGCAGACATAATTACAACTGGGATGTTTTTGAAATCCTGGTGCGCTTTTATCATTTTGCAGATATCTCTCCCGTCTTCTCCGGACAGCCACATATCCATCAGGATGACGTCTGGTTTGGTTGATGTTTCCAAAAGAGAATTGAACATATCGGTTCCTCTTTCATAATTTGAGACTTCAAATCCTTCCATATTCAGCATCAATTTCACTGAATCTAAAATTGCAGGACTGTCGTCTACAACTATAACTTTTTTAGTATTTGGCATTGTAAAATGTAGTATTAATGTGATTTGTGTTTTTTTGGAATCTCGAAACAAAAGTCCGAACCCTTACCTTCAATTGAGTTTACAAAAATCCTGCCACCGCTTCGTTTTATAATCTCAGAAGAGATATAAAGTCCCAACCCAAGTCCCGGAAAGGTGTGTTCCTTGCTTCCGCTGACTCTATAATACTGTTCGAAAACTTTGTTTTTTTTATCCTCAGGAATCCCGATCCCATAGTCCCTCACAGAGAATTGGACACAGCCTTCTTCGGTTAATTTTGTAGTAATCTGGATTTTGTCAGAATCCGGAGAATATTTTATGGCATTGCTAATGAGATTGCTCATCACCTGCGAGATGCGATGTCTGTCGCCATAGATGTCGCCAATATTTTCGGAATCCAGATATATCCTGTGGCTGGTGCTCATCTGTTGTTCTGTAATGATTTCAGCAACCAATTCATCAAAATTAAAATTAGATTTATTAAGAAGGATTTTGCCGTTTTGGATTTTTGTAACGTCTAGCAGATCGTTGACAAGACCAGTCAGCTTATTAATTTGGTCGTCCATTTTCATGGCTACATCTGCATTTTTCTGGTCGTCTTGTTTTCTCAGGTTTTTTTCAAGATATTGAGAATAAAGTTTGAGACTCGTCAATGGCGTTTTCAGTTCGTGGCTGGCGATTCCCAAGAAATTATCTTTCTGCTGCTGGAATTGTTTGAACTCGTTAATATCTGTACAGGTCCCAATCCATTGGATTATCTCGTCATTTATATCTTTAATAGGCACAGCACGACCAAGAAACCATTTGTAAGAATCTTCACTTTGGGTATCTTTGAATTGATATTCTATCTCGTAAGGACTTTTACTTTCCTGACTTCTTCGCCATACCTGCATTGCTCTTTCCACATCATCAGGATGTAAAATCTTATGGGTGGCTGCTTCTCTGCTATCGATACCTTCAAATCCTGTATAATCGTACCATTTTTTGTTATAATAATCGATATTGCCATCCTTGTCCGCTGTCCAGATAATAATTGGTAAACTGTCCGCGAGGTTTTTGTATTTGCCTTCGTTTTCTTCAATCTTCTTTTTGGCTAGAACAAGATCTGTAACATTGGTCGCAAAGTTTAATATAGCATAAACGTTCCCGTTTTCATTGATAAGCGGCTTGTAAGAGAAATTGTAGTAAAATGTTTCAAGTTTACCATCTTTTGCAAGTAGCACTTTATCTTCGGTGGCAGAATAGGTTTTCCCGGTTTCAAAAACATTTCTAAGAATCTCTAAAAATGGCTGACCTTCCAGTTCAGGAATTCCTTCACGGATTGTTTGCCCAATAACAGATTTGTTTTTACCCCAAGCCTCCAGCATTTTATCATTAGCAACTTCAATGATATGGTCTTTTCCGGTGTATAAAGCGATTGCGTAATCGGATTCTTTGATTAGGTTTTCAAATTTATATTCCGTTTCTGCAAGTTTTTTTTCAGCAAGAACTTGGTCTGTAACTTCTGTAGCAACGACACTGATTCCTATAACTTCTGATTCATCATCATTAAAGATCGGTGCATAGATGAAATCAAAAAAGCATTCTTCCGTTTTGCCGTTTCTTACGAGATAGCATTTCTCTTTATAACCTTTGTAAGGATTTCCGGTAGACTTTACATTAGAAAGGATATTCATAAAAGGTTGTCCCTGCAGTTCCGGAATGGCATCAATCAACTTAGAGCCAATAATCTCCGGAGGTTTCCCCCATAGTGTAAGCATTTGAGGATTGGCAACCTGAATGATAAAATCATTACCCATCAACATCGATAGAGCTACGGGAGCCTGCACGAGCAGCAGCGCAAGAGAATCTTGAGAGATATTGGTTTTGATGAAATTCTTCATTGTGAAATAGACAATAAATTTATTACAATAACATTTATTTTGAAAATTTTTGTTTTCCTATTAATAATTCGAAAAATAATCTGAAATCTGATACTAAAGACCAAATCGGGTATTTGAATGTTGCCGGTGTATTCTTTTCAAATACTGCATGACTGAACCAGGCGAACCCATATCCAAAAATAGGGCAATACCATAGAAATCGCTCTTTTCCAGACTGTACAACATAAAAAATAACTGCAAAGACTAATAAAATTCCAAGGAAATGAAACGCTTTAGTTAGCGGTTTACTGTGTTCTGTAAGATAAAATTGATAAAACTCTTTATAGGTTTTAATTCTATTCTGAGGCTGCATTTTTGGTTTGATTTAGTTTGCTGTTTTTGTATCCATAAAGGAAATAAATTATCAAACCTATAGCAAACCATAGTCCAAACCAAAACCAGTTTTCGTGGCTCATTCCGGTTAGTAAATATAGACATGAACTAAGACCAATTAAAGGAATTAATGAAAGATTCTTAACGAAAGCCAGTCCGCACAAAATCAGATTGACAATAATGAAAACAATGATTGCCAAACGGAATTCGCCTTCATTTGGATCGCTGATATTGGTTAAATTGTGGAAAAATTCTGGTTGGTAGAAATAAAAGAATACCAAACCGCCAATGAAAATTAATGGAAAAATCAATCTTCCATTAATATATGGCAGGTGGAATCTGCCCTTGATTTTATCTTTTGGAGGCAACATCAAAACGCCACCACAAACCAATACGAAAGCGAAAATAGTTCCGATACTTGTAAAATCGAGAATAAAAGTTTTATCGGTGAACAGAATTGGAACACCTACCACAATTCCAGTAATAATGGTTGCGAAAGAAGGTACTTTGTTTTTGCTGTGAACTTGCTGGAATTTCTTTGGTAAAAGTCCGTCTCTGGACATTGCCATCCAGATTCTTGGCTGTCCCATCTGGAACACCAAAAGAACGGTTGTAATGGCGACAATCGCTATTAGAGCAACGATGAATTCCATCCAGGGAAGATTGAGATTCGTTTTATCAAAGACAAACGATAGTGGATCACCAATTCCATCGAATTTTCGGTAATCTACTAATCCTGTTAAAGTTAAAGTCAGAATGATATAAATAACAGTACAAAGTCCTAAAGAAATCAACATTCCTTTTGGAAGGTCTTTCTGAGGATTTTTGGTTTCTTCTGATAAAACAGAGATCGCATCAAAACCAATATAAGCAAAGAAAACACCAGAAACAGCAGACATTACACCCGCAAATCCGTTCGGCATAAAAGAAGGTTCGGAAGTTACAGAACTTGTTGGAAACCAGTTTCCAGTATTCACATAAGCGACACCAACTGCGATGACAAGAAGAATCACAAACAACTTCAGAATCACAAAAAAGTTATTGAAGTTTTTACTTTCCTTGATTCCTTGATAGCAAAGCCAAGTAATCAATCCATTGATTACCAAAGCGGGAATATCAACAATGATTCTTAAATCTCCTATAATAGGAGCCGATTTCCAGGCATTAATCAATTCAGCATTATTCGAATTATTGAGAACAGCTTTTTTAGCTTCGGTGTAACTACAAGTAAAATAATCCGGAATATGAACCCCGATTCTGCCCATAAAACTGGTGAAATAATCGGACCAGGAAAAAGCAACATAGATATTTCCAAAAGAATATTCCATAATCAAAGCCCAGCCAATAACCCAGGCAATCAATTCCCCAAAACTGGCGTAAGCATAGGTGTAAGCACTTCCTGCAGTTGGAATTCGGCTGGCAAATTCAGCATAACAAAGAGCAGTAAAAGCGCAGGCAAAACCACAAATCAGATATAAAACAATTACGCCCGGACCGCCACGGAAGATAGCTTCTCCTAAACTGCTAAAACTTCCTGCACCAATGATGGCAGCAATACCAAAAAATACAATATCCCAAGTGCCTAAAACGCGATTCAGTTGCCCGTTATCAGTATTTTCTGCGTAGTGTTTTCTTCTGAAAAGTGAACTCATATTAGGTTAAAAATTTATGAAAGAAACAAATGTAATAAAATTTTGATGTTTTTAACATTTTATTAATCAATAAAACTATTTCTGAAAACAAAAAGTGCTTTTAAAATTCCGTCAAATAATATCTTTTGCCTATTTTCGTTGAAAAAGGAACAAACTTTGTTGAAGCTGTGGCTTTGGCAATAATTTTGAAAATCTATATGAATTCAAAAAAAGTAATACTGGCTTCGATGTTATCACTTTACGGGATTTCTGAGGCGCAACAATCTCAATATTTTACTCAAAAAGAAGACTATCATTTTGGTCTTGCAGAGAATCTCTACAATACCAAAGTTTATAACGCTTCCCAATACGAATATTCCAACCAATATTTTTACAACAAAAGCTTAAGCCAGTCCAGAAAGGAAGCAACATTGTTTTTCAGCAATGTGATTGGCGTGATTTTGCAGCAGCAATATGCGGAAGAAGGACTGAATGCTTTTATGAAAGAATATCCAAAATCAGCGTATTTTGCTCAGGCGAATGGACCTTTGGCAGATTATTATTTGGCTAAAAAAGATTTTGAAAAAGCCTTGGAAACTTTGCAGAAAGTCAATCAATACCAGCTGAGCAAAGAGGAAAATACGCAGCATATTATGAAATTGGGTTATGCTAAGTTTATGACAGGAGATTCTGCGGGAGCAATCGAAGCTTTGGAAGAATCTTTTAAAAATGCTGATGAAAATAGCAAGCCCGCAATTTCTTATATGTTGGGACATCTTTATTATGCTGACAAGCAAAATGAAAATGCTTTCGTTTACTTCGACCAAATCAAAAATAATGAGGAATATGCACATTTGGTGAAACCTTATTATGTGCAGATGTACTACAATCAGAAGAATTATGATCTGGCAATCTCCGAAGGGAATGACATCCTGAACAACGGGAAAACAACAGCTTACGATACGGAAATTCACAAAATAGTAGGAGAAAGCTACTTTATGAAAGGTGATTACCAGTCGGCTTATCCACACTTGAAATTGTTCCTTGATAAAGAACAAACGCCGTCAGAAACCGACCTTTACGAAATGGGGTTTGTTTCTTCTCAAGTGGGTAAAAATGCCGAAGCAGTAGGGTATTACAATCAATTAATTAACAGCAATTCTCCGCTGGCTCAAAACGCTTATTACCAACTCGGGAATGCTTATCTGCAAAATAATCAAAAACAAGAAGCGCTTTCTGCTTATCGTAATGCGTCCCAGATGAATTATGATGCTAAAGTTCAGCAACTGGCTTTGGAACAATATGCAAAATTGAGTTATGAATTAGGAAATCCATTTGAGAACTCCTCAAAAGTAATTCAGAGATATTTGGATAAATATCCGAATTCTAAATCTCAGGAAATGAGGTCGCTTTTGGTTAAATCTTATTTGTATTCCGGAGATTATAAAGCAACTCTGGATGCCCTTTCGAAACTTGACCAGAAAACGAATGAGACTAAAAAAATAGAGCAGGAGGTTTCTTATCTTTTAGGTTCTGAGGAATTCAATAAAGGGAATTTTGATGCTGCCGAAACGTACTTTAAAAGAAGTCTTCAATTCAATCTCAATAAAGATTTTTATAAAAAAGCGCAGTATTGGTTAGGACAGACTTACTATCAGAAAGGTGATTATAAATCTGCGATTGCAACTTACACCAAACTTGAAAACGAAACTGCAGAAGGTTTTCCGGAGAGAGAACAATTGGACTATGACTTAGGTTATGCTTATTTCAAGTCTAAGGATTTTGCGCAGGCCCAGGAATATTTTAAGGAATATCTGAGATTCCCGAAACAGGAATTCAAAGCGGATGCAGAATTGCGTTTGGCTGATACATATTACGCAAACAATCAGTTGAATGAAGCTTTGGAAATTTATAATAAAACCGAAAATGCCAGCGATTATACGTTGTATCAAAAAGCTCTGGCTTTAGGTTTCAAAGGCGATACGGTTGCAAAGATTTCTGAACTGAAAACCTTGATTTCAAAATATCCTAATTCGGAATATGTGGATGATGCGAACTATGAAATTGCTTCGGCTTATGCTCAGAATGATGATTTCACTCAATCTAATGCTTACTTTGATAAAGTCATAAAATCCAGTCCTGATAAGGATTTGGTAGCGAATTCCCAAATTTACAGGGCTCAGAATCTGATTGACCTGAATCAGAATGAAAATGCGATTTCGGAATTCAGGCAATTAGCGAATCAATATAAAAACACTGCTTATGCGGACAAAATTGTTGCTGCTGCAAAACCTGCTTTTGTGAAAAACGGTGATGTTGCAGGTTACGAACAATTTGCAAAAGGTCTCAATGTGAATGTTTCTGGAACAGAAATCAGTGAAATCAATCTTAATCTTGCACAGGATAGTTTCTCGAAAAAAGATTATGCAAAAGCGGTTTCTTACTACGAAAAATATCTGGACCAAAGTCCAAGCGGTGACAATCTTTTCAAAGCGCAGTATGAGCTGGGCGAAAGTTATTATCAATTAAAACAAACGGATAAAGCGTTGCTCCCTTTACAAAATGTTGCTGATTTCCAAAACGATTATCAGCAGGAAGCTCAGGTGAGATTGGCTCAGATTTATTTAGCTCAGGATAAAATTGCTGATGCGAAAAAGTATCTGGAACAGAATGCTAATTCTACCAATGTTACGATTAAAAACTTCGCTTCGGTAGAATTGATGAAAATCTATGCGGACGAAAAGAACTTTGCTGAAGCTGAAAAATATGCGAATGCTGTGATTGCTAATTCGAAAAATTCAGCAGCAACTCTGGAACAGGCGAAAGTCATCAAAGCAAGAAGCCTGATGCAGCAAGGAAAAGATAAAGATGCGCAAACGGCTTATACCACTTTGGAAAAATCTTCTAATACGGAAGTGGCGGCAGAAGCTTTATACGCCAAAGCATTTTACCAGAACAAAGCAAAAGCTTTCAAATCGTCGAATGAAACCATTTTCAAGTTAGCTAACAATTATGCTTCGGAAGAATATTGGGGCGCAAAGGCTTTAGTCCTGATGGCGAAAAATTATCTGGCGCTGAAAGATAATTACCAGGCAAGTTATACGGTGGATGAAATCATTAACAACTATGGTGATTTCCCGGAAATTGTGGCTGAAGCGAAGGAAGTGAAAATGCAAATCAAGAAGTAATTTGATTTTAAATGAACAAAGTATTTTTTCTGATTTTGATTACGCTTTTATTTGTGAGTTGTGTACCTTCTTATAGAATATCTTATAAAATTTATAAAGAAACAAAACCAAGTACAAATAGGGTAAAAGCTTTTGTAATAAATAAAGAATTAAAAAAAGAATATAAAATTTTAGAAAAATCACAGATTTATGAACTAGTAGAGGATGATAGCTATCAAGTAAAAATAAAACTTGATTCTATGAAAACAACATTAGTTTGCGGGAATGGAATGGCCGGTAGTATGCTAACTTTTGGATTGTTACCATCATCTTTACCAGATGAATATTATTATGGATTTCAGGAAATTGGTGATGAAAATAAAAAGTTCGAATTCAATTTACAAGTAATACAAAGTTTATGGCTATTTAATATGTTTTATCCAAAAGGGTTTTCAAAACAAGCAGGAAAAGCGCTGTTAGCTTCATATCAAGAAAGGAATAAATAAATATTTTGATGAAGGATTGAATTCATTTTTAAATCCTTTAATCTTTAAATAAATTTAAATGAACAAACTAAAATATATCGCCGTTTTGGCATTTTTGGGAACAGTCGGTATCTCGGAATTAGGAGCTCAAATCAAAGAAGAGCAATTGATTCTTAATAGAAAACGTGAGCCGGAAGTCAAGAAAATCGAGAAGAAGAAAACCTCTGTTGTTCAGGAAAAAAACTATCCGCCGGATAACAAGAAAAAGGAAGATTCTCTTAATCTTAAATATGATATCGTGAATGTTCCACCAGTTTCGGACTTCAAAACAACCGAAATCCAGGGCGAAGATATTTCTCCGAAATTCTCCAATAATTATCAATCCAATTATTTCAGATTAGGCTATGGGAATTATGGGAAATTTTTGGCAGATGCTAATGTTTCGGGAAAAGTGCAGGACAATGTGGAAGTAGGAGCGGATTTACATTATCTTTCTACAAGCGGCCTGAAAAAAGTTTACGATTGGGATTCTAAGCAGAATGAAGCAAAAATCGGTGGTTTTGCCAATATTTACACTGAAAAAGGAAAGTTTAATATTGATGCCAATTATGCTTTCAACAATTACAATTATTACGGGATTTATGCATTGACGCCTTCAAATAATGATGTCGATTTGCAACAAAAAGTGAATAAATTCAGTGTGAATGGTTATTACGACCATTACTCCAATGAAATTCTGAATAACGTTCGTGTGAAATCGTATTTCTTAAGCGACCATTTCGGAGCGAGTGAAAACTATGCGAATTTGGATGTTAATTTGTCAAAGCACGATTTTTCTGTTTATGACGATATTACAGCGAATGGAGATTTGGGAATCAATCTGGAAACGGTTAATTCCAAATTTGATATCCTGAATAAGAATACAAATAATCAGTTCAATTTTACATTGTCGCCAAAAGTGACTTTCTATAAAGGCGATTCTTATTTGTTAATTGGTTCTGATTTCAGTTTCCTTAATTCTAAAAATTCCAGCAATGTAACAGGAGAATCAAAGAATAATAAATTCTACTGGTTTCCTAAAGCAGAGGTTTTGGTTGCAGCTGCGGATGAATTCAAGTTTTATGGAGGAATTGATGGCGGTTTGAAACTCAATACTTACGGGAATCTTCTGGACGAAAATCCTTTCTTGATTTCTGATTTGACTTTAACTCCAACTGAGACCAAATACCATTTTTATTTCGGTTTGAAAGGTGATGTTGACCAGACTTTCAAATATGATGTTAATGCAGGATTCAGCAAAGTGAATAACGCTCAGTTTTTCTATAATAATAATTTGTTTGATAATACTATTAGCGCAGACAGGCACGGTTATGATTATGCAAATACTTTCAGTTCAATCTATGATAACGGAACTCTGATGGAAGTAAAAGGAGATTTGCAGGCTTTCCCAATAGAAAATCTGACTGTTGATGCTGGTTTACATTTTATGAAATATAAACTGGACAATCTGGAAGAAGTATATTATAAACCATTATTTCAATTCAATCTTGGTGCAAAATATACGATGCTGGAGAAAAAACTGAATCTCGGTTTCAAAGCTTATTTCGTAACGGACAGAACGTCAAATTCTTATTCCGTCGCTCAAAGTGGTTTTAATCCTGACCAGTATATATCTGTTGAAAATACAAATGAAAAAGTTGGTGGGTTTGCAGATTTAAACTTATCCGCAGAGTACAAAATTCACAAAAATTTCAGTATTTTCGCACTCGGAAATAATCTACTGAACGCCAAATATCAGAATTATCTGGGTTACAAAGTTTTAGGAGCACAGTTTATGGGAGGTGTGAAAATTATTTTTTAGAGTTGGAGAGTATGAGAATTGTAGAGTTTGAGAGATTTGTGATCAGCCTCAAAACACTCAAACACAAAATGGCTCCGTAGTTCAACTGGATAGAATATTGGATTTCGGCTCCAACGGTTGGGGGTTCGAATCCCTCCGGGGTCACACAAAACGGAATTAACTTAATGTTGATTCCGTTTTTATTTTCCGACGGTCAATCAAAATATATAAATATATTTTCGTATTTTAACCACGGTTAGTTTTTTAGAGATCATCCTGTCATTTGGTCACGAGTCAATTTTTAGGGACTGGCGCATTGTTTGTAGCGAAAAATATAAAGGACAAATCCAGAGGTCTTTATAATTTTGAAGATATACTGCGACCTTATTTTTTCAAGGAAACTGAAAGTGCTCTTTCTTAAAATACCATTTTAAAGCAATTCTCCTTATATTTTAGATTAATAAACGCTTATGAGATATTTTATACTATTATTAAGTTTTATGCTATGCCTTAGCTGCGATGATAAAGATAAGGCAAAGGAACTCGCAGAAAGAGAGCAGCAGCTTTTGGATAAAGAAAAATCTTTTGCACTTAAAGAATCCGAATATCAATCTCTTCTGAAAATGAGAGACAGTATCTTTGCAAAACCCGTTACAGATTCTATACAGATTATTGCCCAATGGCCAGATGATATCATTGGTTCGTGGACCGGAAAAGTCATCTGTACCGAGTCCAATTGCAGCGATTATGTAGTTGGTGATCAAAGGACAGATATTTGGGAATTTGACAGCGATTCTACTCAATTATTTACCAAAATTATCAACAATAATAACTTGGTCAGGCTCTACAACGGTAAGATTGAAAACAATGAGGTCAGACTTAATTTCAAAACAGATTCAACCGCCAAAAAGAAGGTTGATATGAATGTTTTGCTGAATGATTTCTCTCCTAATAAAATGAGAGGAACCAGAACGATAACCGTTGATAATTGTACTGCCAGGTTCTCTGTAGAGCTTGTTCGCACTAAAAAATAAACACATATGATTTTACTGAGTATTCATAATCTGGAACTTCCTATCGAAGATCCGGTTCTCAAGTTCCTGTTGGTGCTGATCATTATTCTTGCTGCGCCGCTTTTGTTAAACAAAATCAAAGTACCACACCTTTTGGGACTTATTATCGCTGGTGCGGTCATTGGTCCGAACGGTTTCAATGTTCTGGCAAGGGACAGCAGTATTGTGGTCACCGGGACAACAGGATTGCTCTATATTATGTTTCTGGCAGGTCTGGAAATTGATATGGGTGATTTCAAGAGAAACAAATGGAAGAGTTTGACATTTGGTATCTACACCTTTGTTGTTCCTTTTGTTTTGGGCTATCTGGGCGCCTATTATATTCTGGATTTTTCGATATTAACATCGGTACTTTTTGCCAGCCTTTTCTCTTCCCATACCCTCATTGCCTATCCGCTGGTAAGTAAAATGGGAATTGCCAAAAATCTAGCTGTGAATATTACGGTTGGTGGTACGATGATTACGGATGTACTCGCATTATTGGTTTTAGCGATTATTGTTGGGATGTCACAAGGCGATGTCGGAACCGAATTCTGGGTTAGATTGTCTTTATCATTCATTATTTTCGGACTAATTGTTTTGGTGGTGTTTCCGATTATTGGAAGATGGTTTTTCAAAAAAGTTGAGGATAAGATATCACAGTATATTTTTGTCTTAGTGATGATTTACCTTGCGGCTTTGTTGGCTGAGCTAGCCGGAGTAGAAGCGATTATCGGAGCTTTCTTTGCCGGTTTGGCTTTGAACAGATTGATTCCGCACACCTCTTCTTTGATGAACAGAGTTGAGTTTGTAGGAAATGCGATTTTTATTCCGTTTTTCCTGATTAGTGTTGGGATGCTTATCGATTTCAAAGTCTTTTTCAAAAGCTGGGAAACACTGGAAGTTGCGGGAATTATGCTGGTAGCATCTATTGGTGGAAAATATCTTTCTGCCATTGCGACACAGAAAACTTTCAGGCTTTCAAAAGAAGAGGGCAAATTGATTTTCGGATTAAGTTCGGCTTCGGCGGCGGCAACATTAGCTTCTGTAATGGTAGGTTATAACATCATCCTTTCCGAAACCGAAACTGGAGAACCCATAAGACTATTAAACGAACACGTCTTGAATGGAAGTATTTTATTAATTCTGATTTCGTGTACCATTTCATCTTTTATTTCGATGTCCAATGCACAGCAGATTGCGGATAAAGATAACGAGGAAACCGTTTCAGGAAACAGCCACGAGCAGGAGAATATCTTATTGGCTCTTAACTACGAAGCGACAGTTGACAGAATGGTCAATCTTGGGATCCTGATCAAAGCGCATTCTAACACAGAACATTTGTTTGGGCTTAATATTATTAATGAAGATAAAAATGAATCTTCTGTCAAAAATGCAGAGAAACTTTTGCACCACGCGACAACTGCGGCTGCGGCAGCCGATGTTAAACTACAATCGCTAAAACGTTATGATAATGATGTGATCAACGGAATCAAGAACGTTATAAAGGAACAGAATATCACGGATTTGATTATTGGATTAGATGAGGACAAAGGATTCACGCCATCTTTTGCTTATAATTTGTATAATGGTTATCTGCAGAATGATAATGTCAATACACTTATTTATCATACTGCTCAGCCTTTATCGACAATTAAAAAATACGCCGTGATGATTCCGGAAAATGCACAGAAAGAAGCCGGATTTTTCCACGCTTTGCTTAGGGTTTGGAATATTGCCCGCAATTCCGGTGCTACAATGACTTTTTATGCACCGGAGAGAATTCTGGAAATCCTGAAACGTATCAGTAAAAAAGCAACCATTGAAGCGGAGTTTATTGCAACAAAATCGTGGAAAGATGGCGAGACAATCGCTTCGCAACTGAAGCTGGATGAAGCAATCATTATAATGATGGCAAAAAGAGGAATGAAATCTTACATCCCCCAAATGAGGCTGATTCCGGAACTTCTGAATAAATATGTGAATGACAAAAATTACTTATTAGTCTTTCCTTTTTCAGAATTTGATAACAGCAGTCTGGAGAAACGTTCCGTCGGAAATCACGACGATTTTATGGAAATTGGTAATGTTATCAAGAAGATTTTCGGATAAAATAGGTAAGCGATTATTTTGACAAAGAAAAAATTATGATTTCCACCGCAAAAAGTGCTCAGAACATATTGCTGATTGATCTAAACTGCTATATTTGCACTTCAATTTAATTTTTATATACTTAGACTATGAAAGAACTAATCGAAAAGATTAATGCTGAATTTGAATCTTTCAGCAAAGAGGCAGAACAACAAGCTGAAAAAGGAAACAAGGCAGCTGGAACAAGAGCAAGAAAATCAGCTTTAGAATTAAGCAAATTGTTCAAAGACTTCCGTAAAGTTTCTGTTGAAGAATCTAAGAAGTAATAACTTCTCACACAAAAATCCTTGTTGTACAAACAAGGATTTTTTAATTGATTTAACTTTTTAAGGCAATTCTATTTTTTTTTGTTTTAGTCAGTTATTTTTTTCGACTTCTTTAATCAGATTTTTTAAAATAACAGCCGTAGATTCTTCACTGAACTCACTAATCGATTGTCCTGTCCAAAGATTGACAAATTCTGAATTATTCTGAATCCTCGCAGCTTTACGAAGTTCGCCGGTTAATTTATTCTGATAAGGATAGGGAAGTACGAAATCCGAATTTTCAACAGCTTCTATGAAAGTATTTCTGATGCCTCTTGCGTATCTTCCGGAAAAGCTTTTGGTTAACGTGATTTCATCTTCTTTCAGATTTCTTAATCGTTGTTTTTCAAAATCTTTCAAAGCGCTTTCTTCTGAATTCAATAACAAACTTCCGATTTGAAATCCATCCGCACCCAGCGTTTTTGCAGCCAAAAGTGTTCTTGTATTATAAATTCCGCCAGCATAGATTATCGGAGATTTTACAGAGTCGCGGACTTGCGATAGAAGTGAAAAACCTCCAATCTGAGGGATATTTGCATTCGTAAAACTTCCTCTGTGTCCGCCAGCTTCAATGCCCTGAACGCAAATAATATCAATTTCTGTTTTTTCTAAAATCAAAGCTTCTTTTACAGAAGTACAAGTTCCGATAAGGATTGTTCCGTTACTTTTTAATTTCTCAATGCTTTGCTGATCCAGATTTCCAAACGTGAAACTGACCATTTTGCAGTTTTCAGAAATGATCACATCAACTTGCTCGTGATAAGAATTAACTTTGATTTCATCAATCCCAGGAAGATTGACTTCAATTTGATTTTCTCGGGCTAATTTTTCTAAGGAACATTTTGTTTTAGAATATTTATCGATTAATTCTTGTGTGATTTCCGGAATCTCGTGAACAAAAATATTGACAGCAAAAGCTTTGTTCGTCAGTTGCTTTGTCTTCTTAATTAATTCTAAACATTGCTCTGCATCTAAATCTGCTAAAGCCAAAGAACCTAAACAATCTGCATTTGAAGCTGCGGCAACCATCTCCGGAGTGGTGACGCCAAACATTGGCGCTTGAATGATAGGATAGGAGATGTTTAGTTTTTGCGTTATAGTATTATTCCAGGTCATTTGCAATTTAATTTACAGAAATAAAAATGTCAATTTCTGCATTCTCCCAATCCTGGCTTCTTTCATCATAAATTTCAAAATCATAACCAAATTTTCTGGGAAGGTCAGAACTCCATATCCTTTCCCAAGCATCAGAGATGCATCCTGTCATTTGTCCTTTTGCAAGTTCCTGATGGTAATTTTGTTCAGGAATTATAATCTCATCAAGATCTTCTGGGGTTGTGGTATCTTTTTTAACTTTTTGCCCGATAAAGTAAGAAAATAATCCATTCTCATCACTTTCATAATCGTAATAAACAGCATATAGGGCATCTGATGTTTTATTGGGAATACGTTGAGATATTTTACTGTCCTCGAAATTTTGCCATAATTTGCCACAATCTATTCCCGATTGTCCGTTTTCATTTTTAGTTTTTCCTTTGAGTTTTACTCCTACTAATTTAAATTCTTCCATAACAACTATTATTATAAAATTTTTTAATTGTTAATCGCTTCATTCAAAAAGTGATTAAAAGGATAGATCTCTTTAAAAACTTTAACCGTATTCTTAACAAAGTCTCCATCCAAAATAGCTTCATCAGAAAGCTGATGAAAAACAGTGTATTGCTTAAATTTGAGATAATCGCCCATTGGATTTTCTTTATCAAATCCTTGCGGCACTTTTACCAGTTTATCGCCACGTAATTCCAGATGATCTTTGAAGGATTTTTTGTTGAGGATTTTCAGAAAATCTTCGCCTTGGGAACTGATTTTTTCGCGAATGGCTTTCAGATTTTTTGATTCGGTCATATAAACGCCGCCGGCTAGAAAAGATTTGCTTGGTTCCAAATGGACATAATAACCTGCGTGATTCAAAGTTTTTGGACCTTTTTCCACCAAAGAAGCTCCGATATTGGTTTTGTAGGGCGTTTTATCTTTAGAAAATCTGGTGTCTTTGTAAATTCTGAAGATGCAATTCTTAGCTTCCAGTCGTTCCACACTTTTATCGAATTCTGAAACACCGGAAATAATTTCATTCACCACATTTTCAACATTCTCTTTGGCCTGTAGGTAAAGCTGCTTGTTCTCATTAAACCATTCTCGGTTATTATTGATTTCCAGTGTGGAAAGAAAGTTAAGCGTTTCCGGATTGATAACATTTTTCATCAGTATAAGATATTGTATAAAATTAAATAAAAAATCCTGCGCTGTGGCAGGATTTTCAATTTATTGTTTGATGAATTTGGAATTGTAAGTTTTGTTTTTATCCGTTTTTACGTCAATCATATAAACGCCTTTTGATAGACTTTCCACATTAATTTCAGTTTGCTTAGAAACTGTTTTCAGTTTTTGTCCGGCAACATTATAGATGTTGATTTCGCTGATGCTTTCGTTGTCAGATAGATTGATTTTCAAAATGTCTTTGACAGGATTTGGGTATAATTTCATGTTGCCTTTCTTCACATCATTAACCGCCATTACTTCATCATTGATTTTGATATTGTCTATGTAAGCACCACCAGAAAAATTGTCATGCAATAGATTAATTCCTGTAATATTGGTTTTGGAGAAGTTCGGTATTGTATGAACCAAAGCACCATCAACATAGAATTTGATTTCATTTTCAGAAGTGACAGATTTCAGTTTGTACCATCTGTTGGCTTCCCAGTTGAAGTTGGTACTTTCGTATTGATAATCTTCATTTTTCACAACTTCCAAAACACCTAAAGAATTAAAAGCGAAAATAGCAACAGGCATGTATTCGTCTGTGTCAACAATTCCAAAAGTTCCAAAATCAAAATTAGAAGCTTCTTTTTCTGTTATAAAAACATCCATTTCTACAGTAGTATTCTTGTAATCGTACGCATTGTCAAACAATTTTGCAGCACCAAAGATGGGGAAGAAAAGAAAGTTTTCGTCCAAGTCAACATCTATTTTTATGGACTGAGTTCCTTCTGAAGCTTTTTCTGTAGTTATGACTTGATTTTTTATTGGCTCATCATCACTGTTAAGTGTAACTTCCCAACCATTTTGTCCATTGATATCTCCAGCAGTATAACCTTCTGAAGCTTCAAAAGAAATGGTTTGTTGCGCAAAAGCAAATGATGAAAATAATGATAGAATTAATAAGTATTTATTTTTCATAAACTAAATTTTGCCAATGATAAGCAAAATTAAATTCAAATCAAATCCATAAAAGCCTTTTAATTCTAAGTTTTCGCTAAAAAGAACAGATTTTAGTATAATTTTTGGTCAGTTTCGCAATAGAAACTTCTCCGTTTGGACTTGCCTGTGATTTTACTTGTCAAAGGTTTTCCGCATTTCGGACAATTCTTTTGGTGATGTGCTTTCCAATGTTTTTTCAAAGTGAACTCTCGCTTCCATTTTAGAAAATCGAAGCTGTAATTCCTGGATTCTTTGATTAGCTCATTTATTTTTTTTGCAGGAAGATTTCCAATCAGGCTTTCCGGCTGAACAGCTATCCTGAAAAGAACTTCATTCTTAATGATATTACCAACACCTGAGAAAATATCCTGATTCATCAGCGCATCACAAACCATCATTTCCGGATTAGATTTTAATTTGGATTTGACTTTTTCAGGATTCCATTGGTCACTCATTACATCAGCTTCCCAATCAATCGTTTCCAGAAAATCATTAGATAAAAGTTTGACAGAGCAAGTAAAGAAAAGCATTTTTCCGTTTTTGAAACTCAATCCCAGACGAAGATTTTTGTCCGGTTTTGTTTGTTCGTCAATTTCATAAGAGCCAAACATCAAAAGATGAATTCTGATATTAATCTCGTCAAAAATCAAATAGGTTTGTTTACCATAAAGTCTGATTTCTTTCAAAGTTTTACCAACAAGAATGTCTTTGTCAATCTTTGCATTTCCGACAGCAGTAGTCACTTTTTCTCCAACAAATTTGTCGAGATCTTCTTTCATCAAAACTATGGATGGACCTTCTGGCATAACAACTTTTTTTAGGAAAAATCAAATATTATTCCTTTAAAAATAAAATATCCCTTATTTTTGAATCCATTATGGATTTGAATTCAATTTTTACCAATCAACGCACAGGAAATAATCCGCATACCAAAGCTTCCAGAACCGATTTTCAGAGGGATTTTGACAGAATCATTTTCTCATCGGCATTCAGAAGATTGCAGAATAAAACTCAGGTTTTTCCACTCCCAGGAAGTGTTTTTGTACATAATCGCTTGACGCATTCTTTGGAAGTTTCGTCTGTTGGTCGTAGTTTGGGAAGCGTTGTGGGAGAATTTATTCAAGATAATTATACTAATGATCTTAACGAAGAATCCAAGAGTTTTTATCTTCATAATCTTGGAAATGTTATTGCTGCAGCTTGTCTTTGTCACGATGTTGGGAATCCTGCTTTTGGACATTCCGGAGAAGATGCGATTGCCAGTTATTTTGACAGGAATGAAAGCGATTTGAAATCGAAATTCAATGAAAAGGAGTGGGCGGATCTGGTTAATTTTGAAGGAAACGCGAATGCAATTCGGGTTTTAGCACAGCAGCAACAAGGAAAAGATGCAGGCGGAATCCAACTGACTTTTGCGACTTTGGCAAGTATTGCAAAATATCCTTGTGAAGCGATTGCCAAAAAGAAAGGCTTTATCCATCGTAAAAAATTTGGGTTTTTCCAGAATGAGAAAGACATTTTCTTGGAGATTGCAAAAGGAACTGCGATGATCCAGGAAAATGAAGATCCTTATATTTTCAAGAGACATCCGTTTGTTTGGTTGGTAGAAGCGGCAGATGATATTTGTTACAATATCATCGATATGGAAGATGCGCACAGGTTGGGAATTGTTTCGACAGCAGATTGTAAAAATCTCTTTTTCGAATTGGTAAAATCTGAAACCGATGATATCAATAGAGTAGAGCAAAAATTGAATTCTATCAGTAATGAGAATGAGCAAATTTCTTATCTGAGAGCTAAGGTTATTAATGCTTTGATCAATAAATCCGTGGAGCTTTATAAAAGTAATTTCAATACAATTCTGGAAGGGAATCTGGATAAAGGTCTTTTGGATATTTATAAATCGGAAAATAAAACGCTGCAGGATATTGAAACTTTCTCTATTGAAAAAATTTATAATCACAAAGCCGTTGTGGAAATAGAAAATGCTGGTTACAACGTAATGTACGAGTTGCTAGATCATTTTATTCCATCCATTTTGAAATCTGCTAATGAAAGAAAATCTTATGATAAAAAAGCCCTGAAGCTTCTTCCAAAACAATTTTTTTATGAAGATGGAACCGATTATCAGAAAGTGCTTGGTGTCATTGATTTCGTTTCCGGAATGACGGATAATTTCGCCACCGACCTTTATAGAAAAATCAAAGGAATTGATATTGGAATGACGATGTAGATGAGATTTTAAATTATGAATTATAGATTTTAGATTAATTCAATCTAAAATTTACAATCTAAAATCTATAATTGTTTATATCAATTCACAACCAAAAACATCTGCAAAATGTTTTTTGATTTTCTGTTTTACTTCTTCGTAATCAACTTCTCGCTCTAATTCTCTTTTTAAAGAGGTAACTTGTTTATCGGTAATTCCACAAGGGATGATATATTCGAAATAGCGCATATCAGTGTTCACATTCAAAGCAAATCCGTGGATGGTAACCCAACGCGAAGCTTTTACGCCCATTGCGCAGATTTTTCTGGCATAAGGTTTTCCCACATCCAGCCAAACGCCCGTTTCGCCATTGGAACGTTCTCCTTTCAGTCCATATTCTGCAATAGTTCGGATGATGACTTCTTCCAAATCGCGCATATAACGGTGGATGTCTGTGTAGAAATTCTCCAAATCCAAAATAGGGTAGCCAACAATCTGTCCAAATCCGTGATAGGTAATGTCACCACCGCGATTCACTTTGATATAAGTAGCGTTGATTTCTTTCAATTTGTCTTCATTAGCCAAAAGATTCTCCTCGTGGCCACTTTTCCCAAGTGTATAAACGTGCGGATGTTCTACTAAAAGAAGATAATTATTGGTGGGTTTTTGATGGTCTGGATTTTCCCGATTGAAGATTTTAGTTTCGAGGTTTTTTTTCAGTAATTCTTCCTGATAATCCCAAGATGGCTGGTAATCTTTGGTTCCCAAATCCTGAAATTCTACTTTTTTATTGATAATGGAATTCACTGTAATTGAATTATTTCTACAAATTTACTCATTATTTAAGCAAATCACAACAAGCAAAAAACCACCCGAAGGTGGTCTTATAAAGAATAAAATCTGAAATCGCCACGATAAATATTTGATGACAATCACCAACGGCGAAATGGTGATTGCATAGGATTTATAAAAATCAATCAATATTTACCTATGAAATATGGCTTATTTTACAACAAGCTTTTTTGTTTCTGTCTGTCCTCCGTAAGCGATTTTTACGACATAAACTCCTGACGAAAGTCTATTAAGATCAACTTGTTGTGTAGAGAATCCAGACTGGTTTACGATAGCGGTTTCATATACTTTTTTACCAGAAAAGTCAAATACTTCGATACTTCCGTTCTTAGAAGCTGCTTCTTTCACATCAAACAAGATGTTAACTTTTTTGTCTTCTTTAGTTGGGTTTGGATAGATCCCGAAAGTTCCTTTTTTTCCAAAATCAGCCACAGCTAACTCGCTGGTAATATTTTTATATTTGAAATACATATTACCTGTAGCAGCACCGCCGTTAGAAGTAAAATACATTCTGTAATAGTTGCTTCCTTCTTTTACGTAGTAAACCGCATCTGTATATGATCCTGTTGTTCCTTTCCAAGAGTGACCAATAGTAGTAATCTCTTTGGAGTATGAACTGCTTGCAGGAGCTGTGTAGGTAGAAGTGGCCTGAGTTTCTGGTCTTACGTATGCAACGCTCACATTTGGAGACTGGATTGTTCCCGACATCAGATACATCATAATATTGTTATAGAAGGTCCAGTATCTCGTGAACATCAGATCCCAATTTGCTTTTGGAGGTTCGATATTATTAACTTTTGCTCCTGTTGCGAACGAGAAATAGTTGAAGAATGCATCATCTGTTCCGTTGGCAATAGTTCTGGTTTGGGTTGCATCCCAAGAGCTTCCGTTCCATTTTGCATATTTGAAAGTATAACCAGCAGAATATTCATTGATAAAGAATTTGTAGTAATCTCCATTACCATATTCTAGTACGAAAACTACTTTCCCTGTAATTTTGTGAGTAGTGATGTCATAAGTTCCCCAACTGAAATTAAGTCCTCCCGAAGGCAATAATGTTGCATTGTCGAATACGCCATCTTCCAAAGCTTCAGTTTTATCAGGATTATATAATGGCTCCCCCCAGTTAGCTTTATCTCCCGGAACTACAGTGTCAAACACAGCAGGATCAGCAGAAACCTGATAAACTTTCACATTATTAGCATCATTTACTCTCTCTCCGAATGCCATGCTAGAATTTCTGTAAAAAGCAATATCCCATCCTGTAGCAGGCTGTGAAATAATATTGTTAGAAGAGAAATCAAAATAAACTTGATTTTGATATTGAGCTCCCATACTTAGATTAACTGAAGTATACCCGAATTCATCTGTTTGCGATAAAACTGTTTGGCTAACAGCCAGTGTCAGCATACTTGCAAAAAATAGTTTTGTTTTCATAATTTATAAATAGATTTTCTTATTTAGAATGATTCTACAAAACTATTGATTTGTTTTTATTTAGAATTATTAAAAATTAAAATATTTGATTAAATGATAAATATCATATTGGTTTAAAGCGTCTTTATAATCAACAAAAAAGCCTCTCAGAATTCTGAAAAGCTTTCAAGTTTTATATAAGAGTTTATTTATTTTTTAATAAACTTAGATTTAACTGTTTGGCCAGCATTATCTTGGATAACAATAAAATAAACACCAGATTTCAATGTAGAAATATTTAAAGTGTTGTTTGAAATTTTACCTTCAGTTGCAATCTGTCCGGCAGCAGAATAGATTTTTGCGCTAGATAGAGTGGTTGGAGAAACAAACTTCAAAGAGTTATTATCTGCAGAAACAGCCAATTTTACATTGTCTGAATTGAATGAACTTTCATTAACAGCTAAGTTAGTATCGTACTTTACATTGTCGATTTGTAGAGCGGTGTGTGCTGCAGTTGGCGTATGTTTTATAACAAGATAAGTCCCAGCTGATGCAGGTACATTAACCTTAACATTTTGAATCGTTGTTGAAGTGATTTGTATGGGCTCTCCAACAGCTGTAAACGTCGTCATATCCGCTGGATTAGTTGCAACACCAATCTGAATGGTTGTAGTACCGGGAGAAGAAGCGACTAAACCTGTATCAAAAGAAATGGCCTTATCTCCAGCAGGCGCTACAATCTGAGGCGTTATTAAATATAGTGGTTGGTTTGAACTGCTTCCAGGATAAGCCTGAACTACTTTATTGGTTCCGTCCACAGGTAAAACTAGCATCATAGGTTGTGGTGGAAATGGAGCTGTAGGTAAAATTGCAGACCAGCCATTTTGAGGAAAGGTTGCGTTTCCAGCTGTGAAACCATCAAAGTTTTCATTAATAGTAGATAATTGTGCTTGTGCAACTACTGCAAATAACGATGCAGCCAGAAGTAGTTTTGCTTTCATAAGTCTTGCTCAGATTTTATTGTTATTTAGAATTATTCTACAAAAGTACAAAATTGTTTTTAATGATTCTAAATAAAATCTTATCTTCGCAAAAATTTTTTTCAATGAAGAAGCGAACGATGAGCCTTTTATCATTAGCGATTTTGAATTTTGCATATGCACAAAAGGATACTCTTAATCAAAAAAATATTGAAGAAGTTGTAGTTACGGGGCAATATAGTCCCCAATCAATAAAAAAATCTTTATACAAAGTTGAAGTTATCGGTGGAGATGATATAAAAAGAATGGCAGTAAATAATGTTGCAGAAGTTCTTAATCAAACTCTAAATATACTAATTGTTCCAGAAAAGAATACGGGGGATTCTAAGGCAAATATAATGGGTCTAGGAGCAGACTATACAAAAGTGCTTATAGATAATATACCAGTAATTGGTGATACTGGATTGGGAAGCAATATTGACTTGACTAAACTAAGTCTTGATAATATCGAAAGAATAGAAATTGTAAAAGGTTCTATGGGAGTAGAATTTGGAAATAACGCAATTGCAGGTGTCATTAATATTATTACCAAAAAAAACTCTAATAAACAATGGAATATCCGAGGTTTTGTACAAGAAGAAACTGTTGGTAAAGAATATGATTGGGTAGACTATGGAAAAGGAAGACATATCCAGTCATTAGGTATTTCTCATAACATCTCGGATAAATGGTTTGTGGATTTATCGCTTAATAGAAATGATTTTCAAGGTTTTTGGGGAAATAATCAAGGTAAAAATTATTTTGAAAGAGACAATAGAAGAGGTTACGAATGGCAACCTAAGGAACAATGGAATCCTACTTTTATGCTTAGGTTTTCTGCGCCAAAAACACAATTCTTTTACAAAGCAGATTATCTTTTAGAAGAGATCAATTACTATAATTCTGTAGTTGATCCAAAAGATCTTGGTGGTGGAGAACGTACTTTTACTTCGAGAGATAGAGACTATTTCACACAAAGGATGCTTCATCATTTTAATATTCAGACAGAGTTCTTCAAAAAAACAAAATTTACAGGAGATTTATCTTATCAAAAACAATCTAGAGAAAGACAGGACTATGTTTTTGATGTTCCTGCGATTCAGGAAGTTTCTAGAGATTCTAAAGGAACTTATTATGAAGCAGAAACTATATATTCTAGAGGTGTAATCAGTAATTTTCTGGACTCTAATTGGGCAAACGTACAATTGGGTTATGAAGGAGATTACACCAAAGGTTTTGCTGGTATGGATTCTGGTAAATTTGATGGAAATAATGTTTTGAATGACGTGCTTAATGCTGGTATTTTTGCCTCTGCCGAGTTTGACCTCAGTTCCAATTGGTTTCTGAGACCAGGAGTAAGAATTAATTTTTCTGATACATTTGAGACGAAACCAAATGTTTCCTTAGTTCTTAAAAAAACTATTAACAATCAATCTGAGTTTAGAGCTGTAGTAGGTTCTGCAAACAAGAATCCAACCTTTGAAGAGTTATTCACTTATTTTGTTGATAGTAATCACAACATCCAAGGAAACAGTAATCTTAAACCGGAAAATTCTTACTCTGGCATGCTCTACTATAGTCTTTTTAGTAAGCCTAGCAGCTCAATTAAATGGAGTGTAGACATTAGTTCTTTGTATCTGCAAACCCAAGACCGGATCGAGTTGGCTATTACAAAAGAACAACCTTTGCAATATAAATATATTAATATTGATAGTTATGAATCCTGGTTAAACACTATCTCAGGTAAAATTTCAAATAAGAATTTTGGATTTAATTTAGGCTTTTCTGTATTGGGAAGAATGATGAATCTCAATAATATTACTGATGCAAAATACCAATATTCACCTGAACTCAATGCATCCGCATATTATAATTTATTAAGGACAAAAACATCATTTGCAATTTACTATAAAGGAGTTGGTAGAACTTACCGGATTATGGAAGATAAAAGTCTAGGTGTAACTCAATATATCTTAGGAAGACAGAATGCATTCTCTTTGATGGATTTTTCAGTCTCTCAAAAGATTTGGAAAGACCATTTTACTTTTACAGCAGGTGTTCGTAACATATTCGATATTTCAGATGTTCGAAATGCAGTTTCCGGAACTACAGGCGCTCACGCAACTACAACTGCTGCTGAAAGAATGTTTTATGGACGAAGCTATTTTGGAAGATTTAATTTTAATTTTTAATTATGAAAAAGACTATCAATTCTATATTAATTCTGATTATATTTTTATCAACCCTCATCTCTTGCATTGAGGAGGATGTAACACCTGTTAAAATTCCGCCTTTAGAAGGAGCTGTATTGACTTTGAACGAGAAGGCCGACCCTACAGAAGCGAAACAATTTTGGATTGATTTAAGCTCTGGTAATGTTAAAAGCAATCATAGAGAGTTATGGGATTTGGGATTCTATTGTGGAGATGAGTTTAGAGTGATGCTTAATAGTTCTTTGGTAATGTCTGTTGGGAAAGTCAATAGTACGACCAATATTGATGCTGTTACTTCCCAAACTGTTAAGGATTTAAAGCTGGTTGTTCAGGCTGCAAATTTTGCGGATAATTCACAATATATAGATGATCCAAATGGTGATATTCTGAATCAAACTACAGGTATAGCTCCAATTAATGCTGATGACAATCAAAATAATGTTTATCTATTAAACTTGGGTTACAAAACTTATTCAGGAACAATGATTCCAGGAACAATCTACAATGTGGGTGAAGCAAGAGGCTGGAAAAAAATCAGAATTCTAAGACAATCATCTGGTTATAAAATTCAATATGCAGATTTAGATGAGACTACTCATAAAGAGTTTGTTGTAACAAAAGATGCTGAATATAATTATAAATTCTTCTCTTTTACGACAGGTACATACGCAGATATACAACCTAAAAAGAAAGAATGGGATTTGTGCTTTACGGTTTTTACGAATCTGACATTGAATCCCGCTAATGATCAATACACATCTTACATATATCCAGATATTATGCTGCATAATATTTTAGGTGGTGTAGGTGTCTATGAAGTCACAACTGCTATCGGACAGGGCGAAACAGAATACAATAATTTCAAAAAAGAAAACATTGATGTGGTCAAATTTATCTACAACGATCAAAGA
Source organism: Epilithonimonas arachidiradicis (assembly GCF_003610695.1). GTDB lineage: Bacteria > Bacteroidota > Bacteroidia > Flavobacteriales > Weeksellaceae > Epilithonimonas > Epilithonimonas arachidiradicis. The sequence goes on along the minus strand of NZ_RAQH01000008.1, from coordinate 162,396 downwards.
GCTATTGGTAGTAATTGGAGAACCACAACAGGACAAAATGGAGCTGAAGTTTATGCTAATAAATTTTATATTTTAAGAGATAGTGATGGTTTTTATTATAAGATCCGCTTCTTAAGAATGAAAGATGATAATAATAATAGAGGCTACCCACAATTCGAATACAAACCACTTTAATCAAACAAAAATAAATCTATGAAAAACATAAAAATAGCTGTTCTTTCAGCACTTCTTTTGGTAGGTTTTTCTTGCAAAAAAGAAGATTCTAAAGTTGCAAAATCAGAAGAATCTAAAACTGAAGCACCCGTTTCAAATCAAAGAATAGTAAGTATCAGCGGCGGCGTTACTGAGATTGTTGCTGCTCTTGGACACGAGAAAGAAATTGTTGGAATTGATGTGACGAGTACTTATCCGGAAAGTTTGAAATCTACGGCTGAAGAATTGGGACACGTTCGTTCGATGACGATTGAACCAATTATGAAGCTTAATCCGACTTTGATTTTAGCTTCAGATAAAGACATCAATCCTGATTTATTAGAAAAAATCAAAGCTTCTAAAATCCAGACTGAGTTATTCAATCAAGAATTTTCCATCGATGGAACCAAGAAATTGATTGATCAAGTAGCGAAAGCTTTAGGTAGTACAAACCAGCAGGCATTATTAGATAAAATTGATGCAGATGTAAAACAAATCCAGCCAATAGCTAAAAAACCAAAAGTCCTTTTCATCTACGCAAGAGGAAATATGATGATGGTTGGCGGAAAAAATACACCAATGGCAAGCATCATAGAAATTGCAGGAGGGCAAAACGCAGCAAATGATTTCGAAGATTTCAAACCTTTGACGCCTGAAGCGGTTGTACAATCTAATCCTGATGTACTATTGTTCTTCACAAGCGGATTACAAGGTTCTGGTGGGATAGAAGGCGCGCTTAAAATGCCAGGTGTTCCTCAAACCAATGCTGGTAAAAATAAGAACGTGATTGCTTTAGATGGAGGATTACTATCTTCTTTTGGACCAAGAGTAGGTGAAGCTGCATTAAGCCTGAATAAATTACTAATTGAATCTTCGAAATAACTTTTCTTCCATTTTTGGAAACCTGAGAAAAGTTTAATAAATAACAGAATTAAGTCTTGATTCATCATCTTGATTCTCTAAGTCTTATTAATTTGAAATCAAAAAGTCTTACATTTTACGCCATCATCGGTATTATTTTATTAATACTGATGATGGTTTTAGCTTTAAATATTGGTGTTTACGATTTTGGCAATTCCTCTTCTTACGAAGTATTGTGGAAGTTTTTAACAGGTGACTCTTCTTTGTCATTAAGTGAAAAATACGTGATTTGGGAAGTCAGAACCTCTCGAATCGTAATGGCAGTTCTTATAGGAAGTATGTTAGCGGTTTCCGGAACAACTTTACAAGGGATGTTCAAAAACCCTCTAGCAACGGGAGAATCGATTGGTTTAACTTCTGGAGCTACATTATTAGCAGCGATTGCAATCGTTCTCGGACATACTTTCGAATCTTATCTTCCGGAAATCATCAGAAATTCCTTAGTTGGCGTTTCTGCATTTGTGGGAGCATTTTTAGCGATGGTCATCGTTTATAGAATCTCTACGAGTGCAGGAAAAACAAATGTCGTGATGATGCTGCTTTCCGGAGTTGCTATTACATCTATTGGTTTTTCGATTACAGGATTTTTAATTTATATTTCTAAAGACGAACAGCTTAGAGACTTAACATTCTGGAATCTCGGAAGTTTAGCAGGCGCAACTTGGACAAGGAACATTATCTTATCGATTGTTTTATTATTTTCCTACGTCATCATTTTACCAAAAGGAAAAGCACTGAACGCAATGTTATTAGGCGAAAAAGACGCCCAACATTTGGGAATCAATGTCGAGACGTTGAAAAAACAAATCGTATTGATAACTTCACTAATGATAGGAACGTGCGTCGCATTTTCCGGTACAATCGGTTTTGTTGGACTCATTGTTCCTTACATTTTGAGATTATTATTCCGTTCAGATTATCATTTTATTTTGCCGTTGTCAGCGATTTGTGGAAGTATTTTGCTGTTGCTTGCGGATACAATCAGCCGAACAATTGTTGCACCTTCTGAATTACCAATAGGAATCTTAACATCGTTGATTGGAGGTCCAATTTTCATTGCGATTCTTATCAAATACAAAAACACTTTGAGATGATAAAAGGACACCAAATCAATTATCAAAGTCAGAATGCCAGCATCTTGAAAGGTGTTGATATCAATGTCGGCTACGGCGAATTTCTGGCGATTGTCGGTCCAAATGGAGCAGGTAAGTCCAGCCTGTTAAATGTTCTTGCCAACGAAATTAAAACCGACAAAAAGCAAGAAATCTATTTCAAAGACAAAATCATTTATAACTGGAAACTGGAAGAATTATCAAAACATAAAGCCAAATTTTCCCAGCACAATGCTCAGGATATTCCGCTTTTGGTAAAGGATGTCGTGATGATGGGACGTTATCCTTATTTCGGTTCTCAGCCAACCTTGGAAGATATAAAATCCACGGAGATTGCTATGGTGAAAACAGAGATTATTCATTTTCGGGATAGAGATTATAACTCGCTTTCCGGAGGTGAAAAACAAAGAGTTCATTTGGCGAGAGTTCTAGCTCAGCTGGATAACGAGATTGCGCACAGGCTTTTGTTTTTGGACGAACCACTCAATAATCTGGACATCAAACACCAGCACAATACATTAGAATTAATTAAAAAATTTACTCAAAATAATAATACCGCAGTAGTTGTTTTACACGATTTGAATTTGGCTGCAAGTTTCGCGAACAAAATCTTGTTGATGGAAAAAGGCGAAGTTTTAGCTTACGGTGCTCCGGAAGTGGTTTTTACAGAGGAGAAAATCAGCCGAGCTTACAATTTTCCGTGTACCATTTGCAAACATCCGGTCAATGACAGCACAATGATTTTATTTGGATAGAAACTTTAGAATAATGAGAATAATTTGGGCAGCTTAATCCGCCTGTAGTTTATCCTGAGCGAAGTCGAAGGACTCCCAATTGTCACTCTCGAAGAGTCCGCTCAAGTCGGCTACGTAAGATTTTGTAGTAAAATATCTATGCTGAACGAAGAGCCTTTGCGAACTTGAAAACAGTTAGTAGTAAAAAAAAACTTTGCGCTCTTTGCGTTCAATCAAAAAAACTAAAAATAATGACAGAACAAGAACTCAAAATATTAGGACAACAATTATCTAATCCGGAAGGAGAAACCGGAAGAGAAGTTGCGAAAATGATGAATGAAACCAATATTTCGATGACCAAAGAAAGCATCAAAGCTTTACATTTAGTGGATAACGATAAGGTTTTGGAACTCGGTCACGGCAATGCAGGACATTTGTCTTATCTTTTAGATTTTGCAGAAACCATTCAATACACAGGTTTAGAAATTTCTGAAACAATGAAATCTGAAGCCGAAAGTATCAATTCCAAATATCTTTCTCAAGCAGAATTTCATTTGTACGACGGAAACAAAATTCCTTTTGAAAATGAAACATTTGATAAAGTAATGACCGTCAATACGATTTATTTCTGGGAAAATCCAGTAGAATTCTTCAACGAGATTTATAGAGTTCTCGAAAAGAGTGGAAGTTTCGTCCTAACGTTTGCGAAAAAGGATTTTATGAAAACATTGCCTTTTACATCAGATTTCAAATTATATAATTACGAAGATGTGGAAGAATTGGTAGCGCAAACCAAATTTAAAAGAATGATTCGCTCCGATAAAGAAGAATGGATAACCAGTAAAAACGGAACATTCGTAAAAAGAGAATATAAAGTCCTAACAATCAAAAAGTAAAAAAAAATAGTAGCTTATATTTTCAACTTTTCTAAGCGACAGCGCCTTTGTGACCCTTAAAAACAGTTAGTAATAAAAAATCTTTGTGAGCTTTGTGTTAAATAAGGCAAGCATTTAAAATAAATAAACAATCAAAAAACAAATCAATATGAGTACAGTAACAAATGACTTAAAAGAAAAATGGGAAGCTCTGAAAGCAGAAAATCCACATCTTAGAATAAGAAATGCAGCAGAACAGTTAGGTGTAAGCGAAGCTGAACTTTTGTTAACCAATGTTGGAAATGGAACTACGGTTCTGAATTCAGACTTTTCGGCACTTCTTCAGGAGATTGAAAAGCTGGGGAAAGTAATGGCTTTGACAAGAAATAACGAATGTGTACACGAGAGAAAAGGTGTTTATTTGAATCCAGATTTCAGCAATCCTCACGGACAAGTTTTCGTTGGAGAAGACATCGATTTGAGAATCTTCCTTAATTCTTGGAAATTTGGCTTTTCAGTTGTTGAAGGCGATAGAAAAAGTTTCCAGTTCTTCGGAAAAGACGGATTGGCACTTCATAAAATCTATTTAACCAACAAAAGCAACGAAGCAGAATTCGATGCTTTAACAGAAAAATACAAAGCTGACGAGCAGTCTGCGGAAATCATAACAGAACCAATTGCTCCAAAACCTGCAGAAAAAGCAGATTCTGAAATTGATATAGCTGGTTTTCAACAAGCTTGGAAAGATTTACAGGACACACACGATTTCTTTATGATGACTAAAAAATTCGGGGTTAGCAGAACGCAGGCTTTGAGATTAGCTCCGGAAGGATTTGCTCAAAAAATCGATAATTCTAAGGTTGTGAATGTATTGGAAGATGCTTCCGAAAAACAGATTCCAATTATGGTTTTCGTTGGAAACAGAGGAATTATTCAGATTCATACAGGAGAAGTTAAAAAGACGCTTTGGCATCAGCAGTGGTTTAATGTAATGGACCCTGATTTTAATTTGCATCTTGATACGACTAAAATTGGTGAAACCTGGATTACGAAGAAACCAACAGAAGATGGCGAAGTAACTTCGGTGGAAGTGTTCAACAAAGAAGGTGAATTTATCGTTCAATTCTTTGGAAAAAGAAAACCGGGAAATCCTGAACTTCAGGAGTGGAAGGACTTGGTTGCCGGTTTATAAGTGGGAAATAATTATTATTAATCTGAAGTCGTTTTATAGTTTTAATTTACTTTAGAACGACTTCTTTATTTTGTTGTTAATGAAAAAGTTATTGTTGTTAATTGCTATAATCAGTTTAAGTAATATAAATGCGCAAAATTTTGATGCTTTTAAATTCTACAATAAGAAATCAAAAGAGGTTTCTTCCAAAAATTTAATCAAAGAACTAGCGGATTATGATGTTGTTTTTATCGGAGAACATCACGATAATTCGATCAATCATTGGTTGGAAAAAAGAATTACGGAAGCTCTTTTTGAAAAGAAAAACGGACAGATTATTTTAGGAGCAGAAATGTTCGAAAGAGATAATCAACAAGCTTTGAATTCTTATCTCGCAGGAAAAATCGATGCTGAAAATCTGAAAGATTCGGTAAGACTTTGGAAAAATTACGAAACCGATTACAGACCTTTGGTTGATTTTGCGAAAGACAAAAAGCTTAATTTCATAGCGACGAATGTTCCAAGAAAATACGCTTCTCAAACTTCCAAAAACGGAATCAACAGTTTGAATGAATTACCAGAAGCTGAAAAGAAGTTCATTGCCAAATTACCAATAGAAGTGACTCTGGAAACGCCGGGCTACAAAGAAATGAAATCGCTAATGGGAGATCACGTTGAAGAAATGAAACTGATGAATTTCATCTCAGCCCAAGCTATAAAAGATGCAACAATGGCAGAATCTATTTTCCAAAATCTGCAATCTGGAAAGACTTTTATCCATTACAACGGCGATTATCACAGCAAACAATATGGCGGAATCTACTGGTATTTGAAAAAGAAAAACCCAAACTTAAAAATTGCAGTTATTTCAGTTTTTGAATCCGATAAACCAGATTTGTCTTTACCTGAAAAAGATTTTATTCCAACAGAGTTTAATTTGGTGATTCCGAGTGATATGACGAAGACTTATTAGAATAGTTTATTTCAGTCCAATTACTTTTTCCCATATTTGTAAAAATAAATTATCACCAAATGCAGGCATTACTTTTAGAGGACGATGCGGTTTTGTCTTCAGAAATTGCACTTTTCCTGGAATCCAAATCCATCAAAACCGATAAAGCGGAAGATGGCGAAAAGTTTCTTAATATTTTTTCTAAGAAACCTTATGATGTTTTTCTTTTAGATATCAATGTTCCCAAAATCAATGGGTTGGATATTTGTAAAACCATCAGAGAAAGCAATTCAGAAACACCGATTATCATTATTTCGGCTTATGACGGAATCGAGGAGAAGAAAGAAGCGTTTTTGAGAGCGGCGGATGATTATTTGGTAAAACCATTTTTGCTGGAAGAATTATTATTGAGAATCAATTCTCAAATGAGAAGACTGACACCAAAAACAGAAGAGAAAGAAAAAATTGTTGTAGAAGATTTGATTATTTATCCGGAAGACAGCAAAGTTTTTCGTTCAGGAGAAGAAATTAGTTTGACTGTAAAAGAATTTCAGTTGTTAGTTTTATTAGCAAGAGCCAATGGAAGGACACTTTCCAAACAATATATTTCTGACGAAGTCTGGAAAAATCAATTTCAATCCACCAACAATGCTATTGAGGTTTATATCAACTTTCTTAGAAAAAAAATCGATAAAAATTTCAAAACAAAGCTTATCCACACGAGACCAGGTTTCGGATATTATTTAAGCCCATTGTAAGAATTGGAAAAGTTTAAGGTTTGAGAATTACAATCCTCAAACGGAAATCAAATATCATTTATCACTCATCATTAATAATTAATTTATGTCCCTGAAACGTAAAATCGCATTTAGTCTAAGCATAGCATTTTCCCTGATTTTTGGGATCATGATGTTTGTGATTTATGTGTCATTCAATGATTTCCGGAGAGATGAGTTCAAGGAACGTTTCCAGAAACGTCTGGTTTTCACCGTTAATTTCATAGAAAAAGCCAATGATTTTGAAAGGGAAGCTCCTTTGTTTTTTGATGAAAATTCCGATAACGTTTTACTGAACGAAAACATCATTATTCTCAATGCCGAAAAGGAATTGGTTTACAGCACTCTGAAGGATAAAAAAGTGACCTGGGATAATGTTTTATTGGAGAAACTCGACAAAGAAAAGACAATTTATGATGAAAAATCTCAACCTGAGATTTATGCGGCGTTAAGAACAATTAAAGGCGAAAATTACTATATTCTTACCAGCGCTCAGGATGTAACGGGAGAATCCAAACTGGCATTCCTGGGTTATACACTGATGTTTTCATATATTATTAGTGTTTTGCTGATTTGGTTTTTCAGCTATTATTTGGTTTCCAAATTTCTTGAACCATTAGAATTACTGAAATCGGAAATTTCAGATATCAGTGTCCATAAGTTGACAACACCGGTTGTTGTTAAAAATTCTGAGGATGAAATTGGCGTATTAGCAAAATCCTTCAACCTGATGACAGGTCGTCTAAATGATGTTTTTCAGTCACAAAAAGATTTCAATTCCAGTGCGGCGCACGAGATGCGGACGCCACTCACAAGAATGGCGTTCCAGTTAGAAAATCTCATTCAGTTGGAAAATCACTCGCTGAAAACCAAAACCGCTTTGCAGCAGATGTTGCAAGATGTTTATCAGTTATCCGATCTTACAAAATCTCTGTTAATACTTTCAAAATTTGATAAAGAAGGCATTGCCAGCGTTTACGAAGAAGTGAGGATAGACGAAGTTGTTTTCGATGCATTTGAGACGGTTCACCGCAATTTTCCAGAGTTCAAAATGGATTTCCAGATTGACGAAGAGAGTGTTGATGATTCTATTTTAACGGTGAAGGGCGTCAAGTCTCTACTGGAAGTAACGTTTATTAATTTGTTCAAAAATGCAGCTTTGTACTCAGATAACCAGGAAGTTGACATTTCTATTAAGGAAACCGATTTTAGGATTATCGTCAAAATATTTTCCATCGGTTCAACTATTCCGGTTGAAGAAAGAGAGAAACTTTTCGATGCATTTATGAGAGGAAGTAATTCACATAACAAAACTGGTTCTGGACTAGGTTTGCGCATCGTAAAACGTATCTTGGAATACCACAAAGCAGAGATTGATTATACATCAGCTTCTGAAAATCAGAATCTTTTTACTGTGATTTTCAATAAGTAGAATCATTATTTGATTTCATCGAACTACTGCGTTAGGTTTGGGCAGCTTTTCCACCTGCAGTTTATCCTGAGCGAAGTCGAAGGGCTCCTATTTGTCACCCTGAGGTACTCGAAGAGTCCACTCAAGTCGGGCTGCAGATTCTACATAAAAAGAACATCAATAATAAAAACACAATCTTGTCATTTCGTAGATTTCAAATAGTTTAATGACAACTGTGTACAAAAGTCTATTATCTATCAGTCAATTATATTTTCTCTGTAAAACAATTAAGTTTTTTTTAAGCCGCATTTAAGCCAGTTTTAATCTCGGAAAGCCATTTTTGCACAACCAAAACGAGATAAGAATGAACAAAATTACAACGCTGGTGTTATCCGTTTCGGCATTTGTTTGTCTTTCCGGGCAGCAGCAGATGTCCCTTCAGGATTGCGAACTGGCATTTCAGAAAAATAACCTCCAGCTTCTTGCCGCACAATACAATATCAGTATGGCCGACGCCGAAATTCTACAAGCTAGGATTTGGGAACTCCCACAGATCGAAGGTTATGTTAATGCCATCAATCCACAGGACAAAAGAGTTTTCGATGTAGGGAGAGCTAAAGGTGTGGAAATCACACAATTGATTTATCTGGGCGGAAAGAAAAAAAATGAGATCCAATTTGCAAAGTCCAACAAAGAACTTTCACAATTACAGTTTAATCAATTATTGGTTGACCTTCGTTCACAGCTTCGAGAGACTTATTTCAATCTGGTTTACGAGCAGAAAAAGCAGGTAAGCATCGAGGCGCAACTGAAATATATGAATGACCTTCTGGCCGCCTACAAAGTTCAGACGGATAAAGGCAATATTTCGCTCAAAGATTACGTCAGACTTCAGAGTATTGTCATTCAGCTGAATAATGACAGAATCGATATCAACAATAACATCCTGGCACTTCAGCAAACAATGAAAATGCTGACTGGCCAACAGGAAAAAGTAATGCCTGAGTTGCCAAAACATGAAGAAAACGAAATCCTGATTTCACAGCCTTTCGGAGATTTGGAAGTCCTGCAACAAAAAGCACTGCAAAACAATGCAGATTATCTTTATAACCTCAAATTGATCGACAACAGCAAGCTTTATGCGCAATGGCAAAAATCACTGAACACACCGGATTTGAATCTTGGCGCAGAATATGACCAGGCTTCCGGAACCTTCAATAATGAAGTTAATCTGAAAATCGGAATTCCAATCCCGCTTTGGAAAGTGAATAAAGGAAATGTGGAAAAAGCCAAATACGCCATTCAGCAAAACGAGAAAAACTCAGAATACCAAAAGCTGAATCTCCAAACACAGGTAGAATCTGCCTATCAAACCTGGAAGAATCAATACGATCAATACTATGAACTGAAACCTGTTGACCTGGAAAATATGGAAACCGTGTACAACGGCATTCTGAAAAACTTCCGCAATGGTAATGTCAGCCTGATAGACTTCACCGATTTTATGGAAAGCTACAGGCAGACGGTTCTTCAGGTCTACGAGATGAAAAAGCAGATTATGATTTCCGCCGAACAGCTGAATCAGTTAGTACAAACCAAAATTTTTTATTAATGCCAATGCCACTTCAAATGAAAAAAATATTGATTCCCGTTATCCTTTCAGCGGTTCTATGGTCCTGCGAGAAGCAGGAAGAAGCCAAACCGGAAGAATCCAAAGGTTTTGAACTTAGCCAAACGATGTTGAAATCAACAACATTCGCAAAAGTTGAGAAGAAATTTATCGAGGACGAGTTAAGTTTCTACGGAAAAATCTCTGCCGATAAAAACCAGTACATCGACATTTTCCCACTTGTGGGCGGTAATGTTTTGAGCGTTAATGTGGAGCTGGGCGATTATGTCCAAAAAGGTCAGGTTCTTGCCACCATCAGAAGTACCGAATTGGCGGAAGTTCAGAAAGATGTGAGCGATGCCAAAACGGATTTGACCGTTGCAGAAAACAATCTTCGTGTTGCTAAAGAAATGTATGCCGGCAAACTCAATACGGAAAAAGATGTTCTGGAAGCTGAAAGCGAAGTTAAAAAAGCCAAAGATGCACTCCGCCGTTCCAACGACGTCAGCACCGTTTATAACGTTAAGAAAGGAAATATCTACAGTGTGATTTCACCAATCAATGGATACATTGTTCATAAGGACATCAACAAAGATATGGAGCTAAGAAGCGACAGAAGCGAAAATATTTTTGATGTCGCCAATACTCGAAATGTTTGGGCGATAATGAACGTGAACGAAGCGGATATCGATAAAATCAATCTCGGAATGAAAGCTCAGGTGTCCACATTGTCTTATCCGGACAAAGTGTTTTACGGCAAAATCGATAAGATTTTTAAAATCATCGACCCAGATACCAACGCGATGCAGGCTAGGGTAGTGCTGGACAACTCGCAAGGATTGTTGATTCCGGACAGTAAGGCGACGATTCGTGTTTCATCTGCGGAAAATGCGACAGCATTAGCTGTTCCGTCCAAAGCCGTGATTTTTGACGATAACCGATATTTTGTAGTGGTCTACAAATCACCAACTGACATCAAGGTCAAGGAAATCAAAATCCTGAAGCAGAACTCTGAAACAACCTATGTTTCCGAAGGTATTGCCGAAGGCGACAGCATCGTAACCAACAATCAACTATTGATTTACCGTTCTTTGAACAACTAAATTTTGGGCGTGTCCCTTTGTCCCGACTATGTCGGACAAGCGGGTCGGTCTACGCACAGTCGCTTTTTTGTTTTGTCATCCTGAAGTTCCCGAAGGATATTTTTACAGAAAAACAAAAAGAGCTCCGACAATGTGCTCCGCCCTCACGCATTTGCAATTCTATGTAAGAAACAAGTCTTACAGCAGAACTTTTATAAGCGTAAGCGCCTTTGTGAGCCTTCAAAACATTTAGTTTAATAAAAAATCTTTGTGTGCTTTGTGTTTAAATTTTGCATAAGTAGACAAATAAATCAAAACCTATGAATAAATTCATTAAAAATATCATAGCATTCTCACTCAAGAACAAAGCCTTCACCTTCATTTGGGTAGCGATTTTGGCGGTCGCGGGGTTCATCAGTTTCAAGAATATGCCGATTGAGGCTTTTCCTGATGTCACCAATACGCAGATCGTCATCATCACCCAATGGAATGGGCGAAGTGCAGAGGAAGTTGAACGATTCGTCACCACACCGATAGAGTTGGCAATGAGTCCGGTTCAGAAGAAGACCAGCGTTCGCAGTACCACAATGTTTGGACTTTCCATTGTCAAGATTTTATTCGAAGATGGTGTGGATGACATCTTCGCCCGAAATATGGTCAACAACCAGTTGCGAACGGTAAGTTTACCGGAAGGCATTGACCCGGAAGTCCAACCGCCTTACGGACCAACCGGAGAGATTTTCCGATACACGCTGGAGAGTAAAGACCGGGATTCCAGAGACCTTTTAACATTGCAGACTTGGGTGGTAGACAGAGCACTAAGAAGTGTTCCGGGCGTGGCGGATGTCAACGTTTTCGGAGGCCAGGATAAAGTTTTCGAGCTGAGCATCGATCCAAGGAAATTAGATAAATACAATCTGACACCTTCGGAAGTTTTGGAAGCTGTCTCCAACAGCAACCTGAATGTCGGTGGCGATGTTATCGAGAAAAGTGGACAAGCCTATGTTGTCCGGGGAATTGGTTTAGTAAAATCGATTTCGGATATAGAAAATATTACCGTTCACAGTGATGGCGGAAACCCAATTTTGGTTAAATATGTAGCTGATGTTCACGAAGGTTCTTTACCAAGAGTTGGCCAAGCTTCTTTGGATAATGAAGCCGATACAGTTGAAGGAATCGTCGTTATGCGAAAAGGCGAGAATGCACAGGAAGTTCTGCTTGCGGTAAAAGCCAAAATCGATGAATTGAACAACAAGATTCTTCCCAAAGATGTGAAGATGAAAACCTTTTACGACCGTCAGAATCTGATGGATTTTACCACCAAAACAGTAATGCACAACCTTTTGGAAGGAATTATTCTCGTAACGGTTATCGTCCTGATTTTTATGGCAGACTGGCGAACGACTTTGATTGTTTCCATCATCATTCCATTATCGCTGTTATTTGCATTTTTCTGTCTCAGAATGGCAGGAATGAGCGCCAACTTATTGTCATTAGGAGCGGTCGACTTCGGGATTATTATAGACGGCGCCGTCGTAATGGTGGAAGGATTATTTGTGATGCTCGACCACAAAGCGCATAAATACGGGATGGAACGCTTCAACAAAATGGCAAAAGCAGGTTGGATAAAACAAACCGGAACCGGATTGGGAAAAGCAATTTTCTTCTCAAAACTGATTATCATTACCTCATTATTACCGATATTTTCTTTCCAAAAAGTAGAAGGTAAGATGTTCTCGCCATTGGCATTCACATTGGGGTTTGCATTGCTGGGTGCATTGATTTTCACACTGACTTTGGTTCCAGTGATGTCGCATCTATTGTTGAAAAAGAATGTGCGGGAAAAGAACAATCCGTTCGTAAACTTCTGGGACAGAAGCGTGATGAAAGGCTTCAAATTTACCTTTAGAAATAAAAAAATAAGCCTTCTGGTTTCCACAGTTGTTTTAGCGATTACTTTGTTCTCAGCAAAATTCCTCGGAACCGAATTCCTGCCTCAGTTGAATGAAGGCTCACTCTGGATTACTGCAGAAATGCCTATGAGTTCATCACTCAAAGAATCTTTGAAAACAGCTGACGTCCTCAAAAAAGATATTATGAGTTTCTCCGAAGTTACAGGTGTGTTGGCGCAGACGGGTAGAAGTAATGACGGAACCGACCCGAATGGATTTGGTTTCGTACAGTTTGCGGTAAGTCTGAAACCAAGAGAAGAATGGAAACGAAAAATCACTTATGATGAACTGGTGGAAGAGATTGATAAAAAGCTGAAGAATTATCAGGGAATTACATTCAATTATTCCCAACCGATTTCAGACAACGTTGCGGAAGCTGTTGCAGGTTTCAAAGCAGAAAACGGAATCAAAATCTATGGTGATAATCTTCACACTTTAGACAGATTAGCGGAAGAAGTTTTGGCTTCTATCAAAAATGTGGAAGGCGTAAAAGAACCTGGAATTATTAAAAATATTGGTCAGCCGGAAATTAGTGTAGTGCTAGACCGAAACAAAATGGCAGCTTATGGCGTTTTACCAGCGGATGCCCAAGCCGTTCTGGAAATGGCGTTCGGTGGGAAAACAGCGTCCGAAATGTTTGATGGCGAAAGAAAGTTTCCAATCAGATTGCGTTATGCTGAAGATTACAGAAAGAATGAAGAAGACATCGCTTCTCTGATGGTTCCGACGCAGGATGGGGCCAAGATTCCACTCAAGGAAATAAGTACCATCGAAAAAGAAAACGGAGCGGCTTTCATTTACAGGGACGATATCAAACGTTATATCGGTGTTAAATTCTCGATTCGTGACCGGGATTTGGGAGGAACTATTGCAGATGCTCAGAAGAAAGTGGCTAAAATCAAATTGCCGGACGGTTACTCGATTGGGTGGACAGGACAATTTGAAAATCAACAACGTGCTACGAAGAGATTAGCGCAAGTTGTTCCGATTAGTATTCTCGGGATTTTCTTCCTGTTGTTCATTTTGTTTGGGAATATGAAGGATTCACTTTTGGTTTTAGCTAATGTTCCTTTTGCTTTGATTGGTGCAATTATCGCGCTTCATTTGACGCATATGAATTTCGGAATTTCTGCCGGAGTCGGGATGATTGCCCTGATTGGGATTTGTATCCAGAATGGTGTCATCCTGATTTCGGAGTTTCATCAGAATGTGAAGAACGGCTTGTCCCTAGATTCATCCATTATGGAGGGTGTGAAAGTGAGAACCAGACCTGTGGTGATGACTGCTTTGATGGCATCGATTGGACTTTTGCCGGCTGCATTGTCTACCGGAATCGGTTCCGAGTCTCAGAAGCCTTTGGCGATAGTGATCATTGGCGGACTGATTACCGCAACTGTTTTGACGCTTCTTATTTTCCCGATTATTTTCTGGATTTTCAACCGACGTAAGAATGAAGTGATAGATTAAGAGTTAAAAATCTCAATATTAATTTGAGTTATAGTTGTTACATTTTTCTCTCTTTTATTTGCGTTCCTCAAGGATTCTTCCTGAGGAACGTTTTTGTTTACTTTGAATAAATCTCAAAAACGTCCGTATGTTTTACTAAAAACATCAAGACCTTTTCACTAAAACATCAAGACCTTTTTATGAAAACATCAAGTTGTTTTTAATGCTTTTTTTAAATGCCCTATTCATCGGACTTGGCGAAGGGTATTTTTTTCTATGAAATAACTTCGATTTTGTACTGAATTTCATTCAAAATTCTCACTTTCTAATCGGCGAAGCGCACCCCGGCCTGAGTGGAGCTCTTTTTGTTTTTTCTTTGGAAAAACAAAAAAGCGGGAACGGAGGACGGATAAAGGTGCCCAAATCTAACGTAGTGATTCGATGAAATCAAAATATTATCTTTGACAATAAAAATTAAACGATGCGGAATTTTACTTTTATGCTGATGCTTGTCGTAAGTGTTAATGGATTTTCACAGAAATTCACGAAAGATGAAAAAGCCTTCATTCTGGCAGGTGATGTTAAAACGGCGCTGCCGATTTATCAGACCAATAATGAACATCAGCACAGGGTTTTACTGGCTCAGTCACAGGATATTTCGCCAAAAGATAAAACGCTTCCGGTTCTTATCGATAGGATGAGACTGGCTCTGGCAAAGACTGAAGGCGGTGTTGGCATTGCTGCGCCACAGGTAGGCATCAATAGAAGGGTAATACTGGTTCAGCGCTTTGACAAGACGGATTATCCGGTGGAATATTTCATCAATCCGAAAATCGTCTGGCGTTCTGAGCTTCTGAACAAAGGGCCGGAAGGCGACCTTTCTATTGACCAATTCAGAGAGCCTTTTTACAGAAGCTACAGCATCCGCCTGGAGTATTATGACCTGGACAATAAGAAGCACGACGAGATGGTAGAAGGCTTCACTGCCGTGATTTTCCAGCACGAGATCGATCATCTTTCGGGGATCCTGATTTCTGATAAATTCAGGAATGAAAAAACATTGCAATATAAAGAGGTGAAAGTTTACCAGAAACCGAAAAATTAGGTCTGGTTTTTGAATAGAAACTACCAATCAATAAAACCTTAAAACTATGAATTTTATTATCCGTTTGCTGATTACTGCGATTTCAGCATTTTTGCTAAGCAAAATCCTTACAGGTGTACATTTCGACACCTTTGGTTCTACTATTATTTTCGCTATTGTTTTGGGAATCCTGAATGTATTCGTCAAACCGATTTTATCGATTCTGTCATTGCCTATTACGATTATAACATTAGGGTTGTTTTCCTTTGTTATCAACGCATTGATGATACTTTTAACCGATTATTTTATGGATAGTATGCAGGTGGATGGTTTCCTTTGGGCGCTACTCTTCAGTATTCTGTTGTCATTGGTTACATCAGCTTTCTCAACAATTTTCGAAAGCAACGATTAAAAAATAAAAGAGTTTCAGGTTTTGAAACTCTTTTTTGTTGGTTTTTATCTCTCGCAGATCTAGCTAATTGGGCAAATTCTATCATCCGCTCATTTAGCTAGATCTGTGATAATTTTTTATGTATATCTTTAATATTACAAAACAGTTTTTAAAATATTCCTTCGGACACGAGACAAAGTTTCTCTGGAAAGTCCCAGATAAGAAGCAACCATATGCAAAGGAACTCTATTGAAAATATCAGGATATGTATTGATAAAGTCCAGGTATTTTTCTTCCGGACTGCTGCTGATATTCATCAAAAGCCGTTTGTGGATTTCCATTGATTTTCTTGTCAGGATGTTCTCTACAAAAATATTAAGTTCAGGGATTTGTTCTCTCAGTTCCGCAAAATCTTCAAGATTAAAAGCAAAGATCTCCGAAGATTCCATTGCTTCGATGTTGAGTTTTGAAGGTGAATTGTTATAAAAGCTTTCCGGATCAGTAGTCCAGGACATTTCATTAACAAACTGAAGGATATGTTCATTGCCATCTTCCGAAATAGAATAATTACGTAAAAGCCCTTTTGCTACAAAGATTTTCAGATTACAAACTTCGCCTTGTTTACACACGATTTCCTTGCGCTGAAGTTTTATCAATTGACTTTTATATAAGATGAAATTGAACTTTTCTTCTGTGAAATCGGGAAGAACTCTCTGAAAGTAATTTTTAAGAATCTCTGACATTTTCTAAACTGAAATTATATTTAAAATTAATTCTTTTTATTGGATTAATATAAAAATTGTGTCAAATGACCTCGTTTTTGAGATTCATTCACAACTAAATTTGTATTAGAAATTTTAACAAAAACAAAATTTAAAAATATGAAAGTATTTGTAACAGGAGCTTCCGGATTTGTAGGCTCAGAAGTTGTAAAAGAATTATTAGTAAATGGCCATCAGGTAGTTGGATTGGCGCGTTCGGAAGAATCTGCAAAATCTATCAGAGAAGCAGGAGCAGAAGTTTTAATGGGAGATTTAGATAATCTTGATATTCTGCAGAAAGGTGCAAGAGAGGCGGATGGCGTTATTCATACAGCTTTTATCCACGATTTTTCTGATTACCAGACTAATGCGCTCAAAGACCAGAAAGCCATTGAAGCAATGGGCGAAGTATTGAAAGGAACCGATAAATCCATTGTGGTGACAGGTGGAACTTTAGGACTTCCACTTATCGACGGGAAAATCACAGAGGACAGTAAGGCACCGGCAGAATCAATCAGATTCTCTGAAAAAGCTTTCGCAGATTTATCACAATCCGGTGTTAGGGCATCTATTGTTCGTCTTTCTCCCAGTGTTTACGGTAATTCCGAATCGGGTTTCAAAGGAGGTTTCGGAGTGATGTTGGCAGAACTCGCGAAGGCTAAGGGATTAGCGGCTTACATCGGAGAGGGAAATAATGTCTGGCCTGCTGTTCATCGTGTTGATGCTGCAAAATTATTTCGTTTGGCACTTGAAAAAGGAGAAACTGGAGCGAGATATAATGCCGTTAGTAATGATAAACCATTATCAATGAAAGAATTTGCAGAACTGATAGGTGAAAAACTAAATATTCCTGTAAAATCTTTGTCTATAGAAGAAGCACCGGAATATTTTACCTGGATGACGTACTTTGTGCAGGAAAATTGTCCGGCAACAAATTTACAGACTCGGGAAAAATTAGGATGGAATCCTTCTGAAAAAAGTTTTGTTGAAGAACTGAATCAATATTTCTTCTAAAAATAAAAAGCAGTCTTATTTCTTAGTAAGACTGCTTTTTTATTAATTCTTTACACTTTGGATAAAGCTTTCTGCTTTAGATTCCCAATCTTGATTTTCCAGAAGAATTTTCACAAAAGCTGTTCCGATAATGCCGCCTTGTGCTTTTTCTGTTACATTCTCAAAATCAGATTTATTTTTGATTCCAAAACCGATGAAAACTGGATTTTTTAAATCTAATGAAGCTAATCTATCAAGATAATTTTCGTTCTTCAAAATAGCATTTTCCTTTCCTGTTGTGGAAGAAGAACTGACTGCATATAAAAACCCCGAACTCAAAGAATCCAAATATTTGATGCGTTCTTCCGAAGTTTCCGGCGTTACCAGAAAAGTGAAATTCAGGTTGTGTTTTTTAAGAATTTCACCATATTTATTTTCAAATTCAATGGGTGGCAAATCCGGGATGATTAATCCTGAAACACCAACTTCTGCACATTTCTGACAAAAGTTGTCAAACCCAAACTGAAGAACCGGATTAAGATAACCCATTAATATCTTTGGAATCGTCACAGATTCTTTAATTTCTGCCAGTTGTTCGAATAGCTTTTTGATAGACATTCCGTTTTTCAATGCCAAAGAATGCGCCTCCTGAATCACAGGTCCATCCGCAACAGGATCAGAATAAGGAATCCCGATTTCCATCATATCTGCTCCCGATTTCTGAATCAGTTTAGCGATTTTTCCGGTGTCTTCCAACTTTGGAACGCCTGCTGTAAAGTATATGTTTAGTTTTTTCATTTTGATTAATGTATTAAAGTATTCACGTAAAATGTATTAACGATTGAGACTCATAAATACATTAATACGTTTTACATTTTACAGATTTAAAGATGTTTCAAATACGTTTCCATATCCTTATCGCCACGCCCACTCAAACAAATCACGACAACATCATCCTTTTCAAATTTCTTTTTGTCCAAAACGGCCAAAGCGTGCGCACTTTCCAAAGCTGGAATTATACCTTCTATTTTTGTCAGTTCAAATGCGGATTTCAACGCTTCATCATCATTAATACTGAAAAATTCTGCTCTTTTTTGATTGAAAAGATTAGCGTGCATCGGCCCAATTCCGGGATAATCCAAACCTGCGGAAATAGAATGCGGTTCGATGACCTGTCCGTCTTCGGTTTGCATCACTAGGCTTTGACTTCCGTGCAAAATTCCTAATGTTCCAAGAAAAGTAGTGGCAGCTGATTTCCCTGAATCAACGCCTAAACCACCAGCTTCCGCTGCAATGATTTTCACATTTTCCTCGTTCACGAAATGATAGAAAGTTCCTGCTGCATTACTCCCGCCTCCAACGCAGGCAATCACATAATCGGGATTTTCTCTGCCAATTTTTTCGTTCAGTTGTTCTTTAATTTCCTTTGAGATAATACTTTGAAATCTCGCTACTAAATCCGGAAACGGATGCGGTCCAACCACACTTCCAATAATGTAATGTGTTGTAGAAGGATTGTTAATCCAGTCTCGTAAAGCTTCATTCACAGCATCCTTCAAAGTTTTGGAGCCCGAAGTTGCAGGAATTACTGTTGCGCCCAACATTTTCATTCGCGCAACGTTCGGTGCTTGTCTTTGGATATCGATTTCGCCCATATAAACGATGCATTCCAAGCCTAACAAAGCACAGGCTGTTGCTGTTGCAACGCCGTGTTGTCCGGCTCCGGTTTCTGCGATGATTCTATGCTTTCCTAATTTTTTAGCGAGTAAAGCTTGTCCCAACGCATTGTTGATTTTGTGCGCTCCGGTGTGATTCAGATCTTCTCTTTTCAGATAAATTTGAGTGTGGTATTTTTCGCTCATATTTTTTGCGAAATAGAGTGGAGTAGCGCGGCCAACATAGTTCTTAAGCAAATCCTGAAATTCATCTTGGAACTCTTCCGATTCGATGATTTGAATATATTTTTCCTGTAATTCGGCAACGTTTGGGTAAAGCATTTCGGGGATGAAAGCACCACCGAAATCACCGTAATAACCGTTTTTATCTGGGTTTTGAAAGTTCATTTATTCTTAAATTTTTCTAAGTCGTTATACTAAAATTGCTTTATTCTGTTCATTCAGACTTCGCAATATATTGATGTTTTCTTCGGAAGTATTGATGATTAAAATATCATCGTCATCGGAATCTATCCATTCATTATTATCAAATTCTGTTATGAAAATTCCCTTTCCGTAAAGGATTTGGATATCATTCCTTTCATAAAATGGTCTTAATTCCAATTTACAAAATCCTATGGTTTCAATTTCTCTCTCTTTTAGATTTGTTACCATTTCATTAAGCAATAAGCTACCATATCCTTTCGCTTTTTCTAAAGAAACCAATCCGACAAGTTCAGCAAAACTGTGTAAATTCTCTTGTATTTCTAGTTTAAAATCAAAATTGATTCTTGCCAGCGAAACAATTCTGTCATCATTTTCTAAAAAATGAAATTCAGAATTTTCAAATTTCATTTTGAAACTCGAAGAATCTAAATCAAGCCAATCTTCTATTTCCCAGGATTTTAAAATTAACTCGATGTCGTTATCTGATAAGTCTTTTGAGCGTTTAATAGAATATTGCATTTCTCAATTTATTTTGTTGTTATCTCTGGTTGATGCTTCACTTCAAAGTTCAAAGAATTGGCAATGAAACAATATTCATTTGCTTTATTATGAAGTTCAAACGCTTTTTCTATCATTTCTTTTTCAGCAACAACAATCCTTGGTTTCAAAATAATTTCACTGAATTTTCCACTTCCGTTTTCATTTTCCATCATTGTTCCTTCTGCAAAATCTTCATATTCCAAAACCAGAATTTTGTTCACAGAACAAAGATGAAGATACCATAAGAGATGACACGAGGAAACCGAAGCTAACAGCAAATCTTCAGGATTATGAAGTGCTGGATTTCCTAAAAATGCTGGGTCCGATGAGCCTAAAATGTCAGCTTTTCCATCGACAGAAATTGTATAGCTCCTTTGATAAGAACGATGGTTTTTAGTGGATTCGCCGGTATTTCCTGTCCAGACTATTTTACTTTTATATTGATGATGTTTCATTTTTTGTTAATAATAAAAATTCTTTTACTTTTTCTAAATCTTTATTTCCAGCTTCGATTTCAAATTTTGAATTGATATCGAGAGCAATTGGTTGATGGTTGATAGTTGTCAGTTGATTGAAGTTTTCTAATGAGATTCCGCCACTTAAAAAATAAGGAATTGGAATTTCGATATCATTTAAAACATTCCAATCAAAAGCGTTTCCTGTTCCACCAAATGCCTTAGAATCTGTGTCAAACAGAAGATAATTGATTGTTGTCGGTTGTTGGTTGATGGTTTTTTGTAATTCATCAGAAGTTTGATTTCCAATTCTGATAACTTTTATAATTTTAATTTCTCTGTTTAATCTTTGTCTTAATTCTGAAATGAAATCTTCCGTTTCATCGCCGTGAAGCTGGATGAAATTCAGTTTTGCTTTTCCTGAAATTTCAACGATTTTTTCTAAATCTTCATTGACGAAAACGCCAACCTTTCCGGGATGATTGGTTTCTGAGATTTGCTCCAAACTTAAATGATTCAAAACATATCTTGGCGATTTTTCATAAAAAATAAATCCCAAAAAGTCAATTTTCAAATCCACTAATTCCTGAATCTGATTGAGTTTTGTTAATCCACAGACTTTTATTGTTGGTTTAATCATAATATCAATTTCCAAGTTGTCATTCTGAGGAACGAGGAATCTCAGAGATTGGCTTCGCCTAACCACTTCGTTAGGTTTCTTCACTTCGTTTCTCTGCGTTCAGAATGACACAGTTGTTATTTTAAATTATTACATTAGAAACAAATTCTTCAAATTTCTCTCCCGGATTTTTATTCTTCATAAAATACTCGCCCATCAAAAACCCGTCGAACCCTTTTTCTTTAAGGAATCTGAAATCTTCTTCGTTGTAAATTCCGCTTTCTGCGACTGACAAAATATCGTTTGGAAGCTTATTTTTCAAATCTACGGAATGTTGCAAATCGACTTTGAAATCTTTCAAATTTCTATTATTGATGCCAACGAGATCAACATTTTTGTTGATATGTTTTAGTTCTTCTTCGGAATGGATTTCCAACAAAACTTCGAGATTTAAAGAATGCGCTAATTCTGTAAATTCGGAAACCTGAGTTGGTGAAAGACAAGCTGCAATCAACAAAATAATGTCAGCTCCGATTGATTTGGCTTCGTAAAACTGATATTCATCAATCATAAAATCTTTTCTCAGAATCGGAATATTAATATGATTTCTGACACTCAAAATATCGTCAAAACTTCCACCAAAAAAATCTTTGTCTGTCAAAATAGAAACTGCACTTGCTCCGAAATTTTCATATTGAGAAACAACTTCCAAAGGTGATACTTTGTCATTGATAATCCCCTTGCTCGGCGATTTTCTTTTGAATTCGGTGATGATGCCGGATTTTGTCTTGAAGGTTTCTTTTAATGAAAAAGTTGGTCTGTCAAAAAATTCTGAGTCTTTCAGTTGGAAAACAGAGATTTTGGATTTTGCATCTGCAACTTCCCGTTTTTTTCGTTCTATAATTTGATCTAGAATGCTCATATTTATTTTTTAACCACAAAAGTCACAAAAGATTTTTATTTTTTGTTTACTTCTGAATTACTCAGTAGCAACTTTTGTGGCTTTTGTGGTTTTCTAATTTTATTTAATAATACTTTTCAAACTTTGTAACGCTTTTCCGCTTTCCAGACTATCTTTTGCTAAAGCCAGACAATCATCATAGTTACCATATTTTCCTGTGTTTTGCAGAGCTATTGAAGCATTGGCAAGAACGACAGAGTTCTGTTCTTCAGTTCCATTTCCTTCGAGAATTTGGAGGAAAATTTGGGAAGCTTCTTCTTTTGTATTACCTCCGAAAATACTTTCTGGAGCGATATTTTTGAATTTCAAATCTTCGGCAGAATAGATTTTTTCTCCGTTTTTGTTGAATATTTTTGTATCGCCAGTTAAAGAAATTTCGTCATAGCCATCCAAAGCGTGAACGAGCATAAACTCGCTCTTTTGTTTTTGTAAAAGGTATTGATAAACTCTAGCAATTTCGAGATTTGCCACGCCAATCATTGTGAAATCGGGGCGTGAAGGATTGACCAACGGTCCCAAAAGATTAAAAAAAGTTTTCAGCCCAAGCTGTTTTCTGAACGGCGCAACAGACTTCAAAGCGGGATGAAACAGCGGTGCATGCAGAAAACAGATGTTTCCTTTTTCCAAATCGGCTTTCAGATCTTCGGAATTGTCCTTGAATTTGTAACCTAATTCTTCCAAAACATTAGACGAGCCGGAAATAGAAGATGCACCGTAATTACCTTGTTTAGCCACTTTTTGTCCTGTCCCTGCAACAATAAAACTCGCTAAAGTCGAAATATTGAAGGTGTTTTTTCCGTCTCCACCGGTTCCAACGATGTCAACCAAGTCTTTGGTTCCCAAATCGACAGGTTTTGCCAATTGCAACAACGCTTCACGAAAACCTTCGAGTTCTTCCAAAGTAATCGTTCGCATCAGAAAAACGGTGATGAACGAAATGACTTCGCTTTCGTTAAATTTATTTTGTGAAATTTCAATCAAAATAGCTTTAGCTTCGGCTTTCGTCAAAGTCTGGTGATTAAAAAGATATTGTAGGATTTGTTTCATAATTGTTGGATGTTGGGTGATGGATGATGGAAGTTTTTTTGGTGCAATTTTTTATTCTTCCAGCTTCTGACTTCCGACTCGTAAATTTCACAAATTACTGCATTATGGTCGGAGATTTTTCTGTCGATTTTTATCATTTTGCTTTTTACTGTTTTGTTTTTCAGAAAATCTTTGTTCATTACAATATGAATGGCGCAATTTTCATTCTCTTCGGTGAGAATTTTTAAATTTTGTTGATTGAAAAATGCTTTTGTTTCATCAATTACTTTAATACTTGGATATTTCCAACCCGAGAAAGCAATGTTGAAATCTCCCGAATAGCAAATGTTTTCCTTTAGATTTTTAATTTCATTTTTTTGATTTTCCAAGTCATTTTCAAAATGAACATCTCTTCCTCCAAAACTTCCGATGATGCTTCCGTACAAAATTAGTTCTCCGAATTCGGTATTAATTTTTCCACAAATTGCAGTGTAATTATCATAAGTTTCTATAGTTTCAGTGAAAGAATATTTTGAAAAAATACTTGTTCGATTTTCCTTTTCGTTATAACTTTGATTATCGTGAAAGCTGGGCAGTTCTTTGGAATGGAAACTAAAATATTCCGCTCCGAAATCCAAAATCAAATTCGTTTCCGTCAGAAAAATGACATCAGGATTTTCTGATGAAATTAAATTTTTAATAAAATCCAGTTCATCATTTTCATTGATTTTCAATCGTTCGATATTCCAGCTCAGACTTTCATTTTAATCTTTTAAAAAGTTTTCTAAAATCTGTTTTCCATCTGGTGTCAGAATACTTTCCGGGTGATATTGCACAGCGTGAACATCGTAAATTTTATGTTTCAGACTCATAATCATTCCATTTTTGTCAACGCTTGTGATTTCTAATTCTGCAGGAAAGTCATCAGGATTAACGGCCCAGGAATGGTATCTGCCGACTTCCAAAGTCTCCGGTAAATTTTTGAAAATTTTATGTTCTTTGGTTTGAATCGCTTCTGTTGCCACGCCGTGATAGATTTCGGAAAGATTAATCAAGCTTCCTCCAAAAGCTTCGGCAATCGCTTGCTGACCAAGACAAACCCCGAAAATCGATTTTGTCGGCGCATATTTTTTAATCACTTCTAACAGTATTCCAGCTTCTTCGGGAATTCCGGGGCCGGGAGAAAGAATGATTTTGTCGTATTTTTCAATGTCTTCCAAAGCGATTTGGTCATTGCGGAAAACATCTACTTTTTCGCCAACAATTTGTTCGATGATTTGAACGAGATTGTATGTGAAACTGTCATAATTGTCAAAGACTAATATTTTCATAATTTCTCTGCTTTAATAATTGCTTTTTTCAAAGCGCCTAGTTTGTTATTAACTTCCTGAAGTTCACTTTCTGCAACAGATTTTGCAGTGATTCCAGCTCCGGCTTGGTAAAATAAAGTATTGTTTTTACTAAGGAAAGTTCGAATCATAATAGCCTGATTACAACTTCCGTCGAAGCCGACAAAACCGATGCAACCGGCATAATAACTTCTGGACGTTTTCTCGTGTTCGTCGATTAACTGCATCGCACGGTATTTTGGAGCGCCACTCAAAGTGCCTTGTGGAAATGTGGTTGCAATCATTTCGTAAGGATTTTGGTCTTCTTTGACATCAGTCACAACTTCGGAAACCATATGAATCACGTGGGAGAAAAAGTGGATTTCTTTCAGTTTGGAAACTGTCGTGTTTTTCCCGTGAATGCTCAAATCGTTTCTTGCTAAATCTACCAACATTGTGTGTTCCGCATTTTCTTTCGGGTCTTTTTTAAGTTCTTCTGCAGATTCCAAATCTTTTTCGATATTTCCGGTTCGTTTGAAAGTGCCTGCAATTGGATGGATTATAGCTTTTCTATTTTTGATAATCAGCTGACTTTCCGGACTTGAGCCCATTAATTTATAATCGCCATAATCGAAGAAGAATAAATAAGGAGAAGGATTGATATTTCGCAAAGCACGATAAACATTGAACTCATCGCCTTGAAAATTCTGCTCAAATCTTCTGCTTAAAACTAACTGAAAAACATCACCACGGAAACAATGTTTTTTGGCAAATTCAACTGATTCAAGATATTCGTTGTCAGTTAGATTTGAAGTTTCTTCTGAGGTCAATTCGAAGGGAAAAACCGGTGCGTTTTTTTGATTAATGATATTTTCAAGCGTTGATAGTTCTGATTTCATTCCATTGATTTTATTTTCAATCAGGAACATTTCGTCGTTGTGATGATTGATTGCAATCACATATTGATAAAGACGATAACGCATCAACGGAATTTTATTTTCCTCCGATTGTTCTTTGAATTTGATATTCTCAAAAAACGGAATCGCATCATAACTGGTGTAGCCGAAAAATCCTTGCGCTTGTTTTCCAATCTCGTGGTTGGGTTTTTCACATTTGAAACAATTGGAAAATTCCTGCATCAAATCAGATAATTTTTCATTTTTCAAATCAATTTTCTGAGGATTTTCAAGCGGAAATTTCAGTTCTGCTTCATCGTAATTTCGAATTTCAATTCCGGCAATTGCGTTGACACAAATGAAAGAAAACGAATTTTCAGAATTCTGATTTCCTGCGCTTTCCAAGAGAATCGTATCACGAAATTGGTCGCGAAGACGGAGATAAATCCCAATCGGCGTGTAAAGGTCTGCTAGACGGGATTTAACAGAGGTTTTTATATTGATGATGTTTTCCAAGTTCATTTTAAATAATTTTCATTTTTATTAAGGCTTGTCGAAGTCATTAATAAAAAAAGACTTCAACAAAAATGTCGAAGTCTTATTATGATTGAGTTATAGTTAGTTCAGAATTTTAGAACACCGATAATCCTTTCAGACCCGACAAAGAGTTTGAAAGCCACCACCAGTTTTTTGTGTTCATTGATTTCATTGGGACAAATTTAGAAATGATTTTTAATTCTGCAACTATTTTTTTTAACTTATTTTATAACTTTTTGAGAAGTCGTTGATTTGTTGGTTTCAATCTTCACCAAATAAGAACCTTTTGGATAATTTTTAAAATCAACTATGGTTGTATTTCCATTGATTGTTTTAAGCAATTTTCCGTCTAAGGAATAAACTTGAACCGATTTGATTGTCTCGTCTGTCTTGATATTCAACTGGTCGACAACAGGATTTGGATAAACTTTGATGTTGGTTTTATTAACATCATTCACAGCCAAATTATTTTTTGTGAAACTGATATTATCAAGTCTTAGAGCAGTTGTTGTAGTAACCTGAGCAGTTGTATTTCCAAATCCAATATAGTAAACCTGGTCAGCTGTTGCCGTGTAACTAACTGTATGTTCTGTATAAGTTTGTTGAGAAACAGTTTGAGTGCTTAGATTTGCACTGATATTATTTTTGTCCGGTGCACTTGCTACGGCAACTTTCAAAGTAGCAGGTTCTGCTTCTTCACTTCTTATCGCTGTGTGATATTTTACTGTAACCGTTTCGCCGTTTTTAAGATAGATTGGATAGGAGAATAACCAGTCATTTTTCCCGGCAGCAGAAGTACTTGTATTGTTATAAGCGTAACCGCTTCCGTTTTGAGCAACAGACTGATTTTCTCCCATCAGCCAAGTCGTAGACGCCCAACCATCAGAATCATATTCGCCATAATTCTCGACTGTTTTTTCGAAATCATAGGAATAGGGAAGTTCTGTGGGTGTCCAAATGGATTTCGGACCAGCCCAGCCCGAACCGCAATCCGCATTTTTCAAAAAGAACTGATATCTTTTTCCGGCTTGCAAATTATCAAAACTCTTCGTTGTTGTAGAAGTGATTCCTTTGGAAGAAACAGAAGTGTCAAAAGTTGTCAATCCTGTATCATAATTAGTAATTCCGCTGGTTGCTGACCAGTTGATTGTTACTGAATTTGGTTTAAGATTCGAAACCGAAAACCCGTCTAATGAAGGCATCACACAATCTGCAGATTGGCTGATATACAAGTCATCAAGAGCCAGATAAGTTCCACTGTTTGTGTTATTTACGAAAGCTAAATAAATGGTTTTTCCTTTATAATCGGATAAGTCTAAAGTATGCGATGCGTAGTCAAACGGTTGCTCGGCATCAATCTGAGTCAATGTTGTGAAAGATTCCGGGCTGTCATTGGTTACAGAAACTTTTACAGCGTAGGAGTCTGTATATTCAAAGTCGTAGGATTTTCCTTTCCAATAAAGTGTTGGCGTTCCTGTGTTAGGAATTGTAATTGCTGGTGTAATCAACCAATCATTCGCCTGGCCTTCCGGAGAATAATAAGATGTACTGAAAGCAATTTTGTTGTCATAACCGTCATAAAACTGAATCCAGGCTTCTGTATTGAATTCCTGTACTTGTCCCCATTCCGGAACTGTTAATCCATCAGCATTGATTGTTTTGAATTGAGACAGCGGTGTCCCGTTGTTATTTTCGAAACCTGCATTGAAAACCTGCGCATTGATATTAACCACTAATGATAAGGCTAATAAACTGATAATTTTTTTGTTCAATTTGAATACTTTTTTAATTTTTCAGAACAAAATTAGGTGTTATTAAGTTTATAAAATCAATCAAATCATTAATTTCATTCAATTTATAATTATTATGAATTGTTGATTCTTAAATATAAATCGTTTAAATTATCAATTCATAAAAACGGCTTCATCTCGTCTTCGATATCTTTTCTCAGATTCATCAGTTTTTTGGCGTATTGTTCCAATTGTAGTTCCTTTTCTGTGGTAGGAATCCATTTTGGAACTTCCATAGCTTTTCCGTTTTCGTCAACCGCTACAAAAACAATAATGCAATGCGTTTTCTTCTCGAATTGTTTTTCTTTTACATTCCTTGAAAATACGTCGATTGCAATGTGCATACTTGTACTTCCTGTGAAAATGACGTGTGATTCTAATTTAACAATTTCTCCGATTTTAATCGGTTGATAAAATCGGATTCCGCCAACATAAACCGTTACACAATAAGTTCCTGACCAATTGCTTGCGCAGGCGTAACCGACTTGATCTATCCATTTCATCACACTTCCTCCGTGAACATTGCCTCCGAAATTAACGTCTGTCGGTTCAGAAATAAACTGAAACGTAACCGGTTTGTTTTCCATTCTATTCTTATTTGTATCAAAAATAGGGAAGAAATTTCAGATTATAACTTCATTATTTATGTTTTATTCCTTTGACATTTGTACTAAATTTGTAATTCTCAAATTCTATTTTAAATCGCTTGACTTTAATAAAAATGAAAAAAGTATTCTACCTCAAAACCTGCGGAACCAACAAGAAAATAATGACACCTCTTAACCTTTCTGACTGGGAACTGAGAGAAATCAAATCGCAACCTGTAACCGAAGCGGAACTGGAAGAGATGTATGAGAAAACGAAATCTTATGAAGCGCTTTTCAGTAAGAAATCAACGCAAATCAAGGAAAGAGGAATTGATGTGAGTTCTTTGAAAGAAAAGGATTTTAAGAAGTTGATTCTTGACCATTACAGTTTTTTGAAACGTCCGGTCTTTATCACGGATAATGAAGTTTTTGCGGGAAGTGATAAAAAAAATCTTGAAAATCTGAATGCTTATTTTGAAAATTAATTTATCGCAAAGGCGCAAGGATTTTAAATCATAATGTTATAAAAGTCGCAAAGTTTTGCGTCTTGAAAAAGTTGAATTGCTAAATGAAATTTGCGCCTTTGCGATTAAAAAATAAAAAATGAAACGTTCTGGAACTGCAGATTTGCCACTACATTACGGTCAGGTTCCACCTTGGCTGTATGAGCGTATGTCCAGACTTGGATTGGCGATTGTGGAAGTGATTCTTGCAGATTACGGAAAAGATGAAGTCTTACGACGGTTGGCTGACCCGTTTTGGTTCCAGAGTTTTGGGGCAGTGATGGGAATGGATTGGCATTCTTCAGGAATCACGACGTCTGTGATGGGCGCCTTGAAACGAGCCATTAATCCGAATTCGAAATCTCTCGGCATTTATATCGCCGGAGGAAAGGGAAAATTCTCCAAAGATGCACCGAATGAACTTTTGAAAATTGCAGATTCAACCGGATTGAATGGTGATGAACTGGTGCGTTGCAGCAAGTTGTCTGCAAAGGTTGATAACACGGCGATTCAGGATGGTTACCAGCTTTATCTGCATAATTTTATTTTGTCTGACCAAGGGAATTGGGCGGTTGTCCAGCAAGGGATGCACGATTCTGACGGAACGGCGAGACGTTACCATTGGCTGTCGGAAAATGTAACTTCTTTTGTCAATGAACCTCACACTGGAATCTCTGGCGTTAATCGTGGAAATATTCTGAATCTCACATCTTCTGAAGCCGAACAAAACAGAAACGGAATAATTGACATCACAAAAACCGATTCCGAGAAATGGATGCAGGATTTCCAGCGTTTGATTTTGCCGGCTCATCACGAGGTTTTGGCGAGTGATGTGGATATGAAAAAGCTCGGCAATATTCTTTGGCTGGCGAGAGAAAATGAACCTGAGAATTTTGAAGATTTGCTGATGCTGAAAGGTGTTGGTCCGCGTACGATGCAATCTCTGGCTTTAGTGAGTGAAGTGATTCACGGGGCGCCTTCCAGATTTACAGACCCGGCTCGTTTTTCTTTTGCACACGGGGGAAAAGACGGTCATCCGTTTCCTGTTCCTACCAAAACTTATGATGAAACGATTTCTATCCTAAGAACCGGCATAGAGAAAGCTAAGTTGGGAAATCAGGATAAGAATCAGGCGATAAAAAAGTTACACGAGATTGCCGTAAAAACTGAAGAGCAATTCACACCGGATTTTAATCTTGAAAAAGTGATAGAAGAGGAGCGACAAAACTCTTGGCGATTTGGCGGGAAAACTGTTTTTGGCGATGCGAAGCCGCCGAAAGGGAATGATGGGATACAGTTGAGTTTGTTTTGAATTTTAAAATTTTATTAAGTTCCTGCTATAATAAATTATTTAAAAATAACTACGTGAACATTGAAATAGATATTAGAGAAATAATTCCATTAGAAAATTTTGAATTGGGATGGAGATTTGATAAAACTCATAATCCTGATATTTCTGAGTCTGAAAAAGAATTAATTTTAGCATTATCCGAAGATGAATCTAAAAGATTAAATAAAATTATTGCTTTTTTTGAAAACGAAAATTATTTAGATGATAAATATTCTGAAACTGATTGGATGAGTGCGAGTTCAGAAAATCAGGAAAAAGTTGAAAAATTTCGAAATCAATTGGAGGTAATTCTGAGACCTTGGAATGAAGATATTCTGGTTTCTTGGCAACGTAAAACTGTTTTGAAAACAACGAAAGAAATATTTTTAAAATATTGGACTGATTTTTTATATGCAAGTTCAGACAATGTAATTATAATTTCAGAAAAAACAAATTGGATATTATTCTACAGACATTTTGAAGTTGCTAATGTTTGGACTTTTAAGGAATAATGTCATTTGACGGAAATTTAAAATGAATGTACTTAGATAAATAAGTGATAGAAATGCATAAAATAAAATTAAAGTTTACAAAAGAAGAAATATCCAATTTCATAAGTGAAGGTGAATTTATGAGTGCAAATGTTGAACTCCATAAAAACTCAATTGCTCTCTTACACAAAATTATTCATCTCAGATATTTTGATTTTAAAGGCATTCCAAAAAAACTAAATAGAGATGAAGCAATACTTGGAGGAAATATTATTAGATTAACTAAACTAAATACTTCACTGCTTCAAAATGTATGTGAAAACAAGCTAGAAATATGTTTTATTTTATGTCGATGTGTATATGAGACACAAATTAATATTTTGTATTTTCTTAAAAATGGAGAAACGAATATTTTTAAGAATTATGTGAAAAATTCATTGATTACAGAAAAAGAATTTTATAATAATATTGAAGAAAATATAAGAAATAGAAATGGAGAAGAACTTCCAATTGAAAAAAGTATGAAAAAATCGATTTCTAATTCTTTTGATATATCAGATTTTGAAATTGAAGAACTTAATAGAAGTTCGAGTTGGAAAAATTTAAAAAAGAGATTAGATAAGATAAACGTAACTGATAATTTAAGTCAAACTTATAATATTTTTTATGGCTTATCTAGTCATTCCATTCACGGAAATTGGCAAGATTTGGTTCAACATCATATTTCTCAAGACGGTGAATTTTTCACACTAAATTATGAATGGAACTCGCCTAAGCCAAATTTACTTTATGCTGTAATAATATTCAATTTGATTATTAGTAAAGAATTCGCTTATAAAGAGTTAGAAGTTAATGTAAAAGAAGATGTTCGAAATGATATTGACATTTTATCTAATTATCACGATTTTTTGGTTCTAAAGTATGATGAATTCCGCAAGTTCTAATTTTTAATAAATTAATAAAATAAAAACCCTCCGAAAAATTCAGAGGGTTTATTATTTCAATCAAATTGCTTATTTAATAAGAACCTTTCTCAATAAAATGAGCGGCAATTTTTTCTGTCAATGCAATTGGATAATGGACAGAAAATAGGTTTTGTATTAAATTATTGACATTTTCTACAAAAAAGGAGGTGTAAGTTTATGTTTATGAGATAATAAAACCAATCCTGTTTTTGAGCTGATATTGAATTTTTCGAACAGGTTATTCCGATAATAGTCTACTGTTTTTATACTGATATTCATTTTGGATGCAATTTGTTCATATGTATATTCTTCCTCACAGCAAATCCATTTTATCAGTTCCAGTTCTTTTTTACTAAGGAAGAAAATTGGACTGAAGTCAGGGTCATTTTTTCTCAACATTTTGATATTCTCCTGAAGATTAAAATATCCGGTGTTGATGATTTGTTCAATAGCTTCTTTTAGTTCTTCTCCTGTGCAGGTTTTAGATAAGAAGCCTCTGGCTCCCAATTTATAAAATTGAGATTTGATATTTACAGAATCATTTTGTGTAAGAATAAGAAATTTTTCTTCGTTCAGTATAGATTGTAGCTCTGTGAGGATTTCTATTCCGCTTTTTTTAGGAAGAGAATGGTCTAATATAAAGAGGTCTGCTTTTTCTTTGAGAGTCCCGAAATTCCGAAGCAGTTCTTCACCATCATTAAGTTCAGCAAGAATGTTGTAATCGCCGAGGTTTTTTAGAAGTTTTATAATGCCTTGTCTCAGAATTTTATGGTCATCAGTGATTACTAGGTTTATCATTTTTGTAAATTGAGATTTTGGTTCCTTTTTCCGGATTAGATTGTATTGTACAAGAAAATCCAATGAGGGTTGCTCTTTCTTTTATATTCTTGATGCCGTTTCCGAATTGGCTGTTGACATCAAAACCATTTCCATTGTCTTCAATGCTGATGGATATTATATTTGTGTAATCTATTATTATATTTATTTGAGAAGCATCAGAATGTTTTAGGATGTTATTAATACTCTCCTGGAAACATCTGTAAAGTATAATGTTTTCTTCTGTACTGGTTCCATAGTTTTTTGAGGAATTATTTATTTTTTCAAAATTAATTTTTATAATGTTTGTTTTTCTGATACGTTCCACCTCATTCAGTATTATTTCATCAATGGTATTTTTACCAATACTGAAATCATTTAGCCAGTGACTAAGGTCTCTTACAGAATCCGATATTTCCAAAATAGAACTTCTTATCTCGTTAATTGATTCTTTGGAGAACACTGCAAATCTTAGATTCTCCACAGAGAAATTGATGATGCTCAATTTTTGTCCTATATCGTCGTGCAGGTCTTTGGAAAGGTTTTTCAGAAGCTGCTCGTGAGATTCCAGGATGCTTTGCTTTATTTTCTCTTCCTCCATTTGTTTTATTTTGCCGTTTTCTTCTTCCAGTTTCAGCTTATCTTCCAGGGTTGATATATATTGTGATTTGATTTTGCGATAGCTGTATGCTATGGCAATTCCCATTATGAAAATCTCCAGCAACAAAACATAATAAAAGTAATTGGGATGGCTGATTTCATATATTGTCAAAATTCGGGAATAATTGAAAAAATAAGTTACAGGATTGATAAAGCCGAATAATAGTGCTGCCAGAATACCTAGCGATGGTCTCTTATTTTGTAATCCCAGCCAGATTAATATTGTTATCTGTATCAGAACCGCCAGAGCAGAGAGCCCAATTGAAATATTCCAGATACCATTATAGATAGGATTGTCAAAGGTTGTATTGGCGTAATCTATATAAAACCAAAGACTGGCAAGAATCCCAAATGTAACATAAAAATCAAAAATTGTATTGAGTACTCTGAACTGCCCGCCATTTTTTTTTCTAAAGTCCAAAAATCCTGTCATAATCTTCATACTCAGCCCCATTGCAATGACAAGCAAAAAGAGAGAATTGGTTTTCAGAATTGAATAGTATAAGAAAGGGACTTTAATAATATTAATAAAAAATTCTTCCCTAATTACAATTATAGCAATCAAAGCAAGATATAAAGAATACAAGAAGTAAAATCTCCGCCTCAGAATAATGCCCACCACTAAACTTAAAACCGCAATTATAAAGCTAACACCAATGACAAAACCTATTTCCCAATAAAATCCATTCTCCCAAAAGAGGTTTTCAATAGGAGTGGTAAAATCCGAATAAATATTTTGATAGTAACGAGGATTCCGTATCTCCATATAGATTTCTGCAATTTCGCTCTTATTAAGTACGAAGGGAACATAATGAAACCGAATCTCCGGAATATCCTGCTTATTAGCGTAAGAAATATTATATTTTTTTAAAAGTACAACACCTTGTTCTGTTTTTCTATATACATTAAGAATATCCAGTTGAGAATATATTCCCAGCCAATAATCTTTTCTGTTACCAGTATTTTTTATGTAAGTATGTACCCAAACTGTTTTGGTCTGCTTTTTCAGAATAAGATTGGAAGGATGGTCTACTTTTCTAAAATTATTATTGATTTGACTAATCTGGAAAACATTTTTTGAGTTGCTGCTGTCAATATAGTATGAGGACTTAGAAAAGAGAGGAATCCAGTTACCTCCATTTACAAACATTGTATCGGCTTTCATTTGGGAAGCAATCCAAATTCCAATAAACAAGAACATTGCAATAAGTAGATTTTTCATCATCACTCAAATTTACAAATAAATTTTTCGTGATTGACTAGGAAAAATCCTAGGAAAAGATTAGGGAGATGTATAAATGTGTTGAAGTTTTTTGGACATAGCTTTGAGATAATAAAATATACATTGCTATGAAAATCCTATTTATTTTAATGGTAGTCAACTTAATATCATTAAATGCCCAACAACTTAATAGAGAAAACAAAGTTTTACTTAGAACCGAAATCAAAAATACTGAAAAAACCTTTTTTGTTTACGAATTGGGAGAACATTCTATCTTCTCAATTCTTAACCCTAAAATGAAAAAAGAAGAAGTTTTAAACTTTTGTACTCTATCTCTATATCTTGAATATATTTCCAAAGGTCAAAAAGAAAAGAAAGAAGTGTCTTATCAAGAAGCTTTGGAAAACATAAGTAATCCCGAATTATTCGAGGAATTTCTTAATCTTAATAAAATAACTTTAGTGCTTACAACAATTTATTAAAATAAAAATATGAAAACAAAAATGTTATTTTTTGGATTAGCGATTTTTATTTGCTTTTCGTGTTCTAGCGATAATATAGAAGAAAAGGAAAGTATCATACAAGTGGAGGAAGCAGATCAAATATATTTGCGAAATTTTAGTGTAAGTGAAAGTTCAATGCTCCTATACGGAGGTTCTAATATAAATGCAATAAAGTTACCCAATTTTTGGGGAAACTATCAGGAATTTAAGCTTATGAGTTCAAAAGATCCAAATGCTTTTTCTACCACAATTATAAATGTTAGCTTCATCAATACGAATACTAATCCCAACGAATTCTTTTCATTTCAGAAAAATGCAGCAGGAAATACATTGCTGGAAGAAGGAGTCGAAGTAAGTAATCAGCCAGGTACAAATTTTTTACAGTTAGACTTACAGGCAACCAATGTATCGGGTTTCTTTGGAAGTCCTGTTGGGATTATAATAAATAAAACATACTACGCAGGATATAACTTTACCCGATATAAAAACAACAATCAAATAGAATACAAGGTTAAAGGGTGGGTTAGTTTTCGATTTAACCAAACAGCAAATGGAACCAAATATATAGAACTTTTGCAAACAGCCTATAGAAAAGGAAATATTAAAACTGGACAAATATCGCTGTAATTCTGATGCTATCAATATAAAAAATATAACACTATGAAAACAAAGATTTTATTTATGCTTCTTTTATTCTTCATTAATTTATGTTTTGGACAAGAAAAATGGATTGGTGAATGGACACAAATGGATTGCTTTAGAGGAATTTATTATAAAGTAGGTAGTTCAAAATATAGTAATAAAGGAGATTATCAATGGTGGATTAAGTTTAAAAGCACATATAACAAAAACGTTCATTTTAATTATAGTTGGGATTTATCAGGGGATGCATTTGAAGAAAATGGACCCAACAATCGAATTACAATTCAGTCAAATTCTGAAATATCAAATTCGGGAACTGAACGGTTTACAAAAAACAGCCGAGAGCATTGGATTATAAAAATCAACAATGTTTGTTTCGGAGAAACAGCATTCAGTTGTGGGAATTCAAGTAGCAGAGATATGTGTTATGCAGAATGTGATAATGGCACTCCAAATATTCCAACAAACTGTAACAATAAAGGAAGTAACAATCACAATGGAAACAACAACTTGGAAAATGCTCAAAATAGTAATAATATATCACAAAGCAATTCAAATTCCAAAAACTATAATAATTATAATAATCCTTCTATTAACAATAGTCAAAAAGCAGAAATCTATGAGACAGTCGATGAAATTCCCAATTTTCCGGGAGGCATTAATGCATTTCGCCAAAAAGCAGCTGCGAATTTTGACACTTCCGATATTGCAGGAAGCGGGAAAGCAAAAACAGAAGTTACTTTTCTTGTAGAAAAAGATGGAACTATATCTAATATTCAGGCATCCGGAAATAACTTACAATTAAATGATGCTGCTTCAAGGGCGGTAAGTTTAGTGAAAGAGAAGTGGACTCCCGCAAAATTGAATGGAAACATTGTTAAATATAGATTTAGAATACCTTTTGCAATAGATTTAGAAAGTGAAGTCGTTACTAATAATAAACCAAACCAGCAAAATGGAACTACGATAAGATATGAAGGTGATTACAAAATTGAAACAATTTTTAATAGTGGCAAAGTTACGGAGGTAAAAGCAACTAACACTAAAACAGGAAAATTAATTATTCATCAATTTTATGATGAAAACGAAAAACCAAAAGAAGTGATAACCTATTATGAAAATGGGAATAAACGTAGTCACGCATACTTCATTGATGGAAAAATAAATAGTTATAAGGAAAATGACGGACACGGCAATTTCATAGAGAAGCCAATTCCACAATAAAATATAATGAATAAAAAAAGCGCATCAGAAATTTCTGATGCGCTTTTGGTTATAATTAGATTGACTATTTAATAAAAACCTTTCTCAATAAAATGAGTGGCAATTTGTTCTGTTAAAGCAATTGGATTAGGAGTATTTACATATTTTGTGAAACGTCTCAGTCCTGCTAACATCATTCTTTGTTCGTCGCCTTCTGAGAAAGAAACTATACCTTCTTTGGCGTTGGTTGTGATGATTTCAACCGCTTTGTAAAGGTTCAGCCTTGCCATTGCCGCTTCCACAGAATCTGTTGAGAAATGTTTCTCAGCTCTCAGGATGGCGGATTCTGCCATATAGATTTGGTTCAGAATTTCGGAAGCGTTTAATAACAAATGCTGTTGTTTCTCGATGTCCATCATATATTTTTGAAGCGCAGAACCGGAAACCATTAAGAATACTTTCTTCAAGTTCTTAATCACTTCTTTTTCCTCAGACATATATTCCGAATAATCAGGAATGTCAAAAGACGGAATGCTCATCAATTCTTTAGCGACGTTTTTCGCAGGTGTTAACAAATCGATTTTGCCTTGCATTGCCCGTTTGATTAACATCCCAACAGCCAAAAGTCTGTTGATTTCGTTGGTTCCTTCGTAGATTCTGGAAATCCTTGAATCTCTCCAGGCCGCTTCCATTGGTGTATCTTCGGAGAATCCCATTCCGCCAAAGATTTGGATACCTTCATCGGCTGTATGTTGCGCCAAATCTGATACAAAAACTTTCAGGATAGAACATTCAACTGCAAATTCTTCCACACCTTTCAGTTCTGCCTGCTCGTGGTTCATTCCGCCGGCAACCAATTCTTCGATTTTGTCTTCTACATTTTTCGCAGCTCTGTAAGAACCAGCTTCACTCACGAAAGCGCCAGTTGCCATTTCCGCCAACTTCTTACGAATCGCTCCAAATGTATTGATAGAAACACCAAATTGTTTTCTCTCTGTAGAATAAGTCAATGAATAATTAAGAATTCTTCTTTGTGCATCCAGACAAGCTGCAGCCAATTTGATACGACCAACGTTAAGTGCATTAAGTGCGATTTTGAAACCATTATTTCTTTCTCCTAAAAGATTTTCAACAGGAATTTTCATATCATTGAAGAAAACCTGACGCGTAGAAGACGCACGGATTCCCAATTTGTGTTCTTCCTCTCCGAAAGTCAGACTTTCCGGATTTTCCAATTCAGAACGGTTGATTACAAATCCAGTGATGTTTTTGTCGTCATCGATTTTCGCAAACAAAGTGAAGGTATCAGCAAATCCTGCATTGGAAATCCACATTTTTTGTCCGTTGATGATGTAATGTTTTCCGTCTTCCGAAAGTTTTGCTCTTGTTTTTCCGCTGTTGGCATCAGAACCTGCATCCGGCTCGGTTAAACAATACGCTCCGAATTTAGTTCCAGCAGCCAAATCCGGAAGATATTTTTGCTTTTGTTCTTCAGTTCCGTAAAGTAAGATAGGAAGCGTTCCAATTCCTGTGTGCGCACCATAAGCAGTTGCTAATGAACCAGTCGTTCCAGAGATGTAATCGCAAGCCAGCATTGTCGTTACGAATCCCATTCCCAAACCGCCGTAAGCTTCAGGAACAGCGATTCCCAAGAATCCCATTTCACCGATTTTACGCATTACTTCTTCCGTGTAAGCATAATCTTTTTTCTCGAATCTTTCCTTATTCGGAACGACTTCTTTATCTATGAATTCTTTTGCAGAATCACGAAGCATCTTTTGTTCTTCGGACAATTCTTCGATAGAAAATATTTCGTTTGCAGTGATTTCTTTTACTAGAAACTCGCCGCCGTCTAATGTTTTAGTATCTGTTGACATATTATTTATTTTTTTAGATTAAAGAATAAAGAGAAAAGAATAAAGACTTACAAACTCAGTGTTTTTTGAAAGCCAGAAATCATTCTCTGTAATTCGGTGATTTTATTTTCAATTAATTCAAATTTCGATTGTTCAATATAATTTCTCTTTGAGGAAATAATTATTTGAGTTTGTAATTCATAAAGAGAACCTAAACTGATTTCTAAAAATCGATTGAAGTCCTTTTGTGAAGTTCTGCTTGAACCTTCTGCAATATTAGAAGCAACAGAGACTGTACACCTTCTGATTTGTGATTTCAAACCGAATTCTTCATTTTTAGGAAAACTTTCAGTGATTGCATAAATTTCATCAGCTAATTCTATAGATAATTTCCAAATATTTAGATTCTTAAAATTATGCTTCATTATGAAAAGTCTTTTCTCTTTATTCTTTATTCTCCGTGTCTATAACAACTCAAATACACTCGCCGCACCCTGACCTGTTCCAACGCACATTGTCACTACACCATATTTGCTGTTTCTGCGTTTCATTTCATCAAGAAGTTGAACAGTCAGTTTAGTTCCTGTACAGCCTAGTGGATGTCCGAGTGCAATTGCGCCTCCGTTCACGTTGACGATGTCAGGATTGATGTTTAATTCTCTTAAAATGGCGACTGATTGCGAAGCAAAAGCTTCGTTCAGTTCAAATAAATCGATATCCGATTGTTTAAGACCAGCTTGTTCCAACGCTTTTGGAATGGCATACATTGGACCAATTCCCATAATCCTTGGCGGAACCCCGACAGTCGAATAGGAGAG
Source organism: Epilithonimonas arachidiradicis (assembly GCF_003610695.1). Lineage (GTDB taxonomy): Bacteria > Bacteroidota > Bacteroidia > Flavobacteriales > Weeksellaceae > Epilithonimonas > Epilithonimonas arachidiradicis. The sequence goes on along the minus strand of NZ_RAQH01000008.1, from coordinate 123,084 downwards.
AAGTCTTGCAACTGGCGTCAGATTTAATTCTTTTACCATTCTTTCGGACATTACCATTGTGAAAGCAGCGCCGTCAGAAGTCTGAGAAGAGTTACCTGCTGTTACGGAACCATTGGCAGCAAAAACAGGACGAAGTTTCGCCAAGGCCTCGATTGAAGTATCAGCTCTCGGACCCTCATCTTGTTTGAATGCATATTCTTTGGTCTGGATTTTTTCCTTTTCATCCAGAAAATTATATTTCACATCAATCGGAACAATCTGGTTATCAAATTTTCCTTCCTGTATCGCTTTAATTGCTTTCTGATGTGAATTGTAAGCAAATTGGTCTTGTTCCTCACGACCCACCTTGAATTCTTTGGCAACTGCTTCCGCCGTTAATCCCATTCCCCAATAGTAATCGGGATTTGATTTTGCTAAATCCGTGTCCGGAATTGGTTTGTAACCGCCCATCGGGATATAAGACATACTTTCTGCACCACCAGCGATGATGCATTCTGCCATTCCGGCTTTGATTTTTGCTGCCGCAATTGCTATAGATTCTGAGCCCGATGCGCAATATCTGTTCACTGTTACACCTGGCACTTTGTCGGTGTCCAATCCCATTAATGAAATCAGTCTCGCGACATTCAGTCCTTGTTCTGCTTCCGGCATTGCACAACCGACAATCAAATCGTCGATGCGAGCCGGGTCAAGATTGGGAACATCTTTCATCAGACGTTCTATCACAGTTGCCGCCATATCATCCGGACGGGTAAAACGCAAAGAACCTTTCGGTGCTTTACCAACTGCTGTTCTGTATCCTGTTACTATATATGCTTCCATATTTGTTTAATTTTAATAATGACAGATTAGTTTCTCACCGGTTTTCCTGTTTTCAACATTCCACCTATTCTCTCAAGCGTTTTTCTCTCTCCGCAAAGTGATAAAAATGCTTCTCTTTCCAAATCCAAAAGATATTGTTCAGAAACTTCTGTCTGCTCAGAAAGATTACCGCCGGTCATTACATAGCCGATTTTATTCGCGATTTTTCTATCGTGTTCCGATGCGTAACCACCTGCAACCATTTGGTCAGTTCCAACGTAGAACATTCCCATTGCTTCGTTACCTAGAACTTTAACTTTCTCAGGAACTGGCGGGGTGTAACCTAATTCATCCAAAACAATCGCCTGACGTTTGGCTTCAGCAATCTGTCTGTCTTTGTTGACAACGATGATATCTTTATCTGTCAGAATTCCCATTTGTTTAGCTTCCCAGGCAGAAGTTGCCACTTTTGCGGTTGCAATATTCATAAAGTAATTTCTCAAATGATTGGTCTTAACATCATCAGGAAGTGTTCCTTTCAATGCTCTCAATGCAAATTCTTTTGTTCCGCCACCTCCTGGAATCAGACCAACGCCAACTTCCACCAAACCGATGTAAGTTTCTGCTGCAGCAACAATTTTGTCCGCGTGCATAGAGAATTCACATCCACCGCCAAGCGTCATTCCGAAAGGTGCAGCGATAACAGGAATTGATGAATATCTTAGCTTCATAGAAGTTTGTTGGAACATTGCGATGGCCATATTCAGTTCGTACCAATCTTGTTCAACAGCCATCATCATTACCATTGCGAGATTAGCACCGACTGAGAAATTGTCAGCCTGATTTCCAACAACCAAACCTCTGTAATCTTTCTCGGCAATGTCTATGGATTTATTAAGACCTTCCAAAACGCCACCTCCAAGAGAATTCATTTTTGAACGGAACTCGAAGTTCAAAATACCGTCACCAAGGTCAATTAATGCAGATTCGGAATTGGACCAAACTGTTTTTTCTTTTCTGATATTATTAAGTATAATGAAAACATCCTGACCAGGAATTGGTTCGTACGATTTTGTATTCTGATTGTAGAATAACTGTTTTCCATTTTCTAACTTGTAGAAAGATTCGTTTCCGGAAGCCAGCATTTCCTTAACCCAATCAGCGACTTTGTAACCTTCGCTTTCCACCAAATCAATTCCTTTCTGAACACCAACAAAATCCCAGTTTTCGAACGGTCCGTATTTCCAGGCATAACCGGTTTTCATTGCATCATCGATAGAGTAGAAAACATCCGTAATTTCAGGAACGCGTTGAGAAACGTAAGCGAACAATGAAGCAAAATGTTTTCTAATCAATTCTCCGGCTTTGGATTGGTCTTTCAACAAAATCGGCAAACGGTTTTTCAAACTTCCGGCTTCTTTCGCTGTTGTAACGATAGGAAGTTTAGGCTGTTTTGTCGGTTCGTAGCCCAACGTTTGATAGTTAAGAACGAAACGGTTCACATTGCCGCCAGCATCTTTTTCTTTATAATAGAATCCTTTTTTAGCTTTATCACCAAGAAATTTATTTTCAATCAGGAAATTCAGAGTTTTCGAGTCTTTAAGTGCCTGAACCATTTCATCATCTTTAAGATTCGCCTGAAGTCCTTTGGTTACGTTGAAAGCCGTGTCTAATCCAACCAAATCTCCCAATTTGAAAGTCCCGGTTTTTGGACGATTCAGTAAATCTCCGGTCAAAGAATCGGCTTCTTCAATCGTTAAACCGATTTCTTCCGTCAATTCCATAATTTTCGCCATCGAGTAGACTCCGACTCTGTTTCCGATAAAACCTGGTGTATCTTTACAAAGAACCGTTGTTTTTCCAAGGAACTTTTCACCGTAAGACATAAAGAAATCAATCACAGATTTATCCGTTTTCGGACCTGGAATCACTTCAAATAATTTCAGATATCTCGGTGGATTGAAGAAGTGCGTTCCACAGAAATGTTTCTGGAAATCTTCTGACCTACCTTCCGACATCAGATGAATCGGGATTCCCGATGTGTTAGAAGTTACCAAAGTTCCTTCTTTACGAAGTTTGTCAACTTTTTCAAACATCGATTGTTTGATATCCAGTCTCTCGACAATCACCTCAATGACCCAATCCGAATTTTTGATTTTTTCCAAATCATCTTCGAAGTTTCCAACCGTAATTCTGGAGGCAAAAGATTTGTCATAGATTGGTGAAGGATTACTTTTCAAAGCGTTGTCAAGATGACCTTGTGCAACGCTATTTCTTGTTTTTTTGTCGGCATTTTCCGAGTCTTTCGGAGGCATATCCAACATCAAAACCTGAATGCCGTTACCCGCTAAATGACAGGCAATTCCGGAACCCATCACGCCGGAACCGAGAACCGTAACGTGTTTTATTTTTCTGTTCATTATTAGATAATATTTTATGATTTAATATTTTACATAAGAGTTCTCTCGCAGATTTCAATGATTATGCAGATTAATCTGTTCGATTTGCATAACGAGCGAGAGTTTATCTTTCTTGATAGTTATTTCTTATGATTCAGTTCGTTTGCTATTTTCAGAATGTCTGTCATCACTTCCTTAAAAACTTCAAATTTCTCAGGCGCAATTCTTTCCAAAACCTTTTTGTTGAAATTGAGAACAACTTCTTTTGACAAGTTTCTGGAATTAAGCCCTTTATCAGTTAGTTTGATAATAACTTCCCGCTTATCCGTTGTAGTTTTTTCTTTGTAGATATAACCATTGTCTTCAAGAAGTTTGATGATTCTTGTAAGAGAAGTAGGTTCTATTGCCATTTTAGGACCAAGGTTTGTGCTTCTTGTTCCTTCTTTTGGGTCAATTTTTAACAAAGTAAGAGCTTGAACTGCTGTAGAATTGTACAGGGAAGCCTGATCCGAATACATCTTCGAAACAGCCAGCCAAGCCGACTTTAACATCAAGTCTATACTTTCGACTTTTTCAGAATTTTTCTTTTCCATAATTAGCATATTGAAGCGCTTTATACAAATATAAAAAAAATACTATGCATGCATAGTATTTTTACAATAAGATGATTAAATAGCTGATTTGCAATATCTTAATTATTATGCGAATCTTATTAAATAAAATTAAAATAAAATCTATTTAGTTAGAATTGCCTGTTTTAATAAGAGTTTGGAGAGAATGTTTAATTTCTTGAAAATTATGACAATTGTCATAAAAATTATCCAAATTCAGTTCCCAAAAATCATTTTTAAACGTCAATTTAAATTTTCGTAAATCTTGAGAGAAGTTTTTTTGGAGATAAGAGAACATCATTTCTTTTTCCAATTTCGGCGCATCAATTTCAGGAGAATGGAAGGTTTGATTAAAATTCAGAATCTTTGGTGTAATCAATTCAGGATTGTTGAGAATCACTTCTTCAGAGATTCCGCTGATGAGTTTTTTATCTTTAATCCACCATATTTTATCAGAAAATTCTTTTGCCAATCGCCAATCGTGTGAAGAGAAAAGAATTAACTTATTTTCTGATTTAGCAAGATTTCTGAGAAGAGAAAGAATCATTAATTTGTTTTCTTCATCCAAATGAGTTGTCGGTTCATCCAAAATAATGAAAGGAGAATTCTGAGCTAAGGCTCTTCCTATAAAGGCTTTTTGAAGATTGCCGTCAGATAATTCGGTTAGTTTTTTATTCTGATATTTTGATAGATTGAGTTTGTTGATAATTTCGGAAATTTCTTGTTTATCTGTTTCATTCAATTTAAAATAATAAGGATAATGAATGTATTTCCCTAACGAAATTAAATCTGTAACCGTATAATTATCAGGAATTTCAGCTTTAGAAAAAACAATGGCAATTTGAGAAGCTATTTCATTTGAATTCAGTTTTTGAATTGATTTCCCATTGATAGAAATTTCGCCTTTCAATAGTTTATTTTGTCCAAGAATAGATTTGATTAAGGTGGTTTTTCCAATTCCGTTGTTTCCCATTAACAGAAAAACTTCGCCTAATTCCAATGACGAATTAATCTCCGAAACCAAAGGGTTTGAATAGCCGATTGTTGTGTTTTTTAATTCTAGGAAATGTTTCATTTTTTATCGCAAAGGCACAAAAGTTTTTTTACTATTATTCTGTTTAAAAGTCGCCAGGGCTTATCTTCGATAAATTCTAAAGATTGTTTACAACTCTTTTTATTCCGTTTTTATAATAATCTGTTCTGAAATTTAATAATAATCCTAATTTACAATTCGTCATTTTTAGGTAAGTTAGAATTTGCGCTTTGTGAATATCATTCAGATAATCGACAGTTTTTATTTCTAAAATTAATTTATCTTCTACTAATAAATCAATTTTAAAAGCATTCTCAATTATCAAATCATCATAAATTATAGGTAATGATTTTTGCTTTTCGACTTTTAATCCAAATTTTTTAATATCATGAAAAAGACATTCCTCATAAACGTTTTCAAATAAACCTGCACCAAGTTTTTTGTAAATTTTAAATCCTAAATCAACGACAATTTTTGCCAATTCATTTTCATCCATTGTATTTTTTTATCGAAGATAAAAAACTTTGCGTCTTTCATCAGTTTTAAAAATCAATTTTTTGCGACTTTGCGATAAAAACTATTTATTACTTTTCATCAACATCAATAATATCACAGGAATTCCAAAGAATGTCGTGATGATATTAATCGGAAACTGACTCAATTCTGATATAATTGAGAAAACCTGCATAATGAAAATACCCAGAATCATATTCAAAATCCATTGATGCCAGAGTTGCGCGGGATTCCAAATCATTCTGCAAACATGTGGCACCACCACGCCAATAAATAAAATCGGTCCTAAAAAAGCCGTAACCGAAGCAGAAAGTAGGGAAGAAGCTACAATAATACTGATTTTTAGCTTGGATTGATTGATTCCGAAACTCTGTGCGTAAGCATTTCCTAGAGCATTGCCTATTAACGGTTTTATAGATTTGAAAGTAAAAATTAATCCAATAATTATTAAAACCGTAAGAATTGAAATTTGAATTAAACTAGCCTGATTATTTGCTCCAAAAGTCCATAAAATATAATTTTTCAGACTTTGACTTTCCACATAAAACTGAAGAAACGAAACAACAGCGCCAGCCAAAGCCGAAATCAAAAATCCAAAAATAATGATGAAACTTTTATCCCGAAATCGATTCGAAAATAAAAGTAAAATCATCATCAAAACAATACTTCCAATGATAGATGATAAACTGATAAAACTGTTCTGTAAAAAATCAGGAATAACAATGTTTTGTGAAAAGAAAATGTAAAACGCGACAAACAAACTGGAAACCGACGTGATTCCCAAAACATCAGGACCAGCCAAAGGATTTTTGAAATATTCCTGCAAGAGAAACCCGCTAGTTGGGATCGCAATTCCAGCCAAAAGCATTGCCAAAGCACGATTAATCCTGAATCCTGCAATCTGAAAATTCTCAGATTCTGAATTTATAAAGTCTGAAAAATTCAGTTTTGCAAAACCAATATTAAGGTTGATGAAAAACGTAATAATCGCTAATACGATTATAGATGTTACCAGAATAGGAAAACGTTTCATCAAGAATAATTGTTATTTCAAAGATTTCTTCGGACCGGCAATTCCAGCTTTTTCTTTATTCTCAACAACTTTTGTAGTAGAATTGTGGGTCAATAGTTTTTCGATTTTCTGATTGAGCATTTCCTCGCTCATAGAACCAACCGTTTCGTCAGATTTATCACCTTTTCTAATCAAGGTGAATGGAATAGCTCCTCCATCCCAAGACTGGAAATTTTGCTTGAAAAATTCTTGATTCAAAAGTGTTCCGTCTAAAAGAACAACATTTTCTCTAATGTTGTATTCATCCGCAAAATCGCTGACATCTGTCGCCCAATCGGTTTTGTTATCCAGACTTACAAAAGTGAATTTCACAGGTTGATTAGCCAATTCTTCCATCTTTTTTCTGAAAAAAGGAATCTCGTACATACACGGCCCACACCACGTTGCAAAAAAATTGGTCACATAAAGCGTATCCGAATGATTCGATTTTAAAGTTGTTGAGATTGTTTCTGGAGAAAACTCTTTCAGTTGTGCAACATCCGCTTCGGTTTTTGTAGGTTCAACTTTTATTGAATCTTCTTTTGCTTCTGCCTCTGCAACTTTTTCGTCGTTCTTTTTACAAGCTAAAAAGCTGAGTGACAAAACTGAATATATCAGGAATTTTCTCATTAAATTAATTTTATGGTTTGATTTTAACAATCTTATTTTCTCTAATTATAACAATTTCGCTATTGTTTTTTCTCTTGAATTCCAACATTTTTTCATAAGCTTTTTCAAGACCTTTTAGTATTTTTTCACGTCTCTCTATTTTATTTTCTGTTGTCATAATAGCTCTTTAACTCGTTAAATTTTTCTTGATTATAAATATTGATTTCTGTCTCTGAATTCTTTTCAGCAATGAGAATGTGTTTTCCTTCAGAATTGTCAAAAATCAAAGTCTGGTTTACAATTGAAAGATAAATATTGAATAAATTGAAAATTCCATTGTAATATCTTCTCTTAATTACATCTTCAGGAATATAATGTCCACCCTCCTTAACTCTAATTTTCACACGTTCAATCGCTAGTTCAGGATTTTTTAACCAAAAGAAAAGAAGTGTTGTGTTATAACCTTGTTCCTTTGCCTTTATAATTTTCTGTTTGTAGATTTTGGTTGCCAAGGTTGTTTCAAAAGCAAAGTTTTCATTTTGTGAAAATAACTCATCAATACGATTAAGCATAATTCTGCCAGATTCAAGAGCTACTTTTTCTGGTTGAAAAGGCGAAAGACCTTTTGCAATTTCATCAGCATTTACAAATTCTTTACAATCTAATATTTCGGGCAGAATTGTAAAAGATGCAGTAGTTTTTCCAGCACCATTACAACCCGAAATTATGTAAAGATTTTGTTCTTTCAAGATTTTAAATTTAGATTTTTTCTTTTGTCAATTTTCATTAAATTTGATTCTTGACAATGGAGAATCAATTAACAATTGCGAATCAACCTCAGTTTCACAGGCTAAAAATAGCTAAAAAACGACAATTGACCAAAAATGCTTTTGCGTTGGAATTGGAAATTCCTGAGGAATTAAAATCGCAATATCAATATCGGGCCGGGCAATATGTGACATTGAAATATCATTTCAATGAAAGAGAAATTCAGAATGATTACTCATTTACATCAGCACCTTTTGAAAGTAAAATTGAACTGGCAATCAAAATTAATGGTGACGAAAGCTCCACCCAATTTCTATTTCAGAATTATCATATTGGGGATGAAATCTCAGTAAGTGAACCTCTGGGACGATTTTTCATCCCTTCAAAACCAAATGAGAAACGAACCATTCTTGCTTTCGCATCAGGCATTGGAATCACGCCGCTTTTTAGTCATATTAAGAATATTCTTCACGAAGAACAATTTACCAGAATTTACCTTTTCTATGGCAACAAAAGTTATGAAGATATTATTCTAAGAGATGAATTAGAGCAATTGTTGAAAGAGAATGTTGGACGATTCGAAGTTTATTATTTTTTGTCTCAAGAACCCATTAAAGACAAATTGTTCCAGGGTAGATTGGACGAAAAGAAAATTTCTTTAATCATTAATCAAATCCTTCATTTGGATGAAGATGATGAAGAATCTACAATTTGGGACAGCACGGATAAGGTTTTGATTTGTGGTCCCGGAGCAATGATAAAATCTGTCGCCAATGCTTGTTACAACCACGGAATTCCGAAAAAGAATATTCATTTTGAATTGTTTGAAGCTTTTAACGATGACATCTATCCAACGGAAAAAGAATTTCCTCTGATTGAAAATGTGAATATCAAAATCAAATTCAATCATATTGAAAAAGACGGAATTGTTCTAAAAAATAACGAGCGAAAAATCCTTCAACAGTTACTAGATTTGGGTTACAAATTGCCTTATTCCTGCAAATCCGGAATCTGTGGAAGCTGTCTTTGCTATCTGAAAAATGGGGAAGTGGATATGACAGAAGATGAATATCTGACCGAAAATGAAAAACGTCAGGGAAAAATTTTGCCCTGCGTTTCCATAGCAATGAGCAAAGATGTATATTTAGATTTTGATTTGTATAACTAATGTTCAAAACGGTTGCTAATTTTCTGAAGATAGTTTTCAGGCTTGTAGAGCTGGGAATTTTGCTGTTGATTTTAGCCAACTTCTGGGTTGTTGCCTTAACCAGCGGAAGAACATATACCAAAATCAGCAAGGTGCCGCCGAGAGATTGCGCATTGGTTTTGGGAACTTCTCCCAAGATGCGTTCGGGTGTTGCGAACCCTTATTTTACGGCAAGAATGGACGCGGTCGGAACATTGTATCATCACGGAAAAATCAAGAAAATTATTGTTAGCGGCGAGAAAAGTGAAAATTATGATGAGCCAGCCGCTATGAAACGTTTTTTAGTTTATACCGAAGGCGTTCCGGAAAATATTATTATTGAAGACCCAAAAGGTTTCAATACGCATAAAAGTATTTTACGTTGTAAAAATGTTTATGGTCAAAAAAATGTAATTATCGTTTCACAAGGTTTTCATAACCTCAGAGCCTTGTTTTTTGCTAGAAATAATGGGATGAATGCACTCGGTTATGATGCTCAAGATGTCAGCAAAAACGAAAGTTTTTACAGAAATCACACCCGTGAATTTTTTGCCCGAGTTTTGGCTGTTTTCTATTATGTTTTGGGAATTTCTCCTGAAGAATAATTTTTCAAATTTATTCATAATTACTTGATAAAAGTTCCTCGATTTCTATCTTGGCAGATTCTTTGTAATTTATTTGTTAATACAGACAATGTATAACTTATAAAATCGAAGAAAATGAAAAATTCAATCAAAATAATATTAGCTGCTTTTGCAATGACTATGGTTTCTTGTGTTGCAGCAACAGATTCATATAGTTACAATGACCCTTATTCTATGGGTTATTCTGATGGTTATAGAGACGGTTATTATCAGTCACCCGACGGTTATTGGTATGCTCCAAATGTTGTCTATCTGGATTATAACAATAATTATTATAGAAATGGAGCCTTATATAAATCAAATTCCAGACTACGGAACAATATTGTGATTTCGCCGAAAAGAAACTCAATGCACAATGAGAATATCAGAATTCAGCCTACCAGAAGCCAGAGAAATACCGGGATGATTAATACCAATCAAAATAATGCGAGAACCCAACCCGCCACTGGAAATAGAAATAATAACCGTGTTGAAGCAACGAGAAGGAGTCAGAATAATATTAGAACAACTCCACAAAAACAGGTTCAACCTCAAATTGAAACGCGATCTACCGAAAATAGTGGAAGAAGAAAATAAAAAAGAGCTGCATATTGCAGCTTTTTTTGTGTAAGTAATTTTCAGTTTTATTTGATTCTGAAAAAAAAATTATAGTATTTTTGTAAAAAATGTAGAGATGCTCGTGATTGGTATAGCCGGAGGAACAGGTTCCGGGAAGACAACTGTTGTTAATAAGATTCTTCAACAACTTAACCTGGAAGGCGTTAATGTGCTTTCTCAGGACAATTATTACCACGACAATCCCAATCTGACTTTGTCAGAAAGAGAAGTTCTCAATTATGACCACCCTAAATCAATCGATTTTGACCTGATGTTGCAACACGTCAAAGCGCTCAAAAACCACCAAAGCATTGAGCAACCAATTTATTCTTTCGTCACGCATTCCAGAACGGGCGATCACGTAACTGTGGAACCAAGAAATGTCTTGATTGTGGAGGGAATATTGGTTTTGACCAGCAAAGAATTACTCAAAGAGTTTGATCTTAAAGTCTTCGTGCATGCCGATTCAGACGAGCGATTGATTAGAAGAATCCGCAGAGATACACAGGAAAGAGGACGTGATTTGCAGGAAGTTTTGCACCGTTATCAGACGACCCTGAAACCGATGCATCAGGAATTTATCGAACCTTCTAAAAACGAAGCCGATTTGATTGTTCCGAATATGAAGCAGAATTCTGTAGCGATTGATTTCTTAACTACTGTGATTAACAATTCGCTTAAAAAAGTTCATTAATATTATTTACAATGAAAGAACTAATCAAAGATATCAAGAAAAAATCGCCGACACTTAAGTTTTTCCAGACTTATGTGTTTAACAAATATGTTTTGACGTTGGTTGGATTTTTAATTTGGATGATATTTTTTGACAGTACTTCTTTTCTGGTTATCAACGAACTGAATGGTGAAATCAAACGCTACGAAGGTCAACGCGAATTTTATAAAACAGAATACGAAAAGAATGACAAATTCTACCGTAAGCTGATGAATAATAAACAGGAAAAAGAAAAATACGCCCGTGAAAATTATTTTATGAAAAAGCCTAACGAGGAGATTTTCATATTGGTGGTTGACAGTTCCAAAATCGCAAAAAAATAAATTGATATAAAAACCTTTTCTGAGTTGAAAAGGCTTTTTAATTTTATATTACTTTTTCTGGTAAAATCTTTACCGTCTTTGCTGTGAAATTTGTATTTTTTCAAACAAAAATTTTTCAAAAATGAGTGGATTTGACAATTGGGAAAAGCTGGTTCAAAAACAATTGAAAACTGATGATATCTATGCAATTCTCCAAAAAGAGAATCTGGAAAATATTGATGTAAAACCTTATTATCAAAACAATTCCGAAACTAAAATCCTCCCAAAAGTTGAAGAAAGCACACATCTTGTCGCCGAATATCAGGATGGTTTGGAAGAACAGGCTTTCGCTTTTCTATTGAATGAAAATGTTGAAGGCTTGGAAGAAAAAGCGATTTTCATCAACAATCCTGATTTGGCGGAACATATTTTGACCGAAGAAACAAATCGTTATTTTTCTTTGATTGATGTTTTTTCTGATGATAAAAATGCCAAAATCAATGAGCATTTAGCTGGTGAGCTATTATCCAAAGCTTTCGAAAGACAGATTGGTATTGACGTTAGTTTGCATCAAAATGCCGGTGCATCGATTATTCAGCAATTGGCTTTTGCTTTGGGAAAATCTAAAGAATTGGTTGAAAAGTTTGGCCCGGAAATTCTTGAGAAATTGGTTTTCCGATTGGCTATTGGTTCCAATTATTTTTTCGAAATAGCGAAAATCAGAGCGTTTAAATATTTGTTCAATCAGCTTTCAAAAGAATTTGAAAAAGATCTGATTCCTTATATTTTTGCGGAAACGTCGTTGAGAAACAAAGCTAAAAATGATGAAGAAAATAACCTGATTCGTTCCACTTTGGAATTGGCTTCAGCGATGATTAGCGGCGCTGATGCGGTTTTTTCCAATGATCATAAAATCGAGAATCAAACGGAGCTTTCCAAAGAAATATCCTTTAAACAGCAGGTTGTTTTGGCTTATGAAAGTATTATCAATGTTTTCGAAGATGCGTCTTCCGGAAGTTATTTCGTGGAAGATATCACGCAACAATTCGCTGAAAAGTCCTGGAAATTATTCCTTGAAATTGAAGAAAAAGACGGTTATCTGGCATTGTTAAAATCCGGAGACATCCAGAAAATGATTTTTGAGCATGCAACAAGAGAACAAAGCTGGGTAGAAGAGGGTAAAATTAAATTGATTGGTGTCAATCTCTATCCTAAATTGGAAGTAAAAAAAACGATTGCTGAACTTTATAATGTTGATGAAATTAAGAAAGTTCGTTTGGCAGAAATGTTTGAGTAATTTCAATATTTAAAATTACATTATTCTCAATTTTCGTTAAAATCAATCCATAATTCGGAATTCATATGTAAATATTTGTTTTTTTTATTTGTCATATGCAATCGCTGTATCTGCATTGACGTTTGCGTTTTCAAATAATAGCGATTTCTTAACTAATTCACTATCTTTGCAAAAATTTTAGAAAATGAGCGGAGACGGAAATCAATCAGGTAGAAACAGAAAACCAAGACCATGTGGAGGCAGCAGACCTTCCGGAAACTCCCGTAGCTCCAGTGATAGCAGAGGAAATTCTGGAAGTGGAAAATCTTTCGGAAATTCAAAGGGTCCAAAAACTACAAGAGGCGGAAACCGTTTTGACAGCCGTGACAAATATGAAAACGGCGATAGAAAATTTGGTCCAAAAAAACCTTTTAGCAGAGCTGAAAAAGACGAAGACAAAACGAAATCTTTTATCCAGAAAAGAAGATTCGATAAAATAAGCAAATCGGTTCCGAAAGAGTCCATAAGACTTAATAAATATATTGCCAATTCCGGGATTTGCAGCAGGAGAGAAGCAGACGAACTGATTACACAAGGTCTTGTGGAAGTGAACGGGAAAGTGGTGACCGAAATGGGTTACCAGGTTCAGAAAACCGACCGAGTTGTATTTGACGGACAAAATATCACGCCGGAAAAACCGGTTTATGTTCTATTAAACAAACCAAAAGGTTATATCTCGACCACCAAAGACGAGAAAGCGAGAAAAACAGTAATGGATTTGACTGCGAATGCTTCACCTTACAGAATTTTCCCAGTCGGAAGGTTAGATAGACAAACGACAGGTGTTATTCTTTTGACGAATGACGGACATATGACGAAAAAGCTGACGCATCCGTCTTTCAATATGAGAAAGATCTACCACGTGACACTGGATAGAAAATTATCCGTTGAAGATTTGAAATCAATTGCAGAAGGCATCCGTTTGGAAGAAGGTGTTGCAGAAGTGGACAGCATCTCGTACATCGAAGGAAAACCAAAGAATGAGGTGGGCATCGAAATCCACATCGGCTGGAATAGAGTCATCAGAAGAATTTTCCAAAAATTAGGTTATGAAGTGGAAGCGCTCGACAGAGTGATGTTTGCCGGATTGACTAAGAAAAATATCAAACGTGGACACTGGAGAATCCTTACGGAACAAGAAGTTAACAACTTGAAAATGTTATAAATTAAAAGACTGAAATTTTTCAGTCTTTTTTGTTTTCAAATTATATAAATATTCTTTTTAATTATAAAAAAATAACCTTATTTCACTTCATCATAATAAAGAAGCCTGTCATCTTTATCAAAACTAATGATCGTAATCTCCCGATTTTTAGCTTCATCATTATTAAAGAATATGGCTCTTGCAGGAAGTCCGGACTCAGGAGTCAGATTTGGATTCCAATACAAAAGCTCACGGGTGTCTTTTGTTATTTTTTTGTAGGCATCGCTGGTAATATCGGGTTGTTCGAAATCAACCGCTTTATCATAACCTCTCAAAATTGTTTTGTTGTTCAGTTCTTTTTTGTCATCTTTTTGGTCAGCCAGCATATTTCCTCTTTTTGTATAGATGGCAACGGCATTACCAACCAAACCATCGTTTTTCAAAACTTTTACCATAGCAATATTGCTGACAGGGAGAGAATTAATCATACTTGCATCAACTGGCATCTCATCTAAATATAATTTAGCTTGTGAGCCACGGATACTTGGAACATAATTACCGGAACTATCCATTGTGAAGGTCAATCCTGCAGCCCTGCCTTGCAGCCATTGCATAATGTTAAGAGAAGTTTGAGCATCCTGGTTTTCATTAACCAAATCAAAAATAGTTGAGTTCATCCCGCTGAATCTTCCGCTTGATAATTCTTTATCCAGTTTTTCTTTCAAATCAACTTTTTTCGCTGTAACCTGGACTTCTTCAATCTGAGTTTCTTCGTTAGCAGCTTTTAATATCTGCTGGTTTTTTTTGTTTTGAAGTGCTTTGGCAACATCGGAACTCACTTGAGCATTCTGTGAAGATCCTGCCAAACGATAATTGGTTGCCGGCAAATTACCTTTGTAGATAATATTGTTTGTCAACGGTTGAAAATAGATATTGACATTGTCAGATTCGGAAGCTTTACTTTTATCCTGATTCAGATAATAAGAAACTGTTAAAGGCTCATCAAAGTAAATGTTATTGAGGTAAATAAATCCACCGTCATCCGTTACAGCCTGGGAAATCCCCTTATCTGTTCCTCCTGCATTAAATAATAGATTAACACTTTTATTTGGAATGATTCGACCATTATTAGTGACCTTTCCTTTGAACGATAAATTGGATTCGGGTTTATATTTGATTTCAGGCGTTTTTCCGGTTAAAAGAGAATCCCAATCAAATCTTTTCCAGCTTTCTGAAATTAATAAAGCATCTAACGCATCTGCGTTGGCATTCTTGGAAAAATACTGAGCCGGTGAAAAAATAGGAGATGAGATATCACCTGTCAGCCAAAGCGCACTTAGGATATTATTATCATTTGTATTTTCAGTTTTGGTGTTTTCTTTTACTAAAACTGTATAACTTGGATAATCTGAGTCGGGTTCTAATTCAAAGCTGTTGAAGGCACGAGGATCATTATTAAGAGATGTTGATGCAAAAGTAGGCTGTTCAATCATCAGATTTTTTGGTTTAACGAAACACAATCTTTTAGCAACAACTTCCTCTTTGTCATTGAATATCACCAATTGCAAGACCGCATTTTTATCATCACTGATTTTTGTAGGTATTTTGCTGGAAATATCTGCTGAAGCATTTTTGATATTAGCCCTGTAAACCATTTGATTATTAATGATTCCAACAATACTGTGACCTTTTAAACCTTCCGGAAGATTGCTGCTCTTTAATGTATAATTGATTCCGTCGTTACCGCTTGATATCTGCAGATTAATCCCGGAATTAGCTACAGCTGGCAAAGCAACGGTTTGCTTAATTCCTTTGTTGTCTTCAACAATGACCTTATAATTTCTTCCGGCTTTTGGCGTTAGACTGAAAGAACTTACATTCTGGTCAAATCCTTTAAAGCTGACTAATTTTTCAGCCGGTTTTTCAGCGTCGATGACATAGCCGCTCCAACTCGCAGGCGGAATGCCTTGAGAGAATAATCTTACAGCAATTTTGGTATTGATGTTTTCAATAAAAGTTCCACTTTCCGAAAAAGCATTGGCTGTCCATTTGGTGTTTTTATCAAGAATTAATCTTTGTTCGGATTTAGGATTGTAAATCGGAACCTGTTTCATAAAATTAAATTCCTCTGGAAAATTAGCCATCCAAGCTGTATAAGCTCTAAAGAAATATATGTCTTCTTTTAAAGCTTCTGTTAGAACAAACGAGCCGTCGCCTTCGCCGTTTTTAAGCGCAATAGTTCTTTTATCAACTAGATTTTTGTTGTGGTCGTATAACTCGACAAACAAAGTATTGGAAATGGTTGAGCGTCTGTAGCCATCGAAAACAAAAGATTTGAAATAGATATTATCGCCGACAACATAATTGTCTTTGTTCAATAGAACATAGACTTTCTCCTGCGAATAATTTTGTTCCAGATTCTGAATAGCTTTATCTATTCTTCCCTGAGCTTTAAACTGCAAAATCCCAACAACATAGATAAAAAAAATAAAGATTTTTTTCATATCAAAAAGCGTCATAAATATTAATTTTAATTTCTTTCTGCAAATTAATTAAACAAAAGAAAACCCTCAACATTTGTTAAGGGTTTTATATTAATTTTAACAGGAATAAGATTAGATTCCGTTTACAATTTCATTAAGTGTTGCAGACGGTCTCATTGCAGAATCAGTTTTGTCAAAATCCGGTCTGTAATAGCCGTCAATTTCCTGAGGCTTACCTTGAGCACCAATCAATTCTTCATTGATCTTACTTTCGTTTTCTGTCAATGCTTTTGCAACTGGAGCAAATTTAGAAGCGATGTCAGCATCTTTAGTTTGGTTTGCTAAAGCTTCCGCCCAATAAGTCGCCAAATAGAAATGTGAACCTCTATTATCAATTGTTCCTAATTTTCTTCCCGGAGATTTATCTTCAGCCAAGAATTTAGCATTAGCTTCATCTAAAGCGTCAGCCAAAATCTGAGCTTTTGGATTATTCTGAGTCTGTGCCAAATGTTCTAAAGAAGCCTGCAATGCTAAGAATTCACCCAAAGAATCCCAACGCAAATAACCTTCCTCGATAAACTGCTCGATGTGTTTAGGTGCAGAACCTCCAGCTCCTGTTTCGAACAAACCTCCGCCGTTCATCAATGGAACGATAGACAACATTTTTGCAGAAGTTCCTAATTCCAAAATAGGGAACAGGTCAGTCAAATAATCTCTTAGAACATTTCCAGAAACTGAGATGGTGTCTTTACCTTCTCTTGCTCTTTTAAGCGTTTCTGTCATTGCATCTTTCACATCTAGAATTCTGATGTCAAGACCAGTTGTATCGTAATCTTTAAGATATTTTTCAACTTTTTTGATGATTTCTCTATCGTGAGCTCTTGCTTTATCTAACCAGAAAATAGCAGGTGTATCAGATAATCTTGCTCTGTTCACCGCTAATTTTACCCAATCCTGGATTGGAGCATCTTTGGTCTGGCACATTCTGAAGATATCAGATTTTTCAACTTTCTGCTCCAAAAGAACGTTTCCGTTTTCGTCAAGAACTTTCACAGTTCCATCAGCTTCAGCCTGGAACGTTTTGTCGTGAGAACCATATTCTTCAGCTTTTTGAGCCATCAAACCAACATTCGGAACAGAACCCATTGTTGTAGGGTCCAATTTTCCGTTAGCTTTCATATCATCTATTGCAGCCTGATAGAATACTGCATAAGAACGATCTGGGATAATTGCAACCGTGTCATCCTCTGCACCGGTTTTGTCCCACATTTTTCCGCCGTTTCTGATTAATGCAGCCATAGATGCATCAACAATGATGTCAGAAGGCACGTGGAAATTTGTGATGCCTTTGTCAGAATTGACCATGGCTACTTTTGGTCCTTCGGCTAACGCTTTATCAATGTCCGCTTTGATTTCCGCTTCTTGTGGAATTCCGGCAATTTTATCATAAAGGTTTTGTAGTCCATTGTTTGGATTGATGTCCAGAGATTTGAATGTCTCGGCATATTTAGCAAAAACATCTTTGAAAAAAGTCTCAACTATTGCTCCGAAGATAATTGGATCCGAGATTTTCATCATTGTTGCTTTCAAGTGCGCAGAAAGAATGACACCTCTTTGTTTTGCTTCATCGATTGCAGTTTGTACAAACGCTTTCAATGAATTAAGGTTCATTACAGAAGAATCAATGACTTCACCGGCCTTAAGGTTTGCGAAATCTTTCAATACCTTTTCAGAACCGTCATTTCCGAAGAAAACAATCTTGAATTTAGAATCGTTTTCGACAGTTGTAGAAGTTTCAGTCCCGTAGAAATCGCCGCTGGTCATATGCGCAACATCTGTTTTGCTGTCAGAAGCCCAAGCTCCCATTTTGTGAGGATTAGCTTTGGCATAGTTTTTAACAGCTTTCGGCGCACGTCTGTCAGAATTTCCTTCTCTCAGAACAGGATTTACTGCAGAACCAAGGACTTTCGCATATTTAGCTTTGATAGCTTTTTCATCGTCATTTTTTGGTTCAGCAGGATAATTTGGAACGGCAAAGCCTTTGGATTGTAATTCTGCAATAGCCTCGTCTAACTGAGGAACAGAAGCAGAAATGTTTGGTAATTTAATAATGTTCGCTTCCGGAGTTGTTGCCAATTCACCAAGTTCCGTTAAAGCATCTCCGATTTTTTGGTCATCAGTCAAGAACTCTGGAAAGTTAGCCAAGATTCTCCCTGAAAGTGAAATGTCTTTTGGAACGATGTTAACGTCTGCAACCGAAGTAAAAGCCTTAACAATAGGCAAAAAAGAATGGGTTGCAAGCATTGGCGCTTCATCCGTAAGCGTGTAGATAATTTTTGATTTTTCTGACATTATAGTAGTTGATTTTATTTACTGTTTTTTCAAAACATACAAATTTAGTGTTTTTATAATAATTTTCTAATATCAGAAATATGATTTTGAGTGGTTTTCTTGTTAATTAAAATAAAAAAAGAGGCGTTTACCTCTTAAATTATATTTGTGTAATTGTGTAAGTTCCTGTTGCGTCAAAATTAATATTAAATTCTAATTTGAAATTTTTAGGAGTTGATGTTAAATTAGGAATCAAAATGTATGAACCGTTAATATCAAAGTTTCCATCACTTAGATTATCTCCCAAAGTTTCTTGTATGCCAGAATTTGATGGTATTGTTATATTCATTCCGTTAAAGTTCGAAGATGTGACACCACTTATACTTACCGAAAATCTATTAGTAGAAGTATTATAGGTAATTGCAGACGTTGTTATTCCAGATGATGATGAATTACTTGAAATATAAATGGAAGGACTTATGTTTTCTACTTTTACATTTGCTACAGTTCCATAATCTATAATAGCAATTCTGTAAAAACCATTAGAAGAAACATTAATATTGTTGCCATTTATAACCAAAAAGTTTTGGCTATCAACTCCATATGTTTGTGCTGAAGTATTTTGCGCTGTAATAAATTTAAGCTGAGTGTTTGCAGGCAAATATTTATATCCATACTTTGTACTTGCGTTTCTCATCAACTCTGCAGTAGAAGCATTGAAATTATTATAAGTTCCATATACATATAAATTTGTCGGAACTGTAGAATTCGAAGATGAATTTGTGGGTAAATTTAAATTTCCCGAATTGTCTACATTCAAAGTGTAATTTGTTCCATTCGGAGAAACCAAAGTAATTCCTTGTCCAGGACCAGTCACAACGGTTTTACTAACTTGAGAATAAGGCACACTCATCAACTGGTTCACGCCAACATTGGTATAATTACTTCCGCCAGCTGGATCCATTTCTACTTTTACAAATTTCGGATTCGTGCCCCAATTGATTCCGCCGAAGTTTCCTGTGGTTGCAGTTCCTTGTCCGATATTAAGGTTAACCAAACCTTTGGAATTGGTTGTTTTAGTATGAGTTTCAGTATATAAAACATTTCCTGTTGCAGAATTATCCAGAATGCTGATTCTTAAGTTGACGTTTCCATTAGCAATTGGAGCACCTGCCGAATTGAAAGCAATTGTCTGATAACTGAAAGCCTGTGGAACTTGCGAATAAGCTAATGAAGCTAAAAATAAGCTGAAAGCGATGTAGAGTTTTTTCATTTGGTTTTTATTTTTTTATAATTTTTATAGGTTTGATGTCTGTATTGGTGAAATAAAGCAGATAAATTCCTGTATTTAGGGAACGTAAATCTATCTTATCCGATTCGATTTTAGTTTTTAAAATGATTCTGCCGGAATTATCGTAGATAACCGCTTCATCTATCTTATTTTTCGAACTCAATTTCAGATTGATAAAATCTGCTGTTGGATTCGGATAGATTTTGACATCGTCTTTTAAAATTTCATTGATTCCCAAAACCTTTAAAGTGGTTTGGTACAAGATTCCCAGTGTTCCGGAACTGGCATCGTCCGGATTAGACGCTATTACATAGATTTCTCCAACAGAATGGTTAAAGGAATTCTCAGAAACTGCACCGGAATTGATATTACCAATGACCGACTGAGCGCTTGCCAACAAGGGAAAAACCAGTAATATACTAAGATTGATTTTTTTCATCGTGTATATAATGTTTGGCTGCGAAAATATGAAATTTATTAATGTTATTTAAATTAAAAATATCTAATTTTGAGTCTCAATAAAATATAAAACAATGTCACAAATTACATTCAAAGGAAATCCTATTCATACCGTTGGGAGTTTGCCGGAAGTTGGAACTGTTGCTCAGGAGTTTACTCTAGTTGGAGCAGATTTATCAGAAAAGCATTTGGCAGATTATACAGGAAAAAAAGTGTTGCTAAATATCTTCCCAAGCATTGATACCGGTGTTTGTGCGGCTTCTGCAAGACAATTCAACAAGGAAGCGAGTTCTTTGGAAAATACCGTTGTCATCAATGTTTCCAGGGATTTACCTTTTGCTCTTAACAGATTTTGTGCGGCTGAGGGCCTTGATAATGTAGAAGTATTATCAGATTTCAGAGGGAATTTCGGAGAAGATTATGGTGTGACTCTGGATGATTCTCCTTTGAAAGGATTATTGAGCAGAGCTGTGGTTGCTTTGGACGAAAAAGGAACTGTAATCTACACGGAGCAAGTTCCGGAAATAGGTCAGGAACCAAATTACGAAGCGGCTGTAAATGCCTTGAAATAAAATTTAGAATAAAATCATTCTTTATAACGGGAAATCTACTATTTTAGATTTTCCGTTTTTCATTTATGGACATTTTAAAAAATATTTACCAACATCCCGCATTTTCCGAAGGAGATCTTAATCTTATCTTCAGTAAACATCACAAAATCAATTATAAAAAAGGTGATTTTTTCTTAAAGGAAAATGACATCCTCAATTCATATTTTGTTTTAGAAAGCGGCGTTGTGCGGTCTTTCGTTTATGATGTTGATTCTAACGACATCACCATTAATTTTTTCACAGAATCTGACATTGTCATAGAAGCATCATCGTTGTTTCAAAGAATACCTTCGATAGAAAATATCCAGGCTGAGACGGATTGTGTGGTTTGGAAAATAAGCTATGATGATTTCCAGGAACTGTTTCACAGTATTCCGGCGTTGACAGAATGGGGGAGAGCGTGGATGTCTTATCAGTTATTTTACCTCAAAAACCGTTCTGTGGAAATGATTACCAAATCGGCAACAGAACGTTATTTAGACTTAATTCAAGAAAAACCTGACGTTCTGAAATTTGCACCGCTTAAAAATGTAGCTTCATATCTTGGAATTACGGATACCTCTCTCAGCAGAATCAGGAAAGAAATTGTGAAAGGTTAATTTTATTTAATAAAAAATCAGCAAGGTTAATTGCTGATTTAATTCTTTATTAAATGTCTTTTTTGAGTTCCCGCT
Organism: Epilithonimonas arachidiradicis; assembly: GCF_003610695.1. Taxonomy (GTDB): domain Bacteria; phylum Bacteroidota; class Bacteroidia; order Flavobacteriales; family Weeksellaceae; genus Epilithonimonas; species Epilithonimonas arachidiradicis. The sequence goes on along the minus strand of NZ_RAQH01000008.1, from coordinate 101,508 downwards.
TCTGCATTTTCTTATAAATCACATTGGACATTATTACGCTGATTTCATAAAGTAAAACTAATGGCAATGCTGCTGCCATCATACTCAAAACATCAGCGGGTGTGATAATAGCGGCAACAACCATTATTAAAACGATAGCATGTCTTCTATATGTTCTAAGGAATTTTGGGGTTAGAATTCCGATTGAAGTCAGAATATAAACTGCAATTGGAAAAAGGAAAACAACGCCCATTCCCATTGTGACTTGTAAAAATAGGGTCGTGTAATCTGACAAATCAAAAAGCTGAACGATATTATCTGAAACTTTGAATAACAATCCAAAATTGATTGCAAAAGGTAAAATCAAAAAATAACCCGTCAAAACGCCGGTCATAAAAAGTATCCAAATCGAATTGATATAGAAGATCGAATTTTTTTTCTCATTGGGCATAAGAGCTGGGCTGATGAATTTCCAGATTTCCCAAACGATATAAGGAAAAGCTAAAACCACTCCAGAAAAAATAGAAACCGCCATCATCACATTGAATTGCTGGAACAACTGCTTTTGTTGAACACTGAACTGAGCTGGCAAAATAAAACTGTCATTACCAGTCAATTCTCTGGAAAAATGATTTACAATTCGGAAAGTTAAAAAGTCGTTTCTTGTAGGACCAAAAAAAATATGATCCATTACCCAATTAATATTGAATCCAACAATAATAGCTAAAATGACAATCGCTAAAATAGATCTTACAAGGTGTGACCTCAGCTCACCAATATGTCCAAGGAAGGACATCTCCTTTTCTTCGCTCATTATAAAATGATAAATTATAAATGATTACTGATATTAATCTTAAATATTAAACAATCCCTTCATCCAATAACGTATGGATGTCGATAATCCCGTAATATCTGCCTTGATCTGTCACTACAAGCTGACCGATATTGAATGCTTTTAGGATTTGCATCGCTTCTTTAGCTAATTGATTTTTTTCAATGGTTTTTGGATTTTTACTGATGATATCAGAAGCTTTAACCTTAGAGATATCGTCTTGATTCAGGAGCATTCTTCGGATGTCACCGTCAGTGATGACGCCCATAATATTTTCATTTTCAATAACGACTGTAATCCCGTGTTTTGAACCGCTGACAGAAATAATCACATCTCTGATTCCTGATTCCGGCGAAACTTCCGGCTTATTCTGGGAAACAAACTGCTCTACTTTTGCGGTCAAATTTTTACCAAGGCTTCCACCCGGATGGAATTTAGCAAAATCGATATCTTTAAATCCGTTAAGCTCCATCAAACAAATTGCTAAAGCGTCTCCTAAAGCCATTTGAACAGTTGTAGAACTAGTTGGCGCCAATTTATTAGGACACGCTTCTTTGTCAACGTGTGTATTGAGAATAATATCTGCCGCTTTTCCCAGTTTACTTTCGGGATTTCCGGTCATTCCAATCAGAGCGGAGGAATAATCTTTCAAAAAGGGTAGAAGGTTGACAATCTCCGGAGAGTTTCCGGAGTAGGAGATGCATAATACAACATCTTGTTTTTGGATGACACCAAGATCGCCGTGGATCGCTTCTGCAGCGTGTAAAAATTGAGAAGGAGTCCCTGTAGAGTTAAGCGTTGCAACAATTTTATTGGCAACATGAGCCGATTTTCCAATCCCGACAATAATCAATTTCCCTTTCGATTCGTTGATGGTTAAAACACTTTTTATAAAGCTGTCGTTCAGTCGGTTTCTAAGATTTTTTAACTCATCAATTTCTATATCCAGCGCTTGATGGGCGTTTGCGATTATTCCTTTTGGATCCAAAATTTTAAAGTATTTAATTATTTTTTTTAATAATATTTATTTTGTACCTTCACGCTTACAATTTAATAGAGCAAAATGAAGTTTTTTAGCTTCATTTTTTTATCCCTAAAATTCAGGAATTACCATTAATGTATAACCTTTCAATAAAATGCAAATTTAGCAAACTATATTAAAGGATGAGCACAAAAGACATCAACTTATCTGCAGAACTCAAAAAATATTTTGGATTTTCAAAATTCAAAGGACAACAGGAACAGATTATACAGGAACTTCTCGGTGGAAAAGATGTGTTTGTTTTAATGCCAACTGGTGGCGGAAAATCTCTTTGTTACCAACTGCCGGCATTGATTTCTGAAGGAACGGCCATCGTAGTCTCTCCATTAATAGCATTGATGAAAAATCAGGTGGATGCGGTAAACGGTTTATCGTCTGACGAAGGTGTGGCTCACGTCCTCAATTCTTCTCTTAACAAATCCCAGACAAAACAGGTGATGGATGATATCACAGCTGGCAAAACAAAGCTGTTATATGTTGCTCCGGAATCTTTAATCAAAGAAGAATATCTTGAATTTTTGAGAGACGTAAAAATTTCTTTTGTTGCCATTGATGAAGCGCATTGCATCTCAGAATGGGGACATGATTTCCGCCCGGAATACAGAAACCTGAAAGGCATTATTGATAAGATCGCAGATGTTCCCGTGATTGCTTTAACGGCAACTGCGACACCAAAGGTTCAGGATGATATTCAGAAAACTTTGGGAATGAACAATGCTCTGGTTTTCAAAGAAAGCTTCAACAGAGCTAATTTATATTACGAGATTCGTCCAAAAGTGAATGTTGATAAAGAAATTGTCAAATTCATCAATCAGCATAAAGGGAAATCCGGAATTGTCTATTGCCTCAGCAGAAGAAAGGTGGAGGAATTTGCCCAGCTTTTACAGGTTAATGGGATCAATGCATTACCTTATCACGCCGGGTTGGATCAAAAAACAAGAGTTGCCAATCAGGACAAATTCCTGATGGAAGAAGTGGACGTGATTGTTGCGACGATAGCATTCGGAATGGGAATTGACAAGCCGGATGTTCGTTTTGTAATCCATTATGATATTCCGAAATCTTTAGAAAGCTATTATCAGGAAACAGGACGTGCTGGTAGAGATGGAGGAGAAGGTTACTGTCTGGCATTCTATGATCCGAAAGATATTGAAAAATTAGAAAAATTCCTGGCTCAAAAACCTGTTTCCGAAAGAGAAATCGGACTACAACTTTTGAATGAAGTGGTTGGTTATGCAGAGACATCAATGAGCCGAAGACAATATTTGCTGTATTATTTCGGAGAAAAATTTGATCCGGTAAAAGGTGAAGGTGCAATGATGTGCGATAATTCCCAGAATCCGCCAAAGTTAAAGGATGCAGCTAAGGATTTGAAAAAAGTATTGGAAATGATCAAATCCTTGGGAGAAAAATTCCGTACAAAAGATCTGATCACAATCATTGCCGGTAAAGAAACGGCTGTCACCAAATCTTATAAACTGGAACAAACAGAATTCTTCGGATTCGGAAAGGAAGAAACGGATAACTATTGGAAATCGATCATCAGACAAGCTACCGTTCAGGACTTTCTTAGAAAAGATATCGAAACTTATGGTGTCCTGAAGATTTCTGAGAAAGGAAATGACGTTATTTCAGGAAAATACAAAGAGCCGTTTTTGATTGCTGAAGACAGAGAATATGATCTAACCCAAATCAAGCAAAAATCTGACAGCGAGCAAGTCCAGGTTCAGGCTGGTGGCGGACTGGATCAGTTGTTATTTGGGCAGTTAAAGGATCTTAGAAAAACTGTGGCTAAAAAACACGGCATTCCGCCTTATACGGTTTTTATGGATCCCAGCCTGGAAGATATGACAGTACAATATCCGATTACAGTAGAGGAAGTTGCGAAAATCTACGGTGTAGGTGAAGGTAAAGCCAGAAAATACGGAAAAGAATTTGCTGATTTTATAAAAAAATATGTTGAGGATAATGGTATAGAAAGAACTCAGGATCTTGTAATGAAACAGGTGGCCAATAAATCCAGCCACAAGGTTTTTATTATTCAAAATACCGATAAAAAGATAGATCTTGAAGATATTGCGAAAGCTAAGCATCTATCAATGAGTGATCTTCTTTCTGAAATGGAAAGTATTGTTTATCAGGGAACTAAACTGAATATCGATTATTATATCGAAGAAAATTTTGATGAAGATGTTGTAGATGACTTTATGGATTTTATGAAAAATTCCGAAAGTGACAGTATGAAAACGTTACTGGCTGAATATGGCGATGATCTCACAGATGATGAAGTAAGAGTTTTAAGGATCAAATTCATCAGTGATGTTGCTAACTAAATATAATGATTGTCGGAAAATTTTCCGACAATTTTATTTATAGGAATTCCCATTTTGGTTTTGTAATTTTGATTGATGAAATCGCTAAACAATTAGTGACTTAGATCAACATTGAAAAAATGAACATCTACGTATGAAAAAGTCAATCATTTTCATATTACCCGATTTGGAAACTGGAGGGGCGGAAAGAATTGTAACAACAATTGCCAATCATCTTCCCAGGGAAAGGTTTTCTCCTTCGATTCTTTTGTTGAGAAAAGAAGGCGCCTATCTTGATTTTCTGAAACCCGATGTTGAAATTATCGATATCCAGACTCCGAGAATCCGGCACTCTCTGAAACCAATTCTTCTGGAAATCAAAAAGAGAAAACCGGACATTGTATTTTCAGGTTTTGGTGAAGTGAATGCGTATTTGTCTCTCTTTACAAGATTATTTCCGAATACAAAATTCATTGCAAGGGAAACTAACGTTGTCTCGCAACATGTGACGAGAAAAGAGATCAGGTTTTTCTATAAATTCTATAATGGTTACGATAAAATCATTGCTCAGAGTAATGATATGCAGCAAGATTTAGTTAAAAATTTTGGTATCAAGAAAAAGAAATTGGTTAAGATCAACAATCCTGTAGATGTCAATTTTATTGAAGAAAAACTGAATCAATCGGAACGACCTGCTGAATTTTCGCATCAATACAAAAATGTGGTTGCCATTGGAAATCTGTCGGCAAGAAAAGGTTTTGATAATCTGTTGAAAGTTTTCACGAGACTCAAGAATCAGAATATTTTGTTGCACATTCTGGGCGATGGTCGTGATAAAGAAGTGCTGACCCAGATGAAAGAGATGCTCGGTTTGGATCATGTTATTTTTCATGGAAAAAAAACAAATCCTTATCAATACCTGAAATTTGCAGATCTTTTCATTTTATCATCCCGGTATGAAGGTTTTCCCAATGTGCTTCTGGAGGCAGGAATTTGTGGCGTTTACTCTTTAGCTAATAATTGTCCCGGTGGAATTGACGAGATTATTATTGATCAGATCAACGGCGAAATTGCTGATATAGAAGATTATGATAACTTTGCAGAGAAAATAAAACACGCTGTTTACAAAAATAATAACAGAGAAAACATCAAAGAATCAATCAAATCCAGATTTTCCAAAGAGATTATCCTGAAAAAATACGAAGATCTTCTTTGGAATTTATAAGAACTATTAACATGTTAGACGAAATTTTTAGCGAAAATGGGCAAGGGATCATCTATATGTGGTCTATACCAATTCACGCTATTGTCATTTTAGGAGAAATGATTTATAGTCATTTCAACAAAGAAAAATTATACGAGACCAAAGACGTTTTATCCAATGTTTATCTGGCTGTCCTCAATTATGGATTAGATCTTCTGATGAAGGGAGTGTCTATGGCTGTAATGTTTTTCTTTTATCACCACCGTTTGTTCACTTGGGAATTTAACGTCTGGTATTTTGTCGCGGTTTTTGTTTTACAGGATTTTGCCTATTATGTTTTGCATTATGTAGATCATCATTCCAGAGCGTTTTGGGCGGTTCACATCACACATCACAGTTCGGATCACTTCAATATCACAACAGGTTTCAGAAGTCCTGTTTTACAACCTTTATACAGGTATTTGTACTTTTCGCCATTGGCATTTTTAGGATTCAATCCTTGGCATATTATGGTGGCATATTCGGTTTTACAGGTTTATGGGACTTGGGTCCATACACAAACCGTTAAGAACCTTGGTTTTCTGGAGTGGTTTATGGTAACGCCTTCACATCATAGGGTTCATCACGCCTGCAATATCCGTTATCTGGACAGGAATATGGGAATGGCGCTGATTATCTGGGACAGAATTTTTGGAACATTCGAAAAAGAAGTTCCGGAAGTTCCCATCAAATACGGAATCTATCCAAAAATGGAAGACAAAGGTCCTGTAAATCTTGTGTTCTACGAATGGAAAAAAATTGCAAGAGACCTGAAACAACCTGATTTAAAATTTACAGATAAGTTAAAATATCTTTTCTATTCACCAGGCTGGCGACACGACGGAACAGGTAAAACCGTAAGAGATTATCAGCGGGAAGAGCTGGAGAGGAGAATGAAAAAACAAGCATCCTAATTATGAGAAAGTATATTGCTTACATTATTTTGTTATTGATTTTAATTAATTGTAATTCATCTGTCAAACCAGGAGACTCAGTCATTAATGAAGAGATTCCCTACAAAGAAGCACAGAATTATTTCGTTAAAAATAATATCGATGCTGCAATGGATAGTCCCAAATTTGAAACTCAAGAAGCGTTTGATCAGGTGTTTGGAATGGCAACAATAATGGGAAAGAACGGAAAACCGACACCAATCGATTTTTCCCGCGAATTTGTTGTAGCACAAATTGAAGATCCTTCAAATCAAACTATAAAATTAGAGCTAGTTTCAATTAGAAAGAACAGCAACATTCTTGAAGTTAAATATAGAAAATCAGTTGGAGAGGATCAATCTTACATAACTCAAGCTGCAATGATTCTGATAATCGACAAAAAATATGAAGGCGATGTTAATTTTGTTGAAGTGAAATAATTCTTAAAAAATTGAATAAAAAATTCCTGAATCTTAATTCAGGAATTTTTGTTTTGCTATATCAAAAACGCGTTTGTCAATTGGTAATGGGAAGGGATTGTCTCCTTCTAGCGGTATCCATTCTGTCTTTTCTATGCAAGGATCCAGGATTAGCAGATCTTCTTCATTGAGGATTTCGGCTAAATAATAAATTGTAATCAACTGCTCATTGTCCCGAAATCTGGAAACCAGAAAATCGTCCTGCGTATAAAAATGATCTTTAACTTCAATTTCAAGATTAAGTTCTTCTTGAAACTCTCTTCTAAGGCATTCCAATGTACTTTCTCCGAATTCTAATCCACCGCCGGGTAATTTAAGAAGATGATCTCCAGCATATTCCTCGTGTAGTGCAAGCACTTTGTTATCTTTTATACAAAGCGCGTAAACCCTGATGTTGATTTTGTCTATCATAAATTGTGATTTGCAATGCCTAATTTAGGGAAATTATTTTTTCCAGGCGTTGATCATTTCTCTTTTTCCGGGAGGGCCTTGTTTTTTCTCAACCTCGAAGCCTAGCTCGATCAAGATGCGTCTCACACTTCCTTTTGATGAATATGTTGTTAATAATCCTCCTGTCTTCATTTTGGAAGCAACAATCTCAAACAACTCTTTTTCCCAAAGATCCGGCTGAACTCTAGCTCCAAAGCAATCAAAATAAACCAAATCAATTGGAGGTAGGCTAATATCTTTGATCTTAAAAAAATCTTCTTTTATTTTTTTGAGATGGAAATTAACATCTAGTTCCAATGATTTTTCCCATTCTTTTTTATGAATCTCTAAAGACAAATTTTTGATAATTGGGTCCGGAAATAATTCAGAATAAGACAATTCTGCTGCTTCTTGTAAAAAAATCGGATATTTTTCGACACCAAAATAATTGATTTTATGATTTTTATCATTTCTCAAATATTCATCAAATGTTACCAAAACGTTAAGACCTGTACCAAATCCTAACTCTAAAATATTAATTTCGTAATCATTTAATAAATTCAATCCATTTTTGATAAATACATGAACGGCTTCCTGAAGGGCGCCATGTTTAGAATGGTAAGTCTCTTCTAAACCATTGATTAATAATGTTTTGCTTCCGTCACTAGTGCTGATTAATTCTCTTTTCAAAGTATTTTTTTACAAAATTAAACTAAATTTTGATTATTAAAAAATTATTATATATTTGTAATACCTCAACAAAAAATTAAAAAATGATAATTCAAAAAACTTCAAACCCAAGAATTTCTTCATTTGATCCTACAGATTTCTCATTCGGGAACACTTTTATAGATCATATGATTATTTGTGAATACGAGAATGGAAAATGGGGGGATCTACAGTTGATTCCTTATGGTCCAATAGGTTTTACCCCTGCTATGATGGGGGTTAATTACGGACAAGCATGTTTCGAAGGAATGAAGGCCTATAAAGATAAAGACGGTCAGGTGTTCCTTTTCCGCCCGGAAAAGAATTTTGAACGTATTAACAAATCCGCAAAAAGATTGGCAATTCCTGAGATTTCCGAAGAGATGTTTATGGATGGGCTGAAAGCTTTGGTGGATATTGATAGAGACTGGATTCCTCACGGGGAAGGAATGTCACTTTACATCAGACCATTATTATTCGCTACGGAAGAAGCACTTAAAGCAAGAATCTCTGAAAAATATATGTTTGCCATTGTTGCAACGCCGGCAAAAAATTATTACACTGCGCCAGTTTCTGTAAAAATTGCTGATCATTATTCCAGAGCAGCAAGTGGAGGTGTAGGAGCTGCAAAGGCAGCAGGAAACTATGCTGCTTCATTCTATCCTACTCAGTTGGCTATAGAAGAAGGTTATGAGCAGATTATCTGGACAGACGATTGTTCTCACGAATATTTTGAAGAAAGTGGAACAATGAACGTTTTTGTAAGAATCAATGATACCATCTATACGCCTAAAACATCTGATAAAATTTTGGATGGTGTTACCAGAGATAGCTTTATCCAATTGGCGAAGAAAAGAGGTATTGAGGTAGTGATTGGTAATGTTAAGGTTTCAGATGTTATCGACGCTCAGAAAAATGGAACTTTGAAAGAAGTTTGGGGTGTGGGAACTGCAGTTGTTACAAGTGTTTTCCAGGCTTTGGGTTATCAAGGTGAGCATTTGTTATTACCTCAGCTATCGGAAGAAGAAAGCTACGCTTCGTTACTTAAGAATGATCTTGTCAATATCCAGACTAATAAAGCTGAAGATCCTTTTGGATGGAGAGTTCTGGTAGAAGAACACGCTTACAGTATCTAGAATTAAATAATTAAAGATAAATTGAAAGAATGAAAACCGGAAAATTGCTTCCGGTTTTTGTTTTTTGATACCAATTAAGTCTTTTAAAATCCTTATTTTCGCAAAAGTTTTTTGAGCTATTTCAGAGAACATTATCGGAATATGAAGAAATTATTTTGCATATCGATTCTAATTCTTACCGTTTCCTGCGTAAAACAGTCGCCTGTCCAGAAGCCTGACGAGCAATTTATGTCAGAAAGTGAAATGGAAGTTTCTAAAAATAGAACCAAAGATCTGAACGATTTGGAAAGAGCTCAAATAGAAGACTGGATCAAAGCTCAAGATGAAAAATATTACCCTATGGGAATGAACTATTGGGTTAATATAGAAAATCTCGAGAAAAACTACCGCAAGAACAATGGCGAGAGAGTCTCTTACCAATATTACATTTACGACTTTGACAGAGTTAAGCTGTATGAAACACCGGTTAAGAATATCGATGTAGAATTTGGTCATTTTCAGGAGATGGATGCTGTAGAAGATGCCATAAGGTATTTGAAAAAAGGAGAGGAAGCAGAATTGCTGGTGCCTTCGGTTTTAGCTTACGGAACCTATGGTGACAACAAAAAGATCACGAATGATATGCCTTTGATTATCAAAGTTAAAGTACTATAAAAACTAACGCTTATATAAAAATGAAAAAATTTATAGCATTATCTATAACATTATTAACACTATTAAATTGTAAAACATTGGAAATAGACAAAGAAACTTACAAAAGTCTGCCAGACGGACTTTACGGGAATTTTGTAACAACAAAAGGGGATATCTTAGTAAAATTCGAGGATGAGAAATCTCCGGTTACTGTAGCTAATTTTGTTGGTCTTGCCGAAGGTAAAATCGAAAATAAATCGAAGAAAAAAGGAGAACCCTTCTACGATGGAACGATCTTCCACAGAGTGATCAAGGATTTTATGATCCAAGGAGGAGACCCACAAGGAACAGGGATGGGTGATCCTGGTTACAAATTCGATGATGAGAAGAATGATCTTCAGCATACGGGAAAAGGAATCTTATCAATGGCTAATTCCGGACCTAATACCAACGGTTCTCAGTTCTTCATTACAGAAGTTGCGACACCTTGGCTGGACGGAAGACATACAATTTTTGGTAAAGTTGTAAAAGGAGAAGCGGTTATCGATTCTATTGCCAATGTAGAAAAAGGCGCTCAGGACAAACCAAAGACTGATGTTGTATTAAACAAAGTTGCGGTTTTCTCAAAAGGAGATCAATACAAGCATTATGATGCTGCGAAAATCTTTGCAGAGGGTAAAGCAAAAATCCAGGATAATAATAAGGCCTACTTAGCAAAAGCTGAAGAAGAAAAGGCAAGAAAGTTGAAGGAATTTGCCGAGAAGCAAGAAAAATTAGTTAATGATCTGAAAGCCGGGATGCAGTCAACGCCATCTGGACTTTATTATAAAATTACTAAAACTTCCACTGGAGCTAATCCAACGGCAGGACAAACCGTTGCTGTGCATTATGCCGGGAAACTAGTGGATGGAGAAGAGTTTGATAACTCATTCAAAAGAGGTCAGCCTATCGATATTCCAATTGGAGTGGGACAAGTTATCAAAGGTTGGGACGAAGGGATTCTTTTATTGAAAGAAGGAGAAGCTGCAACGCTATTGATTCCACCAGCATTAGGATACGGCGAAAGAGGAGCAGGAGGTGTGATCCCACCAAACTCTTGGTTGGTTTTCGATGTAGAATTGGTAAAAATCGAGAAATAATTTAGAAATCAATAAAAAGAAAAACGGAACGAAATTAAATCGCTCCGTTTTTTTATGCTAATAATTGATAAGCTTTTTTTGCGCCGGCTACACAATCTTTGTAGTGTTCTTCGGTAATTTTATCATCAATAATGGATTTAAATTCCTGCCAGTAAGGTCCTGTATTCTCGCCATAAACTCCAAAATAATTGAACTCTACATTTTCGAATTCCGGATTTTTTTTAAGTTGTTTTGCAATGACATTGCCTCCAAGTGTAGAACCTTCCATCACATACAAAGCGCCAAAAGCTTCAGCTTCGTTTTCAAGATTGTGAGTTGGGTTTTCATTTTCTGTCTGGATATTCAGATTATTTAGATCTGTTCGAAGAGCATCGATTTTACTTCTCAGTTCCAATTTCAACTCCGGATAAGCTTTTAATTTTTCCTGGATCTGAGGCTCGTATCTGCTGATCAGTTTATAATTATGGATTAAAAGAGTCTTGTAATCATTTAAAGTATAAGATTTATCAAAAATCTTTTGTGATTGTAATTTTGCTTCTGTGTCGTCGTGTTGTTGTTTCGTTTGCTCCTTAAGAAATACTGAAATCATAATTTGGTTTTTGAAATTTTAAAATAAATGTTGTGCCTTTGCCGCTTTCACTTTCATAGCTTATTTTTCCGCCCATTTTCTCCATCAGGTGATGAACAATACTCAGCCCAACACCATTGCCTTTGAACTCCTTAGCATTACTCATTCGGCTGAATATCTTGAACATTTTATTAGATTCCTGCTGATCAATCCCGATTCCGTTATCGGTAATTTTGTAAGTTACAGCATCTTCATAAATCTCACCTTCTATTTTAACCAGCGGCTTTTCCGATTTGGAAGAATATTTTACCGCATTACCAATCACGTTGACAAAGACCTGATAGACCATCGTTTTATCACCTAAAACCTCTGGTGTATTTTCTATGACAATCTCTGTATGAGGCGAATTAAAACTGATTTTAGAATCTTCAGCCAGTTTACTGATTAGCGAATCAACTTCAATTCTCCTCAATTCTATTTCTGATTTCTTGATTTTACTTAACTCCAGAACATTCCGGATCATTTCGCTCATTGTATCTACCTGAACAATAATGTTGTCTAATGTTTTCTGGACATTTTCCGGATCCGGAATCTTTTTTGCCAACTGGGCATTCAGTTTAATAACCGTCAGCGGCGTATTGAGATCGTGCGAAATCGTATGAGAGAAAGAATCTAATTCTTGGTTAAGCTCCTTCAGCTGATTATTAAGATCAACAATCTGAGAAGATTTGGTATGAGAAGCTTTTAGAATTACAGAAGTAATCCATCTTGCTGATTCTATTTCTTTGATTTTCCAAGGCAGGGAAGTTCCTTTCACATATTCTTTCCAGACTTCGAAGGACTTCCTTGGGGAAAACTTGATGATCTCTACACCATCTTTGATTTCAGAAACTGTATCTTTTTCAGGTTTTCCCGCCCACTTTATTTTTTGTCCTTGTTCTTTACGGAGCCAGATCAACATATCAGACGTATTATTTCCAAGCACGCTGGTAATAATTCCACAACTGATTTCTGGATTGTCCAATTCTATATTAATGTCCTGGCAGAGTGTATTGCTAATGAAGATATTCTCTTCAAAATTCTCATTGTTTTCTTTGCTCCAGACAATGATTTTTTCTATATCAGAATGATTCGGGACAATGCCGGCAGTCAAGATCTCGTTGTTGATTTTGATAATCATTCCGTCCGCCGCACAGCTGTCCATAATATCATTGATATTCGTTTCGAGCGCCTTTCCAAAATCCTCCTCACTCAGTAGATTTTGACGAAGAGAGATATTATTAAGATTGATTCTCTGGTATTCTTCCAAAGTCTGCAACGATCTGTAAGAGGCAAAGGCGTTCGCAGAAGTCCTCGTCAAAGTCTCTGCCAGTAATCTGGATTGAAGATCAAGATGTTTTGGCTCAACATTTTGACAAGCCACCATTCCCCACAATTCTCCATTGACAATAATGGAAGTACTGAAACTTGCCTCGACTTTCGCATTTTTCAGATATTCTCTATGTACAGGCGACGACGATCTTGTGACGCTGTAAGTAAGATCCATATTCTCTCTCGGGATTACACCAACAATAGGGTAGGTTTTCCCGGAGACGTGTGATGTGATTCTTACCGGGTTCTTAAGATACAGCGCCCGGGCTTGGGCAGGAATGTCAGATTCCGGATAATGGAGATGCAGGTAGCTCTCAAGATTTGGTTTAACTAATTCTTCAATTACCTGGCCGCTTCCGTCATAATGAAATTGATAAATCATTACACGGTCAAAATCAATCACATCCTGAATCTCTTTCAACAGGACTTTCCAGATATTTTCATCATTAGAATTTCTAAGAATATGTTGTATCGCAGCATATTCTTTGTTGATTTTATGATTAGGAACTACTTTTTCTATCTCAAAAAAAGTGACTTCCAGATTGGTATGAATACTTAAAGTATATTCTATATTGTTATAATCAATATGCTGTATTGCAAGCTCTTGATTATTAGAATAATTTTCCCAATTGACATTGATATCAAGCTCACTAAATAATACATGGATATCTTTTCCAATCAGTGCATTAGAATCTATAGAAAAAAGGTCTAGAATATTTTCGCTGTAAGAAACTATTTTAGAATTTTGAACTCCAATTAGAAACCCATATTCCTGGACTTCGCCACAGATATGGATGGGTTCCTGGTCACAATTGATATATTCTTTCGGATACATAGTTGATTATTAATTTAATATACCCTTTGTGTTTTGCTGAGTAAAGATAGACAATAAAATTAACTATTGTTAATTTTATTTGACAATCCTTTCTGTATCTAGTTTTGATTAACTAAAGAATTGTAAATCAATATCAAATTAAATTGTTAAAAATAGAAAAGGTGACAGTCAATGTCACCTTTCTAATTCAGAATAGATTTTTATTTCATATCGTACATCACCAGAGCAGTGATTAGTTTCGGCTCAATCAACGTACATTTTGGCGGCATTTTGATCTCTTTATCAGAAATCTTCAAAAGATCCGTAAAACTAATAGGGTAGATCCCAAAACCAACTTTGTAGTCTCCGCTATCCACTTTTTCTTTTAATTCAGAAATACCATTGATGTCGGATGTTCCTTTCAAATAAGTGATTTTGTCTGTATGCTTTGCATTTTCGATGCCTAGGATATTTTCAAAAATGTATTTATCTACCAAATGGTGATCCAGGTCGTTACCATTTTTATGTTCTTCGCGAATGCTGTGTTTAACATGTAAACTATAAAATTTACCACCAAGATACATACTGATGTGGAATTTTTGTGAAGGAAAGTAAGGTGCATCACCTTTTTCATGGATTTGGAAATCTTCTCTTAATTTTTCTAAGAAATCTTCATCGGATAATCCATTAAGGTCTTTAAGGAGACGATTGTAATCATTGATTTTGATGGACTGGTTGGAAACAATAAAACTGTAAACAAAGTTGTAATGTTCCGTACCGTGAGACCTTTTGTACTTGTCTCTTTGTTTTTTAGCATATTCTGCAACAGAACCGATCCTGTGATGGCCATCGGCAATATAAAACGAATCGATAGGATCTAGGACTTCTTTGAACTGCTGAAGTTTCAATCTATTATCGATTCTCCAGATCTTGTGTCTTACTTTTTTATCGTCGGTATAATTAATGATGGGAACATTCTTCTGCTCGTGGTTCATCAATAGTTCTACCTTGGAATTGGAATGATAAGTTAATAGAACCGGTTCAGCTTGCACACCTACTTTTTCGAGGTAATGCGCCATTTTCATTCTTCTTTCTGTGATTGTCGACTCGTGTTTTTTGATTTTTCCTTCCCAGAAGTCATCTACACTTACCAATCCCATCAACCCTCTGAAACTTGTTTTATCCGGAAGTGTCTGTTCGTATAAGTAATAAGCAGAATCATCTTGGGTTAGTTTTTTGTCATCCAATAATTCTTCAAAGTTAGACCTTATTTTTCTCAGATTTCTATCAACATCTTTAGATTTACTCACGACTGCAGGCTTTATCATCTGGATGTAAGAATCATCAACCTGAGCTTTTTTATTGATTTCCTCCTGTGTAAAATTATCCAAAGAGTAGGTCGGGAAAACCTCAATAAAATCAGGGTTTGGTCTGATTCCTCTAAATGGTTTAAATACTGGCATATATTATAGTTGGGCTTTTATTTTAATAATTTGTTGCGCTAACTCTTCTCCGATTCGGTTTTGGGCATCCATCGTGTTGCCGCCAACGTGAGGGGAAAGAGATAGGGCAGGATTCATCAGAATCAATACTTCAGGCGCCGGTTCTTTTTCGAATACGTCTAATGCGGCACCATAAACTTTTCCGCTTTCAATAGCATCTAAAAGGGCCACTTCGTTGATGACACCGCCTCTTGCAGTATTTGCAATGAAAACACCTTCTTTCATGAGTTCCAATTCCTTGTAATCAATCAGGTATTCATCTGTTTTACCTGTATTAAGGCTGATAAAATCTGAATTTTTTAAAACTTCATCTAAATTTACTGATTTAATTTCAAAATCCAAAGATTGACCATCGAAAAAGCTAAGCTGAACGTTCTCAGTTTTTGGTGTTCTGTTGTAAGCTAAGATTTTCATTCCGAGAGAGATTCCCATCTTAATGACTTCAATTCCGATATTTCCCATTCCGATAACGCCGAGCGTTTTTCCGGAAAGTTCAGTCGCATTATTGAATGATTTCTTCAGTGCATTGAAGTTGGTTTCTCCTTCCAAAGGCATCAGTCTGTTACTCTCGTGAAGGAATCTTGCTAATGAAAAGAAATGGGCGAAAACCAGCTCTGCAACAGATTTGCAGGAAGCTTTTGGTGTATTGATGATGTAGATGCCTTTATCAATCGCATATTCTACATCGATATTATCCATCCCGATTCCGCCGCGTCCAATGATTTTGAGATTAGGACAGCTATCGATCAGCTCTTTTCTGACCTGTGTTGCACTCCTCACCAAAAGGACATCAACCTGGTTGTCATTGATGAATTTGCTCAGGTGTTCCGGAGATACTCTGGCTTCCAAAACCGTAATATCTGCTTCTTTCAAAAGCTGAATTCCCTTTTCGGAGATTCCGTCATTGGCTAATACAATCATTTGTTTAATTCAAAAATCCTTTAGTTAACGGCTTTTCTCAATTTGTTTGAGTTAAATTTCGAGGTGGGCTAAGTTACAAATTTTTATCCGAATTAACATTAATTTAACAAAAAAACGTCCTCAATAACCTGAAGACGTTTGCTATAATTTGGAAAGAATATTAAATACTTTTCATCACATCTACCAAAACCTGTACGCTTTCTATCGGCATTGCATTGTAGATGCTTGCTCTGTAACCGCCGACACTTCGGTGTCCGTTCAGTCCACTGATTCCTGCAGCTTTCCAGGCTGCGTCAAAGGCTTCTTGCTTAGACTCGTCTGTCAAAGTGAAAGTCACATTCATAAAAGAACGGTCTTCTACAGCTGCGACACCTTGGAAATTTGGATTGTTATCAATCTCGTCATAAAGCAATTTTGCTTTTGCATTATTTTTTGCTTCAGCAGCAGCAATGCCGCCATTTTCTTCCAAATGCTTTAATGTGAGATAAGATGCATAAACTGCAAAAACCGGAGGCGTATTAGACATCGATTCTTTATCAATATGCACCGCATAATCCAGATAAGTTGGAATTTGTCTTCCTGTTTTTCCAAGAATCGATTTTTTAACTACAACCAAAGTTGCTCCAGCCGGACCCATATTTTTCTGAGCACCTGCATAAATCAAATCAAACTGAGAAAAATCTAATTCTCTGCTGAAAATATCAGATGACATATCGCAAACCAAAAGCGTATCTACTTTCGGGAAAGACTTCATCTGAGTTCCGAAAATCGTATTGTTGGAAGTACAGTGGAAATAATCGTATTCTGAACCAACTGTAAAATCTTTAGGAATATAATTAAAATTCGATTCTTTGGAAGAAGCCACTACATCTACATTACCAATCATTTTAGCTTCCTTGATAGCACCTGATGCCCAGGTTCCTGTATTGGTGTAAGCCGCTTTTCCGTCCAGTGACAAGAGATTGTAAGGCACCATCAGAAACTGAAGACTTGCGCCACCCTGCAGATACAATACCTCGTAATCATCTCCAAGATTCATCAATCTTTTTACAATAGCACGAGCCTCATCCATCACAGCAACGAAGTCTTTACTTCTATGCGAGATTTCCAAGAGAGATAAACCTATTCCGTTAAAATCTAGAATGGCTTCCGATGCTTTTTGAAAAACTTCCTGAGGAAGAATACTAGGACCAGCGCTGAAATTATGTTTTTTCATTTATTTATTTTTTGTCCGATGTCCGATGTTGGAAGACGGATGTTTTTAATATTATTTTTTCAGAATTAAAATTTAAGCAAACTTCCGAAAACGAATTCTAATCTTCGGTCATCCAACTTCTGACGTTTATTCGTTGTGTAGGAACGCTTTTTTCGCCAACAATTCTTCTTCTGTTTCTACATTGTCCTCATCAGGAACACAGCAGTCAACAGGGCAAACAGCCGCACATTGAGGTTCCTCGTGGAAACCTTTACACTCGGTACATTTGTCAGTTACGATAAAGTAATAATCGTCTTCTACAGGCTGCTGAGCAGCGTTTGCATCCACAGTAAGACCCGATGATAAAACCACCATACCATTAAGCGATGTCCCTTCCGATGCTTTCCAATCTACTGCTCCTTCATAGATGGCGGTGTTCGGGCATTCCGGTTCACAAGCGCCACAGTTTATACATTCGTCTGTTATCTTGATAGCCATTGCTATATTTATTTATATTTTTGTGCAAAATTACAAAAAAAAAGCCAGCTATGCTGAACGAAAACAAAATTTCAGGACTTGAAAAATTAGGAGAATTCATTCAAAATTTCCTTAAAAATGATGATGAGCATTACAGTGAAAAAGAAGAGCGACTGGCTTATCTGATGAAGCGTTCCGAAATCGAAAATCCTTGGTTTACGCAAGAGAATCAAAAATATAACTTACAACAATGGGCAAGTCTTTTCTCTAAAGAAAATATTGAAAACTGGTTGTCCAAATATAAGTTATCAAATACATCTAAAAGAGTAGGATTGATATTAGCAGGCAATATTCCGTTGGTTGGATTTCACGATGTAATTTCTGTGGTTTTGAGTAATCATATTCCTGTCATCAAATTATCATCCAAAGACCGATTGATGCTGCCTTATATTTTACAATTATGGAACGAGTTTTCTAACAATGAAATCGAATATCAAATCGTAGAAAGGTTAGAAAACTTTGATGCAGTGATTGCAACAGGAAGCAACAACACCGCAAGATATCTGGAATATTACTTCAAAGACAGTCTGAGCATTATCAGAAAAAACAGAACTTCTGTCGCTGTTTTGAAAGGTGATGAAACGGATGAAGAATTACAATTGTTAGCTGATGACATTTTCCGATACTATGGATTAGGATGCAGAAATGTTACCAGAATTCTGATTCCGAATGATATGAAATTGGATAGATTGTTTGAAAATTTTATTCATTACAAAGACGTTATCAATCATAACAAATATGCAAACAACTACGACTATAACAGAGCTATTTACCTTTTGAATCAAGACCAGTTCTGGGATAATAATTTTGTAATGCTGAAGGAAGATGAGAAACTCTTCAGTCCGTTATCTGTAATTAATTTTTCCCGCTACAATACTTTGGACGAAGCCAAACAATTTGTAGAATCCAATAAAGAAGAAATCCAAACTGTTGTTGCAAAGCCGGAATTGGGATTAGAATCGATTGGTTTTGGCGAAACACAGAATCCTTCGTTGGACACTTATGCCGATAATGTGGATACGATGGCGTTTTTGAGTGTGATATAACAGTTAGTTTTATGAGATTCAGTGTGCAGAAGATTTGGAAAAAAGATTAATAATTACCACACCAATCACGATAAAAGCAATCCCCAAAATGGCGGGCCAATCCAAAGCTTGTTTATAGACAAAATACCCAACTGTGGAAATCAGTACAATACCGACAGCAGACCAAATAGCATAAGCAATACCTATTGGAATACTTCTGAGCGCAAAAGTCAATAAGTAAAATGAAGAAGCCATGGCCACAATAAAAATAATTGTAGGCAATGGCCTGCTGAAGTTTTCTGTTTTTTTAAGAAATGATGTGCCAATGGTTTCGCAGATAATAGCAGCAGCAAGGAATAGATAGTTTTTCATTGGTTCTTTTAAGAATACGAATTTAGTAAAAAGCTTCTACTAGAATCTTACAATCAGGTCGACTTTAAAATGATATTCTCATCATTGTCATTGATTTTCTCTTCCTTTTTTAATTTTTTGAAGAAATATAGATTCCAGATTATCAATTCGAAACCATAAAAAAAGTCCTCAATCGGGATTGTAAGAAATCTCACTCCAATAAACGTTTCCGAGTTATAATTGACAATGGGACTTTCTAATCCGGTTCCTGTCAATATTCCATTTACCAAAACAAATCCTGGTAAAAGGATAAGATAAACAATCCAAGCTTTTCCAATCCATTTTGCCCCTAATAAGAAATACAAAATGAATAAACTAATTCCCAATGTTAGAAAAGTCATGAATGGATAAATTTTTTCCCGGAAGTATACAGCTGCAAATAATGAAATGATTATAAAAGTAATGACAAATATTTTATCGGGAAGAGGTTTCCAATCCATTGGTAAAAATTTTGTTAGACAGAAGTAGGTAAAGATGCAAGAAAACGGTATGCAGATAAAAAACAGAATCTCTTCTAATGGCAAGCCAAAAAAACGGATACCTACGAGATATTGATCGTCAAACCACCAAACTCCTAATTTGGTAAACCAAGCATCCCAAATGATGAATACAGTTGCCACCAAAACTGCGGATAATAAAAATGCCCTGAAATGTCTGTAGAAATTGATTTTTGGGTGAAATGAGAATATAAAACAGATGATTACCGTGAAAAAATTAATGAGTAAATATGTGAGTTGCATTAATTAAACTTTGCTTTTGTTAAAGTACATTTTGAAATATTTTACAGGCACCCATAGAAAACCGAAGCATTCACCTTTTTCCTTACCAATGTGTTTGTGGTGCTGCTTATGAGCCCGTCTGATCGCAAGCAGGTAAGGGTTCTGCGTGTTTTTCAGAATCTTAAGCCGTTGATGGATGAATATATCGTGGACAAAAAAATAAGCCATACCATAGATCGTAATGCCGATGCCGATGTAGAAAAAAATATTAAAATCATTAACAGTTCCATAATACATCATTGCAATAGCCGGAATTGCAAAAATCACGAAAAAATAATCGTTTTTTTCAAGGGGCGGATCGTTGCTATGATCGTGGTGGTCTCTGTGAAGTGACCATAAAAAGCCGTGCATCACATACTTGTGCACACACCAGGTAAAGCCTTCCATTAGGAAAAAAGTAATGAGTACAATTAGGAAATTCACGAGACTTTTCTTTTTCGATTAAATAATACTTCTAAAACATCTTTCCTGTAATTAAATATATAATCCAGTTTCTTTTTTACGAAAAGTTGATGAGCAATCTCGCCGAGAAAACCAAATGGCAATTCATAATCCACTATATCTCTTACAAGAACACCTTCATCATTTTCTACAAATTCGTGATAATGATGCCATCTTTTATAAGGACCTTTCACCTGGAAATCAACAAAGCTTTTTTTATAATCCACGTGAGTAATTTCTGTTTGCCAATTCATTTTTATATTGAAAATCGGTGTGATCTTATAATCGATGATCATTCCTTCAAAAATATCGTCATCTTCAAACTCTGTTAATACAGTGAACTTCATATTTTCTGGCGTGATTACAGAAAGATTATTGGCAGACGAAAAAAACTCCCAGGCTTTCTCAATGGAGCAATTCAGTTGTTGTTCTCTTTTCAGTTGATGTTTCATTTTCTTTCATTTAAAATACTTTATCCTAATTGATAAAGTAATATTTGTGCAGTTTGGCTCAAGCAAAATCAATTCCAATTATATAGAGAACTTATATTCTACATAGCAGCCCATCATCAATGATATTTTGCGGCTATTGGAAATCCTGATTCTCTGGTTAATCATTTTAGAAGGTGATGTTTTTTTAATTTTATTAAAGAGTGAAACGTAATACCTGTAAGCCAGATAAACACCAAAGCGGGAAGAGCGGGGAAGTTTTTTTATACCTTCCAGAGCTTCTGCAAATTCGGACTGAATTTCTTGTTCAATATTAGATTTCACCGTTTGATCAAAATCTGTAATATCAACATTCGGGAAATAAGTGCGGCCCAGAACATAATAATCATCTTTCATATCCCGCAGGAAATTAACTTTCTGAAATGCAGAACCCAAAGTCATCGCAAAAGGTTTTAGCTTTTCAAATTCGTCTCTATTGCCATCTACAAAAACCTGGAGACACATCAAACCAACCACTTCCGCAGAACCCAAAATATATTCTTTGTAAAGATCAGAATCATAATCAATTTTATGAAGATCCATTTCCATACTTCTTAGAAACTGATTAATCAGCTGATAATTGATCTGATATTGGTGTACAGTTTCCTGAAACGATTGCAGAATAGGATTAAGAGAAATTTTTTCTTCCAAAGCTAACAGTGTTTCATCACGGAATCTGGAGAGTAATTTTTGTTTATCGAAACCGTGAAAACTATCAACAATTTCGTCAGCCAAACGTACATAACCATAAATTGCATAGATAGAATTCCTGATTTTTGGGGATAGAGCAAGGATGCCTAAGGAAAAACTGGTACTATATTGTTTTGTGGTGGCTTTGCTGATTTTGTAAGAAAGTTCATCAAATAATTTTTTCATAATAGTTTATTTTTTGTTGGCTTCGGTGGCGGCTATTTTTCCTGATATGATGGACGGCGGCACTCCGGGTCCGGGTACCGTAAGTTGTCCTGTGTAATAGAGGTTTTTAATTTTTTTATTTTTTAACGAAGGTTTCAAAACCGCAGTTTGAGACAAAGTATTTGCTAATCCGTAGGCATTTCCTTCGTAAGCATTATAATCGCTTATAAAATCATCAATACAGTAGCTTTTTTTATAATCCAATTTTGACAAAAGGTGAGTTGAATTGGTATGTTTTTCCAATCTAGCAATCATTTCCAGAAAATATTTTTCGCGCATCTCAGAAGAATCCTCGATTCCTGTAGCGATTGGCATCAGCAGAAAAACATTTTCGCAGTTTTCCGGAGCCAAATTTTTATCCGTTTTTGATGGGCAACAAGCATAAAACAATGGTTTTGTTGGCCATTTTTTGTCATTATAGATTTCTTTGGTATGGAGCTCAAGCTCATTTTCAAAGAACAGAGTATGATGTTTAAGGTTCGGAATTTTTTCATTAAATCCCAGATAAAAGATCAGGCAAGAAGGCGCAAAGGTTTTCTTTTTCCAGTAATTCTCATTATAATTCCTGAGATTTTCGGGCAACATTTTTTGTTCCGTATGATGATAGTCAGAAGAGGCAATCACCACATCGAAATCAATTTTTCTGCCGTTTACAACAATTCCTGAAACTTGTTTATTATCCGTAATTATCTTATCGACATTAGAATTAAAGTGTATCTGAGATCCTTGTTCTGATGCGATTTTGGCCATCGCCTCGATAACCTTGATGAAGCCGCCCAACGGGTACCAAGTTCCTAATTTATATCCTCCATAATTCATCAGGCTATACAAAGCTGGAATATCTTTTGGCGCTGCACCTAAAAAAATTACAGGAAATTCCATCAAAGTAATCAGTTTCGGATTAGAAAAATATTTTCTTACAAATTGATGAAAATTAGACAACAAATCTAATCGCAATGCGCTCTTAGCAATTTTTGGAGAAACAAATTCTAACCAGGAATGGCACGGCTTGCTGACAAAATCCTTCATTCCAACTTCATATTTGTATTGGGCATCTTCCATAAAGTCGTCCAACATCTTGCCAGCACCTTTTTCAGTTTTTTCAAATAGATTTTTCATCTCTTCATAACTCTCAGGAATTGCCATCAACCCATCAGAAAAAACCATTTCAAATTGGGGATTGAGAGATACCAATTGATAAAAATCAGAAGCTTTCTTACCAAAATCATTAAAGAAGTTTTCTATGATATCCGGCATCCAATACCAGCTTGGTCCCATATCAAAGGTGTAACCATTATCTGTTTTGAAACTTCTTGCGCGGCCACCCAAACTGTTATTTTTTTCGAAGACATGAACTTCGTGCCCCGTTTTGGAAGCATAAGCTGCGGCAGACAAGCCAGAGAACCCGGAACCAATGATTGCTATCTTTTTCTTCATATTAATTTGTTTCCGATTGGATAATCTTTCAGAACGGTCTCCAATAGATTCTGATGATCAATATTTCTGCAAAAAATTGGATTGTGAAACTGCTCAAGCTTATCCAGAATCCTGATAAGTTCCATTTTCTCCTGATGCGTAATATTGCCAGTGATGATATTGGTTGCTGTACGTATTTTGTCCATTTGGTTTTCCAAAGCTTCTATACCTTCATCTGTAATCCGCAGGACTTTTGTTCTTTTATCGGTTTGTGAATTGGTTTGTTCCACCCAGCCTTGCTTGATCAATCTGTTAATAATAAGAATACCGGCAGATTTGTCCTGGATATTCTTTTTAATTAATTCCATTTTTGTCATTGATCCAAAAGCTTTCAGGTTAATTAAATAGATGAATTCTTCCTGTGTATTGAAATTGGAATCAGCAATAGCAGACTTAGAGTAAGTTTTGGCATATCGATTAAGATGAACCAGTAAGGTGCTAATCACACTTTCCGGAGATCTTCCATTCTCTTTTCCTTCCCAAACTGGTTCATCAATAACTGATTTTCTTCTGATGACTTCTTTATCATAGATCCAGTTCCTGAAACCTTGGATATCATCAGAATAAGACTCTTTTGTGTTTTCAGAATCGAACTCCTCCAGGAGCTTTATCGTATTATGGATAGTAGTAAAATTCATTTTTATGATTATAAGTTTAAAAATACACTTTAATTGTTATAAATAGTATATAAATATATCAACAATAAGGCCAAACATCAGAAATTAAACGTGTATTTAAAATTTCTTAAATCCAGCAAGACTATTCTTAAAAAAATATTAAAAAATCTAAAGTTTTAAAATTTTACCGATTTCTGGAATTGTACTTGCGATATTCATTACAACTTAAAATAAAGGTTATGAAAACGGATTTAAAAATTAAAAGTTTATTGTTTGGATTGTCATTCGCAACAGCTGGTTTTGTGAACGCCCAAACAACACAAAACACAAATGACACTGTTAACAATTCAACAACTATAACAGCTCAAACCAATGGTATCAGCAACCCGGAAATTGAAGCGCTTAAAAAACAGATTGCTGCAAAACCAGACGATACACAAGCTCTTGTTGGTTTGGCAACAGCTTATCAAAACGCAAATGACTGGACATCAGCTATCGCAACCTGGAACAAAATCACAACAATTATTCCAGACTGGGCGCCAGCTTATTACAGTATTGGATATGCCAACCAATCTGCGAAGGATAACAATGCTGCAAAAATGGCTTATGAAAAGTACATCGCCAAAGTAAAGCCTGAAGAAGTTGAAGCTAACAAACAGAATCTAGCTTATGCCTATTTCTTCATCGCATTTCTGGATAAGGATACGGACAAAGAAAAAGCAAAACAATATATCGCAAAATCTTTGCAGTATGACAGCTCAAACCAAGATGCACTTAACCTAAGCAAAAGCTTGATGAACTAAGAATCAAATTTTTCAATCATAGAAAAGACGCTTATAATCTAAGCGTCTTTTTTATTTTATGAGTTCTCTTCAGAATCTTTGTTTGGTGGATTATGATTGCCGTTACCATATTTCTTTTTATATAAATAATATCCAATCCCACCAATCAGGAAAACTGGCCAAAAGGGTAGAAGAAAGAGTAAGATATCTCCAATCACTTTCCAGCCGGAAGAAATTGCATTTGCAGATTTTTCTCCAAAACTTTGATTCTCGGATTCTTTTGGCTTCAGATGATTATCGTACAAAGTGATGTCCAGACTGCAAAGTTTATTAGGATTGTAGGAATCGCCTTTAACTTCAAGGTTTTTGTTATGAATACTTCCCAACATCGATAAATCTTCTACCAAATAATCGAACTTATCATAAGGAACTTTTGTCGTCAGGTATAAAGTCTGAAACTCATCATTACTCACCAGATTTTCTGTATTGATGATTCCATCATATTTTCTGATAATATCTCTCACCGATTGTTTTGCCAGAGAAATATCGTCTACATTTAGTTCTACAGAACCATTTTTCACCATTGCGTTAACTGGCGCAACTGGTTCTTTTTTTACGGGTTTGTCTTTGTAGATAACTTTGGTGACTTTTTTAGGTTTTGGGGTTTCTTTTTTGATTTTCTCTTGGATAGAATCGATGGTTGTAGCTACTTTTTTATTTTCAATATCTTTCTTAAATTTTTCAACGTTTTCAGAAATAGAATCGATTTTATTTTTGCTGTTCTCGAATGCTTTTTCGATTTCCTCTTTATTTTTAATCAAATCTTTAGCTTTCAGATTCACCGAATCTAAAACTGCATGAGTATTAAGACTGTTGACTGCTTCAGAAGCTTTATCCATTAAAGAATCTGCATTGGCGATCGTGTTATTAGGTTCTTGTAAATCTGCTTTTTTACACATCGTGAGTGTACTCAAAATAACGGCGGTCAATATTAATTTTTTCATTGGGATAATTTTATGATGTAAAGCTATCCAACAACTAAAAGAATGATTTGTAAATGAATCCGAAACTTTTTGTAATATTTTAATCTAATGAAAATCAAATATTTAAATTGATTTTACAAACGATTTACAAAAGTAAAGAATGAAATTTTAAAGATTAAAAGAGGATTTTACCGAATTAATTCTAAATTGCTTCTCAAACTAAATGCGATGATAAAATATTTCAAATACTTTCTGATATTGGCAATTACAGTTTCTTGCAAAAAGGAACAGGAAGTTCAAGAAGTTCAGCAAATAAAGAAAGATTCAGTAATTGTTGAATCAAAAGTACCAATTGAAAATCCAAGAGACCAGGTTCAGCATCTTTTCACTGCTAATGGCGGTTCTATTTTATATCTTAAAAATGGCGAAATAAAAGGTCAGGCGAGATTTGATACAGATGGTGATTTCATTACAGAACTAATGAAAACTGAAACGTATTCGCATTACACAGATTATGATGATTACTTGATTGATAAGAAAAACAAAGACACCACTTTTTTCTTTAATGACTTTGGAAGAATAAACGAAGGTTGGAACATCTTAAAAGGTGTTTCTATAGATAATCCAATGCAGGTCGTTTCTTACCAATCGCCGAAAAAACCAAATCCTTCGCAAACAGAAAACATTTCTGAAACCAGACTTATCATTTTTGATATAGAAACCAAGACTTTTGCGGATGAAAATTCACCAGAAGCAGAAACTTATTTCACAGTAATGGATGATTGGGGTTACTATTCACTAGAACTGAATGAGAATTTTGAAAAGTTGGGCGTAAAAACCCATTATATGAAAAAACGTTTTCTGAGTCTTGATTTACCAAATCATAAAAGCATAACAATTGATACAAAATCAAAAATCAATGGAGATAATGTCTTGGCATTACTTTATAAAAAAGGTAAAATGCCGATTATCATTTCTTTGATTTTTGGTGATAATAATTTGGATGAAGTGAAGGAGTATTTGAAGTAGAAATTTTTTAATAATATTTTACGAATAAAAAATCCGCAGAAAACGCTGCGGATTATGTATTTTAATGATTCTTAAATTCACTGATAAAATGCAGTTTCACGTTCGGAAACTTTTCCTGCGTCATATGAATAGTGAAAGACGAATCTGCTAAGAAAACCAATTGGTCATATTTGTCTCTTGCTAAGAAACGCTGTTTCAACCTTGCAAATTCTTTGAATTCCTCAGACTTTTCATCCGCCTCAACCCAACACGCTTTATGAATACTGATGGGCTCATAAGAACATTTCGCACCATATTCGTGTTCCAAACGATATTGAATAACTTCGTACTGAAGTGCACCAACCGTTCCGATAATCTTTCTGCCATTCATTTCCAGCGTAAATAACTGAGCTACACCTTCATCCATCAGCTGGTCAACACCTTTCGCTAACTGTTTCGCTTTCAGTGGGTCATTGTTATTGATGTAACGGAAATGCTCCGGAGAGAAACTCGGGATGCCTTTGAAACTCAATTTTTCACCGGCTGTCAAAGTATCACCAATTCTGAAACTTCCCGTATCATGAAGACCGACAATATCGCCAGGGAAACTCTCATCAACAACTTCTTTTTTATCCGCAAAGAAAGCGTTAGGAGAGGAGAACTTCATTTTTTTACCTTCTCTTACAAGGAGATAATTTTCATTTCTTTTAAAAGTTCCGGACACAATTTTCACAAACGCCAGACGGTCTCTGTGTTTCGGATCCATATTTGCGTGGATTTTGAAAACAAATCCGGTAAAATTTTGTTCTTCCGGCTTTACCAATCTCGTTTCACTTTCTTTTGGCTGTGGCATGGGTGCGATATCAATGAAAGCATTCAATAACTCACGAACACCAAAATTATTAAGAGCAGAACCAAAGAAAACAGGCTGTAAATCACCATTCATATAATCTTCACGATTAAACTCAGGATAAACAGACTGTATCAAATCCAGTTCTTCACGCAGCGTTGTTGCCGCTTTTTCACCAACCAGTTCATCAATTTGAGAATCGTTGATATCATCAATTTTAAGAGATTCGCCAACTTTTTGTTTTTTCTCTTCCAAAAACAATTGGATGTTATTTTCCCAAATATTATAAATCCCTTGAAAGTCGCTACCCATACCAATCGGTAGAGAGAGTGGACAAACTGTCAAACCTAATTTCTGTTCCACTTCATCCAGCAAATCAAAAGCATCTTTACCTTCACGATCCAGCTTATTAATGAAAACAATCATCGGAATGTTTCTCATTCTACAAACCTGAACCAGTTTCTCCGTCTGTTCCTCAACTCCTTTTGCAACGTCAATTACAACGATTACAGAGTCAACTGCAGTCAGCGTTCGATACGTATCTTCCGCAAAATCCTTGTGACCGGGCGTATCCAGAATATTGATTTTGTGGTCTCTATATTCAAAAGCTAAAACCGAAGTTGCCACAGAAATCCCTCTCTGACGCTCGATTTCCATAAAGTCGGAAGTCGCTCCTTTTTTGATTTTATTGGATTTTACGGCGCCAGCTTCCTGAATTGCCCCTCCAAAAAGCAGGAGTTTTTCCGTAAGCGTGGTTTTTCCCGCATCGGGGTGGGAGATGATTCCGAAAGTTTTTCTTTTGCTGATTTCTTGTTGTAAAGACATAATAAAATTTGAGACTGCAAAAATCGTGATTTTAGTTGGATTTTGAAAATCGAGTTTTTCTCAAAGAAAATTTTTAAATAATAATTTAAACATCCCGCAGATTACTCAGATTTAGCAGATTGAAAACTCAATAGAAAAAAATCTGCTTAATTTGCTAAATCTGCAAGAGAATTATTTCAAGCTTTTATTTTAGGAGCTTAATCCCGCTTTCCGCTATATCTTTTTTGTCTCAGAAGTTTTGTCATCAAAACAAAGTTTTCAGCTAAGACAAAAAAGGATGCCACTGCAAAACGAAGTTTCGACGATTCAAATTATAAATAAAAAACTCAGAGTCAATCGGGGCTATGGGTTTGGTCATCCAATCGAGTTTCCAAATAAAAAACTAACAGGTAATCCTTTAAGAAAAACACTTCGACTCCGCTCAGTGTGACATCTCTAATACGAAAATCAATAGTAAGACATTGTCAGTCTAAGTTAATCGAAGACATATAAAAATAAAATTCCTCATAAAATTCACTTCAGACTTAATAACTTTAAAAGCATTTTAATAAAAAACTTATACCTTCAACTTTATCGAATCTTTGATTTGCGATTAAATATTAATTCTTCAAAACGTCATATTCTGAGTCTTCAATAATATTAATATCCACAACATTCTCCGCATTCTTTATCAAACGTTTGCATCTACGGCTCAGATTTATTAAACTAAGTTTTTTCCCTTGGTTTTTATAACGTTCAGTCAGTTTATGCAGAATATCAATAGCAGACATATCCACAACACGACTTTCTTTAAAATCGATGACGACTTCTTTCGGGTCATTCGTTACATCGAATTTCTCAGCAAAAACTGTCGTAGAACCAAAGAACAACGGTCCAAAAATCTCGTAATGCTTCACTCCATTTTCATCAACAAACTTCCTTGCTCGGATTCTTTTCGCACTTTCCCATGCAAAAACTAAAGCCGAAATAATCACACCAATCAAAACCGCCAAAGCCAGATTGTGAAGGAAAACAGTAATCAAAGTCACAACAACCATCACAAAAATATCAGACTTCGGAAATCGTTTTATGGCTTTGAAACTTGCCCATTCAAACGTTCCGACAGAAACCATAATCATCACACCAACTAACGCTGCAACTGGCATTTTCCCAATAACAGGCGCACCAAAAAGAATAATGAAAAGAATAACCAAAGCAGCAATAATTCCCGATAGCCTGGCTCTTGCTCCAGCTGAAAGATTAACCAAAGTCTGAGCAATCATCGGACATCCGCCCATACCGAAAAAGAAGCCATTCAGGATGTTGGCAGTTCCTTGTGCAACGCATTCTCGGTTGCTGTTTCCTTTGCTATTTGTAATTTCATCAACTAAATTTAAAGTCAATAAACCTTCTGTCAATCCAACCGTTGACATAATTAATGCAAATGGAAAAATCACTTTCAAAACTTCAAAAGACAATTCAACATTCGGGATGTGAAATGGCGGAAAACCTCCAGCTATATTAGCAATGTCATTCACGGTTTTAGTTTGGATTCCTAAAATCATTACCAAAGCAAAAGTAACAGCAATTGCTACCAAAGAAGCTGGAATTTTCTTTGTGAATTTTGGAAATATTAATACGACAGAAATCGTCAAAGCTACCAATCCGAGCATTGTATAAAGAGGATTTCCTGATAACCAATTTTCTGTTCCTTGTATTTTAAACTGATTGATCTGCGACATAAAAATCACAATGGCTAATCCGTTAACAAATCCATACATTACCGATTGCGGCACCAATCTTATGAATTTACCTAATTTGAAAATCCCGATAATGATTTGAATAATTCCGGCTAAAACGACGGCTGCAAAAACATATTCGATGCCGTGGGAAATCATTAATGGAATTAAAACAATGACTGTTGCACCGGCTCCTCCAGAAATTAATCCTGGTCTTCCGCCGAAGATTGCAGTAACCAATCCCATTATAAATGCGGCATACAAACCTGTCAGCGGAGAAAATCCTGCAAGAATAGCAAAAGACAAAGATTCCGGAATCATTGTCATTGCAACGGTTAATCCGGCGAAGATTTCGTTTTTATAATTTACTTTTTGAGAGAAATCAAAAAGATTGAGAACTTTCTGCATAAAAATTTTAAAATGCGAAAATAGCGGAATTAATTATTATTTCGATTGATTCATTTTCAGATAGTAAGCTAAAGCCAAGCCTAACATCACAATTCCAATACTGAAAGGGAAAATATAGGGCAAACCAAACACATCAGCAACACCGCCAATCAACGGACCAGTAATTCCCAAAGAAATATCGATAAACAAGCCATAACCAGCTAGAGCCGAACCTTGATTGGAAGAGGGAACAGTCTTCATCGCCATTACGCCCAAAGCTGGGAAAATCAATGAAAATCCTAAACCTGTGATTCCCGCACCAACCAATGCAAAATAGGGATGATAAGACAACGCAATAATTGTCAGTCCTAGCACTTCAACAGCCAAACTTGCAATCGCAACGTTGATTCCGCCAAATCGGTTAATTGCATTACTGAAAACCAATCTGCCTGCAACAAACAAAATCCCAAAAACTGACAAACACATTGCGCCGTTTTGCCAATGGTAATAATCGTAGTAAAGTGTTATAAAAGTAGAAATGGTCGCGAATCCTAAACCTCCCAAAGCCAGACAAAGTCCAAAAGGCGCTACTTTCCCAAGCACATTCCAGAAGGATTTTTGTTCTTCTTCAGATTGTTTCCCGGTTCTATTTTCTTTGTTTCTTGCAATGAAAAATCCGATTAATCCTAAAAAAATAATCAGAATCCCTAAGCCATAAAAATTGAAGTGTTTAACAATTATTACTCCTAGAGATGCACCTAAAGCCAAAGCGCCGTAACACGCCACACCGTTATAAGAAATAATTTTGGCTGTATGTTTTTCTCCGAAAGCCATGATAGCCCAGTTAATAGGACTTGCGCCAATCATACCTTCGGCACAGCCTGTAAAGAATCTTGTGATAATCAGAAATGATAAGCTAATAATGGGAGATAACCTGAAATAGTAAGCCATTATCAACACCAAACCGGTGAAAGCAAAACTTAACATACTTGCCAAGACAGCTGGCTTCGGGCCTTTGCTATCGATGATTTTTCCGGAATAAGCCCGCATCAAAAATGTCATCACATATTGTAAACTAATCACAATTCCTGCAACCAGCATACTAAAACCAAGACCTTTGTTTATAAAAATCGGTAAAACTGATAACGATAATCCGATGATAAAATAGCCTATAAATGTAAAAAAGACATAGGAAATAACGGAATATGAAAAATTCTTGCTTTGTCCAATCGTTGCATCCATAACATTAAAATCAAAGATGCAAAATTACTTCTTATAACTTTCTAAAAATAATTCCCCGGGTTAATAAATCAATAATTATTCATCGTTGAAATCAATAATCATCAGAAATATTAGAAAAATCTGTAACTTTCGGCTTTTAATCCATTTTGGAACGATAAATTAATTGCCAATTTTGTAATGACAAAACTTCAAAAGCTAATAAAATCAATTCAGTATATTATAAAGGAGCCAAGCCTTGTTAATCTGATTCTTGATCAGAACGATATCAGAAAATTCGAATTTCAAAAAAAATATCCTCAACTATTAAGCCTGCCCGAAGTTTCTCTTGACGAAATTTCTAACGGTAATTTTGAATCTAATGTCGATCTGTTTATTCTTGATGGCGGTTCACTTCCCACGGATTTAGCTTTATTAAAGACTCTTGCGAAAGGAAAAAATTCATATTTCGAAATCGGAACCTGGAGAGGAGAAAGTGTTTGGAACATCGCTAAAGAGATTGATGACTGTACCACGCTAAACCTTTCCAAAGCCGAAATGGAAGCAATGGGCTGGAATAGAAGATATGCAGAATTACACGGCGTTTTGTCCAAGAAAAATTCAAAAATTTTGCATCTGGAAGGCAATACAAAAACCTTTGATTTTGCCGGACTGGGTAAAAAATATGATCTGATCTTCATTGACGGTGATCATTCTTACGAGATGGTAAAACACGACACAGAACAGGTTTTCAAACATCTTGTCCACGAAAATTCGGTTGTGGTTTGGCACGATTACGCTTACAATCCGGAGAAAATCCGTTATGAAGTTTTCAAAGCCATTCTGGACGGGACTCCGAAAGAATTTCATAAAAACCTTTACCATCCACAAAATACAATGTGCGCCGTTTTCACAAAAGAAAATTTTAAAACGTCAACTTTTGAAAGCCCTAAAACACCAGAATTTTTATTTGAAGTCAATCTGAAATCGAATCCTTTCTAAATGAAATTTCTTATCATCATTCCTGCCCACAACGAAGAGAAAAACATTTCTCAATGCTTGGAATCTCTTAAGAATCAAAGTTTTCAAGACTTCGTTTGTGTAATTGTGAATGATGGTTCTACCGATAGAACCTCCGAAATCATTAATAATTTTAAGGCTCAAGATTCAAGATTCAAGGTTTTGAACTTAGAAAAATCTGAACATGAACCTGGAGCAAAGGTTGTGAAAACTTTTAATAAAGGTTTAGGATCTGTTGATTGGAAAAGTTTTGATGTCATTTGTAAATACGATGCAGATATCATCTTTCCTCAGAATTATTTGGAAAAGATCAATCAGATTTTCGAGTCAGATCCAAAAGCCGGAATTGTTTCCGGTTTGGTTTATATCAAAAATTACAAGCAAAATCCTGAAATCAAGAACCTCAGAAATCCGAATGAAAACTGGTTAGATTTCAGCAACAATAATCACGATTGGATTTTTGAAAATTTGTCTTCCAAAAACCACGTTCGTGGTCCGATAAAAGCTTATAGAAAAGAATGTTTCGAAGATATGAATGGCTTAAGAGCTGTTTTGGGCTGGGACAATTTGGATATTTTGTTAGCAAAAAAAAGTAATTGGGAAGTAGTCACAATCAAAGACCTTTGGGTAAAGCATCTAAGGCCAACTGCTTATAAATACAAAGACCAAAAAGCAGAAAAATTGGGTCAATACTTTTATAATATCGGGTTGAGTTTGCCTTTGGCCATGATTTCTTCTGCAAAATCCAGTTTCAAAAATCATTCTGCAAAAGAATTTTTTATCACTATCAAATCTTTTCTGAAACAAAAAGACCAACGCAATCTAAGCCAAGAAGAAATCCAATTTATCCGAAATCTACGCTGGAAAGAGTTTTTCAAAAACTTCGGATTATGAAAAAAATAGCTTACATAGAACTGGATACACACGCAGAATTAGCTGCTAACTTCTACGAATTGACAAAAGATTCATCGGAATTTTCTGTTGATTTCTATTTCTCGGAAAAGATTTTTAACCTGTTGAACATTCACAAACCAAATGTATTTCTCACCGATTATTCTCAGCTTTTGGAAACATTGGAGAAGGAAAAATATGACTTGATTATTATTGGAACCATTCATCGGCATTTCATTTTCTACAAAGCGATTGTAAAGAAATTCAATACGGCAATTCTTGTTCATAATCTTAATTTTACCAAAGCTCCAAAATGGGAATTGTTTAAAAGTATTTTTAAAAACGATTTCAAGTACAGGCTCAAATTATTCCTAAAGGAAGGACTTTTGGAGGCTCCGAAAGTCTATCAAAAATCAAAATATCTTTTGGGAATCGACGAATTGGTTTCTCAAAAAAATAATCTGGAATTTTTGCCGGTTTATTTTAATCAATTTGATTCCGAAAAATCAGATACGGAAACAATCAGGATTGTAGTTCCGGGCGCAGTTTCGCAAAGTAGGAGGGATTATAACTCGTTTCTTGAC
This sequence comes from Epilithonimonas arachidiradicis, assembly GCF_003610695.1. GTDB lineage: Bacteria > Bacteroidota > Bacteroidia > Flavobacteriales > Weeksellaceae > Epilithonimonas > Epilithonimonas arachidiradicis. Next base: position 67,318 of record NZ_RAQH01000008.1, on the reverse strand, counting down.
AAATTAAAAAACTTTGAAAATACCGGAATCAATTATGAAATTATTTTCCTGGGGAAAGCTTCCGGAAAAGAATTAGAAAAATTAAAGTCAATTGTAGATAAACTTCCGCAATTTATAAAAATACAGTTTTTTGAATATAAAATTCCTCAGCAAGAATTTGATAATTGTATGAGAAAAGCAGATGTTTTATATTGTCCAATTCAAAATGAAACTGAATTTTTCTCTGTCAAAGAAATCTACGGAAAAACTAAAATCAGCGGTAATATTGGAGATGCAATAAAATACGCAAAACCAGCTATTTTCCCAGAAACATATAACTCTGATTTAGAATTTATTAACAAAGAAAAAAAGGATTTACAAACTCAATTTTCCGAAGTGAAAAATCAGAGATTTGATTTTCAATTATACTCATTAGAGAATGTTTCAAAAAAATTGCCGATATTAGTTGAAAGATTAACTACTAAAAAAACTTAGATGAAAAATCACACACTAATAGCCATTATTTCTTTAGCAATTCTGACCTTAACTCAATTAATTTACATATTTCCTCAGGTAGGTTTTTCACAAAATATGTATATGATAAGCAGCATGTTACAGGTTTTGGCTTATGCCGGACTTACCGCTTTTTTCATTAAATTATATCAAAAACAGAAGTAATATGAATGAAGAATTCAATGAGTTGTTTGATATCAAGGAGGATAACGAGGACAAGCCAAGTGTTCAAATTAACAATCAGACAATCATAATCCATATATTAGTAAGAACTGTAATTCTCTTAGTTGCAGCTGTTGCGAGTTGTGTGCTTTTGTTTGTGGCCGCTTACGATTCGCAAATTATTTTGGGCGTTTTAGCAATTTTAATTGTGGTTGGTTGGTTTAGTCTGATGATAATGGAAGCTTCTAAACTCAAAAAAAGCAATAAGACTCAACTTTCTACGGCTAATTGGTCAATAATTGGATTAGCAATATTGATGATTTTTACATTGATATTAAGTATAAATTAGAATAATTTTTAACCTTTTTATTTTCGAAAGCTTTTTCTTAATACAACCTTCGACCTTCTCAAATGTTTGATAGAATTAAATCTGATCCTTTCGTTATACAAAAACCAACCGCCAACACAACCAATTGCGCTACCGATTAAAATCTCCAACAATCTCATTTTTAAAAGATAATCAGGATTAAGTGAAGTAGAGCTTCCGGTTTCAGCAAGAAGAATTCCCATTGGAGTAAGAAATATTACAGCCAGCGCATAATGTCTCGTAATCAGCATTTCCACGATAATCTGAAGACAGATAATCGCAATGCAAATCCACAACGTATCATTAATGTAAGAAAATATAAACCACGCCATCACAAGACCTATCAATGTACCAATAATCCTGTGAAAACCACGTTTCCAGATGTGATATTGGTTGACACCTTGTAAAACTGCCAAGCTGGAAACCGGAATCCAGTAAGGATAATCCAATTTAAAAATCTGTCCAATCAAAACCGAAGCAGACATACAGATCCCGATAATTTGTGATTCTACAAGATTAATATACGGATTGATCTGGAGCGTAGTTACATTTTTACTAGGTTCTTTTTTGGATTTTAATAAAGTATAAATCAAGCAAATAAGACAAGCATTCAAAGTTCCGATGGTGAAAACTCCGATTTTCTGCGGAATAGCTTCCGGATTGTGGGGAAGTCCGATAGCCATAGAAGCCATCATAATAAAGAAAAAGCCTCCCGGAGGTTTTAGATTGAAATACCGGACAATATAATAAGCTATTGCTGAAAAAACCCCGAAAGCTAAAGGTGCAATCCACATATTGAAACTAAAAACCAAACCGAAAATGTAAGAAATAATCATTCCGAAAGAACAGACAAACATCTTCATCATCATTTCAAAAATATCTTTTGTATTCGGGATGTAAAGAATTACCAAGCCTGCCAGACTTGCTGTTAATGAAGCTTTTACATCTCCGGAATAATATCCGAATATCAAAGGAATACCAACAGAAAGTCCCGCAAGAAAAGGAATGTGCCAGCTTCTGGGCGAAGGTTTCAGTTCAAAAAATGAACCGATTTCTTTTTTTATATTGATTTTCAATGGATTGATTTAACTTTTAGAATTAGAAACAGCGATTTGAAAAACTATTTTTTGCAAGTGCAAAATTACCCATTAATCGCGGAAATTCAAATGCTAATGAAATGAGAAATTGCATAAAAATCGCTATTTTTGTTATCTTAAAATTTTGAGACTATAATGGATTATCTGAAAGGATTAAATGAAGCACAGTTTGAGGCAGTTACTACGTTACAAGGACCGTTGATGGTTTTGGCGGGCGCAGGTTCCGGCAAGACCAGAGTTCTGACGATGAGGATTGCGCATCTGATTACCAATGGTGTTGACCCTTTCAATATTCTGGCTTTGACCTTTACCAACAAAGCAGCAAAAGAGATGAAAGAACGTATCGCAAAAGTCGTTGGCGTTAGCGATGCGAGGTCACTCTGGATGGGCACATTTCACTCGGTTTTTGCACGGATTCTCAGAAGCGAGGCGCATTATCTCGGTTATCCTTCCAATTTTACGATTTATGATGCACAGGACGCTCTCAATGTTTTGAAGAAGGTGATAAAAGATATGAACGTTGATGCGGAAATTTATAAGCCAAAGAAAGTTTTGGCGAGAATTTCTCAATACAAAAATAATCTGATTACGGTTAACGCCTATTTCAACAACCCGGAATTGATGGAAGCTGATGAAAGAGCGAATATGAGATTGATTGGTGAAATTTACAGAAAATATGTCGAAGCCTGTTTCAAAAACGGCGCAATGGATTTCGATGACTTATTATTGAAAACCAACGAATTATTGACGCGTTTTCCTGAAGTTTTAGCCAAGTATCAGGACAGATTCCGATACATTCTGGTAGATGAGTATCAGGATACAAACCATTCTCAATATTTGATTGTCAAAGCTTTAGCTTCCAAATTCGAGAATATCTGTGTCGTTGGAGACGATGCACAGTCGATCTATTCATTTCGTGGCGCTAATATTTACAACATTCTGAATTTCAAGAAAGATTACCCCGATGCGGTAACCGTTTCTCTGGAACAGAATTACCGTTCTACCCAGAATATTGTAGATGCAGCCAATGTTGTGATTTCTAAAAATTTACAACAATTCAAGAAAAATGTTTTCAGCGAAAATGAAGTCGGCGAGAAAATAAAAGTTTACCGAAGTCTTTCTGATGCGGACGAAGCGAATTTTGTTTCTGCCAATATCTTCGAGTTGCATAACACACAACAACGAAAATTCTCAGATTTTGCGATTCTTTACAGAACCAACTCGCAGACCAGAGCTTTTGAAGATGCGCTCAGAAAGAAGAATATTCCTTACAGAGTTTATGGCGGATTATCTTTCTATCAAAGAAAAGAAGTCAAGGATCTATTGGCTTACCTCAGAATTTTGGTTAATGAAAATGATTCCGAAGCCTTGTCAAGAATCATCAATTATCCCGCAAGAGGTATTGGAGAAACAACGCAAAATAAACTGATTGTTTTTGCAGATTCCCACAATGTTCCGATAACTCAGGTTTTGGACAATCTCGGTTTTTACGCGCCACAATTAGGTTTAAATAACGGAATTATCACTAAACTCGGCGATTTTTGGGCGATGATAAAAGCGTTTCAGGTGATGCTGAAAACAGAGAATGTTTATGATGTCGCAATGGAAGTGGCGAAACGAAGCAGTTTGATTAAATTTTTAAAAGAAGACCAAACGCCAGAAGGTATTTCCAGAGTTGAAAATATCCAGGAATTATTGAACTCGATGCAGGGTTTTATTGAGGAACAAAGACAGATTGAGGACGGCGACCCAAGCTTGTCCAATTTCCTTGAAAATATTGCATTGTCATCCGATACTCAGAACGATAAAGATGAGGGCGAAAAAGTGTCGCTGATGACCATTCACTTATCGAAAGGTCTGGAATTTCCTGTAGTTTACCTCGTAGGATTAGAAGAAAATTTGTTTCCAAGTTTTATGAGCTCATCCACGAGAGAAGAACTCGAAGAGGAAAGACGTTTGTTCTATGTCGCATTGACAAGAGCGGAAAAGCAGGCTTATTTCACTTATGCCGTTTCCCGTTTCCAATGGGGAAAAATTACAGATTCGGAACCGTCAAGATTTTTGAGCGAAGTGGATTCGAAATATATAGAATTCATCAACCCAATGCTGGAAGCAAGATTTGTGAACAATTCCGGAATCAATTCTAATATTTTTGATGAAAGGCCGTCTGAACCTAGATTTTTCAAAAAGAAAGAGGAGAAAAAAACGCTGGAGAGAAATATCAATAATCCACCACCAAAAAAGACTTTAAAACCTGTCGCCACGGCTAAGATTATCAATCCAAGCGGCTCATCTTCAGAAAATATAGAAGTAGGTGACAAAGTTCGCCACGACCGTTTTGGTATTGGAGAAGTGACTTTTCTGGACGGAACCGATCCTCAGAATATCAAAGCTAAAGTTATTTTCAGTAATGAAGGCGAGAAAAACCTTATTCTGAAATTTGCTAAATTAACCAAGATTTAAATGATATAATCTGATAGTATGGCGATTCGATAATCTGACAATGTTTTTTTAATTATTGAATTAACAAATGATCACATCAACCTATTGAAAATAATGATTCGAGCAAAAAATATACATAAATTCTACGGAACTCTGGAGGTTCTGAAAGGTGTCGATATCCATATCAAACCAAGCGAAGTTGTCTCTATTGTCGGAGAATCCGGAGCCGGAAAATCAACATTGCTTCAAATTCTGGGAACGTTGGATAAACCTTCTGACATTGGTAATTACGGAACAGAAATCTCATTAGATGGGAATTCCTTTCTAAATATGAAGGATAGGGAATTGTCAAAATTTCGTAATAAAAATATTGGATTTGTTTTTCAGAACCATCAGCTTTTACCAGAATTCACTGCACTTGAAAATGTTTTGTTGCCGACAAAAATCGGAGGAATTGCGGAAAAAAATGTGATCGAAAAAGCACATTCGCTTTTCGAAGATCTCAATATTGCACACAGGTTGCATCACAAACCTTCTGAACTTTCCGGCGGTGAGTCTCAAAGAGTTGCTGTTGCAAGAGCCTTGATTAATTCTCCAAAAATCATTTATGCTGACGAACCAACCGGAAACCTGGATTCCAAAAATGCAGATGCGCTTCACCAGTTATTTTTTGATTTAAGAGACAAATATCAGCAGACTTTTGTAATTGTCACACACAATCCGGTTTTAGCTGAAAGCACCGACAGAAAGCTGGTAATGAAAGACGGACAGATCATTAATAATTTATAATTAATAATTCAAGTTGAGCATCAAATCCCTTGCGGAAGATGACCGCCCAAGAGAAAAATTCCTTTTGAAAGGGAAAGCCGCAGTTTCGGATTCGGAACTGTTAGCTATTATTATGGGAAGTGGGAATAGGGAAGAATCTGCGGTGGAATTGGCAAGAAGAATTCTGAATTCGGTGGAAAACAATTGGCACAGGCTAAGTCAATTATCAATAAAAGATTTGATGAAGTTCAAAGGAGTGGGCGAAGCCAAAGCGATTTCTATTGCAACAGCCTTGGAAATCGGAAACAGAAAATCGCAACAGGAAGTTCTTGAAAGACAACAAATCAGCAGCAGTAAAGACATCTTCGAGATTTTACAGCCACATCTTTCAGATCTACCAACAGAAGAATTCTGGGCAGTCTTTCTTAATCATCAAAATAAAATTCTATATAAAACCTGCCTTTTTCGAGGTGGAATCGCAAGTTCCGTAGCGGATGTAAGAATAATTTTCAAAACAGCCTTGGAACACTTTTCTACAAGAATTGTTATAGCTCACAATCATCCGGCAGGAAGTCTGAAACCCAGTCAGCAAGATATTACAATCACCAATAAAATAAAGGATGCCGGAAAATTATTGGAAATAGAGCTTCTTGACCATATCATTATTGCTCATAATAAATTTTATAGTTTCAAAGAAGAAGGAATTTTATGATCAAACGACTATCTTATCAAGAAATTGATTTTGAAAAATATAATCAATGTGTAGAAAATTCTATCCAGAAAAATTTCTATTGCGATAAAGAAACGCTTGATTTTTTATGTAAAAATTGGGAACTCCTGGTTTATAATGATTATGAAGCCGTGATGCCGATTCCTTTTACTAAAAAACTTGTATTCAAAGTTGTTGATATGCCTTTATTTTGTCAGCAATTAGGCGTTTTTAGTAAAGAAAACAATACTGTTATCAATCAAAAATTTTTGGAATATCTGAATACGAATTATAATGTCATAAATTATCAATTCAATCACGAAAATCGTTTTGAAAGTTTGACAACCAAGAAAAATTATATTATTCCGGTTCAGGAATATGCTTTTCTCAGGAGGAAAAAATACTTCAAAGGAAGGAAGTCAACTGTTAAAACAGCACAGTATTTGGAATTTAAAGAAGTTTTTATCAGTGATGAGATTTTGGAATTCACTTGCGATAATTTTAAAGGCTTAGAAAAACAAAGCGATTTGGACTTTTTCATAAAATATCTGTTCTTTCTTAAAAAATCGAATAAACTGAAAATGTTTGGAAGCTATTTCGAAAATCAACTGACCAATATTACCATTTTGACAGCTGACTCAAAATCTTTTTCCCTGTTAGGATTAATTAATAATGAGGCGCTCAAAGAGCACAATGGCGCATCGTTCCTGATTGACAGAATCTTACAAGAGAATATCGAAAACAAATCTTTTAATTTTATGGGCGGAAGCATCCGTGGTATTGAGGTTTTTTTCAAGAGTTTTGGTTCAGAGTTGCAGGAATATCAAGTGATTCAGAATTCTAAAAAAGATATCATTCTTAATTGTCTAAAAATTTCTTAATTTTGCAATCCGATTTCAGATATGTTTGATTCAGATTATTTACCTTACGCTGTTGCAGTTATCATCGCATTGCCCTTTCTGGTTTTTGCGAAACAATTCGTGAACAGTTTTGTCAGACTCAAAAAACAGGAAATTAATTTCCTTGCGACTAAATCGAATAGCGAAATCAAACTTCAGGCTTTGGAAAGAATGACCTTGTTTCTGGAAAGACTCAAACCATCCAATCTTGTAATGAAATTTGATAAAGCTCTTCAACCACACGAGTTCGTTTATCTTACAGAAAAAAACATTACCGAAGAATTTGAATACAATGCTTCTCAGCAATTATATATCTCAAAATCTTCCTGGCAAGATATCCTGACAAGTAAAAATAATGTCATTCAGTCGCTTCATAAAACGTATGAAGAGCTGAATGAAAACTCAAAGTTAGAAGACTTCAAAACCGTTTTTCTGATGAGTTACGTCAATTCTGAAGACTACATTGCCGACACCATCGAGAATCTTAGAAAAGAACTAAACAAAATAATATAAAAATAAACATGATTCCTAGTTTTAAAGCACATCCGTGGCACGGGATTTCTGCTGGAGAAAATGCTCCGGAAGTTGTAAACGTATTTGTAGAAATTGTACCTACAGATACTATAAAATATGAAGTAGATAAAGAAACAGGTTACCTGAAAGTGGATCGTCCTCAGAAATTTTCCAATATCATTCCTGCTTTATACGGATTCATCCCAAGAACATATTGCGAAGAAGAAGTTAAAAATCTGGCTGTAGCAACTGGTGCGGCGGACGTTACAGAAGGGGATCACGATCCTTTGGACATTTGCGTTCTTAGCTCACACAATATCACTTCCGGTAATATCTTGATGGAAGCTATTCCAATCGGTGGTTTCCAAATGATCGACAAAGGCGAAGCGGATGATAAGATTATTGCCGTATTGGTAGAGGATCAGGTTTACGGTCACATCCGAGACATCTCCGAGTTGCCAAAAGCGGAAATCAACCGTCTGTTGCACTATTTCCTAAGCTACAAAAACTTACCGACTGAGCCTGCAAAAGTTAAAATCGACTTGGTTTACGGTGCAGATCACGCTAAGAAAGTGATTTTGGCGTCACAAAAAGATTACACAGATAATTACGCTAAATAAGTAACTTCTCTTAAAAATAAAATTAAAATGTCATCTCAAAAGAGGTGGCATTTTTATTTGTAGACACCGGCGCGCTTCGCAATATAGAAAATTTGGCAGTTAATCAAAAAATTCTGAATCCTTTACAGAAGTTTTCCAGTAAGAAACAATCCTGCAACAGAAAAGTAGATGATCAACCCTGTAACATCCACAAGCGTTGCTACAAAAGGAGCAGAAGAAGTAGCCGGATCGAGCTTCAATTTTTTTAAGACAAAAGGAACCATAGATCCGGAGATTGTTCCCCACAGCACAATCAGCATCAGAGAGAAAGCAATGCTCAATCCTACAAAAACCCAATGTTGTCCATAATTGAAAAGGCCTGTTTCCTGCCAAAGTGCAATTCTCAGAAATCCAATAATTCCTAAAATACTTCCTAAAAAAATACCAGTGAAAATCTCTTTTCTGATAACATACCACCAATCCTTTAATGTGATTTCCTGCAATGCCATCGCACGGATAATCAAAGTTGCTGCTTGTGAACCGGTATTTCCTCCGCTGGAAATAATCAGAGGAACAAAAAGCGCCAACACAACAGCTTTCTGTATTTCATCCTCAAAATAACCCATTGCAGAAGCTGTGAGCATCTCGGAAAAGAAAAGAACGACTAACCAGAAGCCTCTTTTCTTTACCATTTCATAGATAGAAGTCTGGGTATAAGGTACATCCAAAGCGTCCAAGCCTCCAAACTTCTGGATATCTTCGGTATTTTGTTGCTCAATTTGGTCAAGAATATCGTCGATTGTTACAATGCCAACCAAAACACCATTCTCTGTAATAATGGGTAATGCACTTCGGTCATATTTCTCAAAATACGGAACTGCATTTTCTTTGGAAGTTGTCGTCTTGATTGCAACAAAATGATCGTCACACAATTCAGAAATCAATTGTTCTTCATCAGCCAATAGAAGAGAGCCAATAGTGATGTCATCTATGAGTCGGTTTCGCTCATCTACAACGTAAAGGAAGTTGAGTGTTTCTACTTTCTTCCCCACCTTTTTGATTTGCTGGAAACATCTTTTAACGGTCCATTCTTTTCGGATCTGGACGTAATATGGTGTCATCAGACGTGCAATAGAATCCGCTTCGTAACCCAAAAGTTTCAGAGCAACTCTGCGCTCCTGAGGATTAAGAAGATTGATAGAATATTTAATTAATTCATCCGGAAAATCCTCGAAAAGCTGAGTTCTGTCATCCGGCGACATCTCGTTCAGGATGTCGGAAACCTCGTGGCTGGCAATACTTCTGATGGTATCTTCCTGGAAATCAGGATCGAGATGGGAAAAAACTTCCGCCTTTTCAGATTTGGGAAGTTTCAGAAACTGCAAAATACGTTCTTCCACTGGCAGCTTGCTCAGCGATTCGGCAATATCAGCAGGATTCAATATGATTTCTTGATTCTCGATCTCTTAAATTTTTGCAATGCAAAAGTATTAAAAACTTAAGAAAAACCGCATTAAGATTATGTAAAATTAAGATGCTTTTCTTAGGATAACTTGTCGGTTTCTCAACTCCTTCTGCATTTTTCGTATAGCACCTTTCGTTCCAATAATTACAGAGTTTTCGGCACTTCCTAACAATCTGGCGTTTCCTTTATAAGTATCATAAGAAGTTTCCATGACAAAATCGCCATTAGAATCGTACAATTTGAGACTTACAACCACCTGATTCGAAAAGACATATTTTCCGAAACCCACTTTGAAATATTTAACTTTAGGAATCACAGCTACATCAGCATTGTTATTTTTACAGGTTTCTTTGATGATTTTAGAATCAACCTCATCAAAAGGAAGAGTTGTATTAACCTGAAGATATTTGACATTCTCTATAGACTTCATTTTATCGGAAGTTGCATTGTAAAATGCAGAAAATGTAGGCTCCTTGATTTCTGCAATATCCGGGAAAACTTCCGGTTCAAAGTATAGAACAGTTTTGATCCCGTTAATTTTCAAATCCTTGTTAAAATAGAGTAGACTGTCGCCATAATTGGCACAGGAAATAAAAAAACAGATAACAAAAACAGAATAAAAAGGGTATTTTTTTTTCATCGTATTGATGCTGCAAAAATACAACCAAATTTCATTATTTCTAACAAAAATTTAAGATTTTTTAACAAAAACATTTTTTATTTTTTCGATGCAACCATTCACAAAATCGATTACAATTGATTACTTTTGTTTCTATGACTTCTACAGACAAAAGATTATATCTCATAGATGCTTATGCCATGATTTTTCGTGGGTATTTTGCATTCATCAAGAATCCGAGGATTTCTACAAAAGGTATTAATACATCGGCGATTTTTGGTTTTACTAATTCTTTGATAGAATTAATCAAAAGAGATCGCCCGACACATTTGGCGGTTGTTTTTGATGTGGGAAGAACCAATATCCGACACGAAGATTTTACAGAATATAAAGCCAACAGACAGGATACACCGGAACCAATTCTAATTGCGATTCCGTACATCCATAGAATCCTTGAGGCAATGCACATTCCGATTTTGGGAGTCGATGGTTATGAAGCCGATGACGTCATTGGAACGATTGCCTGCAAGGCAGAAAAGCAGGATTATAACGTTTTTATGGTAACGCCGGATAAGGATTTTGCACAGTTGGTTACCGATAAAATCAAGATCTACAAACCTGGTTTGAAGGGTGGTGATATCGAAATTCTTGGTATCGAAGAAATTAAAGCGAAGTACGAAATTAACGATCCAAAACAAATCATCGATTATCTTGGAATGATGGGTGATGCTGTTGACAATATCCCCGGATTGGACGGTGTTGGTGAGAAGACAGCAAAGAAATTCATTCAGGAATTTGGATCGATGGAAAATCTTCTGGCCAATACCCATACATTAAAAGGAAAGCTTAAAGAAAAAGTTGAAGCCAGTGCAGAAAGAGGTTTGTTATCCAAAAAATTAGCAACCATACTTTGCGATGCACCTATTGAGTTTATAGAAGAACAATATGACCTTGAAGTTCCGGATTTCGATAAAGTAAAAGAAGTTTTTGATGAGCTGGAATTCCGAAGACTTTATGAAAATCTTTATCGTGCTTTTGCCAATAAAGAATATGTGGAAGAACTAATGGTAGGCGACGATGATAAAGTTACAATTACAGAAGTTGTGGATGCAACCGTAACAGTTCATAAAAACGGAACAATGGATCTGTTCGCCACTTTTGAACAACTGGAACAGGCCACAACCACCAAAACAAACATCACAGAGAACGATCATCTTTATCAATACATCGATAGCCCAAAAGCGCAAAGAATTCTTCTTGAGAACCTTCTGAAGCAAAAAGCAGTTTGTTTTGATACAGAAACCACTTCTCTGAACGAGTTGGAAGCGGAATTAATCGGAATGAGCTTCTCTTACAAAAAGGGATTGGCTTATTATATTCCAATCTCTGAAAATCAGGAAGAAGCACAGAAAACCGTTGAGATTTTTCGTCCGTTTTTTGAAGATCAGAACGTTCTGAAAATTGCTCACAATCTGAAATACGATTATAAGGTTCTTAAAAATTATAACATCGAAGTAGAGGGTAAATTGTTCGACACAATGATCGCGCACTATCTTTTGAATCCTGACGGACGGCACGGGATGGATTACCTTTCCGAGATGTATCTGGATTACAAACCGGTTTCCATCGAGAGCTTAATCGGTAAAAAAGGGAAAAACCAATTGACTTTGCGGGAAGTTGACATCCAGACTCAAACCGATTATGCCGCAGAAGATGCCGATGTAACTTTTCAGCTTTATGAGTTATTTGCTCCGCAGTTAGCCAAAGAAAATCTGGAAGAACTGTTCTATAATGTTGAAATGCCATTGATGAAAGTTCTTGCAAAAATTGAACTGATAGGCGTAAAGCTCGATAACAATTGGCTGGCTCAGGAAAGCAAGGATCTTGAAAATGATCTGAAAATTTTAGAATCAAAAATCTTTGAACTATCAGGAGAAGAATTCAATATGAATTCGCCAAAGCAATTGGGAGAAATTCTTTTCGAGAAAATGCAGCTGGATCCGAAAGCCAAGAAAACCAAAACCGGGCAATACGCCACGTCCGAAGATGTTCTCCAGAAATTATCTTCGAAACACGAAATCATTTCGTCGATCCTGGAGTATAGAACGTTACAGAAATTGAAATCAACTTATGTTGATGCTTTGCCAGGACAGATTGACAAGTCAGACAACAGAGTTCACACCAATTTTTCGCAGACAACAGCCGCAACAGGTAGATTAGCTTCCGTTAATCCTAATTTGCAAAACATCCCGATCAGAACGCTGAGAGGACAGCAGATCCGAGGTGCTTTTGTCACTGATGAAGGCAAAAAAATCATTTCAGCCGATTACTCTCAGATTGAATTAAGATTGATTGCTGAGATATCCGGTGAACAAAATATGATCGCAGCGTTCCAAAATAATGAAGATATCCACGCCTCAACAGCGGCTAAACTATTTAATATTGAATTGTCTGAAGTATCAAAAATCCAGAGAAGCCAGGCAAAAACAGTCAATTTTGGTATCATTTATGGCCAAGGTGCTTTTGGCTTAGCAGATCAAACCGGACTTTCCAGAACCGAAGCTAAAAAAATGATCGATGCTTATTTTGAAACCTATCCAAGACTGAAAGAATATATGAATGAGCAAATCGAGAAAGCCAGAAAGCTCGGTTATGTAGAAACAATTTTGGGCAGAAAACGTCATTTGAAAGATATTAATTCCACAAACTTTGTCGTGAAAGGCCACGCTGAAAGAAATGCTGTGAATGCGCCGATCCAAGGCAGTGCAGCCGATATTATCAAATTGGCAATGATAAAAATTGACAACGAATTGGAAATTCAAAAACTGGAAACCAAAATGCTTTTGCAGGTTCACGATGAATTACTTTTCGAAGCGCCCATCGCTGAAGTGGAAGCTGCAAAATCACTCATCAAAAAAGAAATGGAATCAGCCTTTGAAACGAATGTTCCTTTGCTGGTGGAAGTCGGAGTTGGTGATAACTGGCTGGAAGCGCATTAATATTAGTAAAATTTAAATTAATTAAAAACATACAATATGAAAGCAGTAGTATTTTACGAGCACGCAACAGACAAAACAATGGATGAGTTTATGGCAGTTTTTCCTAGCCACGAAGAGTTTGAAGCGGAATTTATAAAGTCCGGAAGAGTTTTGGGAACAGGCGCTTTTGCCAATCCTGGAGAAGGCGCAATGGCGATTTTTGTGGACAGGCAAGCCGCAGAAGATTTTGTAAACGGTGATCCTTTTGTTCAGGAAGGTCTGATTGCAAAAACAACCATCAAAGAATGGAATGATGAATTGGCATAATTTTGTCCTGTTTAAAATTATTTAAACATCAAAATTCAATATTATGATTTCACAAATAATTCCCAAACTGCCATTTATAGATAAGCAGAAAACAATCGATTATTACACAAACTTAGGATTTGAGTTTGTGTCAGATTATGGCAATTATTTGATTGCTGTTTATAATCACTCCGAACTTCATTTTTTTGAATTTAAAGATTTGATGCCTACGAAATCAGATTTTATGCTCTATCTGAAAATATCGAATAACATTGATAAATTCTTTGATCAGATAAAAGCAAAAAACATAGAAATCCATCCCAACGGAACTCTGGAAACCAAACCTTGGCATATGAAAGAATTTTCTTTGCTGGATCCGAATGGAACTTTATTAACATTCGGAGAAAAAGTTTAAAATAATGATGGAAAAATAAGACTTGTTCACATATGGTTGTTTTTACAACAATGGTTTGAATAGTCATCTTTTTGTTCATCAAAACCGGATCAGCCCTTAAAAAAGGTTGAAAAATCTTTGTAACAAACGTTTTATTACATCGACTTAATACTAAAAGATATATATGAAAAATATTAAACTGTACGGATTTTTGCTGGGAGTGGCACTCATCCACAGCTGTGCTTCTACAAAAAACTTCAGCTATGATGGAAAAGGTTTTAAGGAAGCTTATAACGGCATTACTGCTGCTGAACTGAAAGAGAATCTATACGTTATCGCTGCTGACAATATGGAAGGCAGAGATACAGGAAGTCCGGGACAAAAACGCGCCGGCGAATATATCATTGAGCAATATAAAAAAAATGGAATTGCTTTCCCAACAGCCTTGGGATCGTATTATCAAAAAGTTCCTTCTGAGGCGATGAAAAAATACGGTGAGACACTTCCGGATTCAGAAAATATTTTAGCATTTATTCCAGGATCGGAGAAGCCTGATGAATTAATTGTAGTTTCTGCTCATTACGACCACGTTGGGATGAAAAAAGGCGAAGTCTACAATGGTGCGGACGATGACGGAAGCGGAACTGTGGCGGTAATGGAAATTGCAGAAGCTTTTCAGGAAGCCAAAAAGAAAGGCTACGGACCAAAGCGTTCTATTCTTTTTCTGCACGTGACGGGTGAAGAGCATGGGCTTTTTGGGTCAGAATATTATTCCGATCATCCTGTTTTTCCCCTGGCTAATACAGTTGCAGATCTTAATATCGATATGATTGGACGTGACGATCCGGAAAACAGAGGCAAACAGTATGTCTATGTTATCGGTTCCGAAATGTTGAGTACTGAATTGAAAAAAATCAATGTTGCAGCTAATGAAAAAACAGTCAATCTTGAACTGAATTATAAATATGATGATCCCAAAGATCCTCAGAGATTGTATTACAGATCGGATCATTACAATTTCGCAAAGCACAACATTCCTGTAGCATTTTTCTTTGACGGTATCCACGAGGATTATCACAAACCGACCGATACGCCAGACAAAATCGATTATCCATTGTTACAAAAAAGAACTCAATTGGTTTTCGCGACTGCCTGGGAACTGGCTAACAGGCCAGACCGAATCGTAGTTGACGGAAAGAATACAAGATAATCTGATCACAAAAAAGCAACTCAATTGAGTTGCTTTTTTTATTGATCCAGAAAATCAGGATTTGAAATTTTAGGATTATCCAAAAACCGATACAAGAACGGTGCTTTATTTGCTGATCCGCTGTAATGCTTTTCTAACCTTTCCAAAATATTGAGACTCAGCATTTTTCTTTGGAAATTATTTCGTCTTAGAGGTTCGCCAAGAATGGCTTCATAAAGATGCTGTAGTTCTTTCATCGTGAATTTGTCTGGCAAAAGATTACTTCCCATCACCTGATAATCAATATTTTTTCTGAGGTAGAGCAGTCCTTTTTCTATCATCTCCTGATGGTCAAATGCCATATTCGGGATGTTGTCGATGTCAAACCATTGGCAAACTTCATTAAAAGAATCCGGGAACGTATGCGTCAGTGTATAATCTACCAGTGCACAATAACCTACGGAGATAAAACGCTGATAAATCCAGTGATTTTTTTCGACTTCGATATTTCTGTTTTCTAATAACTTCTGGTGGGTATTGTTCTCTGTTCTTTTGATATCTCCAAAAGTATAAAATTGTTCCAAAAAGACGTTCGAGAGATGCGTTCTTTCATACAAAGTTCTGGCAGCAGCGTCATTCAGATTTTCATCATTGAAGATAAATCCACCCGGAACTGCCCAAAGATCGAGATCGTGATATTTGAGTAATAAAACCTTCAAGGTATCCTTATGAAAGCCAAAAATAACGCAGTCCACAGAAACGTGTTCTACAAAGTCTTTGGTGTCTATTAATTCCTTTAGATTATGTTTGATTTTATTGATTTCGGCCATCAGTTATTGAAGTTTTATTTAAGAAAAAAGTGAGTCCAAATATAATTAATAATGGTAAAGAAATGAATACCGGATAAAAATAACTCAGATTATTATGAAAAATCATTGCCATGTAAAGTGAACCTAATGAGCTTCCTAATGAGGAAAATATAACAATGACAGAAACTAAAATGTGGGTCTTTTCTGCCGGGATTTTATTAATGACGTCCGAATTATAGAGCGGGAATAATGGCGCTAAAAATAGTCCAATGATCGGCATTACAAATACCAAAACAAATTTGAAGTCTTTATAAAAGTAGGAGATAAGAACCTGTGAAATTCCCAAAATTATAAATACAATTAATAAGCAAACCAGCACATATCGAAACCAATGAAATCTGAGAATCAACCGGCTTGTAATTAATCTTCCAAAAAACGAAAATAATGCTAAAAAAGCGGACGACTGCAAAGCAAAATAAGAGCTCAGTTTCAGATTATTTTTGAAAAAACTAGGTAACCAGGAGTTAAAACTTTGTTCAACAAATACCATAAAAAAGACAATAATTAAAAAAATGACGATTTTGGGAGTTAAAAAAAACTTCCATTGTTCGGATTTTTTGTCGCTATTGTAATTGGTTGCTTCTTCTATTTTTAACGGTTGTAAGATCAAAATATTGATGATACTGAATAATGCAATAACCCAGAAAGCGTATTTCCAATAAGCAGAGTAGGAACTTGTTAATAAGCTTCCGAAACAGATATTAATAAAAAATATCCCAATCATAAAAGCTGCGTCAACACTGCTAATGGTACTTGCCAGATATTTACCTTCGAAGTTATTTTTTATAATACTGAAAACGGAAATCTTTGCCAAAGCAAAACTAACACCGACAATACTCAACCAAATCTTTAAAAACCAAAATGCATCCACAATAGGTAATGCAATGCAACTAACTGTAATAAATGCCAATGAAAAAATCAATGCATTTTTATTCCCAGTTTTAGCGATCAGGTTAACAAAAAGTAAAGACACTATCGCCATCGGAATATCTTTAAAAGATTCCAAAACACCCAAACCTTTGTATGAAATCTTCTCAGATAACTGAAGTATAATTGCTCCCATACTGTTCAGCAACATCGAGAATATCAAAAAGCTTAGAATAAGCGGAAGTTTGATTTTATTTTTATTAACAGTCATTTAAACACCCATTAACTTATTATTAACATTAAGAATCATTTTGGGGATTCCAAATATAATAAAAATAATGATTTTATATGATAACTACAGCGTTAAAACTCTAATAAACAAAGGGAATTTTAAAATTTTAAAAAAAATATTTTGTTGTATCAAAAAAAAAGATACTTTTATTGTCTCAGTTTGAGATTAACAAAAATTAATTAAAATATGAACTTAAAGTATTCAAAATGTCTTGGGTTAGCAGCTGTACTTTACTTCACAGCCAACTACTCAGCTCAGCAACAGGTAAGCGATACTACTTCTAAAGAAAAAACCATAGAAGAAGTGGTCGTTATCGGTTATGGGACTCAAAAGAAAAGCAATGTGACAGGAGCCATTGCAAGTATTAAAGCTTCGGATATCGAGAACATCCCTGCGGGTAAACCAGAACAGGTATTACAAGGTAGAGCAGCCGGGGTATCTGTTGTCACCAATTCCGGACAGCCTGGTTCTTCAGCTACAGTTCGTGTGAGAGGTATTACAAGTTTTGGTGCGGGTAGTAATAGTCCTTTGTGGGTTGTTGATGGGATTGTAGTTGATAATATTGGTTGGTTAAATCAATCTGATATTGAAAGTATTGAGGTGCTTAAAGATGGAGCTTCGTCTGCAATCTATGGGGTTTCAGCAGCAAAAGGGGTTATTCTTGTTACAACTAAAAAAGGTAAAAAAGGAAAACTTAATCTTTCTTATAACGGTTTCTATGGATTTGGAAATGCAGCAAGGAAGCTTGACCTTTTAAATGCAACAGAATACGCAACAATTATTAATGAAGCTTTTTCAAATGACGGTAAGCCAATCCGTTATTCTGACCCGTCAAAATTTGGGAAAGGAACAGATTGGCAAGATACAATTTTTGGGACAGGAGAGAAGTCTAATCACGAGGTGAGTATAACAGGAGGAAACGAAAAATCTACTTATTATGCTTCTTTTGGATATCTTGATCAGACGGGAATTGTTATGAGTGACATATCATATTACAAAAGACTAAATGCCAGATTAAACTCAACACATAAAGTTACTGATTATTTAACGATAGGTCAGACGTTTGCCTACACACACACAAAATCTCAAGGAATTAGTGCTAATGAAGAATTTGGAGGACCTTTAGCTTCTGCTGTCAACTTAGATCCTACGACCCCCGTTGTGGTAACAGATTGGTCAATGGTTAATCCAAGTGGTTATACCAATCCATATATTATCCGTGATCCTAATGGTAATCCATATGGTATTTCTCAATATGTCAATCAAGAAATGACCAATCCACGCGCTTTCCGTTATTTGCAACAAGGAAATTATGGTTGGTCTGATGATCTTGTAGCCAACATTTTTGCAGAATTAAAACTTCATAAAACGCTTACATTCAAAACAAGCTTGAATGGTAAAAAGTCATATTGGGGAAGCCGTGCATTTACTCCAAAATATTACTTAAGCCCTAATTATAATAATACTACGTTCAATAACTTAAATAAAGTTGATCAAAATAAATTTGAATGGAGTATGGAAAATACTCTTACTTATCAAAATAGATTTGGTGATCATAACTTAAGTGTGTTAGTAGGTCAGGGAGTCTATGAATATAATATTTCTGGTGGAGCAAGCTTAACTTATACTAATTTACCAATTGATAACTGGCAGGATGCTTCATTCAATTTTGATATTCCTCAAGATAATATTACTGCTACAGGATGGGATGGGATAAGAACTCATAAAGCATCTTATTTTGGTAGAATTATCTATGATTATGCAGATAAATATTTATTTACAGGAACTATTCGTAGAGATGGTTCTTCGAAATTCGCAACTAACAAGCATTGGGGAACTTTCCCTTCAATGTCATTAGGATGGAATATTAATAAAGAGAATTTCTGGCCAGAGAATAAAATTATTAATACTGTAAAACTTAGAGGAGGTTATGGAGTTTTAGGTAATGATGAAATGGATAACTTTAGATTTGCCAACTTTATGGTTTCCGGAAGTAATTACACTAATTCCGGAAACAATATCATTATCGGATATGCTCCAAGTACTTTGGAAAACCCTAATCTAAAATGGGAAGAAACAAGCCAGTTAAATATTGCTGCTGACTTCAAACTATTAAATAATTTTACGTTCACAGCCGATTGGTATAAAAAGAAAACAACAGATATCTTGCGACAAATCAACGTCCCTGGTTATATAGGTGTGCCTAATTTACCTTGGGCAAATGTCGGAGATATGGAGAACTCAGGTCTTGAAATTGAATTGGGTTATAAAAAGAACTGGGATGATTTTGGAATATCAGTTAATGGGAATTTTGCAACTATTAAGAATAAGGTGTTGAGACTGGAAGATGATATCGAATATTTTAATCTTGCTTCATTCCAAACAATGGGACCTGTTTCTAGAGTAGAAGTTGGGCAACCTTATGGATCTTTCTATGGACAAACTTATAGTGGAGTTTTCCAAAATCAGGCACAAATCAATTCTTATGTTAATGGTAATGGGCAATTATTATTACCAAATGCTAAACCAGGAGATTTCATTTGGCAAGATAACAATGGAGATGGAAAAATCGATGACAATGATAAAATTAATTTAGGTAGTTCAATTCCAAAATATACGTTTGGACTAACTCTTAATTTGAATTATAAGAATTTTGATTTTATGGCATTTGCACAGGGGCAAGCTGGAAACAAAATTTTCCAAGGGTTAAGAAGACTTGATATGCTTGATGCTAATTATCAAACAAAAATTTTGGATCGTTGGACAGGCGAAGGATCTACTAATGATAATCCTAGAGTTACAAGAGACGATCCTAATCATAACTATTCTTGGATGTCAAGCTACTATTTGCAAAAAGGAGATTATGTTCGTTTAAAAATCATTCAATTAGGATATACAATTCCTCAAGATGTCACAACTCGTTTTGGAATGAACAAGGTTAGATTGTATATAACTGGTGAAAATGTATTCACATTCACAAAATATACTGGTTATGATCCTGAAATTGCTGGAAGAAATAATTCAGAACAAGATATCATTGGTATTGATAGAGCTTATTATCCACAAGCAAGAACATTCTTAATAGGAGCTAATATTCAATTTTAATTTTAAGAAAAAATGAAAAATAATAAAATTTTATATAAAGGACTTGCCATTACATTTTTAACTGGTTTAAGTTTTACTAATATCGCTTGTAATGATGCATATCTGGATGATGTACAGAATTCAGGATCATTCAATTCAGATTTATATTTCCAAAATGAACAACAATCTTTCAGCGCCTTAGTGTCTGTTTATGATGTTTTGAGAAAGTATTCCGGAGGTTTTGAAAATACTGTGACTTTCTTTAACGCGGGATCAGATGATATTTATTCTGGTGGAGGAAATTCTAATGATGGCGCAGGTATCCAGGGTATTAACAATTATACCATAAATCCAAACACTATGCCTTCTAGCTATTGGAAGGATTATTATCAAGGCATTGCAAGAGCCAATTTGCTGATTGAAAGAGTCCCGGCCGCAAATATGAATGATGATCTAAAAAAGAGATTCATTGCAGAAGCTAAAGTTTTACGGTCATTATACTATTTCGAATTGGTCAGAATATTCGGAAATATTCCATTAATATTGAATTATATCAAATTCGATGATGATTATTGGAATATTCCTCAAGCAAAACCAAGTGAGGTATATGCACAAATCGAAAGCGATATAACAGCTGCCATTCCAGATTTGATGTTTAAAGCGGATACCAATGATAAAGGTAGAATTACTCAAGGTACTGCTAGAGCAATATTAGGTAAGATTTATCTGTATGATAAAAAAATGCCCCAAGCAGCAGAGCAATTTGCAGAAGTGAATGGTGTTCCTGGTGGAACAAGTCAATTTGGATATAAACTTGTAGAGAATTATGCTGACTTGTTTAAAGTTGGTTTAGAAACTGATCCAGATCCTAACAGATATAAGTTTTTATCAGAATCTATTTTAGAAGTGATGCATACCAACAAGGCAAATTCTGATTGGGGATTCTGGGGACAAGGAAAAGATGAAGGTAATTCTATTAATATAATGGTTGGACCGAGATCTTACTCAGTTAAAAAAGATTTCCCGAATAATGATGCTCCTGATTTGTATTCAGGATGGGCATTCAATACGGTAACTGATGACTTTGTTAATTTTATGCAAGGCGATCCAAGATTAGATGTAACAGTATTTAATGCTAAACAACTTGTTGCCGAAGGTAAAATTACATATAGCCCAGCTTATGCAGACACAGGTTATTTTCTAAATAAATATTTACCTACTAATAATCTAAGAAGTTCTCTCCCTGGAGCAACTGAGCTAAATTTCCGTCAAAACTATATTGCAATTAGATTGGCTGATACATATTTAATGGAGGCAGAAGCTTTAGGGGGAACTGGCACAAGAGCCCAGGCATTATTAGATGCTGTAAGAGCCAGAGTTGGACTTTCTTCTGTACCAGTTTCTATGCAGGCAATTAAAGATGAGAGAAGGAGAGAATTAGCGGGTGAGGGACATCGTTGGTTTGATCTTGTCAGATGGGGAGATGCTCCAACTAAATTAGCGGCAAAAGGTTTTGTTAGTGGAAAAAATGAGATTATGCCTATTCCATTTAATGAATTACCTAATACAGCATTGAAACAAAACCCTAACTATTAATTTTTTGAATTATGAATAAATATTTAAAACATGCAATTTGTTTGAGTTTTGTTGTATTAGCATACTCTTGTGTTCCTGATAATATAGACGGTGAAGGAAATGGACTAACACCAACAAATTCTGATGCTTCTTTTACAGTTACTAAAACATCTGAGAATCATTATAGATTAAGTTCTTCAAATAATAATTTTCTTACATCCAAATGGGATTTAGGAGACGGAGGTGGATTTGGTGCTGGACCAAACATCTATGATGTCTTTATTCCGGATGAAGGAACTTATACCATTCAGCATCAGATTATCGGACAAGGCGGAATGGTTGGTGGAACTGCTAGTCAAACTATTACTGTTGACAAATCTGATCCTGCCGCAGGAAATATGATCCAAGGAGGAAAATTTGCGGATGCTACAGATGTAGCAAAATGGTCATTGACTTTTCCTAATCCTAATGGAACTGAAGGTTTCGCCCTTTGGACTTGGGGAACTGGCCAGGCTACTTTCACAGCAACAAAATGGAATAGAAATGTAATGTATCAGGAAGTAAATGTTGTAGAAGGACGCAAGTATAAAGCTGATGCTGTAGTAAGTTCTAAAGGGGTATCTAATACATGGTTTGAAATCTACGTTGGTTATACAAAACCTACAGCCAATAATGATTATACTGGAGATGGCGATGACAAAACTTGGTTAAGAGGAATCAATACCTGGGCAGGTAGCGGAACATCTGCTTTTGAAGGTAAAATTTCAAACGTAGGATCTAAAAATTCTAATAACCCTGATGGTATTTTTACGGCTACCAAAACAGGTATTGCATACTTTGCCATCAGATCTGGTGGTGAAGATATGAAAGACGGGATTTCTATTACTAAGATAGAATTCAGAGGAGTGAACTAATTTTTTCTTATCATATTCTTAGGGTGAAAGAGGTCCTAAAAAACCTCTTTCATTTTTTTACATTCAATTTAACATCAATTAAGCTTCTCTTTTAAAAAGAGAGCTGTATTGGAAAATGATTAATTCCAATACAATTTTCTTCGGAAGCTGTTGATTTCCAATAAATCTATTAAAAATGTACAATAATAAAATTTTTCCTAATAAATTGTTTTTCTTAGGAGTTACTTTCTTTTCTCTCTTGTTTTGTCAAAGCAGCAGTGTAGAGGATCAAACTAACCCTCCAGGTGATAATGGAGAAGACAATGGAAACTATACGTCAGCAACAGTCTGGCTAACAAAAGCTGATGAGACAGTTAAACTTCAGAAACAAAACGATATTTATTTCAAAAATGCTTCTAATAATTATCAGACTATTGATGTTGATTCAGAGCAGAAATATCAAATGATTGATGGTTTTGGTTATACTTTAACTGGCGGAAGTGTTCAAGTAATCAATCAATTATCAGTAACTAAGAAGGAGGAACTTTTGCAAGATCTTTTTTCAAATAATGGCAGTTCTATAGCTGTAAGCTATTTGAGATTAAGTATTGGAGCTTCCGACCTTAACAGTGATGTGTTCTCATACAACGATATGCCTGCAGGCCAGACAGATCCATCACTTTCTCAATTTTCATTAGCAAAAGATCAGGCAGTGATTGATATGCTGAAAAAAATCCTGACAATCAATCCTAATATCAAAATAATTGCAACGCCTTGGTCGCCGCCTGTCTGGATGAAAGATAACGGAAGTAGCATTGGTGGCAGTCTGTTACCTCAATATTATGGTGTTTATGCTCAATATTTTGTAAAGTACATCCAAGCAATGAAAGCGCAGGGAATCACGATTGATGCTATAACGCCCCAAAATGAACCTTTGCATCCGGGCAATAACCCAAGTATGTATATGACTTCTGCACAACAAGGGGAATTTATTAAAAATCATTTGGGACCGGCATTTCACGCGGCTAATATCAATACCAAAATCATTCTTTACGATCACAATTGTGATAAGCCGGATTATCCAATGGATATCTTAGCCGATGCCGAAGCAGCAAAATATGTTGACGGTTCAGCTTTTCATCTTTATGCAGGGAATATCTCGGTTTTGAGTAACGTGCATTTAGCTTTCCCAAGCAAGAATTTATATTTTACAGAACAATGGACTGGTGCTAATTCTTCATTTTCAGGAGATTTTGTTTGGCATATGAAAAATGTTATCATTGGTTCTATGAGAAACTGGAGCAAGGTAGCCCTGGAATGGAACGTTGCTAATGATGCCTCATTTAATCCTCATACAACAGGTGGATGTACAGAATGTAAAGGCGCCATTACAATTAATTCCAGTGAAATGTTTACAAAAAATGTAGCGTATTACATCATCGCTCAGGCTTCTAAATTTGTTCCACAAAATTCTCAGAGGATTGCATCAACGCAGCCCGGAAATCTGAGTTCGGTAGCGTTTCAAAGGCCTGACGGAAAAGTGAGTTTAATTGTTCTGAATGAAGGTGATACTACAGAAAACTTCAATATCAGATTTAAAAATAAAACCGCAGCTACGTCATTAACGGCTAAATCTGTCGCAACATTTGTCTTTTAATTTCAAACAATTAGTATGAAAAGAATTTCTTTGTTTTCTAATATAATTTTGCTGTCTGTAACAATATCCTGTTCCACAGCAAAAGAGAAAAAAGAATTGATTTTTCAGGATGAATTCACTGGAGCGACTATTAATCCTTCAAAATGGACATTCGAAGTGGGAGGTGATGGTTTCGGGAATAATGAGCTTCAGTTTTATACCAAAGATCGGAAAGAAAACGCCAGAGTAGAAGACGGGCATCTCATCATAGAAGCCAGGAAAGAGAAATGGGAAAAGAATGATTATACTTCTGCAAAATTGATTACAAAAGAAACTTTCCCTTTTCAATATGGAAGCATAGAAGTAAGAGCCAAATTACCGAAAGGGAAAGGAACTTGGCCTGCAATCTGGATGTTGAGCAAGGATATCAAAGAATGGCCAGACGACGGAGAAATCGACATAATGGAACACGTGGGTTACAACGAGGGTTTTGTCCACGGATCTGTCCATACCAAAAAATATAATCACATCATCGGAACTCAAAAAACCGATACCATTATTGTGAAAGATGCTACCAGCCAATTTCACGTGTACAGAGCAGATTGGGGTCCGGAAAAGATAGAAATGTTCGTTGATAACAAAAAGTATTTTACTTACATCAATTCAGAAAAAACTTATGAAGCCTGGCCATTTGATCAGCCATTTTATTTGATTCTTAATCAAGCTGTCGGCGGTAATTGGGGCGGGAAAGAAGGCGTCGATACAGGAGTTTATCCTCAAAAGTTCTTAATCGATTATGTAAGGATTTATAAATTAAATAAATAAAACACGATTCTATATTTTATAGATTTTCATCTAATGAAAAGATTAATTTTATCTTGCTTTTTGACAGGAATGATCATTAATACCAATGCGCAGAGTTATTGGAAAAAAGGAATGAAAGAGGGGAGAGTTATGATGACTTCTCAAAAAAATAACGAAAAATTTGCCAAGAAAGCGAATGTTAAATTCATTGATTTTCCGCAACCTAAAGAAACCGACATCTGTGTTTTCGTAGATCCGGATTTCAAATACCAGAAACTTATAGGATTTGGTGGTGCCATTACGGATGCATCTGCCGAGGTTTTTGCGAAACTCCCGAAAGATAAGCAGAAGGAATTAATTGAAGCTTATTATGGAAAATCCGGTTTGGGCTACAACATCATTAGGACCAATATGAATTCTTGCGATTTTTCCAGTGACAGCTATACTTATGTAAAAGATAATGACACTTCGTTAAGCTCATTCGATATCAAGCACGATGAACAGTATAAGATTCCCTTGATTAAATTAGCGCAACAAACTATCGATCCAAAGGATTTCAGATTTTATTTCAGTCCGTGGAGTCCGCCGGCGTGGATGAAATCGAATAATAACATGCTGAAAGGTGGACGTCTTTTGGATAAATATTATCAGGTTTGGGCCAATTACTATATCAAGTTCATTCAGGAATATGAGAAACGAGATATTCCGGTCTGGGGACTGAGCGTTCAGAATGAGCCAATGGCAACTCAAACCTGGGAATCTTGCCTTTACACAGCGGATGAAGAGGCCAAATTGCTAAGAGAAAATCTTGGTCCGACATTGTGGAAAAGTGGCTACAAAGATAAAAAAGTGATTATCTGGGATCATAATAGAGATCTAATGTATCAACGCGCTACAACCACTTTACAAGATCCTGAAACTTCCAAATACGCTTCCGGAATTGGATACCATTGGTACGAGACCTGGAATAACAAATCGCAACTATTCGATAATCTTGCAGAAACGCACAGAGCTTACCCAGACAAATTCCTTATTTTCACAGAAGGTTGCAAAGAACAATTTGATTTTTCTAAGATTGATGAGGTAAGCTTAGGCGAATTGTACGGCCGAAATATGATCAACGACTTTAATAAAGGAACCTCTGCCTGGACAGACTGGAATATTCTTTTGGATGAAAAAGGTGGACCAAATCACGTGGGGAATTTTTGTTTTGCGCCGATTATTGCAGATACCAGAACAGGGGAGTTGCACTACACTTACGAATATTATTACATCGGTCATCTTTCAAAATACATCAAACCGAATGCACAACGTGTCGGGAGTTCTACGAACAAAGATTTCTTGTTATCTACAAGTTTTTTGAATCAAAATGGGGAATTGGTAGTAGTTGTAATGAATGAAAGTGATAATGATACAGATTTTAATTTATGGATTGAAGGAAAGTCTTCCAAACTGGCTTCACCAGCACATTCTATACAAACTATAGTTTTATAAATTATATATTTTTAAGGTTAACAACAGCAGCTTACAAAAGCCGCTGTTGTTTTTATTTAAATTCTTTACAATCGGCAGGAGTCAAACGTCTTCCTTTGGAATAATTGACTGCTTTGGACGATACATAGACTTGTTTTGGAGAACTATTGTCAGAGTAATTTCCGATACCTTCCAATAGAACGCCGCTGTCCTGTAGGAAGTACACTTCGCGCTCACTGGTTGTGCCTTCGGACATATATTTATAATTCAGTTTCAAAGTATCGCCGGCAACGGTTCCGGAAACGTCTCCAGTTGAAGAATCTTTTTCAAAATTTTTATAAGCTAATTTACCGGAGACTTGTCCGTTAACAATTTTATAAGACAGGATCATAGAATCCTTTGCTAAGACATTTAGATAACAATAATCAACATTTTCCGTTGTAGCAATTTGATTTTTTTCATTTTTGGGTATGGCTAAAGTGTCGGGTTTTCGGTTTTCGACATTAATTTGTTTTCCGTCATTTTTTTCACAAGAATGGATAACTGCAAAACCTGATAGAATTAAAATAACTTTTTTCATAATAGCTTATTTTGGGATAAATCAAAATTAGAAAATATTATACCAAAATACCGCAAAGAAAAGTGGTCAGAATATGCTTTATTTAATAATTATAAAATGTCCTATAATTTATATTATGTTAAATTGCATATTTTAATCAACTCATATAAAGCTGATTAATAAAGGTTTTTCATATTATTTATTCTATACTGAAATCTACCAAAGATTCCAGTTTTGGAAATCTTTTTTGCGAAATAAATTTCTTGTCTGTGCAATCTATTTCTTGCCAGCCTTTTTTATGGTTAAGATCACCAACTTCAACAACGTATGGCTGGTAAGTCAGATTGCGATTGTCATTAAGAATTTCTCTATATTGTATGGCGATATCCAAAATACATTCGAATTCTGTATTAAGCTTAACATTCCTGTAGATCAAATCAAAATGAGATTCTTTGTTCTGAGGAATGTCAAAATAAGTCTCATAGCTCAATGTGTCGCCTTTAAGGACTGACATTGCTTTTAATGCAAAATATAAAGCTTGAGTATAAAACTCGCGAGTCTTAGCCCGTTCCAAATCATTTTCAAAATATCCACCTTCAAACAATATTGCTGGGATCCCAGCTTTCATAAAGTTATCACCGCTGGATGTTGGATAAAATTCATCTGTATATTTGGCAATTCTGTCAGGGAGAATATGTTTCATCTGCATATAGATCGCAGCAATTACAGCCATACTTTTTTTCCGGTTTTCCGTAATATCACGATCAGCATTTTCTGAAGGTGCCAAAAATGATAAGGTTGCAGGATGTTTTCCATCGGTAGTAAAAATCGTTCTCTGATCGTGAAGGTTTAGCAGATAACTATAATTATTATCGAGAATTAATGATTTCAACAATTTCATTTCAACACTTGAGGTCCTCAAGAAATCCCTGTTGATGTCGATGTCAAAAGCATTTCTCCTTGTCCATGCTTCGGACCCATCAGGATTCAGCATAAAAATGAAGTCTAATTGTATTAATTCAAATAGTTTCTCTTTCAGTTCCGGATGTTTATCAAATATAGCCAACAGATCCAGCATTGCCAACGTCGCTGTAGATTCGTTACCGTGCATCTGTGACCAGGCAGCAACTTTAATATTACCTTTCCCAAGCGTCATCATATAGATAGGCTTTCCTAAACTGGATTTTCCGACCTCTTGGACGTAATCGCTGTAATTGTCCTGTAAGTAAGAAAATAATTTTTCAGGGGAAATATAGCGTTCTGGGAAGTTTACATTTTTAAAATAAGGAAAACTGAAATTCATTTTTACGGTATTTGATTTTTCACAAAATTAACATTTAATCACAAATATTAATGTTTACATTTGTAAAATAACTAAACATTGACAAATGTCACTTTGTCTGTTAATTATTTTGTGGAATACATTATTTTTAAATTTAAAATATATAATGTTAAATATCAGTTATTTATAAAAATTAAATAAAGTATTTTTTTAATTTCACTTTAAGGTAATAATTAGGCATTAGTTCTTATTTGTTCAGCAATTCATTAAACGGATTTTTAGTTATTATTGGCCTTGATTTACAGATGTATAACTTTCTAAATCACAATTATTTTGCAATTCTAGTATCTATATGACAGATTTAGTATTTCATCATAATTCTTCAGCAGTCTTAAAAGCAAAATTTTTGCAGATATGTACATGATAAGAAAAATTGAAATCAAATATGAATTAATATATAATCCGCCAGTTACTAGATAATATAAGGGTTTTATAGCTTTGTGGGTCTTATCAATAAGAAATAAGCACAGCCCTACTCTTTCTGAAAAGCAAATAAAATAAGTAAAAGGCACCGTGTATTGCAGATAACTTTTTGAGTTTTCAACGTTTTAAATTATAGTAAATATTGCTTTACCACATTATCAACATAAAATCATTAGTTCCAAACCAAAAGAATAAAATAATAGATATTATCCACAATAATTTAATTTAACTATTTGAAAAACAGATCATTAAAAACTAATTTTTAAATATTATGATTGTTTACAAAAGTAAAACAATAGGTTTACAATTGTGATTCATTTAATTAAAATTTTTATTACATTTGTAAAATGGAATTTAATGATAGAATTACAAAAGTAATCGAGTATACAGAACTGACTCCTGCGGAATTTGCAGAAGATATTAACGTTCAGCGTTCAAGTATTTCGCATATTATCTCAGGAAGAAATAAACCTTCTCTTGATTTCATAACGAAAATAAAAGCCAAATTTCCGGAACTTGAATGGGAATGGCTAATTACCGGCTCTGGTGAAATGCTTGTTAATAAAGAAGAGAATTCAACTGCTGTTACTATTCCTGAACCGGAAGACAGCAAACCTGCAAAAAAATCCTTGCCAGATTTATTCTCATTAATTGATGATGATAATTTTGGTAAAGAAGAAATTAAAGAAAAGCCAGAAAAAGCAAATTCGCGAGAATCAAATATTCCTGCACATAATCCGGATAAGAATAAAATAGCCGATTCTCAGCCATTAGAAAATTCCGATACAAAACAAGAAAATCCGTTAAAAAAAATCCGCCGAATTGTATTTTTTTATGAAGACGGAACTTTTGAAACTTTTCAGAATTAATTTTTATTTAATCAATAAGTTTTCAATCCTTCAAATTATTTTCGAGAAGCCATTTTGGATAATCTACATCAATTAGTTTTTTTGCAAAATCGATGTACCAACTATAGCCGTTTCGTCTTTCTTCCGAAATGTCGTTATAATTGTATTTCACTGTTCCATCCCGGTCTCCAAAGATGGGAACGTTAGTTTCAATATCGTAGAATCTGGACCATACGACTGAGTTTTTCTCTTGTTTCAAAACTCTTAGGTTTTTGCCATTTTGTTTGGTGACATTGTAGCTGTACCCTTCAATTTTATTTGCTTTAAACCACTTGAGAGCACTTTTTACCGCTAGTTCTATTTCGGGGGTCGCAGGCTGTAGCATCAGAAATCTGACGATGCCAACTGATTCTGCACTTGCTAGTGAAATAGGTTCAAAAGCTCTTGCTTTTTCCGGTTTCATTGTGATCTCATTATATTGATCTGCCCATATCGTAGAAATCCCTTTTTGCAAAACCTGAGTTCTTAATATACAATCTATACCTTTGTTAATAGCAATTTGAGATTTGTTCCTTAATTCAGAATTGATAACATCAAAATTATTCTTACCATTAGCCGCGTAATATAAGACCGTCAACGCATTAATCATTGCATCATCGTTGTAAGTAATTTGTTTTCTGTAAAGCCCTTTGTTAGGATAATATTGGGGAAATCCACCGTTTTTGTACTGCATTAGCAGCAGATACTTTATGCCTTTCTCTGCTGCTGATAAATATGCTGGATTTTTGGTAGTATTGTATGCTTTTATTAGAGCTTTTATCTCTCGGGAAGTTGCCTGGTTATCAATCGTTGCATGATCATCTCCTGTCTCTTTTATTTTTCTTAACAAATTTTTATCGATGGGCAACTTATAATCAACTACAGATTTATCCTCAAGCTGTTTTCCCCAACCACCGATTGGTAATTGATATAGCAAAATTTTTTCCGCTAAAGTATCTTTCGTTTGTCCGGAAAATAATTGTAAAATCATTAAAAAAATTAAAATGATAATTGATCTTATTTTCATAGTTGTTTCTTTTGTATCCAAAATCTCGATAAGTCAGCACTTTGTTGTGAGCAATCGATTGCACAAACTTAAGACAAATTTTAATATGGAACTTAAATTTTTATCTAATTGTATATATCTAATATTTTTTGAGTCTTCATAATTCAGTACATTTATTATCAGTTTAAATGATTACGGTACAGTTGATTTTATAATGAAGGATTACAAATACAAAGTTTTCACAGATGCAATAGAAAAACATATCAGTACAGGGCTTTTAAAACCGGGAGACAAATTACCATCTGCGAGAAGTATAAAAAAAGAATACCAACTCAGCATCAGTTCTGTACAAAACGGTTATGATTATCTGATTTACAAAGGGCTTGTAAGAAGTTTGCCACGCTCCGGATATATTGTGAATTATCAATCCTATAAAGCATCAGCCAGTCATTCACCCGATTTGAAAGCAATTCCAAGAGATTCTGTTTTCAGAGAAAATATTTTCTTAACCTCACAACAGAAACAGCACACTGAAGTTGCCAACCTAAATGCGGCTGTTCCTTCCGATCTCTTGATCCCTCAGAAATTGGTACTTAGAACAATGCAACAAGTCATCCGAGAAAAAGGAGCCGCTCTACTCCGCTATTATCCTACTAATGGTACAGAAGAGCTTAGGGAATTGGTTGCTAAACGTCAGGTCTTGCATGGTGCTATAATACAGAAGGATGAAACTATCATTACTGATGGTGCTTTGCAAGCCCTATATATTGCATTAGCTGTGACTACAAATCCAAATGATATTATTGCAGTTGAAAGTCCGTGTGTGTTTTCTGTTTTGGAAGTTATAGCAAATCTTAAACTCAGAACCATTGAAATTCCATTAAAGAATTACAATACTTTTGACACCGATCATCTTGCTGATGCTTGTCAGAAGAATGACATCAAGTCAATTGTTGTAACTCCTAATTTTCATAATCCAACAGGAATATTGATGACGGATGAAACAAAACAAAAGCTTTACAATATTGCTTCTTCCCGAGAAATTCCAATTATCGAAAATGATATCTATGGTGATCTGTACTTTACAGGTTCAAGACCAACAACAATCAGAAATTATGATCAGCAAGGTTTGGTGATTACAGTTTCTTCTTTCTCAAAAACTCTGGCTCCCGGTATTCGATTAGGCTGGCTGGCTGCAGGACGCTATTTTTCTGCTGCTGAACGGTTAAAATTTTCTCTCGGGAGATCAGTTTCACCGCTTAATCAGGAAGTTGTTGCCAAATTACTTTCTACTTCCAGCTACGACAGACATCTGCGTAAATTTCGACGTCAATTGGAACTTCAGGCTATCAAACTCGCTAATCATATTCATCAATTCTTTCCGGAAACGACTTACACAACAATTCCCCAGGGCGGTTACAGCATTTGGACGCAATTAGCGCCGGGCACTGATATGCTAGCGTTTTATAAGACTTGTGAAAAATTTGGGGTGAATTTTACGCCCGGCAATACATTTTCATTCACCAACAATTACGACAATTGTTTTAGAACTGTATTTTCTAATCATTTGACGCCTGAGAGTTTGAATGCTATTGAAAGAATCGGACAATCTTTATCGCATTAACTGTACTGATCATTTTTCAAGATTCTGTATCGTGATCTGCGTGCTGCAATCGGTTATATTTGTTTTTTAATTGATTATCAAATGAATATCATATCAAAATTTACTGTCGGATCAGAGCGAGGTGTTGATCTTTTGTTAGAACTAAAAGAAGTGCAATTGAAGGAGATGTATCAAGATCTATTAGATGCTAATGAACTCGAAATTTTTTTGGAGAATGAGCTCGACAGAAGAACTATTATTAATGAACTGAATGATCTCAGCACACAGCTGATCATTGTATTTCAAGAAGAGAAAGCTGTAGGATATGCAATTCTTAAAAACTCCTTTGAGCAACCTAAAATTTTAGAGGGCCAAAAAGCTATCCAATTTTCTTTTTTTGTTCTTCATGACTATCATAAATCTGAGGTTTTCCAATCACTGTGGGAAAAATGTTTATCGGTTACACGCAATTATTCGCATTGGACAGAGATTCCTGAAAATGATTTGTTAATTCCAACTTTAGAGAGTTTTGGATTTAATATCTCCGAACAATTGCTATTGAAACCCTTTGACTTGCCAGGCTATGTTATGATCCGAAAAAATTATTAACCGGCTGGCTTAAAATTAAAAGAGCCAAAATAATCTGGCTCTTTTTTATAAAAATTAATTCAATCTCCCTCCCAAAGCTTTAAACAGCAACACATTATTCCTTGTATTCTCGTGCTGGAATTTAAGTAAGTCCAATTCAGCCTGAAGCTTGCTTTTTTGGGCATTAATCAATTCAAAATAATTGGCATAACCCGTGATGTACAAATCATTGGAAACCTCGATTCCTTTGTCGAGAAATTTCACTTCTTCTTCTTTTAAATCTAAAACCCGGTGAAATATTTTGGTCTGTTTTAAAATAGACTGAAGTTCATTAAAAGCCGTTGTTACACTTTTCTGATAATTTAAAAATGCAATTTCCTGTTCGCTGTTAGCAATATTAAACTCATATTTCAACTGTCCTTTATTGAAAACAGGAACCATCAATCCGCCTAGAAGCTGACCTGCCAAAGAAGCAGGTTTGAAAATCGTTTCAACTGAAAAAGAATTCAATCCGAAGGTTGCGCCCAAATCAATTTTTGGATAAAATGCCGCTCTCGCTGCTTTTGCATTGGCGTGTGAAGCTTGTAAAGAATAGAAATTGGAAACCACATCCGGTCGCGAGTGAATAACCGCATCAACATTGATGTTTTTATTTAACATTTCAAAGTTGGTTGGCAAAAGTGTCGGACTCCTGTCGATTTCCCCGCCGTAAACTCCTGTCAATGTGGCGATGGCTTGTTTTACTGTAACGATTTCAACTTTAATATGTTCAATTTCTGCTAACCAGTTATTATTCTGAGCCTTAAACTGCTGAACTGCAAGTTCTGTCACCTTCCCGACTTCACGTTGTGCCTTAATGATTTCAAAAGCTCTTTTCTGTAAATTGTAATTGTCCTGATAAATTTTCAGACGTTTATCTAAAGCAATTAAATCATAATACAGATTGGCGATATCCGTAAACAAATCGATTTGAAGCAACTTCAAACCTTCTTCTGAAGCCAGAAATTTATTCTGAGCGGAAAGCTTTTTATTTTTGAGTTTTCCCCACGCATCGATTTCCCAGCTACTTCTTGCGCCCATCCAGTAATTCGGGGTAAAAGTCGTGTTGATTCTCTGCTGATCATTAATATTCTGAGAAAGATTGGTATCGTAATTCCCCACTCCTTCCATCGTATATTTTCCATAACGGTCGCCCGAAACAATCGCTCCGACATCCAATGAAGGAAGCAGTTCTGTTTTTGAACGTTTCAGGAAGCTGTTGGCCATTTCGACTCTTTGCTGAGCAATTTTAAAATCCGGATTGGCCTGTTTTACCTGTTCGAAAAGTTTCAGAAGATTCTGATCTGTGAAATAGGTACTCAAATCAATTCCGGTAAAATCTCCGCTGTTCGGAATGGCTTCCGAGGTTTGTAATTCAGGCGTTTCTTTTACTTCTTTTATCGCAGTTACTTTTGGGACGGCACAAGACGTTAATGCCAATGCTGCTGCGCTCCAGACTACGAGTTTCAATTTATTTCTTTTCATTCTTCTTTCTGTTTTCAAGGGTTGCGAAAAAAATGTATAATCCCGGAATAATAATCAGTCCGAAAACGGTTCCGATGAACATTCCACCTGCGGCTGCGGTTCCGATCGAACGGTTTCCGATAGCTCCCGCTCCGGAAGCAATACACAACGGAATCAATCCTGCAATAAATGCAAATGAGGTCATCAAAATCGGACGGAGACGCTGTTTTGCCCCCTCAATCGCTGCGGAAATAATATCATTTCCTTCTTTATGACTTGCGACGGCAAATTCTACAATCAGGATGGCATTTTTAGCCAATAATCCAATTAACATTACCAAGGCAACCTGTGCGTAAATGTTGTTATCCAATCCGCAAACCAGCAAGGCAATGTAAGAACCGAAAATCCCTGTGGGTAAACTCAGTAAAACCGGCATCGGTAAAAGGAAACTTTCGTATTGAGCTGCTAATAATAGATAGACGAAAACCAAACAGACAATGAAAATATAAACCGTTTGATTTCCCGACAGAATTTCCTCCCTTGTCATTCCCGACCATTCGATTTCAAAACCTTTGGGAAGGCTTTCTTCGGCAATTTTTTCGACGGCAGCAATCGCATCTCCGGAACTGTAGCCTTCGGATGGTTCACCATTAATCATTGCAGACATATACATATTGTAACGGGTTAAAACTTCCGGTCCATACACCCTTTCAATCGTGATGAAAGTTGAGAAAGGAACCATTTCGCCTTTATCATTTTTTAAATATAAATTCAGGATACTTTCGGGCGTTTCACGGTATTCCGGACTTGCCTGAACCATCACTTTGTACATCTGTCTGAATCGGATAAAATTGGTTGCGTAATAAGAACCGAGCATCGTCTGCAACGTCGACATCGCATTATCCACCGATATTCCTTTTTTCGAAGCCATATCATAATCAATATTGATCATATATTGCGGGAAAGTGGCATCAAAACTTGTAAAACTGTTTTTCAGTTCGGGCGTTTCATTCAGTTTCTTGACAAAATCTTTCGTGACTTTATCCATATTTTCGATACTTCCGCCCGTTCTGTCGAGAAGACGAAGCTCAAAACCACTCGTGTTACCAAATCCGGGAACAGTTGGCGGTGCAAAAGCTTCGATTTCAGCGTCGGAAATCACTTTTGTTTTTTCTGTTAATTCTTTAATGAAATCTTCGATGGATTTATCTCTTTCGCTCCAGTCTTTCAGGTTAATCATCGCCATTCCATAGGATGAACCGGCAATTTCTGTCACAACGCTGTACCCTGCCAAAGTCGTTACGTTTTCCACACCATCGATTTTTTTTGCAATCGCTGTGATTTCATCTAAAACTTTTTCTGTTCTTTCAACCGTTGCACCTTGAGGAGTTGTTACACTTACATACGCCATTCCCTGATCTTCCATCGGAATGAATCCTGAGGCTAAAAATTTGGTTGTTCCCCAAGTTAATACAATGAAAACCGTCAATAATCCAAAAGTTATGATGGTTCGGGTGGCAAATTTTGATAAAACCTTCACATATCCATTGGTTACTTTTTCAAGGAAAATATTAAACTTATTGAAGAATTTATCAATAATTCCTTTCTTTTTATCGTGATTGTGAGATTTTAAAATTAAAGCACATAAAGCCGGAGTCAGCGTTAATGCATTGATTCCGGAAATTACAATACTAATTGCCAGCGTTAATGAAAACTGTCGGTAAAAAACGCCGACCGGACCGTCCAGAAATGCTACAGGAAGAAACACTGCCGACATCACCAACGTAATGGCTACAACTGCTCCTGCAATTTCTTTTGTTGCAATCACTGTCGCTTCGTAAGGTGCATAACCTTCTTCCATTTTAACGTGAACCGCCTCGACGACGACAATTGCGTTATCGACGACAATTCCGATGGCTAAAACCAAGGCAAAAAGCGTCAACAAATTCACGGAGAAATCCAGCATATCCATAAACGCAAATGTTCCGACCAATGCGACAGGAACCGCCAAAACAGGAATCAGTGTAGAACGCCAATCCTGAAGGAAAAGGAAAACCACAATCGCCACGAGAATGAATGCTTCCACTAAAGTTTTTAAAACAGCACTTATCGAAGCATCCAAAAATCTCGAAACGTCATACGCCATATTGTAATCCATTCCGGGAGGGAAAGAATTGACTTTCAGTTCTGCCATTTTATCTTTCACATTCTGAATCACTTCCGAAGCGTTTGAACCCGGTCTCTGTTTCATCATAATCGATGCGGAAGGTCTGCCGTCTGTTTTTGAAACCATTCCGTACGTCATTGCACCAAATTCCACTTTGGCAATATCTTTCAGTTTTAAAATTGTTCCTTCTTCATCCGCTCTGATTGGAATTTCTTCGTATTGTTTAGGTTCAAAAAATTTACCTTTATACTTAACAACATATTGCAACTGACCTGCTTTTTTACCGGAAGATTCACCGACTTTTCCCGGAGCAGCGGAAATATTCTGTTTCTGAAGGGAATTCACAACTTCATCCGCTGAAATATTGTAAACCGCCATTTTCTGAGGGTCGAGCCAGACACGCATCGAATATTCTTTCTGCCCCATAATTTCAGCACGGCCTACTCCATCCAGACGCTTCAGTTCCTGAAGAACATTAATGTCAGTGAAGTTATAGATAAACTGCTCATCCTGACTTGGGTCTGTACTTGTAATGTTCAGATACATCAACATACTGTTCACCTCCTTCTCCGTGGTAACTCCCGCTCTGATTACTTCTTCGGGCAATTCATCCAAAATTGTTGTCACTCTGTTCTGAACATTTACCGCCGCTAAATCTGGATCTGTCCCGACTTCAAAAAAGACCTGAATTAAAGTCAGTCCGTCATTGGAAGTCACTGTTGACATATAAGTCATTCCCGGAACACCGTTAATGGCACGTTCCAAAGGCAAAGCCACTGCATCTGCAGAAACTTCGGCATTAGCTCCTGTATATTTTGCCGTCACCGTTACGGAAGGCGGAACAATGTCGGGGAATTGGGTAATGGGCATCTTCGTCAACGCCATAATTCCTACCAAAACAAAGACAATGGAAATCACCAACGAAAGAACCTTTCGTTTTATAAACATCTCTACCATAATTGATTATTTAAGAATTAAAGCCTGTTCTTGATTTTGATTTCGTCTCCGTCTTTGAGCGACTGAGTGCCTTCATAAATAATCAAATCTCCTTTTTTGAGACCGCTTTCCACGAGATAGGAATCCTTTAAAGCTGTTCCGACCTCGATGTTGGTCATCTTCACTTTATTGTTTCTATCTACCTTGAAAATGTAGGTTTTATCCTGAATCGAGAATGTTGCCTTCTGAGGAATCATCAATGCATTATTCTGAACTTCAGAAATCGTGAGTTTTCCAGAAGTTCCGTGTTTGATTAAACGATTAGGATTGGGAAATAAAACTTTATAGCGAATCGAACCTGTTGCTCTGTCGATTTCACTTTCTGCTGACTTTAAGGCACCATTAAACTGATATGCCATTCCGTTGGGAAGCGTTAATTCAATTTTCTGGTGTTTTCCTAATTTGTCATTCGCTAACAATTCGAAATATTGGTTTTCAGGAATTGAAAAATAGGCAAAAACCTCATCGAGCTGAGACAAAGTCGTGAGTAAAGTTCCGTTGGTTACCAGACTTCCGTCTTTGTGAGGAATAATATCAATTACCCCATCAAAAGGCGCTGTAACGGTTGTAAAACTAATTTTCTGCAACACCGTTTTTTTCTCTGCATCTGCAAAGGCGTGTTTTGCTTTTGCTGCAGATAATTTAGCTTTAACCAACTCCAGTTCGTTATTGGCAACGAATTTTTTGGCGTGAAGACTTTCAATCTGCTTTAATTCAACTTCGGCGATTCGCATATCGGCCTGAGTCTGCTTTATGGTTGCATTGGCTTTGAGAAGCTCCATCTGTAATTCGGCATCATTGATTTTGAATAAAGCCTGACCTCTTTTCACAAACTGACCTTCATTTACATAAATGTGATCTACGATTCCATCGATTCTTGAACGGATTTCGACATTTCTTTTAGCCTGAATATCCGTTACAAACTGATTGCTGACTAATGTATCTTTTTGCTTGACCTCAAAAACGGGTACTTCTTTGTTATCTTTATTTTTATTCTGGGCATTTTTACCACAAGAAACTACGCATACGAATGCAACAAGGCACTGTATGAAACTTTTTGTATTCATTATAGAATTTTTATTACTAAAACTTGACGAAAAATAATTTGGATTTTAGGTCTTGATGTTTTAGAATAACTGGAGAAGATGAAGGTATGATTTTATCGCACAGAAGAGAGTCGTAGAAATGACCTGATCCTGAACTTTTTCAGTTTTTAAAACAGTTTCTTCAGAATTCTTGAAGTAAGAACTGTGAATTTCTACAAATTGTTTGCTAACATTTTTGACGACAATTGTGACTGCCTTTGTATTTAGAAAGGTTTCTGTCATCATTTCTGCAATCAGTTCATGCGGACAAATGGAAGCTGAAGAACTGCGCAGGAAATTATCCGCCCATTGCGAATTGAACTGAGCAAATAAAAAAGAAAAACATAAAAAAATAAATGATTTGAAAGTTTGCCCCCTCACAGCATTGATAATTTTATCGTAGAAAAATAATTTTACAAATATAAGTCCTTTAGAATCTAGATTTCTTATTTGTAATGTTAAAAAATATTAAACTTAATGTATTATAATTACAACGTTTTTTATGTAAAAAAAATAAACCCTTGAAATATCTACATATTCAAGGGTTTTATTGTGGTCCCACCTGGGCTCGAACCAGGGACCACCTGATTATGAGTCAGGTGCTCTAACCAACTGAGCTATAGGACCTCAAAATTTGGTTAAATTTTGTGTGTGCAAAAATAACAAAATTTCTTTATCTACCAAACTTTTCAAGGTTTTTCTTGACACAATTCTACCAACACGCCATTGGTTGATTTAGGATGCAGAAAAACAACTAATTTGTTATCAGCACCTTCTTTCGGCTCTTCTGAAATGAAAATAAATCCTTCTTTTTTTAATCGTTCGATTTCAGTTTGGATATTTTCTACTCCAAATGCAATATGATGGATTCCTTCTCCTTTTTTATCGAGGAATTTAGCAATTGGACTTTCTGGATTTGAGGCTTCTAAAAGTTCGATTTTGCTTTCTCCAAGCTCGTAGAATGATGTTGTTACGCCTTCTCTTTCTACAGATTCGTGTTTGTAATTTGGTTTTCCCAAAAGCCGGGAAAACAAATCATCTGAGTCTGATAAAGATTTTACGGCTATTCCTAAGTGTTCTATTTTCATTGTATAATTTTGAATAATCCTCCATATAAAATGACAAAATTGGTTGGATGACAAATCCCATAGCCCCGATTGCAACGGCATCCTTTTTTGTTTTTGTTCCTCAGTTCGATTGAATGACAAATCGCCTAAAAACAAAAAAGATATAGTGGAAAGCGGGATTAAGCTCCTAAAAAACAAAGCTGACACCTTTCGTATCAGCTCTGACGATATATATTTTAAGCGTTGAATCCCTCAATAATTTTTGAAAAATCTTCAATTTTAAGTGCTGCACCGCCAATCAAACCGCCATCAACATCGGGTTGAGAAAAGATTTCTTTAGCGTTATCTGGTTTTACACTTCCTCCGTAAAGGATAGAAACTTCGTCAGCAACTTCTTTTCCGTATTTGTCAGCAATCAGGCTTCTGATGTAAGCATGAACTTCCTGAGCCTGCTCTGCGGTTGCTGTTTCGCCGGTTCCGATAGCCCAAACTGGTTCGTAAGCAATCACTACTTTTTTGATTTCTTCTGCAGATAAAGTAAAAAGAGCAGTTTCTGTTTGGTTTTTTACAACTTCGAAATGTCTTCCTGCTTTTCTTTCTTCCAATTTTTCGCCATTGCAATAGATTGGCGTCAAACCTTTGTCCAATAGCGCTTTTACTTTTCTATTGGCGTGGCTGTCGGTTTCTCCGTGGAAAGTTCTTCTCTCGGAATGCGAAACCAAACTTCCGTCTGCATCAACAGACGCCAACATATCAACAGAAATTTCGCCTGTATAAGCGCCACTTGCATACTCAGAAACGTCTTGAGAGAAAACGCCTACTTCTCCATTTTTGAAAACTTCTTTCGCAGTTGTAAGATACAAAGCTGGCGGAGCGATGTAAACCTCGCAGTTGGTCGTGTTATTTTTTTTGTATTCTAAGAGCTGAGCCATCAATTCCTGCGCTTCAGCATAAGTTTTATTCATTTTCCAGTTTCCTGCAACAATGTTCTTTCTCATTATATTTTTAATTTAAGTTCCAAATATTTTTTAATAATGTGTAGAATTGATGTTCTTCATCACTTACTTCATTATCAGCTTTAATCAGTGATTTTGCAAACTGGATAAAGTCTTTTCTTTCCGCTTCAGTAGAATCGTCTTCAAAACATTTTGCGTGAAATTCAAAATGGTCTTTCCACTGGTCAGAAGTGAGTTGTGCAATGATTTCCAATTCGTCATCCAGATTGAGACGGAACGGAAATTCTTCTGCCATATATTCCTGAACTTTCAGCCCTTCTTCTGGCTTGATAATGCCGTCCACAGCGGACAAAATCATTAATAAATGATAGCCTGCGATAGGTTTATTTGATTTTCTCATTATATAATTTAATCTTGATTTAAATAATCTTTTGCTCCTAATTTTTCCACTATTTTTCCTTTTTCCAAAATCAATATAAAAGGATTGCTTCTCGCGATGGTTTTGATTGCGATTTCGTCCATTAGATAATTTGGGATTTGTTTATAGAAATTAGGCTGTGTGCTGATTCCGTAGACCTTTGCTTTTTCAGTCAAAGCTTTAGTTTCTATTTTTTTAACCAACTCGGAATCTGCCTCTTTTGGTTTGTATGTGAACACTAAAACAACTCTTGATTCCTTCAGGATTTCGTCTGTAATTGGATTTCCATTGGCGTCTTCTACTTTGAATTTTGAGATTTCTGATTCGTAACCTTTTTTAGCAATTTCGGAAGTTGTTTTTCCATCTTCGATTTGCCAGTTGGTGTCTTTCCAATATTCTTTGTTGATGTATTCGTCCTGATCTACTTTTTTAACCTCGTTGGTTTTAGAATTTTTAAGTGAATAAAAAGTCTTATATTCAGAAGGATTTTGTGCTATTTTTTGTTTCTCAGCCGCTAAATCAGTTCCAATAGAATAAGCTCTGAAATCTATCATCGGCTCGTGAGCAATTCCTCTGTACATCACGAAAATCATTATTAAAATAAAAACACCTAGCAATGGTAATTTTCCAAATCTTACCTTTTCATCTTCTTCTCTTTTTCTATAAAGAAAAGCTAATACGATTAATAAAACCAAAAGTGTAATATCTTTCCAGAATGATTGCCAAGGCGTGAATTTCAGAGCATCTCCGAAACATCCACAATCTGTTACAACATTATAATAAGCTGAATAAAACGTAAGAAAACCAAAGAAAACACAAAGTCCAATCAATGCATAAAGCGTTTCTTTAAGCTTGATTTTCATCAATAACATAAATCCTAAAACCAACTCCAGAACAACAACAATGATTGAAAATGCCAAAGCATATTTTTCCAAAAACGGTAAATTGAAAACAATTGGAGAGAAATACTCTTCCAACTTGAAAGAGAATCCTTTTAAGTCAACTGCTTTTACAAATCCTGAAGCAATAAATATTAGTGAAACAATATATCGTAAAATTGTGCGCATAGTTTTTATTAAATTTAATTCAAAATTATTTTCCGTGAGTCATTCTTTTTATTTCGCCAGTTCTGTCATCAATTATAATTTGAAATACACCACCTATTTCATTCTTTTTTTGACTCCCTTCGATTAGCCAAAAATTATTCACACGATATGTTTTATATGGTTTTTGTTTTATAATATTGGCTTTACCATATATTTGAAAAAGCGCTGATTCCGCAATTCCTATAATAGTTCTTTTATCGAAAAGATGATTTCTTGTTTTCTTAACTATAACATTATGAAGTGTTTCATTATTTAAGCTTATTTCGACAAATTTTCTTGCTCTTGCTAATTCGGGCGATTTAGTTTGACAAAAAGTATTTGTGAAAAATAATAATATAAATATTTGAATTACTTTTTTCATCCTATAATCCAATCCATCCGTAAATTATTTGAATTGGTTAAATTTAATCAGACAAAAAACTGCATAATTCAGCATATCAAAATAGTTGGCATCCAAACCTTCGGAAACCAAAGTCTTTCCTTGATTATCTTCTATCTGCTTAGTTCGCAAAACTTTTTGATAAATCAAATCTGTAATGGACGAAATTCTCATATCTCTCCAAGCTTCGCCATAATCGTGATTTTTGCGTTCCATCAATTCTTTTGCTTTTTGAGCGTAAGAATCATAAAGATTAATGATTTCTTCTGGATTAGCATTTAGTTCATCAGAAAAACCTTTCTCCAACTGAATTAATCCAATAATAGAATAATTGATAATCGCAATGAATTCGTCTTCCTCGCTTTCATCCACCATTTTCACATCCGTCATTTGCAACGTTCTGATTCTGCTTACTTTGATGTAGATTTGGTCTGTAATAGAACTTGGACGAAGGACGCGCCAAGCGGTTCCATAATCTTTCATTTTCTTTTGAAAAAGGTCTCTGCAAGCCTTGATAACGTCGTCAAACTGGGCGGATGTATTGTGCATAAATCTGTCTAATTGGTCAAAGATACAAATTTAGTTGTTTTTAATTTTTGATTGCCAACCAGAAAAATTATCTATTTTTATGATTCTAAAATTTTTTTTATGCGATTTGCCGTTTCTTTTTTTCTGATATCTTCTGTTTTTATCAATGCTCAACAGAAATTGGAACTGACAACAGAAATGGCCAATAAGCTCGCCTCGATGCCATTGAAATGTATCAATCAAGAGTACCCGAATAAAACCGCACACGTCATCAATGCTGAAAAAGATGCGATTTTGACTCCAAAACAATTGCATCCCAGTTTTTATGGTTGTTTTGATTGGCACAGTTCTGTCCACGGACATTGGATGTTGGTGAGATTATTGAGAACTGTTGAGGATTTGGAAAATAGAGACAAAATCATTTCTATTCTGGATGACTCTTTTTCGCCTGAAAAAATCAAAGAAGAAGCGTCTTATTTTACTAAATATCAAGTCGCGCAAAATTTTGAAAGAACTTACGGTTGGGCTTGGGTTTTGAAATTGGATGAAGAATTAGCAAGATGGAATCATCCAAAAGCCAAAATCTGGCATCAAAATTTAAAACCTTTGACAGATGAAATTCTCAGACTTTGGAAAGCTTATTTACCCAAACAAACATATCCCAACAGAACTGGCGTTCATCCTAATACCGCATTTGCAATGAGTTTCGCCATCGACTGGGCAAGGCAAGTCGGAGGTCAATCATTTGAGACAGAATTATCGGAAAAAGCTAAAATTTTCTATTTAAATAATACTAAAACACCAGCTTATCTGGAACCTGATGGAAGCGATTTCTTTTCACCAAGTCTGGAAATTGCAGAGTTGATGAGCAGAATTTTACCTCAAAGAGAATTTGAGAAATGGCTTAATCAGTTTTATGAAAAAAGAAGCTTAGAAAACATTGAGCAAATCCCTATAATAAGTGATGTTAATGATTATCAAACAGTACATCTTGTGGGACTATCATTTTCGAAAGCTTGGGCAATGAAAAATATCATCAAAGTTTTGCCAGAAAAGAATTCCATTAGAAAACAATTTGAAATTTCAAGGGAAAAATTCATTGAAAACTCTTTACCAATTATTTTTCAAGGTAATTATGGAGGCGACCATTGGTTAGCCAGTTTTGCGGTTTATGCATTGACTAATTAAAATAATATTTTTTACACAAAATTTACTTTACATTCTTATCAAAATTTCAAATGGAATTTTCTGTTACCAATTCTAATCCATCAAAGTTTTTCTCAATCAACTGTAACGGCAGATTGATTGATTTGTCAAAACCAAAACTAATGGGAATTTTGAATCTAACGCCAGATTCTTTTTCTGATGGCGGAAAGTTTAATAATGAAAAATCAGCTTTGCAACAAACTGAAAATTTATTGAAAAACGGTGCAACAATTATCGACATTGGCGCACAATCAACCCGTCCAAATGCGGAATTTTTAAAGGCTGATGAAGAAATCAGAAGAATTGGAAATGTGATTTCATTAATCAAAAAAGAATTTCCGGAAAGTTTGATTTCTTTAGACACATTTTATTCTGATGTTGTCCAATTTGGTTATGATGAAGGAATTGATATCGTGAATGATATTTCTGCAGGCCAGTTTGATTCTGAACTTTTGGACACAGTTTCAAAAACCGGTTTACCATATATATTGATGCATATTAATCCGACTTATGATTCG
The DNA here is from genome assembly GCF_003610695.1 of Epilithonimonas arachidiradicis. Taxonomy (GTDB): domain Bacteria; phylum Bacteroidota; class Bacteroidia; order Flavobacteriales; family Weeksellaceae; genus Epilithonimonas; species Epilithonimonas arachidiradicis. The sequence continues at coordinate 22,489 of NZ_RAQH01000008.1, read as the reverse complement.
ATGCACGATAAAATTAAATTCGATGATATTATTATTTCTATCAATCGATTTTTCTCGGAAAAAGTCAATCTTTTAAGACAAAAAGGAATCAAAGATATTATTCTCGACCCTGGATTCGGATTCGGGAAAACAATTGAAGACCAATATCAAATGATTGAGGATTTTGATTATATCGGATTTGGAAAAATGCCAATTCTTGCTGGTATTTCAAAAAAATCGTTCATCTATAAACCTCTTGGGAAACAACCGAACGAAGTTGATAAAGAAACATTAGATTTACATCATAAGTTATTAGGAAAAGGAACAAATATTATTCGGCTTCATAATCCGGAAAGTTTGAAACTCTGAGTATGAAAAAAATCCTTCTCTACATAAGGAAAGTTCTCAAAAAATCTTTTGATAATATCAGAAATGAACGCTTGAAACAGAATATCCTTCAGGCTGTTCCTTTTTGGATTGGTTCTATTATTACAGGATTGATTGCGGTTTTGTATGCGCAAGTTTTTGCCTTCGGAGAAGAGATGCTTCATAAGATTTTGGATTGGCATCTTTGGATGATTTTCATTCTTGCGCCAGGTGGATTTGTATTGTCCTGGTGGCTGGTGAAAAAATATGCGCCATTTGCAAAAGGCAGCGGAATCCCACAGGTAATGGCCGCCGTAGAATTGGCCAACCCGAGAGATAATTACCTCATTCAGAAGCTGCTTAGCTTCAGAATTCTTTTGATTAAAATCCTTTCAAGTTTTGTGTTGGTAACATCTGGAGGCGCCATTGGGCGGGAGGGTCCGACAATCCAGATTGCCGGTTCTATCTTTCGAAAAGTCTATGAACTGCTCCCCGATTGGTGGCCAAAAATTTCGAAAAAAAATATGATTCTGACGGGTGCGGCAGCCGGACTTTCTGCAGCGTTCAACACACCACTCGGCGGAATTGTTTTCGCAGTCGAAGAATTATCCAAAACTCATATCAATTACTTTAAAACGGCTCTTTTTACAGCGGTGATTATTGCTGGACTTACAGCACAAACTTTGGCTGGTTCTTATCTCTATTTAGGCTATCCAAAAACACAAGGTATGACTTTGTGGATTATGTTTCCTATTATTCTTGTTTCCGGAATCGCAGGAATCTTAAGCAGTCAGCTTTCCGTAGCAATGCTGAAAATCAACCGACTCAAAAGAAAACTAAAAACCAACTCATCCAATATTATTTTTCTAATAATCTGTGGATTGATTGTGGCTACAATCGCCTATTTTGTTAATAGGGATATATTAGGTTCTGGGAAAGATATTATTGAGCGAGTTTTATTTACAGATAACAAAACCGAAGCCTGGTATGTTCCGATTCTCAGAATGTTGGGACCAGCATTAGCTTTTACTTCTGGTGGCGCTGGTGGAATTTTCGCTCCGGCATTGTCAACAGGCGCCTCTATCGGAAGCGTCTTCGCCGCAGTTATGAATCTTACTGATAATGAAACTAATGTTCTGATTCTCGCAGGAATGGTGGCTTTTCTCACCGGAATCACCAGAGCACCCTTTACTTCCGCAATTTTAGTATTGGAAATGACAGACAGACATTCATTGATATTTCATCTGATGCTGGCAGGAATGATGTCTTCCCTTTTTTCGGTTCTGATAAGTCGGCATTCTTTGTATGAAGAATTGAAGTTAAGTTTCTTAAGAGAGATAAAAAAATGAACTGAAGTATTTAAAACAACACAATTGTTAGGATTCAATAAATTTAGATTTTTGATTTATAATTGATATTTTTTTAGATAAAAATTTGTTTATTTTAAAATTATTTAGTTAAATTTGATAGAATTTAAAAAAAATTAATTTATGAAAAAACATTTACTTAATTTGGTTTTGCTATCAATTCCTTTCTTTGGTTTTGCACAAAGCAATGTTTTATTGAATGAAAACTTCCAAGCCGGTACACTTCCTGCAACTTGGACAGTACAACAATCTAATCCTGTTGAGACTTGGCATGTTGAAGATCCTCTTGGGGGTACAGATTATAGAGCAACTGTAAATTATGATGAATCAACGGCAGCTCAAAACGAATGGCTCATTACACCTAGTTTAGATTTTAGTGAAAGTACTACTTATACCTTGACTGCTAATATTGGATTAAGCTATTATTGGGCTGTAGATCCTGAAAACAACTATGATGCATTCATCAAGGTGTCGACTGACAATGGAGCAAATTGGACACAAGTTTGGTCGGAAAATGATTTGGGAGTATTCACTAACTGGGTTATGAATCCTGTGACTGTTAATTTATCTTCTTATGCTGGAAATGCCAATGTAAAAATTGCATTTCAATATGTTGGAGCAGATGGGGCTGCTTTATATGTTGACAATATAAAAGTACAAAAACCGGCTTCTTCAGCTCCTGATTGTGCAACACCGGCTTTACCAGCCAACGCAGCAACAGGTGTATCCTATTCATCAGTGGCATTATCTTGGACAGCTCCTTCATCTGGCAGTTCAGTTGACTCATATGATGTATATCTTGATAAAAATACTACCCCAACGACACTACTTACTAATGTTACAGGAACGACCTATACAGCAACTAATCTAGATCCTTCCTCAACATACTATTGGAGAATAGTGCCTAAAAATACTGCAGGTTCAGCTTCTGGTTGTGTCGTGTATTCTTTTACAACTATGGCACCAACCTATTGTACTGCAGGTGCAACATCTACAAGTTGGGAAAAAATCAGTAACGTAACATTTGCGGATATCAATAACAATTCAACAGCTACTGCTGGTTATGAGGATTTTACTGCCGTTACGGGTAATGTAGAGGCAGGATCAACTTACACCTTTACAGCATCGTTCACTGGAACTTCTTATGATGCAGATCAAGTAACTGTTTGGATAGATTTGAATAATGACAAGGATTTCAATGATGCTGGAGAACAAGTTTTAGTAACTGCAATAAAAAAATCTCCTTGGACAGGTTCTATCACTATCCCTGCAAGTGCTACTATTGGTACAACCCGTATGAGAGTTAGATTAAATGATACTAGTTCTTCTTCATCTAATACTACTCCTTGTGGAACGTCTACATTTGGGCAGGTGGAAGATTATACTTTAAATATTGGACAATTAGCCGTTAACGACGTTTCTAAAAACGGCATCAAAGCTTATCCAAACCCGGTTAAAGACATCTTTACTATTGAAGCCCAAGGAAAAATCAAATCTGTTAAAGTATTTGATGTAACAGGCAAGCAATTATTAACTAAAGATTTAAATGAAGCGACGTCTAAAATTGATTTCACTAAATTTAATTCAGGCGTTTATGTTGTAACTACTACAATGGAAGATGGTTCTACAACTTCTACAAAAGTGATCAAGAAATAAAATCTAAATCATATTGTTAATTAACCTGCAGAAATTCTGCAGGTTTTTTTGTTATAAATAATTGTAGTTCGGAAAAAAGTTGTACTTTTGCAACTCGAATTTTTAATTAAAATTAATTAACATTATGAACAATTACGAAACTGTTTTCATTTTAACTCCCGTTCTATCTGATGCTCAGGTGGAGGAAGCAGTGAAAAAATTTGAAGATCTATTGACTTCAAACAATTGCGAAATCGTTGCCAAAGAAAATTGGGGACTTAAGAAATTGGCTTATCCTATCCAATTGAAAAAGAATGGTTTTTATACCTTGATCGAATTCAAAGGAGAAGGAACTGTAGTTGCAGACCTGGAAACTGCATTCAAACGTGATGAGAGAGTGATTCGTTACCTAACGACTAAACTTGACAAGCACGCTGTAGATTATGCAGTAACAAGAAGAAGCAAACTAAAATCTGCGAAAGCTTAATTCATTAACCCTTAAAAAATTTAAAATAATGGCAATAGACGATATGGCAAAACAGGCCTCTGCCGGGGGCGAATCGGAAGTAAAATTTCTTACTCCACTTGATATCAATACAAAATCTGAAAAGAAATATTGTAGATTCAAAAAATTCGGAATTAAGCACGTAGATTACAAAGATGCTGACTTCCTTTTACAATTCGTAAACGAACAAGGTAAAATCTTACCAAGAAGATACACAGGAACTTCTCTTAAATATCAAAGAAAAGTATCTGCTGCTATCAAAAGAGCAAGACACCTTGCTTTGATGCCTTACGTAGCGGATCTTTTGAAATAAGAAAAAATAATAAAAGAAGTGGGCTTGCCTGCTTCTTTTGTTGCTGAATAAATCAATTAATTCTAACGATTTAGATAAGAGATAAAAGATAAGAGATAAAAGATTTTTAAGTCTTGATTCTTGACTCTTTGTTCTTGGCTCTAAAACTAAAACGGACAACAACAATGGAAATTATCCTAAAAAAAGACGTAGAAAACTTAGGACTTGAGTTTGATACAGTAAACGTAAAACCAGGTTATGCAAGAAACTTCTTGATTCCTCAAGGTTTTGCATTATTAGCAACTCCAAAAAACAAAGCTCAATTAGAAGCTACTTTGGAATCTAGAAAAGAAGAAGAAGCTAAATTGGTTTCTGCTGCTAATGCTGTAGTAGATCAATTGAAAAAGACTTCTGTTACTATTCCTGCAAAAGTAGGTACTGGTGATAAATTATTTGGTTCTATCAACAATGCTGATCTTGCTGCTGCACTAGAAAAAGCTGGTGTAAGCGTTGATAAGAAGTATATCAAAATCCCTGGTAATACAATCAAGAGAACAGGTAAATTCTCTGCAGTGGTTAGACTTCACAGAAATGTTGAGTACAACTACGAGTTCGATATCGTTTCTGATGCTCCAGTAGTAGAAGCTGCTCCTGCTAAAAAAGAGGAAGCAAAATCTGAAGAAGCTTAATCAACAAAAAGACAAAATAAAAACCACTTCAAACGAAGTGGTTTTTTTATGAATATACTTTAGGACGTCTTAGATTTCCAAGTATTGAAGAACTCTTTTACCTTTTCCAAGCTATAGCCACTTCCCTCTTCCAAAACTGAACTATCTTGTGTGTGAATTTGTTTTCCATTTTCATCCAGAACTATGAAAACAGGATATCCAAATTTTCCACCAGGATCTCCGTAGCTTGCAAAGATTTTTTCATTCTTATTTTCTGGTGACCAGTTGAGATGATAATAGACATAATTTTTGTCGACTATTTGCTTCAACTCAGGTGTTTGCTGAACATAATTATTAAATCTTAAACACCAGATACACCAGTTCCCTCCCGCTTGGATTAAAACATTTTTATGTTCTTTCTTTGCCAATGCTATAGCATTTTTGATATCAGCTTCTGCATTAGCTTCCGGATGATAAGGTTTAGGCAATCTGGCCTTCTCTTCGGCGGCGGCTTTTTTCTTAGCTTCTATTTGCTCTTTGGTTAAAGTATTTTGATTAGTTTGAGCGTTTGTCAGAGAAAACAATAAAATTCCTCCCAAAAACAACAAACTCTTAACAGATTTTCTCATTATTCTTGATAATTGATTTTAATTAAACATCAAAGTTAATCAAAAATCCAGCCATTTTTCAGTATATTTGCCAATATTCATCATCCATTGAATCAATTTTTATTCAGCATATTATTACTAATTTCCAGATTACCGCTTAAGATATTATATTTTTTTTCAGATGTAATGTTCTTCATCAATTATTATATCATTGGTTACAGAAAAAAGGAAGTTCTGGAAAACTTAAAAAACTCCTTCCCGGAAAAATCGGATAAGGAGATTAATGATATTTCGAAAAAATTCTTTTCTAATTTTTGTGATTATCTGGCGGAGATGCTCAAGGCTTTTACCATTTCAGAAACCGAATCCAGAGTTAGAATGCAGCACCTGAATCAGGATCTTTTTCACGAGGCAAAAGCTGAAGGTAAAAACATCATTATGCTGTCCGGACACGTTTTTAACTGGGAATGGTTCAACGCTTTAGCAACATTGATTCCTCAAAAAGACTGTCATCCCGTTTACCGTAAAATGAGCAGCAGTTTTTGGGAAGAGAAGATCAAAATGATCAGGAACAGATTTAATAACAAATCCTTAGAAGCTAACGATGTCATCAAGCATATTTTCCGAAATCAAAATGATGGCAATTCAGCTTATATGTTTGTTGCCGATCAGACACCTAATGTTCACTCTGTAAATTACGGTCTCAAATTTCTGAATCAAAAAACACCTGCTTTTATTGGTTATGATAAACTATCCACAAGAATGGATATGGTTTTCATCTACTGCGAAATGAAGAAGGTAAAACGAGGATTTTATCAGGTTAATTATCACCGGATTTATCCGGACGGAGAAAAATTCGTTGAATATGAGGTAGTGAGAAAATTCCATAAATTGTTGGAGAATACGATCAGAAAAAATCCGGACAACTGGCTCTGGTCGCATAGAAGATGGAAATACAAAGATGCAATCAAAAACTATGATGAATAGATGACTGTCGCAATTGCTATACTCAACTGGAATGGTAAAAATTGGTTAAAAAAATTCTTGCCTTCCGTAATCAAATATTCTCAGGATACGGCAATCTATGTGATCGATAATGCATCAACAGACGATTCTATTAAGTTTTTAAAAACCAATTTTCCATCTGTTAAAATTGTTCAAAATATTTCAAATTCTGGTTTTGCAGCAGGTTACAATGAGGGTTTGAAATCTATTAATTCAGAAATCTATTGCCTTCTAAATTCTGACGTAGAAGTGACCGATAACTGGCTCTCTCCTATTATAGATCTATTTTCTCAAGATAAAAACATTGCAGCGGTTCAGCCAAAAATTCTGGATTACAATCAAAAAAACAAATTTGAATTTGCTGGTGCCGGCGGTGGTTTGATAGATAATTTGGGTTATCCATATTGCAGAGGTCGTATATTTGATGACGTAGAAACCGATAGCGGTCAATACGATGATGAGACCGAAATCTTCTGGGCATCGGGTTGTTCATTATTTATCAGATCAGAAGACTTTTGGAATATGAACGGTTTTGACGAAAGATTTTTTGCACATCAGGAAGAGATTGACCTTTGCTGGAGATTGAAGAATGCTGGAAAAAAAATCTATTATACCGGAAAGTCTACAGTCTATCACGTAGGAGGTGGAACACTTAATAAACAAAATCCGAGAAAAACTTTTCTCAACTTCAGGAATAATTTGACAATGCTTGTTAAAAATCTTCCCTTTTATCAAGTAGTTCCTGTTATATTTGCAAGATTAGTACTTGATGGTTTTGCAGGTTTATATTTTGGATATAAAAACGGATGGTCACATCTCTGGGCAGTCCTGAAAGCTCATTTTGCATTTTATGCTGAGATTCCTCACTCTTTAAAATTAAGACAAAAGCATCAAATCAAAATCTATTATCAATCAAAATGGTTGATATTTAAGCATTTCTTAGGCTCAAAAAATCAATAAGATGGATTTTATCGCACTCGATTTTGAAACCGCTACACACGAGAAAAATTCTGCTTGCGAGCTGGGCATTTGTATTGTGGAAAATGGTCAGATCAAAGAAACCAAATCTTGGTTGATCAAGCCGCCATCTTTCCCCTATTTTAACCATCATAATGTTGCAGTTCATGGCATTACACCAGAAGATGTGCAGTATGCTCCCACTTTTTCAGACGTTTGGTATGAGATAGAAGATCTTTTGTACGGCAATCTTTTGATCGCTCACAATGCTGCTTTCGATGCGAATGTCTTGCGTGGTTGCCTGGATCATTACGGCTTTTTCAAACCCAATATCAACTATCTGTGTAGTATCGGTGTTGCTAAAAAGGCTTGGAAAGATTTGAAAAGTTATGGACTTAGAAGTCTTGCGGATCATCATCAGATCAATTTCAATCATCATCGTGCAGATGCCGATGCAGAAGTGTGTGCCAAAATCTCTCTTTTGAGTTTTGAAAGACTGATGATTACAAGAACTGATGAAATCAAAGACGTTTTCAGCAAAAGAATTAAAATTTTATAGAACGATGTAAGCAGCTATTTAACATTCTTTGAAAGTAATTATTATTTTTTCATCGATTCAAATAAAAAAATAATAATTTGAGATAAGTTAAGTTACGCTTCGTTAATTTTAATATTTCCTTCTAAATTCAACATTGTTTTGCAAGGATCAATTGCTTAATACTTCCGAAACCAAATTGAATTTAGGAATTGTAACATTAAAAGTTTCCTTGTTAGAATTTTCAAAAGTGTAGAAACCTTCCATATTTCCAACGCCTGATTTTAGAATAACATTGGAAAAATAAGTAAAAGTATCGCCAGCTTCTAGAATTGGAGTCAGACCAATAACGCCTGCTCCTTCAACTTCAGTAAAACCAAATCCTAAATCATAGATCATCCATTTTCGGGTAAGTAATTTAACTGGTTGATTTCCCAGGTTTTGAATTTCAATATTATACCGAAAAACAAACCGGTTTTCAGATGGATAACTGTTGAAATTATCATATTCTGTGGTAACACTGACTTTGATTTCTGATGTAATCTTCGAGACCATTTTATTAGATTTAGTAGAGAAAATACAAATATCCCGCCGAACCTTTGATGAGAAAATGAGGATAAAGTTAAATCCTGTTTTCAATAAATAATTTGATTTTACGCAATCGGTTAATTTTCTTAAATTTGTGTTATCTAAAAAAGTAAAAAAAGAAATGAATTCCTACAAAAATCCATTGGAAGAGCGCTATTCCAGTGAAGAAATGTTGTTTAATTTTTCGCATAACAACAAGTTCCAAAACTGGAGAAAGCTTTGGATTGCCCTTGCTGAAATCGAAAAAGACCTTGGCCTTGAAATCACAGACGAGCAAATCGCTGAATTAAAAGCCAATGCCGAAAACATCGATTATGAAAAAGCCGCCGAATATGAAAAAAAATTCAGACACGATGTAATGGCACACGTTCACGCTTACGGTGATGTAGCGCCTTCTGCAAAAGGAATTATTCACTTGGGAGCAACTTCGGCGTTTGTAGGAGATAATACAGATTTAATTCAAATTCGTGACGGACTTTTAATCTTAAAGAAAAAGTTGGTGAACGTGATGAAAAACTTAGCAGATTTTGCAATTCAATATAAAGATCTTCCAACGTTAGGTTTCACCCACTTCCAGCCGGCTCAGTTAACGACTGTTGGAAAAAGAGCAACACTTTGGTTACAAAGTTTAGTTTTAGACATCGAAGAACTTGATTTCTTCTTAGAAACATTAAGATTCAGAGGAGTAAAAGGAACAACAGGAACTGCAGCAAGTTTCTTAGAACTTTTCAATGGAGATTATTCTAAAGTAAAACACTTAGATAAAGAATTGTCAAAAAGATTCGGTTTCGAAAAGGTTTTCGGAGTTTCCGGACAAACTTATGACAGAAAAATTGATGCTAAAGTGGTAGCTTTATTAGGAAATATAGCTCAGTCAGCACATAAATTTACAAACGATTTACGTTTACTTCAAAATCTTAAGGAGATTGAAGAACCATTCGAGAAAAACCAGATCGGTTCATCGGCAATGGCTTACAAGCGTAACCCGATGAGAAGCGAAAGAATCGGAGCGTTGGCAAAATATGTAATGTCTTTAACGACAAGTTCTGCAATGGTGGCTTCAACTCAATGGTTTGAAAGAACTTTGGACGATTCTGCAAACAAGAGATTAACAATTCCTCAGGCGTTTTTAGCAGTTGATGCAATTCTATTGATCTGGAACAACATTATGAACGGAATCGTAGTGTATCCGAACAGAATCAACAAGCATATTATGGAAGAACTGCCGTTTATGGCGACGGAATACATCATTATGGAAGAGGTAAAAGCTGGTGGCGACCGTCAGGAAATCCACGAAGTAATCAGAGTTCATTCTATGGAAGCTTCCAAAAAAGTGAAAGAAGAAGGAAAAGAAAATGACTTGATCGAAAGAATTTTAAATGACGATTCTTTAAAATTAGATAAATCAAAACTAAAAGAAGTTCTAGATCCTAAAAACTTTATCGGCTTTGCACCGATTCAGACGGAAGAATTCATTGCCAATGAAGTTCAGCCAATTATTGAGGCAAACAAAGATCTGATAGGATTAGAGGCTGATCTTAAAGTATAAATATTGTGCAGTCTTTTCGGGCTGCATATTTTTTTAAAATTATACCTAAATTATTTATGACCAGAACGATTATTTCAGTTTTATTGATTTTAATCTGTCTCTTTTCAAAGGCTCAGGACAGAATTAATTTTACTGAAAAATTCAAAAAAGAGAATCAGGGAAAGTATAAAATTGAAATCAATGAGGCAAAGGAATTGATTCATATAATGCTGGCAATTACCAAATCCGGATTGGAAAATAATGATATGATTCAGCAGGAAGGTGTTTATTATAAAGATGTCATCTCATATTTTAAACCTTTTAAAGATGAAAAGATCATCAAAACTTTCGACTCTTTGCTGGTTGCTTCACCCTACAATTATATTTTTTTAACGGGAAATGGTATTTCCTATGATTTTAAAGGTGAGAAGCTCGTCAAAAATGAAATATTTGTCTTCCCGGCAACTGGTGTTTCAGGTATTAAAATCACTGAAAACCCAATTACGACTTACAAAAAAGAAATTGAAGATTTTGCGGTAAAATCTAAGTTCAGAGAATTTTACAAAAAACAGAAGCCGTACTATTCTCAAATTATTTCCGATTATGATAGAAAAGCTAATCTGGGCAAACAGTGGAAATGGCTGGAGAAAAATTTTAAAACCAAAATCAACAGCTACATCATCTTCTGTTCACCACTCATCAACAGTTTGAATTATACCGGAGATTTTGACAACAATAATTTTAAGCTGATCTATATGGTTTTGCCACCGCTTGATAACTTTGAAAAACTTTCGGAGCTTCAAAATGAGCTGTTCAATACAAGAGTGATGTTTACTGAGATTGACCACAATTATGTAAAAGCACCAAGTATCGCAAACAAAGAAGCTATTGATCAGTATTTTAAAGACAGGAAGATATGGACAGACGAAAATACAGAAGGCATTTTTGCCTATCCAAATCCGGTAAAAGTATTCGATGAATATATGACATATGGCGTTTTTGTTTTGTTCTGTGAAGACAATTATGATCAGAAAAATTTCCTTGAAACTAAGCAAAGCATCATTGCGCTGATGAAAGAAAGAGGTTTTCCGAAAATGCAGGAATTTACAGACAAGCTGCTGAAAGTTCGTGCAGAAAACCGTGATAAAAAAATTGATGATTGGTATCCCGAATTTTTAAAACAATTCGCTGAATAAAAAATAAATCTAATAAAATCCTGAACTTCGGTTCCTGAATCTAATAAAAAAATGAACAAAAGAATTTTCGTAGAAAAAAGAGGAATTTTCGATGTGGAAAGTCCAAAAATTTTTGATGAAGTAAAAGCGGTGGTTCCGTCTATCCAAAGCGTAAAAGTATACAACGTTTACGATATTTTTGGATTAAACGATGGTGAATTTGAAAAAGTAGTGAACAGCACTTTTGTGGATCCGGTTACTGATATTTTAATCGAAGAAAATCCTGCACAGGGAATTCATTTCGCCTTAGAATTTTTGCCAGGTCAATACGATCAGCGTGCAGATTCTGCTCAACAGTGTATTGCTTTATTGACTGGAAATGAGAAGTCTAAAGTGAGAAGTGGGAAACTAATTGAATTTGAAGGTGTTTCTGAATCTGATTTAGCAAAAATAAAAGACCTTTTAATCAATAAAGTGGAATCTCAGGAAAAAGATCTGTCAATTTTAGATATTCCTGCGGAAGAAACGCCATCAAAAGTTATTGTTCACGAAAACTTCATCAATTTTGATGATGCTCAGCTTGAAGAATTCTTTAATAAGCACGGTTTTGCGTTAGGTTTGGATGATTTGAAATTCATTCAGGAATATTTTAAATCGGAACAAAGAAATCCTACGGAAACGGAACTAAAAGTTTTAGACACGTATTGGAGTGACCACTGCCGTCACACAACATTTGAAACTGAGTTGTCAAATATTGAATTTGAAGGACAGTTCAAACATACATTGGAAACTATTTTCAATGATTATATCGAAAAAAGAAAATTCTTAGGTCGCGAATTGAAACCGATCTCTTTAATGGATCTGGCGACAGTTTGCGGAAGATATTTCCATAAAACAGGCAATTTGGAGAACTTGGTGGTTTCTGATGAAATCAACGCGTGTACTATCCAAATCGAAGCTGAATATGATGGTAAAAAAGAGCCTTGGTATTTATTATTCAAAAACGAAACACACAATCACCCGACAGAAATTGAGCCTTTTGGTGGGGCTTCAACGTGCTTAGGAGGAGCGATCAGAGATCCTTTGTCTGGGCGTTCTTTCGTTTTCCAGGCAATGAGATTAACGGGTGCGGCTGATGTGTTGGAATCTGTTGATAAAACATTACCGGGCAAATTACCTCAAAAAACAATCACAAAACAGGCTGCGAACGGATATTCTTCTTATGGTAACCAAATCGGTTTGGCGACTACAATGGTTTCTGAAATCTACGATGAGGGGTACAAAGCGAAAAGAATGGAAGTTGGTTTCGTTGCCGGAGCAGTTCCTGTAGACTGGGTAAGACGTGAAAAACCTGAAGCTGGTGATTCTATCATCATTTTAGGTGGTGCGACTGGTCGCGATGGTGTTGGTGGAGCAAGCGGAAGTTCGAAAGAACAGGACGAAACTTCTATCCACACGATGAGTTCTGAAGTTCAGAAGGGAAATGCCGTTGAAGAACGTAAAATCCAGAGATTATTCAGAAATCCTGAAGTAACGAGGTTGATTAAAAAATCTAACGACTTCGGAGCGGGTGGAGTTTCTGTAGCTATCGGTGAAATTGCTGATTCTTTGGAAGTTAACTTAGATGTTTTACCTTTAAAATATGAAGGCCTGAACGGAACCGAGCTTGCTATCTCCGAATCTCAGGAAAGAATGGCGGTTGTTGTCGAACCAAAAGATAAGGAACAGTTCATCAAGTTCTGTGAAGCTGAAAATATTGTGGCTGTTGAGGTAGCAAAAGTAACCGATTCAGGAAGAATGCAGATGTTCTGGAAAGGCGATAAAATTGTTGACCTTTCAAGAGAATTCCTAGATACGAACGGCTGTTCAAAAAGTCAGGAAGTTAAAATTACTCACCTTAATGAAGTAAAAGAAGAAACTCCGACATTCAATGAAGAGAATTTCTTAAAAATATTAAGCGATAAAAATGTAGCTTCTCAAAAAGGTTTGCTGGAAATGTTTGATTCATCGATTGGTGCAACTACGGTTGCGATGCCTTTAGGTGGAAAATATCAGCAGACTTTGATGGAAGGAAGTGTTCAGACATTACCGATCATCGGAGCAAAAGATATTGAAACGGTTTCTTTGGCGAGTTGGGGATTTGATGCAGAAATTTCTAAGCAGAATTCTTTGTTGGGAGCTTCTTATGCGGTGGTAGAAAGTGTTGCAAAAATCGTTGCAATGGGTGGCGATTACAAAAATATCAGATTCAGTTTCCAGGAATATTTTGAAAAATTAGGCCAGAATCCTGAAAAATGGGGTAAACCTTTGGCTTCTCTTTTGGGAGCTTATGATGCTCAGATCAACTTTGGTTTGGCTGCGATCGGAGGTAAGGATTCAATGAGTGGAACGTATCAGGATCTGAATGTTCCGCCAACATTGATTTCTTTCGCTTGCGCAAACGGAGAAAAGAAAAATATTATCTCTCCTGAATTTAAAGGTGAAGGAAATAAAGTCTATTTCTTTAATCATATCGCTCAGGAAAACGGACTTCCGAATTATGATGCTTTAAAAAATATTTATGAATTTATTTTCGAAAATATCAAAGCCGGAAAAATCGTTTCTGTAAAAACCGTGAAAGAAGGCGGAGTTGCAGTTGCTTTGGCTAAAATGAGCTTCGGAAACAGGTTAGGCGCTGAAATTACAGTTGATGAATATGTTTTATTAGCTAAAAATATCGGTAGCTTAATTATTGAATCTAAAGAAGAATTAAGCTCTGTCAATCTTCAATTAATTGGAGAAGTTGTTGCAGATGAAGTTCTAACCATCAACAATCAACCAACAACCATCCACAAACTTTTGGCTGCAAACACCAATACATTTGAAAATCTTTTCCCAACCATTGAAAAAGAAAAAATTACGGTTGCCATTGATGAAAAATTAAATTCAATCAACCCAAGAAATATCATCATCAAAAAACACGGAATCGCTCAGCCAAAAGTATTCGCACCGGTTTTCCCTGGAACAAACTGTGAGTATGATACGTTGAACGCTTTCGCAAAAGAAGGCGCTGCAATTAGCAGTTTACCTTTGATCAATATCAATCACCAGTTATTGGATGAAAGTATTGATGCTTGGGTAGAAGAAATCAAAACTTCTCAGATTTTAGCTTTCTCAGGAGGTTTCTCTGCAGGTGATGAGCCGGATGGTTCTGCAAAATTCATTGTCAATGTTTTGAAAAACGAGAAAATGAGAAATGCGGTTCACGAATTGCTTGATAGAGACGGAATGATTATCGGGATCTGTAACGGTTTCCAGGCATTAGTTAAATCAGGGCTTTTGCCTTACGGAAGAATAAAAGATCTGGATGAAAATTCTCCGACGTTGGCTCACAACGCGATCAGAAGACATATTTCTCAGATGGTGAATGTAAGAGTTGTGAATGACGAATCGCCTTGGTTGAAAGGAATGAAAGACCAGGTGTTCACGATTCCGATTTCTCACGGGGAAGGTCGTTTTATGGCTTCGGAAGCGGAAATTCAGAAGTTGTATGAAAACGGACAGATTGCAACACAATATTTAGATTTAGAAGGAAACATCGCTCACGGAATGCCGTTCAACCCAAATAATTCATTGTTCGGAATTGAAGGCGTTACCAGTCCAGATGGAAAAATATTCGGTAGAATGGGTCACCCTGAACGTTTTGCAGAAGGTTTAATGAAAAATATTCCGACTGCGAATTACCACAATATCTTCAAAAATGGAGTGGAGTATTTTAAATAAGCTTTTAGTTTAGTTACTCAAATAACAATAAAAGGAAAATGACTGTCATTATTGGCAGTCATTTTTTTTGACAAATTGCAACATTTTTTCAATTCCTGAATCTTAATAATAGTAAGACCATCAAAAACTATTATATGAAACTTAAACAATTATTAAGCTTATCTGCATTTATCAGTTCCATTGCAATATTTTCCCAATCGTATAAAATCATTTACGATTTCAAATGGAAAACCGAAGAACATTCCAAAGATTATAATTCGGAATTAACTGTTTTATTAAAAAATGAAGATAAATCTTATTTCGAATCCTTAGCAAAATTTAAATATGATTCTATAAAAACAAATCTTGTCAATCAGGGAAGCAGAAGTTTTCCAGCTCCAAAGCAACAATGGAAATTACAGACTTTAATTTCAAAAGATTTAAAATCTCAGGCGACGATTGCTGAGGAAAATTTCTTCGATAAAGTTTATCTGACGACGTATCACTGCAAACCGGAATGGAAAATTCTGCAAGAAAAAAACAAGCTGTTCAACTATAACGTACAAAAAGCGGAAACGAATTTTGGAGGCAGAAAATGGATTGCTTGGTTTACCAATGAAATTCCAATTAGTGATGGACCATATAAGTTTTTCGGATTACCTGGTCTCATCCTGAAAATAGCAGATTCTAAAGAGAATTTTATTTTCGAAATCAAAGGACTTACAAAAGAACAAAACAATATTGAGGGAAGAAATGCATACACTGCGAAAGTGAATTTTACTCCAAAGCAATGGGAAACTTTCTGGAGCAAATATCAAAAAGATCCTTCGATGATTTTTGCTAATCTCAATTCTCCTAATAATACTTTTACTTACGTCTATCACGGCCTCAGCGTAGATAGCAAAGAAGCTAAAGAAATGTACAACAAAACCGAAAAAGAAAAAATCGATATTTTAAAAAACCCTATTGAAACCAAATCCTGTGAACAATAATTAAAAAAATCAGAAAAAAATATAAAAAACTGCAACATTTGGAATTGGTTTGCGTCTATTATATAGAACCATAAAAAACCGAATAACTTTTTGAAGACAACAACAGAAAATATCAGTGACAAAGAATTGTTGGAACGGTGCAGTTCCGGGGACAATTCGGGGTATTCTCTACTCTATCATCGTTATTCTAAAGCTGTTTTCAATTCGGTGTTCCGTCTTGTGAATGACCGGGAAGATGCGGAAGATATTCTTCAGGAAGTTTTTGTAAAAGCTTTTTCTGAAATCAAATCCCTGAAAAATGTAGAAAGTTTCGGAGGTTGGATTGAGCGAATCGCTATCAATCAATCGCTCAATTATCTTCGGAAAAATAAAATCTATTTTACTGAAATTGAAGATGATAAAATATTGGACATAGAAGATGACGAGTTGGAAGCCAAGTTGGCTATGGAATCTCGTGTAAAAGAACTTCAAAACATTATCGCAGGATTTCCTCTGCAGACCAGAACAATTATTAACCTTTATCTGTTCGAGGAAATGCCACAGGAAGAAATAGCAAAAGTTTTAAATATTCCGCACGGAACAGTAAGAAGTTATTACCATCGTGCTAAAAAGAAAATTTTTGAGAAATTAAATCCAAAACACTACAATGAAAGATTCGCTTAAAAAATATATTAATGACCATCGAGATGAATTTGACAATCTCGAAGCTCCGGATGAAATGTTTGACAAAATAATGTCCAAGCTGGATAGCTCTACTCCATCTGTTGAGAAAACACATACGATATTTTCTATGAAAAATTGGTCTATTGCAGCTTCAATTGTGATTATTTTAAGTTTAGGAATCTTTAGTTTAAATAAAGAAAAAGAAATTAATAAAACTATTGCTTTAACTCAGGAGAAAATAAAAACTAGAGATGAAGATTTTGTTGATATTTTAAATCAAAAAAATGAATTAATAACTGCAAAAATCAAGACTACAAAACAGGAAGCTGTAAGTAAAGTTCTCGCAAGTAATAGTTCTAATCATTCAAAAGAATCAATAAAAGACCAAGATTTTGTACCGAATTATGATATTGAGGATAAAAATTATTTTGATAAAACAAATGCAATAGAATTGATGGATAACCAATTTTCTGCCAGTTCCAGATTGCAAGGGATTGCTTTGGTAAAGAATTTATCAGATTATGATTCAAATTTAATCAATCTACTTTCTGAAAAAGCAATCTCAGACGAAAACACAAACGTAAGGTTGGCAGCGATTTCAGCCTTAGAAACACAAAAACAAAATCCGGTTATAACAGATAAAATTCAACAAATTTTTGTTCAGCAAAATGACCCAATGGTGCAAAAAGAATTAATTTCTTTCTTGGCTGAAAAACAATCATCTGAACTCAGTTCTGAAGTTAACACAAAACTTTTAGCACTCGCTAAAGACCCAACAACAGCAAAATTTGTAAAAGACGAAGCATATGCTGTAATAATGAAATTTTAAAAGCTTTTAAATAAATAAACTCAGTAAATTATTAACAAATTAAACATTATGCAAAAGATATATTTAATCATATTTGCTTTGATGACGGTTTCCTTCCAAGCGCAGGAAAATTCAACAAAAGAAAATACGAAGACATACAAAGTCAATAAAAGCAAAGGAAAATTGCTTGTCAACCTTGGAAAAGTAACGGTTGAAGGTTACAAAGGCAATGAAGTCATTTTCTCTTTGGAAGATAAAGTTCCTACAGAAGATAAACGTGCAGAAGGACTTCAGGCAATCAATGCTTTAGGACTTGTAGATAATACTGGCCTTGGAATCAATGTTTCGGAAAAAGACGGTATTTTAGAAGTTAATCCATTGAAAAAAATCTCAGCTCCATCTATTAAAATATTGATTCCTGAGAATGTGATTGTTTCATTTAAACATCAATCGCAATACGGTGGAAAAGTGGTTTTCAAAAATATGCAGAATGAAATCGAAATTGCTGCGACTTACAATAATGTACAGTTAGAAAACATTACTGGACCGGCGACTGTAAAATCTATCTATGGCAATGTGGAAGCGGTTTTCAGCCAAAATGTAAAAGGTCCATTATCCATTATTTCGGTTTATGGACACGCAGATGTCAGCCTTCCAAAATCGGTAAAAGCAAACCTTAAAGCGACAACTTCTTACGGAGAAATCTATATTTCGCCAGATTTTAAAATTGAGCAAGAGAAGAAAACAGAAGATGATCTAGTTCGTTTTGGTAATGACCTTATCGGAAAAGTTAATGGCGGCGGAACGGATATAGAAGTTCGTTCAGATTACAGTAAAATCTATTTGAGAGCAAAATGAAAAAGCTGATCATTTTTGTAATGGTTTACGTTTTCGGAAACATTACAGCGCAAACAACGATTAACAGAAGTTTTTCAACGACTAAAAACCAGAACATCTCTTTGAAATTTGATTATCCTCAATTGATTAAAATAAGCACTTGGGACAAAGACGAAGTTCAGATTTCGGGAACTGTCAACATTAATGACAACGAAAACAATGGAGCTTTTCAAATCAAAGAATCAAAAGATGGAAACGCTCTTCTTATCGAAGGAAACGTATCTGAAATAGACAAACTTCCACATAGAATAGCGGTTCATAAAGGACAAGAAAAACTAACTTTTAAATCCAAAGAAGATTATCAACAATATTCAAAAGCCAACGGAGCAACTTTCAACACGATGTCCAGCGGCGTTGATATGAATATTGAATTAGAAATCAAAGTTCCGAAATATCTTAAAACTCAAATCGAAGCAAAATATGGCTTGGTAGAAGTGAAAAATTTTGGCGGAGAAATCAGTGTTAATGCACCTTTTGGCGGTATAGATGCTACCATTGCAGAAAAAAACACAGGAAAGCTTTCGGCAGAAACATATTTTGGACAAATCTACTCTAATTTGGATACCAAATTTGACGGGAAAGATTCGGATGATTTTCATACCTTAGTGACTACAACATTAGGAAACGGACCACAATACAGTCTTGAATCCAAATATGGAAATATCTATCTAAGGAAATAATTGAATGAAAAACGAAATCAATAATAACAAAATGACTGTCATCAATGGCAGTCATTTTTCGAATCTGGAGGGTTTCTATGGAGAAATTTCCCAGCTTTTTATGAAAGATGAAGATTGGAAAGTCGGGACATTGGACGGTTTTGATGATGTTTTATATGGATTTCGCGGCGAAATTATCTGGAAAAATTCCCAAAAGTCGAGAGAAGATTTAGGCTTTGATTCAACCAAAGAATTCTACGAAAATAAAATTCAAATCGGAAAACCTTTCAACGTAGAATTAATTCAGCAAAAACTGGATGAATTGATCGATGGAAAAGGGCAAACTTTATTCGAAATTTTAATTGAAATTATTAGGTCGCATCAAAACATCAATCTGACATTAGCATAAAAGACAGCAAAATAACTATCAAATTAGTAACTATTTTCATTTAGCACAATCTTTGAATTATTCCGAAAAATTCAAGTTTATGAGTGCGGTTAATGTAAAAACGATATTGCTTAAAATATTAAAATGGTTGGGAATTACCATCGCTTCTATCCTATTTTTAATGTTCATCATCCCGATTTTATTTCCGGGAACCATTTCCCAACAGGTTAAGATTTTTGCGAACAAGCATCTAGCCGGAGAATTGGATTATAAGAAAACGCATCTTACTTTTTTCCGTCACTTCCCTTCTCTCACGGTTTCCGTAGACGATTTTTTGTTGAAAGGTTCTAAACCTTTTGAGCAGGATACACTTCTCTCAGCGAAAGAAGTTGCAGTTGGAATTAATCTGAAAAATCTGATTTTTGATAGAGAAGTTAAAATCGATGAAATTTATGTTAACGATGCAATGGCCAATGTTTTCGTCAATTCTAAAGGTGAAGCTAATTATAATGTTTATGTTTCCAAACCATCTGAGAAACCAAGAGATACAACCGGAACAGGTGCGTCTATCAAATTAGATTTAATCAAACTGAAAAACTGGAATATCAAATATAATGACCACGCAGCCAACGTTTTGGTCAACGCTAAAGGTCTTAACTATACCGGAAGAGGTGGATTGAGCGAAGATATTTTCGATTTGGAGACCGATTTGGATATTGATAAAGTTGATTTTGCTTTGAACAGAATCTGGTATGCACAACAAAAAACATTACACGCAGATTTGATTACGAGAATCAACACCAATGCATTGACGTTTGTGCTGAGAAAAAATGAGCTAAGAATCAATAAACTTCCTCTCAAATTCACAGGTTTTGTGAGTATTTTGAAGGATGGATATAATCTTAATATAAATGCGGCTTCTGAGAAAACGACGATTCGGGATATGATTTCGATTTTGCCTCCTCAATATCTGGATTGGGCAAAAGACACTAAAATTGAGGGAAACAGCGATTTGTTTTTCAGTTTGAAAGGTCGATTCAGTGAACCAAAAAATTTGAAGCCAGATTTGAAAGCCAGTCTTAAGGTTAATAATGGTTTTGTTTCCAACAGCAACGCACCAGTTCCAATGAACAATCTGAATATGGATTTGAATGTCGATTTACCATCGTTGGATACCGAAAAACTCCTACTCGATTTGAGAACTTTGAGTTTTGATTTGGGTAAGAATAACAGCTTTCGTGCAGTTGTGAAAACGCAAGGATTGAACGAAATGAAAGTCAATGCCAATATAAAAGGTGCGGTTGATTTGGCAACTTTGGATGCCGCTTTAGGTTTAAAGGATATCGAATTAAAAGGTTTAATGAATACTGATATTCAGTCAAATGGGATTTTCAGTTTAGACAAAAAATTATTCCCAAAAACTAAAGGTTATTTTAAACTGAAAAATGGCTGGCTGAAAACGAAATATTATCCAAATCCAATTCAGAACATCAATATTTTAGCGAATATTCATAATACCGACGGAACATTTAAAAGTTTGGGTGTGAAGCTCGACCCTTTTAAATTTGATTTTGAAGGCAATCCGGTTTTCGTGAATGCAAATTTGCAGGATTTCGAAGATTTATTATACAAAGTCAGAGCAAAAGGAACATTGAATGTTGGCAGAATCTACAAAGTTTTCAAAAAAGAAGGTTTGGATATCAGCGGATTGATTATGGCAGATTTATCACTCAACGGACGACAAAGTTATGCGACAACCGGACAATACAGCAAGCTTGATAACAGAGGTACTCTAATCTTAAAAAATATCAAAGCCACAACCGAATATCTTCCGAAATCATTCTATATCAAAGAAGGGAATTTCGAATTTGAAAATGAGAAAATGTGGTTCAGAAAATTCTATGGTAATTACGGAAAATCCGATTATTCACTCAATGGATATTTATTGAATACCATCAATTATTTCATCGAAAGAAAAGGAACTTTGCACGGCAGATTTCATTTGAAATCCAATTATATTTTGGTAGATGAATTTATGGCGCTGAAAGAAGGTGATAATACAGACAAATCCCTTGCAGTAACCTATGCGAAGGAAGAACATCCGAAAAGCAGCGGCGTTGTAATTGTGCCGGCCAATCTAGACGTTTCTTTGGAAGCTAATGCCAAAAAAGTTGAGTTCAAAGGACTTGGATTGAATAATCTTGCAGGCTTGGCTACGGTAACAAAAGGTGAAATCTACTTAAAAAATACAACATTTGATATCATCGGAAGCCGAATGGGAATCGATGCACGATATCAGAATGAATCCCCAATTACTGCCAACTATGATGTGGCTTTGAAGGTCGATAACTTCGATGTTCAGAGAGCTTACAAAGAAATTGATATGGTGCGTGAAATGGCGACCGCTGCAAAAGATGTGAAAGGCGTGGTAACGCTAGACTATAAACTGAAAGGCGATTTCGATGCCAATATGAAACCAATTTATCCATCATTAGAAGGTGGAGGAAACGTGAATCTACGAGATGTGGAAGTCAAAAACCTAAAAATGCTTTCCGCAGTTGGCGACAATATTGGAGCGAATGCCTTTGATAATCCGGATATGAAAGGCGTTGACATCAAAACGAGTATCAATAATAACCTGATTCACGTGGAGCCGTTTACCTTCAAAGTTTCTGTTCTGAGACCTACGATTAGCGGAACTACTAGTTTCAATGGTTTGCTGGATTTCCGAGTGAGAGTCGGATTACCGCCAGCTGGCTGGATTGGATTCCCTGTTGTGGTTACGGGAACACACGAGAAACCGAAAATCAAGATCTTCAGCAAAACCGGACAAGGCATCGTAGAAGCTTTGTATAACACCAAATCAAACAAAGTCATCCGCGAAGAAAAACGAGCCGAAAAAAAATCTCGAGCTCAACAACGAAAGGATAAACGTGCTCAGGAAAAGAATGCAGAAAATGCAGAAAAGCAGATTGATAAAGATTTGAAGAAGAAATAAAGTGAAAGCTCCATTGATTGGAGCTTTTTATTTACTAAATTGTGCTATAACAATAGATTCGCTACAAATTAACAGAGGGTTTTCTTAGCCATAAAAGATACCGGAAATAAAAAGAGGAGACCTTTTTGGGTCTCC
>NZ_RAQH01000007.1 GCF_003610695.1 Epilithonimonas arachidiradicis | reverse complement strand
ATTCTCAACCAATTTATGCTTATTTTTGAAGAAAGGCTCAGATTATAAAATCCAAGCCCTCACTTTTTAACTTACACACTTTATGGGAGAGTGTCAATTGGAAATTTAGCGTTTATGAGTCTTCGAGAACCTCAGACTGACAGCAAAAAATTACGTTTAGAAATCTCAAACTGATATTATTGCTCTTCTTCTTTTTTAAGGCTTTCTATTAAGCCTTCCAACTCTTTTATTTTATCTTTCAGGTTTTTGATGTCGTTTTTATTATTGGTGACTTTGCTTTTCAGCATTACAGTTCTTGCGCGCTCACTGTGGTCGTCATCATCTTCATCTTCACTGATTTCTTCAACATCTTCCTGAATTTCTTCTACGTCTTCCTGGATCTCTTCAATGTCTTCCTGGATCTCATCGATATCTTCCTGGATCTCATCAATATCTTCCTGGATTTCGTTAACGTCTTCTTTCAGATCTTCAATATGCTCGGAACTTTTGTTCACTGACATCTGAATGAAAATGGCCAAATAAATCGCTTCCAAAGAAACAACCGTTGTGAGAACCAACAACATATGTTCAAATTCGACAATATTGAAAATTGGCAACGCAAAACAAACAATGAAAAATATCGTATGAAAAACCAATGACTGGATAGAACCCACCCACCAAATAATTCCGTTGGCAATTTTTTCTAAAACAGAAAGTTTTTCTTGATTTTCTTCAGTCAATCTCATTGAAAAATTTTGATAAAAATAAGGCTTTTATATCGATTAGCAAATTCTTTAAAGAACATCAGAAAGCGCCAAATCTAAGTTATTATATTTAAAATTAAAACCAGAATTCTCGATTTTTCTGGAAGAAATCCTACTTCCTTCTAACGCCAAAACTGACATTTCACCCAGAATAGTTTTTATAACAAATTTTGGAATGTTAGGAAGGAATAATTTTTTATTAAGATGGGAAGCCAATTTTTTGGTGAGAATTTCATTCGTAACAAAATCCGGAGCCGAAGCATTATAAGCACCATTAATAGAAACATCTTCTATGGCTTTGAAATAAATATTAACCAAATCATCAATATGAATCCAGGGAAAATATTGTTTTCCCGTTCCTAGAGGTGAACCAATATTCAAGTCAACAGGTTTTCTAAGAACTTCCAAAGCGCCACCTTTTTCTGACAAAACCGTAGCGGTCCGGATTCGGACTACTCTGCTTCCCAGATTTTCAAACTGCAAAGCTTTCAGTTCCCAATCTCTGCAGACACCTCCTAAAAAATCTTCTGCCGGCGAATTATCTTCCGAAAAAATATGTTCCGACGTGATTTGTCCGTAAAAACCTACTGCTGAAGATGAGATTACTGCTTCTGGATGAATATCTTTCTCCAACATCTTTTCATAGATAAACTGTGCCGAATCCACTCTGCTTTTATAGATTTCTTTTTTGTAAGCTTTCGTCCAGCGTTTACTGATCGGAGCTCCAGCCAAATGGATAAAAATATAAGTATTGTCTAAAGCGCCATCCTCTAAAAATCCATTTTCATAATCCCAAATATAGGATTTGAAGTCTGTTTTTTTTGATTTGGAACGAACAAGAATCTCAACTTTGTAGCCGCGTTCATGCAATTTTCGGGAAAGCTTTTTACCTACCAATCCTGTTGCACCGCTGATAAGAATTTTTTTCATCAGTTATTATTTCGTCTGCAGAAACAAAAACGATTCCAACGAAAAATTAATCGATGCTAATTTTTAGAAAAATGATATTTTACATAAGGTTTATAGTAATCTGATTCTGTCATCCAGAATCTCGATGATCTTATCTTTGTAAAGACTTCCGATCGCTTTTTTGAAGTTTTTCTTGCTCATCTGCAACTCATCTTTGATCTCTTCCGGAGAAGATTTATCCGAGAGATAAAGTAAACCGTAGCTGTCCTGGAGTTTGTCCAGAACTTTTTGTTTGAATTCATCAACATTTTCAAAACCTTGCGGCTGGAGCGTCACATCGATTTTCCCGTCTTCACGGATGGTTTTGATGTAACCTGTTTCTTCTGATAAAGGATATAGTTTTTTGAAAACGTCTGAGGCGTAGATCAAGCCGATGTATTTTTTTTCAATGACAACATTCCAACCCAATTCGGATTCGTTCATCATAATCAGATTCACTTTATCACCATTTTTGAATGGAAGCTCGTCGTATTGCGGATTACGTTTGAATTTTGTTGTGCCGGTAATCAATCCTGTAGCCTCATCAATGTAAACATAAACCAAATAGCGTTTACCTTCTACAATCTTGGATTTTTGTTGTTTATACGGAATAAAAAGGTCTTTGATAATTCCCCAATCCATAAAAGCGCCGCTTGGCAGACTCTGAACGCAAGTCATCACCGCAAATTCTCCTATTTCTGCATTCGCTTTTTCTGTTGTAGCTTTCAGGTTTCCTTCTTCCTGATAGACAAAAACTTCCACTTCCTTTCCGATATCCCAGGATTCGTCAGCAAAAACTTTTTGGATAAAAGCTTTTTCCTGATTTTCATCCCTCAGGATAAAACCAGAAGATATTTTTTCAGAAATGGTAAGAGAATTAGTTTGTCCGGGCTTCATAGAAATCGAATTTCCTGCAAAAGTAAGACAAACTTTTTTAATGTGGTTTTTTACGGAAAATTTCGTCACCAAAACACATTCTCAAAAACAACAAGGCAATTCCTGCTAACTTTACTATAATTAAGTGATTAAATCTAGACATACTCTTATCTTATTTTATAAACTGAAATTTCTGTAGAGACGTTACCGAAGGATGACAAATCATCATTTTCCGTAACCAGTCCGAAGTTTAGTTTTTCACCTTGTGTCAACTGATAGATATGGTTGATGCTGGTTTGCTGAGCTAAAGAAACTTTATCATCAGCTGTAAAAAAAGCATCAAACATCTTTGAAGCCAATATATTACGACTATCATCTTTGGAAGATCGCATAATTGCAATGCGTGGTCTCTGTTTTTGTAATTTTTGATCCGGATTTTCAAATGCTATAGAGTAATTGATGACATACAATCCTGTCTCCGGAACAATATATTGATTATCTGTGAGATACTCTTTTCCAATCCTGTTTTCCACGCTGTCGTCAAATTGTATGGACTGAAAACCAGATCCGGAAGAGTCCAGCATAATTTTGGAAAATTGAAGTCCAGAAAAGCTGCTGGCAGCAAAAGCGTTTGGGTCACTGAACATTTTTTTCCAAGTTCCATTCGATTTGTCCTGGTGCGTATATCCGGAATCGTACACATAATACCCCGAACTTGTAATCTCCTGTGTTTTTTTAGAAAACTTAGAAACGGGTTTTGTGATATAAATCAAAGCTCCATTCTGAGCAGGACCATACAAATGATCTTTTAACTGTAAAGAATCTGCAGAGATTCTCGGCGGGATAATTCCGTCTGGAATAGTTGATAAGTTTGATGTATGAACTTCCAGGTTGGCCAACGGTTTTGGAGTATTGATCCCTACTTGAGATTTAACCAGAGTTAAAACCAAAGCAAAAAAAGCGACATATATTTTTTTCATAATATATTGATACAAATTTGAGAATCAAAAGAGATAACTACTCCTTTTTATAAATTTTGTCGGTTCTATTTCAGAATCTGCCTCAATCTAATTAAATAAATTGAGGCAGATAAAATTGTGTATAGAATGAATGTTGTTCTGTATTAATTACCAGTTTGTAGTATCTTTAACTGGTGGATCTGGATCAACTGGTCTTGTAGCAAGTGTTGCTTTAACAGTATCTGTCTTTGCTGTATCTTCAGTTTTTCTTAAGCTTAGATTTTCTTTAGCAGAAGTAACTTCCATATCAGAAGTAACGTCGTCTTGTCTGCAAGACACAAAATTTAAAGATACAAACGCAATTGCTAAAATTGAAACGAATTTTTTCATATGATGTAATAATTTTTTATAAAATTTTAATTCTTAGTTTTTAAATGTTCCTCTCATTATCTGTGACGAAATTATGTTCTAAATTTGAACCACGAAAGAAAAACCGGTCTCGATTTTGAAATTATGACGTCCTAATTCACAAATTGCGACAAAAATAATCATTTGAAAATCAATACAATACCACTATTATTACTTTATCCTAATGCATAATCTTTTTTTATTAGATTATTATCAATAATATTTAGGATTTCCGTATTTTTGTGGACACAAATGATGATAATTAAAAAATTTCAGATGAAAAACTTTTTCTCTATTATCATTTTATTTGTCTCAACGTTTGTTCTTTCAAAAGATAAGACTGGAATGACCTATGAAAGTTACAGAAAGGGTTATGAAAGTTTTTCAGAAAATGATAATCGCGCTTTTGCTTTTCTAGATCCGTATATCAAAAAAGCGAAAAAAGAAAAGAAACAAGAAGAATTATTCCAAGCTTACAGAGACGCTGCGTATTACTCCAAATCATGGAACAAAAAACTGCTCTACGCCGACAGCTGTCTGGATGCGGCCTACAAAACTTCCAGTGATGATAAGATAGCTACCGCCTATATTCTTAAAGGCAGTATCTACTACGCCAAAATGAAAAAATATAAGCCTGCATTGGATGAGTATCTGATGGCTTATAAATACTCTAAGAATACAGGAGATCCTTACCTTACAAATAAAGTATCGTACCACCTAGGTGTCGTAAAAAATTATTTGGGTTATAACGAGGAGGCTTTGGCATTGTTCAAAGAATGTGTCAATTATTTTGAAACAGAAGCTAATAATACAAAATCTCATAAGTACAAGATTTTCAACAATCAGAAAGGCTATCTTAATAGCTTACATCAGATGATTATCTGCTACAGGAATATAAAAGATTTTGCTAAGGCGGACTCGCTCATCAATATTGGTCTGTTGAAGACATTCAATAATAATGATTTTTCGCGCGAAAGAAGTTATTTTCTGAAAAGCAAAGGCTTATCAGAGTATTCGAATGGTAAATATAATTCCGCAATTGACTACTTGACAGAATCTCTTCAACTGATGAAGGACGATTTTGCCTGGGAATCTGTTGATTATTTTTACATCGGAAAAAGTTATTTAGCATTGAAAAATGAGAATCTTGCGATTTTAAATTTCAAAAAAATTGACTCCATTTTCACAAAACAAGAGTTCATTTTACCGGAGCTTAGAGAGAATTACGAGATCTTGATCAATCATTATAAGGATAAAAATGATCCAAAACAACAATTGTTCTACACTACTCAACTGTTGAAAGCTGATAGCATTATTTCCCGGGATTTTGCATACTTGTCACCAAAAGTTCACAGAGAGTATGATACCAATGCGCTTTTGGAAGAGAAAGGAAAACTGGAAAAAGCAAATATTTGGAGCGCTGTTTTCATTAGTGTTTTAACAGCTTTAGCGGTATTTCTGATTTTCACTTTGTATAAAAAATTCAAGAAAGAAAAAGATATTCTTCAGAAATATTTTCTGATACAGGAAAAACTGCAAAACCACAACTACGTTCGTCCGGAAACTATAACGCCAATAACCCATTCCGAGACCAATGATGATAAAAAGACACATATTGCAGAAGCAATAAAAGAAGAATTACTGCACAAACTAAAGGTTTTTGAAGAGAAAAAACATTTTATTCAAAAAGGGTTGACAATTCAGAAACTGGCGATCCAATTGGATACTAATTCTAATTATCTGTCGCACGTTATTAATGAATACAAGGGAATGAACTTCAATAAGTATCTTGGCGATCTGAGAATCAGATACATCACCAGACTATTGTTCGAAAAGAATATCTACCTCAATTACACGATCGATACCTTGGCAAAAGAATGCGGCATCGCGTCAAGACAGAATTTCTCCGATCTATTTTTCGAAATCAATGGCATCAGACCCACAGATTTTATTCGCAAAAGGAAAAAAGAGATAGAAAATAATCTTAACTATCCTACTCTCGAAAGTATGAATGGTCTGGTTTCCGAAAATTAGCTGAAAGACTAATTTAGAAATTCTTCGATTTTCAGAGTTTGCTGTTCGCCGGTTTGTAAATTCTTAACCGTAACCGATTGATTCTTAATTTCTTCGCCTCCTAGAAAAACCAAATTCTCAATACCTTTTTTCTCGGCATAAGTGAATTGCTTTTTCAGTTTGGAAGCTTCGGGATAGAGTTCTGCAGCAATATTTTTTTGTCTCAGCTCTGAAATAAGCTTCAAGGCTTCAATGGATTCGGTTTCTCCATAGTTGGCGAAAAGATATTTGACATTATTCTCAGAATCCTCAGGAAAAACGCCTAATTCTTCCATTACAAGATAAATTCTGTCCAACCCAAAAGAAATCCCAATTCCCGGAATATCCTTAACGCCAAAAACTTCCGTCAGATTATCATAACGTCCACCGCCGCCGATAGAACCCATTGCAACTTCATCAGCTTTAACTTCGAAAATAGCACCGGTATAATAATCCAGACCTCGGGCTAAAGTGATATCAAAAACTAAATTTTGAGAATCGATGCCGAGATTCAAAGCATTGGTAATAACAAATTCTAATTCTTCAACGCCTTTCAGTCCAATTTCGTTTCCGACAAATTTTTCTTTCAGATTAAGTAGGTTTTCCAAAGCATCATTGGTTTGGCTGAAGAGGAAATCCAGTTTAGAAATCGCTTCTTCAGAAATTCCCTTTTCCTGCATTTCTTTTACAACGCCTTCTTTTCCAATTTTATCCAGCTTGTCCAACGCAACAGTAAAATCAATCAACTTGTCCGCAATGCCTGCATAATCTGCTAATCCGGAAAGGATTTTTCTATTGTTAATGTGAATTGAAACCGATAATTTCAAATCCTGGAATGATTTAAAATACAACTGCAGTAATTCCACTTCCTGCCAAAGGCTTGTACTTCCCACAACATCTGCGTCACACTGGTAAAACTCTCGGAATCTCCCTTTTTGGGGTCTGTCGGCTCTCCAAACCGGCTGGATCTGATAACGTTTGAAAGGAAAAGCCAATTGTCCGTGATTCATTGCCACAAAACGAGCAAATGGAACGGTCAAATCATAACGAAGTGCTTTTTCGGAAATCTGGGAAATTAGTTTCTGGGAATTTTTATTCGTCCAGTCATCATTATTGGTTTTTGAAGCGTAATCGCCGGAATTTAAGATTTTAAAAATCAATCGATCACCTTCCTCGCCATATTTTCCTGTCAAAGTTGAAAGATTCTCAAAACTTGGCGTTTCCAACGGCTGGAATCCAAATAATTCAAAATTCTTCTGTAATGTATTGATGATATATTTTCTTCTGGAAACTTCTTTCGCAGTAAAATCTCTTGTTCCTTTTGCTAAGCTCGGCTTCATTATATAAAATAAATGATGATTGATAAATGATAAATCGACTGCAAAAATAAGAATAATCAAACAAAGGTTTCTAAAATCAGAAATAACTTATAGGAAAAATTCGGGCATTTTCATATTTTTAAGAATTATTTTGAATTTAAAAAACACAACAATAATTGATGCATACACTTTTACCTTTTTTGCTTGCTATGGTTGCCGCCATTGTGTTGCTTACCATTTTGGCCAATAAGCTGAGAATCGCCTATCCTATTCTGCTGGTGGTAGCCGGCTTGTTAATCAGTTTTGTACCCGGTTTGCCAATGGTGAGAGTGGACCCGGACCTCATCTTTTTCATTTTTTTACCACCTTTATTGTTCGAAGCAGCTTGGAGCATTTCTTTCAAAGAAATGAAAAAATGGTGGCGAATCATCGGCAGTTTCGCATTTTTAGTCGTTTTTTTCACGGCATTGTCAGTGGCCATTTTCGCCAATCATTTTATTCCCGGCTTCACCATCGGATTGGGATTTCTTTTGGGCGGAATTGTCTCACCTCCTGATGCTGTAAGTACGGGTGCTATTACCAAATTCGTCAAAATTCCAAAATCAACATCAGCAATTCTTGAGGGCGAAAGTCTCCTGAACGATGCTTCATCATTAATTATTTTTCGATTTGCACTGATTGCTGTCGGAACAGGACAATTTATCTGGCAGGAAGCAGCTACCAGTTTTGTATGGATGGTCATCGGCGGTGCTGGAATCGGATTGGTTTTGGGCTGGTTATTTGTTCAGATTCACAAGTTACTGGATACAGAACCTGCTTCTGATGTCGCATTGACATTGATTGAGCCTTATTTTATGTATCTCGCTGCAGAATTATTACATAGTTCCGGCGTTTTGGCGGTAGTTGCCGGCGGATTGTATATGTCCTCCAAACGTTTGATTTTTCTTAACAGTGCCAGCCGAATCAAAGGTTACAGCGTTTGGGAAAGTTTTGTTTTCATTCTCAACGGCATCGTGTTTTTGCTAATAGGATTGGAACTTCCGGAGATTGTAGACGGCATACGTTCGGAAGGTGTTCAGGTAAGAACGGCAGTTGGTTACAGCATTTTGGTAACAGCTGTTTTGATTTTGGCCAGAATTATCAGTGCTTATGCGGCTTTGGTGGCGACGATTATTTTCCGTCCCAGTGTCATTCCTAACGCTTCATCCAGACGCAGACGTTATCTGATGCCATTACTTCTCGGTTGGACAGGAATGCGTGGTGTGGTTTCACTAGCTGCTGCTTTGGCTATTCCGGTGACTTTAAATGGTGAGGCATTTCCGCACAGAAATTTGATTTTATTCATCACATTTATTGTCATTTTATTGACTTTGGTAATTCAGGGGCTTACCTTGCCTGTGCTAATTCAAAGAACGGGTTTGTTTGGTGGAATTTACAATGAGGAAGACGAATTGGAAACCAGGCGAAAAATCAAGCACGGATTGCGACACCATATTTATGACAAATTGAAATTTAAGTATGACAACGGTCTGAATGGAAATCCAGGATTTGAAAGGATTATGAAACATTGGGAAGAAAAAATCAATGCGAATGACGACAGCTGGATGAGCAATGAATCGAAAGAAATATTTTACGAACTTCTTGAAAACCAAAGAGAATATCTGACAGAACTGAATCAAGATCCGAAAATTGATGAGGAAATCATCCGTCAGCAATTGTACCAGATTGATTTGGAAGAGGAACGAATTAAGAGCATTTAAAAAATATAATATGAAAATCATTCAAATTCTGATAACGGCATTATTTATTTCTGTAATCACAATTGCCTGCAACAATTGTGATTCGAAAGACAATTCGACAAATGAACAATTCGTAAAGAAATATTTTCAATTGTTCAACCAACATCAATGGAAAGCGCTCTCTGAACTTTACGTGGAAAACGCAGAATTCAAAGATCCAAGTTTCGGAATCGGAATTGTAAAACAAAGCCGGCAGGAATTCGTCAGGAAATATTCGGAACTCAACCAAATGTTTCCAGATTTGAAGGACGAAATCAAAACAATTTATATATCTGGCAATAACAATGTCATTGTTGAATTTGTTTCGACAGGAACTGCGCTGGATAATTCCAAATTTGAATTGCCGATTTGTACAATTTTCACCATTGAGAATGGAAAAATCATCAAAGATTTTACTTATTACGATAATTTTGACGAGACGAAATAATGAGCCTTTTTGACGACCAATTCGACATCATAGAAAACATTCTGCCCTACGATGGAACAACTTCTTACTATGGAAAAATATTTTCTGAGGAAGAAGCGAACGATTATTTTCAAAAATTAATGACCGAAGTTGAATGGAAAAGTGATGAAGCAGTCATCTTCGGAAAATTGATTGAAACCAAAAGAAAAGTGGCTTGGTACGGTAATGAGGAATTCAGTTATACTTATTCCGGAAGAACAAAAACAGCGTTGCCCTGGAACAAAACTCTTCTCGAAATCAAAGAGAAAATCGAAAACGTAAGTGGCGAGACTTTTAATTCCTGTTTACTGAATCTCTATCACGACGGATCCGAAGGAATGGCTTATCACAGTGACGGCGAAAAGGATTTGAAAGATAATGGCGCAATTAGTTCCGTGAGTTTTGGTGCAGAGCGAAAATTCAATTTTAAACATAAAACCACGAAAGAATTAGTTTCATTGATTCTAGAAAACGGAAGCCTGCTGATGATGAAAGATACAACACAAAAATTCTGGCTTCACAGATTACCAACGACCACAAAAATCATCAAACCGAGAATCAGCCTGACTTTCCGGACAATTGATAAGTCTAAATAACCGGCTTATATTTTTTGATAAATGCGATACAAAGCAACAATCCCATTCCTGCTAAACCAGCTCCAACCAATGAAGGATAATTATATGACAAACCGAATTCCAAAGGTAAACCACCAAAGAAAGCACCTAGTGAATTTCCCACATTGAACGCCGCCTGCATAAAAGCCGCCGCCATCATTTCCGAGTTTTTGGCAGAACGCAGCATTATAATATTAACCGGTGTTCCCACAGCCATAGATAAAGCACCACAGACAAAAGTCAGAACCAATGAAACCGACTGGTTTTCTGAAAAGAAGAAAACACCAATCAGAGCCAGAATCATCGCACTAAGCAAAATTGCCGCAGCTAAAGCCGGTCGCATTTTGTCAGCCATTATACCGCCAAGAAAATTCCCGACTACCATTCCGGCGCCGGCTAAAACCATAATGTAAGCGATAAAATCCGTTTCGAATCTGGAAACATTAGTCATCAAAGGTGTGATATAGCTGAACCACGCAAACAAACCTCCAAACCCGATTCCGGTAATTGCGATGATGTGCCAGGCTTTTGCAGATTTGAAAAACTCCAGCTCGTCTCTGAGTGTTGTTGTGCGCAGGCTGTCCATATAAGGCAAAAGGAATTTTAAACTAATCAACGTTAAAAGTCCTAAAACAGAAACAACACCGAATGCGTAACGCCAGCTCAGCTGGTGACCAAGCCAGGTGACAAACGGAACCATTGCCAGGTTAGCCAATGTCAACCCAGTGAACATCATTGCGATGCTTTGCGCCTGTTTTCCTGGTTTTGCAAGCCTTGTTGCCACCACAGTCCCGACGCCGAAAAATGCACCGTGCGGAAGTCCTGATAGAAACCGGACAATCATCATCGTGTAATAATCATTGACCAATGCAGACAATGCATTGAAAATCACAAAGGCAATCATCAGGAATGCCAGAATTTTCTTTGGTGGAAATTTAGCAGCATAAGCAATCAAAACCGGTGCTCCGACAACAACGCCGAATGCATATGACGAAATCAAATGTCCGGCCTGCGGAATCGATATATTAAGTGATTTTGCAACATCGGGCAATAATCCCATAATCACAAATTCTGTAGTTCCAATTCCTAATGCTCCCAATGCCAGCGGAAAAATCCTTTTATCCATTTTGCAAAAATCCTGATTTTCACTTAGAAATTCAAATTTCTGACTTTAAGATAAGATTAAATTAAACTTTTGTTTAAAATCAATTAATATTGAGATAGTTTGAAACAGTGAATACACGCAGCCGAAACAGCGACCTAATCCTGAAATTAAATGTTATTGTTGGTTAAAGTTGATTCGGTATTTGATTTTTCTGCTATTTTTGTATTACTAAAAATTATGCTGAACAAGATTCTGACTTTTCCGATTGTAATTTTGATCAAGTTTTATCAACTTGCTATTTCACCTTGGCTGGGGAAAAACTGCCGGTACGACCCTACTTGTTCGCATTACACCTTGGAAGCCCTGAAGGTCCACGGACTTTTTAAGGGTAGCTGGCTTGCAATCAAAAGAATCGGTAGCTGTCATCCGTGGGGCGGTGAAGGTTACGATCCTGTTCCACCAAAACAACATTAAAATAATTCATCAATGAACAATATTTTTCGCAGATTTTATCTCATTCTTTTCGCAGGAATTTTCCAATTGTTTTCTTCTCAAAGTGCTTCCAATGGCCTTTCTGACGGAACACTTAAAATCAATACCACAGAGAAGCTGCCCGTAAAAATTTTCGCAACACAAAGCAGTAATAAGTTTTATAATGAATCTTCCTCAAATGTTCCTAACGAATTGATTATTCTGAATGAAGATAATATCAAAGCGGAATCTGCAGAACATTTGGCGAGCATTCAGAATATTTTAGAGACTTTTAAGACCAATAAATTCCAGTTTCTGGACAAAAATTTCAAACCGTTGGAACCTGTTTTTGAGCAGAAAAATATAGAGAATTTCAAATATCTTCTGAAATCTGATAAAGTTCTGAAGCCAACTGATAATACTGAACTGGAAACGCAATTCAAAATATGGGACCCAATGAAAGGTATTCCTCTTGGCCCGGTAATGCTGCATTTCTACAGCTTGATGTTCATTTTTGCATTTGGTCTTGGTTATGTCATTATGGCAAAAATTTTTAAGATTGACGGCGTGGAAGAGAAATTTCTTGAGCCGCTTTTTACCTGGACGTTGGTAGGAACTATTCTTGGTGCGAGATTGGGACACGTTATATTTTATCAGCCAGAGTTGTTCAAAGAAGATTTTTTCAGTGTTTTCTTACCGATCAGTACCAAAGGCGGATTGCATTTCACAGGATTTTCCGGTCTGGCCAGTCACGGTGCTACAATTGCTTTGATTTTCACCACATTATATTACAGTTTCAAAATCATCAAGAAAAATCCGTTTTGGGTTTATGACAGGATTGGGATTGTAGTCGCATTGGGCGGTGCATTTGTGAGAATGGGTAACTTTTTTAATTCGGAAATCATCGGAAAACCAGTTGACCCAAGTTCTCCGTTCGCTATTCTTTTTCCACAACAAAGTTCCGAATATGGTGTGACGATTCCGCGCTATCCGAGTCAGCTGTTTGAAGCGGTGGGCTATTTCTGCTTGTTCGTTCTGTTATGGTTTCTTTATAGAAAAACCGACAAAAAGTATCAGCAAGGCTGGTTGTTTGGATTGTTCTTTATCATTCTGTGGGCGGTAAGATTCTTTGTAGAATTCCTGAAGGAACCACAAGGTGATGAATTCATTCAGTTTGCCGGACTCAATACAGGTCAGGTTCTCAGCATTCCATTTATGATTGCAGGCTTCCTGATTATGATTTATTCTAAGAAATTCAAACTTCCGAAAGAAGAAACTGCAACTGCATAAAATAGAAACTCCCGATTAAGTCGGGAGTTTTTTTGTTTATAATGATTGAATCTCTTTCACAAATTCTTCCACAACCTCATCAGAAGTGGCCCAAGACGTGATCAATCGGATTGCGGAATTTTCTTCATCTATCTTTTTCCATACATAAAAATCAAAATTTTCCGATAATTTTTCAATTTGAGAATTGGTTAGGATTGGAAAAATCTGGTTGGTAAATGTATCAGACAAAAACTGGAAACCTTTATTATGAAAAGCAAACTTAATTTTCATTGCCTGAACATTGGAATGTTTTGCTAAATCAAAATACAGATCATTTTTCATCAGTTCCAAAAACTGAATGCCCAACAATCTGCCTTTCGCCAACATCGCTCCTTTTTGCTTGATATGGAATCCGAATTCTTCTTTAAGTTTGTCGTTAGTGATGATAATTGCTTCGCCAAGAAGTGCTCCATTTTTTGTTCCACCGAGATAAAATATGTCCGTTAAGTTGGCAATATCTTCTAATGTCAAATCATTGATTTCGGAAGTCAAAGCCTGGCCTAATCTTGCGCCATCCATAAAAAGATACAAATCATTGCCTTTGCAAAACGCAGATAATTCCTGCAATTCTTTCTTGGTGTAAATCGTTCCTACTTCTGTAGAATTGGAAATGTAGACTAGTTTTTGTTTGACCTGATGAGGCTTGTTGGTATGCGTATCCAAAACCGATTGAATGTGTTCTGGCTTTAGTTTTCCATCTTCCGTAACCAATCCGTGAACTTTGTGTCCGGTTGCTTCTATTGCACCGGTTTCGTTGGTAAAAATATGTCCCGTTTCTGCAGAAACAACACTCTCGTGCGGACGAAGAATTGAAGAAATAACTAATAAATTGGCTTGTGTTCCACCACTTACAAAATGAATATCAGCATTTGGATAATTCATTTTTTGTTTGATTAATTTTCTGGCTTCTTCGGAATAATCATCGTAACCGTAACCATTTTGCTGAACGAGATTGGTTTTGATTAATGTTTCTAAAATATGGGGATGACAACCTTCTGAATAATCGTTTTTGAAAGAATAGTTCTTCATTATTTCTGCTTCTTTTTAAAGTTGTAAAGTTACGCTTTTTGCGTGAGGACAAAGGGCATTGTTGGAGCTCTTCCCGAAAAACCTTGCAAGGTTTTTCGGGAAAGCGACTGCCCGTAGACCGGCCCGCTTGCTGTTTGCCTACGTTGGAATTAGTGAAAGGCAAACAGCAAAGGGACACGCCCGAATAATTGTTAGTTTAAAATTGACTTCCATCTAACTTTTACTTATCTTTGAAATATGAATTCTTTAACTGAGGAAAATTACCTGAAAGCGCTTTATCATCTTGTGAATGAGAATGATGAAGTTTCTGTGAATGATTTGAGCCGACAGCTTAACATCAAAATGCCGTCTGTGAATAGTATGATAAAGAAATTTGCGGACAAAAATTGGGTGAAATATGAGTCGTACAAACCTATCAAACTGACTGAATCTGGAAAAAAAGAAGCGTCGCTCATTGTAAGAAAACATCGATTGACCGAAATGTTTTTGGTAGAAAAAATGGGCTTCGGATGGGAAAATGTCCATGAAATTGCGGAACAATTGGAACACATCCATTCTGATATCTTCTTTGATAAAATGGACGAAATCCTAAATTATCCGAAAATTGACCCACACGGTGAACCGATTCCTGATAAAGATGGCAATGTGATTCAGCCAGATTTGAAGAAGTTGAGTAAATGCAGAGAAAATGAAACTGTGGAACTGGCTTCAGTAACGACTTCTTCCGAGGAATTCTTGAATTTTCTTAACAAAAGAAATCTTAGCCTTGGAACTGAAATCAAGGTTTTGCAAAAGGAAGATTTTGACCAATCGATAAAGGTTTCTTATAACGGTCAGGAAGAGAATTTTAGTAAAACGGTTTGTGATAGATTGTTGGTGAAATAAAAAAGAGACTTAAAATTAAGTCTCTTTTCGTTTGTTCTTAATTGAACATATCTTTTACTTTTTCAAAGAATGTCTTTTCCTTTCCGGTTGGTTCTGCGTTCATATCACCGCTTTCCAACTGGCTTTGGAAAAATTCTTTTTGTTCCTTTGTCAGCTTTTGTGGTGTCCATACGTTGATATGAACAAACATATCACCTTTTCCGCCGTAACCTTCGATATTCGGAAGGCCTTTTCCAGCCAGTCTCAGGATTTTGCCGGATTGTGTTCCTTCATCCACTTTGATTTTAACTTTTCCACCAACCACGTTGATTTCTTTCGAAGTGCCCAAAGCAGCTTCCGCAAACGAAATATATAACTCCTGATGAAGGTTGTCACCTTCTCTTTTTATCAGCTTATCCACTTCTTCCTCTACCACAACCAAAAGATCGCCAGGCGTTCCACCAAGTGGCGCATCATTTCCTTTTCCTCTTACATTCAGTTGGATGCCGTCTCTCGCTCCAGCAGGAATATTAATCGTGATTTCTTCCTCTTCTTTAATAAGGCCTTGTGCATTAGCTCCGGAAGGAATCTTGTCAGCCACTTTTCCAACACCCTGGCAAGTGCCACAAGTGGTTTGTGTCTGCATCTGTCCGAACATCGTATTCATTACTTTTACCTGAACGCCGCTTCCCTGGCAAGTAGGACAGGTTTTAGAAGTAACACCTGCTGCCAGTTTCATTTTTTTTACTTTAACGGTCTTCTGAGTTCCGTTGATCATCTCTTCAAGATTCAGCTTGATACGAATTCTCAAGTTGGAACCACGCGATTGCTGTTGTCTTTGACCACCGCCAAAGCCTCCACCAAAATGTCCACCGAAGATATCGCCAAACTGGCTGAAGATATCCTCCATATTCATACCGCCGCCAAAACCACCGAAGCCACCACCGCCTGCTGCACCGCCCATCCCAGCGTGCCCAAACTGGTCATATCTTGCTCTCTTGTTGTCATCGCTCAGAACTTCATAGGCTTCTGCCGCTTCTTTGAATTTTTCCTCCGCTTCTTTATCGCCCGGGTTTTTGTCCGGGTGATATTTGATAGCCATTTTTCTATAGGCTTTTTTGATTTCCTCTGCGCTGGCTGATTTGGATATTTCTAAAACTTCGTAATAATCTCGCTTACTCATAATTGGTGACTGATATATGGTGATTGACCCGCAATCTATTGTCTAAATCTTTTTTTAATTCTTAATTAGTTACCTGTAACAACTTTTGCAAAACGGATTACTTTGTCGTGCAACTGATATCCGGTTTCTATCACATCCACGATTTTGCCTTTCAGTTCAGGACTTGGTGCAGGGATTTGTGTGATAGCCTCGTGGAAGTCGACATTAAAATCATCACCAACATTAACTTCGATCGGATTGAGACCTTTCTCAACCAGTTTGTTTCTGAATTTCTGATAAATTAATTCTACACCTTTCAGATCCGCTTCGTTTCCGTTTTTAGCAATTTCTTTCAAAGCTCTTTCGAAGTCGTCCAGAACGCCTAACATTGATGTCATTAGATCTTTTGAAGCATATTGGTAGAATTCGTTCTTCTCCTTCAGTGTTCTTTTTTTATAATTTTCGAATTCTGCATACAGACGGATGTATCTGTCTTTTTCTTCTGCCAAAAGTTCTTCTGCAGTCGGTTGTTGTGACACATTTTCCTGATTTTGCGGCTCAGTTGTTTCGGTATTTTGCGTGTTGGTATCCAGATTTTCCTCGTGTATATCTTTGTTTTCTTCCATTATCGATTAATTTATAGGGACTGTTTTTCAATTTTTTTGCCAATTCTGATTTTTTGACAATTAGGCAGAATTTGAGAATTAGTTTGAGAAAAACGGGAAATATTTTGGCTATTTATAAGATCCTTTAGTCACTCTGATAAAGTGGCTATAAATCTACTATTTGGATTGACGTGTAATTGAGTTACGAAAGTCAATATCATCCATCACCCACTTCATCGGTTTATCTTCGGTTTCAGCGATGCTTCCAAATTCCGGATCAATTTCTACATTCGGAATGACACCGCGGCTTTGATTATCGAATTCGATATTAGGTCTGATGAGAAAAAGACCGATTGGCAAAATCAATTTAGAATGAGGCAAGGTGACTGTATTATTGACCCCCGCAACTGTTCCGTCATTGGCACCGCCTGTCTCTTCACCTATAATTGTTGCTCTTTTCTCGTACTTGAGTTTTGCAGCAATCACAGAAGAAGCAGAAAAACTTGCGCCATTCACTAAGACATAGATCTTACCTTTGAAGGCATTGGATTTTGGTTTTGTAGGTTTGGAAGCAAACTCCCGGAAGTAGTACTTGTCTTCTTTTTTGGAGGATAAAAAATAATTGCCTGCCAAAAAGAAAGGGTATCCCAGCGCTCTATAAACTGTTGAAAAAAAGCGCTTGTCTCTGAAATAATTCTGATGCATACCAGAAGTTTTAGAAGTCATCTCCGGAGGTTTGACCAGCGTAAATTCTTTATCCGTAAGATAGGAATATAAGTTATTGATCTCCGTAAGCGAGCCTCCCAAATTGTCTCTAACGTCCAAAATAAGATAATCTGATTTGGCATGACTAATCTTCTCGAAAGTCTCTTTGTAAAACCGACTGGCCAGGGTAGCGGAAAAAGATTTCACCTTGATGTAGGCGATACTGCTGTCTGCCTTGAGGAATTTGAAACTCCTGTTATAACTTTTGGAATTGGCATCGTAATCCTGAACCTTTTGATCCGCGGTTACTTTTGTCTGCACTTTATCTGTGACAATCTCTTTCTCTGATTTTTTGTGTCTTCTGATAAGCACATCTGCCAGCTTATTATCAAACCTGGTTACGAGCTTTGCACTGTCCAGATAGCCTTTTTCCAAAGTGTAAAAATTGAAAAATGTCAGATTCATAAAATACTTCTGAAACGTTTGATTCTTACCATCTGAGCTGAATAGCTTTCTATATTTTCTGACCAATTCCGAAACATTTTCATCATTGATCTTCAATATTTCTGTTCCTTTTTTGATGTTGCCAAGATTCTCCTTGTTTTCTATCACAAACAATTTATCATCCACCACCTTGTATTCCATCAATGAAAAAAGCGGCTTTTTGGTTTTGAGAACCGCTAGTTCTTCTTTAGAATATTGGCGCGGGATGGCACGTAGTCTCAGATGACCCTCGTTAATACTGGCAACAATTGGCGCTAAATGGAAATAAAACTCGTTGGGCGTTGAGGGTTTCAGGCTGGCTTTGAGACTGTCAAATTTATAATCCAATTCTTCTTTTGTGATGTACCAATAGAGATTTGGATGGAAGCGCTTCAGTTTATTATAAGTGAAATCCACATCTTCTCTCAGTTGAGCGGCCGATATTTTCTTCTCCAAAAACAGATTAGTTTTCTTAACAGATTGACAAGAAAATAACACGCCGAATACAAAAAGAATAATTGTTGTTCTCATTTGAGATAAAAATAGGTTTTTTAGATCATTAAAAAAGTTTGGCAATTTAAATTTAACATATTCTAACACAAAAGTGGTTTTGATTTTGTTACTGAGAATGAAATTTGAATTAATAATGAAAAATATAATTGTTGCAGCCTCTGTGTTTCTGGTTTCTCAGTTTTCTTTGGCACAGACAAAAGATGTAGCAACGTTCACATCGCTTAAAGTTTTTGATAAAATACCTGTAGAATTGGTTTCATCGACTTCCTACAAAGCAGAATTAAGCGGAACCAAAGCCAATGAAGTAGAATTAGTAAACTCCGGCAATGAGCTGAGAGTAAGAATGAAACCAACCAAACTACTGCAAGGTGATGATGTAAAAGTTGTCATTTATTATAAAGATATCAATCACATCCAGGCAAGCCAGGGAGCAAGAATCACCTCGAATGATCTTGTGAAATTTTCTAAATTAGAAATAACATCTAATGAAGGATCTCACATCGACCTTAACATTGATGCACAGGTTCTTGAAGGGAAAGTTAACACTGGCGGAATTTTAAAATTATCCGGCGATGTGCAATCTCAAACCGTAGTTGTGAACACCGGTGGACAATATGACGGACAAAATCTGAAAACAGAAATCACCAAAATCACAACCAATGCTGGCGGAAATGCGTCGGTAAACGCTTCTAAATCCGTAGATGCTACCACGAGAGCCGGTGGTGTAATAGATGTGTATGGAAGTCCGCAAATGAAAAATGATAAAAAAGTAGTAGGTGGTAAAATCAATTACCATTAACTGTTTGATCGTTCAATAAAAAGTAGAAAGAAAAACTCCCGGTAGCCGGGAGTTTTTTATTTTTTTCTGCTGGATGATTGTCTGATATGAAGCGTCGGCGTTAAAACCAATTTCTTCTCAATACTGATGCCTGAAGAATTGTCTTTGATACTTTCCAAAAAGACATTTCCCGATATTTTACCCATCAACACTGGCGTTTGATCTACAGAACTGATTGACAGTTCCATAAACTGGGTAAAAGGCTCATTACTGAATCCAATCACGCCAATATCTTCAGGGATTTTAATTTTCAGATTTTTTATTTCTTTACAAGCTCCCAATGCTGTAAAATCACTGGCAGAGAAAATCGCATCCGGCTTTATTTTGCGTTTCCACAAACTCTTCATCGCACTGATACCTTCCTCGATAGAACTTCCTGT
The DNA here is from genome assembly GCF_003610695.1 of Epilithonimonas arachidiradicis. GTDB lineage: Bacteria > Bacteroidota > Bacteroidia > Flavobacteriales > Weeksellaceae > Epilithonimonas > Epilithonimonas arachidiradicis. Next base: position 200,259 of record NZ_RAQH01000007.1, on the reverse strand, counting down.
ATTGATAATATTCTCTTTAATTATCGGTAAATTATGATCTTTCAGAGCATCAAGGTAGCCATTCAAACGATTCTGATAGATTTCCAGATTCTGATCTCCAGAGAAATGGCAAATATTTTTATAACCTTGGTTGATGAGATGTTCAGTTGCCTGATAGGCCCCTTTGTGGTCATCAATCGTGATTGTACTTACGCCTGGTATATCTTTTTTTCTGTCAAAAAGAATAATCGGTGTGTTGGTTGTACTCAGGATTTTTCTCACATAGTCCATATCCGTCGTATTTCTTGATATCGAAATGAAAATACAATCTACCTGAGTGTGCAACAACGTATTCAGTTGTTTTTTTTCTATTGCAACATCATCGTGACTTTGACAGATGATCACACGATAACCGTGAGGGGACAACTCTTCTTCTATACCTCTAATGACGGATGAGAAAAAATTGGTATTGATATAAGGCACGATTACACCTACAGTTTTGGTCTCTCCACTTTGCAGGGCTTTTGCCAAATTATTCTGTTTATAATTCATTTCCTTTGCTGTAGCAGCTACCAACTCCTTGGTTTCCTGGCTGATTCTAGGATGATCATTGAGCGCTCTGGAAACAGTCGCCACACTTACATTCAGTTTTTTCGAAATGTCATATATCGTCGTGTTTTTCTTGGTCATATATTCTTCTTGATGAATATTCGGTTGTTGTAAATATATAAAATAATACCTGTCACAACTGCTTTCGGAATCAAAATCTTTTGAATTCTTTTTTCAGTTTTACAATTTGTAATTTTCTATCTGATAAAAAGCCGTCCCACCGAAATGAAGACGGCTCTCATTATGAAAATTAAATTGTTTACTTTTTAATTAGTTTACCTGTCGACTCTCCTGAATTTGTTTTCAAATTATAGAAATAAATCCCGGTTTTCAAATCTTTTGTATCAATCACGAACTGATTAGAACCTTTCTTTTCATTACTTTTTAAAGTTTTCACAACTCTTCCGTTAACATCATAGATTGTAATATTAATATCCGAATTCGATTTCAAATCCAATGCAATTGTAACTTGATTTGTGAAAGGATTTGGATAAACCAAAAGCTTGTTATCTTTTACATCATTAACTGCTAAAGTTTCGAAATCGATATTAACTGAAGCTTCCGGCACCCAATCGAAAACGAAAGACGGATCTGTATCTTTTTTGAAGACATTAGAGATTGTATAAACCTGAGAATCGGTTTCTGTTAAAACGACTCCTCCGTTAGATCTTTGTGCTAATCTGTCAGGTGTTGCTCCTGCTCCTGTATTGCCATATTCTACAAATGTCACAGGGATTGTTCCGTTAATAGGTGTTGTCCAACCAGTTGGATTCAGCATAGAAGGGGTTTCGCATCGTATGAAAGCGGACTTTGGCGTATTCTGCCAAGCTCTTCCGAAATGGAAATTGCTGATAATTGTTCCGTTAAAATCCGCTGTTCCAGCTGCAGGCACTGTCAAATTGCAATCCAGAAATACAAATCCAAACTTAGTGGTAGCTTCTGTTGAAGGCGCTGTTACAACACTATTATTACGATTAATGTAAGTTGTACAATGATCAAAAACAACAGTCTGGCGTCCGAATATGAAATCCACATTACCTTCGATATAACAATTTTTGAAATAAGCCCTTCCAATGCTGTTTCCCAGATATGTATCCTGATAACCCAAAATTTTACAATCATAAAAAGCCTGTCTGTCACCTTGCGTTTTAAGAGCAACAGCCTGGGTTGATGAATTGATCTGTGTATTGGCTGTTGAATTAACGAATGTATTGGCAAAAGTAATTTTAGAAGCTGTAAAATCACTTCCGAAAACAGCCATAGTCTGAGAAAGAGAAGTTCCGTAAGCGATTCCTGTATCAGGGTTGATATCACCAGCAGAGATATTATTGGTAATAACCGTTGTATCCGCATTATCTCCAATCAGGAATACATTAATCTTATTAGCTAAAAGCGTTGGTCTTTCTGTATAAGTTCCCGGCTTGATGTGGATGATCCACCTTCCCGTGTAATTATCAGGAACCGCATCAAAAGCCGCCTGAACAGTAGTATAATCCCCAGACCCATCTTTAGCAATTGTTTTGATCACATCTGGCTCTGTAGCTTTTGTGGTAACTGTAGCTTGTGAACCATAAGAAGTTCCTGCAGCGTTTGTTGCAAATGTTCTTACATAATATAATGTAGAAGACGCAACACCGTAAGCATAAGACGAAAATGTCCCAAGTCCTGTTCCTGTAGAAATTTTGGTGGCGTTGTCAATTGTTGGGTTTGCAGATGTCGAATAAACAATTCCTCTGTCAGTCACATTGGCACCGCCCCAGTCTGCAACGTTTCCTGAAACTACAAATGATTTATTGGTTACCTGAGACTGTGAAGTTGTTGTAACAGTCGGTGCGACAATATTCGCTAAAGTGGTAAAGCTGACCTGACTGCCGTAAGATGTTCCAGCAGAATTGGTTGCATACGCACGAACATAATACGTGGTTGAAGGCAAAAGCCCTGACAAATTACTTGTGTATGAGCCAGAGGTTGCATTTTCAGTTGTTTTGGAGTCTGCAGTTGTCGGGTTTTCATTGGTACTGTAAACAACACCACTTGCTGTTACCGCCCCACCGCCGTTGCTGGATATCGTTCCACCTGTTACTGCTGTTGTTGTAGAGATTGAGGTCATCGCTGTTGTAGAAACGGTTGCAGGATTGGCAACAGAACCTTCCATTGTTCCGGAGATTTTAATATTTCTTAATCCAAACTGCTTATTCGTTGCAGCTGCAGCCAGATATGGGTAAAATCTCACATACATCTTTTGGGTTCCGGAAAGTACAACCGCCGTAGATAGTGTTACACTGAGAGCCGATGAACCGTTATTAGGTAATTTTGTTGCAGCCTGAATCGAAACCGGGTTAGAAAAATCAGAATTCAAACTGTAGAAAGCCTGGTAATACATATTTCCTGTTCCGGCAGCTCCAACCAATCCTTCAATTTTATTAACTGTGAAAGTTCCGCTGTTGGTTGGTTTAACATCCAACTGAATATAAACCGACGAATTAATAGTATTGATGTTGCCTGTTGCTGTCCAGCTGTTGTTACTGCTTGTTCCTTCCCAAAATACGACATTGCTGTCCGTTACAGAATCTCCGGTAAAATCTATTTTCGTATTGACATTATAAGATACAGTTGAAGGATAACTGAGTGTAGATTCCAGATTACCTTCCAAGGATTTTGTAGTAACATCTGTAATCAAAGGCCAGTTAACAGAAGCCGGAGTTGCTTCAAATATTTTCGGATATTTTGTAGTTTCCGTTGTGTTCTTATTTTCTTTTATCGAAGAAGAATGCTTTTTTGCATCATCATTGACAGAATCTGAAAAAAAAGATATGCTCTTTCCGATCCCAAAAATCGTAGCTGTACCGAAAAGTACAATTGGTAAGATTAGATTTTTTTTCATTAGTAATTAAAGTTAGTAGTTAAGTTAGTATTTGATTCTAAATTTATTTTACAATCACTTTTTGGGTATAAGAATCTTTGTCTGTTTTCACTTCAAAAATTTTCACCCCTTTGCTCAGTTTTTTAATCGAAATCGAATTAACCGTGTTATTTCCTTTACTAAGATTTCCCTGGTAAATAGTTCCTTCTGATTTACCTGAAATATCTGTTACATTAATTTTTATCGATTGATTATTTCCAGAAAAAGCTTTTAAAGAAATTTGTTCTGAGGCTGGGTTTGGATAAAACAAAAAATCAGATTTAGATTTAGAATTAATTTCATTGGTTGATAAAAAAACACAATCCGTTGGTTGTAACAGAACCGCTCCTGCTCCAGCCATAACTGTTTGTTTAACATCCTGAGATGCAATTTTGTTAATTGAATATGGTGGTGTAAAAGCTGTTCCCGAACCAGTTGCTGTCCCCGATGTTCCAACAAATGTATTGTCAACCAATTGTGCCGCAGTAAAATTACCTGTTTCCAGACGGATTGGATTTTTCACACCTTCAAAATAATTACTTTCTATCAACAGATCTGCCTGGTAACCTGCGTAGATGCAGTAATTGCTTACGGAGCTATTGAAATAATTATTCAGAAGATGAACTTTACCGTAACGCACCCTTGGCATTCTTTCCCTTACACCATTGCCCCACCAGCAGTATTGCATTGTAATTCTCAGCTTTCCGGAATCCTGCGTATCACTGTCGGATGACCCGAATAAATTGGAGAATCTGTGATCATTACTTCCTCCGGAACCGCCGGGAATCGGCGCTTTCAGATATTCGAATTTTGTCCAGGAAATTGTAATCAGGTCGGAACCGTTTTTGATATCAAGATTGCCGTCCAAAGCATCCTGAAAGGTACAATGATCCACCCAGACATTGGTACAATTATCAATTGTCATATTATCATTCCCATCCACATCATAAGCACCAGGACCTTCGAAAGTGATGTTTTTGATGAGAACGTTAGAACTGTTTTTCAAAGTCAAAATTCCGGAACCACCAGCTGTAAGATCTGTTGAGATCAATCTTGCTCCGGCAAGACCTAAAATTGATTTATTAGTTTGATTATTCAAAGTCAAACGTCCGCCGGCAGGAAAAGTGATCTGTCCGGAAACGTGAATTACTTTGATGGACGTATTGTTTACCGCAGCTCTTAATTCAGCATAGGTGGTCACAACTGTTGGCGACGCTGTTCCGCCTCCGGTAACACCATTGGTAGAAGCCCAACCGGAAACAGTACATTGTGCGCTTAGATTGGTAGCAATAGCGAAAGCGAAGAATGTTAATATTAAAAATATTCTTTTCATTAGAAAATAAAAATTAATAGATGTTTAAAAGTTAATTAGATAAGCCCGGTATTGATTTTAATTTGTAACAATTTGGTTAACAAACCATTAATCAACTCTGAAATTTAATTCAGGCAAAAAAAAGTTTGATGAAAGCAAGTTTCATCAAACCTTAATTAATGAAAAATTTAATTTCCTATAAATTTTTGCTGACTCTCAAATTTTCTGAATTCAGAATTATTTAATTAGAACTTTTACAGATTTTACACCAGCATCGGATTTCAGATTAACGATGTAAACACCTTTTGTATTCACTTCAAAGTTAGTGTCAGCAGAAACTTTAGCCGTTTTTACCAGAGATCCTGTTGCAGAATAAACGTTAACTTCCGTATTTTTTGCGTCCAAGTCAGAGATATAAACTTTGTTACCGCTGGAGAAAGCCTGAGCCTTCATTTCTTTTTTCACATCATTCACACCAAGTACTGTGTTCCCAACATTAGTTGCTGTAATTTTGTATAGATTCAAAGACTGATCTCCGTAGATATAAATATCTCTAGCCGGTCCTGCATAGTCATAAGTATAGATAATACCGTCTTGTGAGTTAGAATAAGTCTTAGAAGCTAAAATCTCTGTTCCTGTTCCGATATATAATGTACGGTCGCCACCGCCTCCATTTTTGTACCAAATAGTAATAGATGAGTTACCATTGGTTTTGAAATAAATGTGACGCTGTGTCGGTGTAGTGTTAACTCCTGTAGATGTAAAGCCACCACCGTTCAGTTTAAAACGCTTGCTCGCCACATAACCATCAGAGAATGTCGCAGAGTTAGCTTCTACCTGCCCAAAATTCACAACAGTTTCTGGTCCGGGAACCAAGGCAAGATTATTTTTAACTTTTGCTGTTTCACCAGATACAACTGGCCACGCTGCAGACGAAAAATCCCAGGTTGTTTGTGCTTTTACGTTTCCTACAGTAGCAACAACTGCAAATGCTAAAAAAAGTAATGATTTTTTCATGATAAAATAATTTATTAATTGTTTGTTTAAGTTTTTTATGCAATCGATTACACAATTTTGTGTAATTTTTCTATGGTTCTAATATAAAATTATTATTTAATTCCGAGATATTTTTTTTTAATTTAATGTTAAATTTTATTAGCATTAATGAAAAACTCAATATTCATAAGCTTTTTAACAATTAAATACATCGAAATTTATTTACGTAAGGAATAATAGAATGTCATTTTTAGACTAAAATTTAGTGCAATCGGTTGTATCAATTTCACTGAAAATTGATCTAATTTTATCAAAATAATTACTTTCAAAAAAAAAATTATTCCCGAAATCATTTTTATTGATATTACTTCAGATGAAAAAAATTGGGTAAAAATAAATTAAGGCAAAAAAAAAAAACATTTTGCACAAAAAAACCCTTTAAATCAAACTTAAAGGGCTTTCTTAAAAAATAATACGAAAAAAATATCTATTGCTATGTTTTATTTATTTGATTAAAACCTTCACAGACTTCTCACCCGCTTCAGATTTCAGATTGACAATATAAATACCTTTTGTATTGATATCAAAATTGATATCTGAAGAAGATTTCAAAGATTTAACCAATGTGCCGTTAGTAGAGTAAACATTAATCTGTGTGTTCTTTGATTCCAGATCTTTGACATAAATTTTATTACCGGAGGAAAAAGCATTGAGTTTGTTATTAGACCTAACATCATTAACAGCCATAGTTTCAGTATTAGCAACTTCAATTTTATATAAACTGTTATCACCTGCTCCAGATGCAATAATCAAAGTGTTAGAGCCACCAGTGTAATTGTATTCGAATTTTTGCGCATCTGTACTGGACGAAAAAGCAAAATTGGCCAGAACCGTAGAAGTTCCCTTATTCACAATTATAAGAGATCGCGCACCGCCACCTCTACCCCAAAGTGTAATTTTGGAATTACCGGTAACCGAAACCTCGATATAACGTCTTGTAGGCAAAGCAGATGCACCGGATGTGCCTACAGCAGGATTAGTGCTACCACCATAACTGTTTCCTCCAAAAGCTAACCTTTGCTTTGGCGTATAATCGCCGATGGGTGTTAAGCTTGACGTGTTAAATCCCGTAAAACCACTGGAACCTTCGATAAATTTAAGGCCATTATAGTCGTAGGTATAACTAATTGTTTGATAATTCGCATCAGATGCTCCTGGTCCCCAAGCAGTATTATCACCAAAATCCCAAAAACTGGTTTGAGCATTAATAGAAAAAGCAGAAGCTACCGCCAATAATAAAGAAAATAATAATTTTTTCATAATAATGAGTTTATAGTTGTTTGTTTATTTTGTTGCGCAATCGATTACACTATTTAATACAATATATCGACGGTTCTAATATAAAATTATTTCAATATCGCCCAATAATTTTCTGTAAAATTTTTAAAATTGAGTTCAATTTTACTTAACAATTAATTAAAATTTCTTTTAAATAAAGAATTAAAGCGTTAAATACTTGTTTAATTAATTTTTAAACAATTTAACATAAAACGAAAACAGAGGTAGAAAATCAAACTTAAAATAAGTTAATCGATTGCATAAAAATTCCCAAAATTTAAACTGAAAAGTCAAATTTTGGGAATTTAGAAAAAAGTAATTTGTGCAACAATTCTCTAAGGAATCCAATTATCCGATTTTTTGAAAATCTTTTCAACAGTATAATTCTTCAAATCCTTTTTGGAAAGCTGATGTGCCCACTCTACTCTTTTGTCTGGATTTGAACCGCTACCTTTACTTCCAAACTCAGCATAAAACGCTGTTTTTTCTTTGTCCGGAAACATTTTGTCGCCGTTCCAGGGATTCCAGCCTTCCGGAACAATATGGCTTTCCATCGTTGTATTGATGAAAACCGTTTTAGCAAAAGGTCGCCACGGTCGCCCGAGATAAACTTTGCTAACACCTTCTTTAGCAGTCAAATGACAATCGATAAAAACAAAACCAAATGGATTGTCTTTACTTGTCGCAGCCGCAGTGATATAAGAATTTGCTAAACTTTTGATTTCACAATTTTTAAAAACGACAGTCGCTTGCCCGAAAATAAAATCCGTAGTTCCTTCTATATAACAGTTTTCATAATATTGTCGGCTGTGGTCAGTTGCAGAATAAAGCGTGTCCTGACAACCTAAAATTTTGGAATTCTTCATCACAAATCGGTCGCCTTCCACGTGTAAAGCAACGGCCTGACCTTGCTTACAAGATGAATTCTTAATGGTCAGATTTGAAATTTTAACATTATCTCCTGCAACAAGAAAAGTATATGAATTGAATGTATTGAATTTTTCATTGGTCAAAGGATTCAGTTTTCCTGAGAAATCATCATTGGTAATGATTGTGTTTTCCTTATTCTCGCCTTCAATCGTAATCCAATGTTTTGAGGAAGGAATCACGATTTTTTCATTATAAATTCCGGATTTAATTTTAATCAAAGCTTCAGCAGGTCCTAAATCCCGAACAGAATTAATCGCACTCTGGATCGTCGTGAAATCTCCGGAACTATCTTTAGCAACGGTAATCGTGATATAAGGCAATTGCGCAAAAGACAAAACCACGAAGCAAAAACTTAGAAAGGAAAATAGTTTTTTCATTGGATTAATTTTTCAAAACTTTGTCCAGAAAATCGACCGTATATTTCAAAGTCTCATCAAACCAGGGCTGAACCAACCAAAACGAATGCGGAGAATCTTTGACTTCATGAAATTCCGTTGGGATGTTATGACTTTTTAATAACTTCATCATATCATCTCTTCCTGCGTGAAATCTCGGCTGAGAGCTATTAATAAATAATGTTGGAGGCGTATTTTTTCCGACATATTCCAAAGGTGACGCTTCTTTCCAAAGTTTAAAATTCTGAGCTTTTGTCGCTCCAAACCAGTAAGCGGCATAAGCGCCTTCTTCGGATTCGGGATGAATAAATGAGACAATTCCATCGATATTGACAATCGCCTGAACTTTATTTTTGACACCAACCAACGTTGCCAATTGCCCTCCGGCAGAGTTTCCACCAATTGCAATTTTCTTTTTATTAACAGCAAATTCTCCGTGATGTTTCTTCAAAAATTTTAAAGCATCTTCGATATCTTCAACAGCGGCAGGATATTTTGCATCATCACTCAAACTGTAATTGATTGCCATCGCCACATAACCTTTAGAAGCCAATTCCTGAGCGAGAAACTCCTCATTTTCCTTACTTCCGGAAATCCAACCACCGCCGTGAACCAATATAATCGCGGGATATTTCTGAACCGAATTTTCAGGATAATAAATATCTGCCAAAAGTGATTTCTCATTTCTGGTTTTGTATTCGATATCTCTTTTGACTTTGATATTTTTTGGAAATTCCAGATTCAACGGTTGAATGAAAGGATATTTCTTTTTCAGTTTTTCATAAGTTCCTTCAATGTTGTAAGGTTGTGCTTTTGGTCTTTCGATTTCCTGAGAATACATCTTTGAAACCGAAATCAAAACAATAGAAAAACGGATTAAAATCTTCCCCAGATGACTATTGTGATTCAAGTTAGCTTTGGTAGGTTTCATCCGTTTTAAGAAAAAATATAAGAAAAATTATTTTACAGCATTCTTCGGAACATCTTTGAAAATCGATAATTTATCTCCGGAGATTCCTTTTGGTAATTTAATAGCTTTAGTTTTACTCCCGATAACCTTTACCAAAGGCGTTTTAGAAGATTCCAAAGTCAATCCTGAGATATCAACATTCTTACTATTATAGATTGTTGCACCGGTTCCGTCGTTATATTTTATTTTAACATTTTTCAATGTAATTCCGTCTGCATCCACGATTGTTAAAGCTTTTTTGGTATCGAAGTAAGAATCCTCTACCACGATATTTTTAAGGTTCATTTCAGATAAACCGTTTAATGACAAAGCTTCATAAGAATTGGAAGCTGTGATATTTTTGAAGAATACGTTTCTGAAAATTGGTGTCTCTTCGGTTACAGGAATTTGTTTCTCTACTCTTTTTTCGTCGTCCGCATTCTGGTCTTCTTCAATGATTGGCGAATTGCCTTCATAGAACATATTAAAACCAATTACCTGAGCCGGAATTCCCGTCATATCCACATTGCTAATCCAAATATTCTCAACAACACCGCCTCTTCCTCTAGTCGTTTTGAAACGAAGCCCGATGTCTGTTCCGATAAACGTACAATCCGAAGCGTGAAGATTTTTCACACCACCGGACATTTCACTTCCGATAACAATCCCGCCGTGTGCGTGGTAAACCGTATTATTTTTGATAATGACATTTTCTGTAGGAATACCTCTGTCACGGCCGTCTTTATCTTTTCCGGATTTGATGCAAATTGCGTCATCACCGACATCAAATGTATTATTATAAACCAAAACATTCTTACAAGATTCCAAATCCAAACCGTCGCCATTCTGAGAATACCAGGGATTTCTAACAGTTAAATTTCTCAAAATTAAATTGCTTGACATCAATGGATGAAGATTCCAAGCTGGCGAATTTTGAAAAGTTGGACCGTCTAAAAGAACTCTGTCACAACTTACCAAACTCACCATCACCGGACGAAGGAAATCCTTAACAGATTCTAATTGTTCTCTAGTTGTCAGCTTTTCCGGAATGTTAAAATTAGCTGTACTTTCGAAACCTCTTTTCGAACTTTCGCTTGGAAACCAAATCTTCTTATCAGAAGACAAAACGCCACCTCTAGATAATAATTCTTTCCATTGTCCATCGGTCATTTTTCCTTTCTTCACATATCTCCAAGCGTCGCCGTTGCCGTCAATCACACCTTTACCTGTAATTGCAATATTGGTTGCTCCTTTTGCTGAAATCGGAGACTGACAACGAGTTGTGTTCAAACCTTCGAAACTTACATCAACCAAAGGATAATCTGCAAAATCTCTGCTGAACATTAACAAAGCGCCATCTTCCAAATGAAGATTGATATTGCTTTTCAAGACAATTGGTCCCGTTAACCAGATTCCTCTTGGAACGACAACTGTACCGCCACCTTTTTGAGAAGTTTCGTCAATGGCTTTTCTGAAAGCTTCGGTATTTTTTACGATTCCACCGGAAACTGCTCCAAAATTTTTGATATTGACCGAAGTTGCCGGAAAAGAAGTTTCTGCAACGGTCGGCATTTTGAATTCTACATTTTTGTAAATATCAGCAATGCTCTGTCCAAAAGCATTTCCTGAAAATAATGTTGCTAAGCTTAAAGCTAAAATTTTAATCGATTTCTTCATTCTTATCTTTTTAAATTCTCACAGATTAAACAGATTTGGCTGATTTTAAAATTTGCTGAATTGGCAAAATCTGCGAGATAAATTTTGTATTTAAAAATTATTTCTTGCTTACTATTTTTTTGAATTCATTATAAACCAGCTGAGCAACTGCTTTTGCACCTTCCGGCTGGAAATGCGTATCATCTTTTTGTCCATTCGGATAAGCTGTGAATTTGCCTTCGGGAAGATTCATAAAATAAGTTGTCGTCACGAAATCTTTCCCTTTTTGTGTGAAAAATTCTCTGGAAAGCCTGTTCAAATCTATTACATCCACTTTCTGTTCCTGTCCGACTTCTATCATCGCTTTTGCATAATCTATGTGACTGTCGCCCAAAACACCGTCTTTCCAAGGATAATTTCTGGAAACTGGCGTTACCAAAATCGGTGTTGCTCCTTTCTCACGAACCTGATGAATGTACAATCGCAAATATTCCTTATAACCAGCAACATCCACATAGCGGTCCACTTTTTTCTCAGATTCGTCATTGTGCCCAAACTGAATCAGAACCCAATCTTTCGGTCTTAGATTTTCAAAAATGTAACGCCATCTTCCTTCCTGAAAAAACGTTCTTGTGCTTCTTCCACCTTTAGCTTTATCAACTACCAAAACATTTTTCGCTAAAGGTGATTTAAACGTTTTGAGACTGTCAGTCACAAAAAACTCTTGAAACACGCCACCCCAACCTTGCTGTGGATAACGTTTTTCCTGATAATTGCTTTCCAAAGTGTAATCTGTCAACGTAGAATCGCCGGCCAGAAAAATATTGGTTGTGTTTTTATCTTTGGAAGGCTGAACAATTCTTTCTTTTTGATTATCCTGTTCTGTCTGAGCAAAAGTCATCACAGAAGCCGTGATAAAAAACGCTGTTGAGATATTTTTGATTCTTTTCATTTTTTCTTTAACGCAAAGGCGCTAATCATTTATTTTAAACTTCATTCTTTAAGTCGCAAAGGTTTGCGCCTTAATATTTATCTTATTCTAATTAACTTTCCACCTTTGACTCCGTCGAATCTTCGATTTGCGATAAATCTAATTTTTTGTAATTCTGAAAAAGTCAAAATCTGCATAGCCACCTCTTGGAACTTTGGAATCGCTGACCGAATAAATTCCGACTTTTGCGCCAATCCACTTTCCCGGTTTTGCCTGAAATCTTTCACCAATAATCTCAAACTTTTTCCCATTTTCACTGTAACTGAATGTACAGATTCCGTTAGGTTCGCTGACATTGACTTTAAGATAAACTTCGTTTGATTTTAATTTGATTTCGTTCAGTATTTTCTCTTCACCGCCTTTATCTGCTTTTTGAGCTTTTCTTAATTGAAGATAAAATCCGTCAGGTTTGTTGGTAATCACTAATGATTGGTAATCCATCCCCATTATCAGAAGTCCGGCGGTTTTCCCTTCTTTAATATCTTCAGGAAACAATTTAACTTTGGTAGTTGCTACAAAATTTGGAGCTGGAAATTTCTGAGTCAGAAGATTCGGGACATTCCATAGATTTTTTTCGCCATCCGGAATTTTGATTGAAAATAATCTCAGATAATCTTTTCCAGGAAGTTTTGCAGACCAAACGATGTTTTCATTCGCACTCCACTGCCATTGTAAACCGATTTTATCATCATTGAATTCATCAGATTCTGCAGGTGTTTCAATTGGATATGACTTTCCGACATTCGGTTTTTTGAAAGTTAGAACTGGTTCTCCAATTCCATTTTTATTATGATCGATTCCGATGACCGGCCAGTCATTTTCCCATTTCATAGGTTGAAGATGAACGATTCTTCCGCCTGCATCCACATCCTGAAAATGATAAAACCAATCTTCGCCATTCTGTGTATCAACCCAAGCACCTTGATGTGGCCCATTGATTTTGGTCGAGCCTTTTTCTAAAACAATTTTCTCTTCATAAGGTCCATAGATATTTTTTGATCGCAAAGCTAATTGCCAGCCTGTTGCAACGCCACCTGCCGGAGCAAAAATATAGTAATAACCATTTCTTTTATACATCTTCGGTCCTTCAACTGTTGGATGTGCATCGTGTCCATCGAAAACGTGGGTGCCTTTGTCCAGAACTTTTGTACCTTCTGGATTCATTTTATTGATGGTCAAAATACTTTTGACTCCAGCTCTACTTCCTGCCCAGCCGTGAACCAAATAAGCCTGACCGTCTTCATCCCAAAACGGACAAGAATCGATTAAACCTTTTCCTTCCATAACTAAAACTGACTCTTCCCATTTTCCAAAAGGGTCTTTGGTTTTCACAATATAAATTCCGAAATCCGGATCGCCCCAATAGATGTAATATTCGCCGTTGTGAAAACGGATAGTTGGCGCCCAAACGCCGTCGCCACGTCTTGGTTGGTTAAAATGTTCTTTTGGAATTAAATCTGTAATCGCATAATTCACCAACTTCCAATTGATCATATCTTTGGAATGGAGAATCGGTAAACCCGGCATCTCATTGAAGCTGGAAGCCGTCATAAAATAATCATCTTCAACTCTGATTACATCCGGATCAGAATAATCTGCATACAAAACAGGGTTTTTATAAGTTCCATTTGCTAAATCCGAAACCCAGACTTCCGAAACATAAGGCTTCGTTTTCTGAGCATCGAGTTGATTGATTGCTATTGCAAACAAGGAAAGGATGATATGTTTTTTTAATGCTGTCATATTTTTAAACGCAAAGTCCGCAAAGATTTTTTTGAACTTATTGAAAATATTTTAAGGTTCGCAAAGGCGTAAAACTCAACAAAGAAAGACAAAGAATTAAAAACAGATTTATAATTCTATTTTTCCAATTCTAAACTGGCAAGAATAAATGGTCCGGTACCTTTTGGATCGTTGGAGCGAATTTCTTCATTCACGTAATAATCGTAAGTTCCGCTTCTGTAAGGTGTTCCGCCCAGTCCTGCAACAGCACAGTTTTTATTGAGATTAACTACTCCGTTAGGTTCTACTGTAATTAAATTTTTCAGGATTCCGTTGTAGGCTTTTTTTGCAACTGTTTTGTAAGAAGTTGGAAGATATTTTTTTCTGGCTGCTTTTGCAAAAGTGTAGACGAACATTGATGAAGCTGAAGCTTCCAAATAATTTCCTTTTTCATTGCCTTTATCCAAAACCTGATACCAAAGACCTGTTTTACCATCTTGAACTTTCAACAAAGCTTCTGAATAAGATTTCAAATAGCCAATCAATTTTTCTCTTCCCGGATGATTTTCTGGCAGATAATCCAAAACATCTACGATCGCCATTCCGTACCAACCCATCGCTCTTCCCCAGAAATTAGGAGAAAGTCCGGTTTGTTTATCCGCCCATTGTTGTTCTTTGCTCTCATCCCAACCGTGATACAACAATCCTGTTTTAGAATCAACCATATGTTTCTGAATTACATCAAACTGATTCACAATATCATTATAAGCTTTTTCAGCTTCTGCACCATCATTAAACAACCTTGTGTAACTCGCATAAAAAGGTTCCGCCATATATAAACCGTCCAGCCACATTTGGTTCGGATAAATTTTCTTGTGCCAGAATCCGCCTTCTGAAGTTCTCGGATGATCGTTCAACTGTGATCTCAACAATTGAGCGCCTTTTAGATATTTTTCATCTTTAGTTGCCAGAAAAAGATAGATCAAAACATTGCCGGAATTTAGCATATCAAGATTGTATTTATTGATATCATAAGTTTTAATTGTTCCATTTGCATTGACTAATTCATCTGCGTAAGCTTTGATATAATCGTAGTATTCTCTTTTTCCTGTTTTCTTAAATAGTTGTTCTGCACCTTTCAAAACCAATCCGTTGGGATAGCTCCATTTTGGCGATTTATGAAAATCCAGCATCCAAGCTTCGGGGAAACGCTTCATCTCGGATTGCATCATCCTTTCTGACCAAGGCAGTTTTGTAGAAATGGTCTGTCTTACAATCTTCGAAACTTGATGATTATTTTGCTTCGGTTGTTGTGCGCAGCAAAAGAATAATCCTGACGCTAAAGCTGCGATGGTTAATATTTTGAGTTTGTTGAATTTCATTTTAATTACTTTTTAATACTACCTTTTATTTCATTTTAAAATTCCAGTTGTCTTTTCCAGAAAGAATATTTTTAATCGAATATTCTTTGGATTGTTCCTTGGTTAGTTGATGAGACCAAGCGACTCTTTTTTCTGAATTAGCTCCAACTCCTTTCGAATTGAATTCTGCATAGAAAGTTATTTTTTCAGCTTCCTGCTTATTCCAATTGTGCCAACCTTTCGGTTTTATGACATTCGAAATGTCTGTATTGATAAAAACTGTTTTAGCAAAAGGTCGCCAGGGTCTTCCCAGATAAACAGATTCTGGTTTCGCCTCGCCTTTGATTTTGCAATCGATGAAAACAAAACCGTATTTGGCATTTTCCGGTGTTGAAGCTGCTGTAAGATATGTTGCACCTTCCTTCGCATAGATTATACAATCTTTGAAAACTGCTGTTGCTGCACCGAATATAAAATCAGTTGTTCCCTCGATGTAACAATTTTTGAAATAATGCCTAATTTCTCTTTTGGGTGTCGGAACATCCTGCTCGCCCTTCAAATATAAAGTATCCTGAAACCCCAGAAATCTGCAATTCTCAAAAATGGCTCTATCGCCTGTAATCAAAACGGCAACGGCTTGCCCAACTTTTCCGGCATCATTTTGAAACGTGATATTCTTTGCCGAGAAATTATCAGAAAAAATAAAAATTGTAGAAGAACCTGTTGTTCCCATTTCTTTTCCTTCAGCATTTTTCTTTGATGCAAAATCATCATTTACAATAACAGTTTCTGCCAAACTTTCGCCTTCAAAATAAATGGCCCCTTTGGTTGCTGGAACTGTGATTTTTTCTCTATAAGTTCCTTTTTTGATGATGATTTTAGTTTTAGAATTCAATTGATCTTCAACTGCATTCACCGCTTCCTGAATTGTTTCAAAATCTCCTTTTCCGTCTTTTGAAACTGTATAAATTTTTTCAGAATTACTGATAATGCTGAAAGAATTAATAACCATCAAAACAATGATGAAAGAAAAAAACGATAACAGATTTTTGGTTTTTGACATCTTCATTGAAATTTTAGAACTTATTTTAAACACAATCGTCACTAAGTTTTATTTTAATAATTAAATGTTTTTAAAGTCATTAAGGTTTTGACTTAGTCATCAACTATGAAATTGAACTTATCTTTTTTAAATATACAAGTTTCCACCCCTTTCGGGATGAAAACCTGTATGAATTTAACAATTAAATAATGTGATCTGAAAACTACAGATTGACATTAAGTTATGTATGGTTATTTTTTGATAATCTTCTTAGTAATTGTTCCTTTATCAGTGGTGATGCTGATAATATAATTACCTGTTGCAAGGTTTCTCAAGTCCACAGAATCTGCTTTTGCATCAGCCAAATTCTTAACCAAAGCACCTGCAAAATTGTAAACTTTAACACTCAAAACTTTTTGTCCAGCGGTGTTGATATGCAGATAATCAGAAACCGGATTTGGATATAAAGTGACCTGAGCTTTGTTGATATCAGAAGTTGCCATCGTTGCATAAACCGTCTTGATATAGTACAAGTTGGTTGTATCACCTTTCGTAATCGTATGTTCTCCAGCTGCAACATTAGGAATTGTAACAATACCGTTAGATGCTGTATAATTCACGCCATCAAACTTAACCACTTTAGCAAAGTCAGCATCAAACACCAAAGTTAATGTAGATTCTGCTGTTGTGGTGTATTTGATACTTGTAGAAGATTCCATTTTGAAACGTTTTGTCAACGTCAATCCATCATAAGACTGAGAACCATCTGTAGAGTTCATATTACCAGTAATCGCATAGAACGTACTAACTTTTCCAGATGTTGTGAAGTTGTGGATCATTCCATCTGTTGATCCCGGATTTCCAGGTGTACCAACTGTAACAGTTCCGCTGATAGAAGCTGCTGTTCCAGAATTACCAACAGTTGTAACTGTATAAGAAGTCGTTTGAGTTGGCGTTCCTGTAATGGTAACAGTTTTAGCGGTTGCATCTTTTGTGAATGTAAGACCATTCGCAACACCAGTTAATGTAACGTCTGTCGCTTCTCCACCCCAAGTGAAAACAATTGGAGCAACTGCTGAACCAGAAATTAATGACTGATCTTTGTTACCAGAAGTATTAACCAAAGTCTGCGAACTACCTTCTGCCTGAATATAAACCATAGAAGTTCCATAGTTGGTCAAGGCAGATTTAAGACCTGCAATTACAGCGTAAGATTTGTCATCTACAGCGTTGTCAAAAGTCCATTTGAAGTCGCCACCTTGAACACGTCCTGCATATAGCTTAGTTCTGTCTCTCGCTACAGTTGGTTCTTCAACGGATAAATTTTTCACGTAAAGCGAAGCATCTGTATCAAAGTTATTATAAGTTTTTGCACCCACTTTTGATTTCACTGTTGCTGGAACAGTTTCACCACGAGTGGCTGCTGAGTAAGCATCAAAATCTGTCAATGAACTGATTTTTCCTTCGATATTATATAAAGGATTTGGATCTGCATAGGCTACAAAACGCATAGAATTGGTTGCAATATCAGTGTCCATCAAATTGTTGAAAGCTTTGATCATACCTCCATCTTCGCCAGAAAAAGTTCCCTGATTGGTTGGATCATTCATTTGCTTTGTAGGATTCCAAACATCTGTTCCCTGAAGCGAGATCATCATTGGATTTTTTGAATTGCGGAAGTAATTTCCTTCTAAAAATAAAGATGAACCTTCTGTAGAGCCAGAACCGTATTTAGCAATTCCATCAAAATAATTATTATAAATATGAGCTGAATAATAACGAACTCTTGGATGTCTGGAATCTGAATGATCAAACCAATTGTGGTGGTAGGTCACGTACAAACCAGCAGTTGTATTTTCACTTAGACCTAATAAACTTGCTTTACCAGAATCCCAGAAGTGGTTGTAAGAATACGTGGCATAAGATGTTCCTTTGTTATCCAATGCACCATCACCTTTAATCTGATCTGCGTCGCTACCTGCGTGTCCGTAAAACAAATCGTTGTTATGAACCCAGATGTAAGAATTATTCTGTTGCATCCCGATGTTATCGCCTTCGCTGCTGTCACAATTCATAAATCCAAGATTGGCAATCTCAATATTGGTTGCATTCTTAACACGAATTCCCCAACCGTTGGCCGTTGCATCGTCCCCTACACCTTCTACAGTAATGTAGCTTAAATCATTGTTCTTATTTTCAACCACAAGGTCGCCGCCTTCCATTACATCGAAATCTGTGATATTACCTACCAATCTGAAGATGTAAGGTCTCTTATCAATTCCTTTTTTGATACCCGAAAAGATATTTTGGAAGCCAACATAGTTAGTTGTATTACCGTTATTATTCGTAATTACATTGAAAGAAATCGTGTTTTTACTTTTTTCAGTAATGTAAAGAATCACTGCATTATCTTTTGGTGTTCCGTCGGCTTTGTATCCGCCAGGAACTCTTCCGCCGTGGAAAGCAAAACCGTTTCTGTCCTGAGGTAGAACGGTCAAAGTTCCCGTTGTAGAGCCAGAACCTTCGATTCCCAGAATCACAGGCTTAACAGTAATGGTATAATTTCCTGCTTTTAATCCTAAAATATCAGCTCTCAGATATGATCCGTAGCTACGGATCAAATAATCGTCAACCTGCTTGTTGACTACACCTTCACCAGAATAGTAAACATTATATCTCCCGGCATTTTCCACCGGCTGCCATTTTACAAAGGCAGTTTCTATCCAGCCTGCTGATTCGTTAAACGTAACAGACTGTCCTGATACCTGCATAAATGCAAGTAAAAAGAATACATAAAGTAGTTTCAGTTTATTCATATAAAATTTATTAAATGAGTTTTTTACGAGTTTTTTTATAAAAAGTAATTATTATAATTAGTGTTGACCTTCAACGAACCCATCTCATTAACTAATTTTAAATAATAGTAGTAGTCTTTGTTTAAAATTTGGACAAAGAAGTCCTTAGAGTCAGCTCCATCAGGGCATAAAACCCTGACAGAGTGATTCTTCAAAAAAAATTAAAAATATAATAACTTAAAAAATTCTAGTCCAGAATTTCTTATATGCTAGTAACCGTAATCCTGTTTCAGATTATAGTTTGATAGTATAATATCATCGTAGATCGGGAACAATTCTTTTCTGTTCGCTTCAAAATACTGAGCGTAGCCTTTCAAAGGACTGCTGATATAATCTGCAGTTACCGCAACTCTCCAGTTGATTCTTGTATAACCAGTTGGTGTAGTTGCTACAGATGGGGTATAATAAACATCTTCTCTTGTTGTTCCAGGCTGAACATAGATATCAACAGATTGCAGTGCAGCCTGCGCAGTTTTTGTTCTATCGTATGGCGAAGCTTTGTAATACAGATAAGAAGGTACATTGGCATATTGTCCAGTTCCGTTCAATAAATCGGTTAACTTCTGTTTTGTTTCAGCAATTTTGGTAGCCAAAAGATTCCACCGGATCAAGTCATATTTTCTAAGCCCTTCACCTCCAAATTCTAGTAATCTTTCATGAACAATATAATTGAAGAATCCTGCTTTATCAGTTGGGATCGTTCCAGATTGTCCAAGATTACCTGCATAAGCTCTGTTTCTCACTTGCCTTACAGCATCTATAGCTTGTGCGGAAGGCATTCCGTTAATTTCATTATCTGCTTCTGCAAACATCAATAGAATATCAGAATATCTTAATAAAGGCCAATCAATTGCTAAATTCTGTGCTGTCCCTGTGACACTAGTCCAAGATTTTCTAAATTTTCCATCTGTACAAAGAACGCCTGTTGCTAATATCGCTTGGTTTGCATCATTAATTTGCATTGATGCTACAGTAATATCTCTTCTAACATCGTATTTTCCGAACTCATAGAAATAAGTAGCGATAGCATTGATACCTCCACTACTTTTCCAGTTAGAGTTATCACTGTGTCTCATTCCGTTGTAGTAACCAATTTTACTGTCAGTTTGAGCATTACCTCCATAAGCTCCGATTGCAAAAATAACTTCGTGTGCAGCATCTTCTGTATTATCGTGTAACGCTCTGAAAGTGGCTTCAAAATTAGCATTCAGGCCGTGTTGTCCTTTCTCAATGATTTCTTTACACTCGTCATAAGCGATTTTGTAATACACTTCGGAGTTAGATCCTTTTGCCATAATTCTTGGATCTCTTCTCAAAGAATAACCTGCTCTTGCCAAAGCGATTCTCGCTCTCAATCCTTTTACAGCAGCTTTTGAAAACCTGGTGTTAGAAACAGAAGCTTCGCTTCTCCAAGGGACTAATTGTGCAGCCGTTTCAAGATCCGCAATGATTTTGTCATAGATCACATCTCTGTCCGTTTTTGGCAAATAAACCGATTCCAGATCAGAAGAAGGAACCATCTGCATTGGAACATCGCCCCAATTCTTGATCAGGTCATAATAGAACATCGCTCTCAAAGTCAACGCTTCTCCATAGTAACGGTCCATCAAGGCTTTATCCGCTGCAGAACCTGTTTGGTAAACTGGTGATTTTGGAATATTTTTGATGACAAGATTAGCTCGTTCAATCCCTGAATATAATTTTAAAAAAGGCTTATTAAGGTCCGGATTGGAGGTACAAGCACCGTAAGTACTCAATCCTCTTCTGTCATTACAGTTATAATCTCCGGAAGTCTTGAAATCATCAGCAGACTGCGGATAGTATAAATTCAGTCTCTGTCCGTAACCATCGTCACCAATGATTTGATTATAAACACCAATCAATGCCGTGAATGAGTCAGCCACGCTGTCGAACTGCTGATCTTCATTGGAATTAGAAATATTTTCCGCATCCAAAAAGTCGTTACAAGAAGTAACTGTAGTGAAACTCAGTGTACAGCTTAATATTGCTATTAAAAGTTTATGTTTTTTCATTTTTTTTTGAATTAAAAAGTTACATCAACACCTGTTAAGAAAAATCTGCTTCTTGGGAAAGCGGCGTAATCTACACCTGGTGTAAGGGTGCTTTTTCTTGTACTAACTTCCGGGTCATATCCAGAATACCCCGTAATCGTGAATACGTTGTTTGCCGTTGCATACAATCGGAAATTTGTAATTCCCAACATCTTCAAAGAATCTTTTGGCAGTGTATATCCAATGGTGACGTTATTCAGTCTCAAGAAAGATCCATCTTCGATAGCGTAAGAATGTAAGAAATAGTTACCTCCTGTTGGTGTCCACATCGTTGTGTTGGCATTCAGGGCTGCTAATCTTGTAGGATCTGTTACTCTTTCATTTCCATCAAACCATTTCCATCTGTCAGCCATATCAGCTAACATATTTTGATCTGTGTACTGATACTTAGTCGTGAATTCAATTTTGTTAGCGTTATAAACTTTGTTTCCAACAGAGAAGTTGAAGAACAAACTCATATCAAAATTCCTGTACTTGAAAGTCTGGTTGAAACCTCCATAAAACTTAGGCTGCGCATTTCCAAGATCTGTCTGATCTTTGTTATCGATCACACCATCGCCGTTGAGATCTCTCAATTTAAGGTCACCAGGTTGTGGCGCTCTGTTCCCTAAAGCTACAGAACCAGAACTTGCAATGCCATCTTTTAATTTATAAGTATTATTAGCAGGATTAAAATCGAAATCGCTGATTTCATATCTTCCCTCCGTCACATAACCATAGAATGTTCCTACAGGCGCACCAATCTGAACTTTGAAATCAAATAAGTTATTCACCCAACCGGAAGGTACCAAGTAATAATCTGTTCCGGACTGAGTTAAAGAACCCAAACTTTTAATAACGTTTTTATTCGCTGCGATATTAAAATCGGTTTTCCAGGTAAAATTCTCATTCCCAACAATAATTGCTCCCATACTGAATTCGATACCTTTATTCTGAGTTTTTCCAGAGTTTTGGTATTGATATTCATAACCCGACGTTTGAGGAATTTTAGCTAATAATAATAAGTCCTTAGTATTAGTAATATATCCGTCAATTGCTCCATAAACACGCTTATTGAACAATGTGAAATCTATACCAGCATTCTGGGAAACTGTCGCTTCCCATTTGATATTAGGATTCGCCATAATATTTCCTGGCGCAGCACCAGTGATGATTCCTACTCCACCTGTGTAGCCATAAGTACTTGCCGGAGTATAAAATGTATCAAACAAGAAAGGTGTGATTCTGTCATTTCCAGATTGTCCGTAACCCAAACGCAATTTAAGATCATTTACAATTCTAGAATCTTTCAGGAAGTTTTCTTCCCCGATTTTCCAAGCCAATGAAGCTGAAGGGAAGTTTGCCCATCTGTTAGAAGGTCCAAAGGAATTAGATCCATCACGTCTGATAGAGAATGTTGCGATATACTTGTTGTTATAGATATAATTGGCTCTGGCAAAGAAAGATGCTAATCTTCCAACACTCATAGATGTTGATGGCGCGTCCTGAATCATTCCTGCGGGCGGCATGGCTAACTGAATATTTGCAAAAGCCTGATCCGGAGATAATGACGTCGGCAACCATCTGATAACCATATCCAATTTATCGCCGTCGGTCTGAACAATCTCCTGACCTAATAAGAAATCCATTTTGTGGTTACCTAATTTCTTTTTGTAAGCTAAGGTATTGGTATTGGTAATTCTTCTTGTTTGAGTGTTGGTTAACTGAGCCACAGACATATCCGCATTGATTCTTGACAGATAAGTTGATGGTCCGGAAAACTGGTTAATCTCTTGGTCATTTTTAACAAAACCAATGGTACTTTTGAAAGTCAAATCCTTAAAGATGTTATAAGTAATAACTCCATTCAGGAATAGGTTATTGGTATTGTTGTATTTGATCTCGTTATTCACCAAAACCAATGGATTGATCAAGTTAGTTGCTGCAAATTCATCTGTATCGAATTCATCAGAACCTGCACCTGTAGAAATTCCATTTTCAAATGGTCTATAACGGATGATATTTCTAAGTCTGTTAGTAGTTTGAGAACCGGAAGTTGAAGTTCCCGCACCAAGAATAGATGTTTCACTGTATCTTGCCGTCAATCCCACTTTCAATTTTTTGCTAATATCAAAATCATATTTGAAGTTAGCCATATTTCTTTTGTATCCGGAATTGATCATAATTCCGTCTTCTTCCACGTGGTTCAAAGACAATGTGAAAGCAGAATTGGCATTACCTCCAGAGATATTGAGGTTGTGTGTAAAGTTAAAAGCTTCTTTTCCAAAAACTTCTTCCTGCCAGTTTCTTGTTTTGATGGTTCTGTATCTTTCGATTCCCGGGTCAACAACTTGTCCTAAGGCATCGTATGTCGGCTCATAGTTACCATAAAGTTTGATAAACTTCTCCTGCAAATCCTGGTAACCATCTTTGTTATATAACTCGTATTGGTACTGAACGAAATCATAAGGACTCATCACATCCAGAGTTTTTGCGATCGTTCTTACGCCTGTATAGCCGTTATAGTTAACCGTAGTTCTAGCATTTTTTCTACCGCTTCTTGTGGTGATCAATACCACACCATTGGCACCTCTAGCACCATAGATAGAAGTTGAAGACGCATCTTTCAGAACTTCGATAGATTCGATTTCTTTTGGTGAGATCAATGATAAGGCATTATCCATCTGGATCCCGTCAACGATATATAGCGGTGCGTTATCCTGAGTAATAGACGTTCCACCCCTTACTTTGATTTCCGGGTCGGAGCCTGGAGAACCTTCTCCAAATGTTACCTGAACGCCCGCCATTCTACCTTGGATAGCTTCGGCAGCACTATTTACAGGCATATCAGCCAATTGCTCTCCTTTTACGGAAGCGATGGAATTGGTTACATCTTTTTTAGACACAGTCGTATAACCCACCAAAACCACTTCATCAATAGCCTTCTCCTTATTGCTATCAAATTTCGCCAAGGAAACATTGATGCTCGTTCTTCCATTAACCTCAACTTCCTGCTCTTCAAAACCTTTGGAACGAATCACCAGTGTTGCCGTTTTTGGAACATTCAATTCATACCTTCCGGATTTGTCTGTCATCGTAGAGAATTTAGAATTTCTTACAGTAATCTCCACATTTGGCAAAGCTTTGTTTTGGTCAGACGTTACAGTCCCGGACACTTTAATTAATTCTTGAGCTAATCCAAAGGCGGGTAATAAAAAGACCGACGCAATCGTCGTTTTTATAAAAGCACTTTGAATACCTAATTTTAAACCACTCATAGATATTTTTTAGTTTTTATAATTTTAGTAATGTTTTTACTCAAAATCGTCTTGAAAATAATGTTAAAAATGCAATCGATTGCACTTAAAATTTTAAAATTTTCTTAACTCGACTAAACTAATATTATTTTTCAATTGACAAATAAAAAAAATAAAATTTTTATTAATATTAATTTAATATAGATTTTTTTCACACTTTAAAAAAACAATTAAATAATTCATTTTCAATTAATTAATCTGTTAATTTGATTTAAAAATAAATATTGAAAATTGTCTAAATTAATTCTTAATTAATTACAATATTCAATTAATCGAGTCAAAAAATGATAGATATCATCAATTTTTAATTAACCAAAATTTAACTTAAGAAAGTAATTTTTGAAAATTGGGGCATTTTTTATACTCAAAATCAATTTTTTTAGACTTCATATATTCTATGAGAAGGATCTCACAAAAAATAAATTTAATCAATTCATTATCAATCAATTAAATGTAAACAGAGCATATAACAATAGCTATAGCTATAAAAATTGGTAAAATGCAAAATATTGCACAAATTTGATATTATATTGCAAAATAAAGCACAAAAAATCATTAAAAAAATGATTAATTATATTACTAAATCAAATATAAAACATTGATTTAAAGCAAATTAAAATTTATTTCAAATTTTTCTTCCTTCATTAATATTTATATATATATTTACAGAGATTATTTTTTGTGCCAAAAAGAGCATTTATTAATGCAATCGATTACACAAAATTAATTTTTAGTTCACATTATATAATATAGAAATGACAACTTCAGAATTCAGATACGCTCATCATCCGGATGATGCCAAAAATTACACAACAGAAGACCTTAGAAGAGAATTCCTAATCAACAATTTATTTCAAGAAGGACAAATCAAATTAGTCTATACAATGTATGATAGATTAATTGTTGGAGGAGCAATGCCAGCAGACAAAGCTTTAAAATTGGAAACAATTGATGAATTGAAATCCGAAAACTTCCTTGACAGAAGAGAAATCGGAATCATCAACGTTGGTGGAAAAGGAAAAATCACAGTTGACGGAACAGTTTACGAACTTAATAATAAGGAAGCCTTATATATAGGAAAAGGAAACAAAGAGGTTACTTTTGAAAACCTAGATGGAGAACAGGCTTACTTCTATATCAATTCTGCGCCAGCGCACCAGTCTTTTCCGACAAAAAAGATTACTAAGAATGAAGCGGAAATTGTAGAATTAGGAGATTCTAAATATGCCAACAGAAGAACAATCAACAAATTATTGGTCAACAGCGTTCTGGAAACCTGCCAACTTCAGATGGGAATGACCGAATTGCACGAAGGAAGTGTTTGGAACACAATGCCTTCTCACACGCACACCAGAAGAATGGAAGCTTACTTCTATTTTGATTTGGAAGAAGGGCAAACGGTTTCACATTTTATGGGTCAACCTCAGGAAACAAGACATATTTTCCTTAAAAATAGAGACGTCGTGATTTCTCCGGAATGGTCTATCCACTCTGGTGTTGGGACTTCCAATTATACCTTTATCTGGGGAATGGCAGGAGAAAATATGGATTATGGCGATATGGATGCTGTAAAAACTGACGAATTAAAATAGAATATAAACTCTCGCAGATTTAGCAAATCAAGCAAATTTAAAATCAGCACAATCTGTAAAATCAGCGAGAAATAAAATATTATAAATGAAAAATTTATTTGATTTAACTGGAAAAGTAGCTCTTGTAACTGGTGGAACACACGGTTTAGGCTTGGCAATGGCAGAAGGTTTGGGTTCAGCAGGTGCAGAATTGGTAGTTACCAGTACTACTCCATCCAAATTGGAAGAAGCCATTGCTTATTACCAGTCAAAAGGTTACAAAGCAACAGGCTATATTTTTGATGTGACAGATGAGAAAATTGCCGCTGAAAAAGTGGCAGAAATCGAAGCGAATCACAAACAAATTGATATCCTTATTAATAATGCCGGCATCATCAAAAGAATTCCCGCTTTGGAAATGGAAGTTTCCGATTTCCGAAAAGTGATTGATGTGGATTTAACAGGACCTTTCATTATGTCTCAGTTGGTCGCCAAAAATATGATTGCAAGAAAATCTGGTAAAATCATCAACATCTGTTCTATGATGAGTGAGTTGGGTCGTGATAATGTTGTGGCTTACGCTTCTGCAAAAGGCGGCTTGAAAATGCTGACAAAAAACCTGGCAACAGAATGGGCAAAACATAACATCCAAGTAAACGGAATCGGTCCCGGATATTTTGCAACGTCTCAGACTGAACCCATCCGAGTGGACGGCAATCCTTTCAACGAGTTCATTATCAGCAGAACACCGGAAGGTCGTTGGGGTAATCCCGAAGATTTGGCAGGAACTGCAATTTTTCTGGCTTCCGAAGCAAGTCAGTTCATCAACGGACAAATCATCTACGTTGATGGCGGAATCCTAGCAACCATCGGAAAACCTTCAAACGAATAAACATTCATAATTAATAATTTATCATTAATAATTAAAAATGAGTACACTTACAAAACCATTTATCACAGATACATTTCTATTAAAGAACAAATTCGCTGAGGAGTTGTATTTCAGATTTGCTGAGAACCAACCAATCATCGATTATCATAACCACTTGCCACCGAAAGAGATTGCAGAAAACCGTCAGTTTGAGAACATTACCCAGGTTTGGATTGGTGGCGACCATTACAAATGGAGAGCGATGAGAACAATGGGCGTTAACGAAAAATTCATCACCGGAGACGCTTCTGACAAAGAAAAATTCGCAGCTTGGGCCAAAACAGTTCCGAATACCTTGAGAAATCCTTTGTTCCACTGGACACATCTGGAATTAGCAAGATATTTTGACGTTTATGATTTGCTGAGCGAAAAAAATGCTGAAGAAGTTTATGAAAATGTATCAGCTCAACTTCAGACGCCTGATAAATCTGTTCACGGATTGTTGAAAATGAGAAATGTGGAAACGGTTTGTACGACAGAAGACCCGATTGACACTTTAGAATATCATAAAACAATCAAACAAAACAACATTGGAATTACAGTCAGCACAGCTTTCCGTCCGGACAAAGCGATTTTGATTGACAATGATGATTATAATTCCTACATCGATAAATTAGGAGAATCTGCAGGCATCGAAATCAAATCGTACAAGGATGTACAGGATGCGCTACTCAAAAGGATTGAATACTTTCACGCCAACGGATGCAGATTGTGTGACCACGGATTGAATAACATTTCTTTTGAAACGTTCACAGATTCAGAAATCAACTCAATTTTTGAAACGAAGAGAAAAGGAGAAACCTTAACGCCACATCAGATTGAGCAGTTCAAAACAGCAATTTTGCTGTTCTTGGGTGAGACTTACCATTCATTTGGTTGGGTTCAGCAATATCATTTGGGCGCTTTGAGAAACAACAATGCAAGAATGTTGAAAGTTCTTGGACCAGACACAGGTTGGGATTCCATAGGCGATTTCAGTCAGGCTGCGAACCTTTCGAGATTCCTAAATACATTGGATTCCAAAGATAAATTGACTAAAACGATTATTTACAATTTAAACCCTGCCGATAATGAGATTATGGCAACAATGATTGGGAATTTCAACGATGGTTCTGTGAAAGGAAAAGTGCAATTCGGTTCTGGATGGTGGTTTCTGGACCAAAAAGACGGAATGGAAAAACAGATGAATGCGCTTTCCAATATGGGATTAATCAGCACTTTCGTAGGAATGTTGACTGATTCCAGAAGCTTCCTTTCGTTCCCAAGACACGAGTATTTCAGACGTGTATTGTGTAACCTTTTAGGAAACGAAATTGAGTCTGGCGAACTTCCTGAGGATTTGGATTTGGTAGGAAAAGTTGTGGCAGATATTTGCTATTTTAACGCTAAAGAATATTTCAACTTTTAATATTGTCATCCTGAGGCTCTCGAAGGATTTCAGAATAATTAGGGCAGCTTAATCCGCCTGTAGTTTATCCTGAGCTTGACGAAGGGCTCCCGCTCAAGTCGGGCTGCGAGTGATTTGCGGATTAAAAAGTTAGTCTGAGAGTTGTCATCCTGAGCGGAGTCGAAGGACTTTGTGAACTTAAAAACATTAGAATTAAATAAAAAATCTTTGTACACTTTGTGTTCAAAATAAAATGGAAACAAAACAATCATCCAAAATATATTACAAATCCGATTCAACAGAATGGGAGAAAATCGATGACTATATCGACCGCCAAATTGTAGGCTACGACGAATCTGTAATGATGGTGAATGTCCGTTTCAAAAAAGGAGGAATCGGATACAAGCATAAGCATCCTCATATTCAGGTGACTTATGTAGCAGAAGGAAAGTTTGAAGTCAACATCGGCGAAGATATTTCAATCCTGAAAAAAGGCGATTCGTTCTTCGTTCCTTCCAATGTTCTTCACGGCGTCGAATGTCTGGAAGACGGGATTTTGGTAGATGTTTTCAGTCCATTTAGAGAAGATTTTATAAAGTAAAAACTGAAACCTTCAAGGTTTAGAAAAAATAAAAATTAATGAGCAAAGTTGTAACCTTTGGCGAAGTACTGATGAGATTATCTCCATCCGACAGCAAAATGCTGAGACAAAGCCGTGAAATGGAATTCTTCTTCGGAGGAACAGAAATGAATGTCGGTGCGTCTTTAGCCATTATGGGATGCGAGGTGCGACACATCACCAATGTTTCCGATTGTTTCATTGGAGATTCTGCGATTGCGACAATGAAAAGTTACGGGATTGATACGCAATTCGTCAACAGAACAGAACATCCGATTGGTTTATATTTCCTGGAAGTTGGTTCTGCAATGAGAGCAAGCCGAATTTCCTACAACAGATTAAACGGTTCTTTTGCCAATATCAAACCTGAACAAGTAGATTGGGAAAAAGCATTGGAAGGTGCTGAATATTTCCACTGGACAGGCATTTCTCCCGGAATTTCAGAAGGTGCTTACGAAACTTTGAAGCAAGGTTTACAATTAGCTTACTCAAAAGGAATCGAAATCACGGCTGACCCTGCATATCGTTCCAATCTTTGGAAATACGGAAAAGAAGGATTCACGGTTCTTAAAGAACTCATCTCCTACTCTACGATTTTCATCGGCGGTGTGAACGAAATTAATGAAATACTGGGAACAACTTTCGGTTATGATAAAGACAGTTTTATCGAAGCTGCAGAAACATTAATGAAAGAAATCCCTTCTATCAAAAAAGTGTTTGACAAAACAAGAATTGGAGTTACTGCGAGTAATCAGGCAACTCAAGGAAGAGCTTTGGTTAACGGACAATATTTCGAAACCGAAAGCCTGGAAGTGAATCCCGTTGTGGACAGAATCGGAACCGGAGATGCATTTGCGGCAGGTTTGATCTATGGTTTAATTCACTTCGACGATGAAAAAGCATTGAAGTTTGCCAATGCAGCTTGCGCCATCAAACATACCATTTTGGGTGATGTAAATCTGAGTAGCGTTAATGATATTCTGGAAGTAATGAATGGCAATTTAGGAGGAAGAATTAAAAGATAGTGATTAAATTCTCTCGCAGATTAAGCAAATTGGGCAAATTTTTAATTATCTGCTAAATCAGAACAATCTGCAAGAGATAAAAAAAAATAAAAGTCAAAAAAATGACAAAGATTCAACTCGTTACCAATGCGATTGTAAATCAAGGGATTTTGCCTTTGTATTATAACGCTGACGAAGCGGTAACTTTAGATATATTAAGATCACTTTACAGAGCCGGAATCCGCGCAGTAGAATATACTAGCCGTGGCGAAAATGCACTTTCGAATTTCACCAAAATGGTAGAATTACGAAATGCGGAAATGCCGGAAATGCTTCTTGGAATTGGAACAATTAAGAATTTGAAGCAAGCTGAGGAATATGAAAAAGCAGGCGCAGATTTCTTCATCAGTCCTGGATTTGTTCCAGAAGTCGCAGAATTTTTGATCTCAAAACATCTGCTATACAGCCCAGGTTGTATGACACCAACAGAAATCATCGAAGCTGAAAATGCAGGTGTAACTTTTGTGAAATTATTCCCGGGAAATGCACTGGGAACTGGATTTATGAGCGCCATAAAAGATGTTTTTCCAAATCTGAAATTTATGCCAACCGGCGGTGTTGACACAACCAAAGAAAACATCGAAAGCTGGTTCAAAGCCGGCGTTTCCGCTGTTGGAATGGGAAGTAAGTTAGTCAGTAAAGAACTAATGGCTTCCAAAGATTACGCAACCATCGAAAACGAAACTAAAAAAGTATTGGATATCATCCAATCCATCAAATAATTATTGAAAAGTAAATTCTTAAAACCAATATGAGTTCAGTCAAATCCTTAAAACCTAGTAATTTCAGATGGTCTATTTGTGGGCTTCTGTTCATTGCTACAACGATTAATTATCTTGACAGGCAGGTTCTTTCTTTGACCTGGAAAGATTTTATCCAGCCAGAGTTCCATTGGAATAATAATGATTATGGAAACATCACGGCCTTATTTTCCATTTTCTATGCAATCAGTATGTTATTCGCCGGGAAATTTGTGGATTGGATGGATACGAAAAAAGGATTTCTTTGGGCGATTTTCATTTGGTCGGTTGGAGCAATTTTACACGCATTCTGTGGTATTGCAACTTCGGGAATCTTAACAGGAAACTGGTTGGTAGGATTTGCAGAATCAAAAGAAATCATTGGAACTCTCAACAATATATCGCTTGTTACAAGCACAAGTGTGACGCTTTTCATCTTTGCAAGATTTGTTTTAGCGGTTGGTGAAGCGGGAAACTTTCCTGCAGCGATTAAAACCACTGCAGAATATTTCCCTAAAAAAGACAGAGCGTTTTCTACAAGTATCTTCAATGCTGGAGCAACTGTTGGTGCATTAGCTGCGCCAGTTACTATTCCTTTCATCGCCAAATCGATGGGTTGGGAAATGGCCTTTATCATCATTGGTGCGCTTGGATTCGTTTGGATGGGACTTTGGATTTTCTATTACAAAAAACCTCATCAGCATCCGAAAGTTAACGAACACGAATTGGCTTACATCCAACAGGACCAGGACGATGTCGCAGAAGAAACAACAGAAGTTCCTCAGAAAAAAATGAGCTTGAAACAAGCTTTTGGATACAGACAGACTTGGGCTTTTATCTTTGGTAAATTTATGACAGATGGTGTCTGGTGGTTTTACCTGTTCTGGACTCCGGCTTACTTGAGCTCAGTTTACGGAATGGATAGCACGCAAAGTGCATTACCACTCTTCGTTTTGTATATGATAACCTTGGTTTCCATTGTAGGAGGTTGGCTTCCAAAATATTTCGTGGACAAAAAAGGAATGAATCCTTATGCAGGAAGAATGCGTGCGATGTTAATTTTCGCTTTCTTTCCATTATTAGCTTTAGTGGCACAACCAGCGGGAACTATCTCTTATTGGCTTCCGGTTTTGATTATCGGAATCGCAGGTGCAGCACACCAAGCTTGGTCGGCTAATATTTTCTCAACGGTTGGCGATATGTTCCCGAAAAAAGCAATCGCTACGATTACGGGAATCGGTGGAATGGCTGGCGGAATCGGTTCATTTCTTATTAATAAAGGTTCTGGATTATTGTTTGACCACGCCCACAAAGCCTGGACAACTATTGACGGGATTCCACTTTTAGAAAAATATCCCGAATTCAAGGATACAAGGCTTCCTGATGATCTGTTGATTCAATTGAAAAATTCCGGTGCTGTCATCTCAGACGGTATCGATAAAGGATATATGATTATTTTCTCAATCTGCGCAGTAGCTTATCTGATTGCGTGGTTCGTGATGAAATCATTGGTTCCTAAATACAAAATCATTAAAGAATAAAGAAATGGAATATCAAACTAAACAAAAACTTAACCGTGAAAACTCAGGTTCAACTGAGAAACTTCCCATCAAATTTTTACAGTTCGGGGAAGGTAATTTCCTTCGTGCATTTGTAGATTACCTTATCGACAAGATGAACAAAGAAGCTGGTTTCAATGCTGGTGTAGCTGTTGTTCAGCCGACTGTTGGTGGTCTTGTCGATATGTTGGAAGAACAGGATAATCTTTACACGCTTTTCGTAAGGGGCGTTAAAAAAGGACAAATCGTAGATGACCAGAGAGTGATTTCTGCAATCCAGCGTTCATTCAGTCCTTATGAAAATTATGCTGAATATCTTGAGCTGGCGAAAGGCGAAGATTTACAGTTCATTTTATCTAATACTACCGAAGCAGGAATTGCTTTTGATGAGTCTGAAACTTCTTTAGCTTCTGGTCCTCACAAGAATTTCCCTGCGAAAGTGACAGCTTTCCTTTACGAGAGATTCAAGCATTTTAATGGCGATACGGAAAAAGGTCTTCATATCATTCCTTGCGAATTGATTGAAAACAATGCCCTGACATTGAAAGAATATATCCTGAAATATGCTCAGATTTGGAATCTTGAAGAAGATTTTTTTGCTTGGATAGAGAATAGCAACTATTTCCACAATACTTTGGTGGATAGAATTGTTCCAGGTTATCCAAGAGAAGAAAAAGATGAATACGAAGCTAAGTTGGATTATGATGATAATCTGATGGTAGTTTGTGAAGCATTTTTACTTTGGGTAATCGAAGGTGATGAGAAACTGAAAGCTTTGATTCCGTTTGATAAAATTGATGACCAGGTTTTGATTGTGGATGATATCACGCCTTACAGAACCAGAAAAGTGAGAATCCTGAACGGTGCTCACACCGCAATGTTGGCATTTTCTATCCTTGACGGAAAAGAAACTGTGAAAGAAGCTATTGATGCGGACTTTGCAGGACAATGGATTTCCGATACGGTTTATAACGAAATCATCCCTACTCTGGATTTATCAACAGAAGAATTGACGGCGTTTTCGGATGAAGTTTTTGACAGATTCAGAAACCCGTTCCTGAAACATTTGCTTTCTAGTATTGCACTAAATTCGGTTTCAAAATTCAAAGTGAGAGTGTTGCCAAGTTTGTTGAAATATGTTGAAATCAAAAATGAATTACCAACTAATTTGACTTTTGCTTTAGCAGCGTTGATTAGATTTTATCAAGGTGAATTCGACGGAAAACAACTTCCTGTAAACGATGATGCGCCGGTTTTGGAAAGATTCAAAGAAATCTGGTCAACCAACGACCTTGGAGAAGTAGCGAAAAATGCATTGTCAGAAGTGAGTTTCTGGGATACAGATTTGACTCAAATACCAGGATTAACAGAAGCTGTAACCAAGGCTTTAAGTGCAATCGATTCCACAGGAATTGAAGAAGGATATAAAAGTTTTATTCAGTAATCTTCGAATTCATCTTATAATAAAGAATAAGATAATTTTTAATCTGAAAATTATGCAAAAGAAAGTTCTAAAAGTCAATCCAAAAGACAACATCATTGTTGCTCTGACGGATTTGCCTGCCGGAGACATCGTGCATCTGGACGGTGCAGATTACACGGTTCTGAAAGATACGAAAGCAAAACATAAATTCGCGGCGGAAGATTTTGTGGTTGGCGACCATATCATTATGTACGGCGTCATCGTTGGAAAAGCGAATCAGCCAATTCAAAAAGGTGAAGTGATTACGACTGAAAACGTAAAACACGAGAGCGAAGAGGTTTTCAAAAAGACAGGAGATTTAGGTTGGACGCCGCCGAATGTAGACAAATGGAAAGACAAAACCTTCAATGGATATCACCGTTCTGATGGACAAGTTGGAACCAAAAATGTCTGGTTATTTTTCCCTTTGGTGTTTTGTGAAAACAAAAATATCGAGAAACTGAAAGATATTTTCGAAAACGAATTGTTGCCGAAAAAAGAAGTTTCTTACAAGAATTTCTTACGCTCTCTGATAGAAGAAAAAAGCGTGGAAGAAGTGGAAGACCAATCCAGGAACGAAAATCTTCTGGATAATATCGAAGTGAAATTTATCAATCATCAAGGTGGTTGTGGCGGAATCCGACAAGATTCTGAACTGCTGGCAAAACTGCTTGCCGGTTATGTGAACAACCCCAATGTGGCTGGTGCAACGGTTTTGAGTTTAGGATGTCAGAATCTTCAGGTTGATATTTTTCAAAATGCTTTGAAAGAAATGAGCCCGAACAGCGATAAAGAAGTGCTGATCTTTGAACAACAGAAAATCGGGACGACGGACAAGATGTTCCAAATGGTCATCAAAGAGTCTTTCGAAGCGATCAAAAGAGCCAACAAAATAGAACGCAAACCTGCACCAGTTTCCAAACTGAGCATTGGTCTGGAGTGTGGCGGTTCTGACGGATTCTCAGGAATATCTGCCAATCCAGCGTTAGGCGTTGTTTCAGATATTTTTGCTGCATTGGGCGGAAAAACAATCTTGGCCGAGTTTCCGGAATTGTGCGGTGTAGAGCAGGAATTAATGAACCGATGTGTGGATGAGGAAAAAGCGGATAAGTTCTTATCATTAATGAAAGCCTTCGAAAAATCCGTTGTGGATGCAGGTTCTGGATTCGATATGAATCCGTCTCCCGGCAACATCAAAGACGGTTTGATTACAGACGCAATGAAATCTGCAGGCGCTTCAAAAAAAGGAGGAACCGCTCCTATTGTAGACGTTTTGGATTATGGCGAATATATTTCGAAGCCAGGTCTTAATCTATTGAATACACCAGGAAACGATGCCGAATGTACCACAGGATTAGTCGGCGCAGGTGCAACAGTCGTTTTATTTACCACAGGTTTAGGAAATCCAATGGGAAATCCAATCGCTCCGGTTGTGAAAATATCGTCTAACACCGCATTGATCAACAGAATGTCTGACATTATTGATGTAAATGCCGGAACGGTGATTACAGGCGAAAAAAG
Source organism: Epilithonimonas arachidiradicis (assembly GCF_003610695.1). GTDB lineage: Bacteria > Bacteroidota > Bacteroidia > Flavobacteriales > Weeksellaceae > Epilithonimonas > Epilithonimonas arachidiradicis. Next base: position 165,000 of record NZ_RAQH01000007.1, on the reverse strand, counting down.
TATCCAAGAAGTGGGCGAAGAAATCGTAGATTATATCATCGAATTGGCAAGCGGAAACGTAGAAACAAAAGCAGACCAGCTGAAACAAGATGTGTTTATTCCTTGGAAACGAGGCGTATCATTATAAATATTTGAATTTTTAAGGTTTTTATTTTTAAAGGGCATTTCTTCTTTTTGAAGAGTGCTCTTTATTTTTTAATCGATGTTATCAAAGACTGAGCAATTCGCTTATCAATTTTATTCAGCTAAATCACCACTATACGTTAAGGCAAATTTAGGCTTATACTTTGATAAGAGTATGACTTATGCTCCGATAAGAGTATGACTTATGCCTCGATAAGACCAAGACTCATGCCCCGATAAGAGTAAGACTTATGCCCCGATAAGACTCATCATCCACAAAAGAGATCCTACTCCACACTCAACACCTTATTATATGCTGCGGTCCTGGAAGCTTTCAACAAGTTACTTCCGGAGTACTGACTGGTAACCTCCAAATAGTAGCTGCCAGTCTGAAGCTCAGGAATAATGATGATCAACTCTGATGCTTTGTTCACTACGATATCATCTGCAGGAACTCTTGTCTTATCATTAGTTGCGCTATTAACGAAGTAGATCCCATTATCAGGATGATCTCCGGCTAATTTTATCCCTTTGCCTTTGATCTTCAGGTTTCTGCCGGGTGAGATTATATTATTAATGGAACCACTCTTCATATCTGTCACCTGATAGATGACAGATCCCTTCTCGGCTACACCAAGAATATTAACCTGGATGTCGGGAATCATTGCTCTCATTCTTTCACCCTGATTGAACTGGAAAAGAATCTTATGCTTATTCTGGTCAAAAGTCTCTGACAGACTGTTAAAAACACCGCGAATCTTGGTACCTGCCGTAAAATAGCCGGTATTAATAGTAAAACCATCGCAAAGCTGGTAAGCCATCTCTTTCAGAAAAAGCGTTGCAGCATACTCCATTGCCGATGCAGATATATCTGCTCCGCCCCTATTGACAGCAGCCTCACAGATTTGTTTGATATTGAGCGACTCTTCACTAATGGTACGCGCCAGATAATCGGCAGAATCATTTTTTGTTAAAAGATTCTCATAAAGATGAGCATTAATTGTATGTAGAAGGGGCATAATTTAATCATTTATGTTATCCCTAATATACAATTATTTTAAGAACTACTACTCCAGTTTTCTAATTGTCTTCAGCATATCAATTCCTTTTCCTAAAATGGGTTTGAAGATGTCGCCCTTTTCTTTGAGACGGTCTAATGAATTATGAATGTTGAAGTCGGTCGGCTTTAGTCCTTTTTTGACCTCGTCCCATTCCAAAGGCATTGAGATAGGTGCACCTTTTTTCGGCCTAAGACTGTAAACGCTTGCAAGAGTCTGTCCTCTTCTGTTTTGTAGATAGTCGAGATAGATTTTATTCTTATCCCTTTTCTGAAGGCTGCGTTCAAGCGTTGTCAAATCGGGTAACTTCTGCTGAACCATCTGCATTAGCAAGTGTCCGAAATCTTTCACCTGCTCATAAGAATATTTTGCACCCATTGGGATATAAACGTGTATGCCCGAACTGCCGGAAGTTTTGGGATAACCATTGATTCCTGCCAAATCCAAAACTTCCTTCACAGCCTGAGCGGTTTCTATCACATCTTCGAAGGTATTCTTTTCGGACGGGTCCAGGTCCAGAACAAGATAATCGGGATTATCCGCTTTTTGGATTTTACTGGTCCAGACATTTAGCTCGATGCAACCAAGATTGTTCAGATAGGCCATTGTTTCCTTATCATTGCAAATGATGTAATTGATATATTTATCGGTACTTTCCGAGAAGACCTTCTGCGTTTCTATCCACTCTGGCGTTTCCTCAGCAGCATCTTTCTGGTAAAAGCTCATTCCTTTGATACCGTTCGGATAACGGTTCATAGATTGTGGGCGGTTTTTCAGATGTGGTAAGATATATTTCGAAATGCTTTGATAATAATCAATCACATCGCCTTTCGTCACGTCATCATCGGGAAAATAGATTTTGTTTTGATTGGTAAGTTTCAGTTTTTGCTTTCCGATTTTTTTCTCGACATCGTCTTTTCCTGTTCTTTTCTTAGGTTCTGCTTTTTTCACGGGTTCTTTTTTTGAAGGTTTTTCTGGATTGAATGTCACATCATCAGGCTCTATATCATCTCGGAGTCTGAGGAAAATCGGGTGCCTGTAAATCAGGTCTTTTGTCAGTTCTGTAAATTTGATTTCAGCCACCAGCTCGGGTTTTATCCAAGTTGCTTTGGTATTGGTTTTTGGTGTGATTTTGAAAACGGATTTTTCAGTAATCAAAGGCTGCATTTTATCATAAACCTCGGAAAGGGATTTGTCGTTAAAACCGCCGCCTGTATGACCACAAAATACCATTTCACCATTCAGATATTTACCCAGAATCAAGGCTCCGAACTTTTTCCTTGAGCCTTTTGGCGCTGTAAATCCACAGATAATCGCTTCATCACTCTTATGGATTTTAATTTTCAGCCATTCCGAACTTCGGACATCTTCTTTGTAAAGGCTTTCGGTTTTTTTGGCTACAATTCCTTCCAGTCCCAAATCTTTTGCAGCCTGGAAAAACTCTTTCCCGTTTTCCAGGATGTGGTCACTATATTTAATGATTTCATTCTCGATTAGAGCATCTTTTAATAATTCTTTCCGTTGAAGATAAGATAGATTTTCGGTCGAATGTCCGTTGAGCCAAAGCAAGTCAAACACCTGGAATGTCAGTGCCAGGTTTGGATTATCGCCAATCTGCTGCAGCCATTGAAAGTTAGGTTTTCCTTTGTCATCGTAAGCAACAATCTCACCGTCAAGGACCATATTGTATTCCTGTAACTTCAGCGAATTAATAACTTTTTTAAATTTCTGGGAAAAATCGATACCGTTCCGGGAATACAATCGGATGCCATCTTTGCTCAAATCAGCAATCGCGCGATAACCGTCCCATTTGATTTCGAATGCCCATTCCTTGTCATCAAAGGCTTTATCGGACACTTTGCAAAGCATAGGTTTGATGAATTCCGATAACTTTTTGGCGCCCGAAAGTGCCGGCGCATAATTCTTAAAATGTTTTACTCCTCCCGACGAGTCATTTTTTTTTTACCTTCTTTCTCTTCGAGATAAGCGGTGACTTTGGAGGTTTTCAGCGTGTGTTCTTCAGCGTCGTAGTCTTCATCAACGGCATATTTATCTTTATGTTTGATAAGCAGCCAGGCGTTTTCATCCTTAGAACTTTTGATTTTCACTAATGCAAATTCACCCTTGAGTTTTTTTCCGTGAAGAATGAATTTCAATGACTGTTTATGCAGTTCAGCCCGCATTACCAGATCGTCACTTTTACCTTCCACCGTTTCAATGGGTTCATACGTTCCTTCGTCCCAGATTTCCACTTCGCCAGCTCCGTAATTACCTTTCGGGATAGAGCCCTCAAAAGTCCTGTAAGAATACGGGTGATCTTCCACCATCATCGCCAGCCGTTTATCCGCAGGATTGAGAGAAGGTCCTTTGGGAACCGCCCAGCTTTTTAGAACACCTTCCATTTCCAGGCGGAAATCGTAATGAAGCCTTGTGGCAGCGTGTCTCTGAATTACGAATTTTAATTTCTTTCCGCTAGCCTTAGCCTTACCTTCCGGTTCCGCTGTTTCCTTGAAGTTCCTTTTTTTATTATAATCCTCTAATGCCATAACAGTAATAATAAATGATAAATGATGAATGATACTTTATAATTGAAAAATATTAACTCCGAGCCTAAATTCTAAAACTGTAACCCATAACCTAAATCACCCCACTTTTTTCTTTCCTTTTTCCAGGCTTGCTTTCAGCATTGCCATCAGGTCGGTTGCTTTACCTTCTGGTTCTTTAATTTCGGTCAATTTGATTTTTTTGCCTTTTGCTTTTTGTTTAATGATTTTCAAAAGGTCTGCATTATAAGTGTCTTTATATTTTGATGGGTCAAATTCCGTTGCAAGGGATTTGATGAGCTGTTCCGCCATTTTCAGCTCGGCAGGTTTGGGTGCGCTTCCGGACGGAATTTTTAAGTCTTCAAAGTCGCGCATCTCTTCGGGGTAACGCATCCTGTTAACCATTAAAATTTTATCTTCATAAGGGCGAATCAGGCAAAGAATTTCGCGTTCTCTCAGAACAAATGAACCAATTCCCGCCATTTTGGTTTTGGTTAAAGCTTTTAATAATAATTTATAAGCAGCTTCACCATTTTTCTGTGGCTCCAGAAAATAAGGCGTCTCGAACAAAGCAGGATCGATCTCCGCTTCCTTGACAAACTGAGAAATACTGAGAACCTTAGATTTTTCCGGGCTTGCCGCTTCAAAATCCTTATCATCCAGAACGATATATTTATCCTCTATTTTATAACCTTTCACAATATCTTCCCAAACCACTTCTTTCCCGGTACTTTCGTTAACACGTTTGAATCTGATATTGCTAAGATCTTTACTGTCCAGCATATCCAGATCTAAAGTGCTCGAATCTGTCGCCGAATACAATTTGATGGGAATATTAACCAACCCAAAACCAATTGCACCATTCCAAATTGCTCTCATAATTAGAATTTTGATTTGATATTAATAATGAAGATTTATTACCTTATTTCTACAACAAACATTCCATTACTATAAAGTAGATAAAATTTCTGAAATAAATTAAATAGCACATTATTTGTAACTGCTTAAAAAAAATAAAAAGTAAAATGGAAAAAGAAACTAAAAAGAAAATCAGACCGAAACAGGAACAGAGCCGGCCTGGTCTGGAAAAAGAAATGACGCCAGTTCCGGAAACCAAACCTATTGATTATCCGAGAGGAGGAAAATTAAAAGATAAGGTCGCTCTCATTACCGGCGGTGACAGTGGCATCGGAAAAGCCGTCGCTCTGTTATTCGCAAAAGAAGGTGCAGACATTGCAATAGCCTATCTCAATGCAACAGAAGATGCTGAAACTACTAAAAAAGAAGTGGAAGCCTTCGGCAGGAAATGTACTGTAATCAAAGGTGATTTGAGTAATGAAAATCATTGTAAAAAACTTATAAAAGACACTATAAAAGCCTATAAAAAAATCGACATTCTGGTCAATAATGCTGCATTGCATTGGGAATCGGAATCGATTGAAGATATTTCAACTGACCAGCTCACGAAAACCTTCCAGAATAATTTTTTCTCCTATTTCTGGACCACAAAATACGCAATGCCATATCTGGAAAAAGGAGCAAGTATCATCAACACAACATCCGTCACGGCTTACAGGGGAAGCGCTCAGTTGATTGATTACGCTTCGACAAAAGGTGCCATCGTTGCCTTTACCAGAAGTCTATCTGCCAACCTAATTGATAAAGGAATCCGTGTAAATGCCGTTGCGCCCGGTCCAATCTGGACACCGCTGATTGCTTCATCATTTGATAAAGAAAAAAACTCAGAGTTTGGAAGCGATTCACCAATGAAACGCGCCGGGATGCCGAATGAAGTCGCACCAAGCTTTCTTTTTCTGGCAAGCAACGACTCCAGTTTTATTTCCGGACAGGTTTTACACCCGAATGGCGGGGAAATTGTTAATGGATAATTCATAATTAATTATAACATCAAAAATCAAAATAATATGTCAACAGAAAATCTTACCAATCAGGAAGCTATCAAGAAAATCAAAGAACTATCGGAAAAAGCCAGGATCTGTATGTTTTGTACCGAACTGGACAGGCTGCCCGTGAATGCAAGACCAATGTCTCTGCAGGAAACTGACGAGAACGGATATCTTTGGTTCATCAGTAGTGAAACCAGCAATAAGAATTTTGAAATCAAGGAAGATAACCGTGTACAGCTGTATTTTATGAACAATAGCGACTCGGAATATCTTTCGATTTACGGAAATGCTTACATTTATAAAGACAGGTCAACAATCGAGGATAAATGGTCACCAATGGCCAATGCCTGGTTCGATGGAAAAGATGATCCGAACGTTTCAATCATTCGTGTGGAACCTTCAGAAACTTATTATTGGGATACAAAAGCAGGAAAATTAGTCAGCTTGTTAAGCTTTGCTGCAGCAGCAATTACCGGAAACAAAACCGATAATTCTGATGGTGTGGAAGGAACTGCAAAAATTTAATTAATTTTAAACTGAAATTAAGTCACAAAGAAAATTATAATCCAATAAACTTTGTGACTTTTATTTTCCATTCCATACAAACTACAAATGGCGAAACTCATCACATTCACAAACAAAGGCATCTACTGTCCGCAAGGGAAATTTTATATTGACCCTTGGCGACCTGTCGATTTGGCAGTCATCACGCACGGACACGCCGATCACGCCCGTTGGGGAATGAAAAAATACCTTTGTCATCATTTTACGAAACCGATTTTAAAAAAGAGAATTGCCGAAGATATCGAATGTCAGACATTGGAATATGGCGAAATTCTCAACATCAACGGCGTAAAACTTTCACTTCATCCGGCTGGTCATATTATCGGTTCTGCGCAGATTCGGTTGGAATATAAAGGTTATGTGAGCGTGATTTCCGGGGATTACAAAGTTCAGGATGACGGTTTGAGTACGCCTTTTGAACTCATAAAATGCAATGAATTTGTCACGGAAAGCACCTTTGGACTTCCGATTTACAACTGGCTGGAAGTGGATGACCTGAACAAAAGAATGCAGAGCTGGGTTCTGCGGAATCAGGAAAATCAAAAAACTTCTGTATTCATAGGATATTCTTTGGGAAAAGCGCAAAGAGTAATGAAAGCGGTGGAGGGAATAGGGAAAATTCACGTCCACTACTCTATTGGCAAGCTCAATCAGGCTTTTGAGGAAGTCGGAATTCAACTTCCCGATTACGAGGTTCCTGATTTTAGGGAAAGTATCAAACACGTTGAAGGCGATATTGTCATCGTTCCGCCTGCTTTGTTGGATTCTAATGTCATCAAGAAAATTCCGAATGCGGCCACAGCGATTTGTTCCGGCTGGATGCAGGTTCGTGGTGCCAGAAGATGGCGAAGTGCGGATGCTGGTTTTGCAATGAGCGACCACGCTGACTGGAAAGGACTTTTACAAGCCATCAAAGCAACCGAAGCAGAAATCGTACACGTTACGCACGGACAAACCGAAGTTTTTTCTAAATATTTAAATGAAATCGGAATCAAATCTGATGTTGTTGAAACATTGTACGGCGACGATGACGAAGAAGAAACTGAAAAAGAGATTATCAAAGATTAAAGCAATGCTTGAAAAGTTCCGTAGGAACTTACTGTTAATAGCAAAAAGAATCAATGGTAAAGCGGAGCTCCGTAGGAGCGACCTGTTAATAACAGCATATAAAGCAGAGAATCTCTCGCAGCCCGACTTGAGTGGAAATTCTTTTTTTGCTGGACTAAAATTTTGAAAATGTCTTGTAAAAAAGATGGACTACGTCGAAACACTCCGTTAGGTTTGGGAACGGAAGGCAGATTAAGCTGCCCAAAATAATAAAAATTTAGAAATGAGACATTTCGCTGAACTCATCAACGCTCTCGAAAGCACCAACAAAACCAACGCTAAAATCGATGCCATCATCGATTACCTGGAACGCGCACCTGATGAAGATAAAGTCTGGTTCATCGCTTTGTTTACGGGAAAACGGCCGAAACGAAACGTGAACACCAATTATATGAAAGAATGGGCGTTGGAAATTACTCAATTACCTTTCTGGTTGTTTCAGGAAAGTTATTCTTCGGTCGGCGACTTGGGCGAAACATTATCGTTAATTCTTCCGCCTCCAACCGAAAAAATCGAACGTACTTTATCGGAATGGATGAATGACATTACCGATTTGAAAAATAAAACTGACCTCGAAAAAAAAGAATTTGTTTTAAATTCCTGGAACGGTTTGAATTATACAGAGCGATTGATTTTCAATAAATTATTAGGCGGAAGTTTCAGAATCGGGGTTTCAGATAAAACTTTGATTAATGCCCTGACCAAATTTTCCGAACAGGAATCCAGTGCATTAATGCACAGTTTAATGGGAAAATGGCTGCCGAATGAAGTTTCGTTTCAGGAATTAATTTCAGCAGAAAATGTGAATCCGGACAACTCAAAACCTTATCCTTTTTGTCTGGCTTATCCTTTGGAAAAAGATTTGGAAGAACTCGGAACGCCCGATGAATGGCTGATTGAATACAAATGGGACGGAATCCGCGGACAGATTATCAAACGGAATGATGAAGTTTTTATCTGGTCGAGAGGTGAAGAACTGATCACCGAACAATTTCCAGAAATCAAAGACGTCGTTCAGCAGATGAAAGGTAACTTTGTGATTGACGGAGAAATTCTGGCTGTAAAAGATGGTAAAGTTTTAAATTTTAACGAATTACAGAAACGTCTCAACCGAAAAACTTTAACGAAGAAAATGCTTTCCGAAATTCCGATTCAGGTTTTCGCTTATGATTTATTGGAACTTGAAAATACTGATTTAAGAGAAAAACCGATTGTCGGAAGACGTGCAATGCTGGAAGAATTATTATTAAATGAAAATCCTGAAAACATCAAAATTTCTCAGCAGATTGAATTTGAAAACTGGAACGAATTAGACCAAATCCGGGAAAATTCCAGAGAAATCAACAGTGAAGGTCTGATGCTGAAACAGAAAAATTCTCCTTACCATTCCGGGCGAAAAAAAGGCGACTGGTGGAAATGGAAAATCAATCCGTTGACGATTGATGCCGTTTTGATTTACGCCCAAAAAGGCAGCGGAAGACGAAGTGCTTATTACACCGATTACACTTTTGCCGTAAAAAACGAAGATAAATTGGTCACGATTGCCAAAGCGTATTCTGGTTTGACGGATAAAGAAATTATGGAAGTCAGCAAGTTCGTCAACAAAAATGCGATTGAAAAATTTGGTCCGGTTCGAACCGTAAAACCCGAACTGGTTTTCGAAATTGCCTTTGAAGGAATTGGTTTCAGTAATCGCCACAAAAGTGGTGTTGCATTGCGTTTCCCAAGAATCCTGAGATGGCGAAAAGATAAAACAGTGGATGAGATTGATGATTTGGAAGAGATTAAGAAATTAATACAGTGAATTTGAATATTAAACATTAAGGCATTAAGTTTTAATTTTTACTTAATGTTTTTAAACAAAATCAATTTATTGATTCTTAATAAATTATTTCATTCAATATTCTTAAATTCTTAATGTTGAAGAAATAAACGAGTTTATTTTATTAAGAAGAATTAAGTATAAAATAAAAAAAAATTGAGCAACTTCGAAAATACCGACGGCTACAAAATCATTCAAAACTGGATGAGTGATAAAGGTATTTCGCCATTCAAGTTTCAGATTCAGACTTGGCAGAAATTTGGGAGCGGTTACAGCGGGATGGTGGTTGCGCCAACCGGATTTGGGAAGACGTATTCCGTTTTCTTAGCTTTAATTTCAGACTTTCTAAATTATCCCGACCAATACAAAAAGGGACTGAAAATGATTTGGATTACGCCGCTCCGTTCCCTTTCGAAAGATATTGCCAAGGCAATGCAGGAAGCGATTGACGAAATCGGATTGGATTGGACAGTCGGAGTAAGAAACGGCGACACCGACCCAAAAGTCCGACAACAGCAGGTCAAAAATATGCCCGAAATTCTCGTGGCAACTCCAGAAAGTTTACAGCTTCTTCTCGGACAGAAAAATCATCAGCGTTTTTTCACGAATTTACAGACGATTGTTATCGATGAATGGCACGAATTATTGGGTTCAAAACGTGGCGTTTTGGTGGAACTGGGGATTTCACAATTAAGAAATTATGTTCCCAAAATGAAGATTTGGGGAATTACGGCAACAATCGGAAACCTCGATGAAGCGATGGAAGTTCTGATTCCTTATCCAATTAAAAAAACAAAAGTTACCGCCAAAGAACATAAGAAAATTGAGATTCTTTCCGTTTTTCCGAATGAAGTAGAAATTTTGCCTTGGGCAGGACATCTCGGACAAAAATTAGCAGATAAAGTCGTTCCGATCATTCTCGAATCAAAATCGACGATTGTCTTTACCAATACGAGAAGCCAAAGTGAAATGTGGTATCAGCTTTTACTGAACGCTTATCCTGATTTTGCCGGACAAATCGCAATTCATCACAGTTCGATTGATGCACATCTGAGAATCTGGATTGAGGAAAATTTAAGTTCAGGAAAACTGAAAGCCGTTGTTTCAACGTCGTCTCTGGATTTAGGAATTGATTTTAAACCTGTTGATACGGTTATTCAGATTGGCTCTGCAAAAGGTGTTGCGAGGTTTTTGCAGCGTGCCGGACGAAGTGGTCACTCCCCTTTTGAAACTTCAAAAATCTATTGTGTTCCGACCCATTCTTTGGAATTGATTGAAGTTTCAGCCTTGAAAGAAGCCGTCAAACAAAATGTGATTGAGCCTCGTGAACCGCAGGTTTTATGCTTCGATGTTCTGGTTCAGTTTCTGATGACTTTGGCGATTGGCGACGGATTTTATCCCGAAGAAACCTATGAAAGAATCAAGCAGGTTTACACTTTTCAGGAAATGACGGACGAAGAATGGAAATCGATGATTGATTTTCTCACAATTGGCGGAAGCGCGCTGAAAAGCTACGAAGAATACCATAAAGTCGTGGTAATGGAAGACGGTCTGCACAAAGTAACTTCCCGAAGAATAGCGATGCTGCACCGGATGAATATGGGCGCAATTGTGAGCGATGCGATGCTGAAAGTAAAATTTATTTCCGGCGGATATATTGGAATGGTGGAGGAATATTTTATCTCGAGATTAAAGAAAGAAGAGAAATTTATTTTGGCCGGAAGAGTTTTGGAAGTGGCGATGATCAAAGATATGACGGTTTTCGTTCGGGCTTCGAAAGGAAAAGCGCAGGCTCCTAGTTATTTAGGCGGAAGATTACCATTGAGTTCTAATCTCGGTCAGTTTTTACGTGAAAAATTATCCGGAGCGCTTAATCCGAAAGCTTCTGAAAAAGAACTGAAATTCCTGCATCCGCTTCTGGTTAATCAGGAAGAACGGTCGCACATTCCGAAGGATAATGAATTTTTGGTGGAATTGATTAAGAACCGTGAAGGTTATCATCTGTTTATGTATCCTTTCGAGGGTCGTTTGGTGCACGAAGTAATGGCTGCATTGATTGCTTACCGGATTTCAAAGCTGGCTCCGATTTCTTTTTCGATGGCGATGAATGATTATGGTTTTGAATTGTTCAGTGATAAAGAGATTCCGCTTAATGAAGAAAATTTAGACAAAATTTTAACGAGGGAAAACCTGATGACCAATGTGATTTCCAGCATCAATGCGGCAGAAATGGCAAGAAGGAAATTCCGGGATATTGCGGTGATTTCCGGGATGGTTGTTCAGAATTTTCCCGGACAACAGCGCTCCAACAAATCTCTGCAAAGTTCGGCAGGTCTTATTTTCAAAGTTCTGGAAGACCACGACCCGAATCATTTCCTTGTACGACAGGCTTATACGGAAGTTTTCAATATGCAGTTGCAGGAACAGCGACTTGTGGAAGCATTCAAAAGAATCGAAAAATCAAAAATTATCCTGAAATTTGCAAACGCTTTTACGCCACTGAGTTTCCCGATAAAAGTAGACAGTTTGCGACAGACTTTGACGAGTGAAGATTTGGATTCCAGAATTCAAAAATTGATTCAACAGGCGAAGAAAAAATAATATTTGTTTTTGTGAATTTTGCAGTGTTTTTGTCATTCCGTAGGAATCTCAGCTGTTTAGATTGACTTCGTCGAACCGCTACGCTAGGTTTCCTACGGAATGACAAAGATTATGTTTATTTAATTATGAAAATAGCAACAAAAAATATCAACATCCAAAACGAAGTTTTTACCTTAACCAATCAGCGTGCGTTGTTTTGGAAAAAAGAAAAAGCGTTGATTCTCTCCGACTTGCACATCGGAAAAACGGCTCATTTCCGCAAAAACGGGATTGCTCTCTCCGACCAGGTTTTCGAAAACGATTTGCAACGGCTATCTGTTCTTATAGAATATTTTAAACCCGAAAAATTCCTTGTGGTCGGTGATTTATTGCACGCCGGAGACAATTCTGGTGTCGACAAATTCTGCGAATGGAAAAACCAATTTCCAAACCTTGAATTTCATTTGATAGAAGGAAATCACGACAGAATTTCAAAAAAGCTGGAAGCCAAACTCTGCCTGAATTTCAGAGATGAATTTCTCGAAATTGATGAATTTATTTTCGTTCACGATTTTCAGAAAAAGAATGAGAAATTTCAGATTACCGGACATATTCATCCGGGATTTGTTATCAATTCATCAGTGAAAAATATCAAACTACCTTGTTTTGTTGTCTCAGAAAATCAATTATTGCTTCCTGCTTTCAGCGAGTTTACAGGATTAGATACAAAAAATCTCCCTAAAAAAGGAAGATTCTATGTGTTTACGGATGCTGAGATTTATGAGATTTAGTTTTTCTTTTTGAAAATAATACAGCAAATCAGCAAAGTTAAATTGACTAAAACTGAAAAACCATTAGATAAAATAATTGGTAATTCGTCCTGTAAAACGCCGTACCAAACCCAAAGTGATAATCCTGTAATCAAAACCAAAAGCATCATAACGGAAATATCTTTGGCGTTTTTTTCTTTGATAACTTTGATGAGTTGTGGCATCATTGCGATAGATGTGATTCCTCCGGCAATTAGACCAAGTAATTCTGTATTCATAAACCATTATTTTTTCTTGTTGTAAAAGATATTTTGTAAGCTTCATCCCGTAATTTCTGAATCCTCCCGACTGGTCGTAATTCTTCAATATTTTCAAAAGGATTGAATGATAAATTCTCAACCCATTGATTATTTTTATCAATCAATTCTGTGATTTTAATTGTTCCAATCGATACAAATTCAGAATTTTTCCACATTTTATTTAATTGATTGACAGGCTGGTTTTCCAAATCGTAACAATATTGAACCATTAACTCCAACTCATAATCATTATTCTTGAGATAGTTTTTGATTGAAATATCAATTCTATTTTCGTCAATTTTAGTTGGAACATTCTTAGGAACTAATTTCAACTTAACTAGATGATTTCCTAATCTATAAACGCCAATGGAATGGTAATCAAAGGACAAAATAAAATTGTTTTGATTTATGAGCAATTTAAAAACCTCAGCCATAAAAGAAGGATGAAAAAAGGATGGAGAAACTAGAAAAAAATTCTTGGTTAGCTTCATTAAATTCCAGAATTTTTGCAAAATATTTCCAGCAAAAAATCGATTAATCGCTATGAAAATTTTAAGAAATCGTGAGACATTATTAATTGGAAATAATGGGAAATTCACTAATGGAAAATTGGCAATAGTATCAGCTTTATCAGAAATTTTAACCGAAAATCCATAAGCCGGAATCGTTCTTTTCTGAGAAACCAATTTCATATGTGCATTCGAAATTCTAATCAAACAATCTAATTCCTGCTTTGGAAAAATAGAATGTTCCTCAAAATTTTCATTGGTAACAAAAGTTCCTTTCAAAGTCGAATAAGCTGTAACGTGAGCATCTCTGGTTTTATAATTAACCTGATTGATTTTATCCGATTTGGAAACGAACTTTCTAATAGTTTCACAAGCTTTTTCCAAGAGTTTAAGCTCTTTGGAAGTCAAAGAATCGAAGTCAGGATTATATTTTATTTTGGAAGCCATATCATTTCCCAAACTAAAATGAAGCCAAAAAAATAAGCTCCGACTGGAGCTTATTATAAATATTTTAAAATCAAAAACTTATTTGACTAGTTCGATATTGACTGCCGAAAAACCTTTTGGAGATCTTTCTTTTTCGAAAGCTACTTTGTTTCCTTTTTTAACCGGCACAGCACAGTTGTTACTATGGAAAAAGATATTCTCGTTAGTTTTGTTTTCCGTAATGAATCCATAACCCTTCTCACTTAAGAAAGTTACGATTCCTGTTTTCACAGTTTCTTCTGCTTCCACTGGCGCTGCTCCTAACTGAATGTTATCCAAATCAACCTCCACCCTTTCCTCAGGCGGTGTAGATGTTAATCTTCCGTATGCATCAACATACATAAACTCGATGTCTTTTCCTTTGTCGTTGTTGGTTTTACGCTCTTCACGACGAAGTGCTTTTTCTTTTTGTTTTTGTTGTTTTTTCTTGAAGTTTTCTTTTTTTGAGAAAGAATCTGCCATAAATTATTGCTATTATTTTAAATTAATGTAGTGAAAATGAATCAATTGAAATTCTAAAATCTTCGTAGAAATGAATTTGAAATCGACTGGTATAAGATTAAAAGGTAATTGTCTTTATTATCCGAGGAAATTTTGTTGCGCCTTCTAGGCATAAAATACACAAGAATTAAAAGAAATATATATTACTGATTAGCAATACAGAAACCCATTATAAATTATAATACAAAGATACAATAAAATATGCAGAAAATATTATTTTTTAATTCACTGATTATCAAAAATATATTTGTAAATTTAAATAAATAAGTTATTTGCAAGTGTGGATAATTTGAAATCCATATAAAATGCAGAATTCTTTCTCTTCAACACAACCTCAACCCCAAACTTCTCAAAATCAAAATGATAAGTCATTAAGGATTGCATATTTCATAATGGTTCATAACGAAACTGAGAAATTTATCATACTATTCAAAAAAATATACACAAGAGATCAGTTCTACCTCATTCATATTGACAGAAAAGCTAAGCCAGAGATAACTGAGGCGATTCAACTATTTTTAATACAGTTTCCAAATGCCTTTCTACTAGAAAGTATGAACATAACTTCAGGCGGTTTTAGCATTGTCCAAGCAGAACTTAACGCAATGGAATTTCTCCTGAATGCAAGTCCGGATTGGGATTATTTTATTAATCTAAGCTGCGATGACTTTCCTTTGAAATCTCAAAATATTATCCGCAAATTTTTATCTGAAAACAATGGTAAAAACTATCTTTTTTATTATGACCAAAAGTTTTACAGACCCGACACACTCCAAAGAATACAAAACCATTTTACAGAAATGGCTTATAAAATCTCCTCGTTCATTTACAAAAGAGAATTTATGAAAAACGTTATCCCTTTTATAGGTGGTAAGTGGTTTCTTTTCACAAGAGACACCTGTGCTTTTCTTAATAACAATAAAAAGGTGATGCTTTTCGAAGAATTCTATATTAACACCTATTTGCCCGGAGAATCGTTTTTTCAGACCGTTCTTATGAATACGGATTTTCACGATGTGATTGTAAATGATGACAAAAGAGCTGTATTGGAAAAATCTTTACTAAATAAGATTAATCCGGATGCAATCATTAATTATTTAAGATCTAATAACCACCTTTTCATCAGGAAAATAGATGGTAAAACTGATAAGTCCGTTTTGCAATATATCGAAGAAAACTATAATACCAAATTACCTGACATTGATGAGATAGAGCGGGAATTAAGGATTAATGATCGTCAAAATAATTAAATAAAAAAGACCTTTAATTGTTTTTTTAAAGGTCTTTTTCATCTATCTTAATGATTGATTAGAAAAACGTCATCCAATCGCTTTTATCACTTATATCATCCAAAGCACTAATTGCCTTATGATGTTGGAATGATGCAAAAAGCGTTACAATCTCCTGTCTTACAATCTCGATAGAATTGTCTGTCAATTCCTGATTAAATCCAGCCTCATTCAGTTCAATTAAATCATTAACAGTAACAACTCTGGAGATAATTTTCCCAAGATCGATCATTTTTCTTTGTGATAATGGACCGTTAATTGTTACATCCAGTTCTTTAGCATATAATTTTGCAGCTTCTTTTGTAATCTCGTTAATAGAAAGATACGCTCCGAGGTTATCCGTTTTTTTCTTTTTCATATCTTTCAAAATTCCTTCCGAAATCTGTGTATAAAGCATCTCATTAGAGCCTTCGAAAATCTGGAACGGACGGCTATCCATAATTCCTCTCCCACCGATATGACTGGTTCTGTAACCTTTTGCACCAGATAATTGAACCAACATCTGAGCTGCTTCCTGCATCATATCAGTTACAAAAGCTTTCATACTGTTGGCGTGAACACCACTTGCAGAAACATCTTTATCAATACCACTTACACTTGTACTTTTAGCACACATCGCTGAAGATAATGCGAAAAATGACTGTAATTTTGCAATCTGATATTGAACCTGATCCAAGGAAAATAAATTGCAGGTCCCAACGATTCTTTCTTTACAGTGTTTCATCGCTTCATCCATCATTCTTTTGAGAAATCCCATTCCCATTCCAGGGAATTGGAATCTGCTTCTGTGAAGAATGTCCAACATCATTTTAAGACCTGTTGTTTCAGGAATCAATTTATTATATTCAGGCACTTTGATATCCACTTTGTTTAATCCGTAAGGAATCATATAAAGTCCAGGATTGTCGTAATATTCCAAAACTTCGATATTTTGTTCCGGTTTGTGTGTATCTGCAACGAAAAAGTCAACATCTCTGGCAAGATTTCCGTCAGCATTGATATTTCTGGAAGTTACCAACCAATAATTTGCTAAACCTGTCAAACCTTGCCAGTGTTTAGTTCCTTTGATATGGTAAGTATTATCTTTCAGTTCGTTTTGGGTTTTCATATTCAATGCGTCACTCCCAAAATCCGGTTCTGTGATCATCAATCCGCCCATTGCTCCAAAATCCAGGAAATGTTTGAAAATATCACCTTTGATAATTTCATTTCCATATTTTGCCAATGGTTCTAAAAACAAAGCGATATTAATCCCAAATGTCAATGATAAAGGCAACGATTCATAAGCTGCAGCCGATAAAACGCCCAAACATTCTTTAACTTTTGCACCCCTCCCACCGAATTCTTTCGGGATCGAAACCGACAATGGTTTTAAATTCAAAATCTCTTTCCAAACATTGGGTGGTAAACCTCTGGAAAGACTTAATTCATCAATATTTTCTTTTTGAAAAAGAGATGAAAGTGAAGATTTAAAACGACTGAGAAATTCCGGATATGAAACTACCGAAGCGTCCAATGCAAGTGCATTCATAATAGATTAAATAAAAAACCGCTGCAAGCCATTTGTGCAACATAAAAAATTATAAAGTGAAGCAAATGGCAACAAACATTAGACATCTAATATTGTTTGCTTCATAATGTATGATATTGTGCCAAAGATACTATTAATAATCCAGAGTTATTTTAGAAATCAATGATTATTTATAATTTAGCATAATGAGAAATTTAGTTTACATCTTTCTTGGCGGTGGTTTTGGAAGTATAATGCGTTTTTTAATATCCAATTACACCCAAAAACTATGGAATATCAATAGTTTCCCTATGGGAACTTTTATAGTCAATATATCAGGATGCTTTCTGATCGGGATTTTATCTGCTTATTTTCTAAAAGTTGATAATTCTTTGAAATATCTTTTGATTACAGGCCTTTGTGGTGGTTATACTACATTTTCAACATTTTCTGCTGAGAATTTTTCACTGTGGCAAAATGGAAATTACGGCATATTGGTTTTGTATGCATTATTAAGCCTTATTATAGGGCTTTTGATGGTTTTTATGGGTTTTCAGATTGTCAGAAATTAATTTTTCCATTTGATAATTAATGAATTAAAAACTTTTTTCAAATATAATTTGCGCATCATACAAAAGCTTTCTATATTTGCACCACTGAAAACGAGAGATCGTAGAAAGTAAGGAGAGTTGGCAGAGTGGTCGATTGCGGCAGTCTTGAAAACTGTTGACTGTAACAGGTCCGGGGGTTCGAATCCCTCACTCTCCGCCAGGTTAGAAACCAAAATAAGCTAAAACGCTGTAAACATCAATGTTTACAGCGTTTTTTGTTTTAGCGCAGTATCAAAAAAAATCAAAAAAGGCCATATTAAAAGTGACCTATTCAGTGACCTATCGTAAAAATATCAAAAATAGGTCACTGAAATCTTCGGAAAACCCGACCAATAGGCAGTTTAATGATTGAACATCTTGCAAAAAGTGGTGACAAAAAGTAAATTATTAAACAATTAAAGTTATCACACAATGAACAAAACATTCAACCTGTTATTCTACATCAAAAAGAATAAAATCAGAACAAACGGAACCGCTCCCATCTACTTACGAATCACGATAGACGGCAAGGCAGCAGAGATTGCGGCTAAAAGGTATATAGACCCAAAGAAATGGGATAATAAAGCACAGAAAGCTGTAGGTAATAGCCAAGAAGCTAAGACACTGAACTCTTATCTTAAAACTTTAGAACAACAAGTATATGATTTCCACTTCTTGATGCTGAAAGAGGAAGTTGCTGTTACTGCAGAGAGTTTAAAATCTAAACTGCTTGGGACGGATATTGAGCAAAGAATGCTTATTCCGATATTCCAGGAGCATAATGATAAAGTGGAAGCCCTGGTTGGCCAAGATTTTGCCCCAGGCACATTGGAGCGTTATAAAACTTCTTTAAAGCATACGCAGGAATTCATTAATTGGAAATACAAAGTTTCTGATATTGATATCACGCAAATCGATCACGGTTTTGTCAGCGATTATGATTTCTGGCTGCGCAGTGTAAGAAAATGCGCAAACAATACCGCTGTAAAATACCTTAAGAATTTCAAGAAGATTATCCGATTATGTATGGCGCACGGCTGGATCACCAAAGATCCTTTTCTAGGCTATAAAGCAAAGATCAAAGCTGTGGAAAGACCTTATCTTACAAAAGAAGAAATACAAATGATCTATGAAAAGAAATTTGCATCAGACCGGTTGAATCAGGTTCGCGATATCTTTCTTTTCAGCTGCTTTACGGGCCTGGCCTATGTGGATGTCAAGCAACTGTCTAAGTCTAATATCAATATCGGGATTGATGGTGACAAATGGATTTTTACCCATCGTCAAAAGACCGATACGTCAACCAGAGTTCCGTTATTGCCTTTAGCTCAGGAGCTGGTTTTAAAATATGAGAACCACCCTCAATGCGTCAATTCTGATGTCCTGCTCCCTGTTCTAAGCAATCAGAAAATGAATTCTTATCTTAAAGAAATTGCGAGTGTCTGTGGTATCAATAAAGATTTAACATTCCATATCGCAAGGCATACGTTTGCGACTACTGTTACTCTATCCAATGGTGTTCCGATTGAAAGTGTGAGTAAGATGCTTGGGCATACGAATATAAAAACTACTCAGCATTATGCAAAGATTCTGGATAAAAAGGTGAGTGATGATATGGCGGTTTTAAGAAATAGGCTTAAGACTAATTAAATCAGTCAATATTAATTTGATTGTAACTCGCAGATTAAGTATTGACTAATTCAGCGACACTCTTCCATAAAATGTGTAATTTAAAAAGTTAAGGCTTAGATTTTATAATCTGAGCCTTTCTTCAAAAATAAGTATAAATTTGTTTAGAACAATGCCTAATTTTGAATAGGCACAAATCTTATACATAGTAAACAATTATGTACATTCTCGTTTGGTATAAGAAGTTGAAATTGATAGCAGGATACTTTATCTATTAATTTATTGCTTTAAAAAAGTTAGAATATTATAAATTGTTGTTTATATATTTATTGCAATCATCATAATATTCATTTGGTTGAGAATTCTCGAGAGTGCCTTTTTGTGTTTTTCTAATGTCTTCAAAGACCCGACCTCTTTTCCAAAAAATAATAATATAAATAATTATTACAGTATGAAATACAATAATTTTCACTGTAAATTCGGTATTAATCTTATTGAAATTTGTACATTGAATAATGTCATTAATCCAACATAAAGTTGCTGTTAGAAAAATAATATCCCAGACTATAAATGCTAATTTAGATACTGAAAACCTTTGCCCTCGTGTTAACCAGCTTTCTCCCTTAGAAAGAATACTTCTATCTATATAGTATTTTTCAGTATTATCATATTTCATTGTTTTGGTAACATCAATTCTTAAAGATGATTCTCTATTTTTAGTAATATACTCCCACCTTTCCTGCCAATATTTACTACCTCTATTCATCAGAGTTTGTATTAGTGAAAATAAGGTTATTAAAAATGAAATACAAACTGGAGGAAAAATAAATTCTTTTGCAGACGAATTTTCAAAATATCCTGCAATTAGTGCTAAGATTAATGCTCCGAAAAACCATCCTCGAGACCAAAAATTACTAATCTCAAATTGTCTCGATTCAAGAGCTTTTTCAAATTCTAATTTCTTCCTTTCTTTCATATGATGAATAATATGTTTAAATATTTACTTCCTGTGCAAACTTTATATTAAGATTTAAACTTACTATAAAAAATTATTGACTATGAATGTACCTTACTTTTTAATTAGTATTCAACATTCTTTAGCGAATAATTTTTCATAACAGTTACTTAGGCTACAAGTTCTCTTTAAAAAAAAATTATGAATACAACTGATATAATTCCTTTATTTGGATAATGCAAAACTATTTATCTGCGCACTATATCATAACTTAATCTAGCAAAAAATTAGCAAAGTCATAATAATGTATTTTAAGATAAAATCTATAAAATAATTTTATAGTATGATTATTGTGGTGCATATATTATTCTATCTTTCATTTGAAAATCTAAAAAAGTTATTCTTACAAACTTTATTAATTTATAGATAAAAAATACTCCTTTTTCTTAAACTTATTTTTTTGCATAACAATTTCAGAATGTGAAAGACTTATAAATTACAGTGGCCAGATAATTTTATTAAAATCATTCAATAATCTTTTACTGGCTTCTTTATCTACTGAATTTATAAAACATATATGACCATATAACCAGTCATGAAATTTTAAAATGTTATAATTAGGAAAATGGTCAATATTTTTTATTAAATGATTTTCCACACCATATCTCCTACAAAAATAGATGTGTCTGGCAATTTTTTTTCTGTATTTTTTTGAGGTATGTACACCGTTGGTAACTGTTAACCCAGTAACATACTGTTTACTACCTCGATGCATGTATGTGATTTTATCTTCATTGATATAGAAATTTTCTTCATTAATAATTTTTCTAATCAGATCGAGAGATGGTAGAGTACCAATATCTTTAATTGAAAAAGTTAAATCATCAGCGTAACGTGAGTAAGAAAATTTTAATTTTTTACTCAGGCCCTCAAATCTTTTATCCATGTTAGTTGCAACTATATTTGCTAATGTAGGACTACTTGGTGCCCCTTGAGGCAAGATTGGAGGTTTAAATTCTAAATAATAAGAAAGTACTTCTTTATCATTAAGATTAAAATCAGACCAGTATTTTTCATGATGTTTCGCTGTGCAAAGTTTTGCTAGGGAATATGCTAAGTTTTTTGCGTACCCCATTTTCGCAAACACACCATAAACTCTTTTCTCGGTAATTGTATCATAGAATTTTAAAAGATCAACTTTTAAAATAATTTTTGCATTATTATGTAAAGATGCATTATCATATATTGAGATTCCAGAACGAAAACCTTTACAAGATTCTGCTAAAGGAAATTTGCTCAATATGTTGAACAATAACCACTTCTGAATATACTTTAAATCTTTATGAGGAGCCATTATTTCTCTGTAATTTCCCCTTTTTTTCTTTATAAAAAAATGATTATAATGTTTTATTGTTGCTCTATTGTCAGTTAGATAATCAAATATATTTCGTTTATCCTCACCGATTAATGCAAGTAAAAACTGGGATTTAACACCCATGGCCATCGCCAGATGTTGTATTGAAAATAATACTGGATAGTTTTTAACTTCTAATTTATATGCATATCGTAAGCATTCTTCAATAAAATCGTTTGATCGATCTTCTTTAATTGCATTGGTAATAAATTGTTCAAAGGGAAATGGCTTCATGGTTACTTCTTACTTGGATGTATGATGTATATTCTCTTTGGAGAATCATTATTGGAAGGAATCCGGCGGCTGTAATGATGATTTTACAAAAAGCATATAAAGCAATAATGGTTTATAAAGGATCCTTATTATCTCTCGGCACAAGGCACCGAGACTATCTGTTTTCCAGATAACAGAGCTAACCTAAGTCAACCCCTTGAACATTTTTGGTAAATATAAATATTTTTTGATTATTAAATTATTTTCTGTTTCATTTCTTATTTTCTTACTCTTAGTTACTCTACTTAATTTAAAAAGTAATGATTTTCCCTCATTTGTTATTGTTCTAAAATTATTAGTTACCAGCCCTTTATTTTTTAACTCTATATATAGATACCTAATTTCTTCACGAGTAATACCTAGAATTTGGCATATAAAGATATTTTCGTAGCCTTTGTTTTTTAAAAAAAGTAATGTTATAGCCGCATGATTTTGTTCTCTAATTTTTTTTGTTGAATCTTGTCTCATATCAGGTCTTTCACCAATTAAATTAATACCTGAGGTAAGGTTAATACCTAATTTGTCACAAATGCTCAGATAATAATTTATTTCTTTTTTTAATTCACGCGCCTCAGACATTCTTACATCTGCTCTTCTTGGATATAAAGAATTCCAATCTTTAGTTTTGCCCCAAATTAAAGAAATTGTATTATTAGGTGTACCATGAAAAAAAGCAATTGAACTTGCGCTATTTTCATATCCCATAGGTAAGAATTGATTTGGAGGTCTATTTACGGGTATTTTATTTCCATACTTATTGACGATAGCTCTTACAGATTTAAATGTATCATTTGAAAATGCTTTGTATGGAGAGAATTTATCGTCAAATAGGTTATGTCGTACTTCCGAAACTATCGTAATGTTTGCATAGTTTGTTTCTATTTTTTTCTTTCCGTCATTCATAATAATTGCGGATAGTAAATAAATATTCTTGATTTTGTATTTTGTTAACCAATTTTTAATACCGGAAGATTCAAATTCATCACAAAAAGTTTTTCCACTTCCAATAAAATCATCTAAAAAAATAATATGTTTATATTGCTCAGGAGATTCAATATATTCAAAGTCGTGACTGAGCAAGATATTTGTGCTTCTCTTTTTAAATGCTGTTGTATTTCGTAAAGGATAAGTTACCAATGTACCACTTTTGCCAACTTTTCCGTAAGGAAATACAATTATTTTATCTTCTTTTGGTATTTCTTTTAATAATTCCTTTAATAAACTATCCAAACGAGACATAAATTCAGGAAAACTAATGTATTCAAATATTCTAAGAATATCTAAAGCAAAAGGTACGTCAGATTCATCAAAATTTTCCAACCATTTTATTATTTTCGTTGGGTACAAAGAGTATTTAAGGCGGGGTATTAAATACTCAATTTGTCTAATCGAATCCTCTGTATATTTGTAGGTACTTCTCATTGTCTAAGATTAATTAGTTTTCGTTTTCATAAAATATTTTGTAATACTTTCTTCCATTTTCATCAACTCCTTGGGTTATCAAATCTGTATTACCATGAATATAAATATGAAAATTTTTATCAAGCTTCAAGACATTTTTAAAAACTCTTGCTTGTTTTTTTACCGCTTGGGTTGATATATCAAAGTTATCATATAACTCTATTTCATTTTCTTGTCTATAAGCTTGGTCAAAATTTCTGAATGACTCAATCACACTTTTATCTTCAAAAACCAATTCTTCAAATTCTTGTTTATCAAAAATACCATGACTCTTAAAATAATCCACAGAACGGTTTAAATAATCGATTTTATCTGCCTTGCAGATTTTAAATTCTTCATCTAATTGTTTTGTTACGAATTGTTTAGCAATACCTAAAAACTCGTTTGTTTGATGATACTCATTTTTAACTGGCTTAATACTCAAAA
Source organism: Epilithonimonas arachidiradicis (assembly GCF_003610695.1). GTDB lineage: Bacteria > Bacteroidota > Bacteroidia > Flavobacteriales > Weeksellaceae > Epilithonimonas > Epilithonimonas arachidiradicis. Next base: position 141,184 of record NZ_RAQH01000007.1, on the reverse strand, counting down.
AATCATCTTTCCAATAAGAAGCTTCACTGGCTTTATTTAGATTATCTATAATGCAAACCTTAAAACTTTCGTCAATTTTAAATACTAAACAACCTTTATCCAGTTTATTTATATTAGTACCTTCATCATAGTTTACGAAATGAGATTTTTTTTCTAAATCTACTTTTAAATAGTTTTCTTTACTCTCTGATTTAAATATACCAATCGCATCCGTATTAATATTATCTATTATAATATTATTAAAATAGACTATAAATAAATCTCCATTTTTAATTTTAGGATGAGTACTACAATTATATAAATGTTGAGCAATTATCTTACTTTGATTAAATAAATCATTAGGGTTTTCGAAAATTCTTTTTATTAAAATATAAATTTCATTTTGTTCAATTCCTACTTCATTAAAAAAATCATACATCTCATTTCCAGAAAATGAAGAAAGAAAATATTTTAAGAATATTCTTACTAATCTCTCATCGGAAATATCAACTAGTCTATCTGAAAAATTAACTTGCTCATCAAGAGACTTATTACCTACCTGATGAACCGCTACTTGGCTGACTTGTATGTTTAGAAACTTTATCATTACTTATTTTTTCTTTATTAGATATCTCAGTAGAAATTGAATGAAAATACGTTGGGAACTTATAACAAGTGATGGATAACAAAAAGTAAAGCAAAATTATAATAGGATATAATATTCGTAAACTGTTCCTCCTGCCTTTCAATGAATTTTTAATATGATTTTTGAAGTCTTTTTCAGGTATTAATTCTTTAGTCGTATTCTTCCAATATAAGATTTCTTTTTTTGACACATTTATATCAGTAATATCAACTATAGCCTGTATAACAGCTGATAAAATATAGTATATTGCTAAAAAGTAAAATACATATTTTAATAATGACACTTTATCTAACTGCAAATTGTCTGAAAATTTTGTAAAGATTGTAAAACCGACTAAAACAATAGCCGCTAAAATATCTCTCAGAAGATTATTTAATAATGTCCGTATTTTCTGAGCGTATAAATCAGATTGAGTTCTGACATCTTTTAATAAATCTTTTAGTTCTGAAATATATTTATCCTTTCTTTCTAAAATTACAAAATTATATCTTTGACTTGCTTGAGATAATGAACTCTTTGAATGAATACTCAAAGCGTTAATATAAGTTTTGGATTCATCTAGCTCAAGACTTATCCTATCATTAAAAAGTTTTTGACGAGTTACAGTTTTTTCTTCATATATCCACTTAACTACTTTTAGAAGATCGTTATAAAATTCTTTTTTATAAATATCATGCTCATCAAAAAGTTTAAGATTTAAGCGTCTTATACCATCTACTGTTACAAAATCGTCTGATTTTATTTCATTGACTATACTAGCAGATAAAGAAATACTTGCGAGTTTATTTAAAATACCAATAACAATTTCATTATTTGATTTTGTTTGATATACAAAACTTAAAGGATTAATTATTAGTTCTTCACTTGTAAGAGAATGAACAACTTCATTTATTCTATTTAAATCAGGAAGTGATTCTCCAATTATAAAACGCTCAATGTTCCCATTAAATTTGTATGGTATAATTTTAAATTTATCACCTAAAATGACATGATCTAAACCATTAATTATTAAATTAATCTTTTTATGGAAAGGATTTTCTTTTTCAAATGGTGAGAGTCCCGAAAGCCATTCTTGAAATTTTTCAATACTATAGAAAAAATTTTGCATCACATCAGCGGAGCCAGTAATAAAGAAAGGAATTTTATTTATATTTATCTCCCAATTAGATACACCACCCGCTAAATAGGAATCCAATTCATCCTCTTCTACTCTAGCACTATCAATTTGTATTGATATAGAATTAGGAAAGCTTTCAGCAATCAAATAGTCCTTTAAAATTTTTATTTTTTGTAAATTCTCTTTTTTATCTACATCACTATCAATTTTAATATATCCCCATGATTCATTAATATTAAAAGAATCAAACGAATCAATAATTTCTATTAATCTATCAAAATCCATGGTAATTAGTTAACAACTTTAATTTCTCTAGTTTTTATCGTAATATGATAAAAACCATCATTGCTATTTGGAACATTTGGAATATCAATATTTACATCATTCGCATCTCCCTGCCATTCAATTTTAATTCCCTCCGCAGTTTTTCTAATATTCTTCTTTTGAGACGCTGTAAGGACACTCCGACTCGGTTTAAATGATTGTCCATATAAACCAAGACCTTCTAAAAACTCCTTGAGTGATCTTTTCAATTTCCTTTTTCTGCTAGAATCGCTGTCATCAATTACCCTATCAATCAATTTCTTAAAATCTACCATTGAACAATTATTCAAATAATCTATTACTCGATTTTTGTATGATGAGATCTCTTGTGCTGGATCTAAATCCGCTCTATTTGTGATAGTCCAATTAGTTACAGCCTTAACAGTATTAGTTGTCAGTGTAGTTGGTGTTTCCTTTTCATGCACTACTAGAAAGTTTCTAAAGAAATCACTTATTGTCTTTCCTACCCCAGGACTTCGATCATAAGCTAAAACATCCCACTTGTAATAGTCAGTAACATCGATAATTGCTAATTTTTGAATTGATCTTTTGTCTTCAACAAATGTGTTTTTAATCTCCTCTAAAATAGCTTTATTACCTGTTCTCTTATATTCAAAAACTTTCCTGTTATCTAGTTTCAATAGAAAAATTAAGTTATTACTACCGTTTATAGAAACTAATGCTGTAATAAAAACACCATCGTTCATATTTTTTTTATGATGTGATTTAAAAGAGGCAGTTAAATCTTTTGAGATATTAAAGAAATTCCCATTCGGATTTTCAATAATCTTTTCACAGTTTTTATAAACTTCTGAAGTTGAATTATCATTAAAGTCGAACTGGGTTCCTTCGGCTGCTTCCAAAAACTGTAATCGAAAAAAATCCAACTGTTCATCAGTTAAATCCACTTCATCTAAAAAAATAGGATTTAATTCAGACTCAATTATAATGTGAAAAATAAATTTCTCAATTTTAGCAGAAGCCTTTTCAGCTTGGGTAAGAACACTTTCTTTAGGCATATTATTAGTTTTTAGATCTATCCTTATTAAGGTAAAATCAAATATAATAAATATCTGATAATTAAATTTTTACAAATAATAAATTAGTTTTAGTATTTGATTTTTCTTGAATAACAAATCTTTTAGTGATTTCAAATATATGAACCGGCATACATTTTTATTACGGTTTTGCATAAATGATAAAAATAAAAAGCTGTTGAAAATTTCCATTCAGTGTTTTTACTGAATTTTTCTAGTTATTTTAAAGTCTATACACTCTGCAATAATAAATCCCAACTCTCGTCAGGATTTATTACTTAAATTGAAACTTAAACTATTCCAAGATAACGCTTCACATCTGCGACAGAAGTTCCAACTGCCCTTACAGCTTCTTTCAGCCGTTCTTTGGTAACACCAAGTTCATCTGACCAATAGTCAAGTTCCCAGCTTTCGTTCACATTGATTTTTGTAGCATCTTGTGGTCTTCTTTTTCTCAAGTCATCACTCATAATAAAATAATTTTTTGTTAGTAAAGTAAATTTAAAGAGGTTTTATATTATATCATTACGGTTTTCCGTAAAGTAAAAAAATCCTGACTAGAGTAGACTGCACCCAAAAGTTTAGACACTTTTTAGGGGCAGTCCAGAGTTAGGATTTTCTGTTACTTTGATTTTTAGATTTTTCTTCTAAACATGCTGTCTCGGCTATAATTGAATTAAGTTGGCTCTGATTTATTTTAGAAACAACTTGAATGTATGGTGAAAAGCTGGATCAACAAAGATTCTTTTATAAGTTACTTAGCAAGACCAAACTGTGAAACGGCCCTGACCAAAAAAGAATTCAGGTGAAATATTAGAGAACTTAATAAGCAATAGTCTTGCTTTAAAATCTCATTGATATTTTCAAATATCTGTAGTAATATTTAGTCTCCAGTAAATAGAAAATTAAGTAATGCAAAAAGCTATGAGGCTATACTAGTAAAATATGCAGAATCATGAAGATGGAATTTTTCATGTTGCTAAGCAAACATTTACTACTATTGGTACACTATTGAATGGTGTGTCAATATTAAGTTATTAGTCAAATAGTTGGTTAAACAAGTATAAAAATTAAACATCTAAATAAACTGATTTTGATAGGAAGATAGTGAGGGTTTTTGTAACTTCTTCTCGTCCTTTTTATTGATAAGCGTTTCGCTGTACCATCTTGTAATAGGCCTTATATAAGGCATTTGCAATAAGTAGTAAAATCCATTATAAAAATTTACTTAGTAAAAGTAGAAAGTTTCGTTCGGATTTGCAAGTAAAAGATTACTAATTTTGAACAGATAATGTGGGATAAATTTTAAAAATATTATTAGTTATATAACTTGTTCCCAATCATTACTGAAATTACCACTAGGTGCACTATACGGATTTTTTGGTTTAAAGACCCTACCACTCATATCCACAAATAAGGCTCCTCTAAAAATATTAGTACCAACCTTAACGTCTTCAAAAGTATGAGTGCCAATAGCAGCCAAGCTATGTTCAGCCCCCGTAACCGATACAACTTGTCGATCTGGCTTTAATGAAAGCGTTGTTGCAATTGGTTCTGACGGAAATGCTAGGGCAGCACCTCGACTTCTTGGGGTCATAGGTTCGGCAGTTAAATCTGTAGGATGCAAATGCAATCTGTCTGAAACAATAGCGTTTGTAGTTGAATGTGGCCCCAGACCTGGAGCATTGCTTGCTAAGTTATTAAGTGCTTTTATTAGTTGTAATTTCGATATGGCCTTTTTTATTGAATTAAGGCTTGCTTCCTTGTATTGTTTATGTGCATCCTCTACTTCCTTCCTTGTACTACTATATAAACCAGCCAGTTCGATATATTTATCTCTCACGGTTGGATCTTTAATAGTTTTAAACGCATTTTCACAATGTACACTTGCCCTGACTAGGCTTGAACAAAGTTTATCAACATCACCACTGCTGCCATTTAAAATTAGATCTCTAATTTTAGAATAGGGTGCTCTATGTGGAGCTGCTAAATCTTTAATACTTAGGTTGGCCTTCATCCAATCATCAGCAGTAGCCAATCCGGCCTCTAGTCTTGCCGCCTTTTCTTTCGCTGTGCTAAATGAAGGTCTTTCAAAAGTTGATTTTGTTAAAACTGCCAACGAATTTTTTATTTTTATAATAAGCTGATGTATTGATGGTTTTTTATTTGCAATCAGCTTCGTCGATTTTTTTTTAGCTTTTTTAGATGCTAAAGCAGTCGAAGGCTTTCCTCCCGAAGTTTTCACTATTTTTGGAGGCATACTTTAACTCTTTTCTATTGATACCGCTCTGATTGCATATCCGTTCCCAGCAATATAATCAGATCCAATAAGTTCAATTTTTATATCTATTAAATTCAAACCTAGTTGCAGATAGTCGTGATAATCAACAGATGAAAAATTTTGATTTCTCAGTGCTATTGATAAAAGATTGTTTTCTCCGCCTTCTGCTTCTTGTGCATCAACATATTTTGTAATCTTATTGTCTTCCTGTCCATTTATTATAAATGTTAACATAATTCCAATGGATCCTGTTTTCCAATGTTTGATATATAAAGTGTAGTCATTTACATTATCTGTTATTTTGAAAAACAAACTCATAGTAAGAGAAGTACAATTAACTGAAAACACTGTACTTAATGCCGTCTCTGAAACGGAAAAACCGCCTAAACCACAATTTAACGGGTATGTTGTAGTATCTTTAATAAGTAAATTATTGGACCCAGAAATTATTTTGAAAGGTATTGGTGGAGCAACATCAGTTCCAGGTACTGGGTTAACAGTAAATTTATTTGGCACAAATCCTATTATCCCACTTTTAACAGGGTTTCCTAAAACATCTAATCCCATTATTGGTAAGTCAATTTTGGTTATTAGAGCATTAGGAGGCACCGTTTGTAACATAGTTGGATTTTTCTCAAGGTAAGCAGATACTGTAATGTTATCATTTAAACAATGGGCACCACGGAAGAATAAAATATCATGATTTAATTCCAATTCATCATCTGAATTATCATCTAATGTAACCAACCATACCGATTTCATCATAAAATTTATACCAAACATTGCCAACTGGCTTGGTGGATATAGAGAAACGCCATCATATAATCTTGCTGACATAGATGATGGAATTACAATCTCTGTTAAGTATGCATATTTTGGGTCAGGATTAGGATAAGTTTTACCATTAGTTTTTCTGCACTCAATCACATCCCAGGGATATTCTTGTCCAAAAGTCCAAGATGGATTTTTAGTTAAGGGATTTACTAAAGAATAAGCTCCCCAATCTTTCATACTCATCGAAGTTGACGAAGAGTTTTCGTTACTATTACTTCTAGAAGATTCATATCCATTCGTATGCGATCGTTCTTGGCTACTTGTTTCTGAATGCTCAAAGCTAGAAGTAACGCTACCCATACCCATATCCCCTTGAAATCCTGCTGTAACAGACGTACCATATGAATTAGTCTGTGATGTTGAAGACCCTACAGTATCACTTTTACTTGTTCCTGAAGTTTGACCCGAAGTATTACCAGATGTTCCTGAGGATTGAATCTTCGTATTAACAGTTTGTGGCGAATAATCAAGCAATTCATAATTTATCCCTGATGTCGTATTATTTATGGATATAATGCTATTTAACAAGGCGGGATAAAGTTCGTAACTTGTTAAATTGGTATCTGGACTAACATCCATACCTGATTTATTGTAAATAGTAATTCTTTGAGAGACCTGAACAATAAATTTCCTTGTCTTACTTTTCGTAACTGATTGTGTGTTGTTAACCTGTACATCGTCATATGCATTAACCTGGTATTCTGCATAAAAAGTTCCTATTGTATTGTTTTGTTCGTCGGAACCGTCTAATAATTTACAATATTTTGTAAAAGTTTTTGGATCGTTTTTTTTAAACATAACAAGATATTTTAGTTACCAGCAAAAATTATAAAATTTACAGCATAATATGGTTGCATATTATTGTGTGCTTGGTCATTACCTTGTACATCGGTTCCGGCAATATTGGTTGATGGATTAGTTTCGAAAGGTTGATCATTATCATCCTCCCCTTTAAAACTCCGTGAATGAATTCCAAAATTGCCCCCGTTTATTTTATGACTATGCTTAGCGAGCTCGTCAACCGTCAATTGGTGCTTGTATTCTCCTCCTGTATATGCTAATGGCCAATTGTTTGAAGCATCAAAATTTGGTTTTGTACCATCACTTTGTTGATCATTTGAAGGAATTCCTGTACCTATTAACGTTCTTCCACAGAGATTGGGTGTTTTGGTGCTGCCTAATAATGTTATTAAGGATTGGTAGTTAGCAGAAATTTCCGAGCCATCACAAAGGAGCCAATTCGCCGGAAGTGATTTTATTGGAAGTGCAAAAGGTATAATGGTTCCCATTGGTACTTGCCCAAATTCAATTTGTAAATCTTTCATGATAATTTCTTATTTTAGTTTAATAATTATAAAAAGACTATTAAGTAATAGTCATCTGTTATTACAAATTTATGATGGTTAAATGAGATGATGTTAAGTATAAGTAACCAATTTTGTTAATCAGTATATATCCCAATATGATTCTGATTTGCTATCAAGAAAAGCTAATAAATTTATTTTTTATTTCTCTTTCCGATAGCCTTCAACTCCCCACCAAACTCCACCATCACTACCTGGCTTCCTTGAAATGGATTATACGACGGCTGATAATCAATATAGCCTGAAGAGTGTAAATTCTTCAGGCATTTATGATAGGTGGCTTTTGAACGGATTTTACTAAGCCGCATCACCTCATCGCGGGAAATACTGACCGGATTTCGGAACCGATTGAAATTCCAGAACTGGAACAAGGCTAAGTAAAGGCTGATGTGTGTAGGATTTAGTGTATTGTCTTGAGTCACCTTTTCATAGAAACCTGTGAGATGTTTTATATAATTCATTTTTGGTCGTTTTTGGAACTAATAATTATCCTTTGCCATTTAGCATTTTTTCAATGTCTTTGTAATTGTAGTATAAAGTTCCTCCAACACGGGTATAAGATAAATTTCCATTGATACGAAGTTTTTGTAATGTTCCGGAGGAGATTTTTAAAAGTTCTTTGACCTCTGAAGAGCGGAGCCATAATTTCTGATGGGAAATCTTGATTTGAAACAGGTTTTGTAGGTCTTCCAGCAATTCGTTTTTGAATTTCTGAAGGTCTTCTTTTGTGATCAAGTTCACTTCCATAATTTACACATTTTCTTTATTATACAGACGTCTATTTTAACCAACATCATATTTCATTTATGTTGTTCAATAACGTTTGTTAAAAGTATATTTTAATCCATTGCTGTCTGATAATGGGTAAGAAACAGAATACTTTGGCATTTCGAGTCTGTACCAAATAATTATTTGTGGATATTCTACTTAATATCATAGGATATGGAAATTTTCCATAACAAACCGGTAAAAAGGCAACTAAGGTATTGTTGCCAGCCGTCAGCTAATTCCACCAAAAGACTACGGCATAAACGGTTTCCTCCCTAAAGGTGCCCTCCAATTATTCCGTTTCCTTTTGGCCTTTTCTCCTTGTCAACACTTCATATCTGCTTTCTTTTTTCCGGTTTTTCTTTTGAAAAATATTTAGCGAAGCCCGACAGGGTTGTAAGAAAGGACGGAGAAGAGATTGAAAACATATCAAAATGTACGATCTTAAAAACAAACAGTTATGAACATTATCGAAAGACTGACAAGAGATGCGGAAGTGCGCATCCTATCTAATGAAAAACAAGTAGTCAATTTCTCAATTGCTACCAATGACAATTATCGCAATAAACAAGGCGAAAGAATCGAACAAACTACCTATTTCGAATGTTCTTATTGGATTTCTCCGAAAGTGGCTGAAATTCTTACTAAGGGAGCTTTAGTTGAATTAAACGGTAGAGCCTATAGTTCTGCATGGATAGGAAAAGACGGAGAGGCACACGCAGGACTGAATTTCCTTACATCACAGATTAAACTCCACAGCAGTAGTAAAAAGGATAGTAATAGTACAATACCTAAGACTAAAGGAGAAAATGCAAAATCAAAATCAGCAGAAAACGACAAAGACGATGATTTACCATTCTAAAATCAATCAAAATATTAACATTTAAAATTATTATCATGGCACATCAATTAAATTTCAACAACAGAACAGGGAAATACTCATTTTTTACTGTTAAAGAAAAAGCATGGCACAACTTAGGACAGCTTGTGCATGAACACCCAACGAGTGAGGAAGCAATTAAGTTTGCAGGACTTGACTATGATGTAGAGAAATCTCCTCTATTTACCAAAGGCTCAGGAATTTTAGAAAATGACAACGGAATTAAAATGATTGATTCGGAATTGGAAGTTCCTAACTATTTTGCCAACATCCGAACTGATAATAATATGGTGTTAGGTGTAGTTGGAAAAGATTATCATATTGTTCAAAATCGTGAAGCCTTTTCTTTTTTTGATTCAATTGTAGGCGGTGGGAACGGTATTTTATACGAGACTGCAGGAGCTTTAGGAAATGGCGAAAGAATTTTTATTACAGCCAAACTTCCCGATTATATCCGTGTTGGAAACGGTGATGATATTACAGAAAAATATATTTTCTTAACAACCTCACATGATGGAAGCGGAAGCATTACCGCCGCATTTACACCCATCCGTATCGTTTGCCAAAATACTTTAAACGCATCTCTCAAAAACATGAGCAATGTTGTACGTATCAGACATACCGCAGGAGCAAAACAACGGTTGGAAGATGCTCATAAGGTAATGGGATTAGCGAACAAATTGAGCAATGAATTGGAAAATACTTTTAATTATTGGTCAAAAATAACCATCGGAGACGCTGAAATGAAAAAGTTAATTCAATTGGCGCTCTGCCCAAACAAAGAAACTTTAAATCATCTTCAAAAGGGAAACTTTGACGAACTGTCAACTGTCTTTAAAAATACCGTTGATGATGCTTTTGCCTATGCTATGATGAGCGATACACAGCAGATGGAAACGACCAAAGGGACTTTGTTCGGTGCTTATAACGCTGTTAATGGTTTTTACCAAAATGTAAAGACCTACAAAGATGATGAAGCCAAACTACAATCTATTGTTATGGGTGGAACTGCACAAATCAAATCGCAAAAAGCATTTGAATTATGTACAGGATTCGCAAAAGAGGGCAAAGACGTTTTTAATCTTAATTAATCTCAGAGGCAACCGCCTGTGTGGTGGTTGCTTCTAAAAATCACTATCATGAAAATTAAGGACTTACACGGAAAAGGTATTGAAATAACCGATTTAGAAAAAGCGATTAAACAAGCGGAAACTTTCAAAGGCTACTCTCATCAAGATAAAAGCTTTGCAGAATTTGATAAAAGACAGAAAGCTTACTGGACTGACATCTATGAAAAATTACTCATCTTAAAAAAGAAACAAAATGAGCGTTCTATCTCAAAAGACTGAATACAAAGCATTAGCTATCATCGGTCGTATTATCAAAGAATTCGAAAATCTTCATCTTTTAAATATGACAAAAATAGATGATGAAGATTTAACGAAAGCAAGAAATTTACTTGAGACCATTATTCAATCCAATGGCTACAAGGTTAATTATAACGGTAATTCTAAAAAATCAATCTTAAAAAACAATTACAATGAACACTAATTTTGTCAACCATATAAATCAAATAGTGCTTAAAAGCAATTTAAATATGTACCCGCTAAAAGTTGACTGAAAAAAATGTGGCAAAAAGACAATTCCGACTTAAGTCGGAATTGTCTTTTTGCATATAATGTCACAACCTATTTGAATTGCCATCACTTCAGCGACGATTTCAAAAAAGTTGTAGAAAAGTTGACGTGTCATATCAAAATGACGAAAAAAAGATCATTTCGCTCTATGGTTGAAAATATCTTTTTTATTTTTTTTGGAGCAACACTTTCGAGTTCCATCGCACGATCTTTTCATTTCGAAAAAGTTGCGGTTTAACAGGTTTTAACCTTTAATTAAACAATGTAAATACTCTTCTGTGTATTGCTTTGAATTCGTTTTGCAACTCTTGAACTTAGGATATTTTACAGACGAACAGGCATATTCTCCTATACTTGACATCATCTCTGCAATCCTTGAATGCTTAATAAAGCCCTCATTGTTGTAGCTTAGAAATATATATGTAAATTGTGCATTTCTAGGGAGTTCAAACAAGCTGTCTTCAGCAATCCGTTTTAGTCAGAAATTAGATGTTTTGTATGGTCTTAATCCTGTTTGTCCCTGAGGCTTAAATTCGGTGTGGTAAATAGCAATTGTGTTTAGTTTAGTAAATGATAATTAAGAACTATACCAAAAACGGCTTGGTTTAAAACCAAGCCATCAACATCACATCAATTTTTATTATGAAGCATTACCAAACTCAAAATCTAATTGCTTCTCATTACCAAAACTATCTTTGATCCAAATACTGAATTGGTGAGATTCTTGTGATTCAGAAGTATAATACAGCCTGAATTGTTTATGCGGTAATAGATATTCATCATTTGGAAGATATGGTACATCATAATGATGTTGAAGTTTGCCGCTTCCTTCGTATTGAAAATATCGTATGCTGTATTTAGTTTCACTAAAGTTAGCAGATGTTTTCAAAGACATTCTTATTTCTACTGTTTCTCCTTCTTTGATCTTACTGGGAATAGGCATCATCTTAACATCGAACGGAAAGTTTTGCTTTATGTCCAAATCATCATTCTGACATGAATTAAAAACTATACCCATTAAAACCAGGATAAGTGGATACTTTAAAAGATTTAGTATTTTATAATTAGTTGCATTTGTCATATTAGATATTTTAAAAATTATACCGTAGTCCTAATCCAATCAAAGAATGTAAAATTCCAAGCTGGCTGTTCTGCAAAAACCGCAATTGACCATCTACAATAAAGACCATGTGTTCAGTCAGATAACTTTCTAAAGATAACTTACCTGAAACTCCATATACAAAGCTTTCTGTAGTGTTCAATAAGGAACCGTCGTAAATTAGTGGTTTATTTCTGTTAACCACTTCATAGCCAGCAAGAGCACCGAGTCCAAAATTCAAATTTACATTTCGCATTGAATCACCTACCAAATAGAAACTGTAACCAGCATTCAGTAGATAGATATCAATCGGTATTTCGTAATTTCTGTACTTATAATATTTCCTGCTGTATTCAGCCCTTCCAAAAACATATTTACCGTTCTTACCATAAGAAATAAGACCAGCTGCTAATACATAATTCTGCTTTTCAGGAGAATGAGGATATACTGAGTAGGATATTTCAAATCCCTTTTGCTTTGGAATCATCTGCTGTGCAAATGATTGTACATTCATTGTTAAAATGAAAAGCATTATTATCAATAATCTGTTCATCTTAGTTGGTTTTGAAATTTAAGCTATTGATAAGTTTCGCATTGATTAGCTCGGTATTCTCAAGCTGAACTTTTTGATGTCGTCCACCATTCTTTTCCAGAATCTCAATTTCTAAGACCTGATCTTTTAGTAGTGTAAATTGCTCCAATAAGTAAACACCCTTTATCTTAGAATGGTGCATTGCGGTCATCACCGGAAAATAAAATCTAATCGGCTCTAACAGCTTATCCTGAACAACTGTTCTTTTTAAGTTCTTTTTATCTACAATTTTGAAGTTGACCATTTCAATATCATAAGCGACATTACTACTGTTATCAATTTCAATGGTAAAATAGAATTTACTGTCATTGATGTGTAATGCTCTGACTGAAAACTGAATACCAAAGCTTTTCGAGGCTATATACTTTACGGTTTTGCGACTTTTTTTGTAAAGATTTTCCATAATCAATTCTGTCAGAGATGAAGAACTTCCTTTTAGATCTTCAAAAAGTACATCGGTTGAGTATTGACGTTCATTGCTTCTCTGCATCTTTAACAGATCATAGCTGAGAACATCAGGATAAGAGCTGTAAAAGACATCAAAACTGTAAAACTTACCATCTTCCGTAATCACCGAAAAATTGGTTTCTTCTTCAAAATCTCTGACTGCAGATTTTATCCTCAGAACGTTGCCGATAGGTTCTGCCTTATTCGCAACCAACAATTCACTTCCCAAATCAACATAGCGAATAGGAGATGGAAAAATCACGTGGCTCGTTTTACTGTACGTCACCTGCATTCTGTAAGGTTCCAATCTTGCCTCTTCGAGAGAAACATTGATCATTGCCGAATCCTGACCAAGTGCTTTGCTGAAAAACAGCAGAAATAATATGATGAGAATATAATGGCTCTTTTGTGTATTCATTTTTTAATTTTTTTGATTAATTATCTTTGGGTACAAGCAAAACCTGATGGCCTGCTTTTACGATGACCTTTGATTGTCTTATCCTCTTTTGGAAATAGCCGGACAAACCCTGCACAACTCCCCTGCTCAGATCAGCGGCAATCTGTTGTCCTGCTGACTGGGTCATCATAATATTGGTACCTGAAGTCTGACTCATATTAGCGACAATATCACTTACGGCTGTTTGTTCTGGTGAATAAGGAATATACAACCCTGGCTGTCCGTCATTGTCGTGGACATTGATTTCTACAGGATAGACATTCCCTTGGTATTGAATGGAAGAAATTTTTAGCTGAAGTCTTCCACCCTGAAATTTCCCTGCAGCAATCAATACGCTTCCAGCGGGAATTTCAGCACGCCCCAGTTGCATTCCCTCAGCAAGCCTTATGGATAATGTTTTTTCATTAACTAAAGTCTTTGTTTCATAGACCGTAGCCCGTATCGCATTTTTAGATGAGGCTGAATTCTTTGAATTATTTTGTGTCTCATAAAATCTGTTCTGATTCAAACCTGCAATAAATGCACTGTCAGAGGACTCTCTGTATAATGTCGAAACAATTCTGTTAAATGCTGGTTTTGCGGGTGTCAGCTTAATCTTCTTTTCAATTGACTTTTCATCCTCTTCTTTTGGTGCTGGCTCTTCCTGCTTCGCATTCGTTGGAAGGTATTTAGCTGCCATCTGATATGATTTTTCCATCAGCTCTAACTGGTCGTTCATTCCAAGAACTGCCGGAGCAGCGTTATTCTGCTTCGCTTCATTCTTTAATCTTGAAATTTCTTTCCTAAGATTATGGACTTCCTGATCATCCCGACTATAAAATGAACTCAAGGTCTGCTGTGCATTACGATAACTGTTGACCGCATTCTGATCTGATTGTTGAAGATCATTTTTACTATGGGTAGAAAGTGATTGACTATTTTCGTTATTTAATCTGTTATGATCATTCCAATAGTCGGACAAAGTGGTCATTGCATTCCTTTTCTCTTCATTCTTTTGCTCCAACAGCTGCTGCTCATAAGCCTTTTGTTTATCTGATTGCAGCTGACCGTCCTTCGCCTGTGGAATAGCAGCATTAAATCCCGCTTCTTCAACAATTTTATTATCGGATTTTGGTTTAAAGATCAGATAAAAGCAACCTAAACAAACTGCTGTCATCAAGAAGTATATAATCGGTTTTTTCATTTTCTCCCATTGAACCTTAGAATTATCACTCACATCATTAGAATTTTGAGGGACATCATTTTCTGTCAATTTAATTTTCTCTGAATCTTTCATATGCTATTCTTTAATGGGTATTTCTGTTGTATCAATCTGTCCTGCATCTTTTTCTACCGGTTTCTTAGTAATGGCGTCAATGTGATCGATAGATATGGTGTTGCTTTTTTGCCCCGTTGAAACAATAATATGGATCAGGACGATGACAGTCAGCAAACAATATCCCCCAAAGAAAACCTTCGTCAACAATCGCTGTCTATCTATCGGAAAAACTTTCCAACGGTCTTCTGTCTTCAAAACAAAATTTTCGATTTTATCTCTTAGCTTTTTCATTGTGATCATTTTAGCGTTCAACAGTTTCGATATCTCTATTTTCAATGACATTGAATTTTTCAATCGTAAATCCCTGCGGATTACTGTCAGACCTTACTGAATTAACCAAGGAGCAGTCTGTCACTAAATTCCTGATGGTCAAATTACTGGACCGGATAATAAATTGTCTGGCATAAGTCTTCACGCCATAGGGATAGCTGTTGAAATTTGCAACGACACTATCGATCTCAATCCTTTGCTGAATATTACCGGAGATGATTCTGTTGTAATAGTCTTTCTCATGAAGATCCTTGTAGTAATTAAATGCAGATTGGTCTGCGAGATTAAAGGCTCTCTTTACATTGCTTTCAATCGCATTCTTATCAGGGGCTATCGTGAAAAACAATTCGTGAAATCTTCTGACGTGCTCTCTTGCTTCTACGGGTCTGTTGATTGACATATCCTGCGATAGCGCCACCATTAAAGATTTGCCATTATCCAAGACATATATTTTCTGGCGCTGTTCTTCAGCGAACTGATAGGATTTGAATACGACGACCCCAACGACCCCAAAACACAGTACAGCAAAAACAAACGTAAACAGTCGGATCTGTTTAAAGCTGCTCTCAATATTTCTTAAAGTTTTAAATTCCATAGAACTGTATTTTTTATTTTAGTAATCTTCCCGAAATATTTCCTGTTGTTGAACCTAATGCCGCTCCTGCGACATTGCCCGACTTAGTAGCAGTCTGGTTCACATTGCGCATGAAATTCCCCGCACCACCTGCCTGAATGATCCACCCTGTCACGGTCGGTACCGTAAAATAGCCGATGATGCCAATCACCATATAGATGATGTAAACTGTATTGGAAGTATCAGGAATAAAAGTCGGATCAGCGAGCATCTCGATATCCCGTTCTAAAATCAGAGTTTGTATCTTGGCAAGAATGGCGCTGAATATATCTGCAACCGGAAGCCATAGATAAACACTGATGTATCTTGTCAGCCATTGGCTCAAAGTAGTCTGAAAACCGTCCCATACCGATATCGCAAAGGCAATCGGTCCTAAAATGGAAAGTACAATCAGAAAGAAAGTTCTGATGGTATCGATAACCAATGCAGCCGATTGAAAGAGGATTTCAAGAAATTCACGGAAACCATCTCTGATATCTTTCTTAATCGCAAACATTTCTCTCTCAATATACATTCCTGACATCGTTACCAGATCCGACGGCGACCATCCGAGCTCTTCCAGCTTTTTGTCAAATTCTTCGTTTGAAATCAAATACGCCATCTCAGGATTTCTAAGCATGGCTTCTCGTTCCAAAAGATCTTTTTTCTGCTGCAAATCATTCATATCAAGAACTTGGTTTTCGAGCATGGAATGACTGCCCTGAACAATAGGACTCATCACTCCATTCAGACTTCCTAAGACCAATGTGGTAAAGAACATAATACAGATCCCTATGGCAAAGGGTCTGAGCATCGGGAACAAATCTATCGGTTCCGCGCGGCTCAGCGACTGCCAGACTTTTAAAGCCACATAGAACAGGGCTCCCAAACCGGCAACGCCTTTGGCTACAGTCGCCATATCTGCACACATCGGCATCATTTCTTCGTAGACGGAACGCAGGACTTCGTGTAAGTTGTTCGGTTCCATCTTACCAGTATTTTTGATTAGAAGTTCCGTAAAGATTCAGCACTCTTTGGGTGTTGTTCTGCTTTTTAGCTCTTAGATAGCTTACCGAAATATTTTTATTGGTATAGTATCTTACCAGATTATGATAAGCTTTAACCTCCTTATACACTCGGTCAACAACATCCATTCTTTCTTTATCATTCAGAGAAAGACCATTCGAGGTGATGATTTCTTTCAGTTCTTTCAAGAGTTCTGTACTCTCGGTCAGAAGTGCAGAATAACCATTGGCAATAGAAGCTAATTCCTGAGCATTGAAGTTGGGGTCATTCAGCATCTTTCCGAAATTGTTGACATACATTTCAGAAACATCGCCTACCAAAAGAACGGTCTGCTGAACCTTTCTGGCATCTTTTACCAGATTGTTGACCGCCTTGAGCTTATCGTAATATTCCTTTCCCTGTTCATAAACTTTCTTAACTTCATTGAAGTTCTTTATCACATTAGATACCGTCGATGAGGTCTGCACAATTTCATTGGCAGAGTTTAATATACCTGATGCCAGGTTGGCTGGATCGGTCACTACGAATTGTGCTTTTGCCAATGTTACGGTAGCGAAGAATGCTACCATCATTGTTTTGATGATTAATTGTTTCATTGTTTTAAGATTTTAAATGATTTAATGGTCTTTTGTGTTCGATTTGATTCTCTTTAGAGAAATCCGCTTGATGGCATGTTCTACATTGCCATCAAGTTCTGATGCAAGATTCATCACTTCCATCTTTTCTGTTTCTTCAGTGGTGTAAGCCAGATATTCTTCGGTAGAAACTTCGGTGGCATAAACTGCAGAGTGTGTTCCGCCCAAACCAATCCAGACTTCTTTATACAATCTTCTCGGATCGTTGTTCATATTAATCGACAATACCTGAGATTTCTCCTTGTCAGTCAATCCCAGCATCGCCTGAATGTCATCGAACTTGTTCATATATTTTCGCTGATCCAAAAGAATCTTACAGTCGGAATTGTTGATAATACTTTCCTTCACAATGGGTGACTGGATGATGTCATCGACTTCCTGAGTCACCACAATGGCTTCCCCGAAGAATTTTCTTACTGTCTTGAACAGGTATTTGATATACTCTGCCATCCCCTCTTTGGCGATGGCTTTCCAAGCTTCTTCAATCAAGATCAGCTTTCTGATTCCTTTGAGCCTTCGCATCTTATTAATGAAGACTTCCATAATGATGATGGTCACAATGGGAAACAGAATCTTATGATCTTTAATAGCATCGATTTCAAAAACGATGAAACGCTTGGATAACAAGTCCAGCTGCTTTTCTGAATTGAGCAGATAGTCATATTCTCCTCCTCTGTAATAAGGTTCCAGCACATTAAGAAAGTTGGCAATATCAAAGTCCTTTTCTCTGACTTTCTTTTGTTCCAATACTTTCTGATAATCCTCTTTAACATAATCATAAAAGCCATTGAAAGAAGGATGCTGGGCATTGGATTTTATTTTTTCAATGTATCCGCTGACGGCGTTGGATAATGCTACTTCCTCTGAACGGGTTGGTGGTTCGTCATCTCTTTTCCAAAGTGTCAGAATCAAGGTTTTGATACTCTCCCTTTTTTCAATGTCAAAGACACCGTCATCGGTATAGAATGGATTGAAAGCAATAGGATTGTCTTCGGTATAGGTAAAATAAACCCCATCCTCACCTTTCGTCTTTCCTTTAATCAGTTCACACAATCCCTGATAGGAATTTCCGGTATCGACCAATAGCACATGAGCGCCCTGCTCATAATACTGTCTAACCATGTGGTTGGTGAAGAACGATTTACCGCTTCCTGACGGTCCAAGGATAAATTTATTTCTGTTCGTAATGATCCCCTGCTTCATCGGCAAGTCTGAAATATCCAGATGAATAGGTTTTCCCGTCAGACGATCCGCCATTTTAATCCCAAATGGTGATGGTGAATCCTGATAGTTGGTTTCTTCAGTGAAAAAACACAATGCCGGTTCGATGAATGTGTAGAAACTTTCTTCACTTGGAAAATCTCCTGCATTGCCCGGGATTCCTGCCCAATACAAAGTAGCAGTATCCGTTGTGTTATGGCGGGGCTTGCACTCCATTAAGGCTAAAGCACTACCGGTATCATTCTTTAACTGCTTCAATTCAGCTGGATTATCAGACCAAGACATCACATTGAAATGAGCACGGACAGATTGAAGGCCAAAAGAATGGGCTTCATTCAAATACTTCTCAATCCATTCTTTATTGATTTGATTTGCCCTGCTGTATCTCGCCAGTGAATGCATATTCCTTGCAGATTTTTCAAACTGACGTAGGTTCTCATCACTGTTGTCAATGAACAGATACTGATTGTAAAGATGATTACAGCTTAGCAAAAGCCCCACAGGAGACGCAAATGACAAGAGGCAATCGCTTCGGTCTGTGCTTAACTTTTCATAACGGCTGTGCGATGAGACAGTACCCGGCAAGTCCTCCGTATCCGACAAAGTATGCATACTGATACGGTTATTGCCAATTCTCATTTCCTCTGACCCTAACTTGATATCCTGCAATGACGGATTGATGTCACGGGATAAGGTGAGATATTGTTCCAGTAATCCCGACTGTTCAGAAGTTCCGGATATTTCATCTTCAGTCATTCTTTCCAGATGGATGTATCCACTGTCATTCATAATCCGCTCCAGCTGATCGACAGCTTCGAGAAAACGACTCACAACTTCTTTATCTTTGATTTCCTTCGGAATCAATTTGCCTTTGCAGAGAGATGAAAAATTGCTCTGCATCCGCATTCTCTCTTTACTGGTTTTTGTAATGAACAAGTAGCAGTAATGATTTAAAAAAGGCCGCTCATTGAAATGTCTCTCAAAAGATTTTGAAAGAAAACTCTGGCCTTCTCTTGATAAGTCTGGATTGTAATTTTCCTTGATGAACCAGTCTTGCTTATGGACAACGGTAAAATCAGGGAGTGTTTTGATTGCTTTGAACCAGGCGGAATGCATAGCTTCATACTCAGTGGAAGCAACGGTAAACAATTCAGGCAGCCTAACTTTGAAACAAACCGTAACATCGGCATCTTTTGAAATGATACAATCATTTTCAATCGCCAGCAATGGAAATTTACTTTCCAAAGTGGCTGCTTTGGAAGAATTTCTCATAACGTGGATTTTTTACGGTTTGTTTTCAGATAGCGGTAAATACTCTTACGGTTGATGATATACTGAGGGTGCTTCTTGCGTGCACTCTTTTTCATCAATCCATGTTCACCATATTTTCCATTCATTGCGAAAGTCTGCCAGATCAGCAATCCACTGCTGGCTCCCCCTAGAATCAAACACAGATAGGTATTGACCCCAGCCATATACATAATCATCACGCAGATCAGTAATCCCAGTAAACCACCTGAAAAAATGAAAAGGTATTGTGCTTTAAGTCCCTTGAATTCTACTGTCCTGCCTATTCCCTTATTGATATGATAGGTATTCATACTCATCATTTTAAAGGAAGAATGAGCGAAGGATTGTCGCGGCAACAATCAAGAATATACACGCCCCGAACCAGCTGGCAGCGGTCTTGCTGGTGTCAGGGTCACCGCTGCTAAACTTGTTATAAACCTTAACGCCACCTATTAATCCGACGACCGCACCGATAGCGTAAATTAATTGGGTGGCGGGTTCAAAATAGGAGGTGACCATCTGGGTTGCCTCATTGATGCCGGCAGTGCCATTACCTTGGGCTAAGACTGTTGTTACTGTATAAATAAGTAAAACAACTGTTAGGATTTTTTTTCTTTGCTTTGTCATAATAGATAATTTTTAATGGGATTTTTATGTATCAATGCTGCAAAGTTTAAAAACACACACATCTAATTTTACAGTCTGGTTTACAATGGAATATTTTGGCTTTTTCTGGCTTATTGATATTATTTTTTTTAACTTAGAAGAAAATTAAACACCATTAAAACAACAACTTATGAGAAAGAAATTATTTTTTTCCTTCTTATTCCTTTACCTTGGAATAAATGGCCAGAATGTTCAGAATACATACCTTGATGCCTTGAAACTTGCGAAAATCTATTCGGAATTTATCAGGCATCCATACTCAGCAAACTTGGAGGGTTACTCCGAGACTTTACAACGATATGGTATAGATCAAAATAGTGATAATCCATTTTTAAAAGAGAACGAGATCAGTACAAAATTGATTAGATATGTGGTAAGTGAAACGATTGCACCTGGTGCAGTAATCCCCCCAATCAAGTCAGGTAGTATAGCATTAAATAATCAAAAATCTAAAAAGATCAGTGATGTGGAGAGTTCACAGCTTTCCGGACTGTCTTGGCAGTCAAAAATGATTAACGGTACAGTGACATTTATGGCGGAAAGATTTAAAGCTGAAATGGCTAATACGGTTCTACAAAATATGTTTGACAGAATACAAACCAATGATGTTGAGAACATACAGCTTTTGTTTCCAAAGACCTTGGAACAGGTTAAAAAATACTATCCGTCAAAAAATGCCAATACATACTATTCTTCTGATTTGATTTTTCTAAAACAAATTATCATATCTGACCTCAAAAATGCACCCGAAAATATTGCAAAGTCCGATCATATAAGACAAAAAATACCTGGAGATGGCGGTGATTATCTGATGATGGGTTACTACATTTCAACGTATTCAAAACAAGAGTATCCCATTGATGAAATTATTGAACGAATCAACAAGATAAAATTTACAAATGATGAGATTACAAAGACTGTATCTATGGTGAATCTGCTTTCTATAGCATTACGAGATTCTGCACAAAGTGCTACTAAATGGGTTAATCCCCTACTGCATTTAAAATACAGTGCAAAAAAGTCCAATTCTATCAAAGATCTGACAACAACTTTTTTTTATGCATTAATCTACCAGCAATTGAAATTCTACAACATTTCACAGCTTAACAGTATTTCTACGGTTTCTTATGCTGATAAGATTCAAAATTTGATTTCTTGTTTTAATACATTTAATGTTGCCTATAATCTTGTTAGAGAAAAAAAATCACTAAAAGCAGATTCGGATGATTACATCAAGTACACAAGCCAAATTATAGCTTCCTTTAGTGATTTTTCTAATAATGAGTTAATCCGAACGACTTATAACATCGACCCTAAGTATGTTGAATTCATCCAAACAGCACTTCAATTATATACACCAATTATCAAAAACGAATATGTGAATATACTTCCTGTGATTATTACGGAACTTGGCCCCTATTTTCCGGAAGATATCAATATACAGAATATGCGTGCCGTTAATTTTATAGCCCAGCTTGGAACTGCTGAAACCAGTGAGGATATCGCTGCTACACTTGATTCATTTGCACTCCCAATCGGAAGTGCTTCTATAAAAAGAAACAGTATTGTTAACATTTCACTTAATGGTTATGTTGGTCTTACTGGAGGATTTGAAACAGCTTATTCAGATTTTGGTAATAAGACAAAGGGAAATATTGGTCTCGCAGCACCAATTGGTGTTTCATTCACAAAAAACAGATATACCCTCTTTGCAAGTATTATTGATCTTGGAACCATGGTGAATGTAAGATTAAGCGGCGACGAGAACTCCTATTCAGGACTAAAATTTGAACATTTTCTTTCACCAGGACTTGGACTCTATTATAATTTTCAGAAAAGTCCTGTCACAATTGGTTTTCATTACAATTACATACCTAATTTACGAACTATAAAGTACGAAGAAGACATGACAGCAACCGTCATAAAAACTAATTCAAGTGTTGGAAGATTGAATTTTTCAATTCTTATAGATATACCACTATTAACCATCTATAGTAAATAGCTAAGGGTTCAGGCTCATTTCATCAATTGTTTTGTCAGGAATTAATTATGAAACGATAATTAATGTTATAAATAACTAAAAGATATTTAATAAGGGGAGATTTATAAAAACTCCCCAATATCGAAACCATCTGATTCATTTTTGCGATTGGGTGACCTCTTAATATCTGCATTGGAAATACTTTGGCTTAATAAATCGGCAATACGTTTTGTAGCACCCTCCAACGAATTTTCTAATAGACTGAAAAGCTCGGTTTCCTGAATTTTTTGAATAATATTGACTGCTTGTTGCTCTAAGGCAGGCTCCAGGAATTCTTCCTGTAAGAGCTGCCCCACAGTACTCAACTCCTGAAAGGTAACCCCTGTGGCAAAACCGCTTTCAATCTCAGAAAAATTCTCGTATTGCCAATCTTCCTCTTCTTCTTCCCAATCGTCACTTTTGACCAGAATATCTTCTAATGATTTTTTGTCAGTAGGCTGGTCAATCTCCTGCTCTTTGGTTTCTGAATCAAAATTATCTGTTCTTACTTCTGCGGTTACAAACTGGCGTTGAGCAGAAGATGATGGCAATGCTTGTCTTTCTTCTTGTTTTATTTTTCCAATAATTGTTGAGGGATTTGATTTTGTTTCACTTTTTGTTTCAGATGTAGGACTTTTCAAAGATCTTTTATCCCATAATAGTAGGATAATAATGATTAAAAGACCTGTTATAATTAATTCCATAAGTAGGCATTTTAAAAAATGGGACGGTATTTATTGTTGAAATCTTCAGTGATTTCTTGTTCAAACATTTCAAAATGATGAGCAAGGATGTTATCCAAATACGCATATAAAGGAATCTGATCATCTGCTACGATCTGAATGATTCGGGACAGTCGCTCGTGGTATTCGGGACGGATGTATATACTTTTATCGCCACGTTTATTCATGGTTTGATGAGTCAGAAACTGCTCCACATATTTAATGTCATTCGTTTTTTTCGCTTTGGTTTTTGGTTTAGACAAATGCGTTTCGTCTGATGTTACTTGTTTTGCATTAGCAGATTCTTTCTTGGTGGACCCCGCCATAATGGACATCAGGTAGTCCTCATCAATGTTGTTTTTTTCTCCGTTCTTTCTATTGGTTTCCATCATTTAAATCTTGATAATTCTTATAAATTCTTCCATGAATTGATCCAGCCGGCATTGCGTCGTCATCTTCGGGTCTGCCGGTAACAAGGTTGATCGGAAAACTGTTTTGGCAGCGGTCTCTCCTTCTTTCCTGAATCTCTTGCTGTCTGCAATAGATGCTTTCATTAATGGTAGTCCCAACTCTGTAATAACTTTACTGTAGTTTTCGTAGAGGTGGGTCTTTTCCCTGCCATCGACCTGGTTCCAAAAAAGATGAATCGATTTTATTGCAGTCTGCTTTTCTTTCATCAGTACATTGGTCAGCACATCCGTAAAGCTTAATGTGCTTTCAAGGATAAGTCGGTCTGCCGTAATAGGAGAAAAAATATGATGAACATGGGCAAGGGTTCTTAAAATTCCTGCTGTGTTCACGGTACCGGGTAGGTCTAAAAATATGATATCAGGTACTGTTTCTGAACCATTTATAAAATTTTCTATTTCTCCCAGTACTGTATCAGCCTTGCTTTGGAAAATGGGATATGCTTTTTTTCCGATGGTCGTAAACTGCTGATGCGCCATCCTTTTTAAAATCGGATTCTGCATCACTGTTTTTAAATCCCTTTCCCGCATTTGTATTAAACTGTACTGCGGAAAATCGCAGTCAAAGACTGCAACCTGATAGCCTAAACGGTAATGCAATATACTTGCAACAAGTGATGTGAAAGTGCTTTTACCTACGCCTCCCTTTTGAGTTGAAAAAGCAATAATGGTTGGTTTTTTTCCTGTTTCCATTCTTTTTGTTTTTATTGTTAAACTTTATTGATGTTGGTTACTATGTGTAATAAGCAGCACTGTCAACCGCATCTTGTATTGAAAGGATTAACTATGGCAAGCCTACCTGAATTCAAGCTTTCCGGATTGCCTTCCAACCTTAAGTCCAACAATCGATCAATCAATTCTGAGCGACTGCTGAGACTCAGTATCTAAGAGATTCGTGATCGATGTCTTTTTAGAATGCAAGCTTTACGGCATTCTGGAAAGCAGGACGTCAAGCCTTCAAGCATTGAAGATTTATAACCATCTGGCTGCATTTCTTACTTGCTGACCGTCTGGTACAAATGAAGATATTACCTGTTACACCTGATGATTAGCGGTTGGATTTGACTGTATATGTCTCTTTTTGGCACTGGTTACGATAAAGACTTTTTAATGATCTGTGACTTACTTTGCTAAGGAGTTTTTGTGAACAACATTCGTCGTATTGAAAGGTAATTTCCTTTCACCCGAAAGGGGCAAGTTGTGTTTTGAGCATCTCGAAACGTTTTCGGATGCTGAAAACAACTTGCCCTTGCAGGGGGCTGGGAAAACAATCTCCGAAGTCGATGTCTTATAAAGTAAAATGGATGGATTATGAATGGTCAGAATAATAAACAGAAAAAAACCGGTCGGCGTCCAAAGGCTGACCCTGCTAAAATTCGTTACACGATCTCTTTTAATGAGCTAGAACACTCCCGGTTTCTTGAATTGTTTGACCAATCAGGGATGTCCGTCAAGGCTCATTTTATAACATCCTGCATCTTTGAAAAGACGATAAATACTGTCAAATTAGATAAAGGAACCATTGATTTTTATATGAGACTGACCTCATTTCACAGCCAGTTCCGTGCGGTCGGTGTCAATTATAATCAGATTGTAAAACTGCTTTACACTCATTTTACTGAGAAAAAAGCGGCGGCATTACTTTTTAAACTGGAAAAGCAGACTATAGAAATGGTGGAAATCTTCAGAAAAGTAGTTCAATTGACTGAAGAGTTTAATCAAAAACATCTTAAAAACTAATGAACATATGGTTGCTAAAATCGGAAGAAGCAGTAATTTGTTCGGTACTTTGTCCTACAATAATCTTAAAATAGAAAAGGAGAAAGGAGAAATTCTGCTGACTAACAAAATGATTGAAACAGCAGATGGAAGCTACACTGCTAGTCAGCTGGCGAAATCATTTGAACCTTATTTGTCAGCTAATCGAAATACAGAAAAACATACCCTGCATATTTCTTTAAATCCAGATCCTGAAGACAATGTTTCTGATGGGAAATACAGACAAATGGCTCAGCAATACATGCAGGAAATGGGCTATGGTGAACAGCCGTTTGTTGTATTTAAACATACGGATATAGACAGAAGTCACATTCATATTGTCTCTGTATGCGTCGATGAAGAAGGTAAGAAGATATCCGACAAATTCGAAAAAGTGCGTTCGATGAAAATATGTCGGGAACTGGAAAAGCAATTCGGATTGATTTCAGCACTGGAAAAAGAAAATAAGTTGAACAGCCCGATTTTTAAAGCGGTCGATTATAAGAGAGGCGATATAAAAAGTCAGATTGCCTCAGTGGTAAGACATATCAGTTCTCAATATCAATTTCAGTCCCTGGGTGAGTACAATGCTCTACTCTCTCTTTATAATATTACTGCGGAAAAAGTGGAAGGAGAACTGCAAGGTCACTTGCAAAAAGGTTTACTGTACTTTCCAACAGACAGGAAGGGTAAAAAGATTGGAAAGCCTTTTAAAGCATCGCTGTTTGGAAAAAAGGCTGGTCTTGGTTCTTTGGAAAAGCACTTTGAATCTAATAAGGCAAAAATGAAAAATCTTCGTACGAAAGAGAAGCTACAAGAGAAAATCATTTTGTCATTACAATCTTCAAACAATGAAAAATCATTTATTAAAAAATTGCAAAAAGAAGGAATTGATACGGTGATTCGTAAAAATGCTCAGGAAAGAATTTACGGAATGATTTTTATTGATCAACAGTCAAAAACGGTCTGGAATGGATCACGTTTGGGAAAAGAATGTTCAGCGAATGTTTTTAATGATAAATGGAATAATCCAAGCAAGAAGACAGATGAGGAAATGAAAGATCAACATACTCTTCATCTAAGACCTACTCAAAACAGTCATCATCTTTTCACTGCAGTTGAAAGTAGCAGAGATTCTTTTTTCGAATCCTTTGGTGGAATTCTTCCGACTTTAAGTGATGAAAATGATCATGAAGAAATTGAGTTTGCCAACAGAATGAAGAAAAGAAAAATAAGAAAAAGGAGATAACTAAATCAAGTCTAATATGAACTGGCAGCGTTTTTCAACAGTATCTTTTGGAACAACAACAAGTTCATACCCAAATTTCGTATAAGTCATCCTCATTTGTTCATAGGTTTCGACGGCTTCTTCCCAGTTTTGTTTGCCTTCCGCATCGGTTATATAGATTTCCTTCCAAGGCGGAAGTATAAATACTTTTTTGTTATATACAATGGTTTCTGTCAACTGTGTAATGTCTTTAGAGACTGGCAGCTTTTCCATTTTCATATAGCAGATTGTATCGGGTAATGCTCTGTCGAAAAAAATGGTGTTTTCTGAAGACTCGTTGATAACGTTCCAATAGCTTTGTATAGAAGCTTCGGCCATCAGCTGGGCATAGAGTGCCTTGTTCTTCCAAGGTAATCCATTGCCATCGATAAGTATTTGTTCCTTAATGAGTCGCCTAGCTTCTTCAGGTACGATTTTAAATCCTTTCTTCTGAAGTGCATTGATTAAAGTTGTTTTACCGGCACCGGGACCGCCGGTGATTATATAGAGTTTCACTTTACAGTAATTTAATTATTATTTTATTCATGTGCGAGGCATACTGCCTAATATTGCCATACAGCTACAAAAGTTGCCCAATGAGTTTGCGTCTCTATTGACTAAATAAATTCGAGCCTTAACATTTATTATAAGGAAAATGCAGGGAGAAGACGACTTGAGGGGATTGGCCAAAATTATGGCATTTATGAGGGCAGTGAGCATTATCATTGTAATGATGCACCTTTACTGGTTCTGCTATGGATTTTTTGATGAACGTCAATGGACAATAGACATCGCCACAAAGATACTGCATAATTTTAATCGGACAGCTGCTTTATTCTCTAATCCTTTCTATACTAAAATTTTTGCAGTCGTACTATTAGGCCTGAGCTGTCTTGGAACAAAGGGCGTAAAAAATGAAAAGATAACCTGGAATAAAATCAACCTTACACTTGTAACGGGGTTCCTACTGTTTTTCCTGAACGATTGGTTGCTGAAAGTTGATATTCATCTTGCAGCATATCTGTATTTTTTTTCGACTGGACTGGGGTATGTTTTGTTAATGCAGGCTGGAGTCTGGATGAGCCGCATATTGAAAAACAATTTGATGAATGATGTCTTCAACAGTGAAAATGAAAGCTTCCAGCAAGAGACAAAACTACTCCATAATGAATATTCTGTCAACCTTCCTACAAAATTCTATTATCAAGGGAACTGGCATCACGGATGGATCAACGTCGTTAACCCTTTTCGTGCGACCATTGTTTTAGGAACACCGGGCTCCGGAAAATCTTATGCTGTAGTCAATAATTACATCAGGCAGCATATCGAAAAGGGATTTTCAATGTATATCTATGATTTTAAATTTGATGACCTTTCAACAATCGCTTATAATCACCTTTTAAATCATTCCAATGCTTATACCATAAAGCCTAAGTTTTATATTATCAATTTTGACAACCCCAGAAAAAGCCACCGATGCAATCCCCTAAATCCTGATTTTATGACCGATATTTCGGATGCCTATGAAGCGGCTTATACCATTATGCTGAATTTGAATAGAAGCTGGATACAGAAACAAGGAGACTTTTTTGTGGAATCGCCTATCATTTTGTTAGCGGCTATTATCTGGTTTTTGAAAATCTATGATAATGGCAAGTATTGTACTTTTCCACACGCTATTGAACTGCTGAATAAGAAATACGAAGATGTTTTTACCATTCTTACCTCTTATTCTGAATTGGAAAACTACCTCTCCCCTTTTATGGATGCCTGGCAGGGCGGTGCGCAGGATCAGTTGCAAGGTCAGATCGCATCAGCGAAAATCCCTTTATCAAGAATGATTTCACCCCAACTGTACTGGGTAATGACGGGAGATGATTTTTCCTTGGACATTAATAATCCTAAAGAACCAAAAATTTTATGTGTTGGTAATAATCCTGACCGACAGAATATCTATTCTGCGGCGCTGGGGCTTTACAATTCGAGGATTGTAAAACTGATCAATAAAAAAGGCCAGCTGAAAAGCTCAATCATTATTGATGAGCTGCCTACTATTTATTTTAGAGGTCTTGATAATCTGATTGCCACCGCAAGAAGCAACAAAGTATCTGTTTGCCTGGGATTTCAGGATTTTTCCCAGCTTACCAGAGATTATGGTGATAAAGAAAGTAAGGTCATCCAAAATACAGTCGGAAATATTTTCAGTGGACAAGTAGTCGGTGAAACGGCGAAGGCTTTATCTGATAGGTTTGGCAAAGTGTTACAGAAAAGACAGAGTATATCAATTAACAGAAACGATACTTCGACATCCATCTCCACACAATTGGACAGTTTAATTCCTGCTTCCAAGATATCCACTTTAACACAGGGATTTTTTGTAGGCGCTGTTTCTGATAATTTTGATGAAAGAATAGAACAGAAGATTTTTCATTCTGAGATTGTCGTTGATGCTGCAAAACTTGCAGCAGAGGAAAAGCACTACCAAAAGATACCGGAAATTCGTTCTTTTGCTGATGAGGAGGGCAACGATTGTATGCGGGATGAAATAGAAAAAAATTATAAAAGTATAAAATCTGAAATTTTAAAAATCATTACACATGAGATGGAAAGGATTTCTAAGGATCCCGATTTGCAACACCTCATCAATAAAGATGTATAAACCATAAACGTTATTGAGTTTATGGTTTATACAACGCATTTCACTCCCCTTCTGTTTGTTGAAAATGCTGGGCAAGATTATCGCTGACTATGTTCAAAAACTTGGTCGGTCCCTGCTTACGGTTTCGGATTTCAAAGATGGTCTTGTGAAAATTTCCAAGGTCTGTGCCGAGTGATTTTTCCACAAATCGAATGACTTCACTGAGTTCCACATTACCACCGTTGAAGCAGCGCATATGATACAGGGCATATACCAATTCGATAAGTCCAACCTTCGACGCGGACCAGACCAGTCTGGATGAATTTTGATTTTCATTATTTTCTGATAAACTATCAATTTGTTTTTTTAAGTAGTAGTCAATCTTTTCATTCGCCATAAATTTTGCGATCAGCTGATCATGAGAGGTAGTGAAGCTTGTGTCGAAATTGTAAAAGCCTAATGAGAGTTTCATTTTAAGATCGTAGGAATTCCGGACAAATATTTTATGATCCAGGTACGTGGCTTCCCTTCTGTAATAACTGTAAAAATCAGATTGTTCCTTATAAAAATTCTTAAGCTTTTCCTGTTCTGCCTCATAGTATTCCTTCAGTGCGTTCTTTCCGGCATTGGGCTTGTGGGATTCTAAATCTAAAACTGTTGAATAGTAAATAAACTTCGAAATGAATTTTGGTTTCAGCTTTTTGAAGAAATGAATTTCTTCGCCTTTATTCTCAAAATGATGAGCAGAGACAAAAGACTTCAATTTTCTGATAGAATCATCGATTAACAGTAAAGATTTTTCTGCAACCTTGAGCATGTTGTCTTCATCATAAGCTTCATTGATTTTAAGCTCCAGTTCTTCATGCAGCTTTGCAATTTTTCTAAAAATAGTTTTTGTTACCATGTCCTTTTTTTAGAAATTTACAAAAAAACGTTTAGCCAAGGGAGCTTCACTTAATTCCTAATTCCTGTTTTCTCTTTTTGATATAATCCGTAGGTCGTATACCGTTAATTTCGAAGAACAGTTTTGAAAAATTCTGACGTGCTGCTATTCCGCACTCTTCAGCCAAAGCTTCTACGGTGTAGTGAAGATATTTATTGTTGGTATTCAGGAGATGGGTAATGTATTGTATTCGGAGTTGAGCAATATATTTTGTAAAGTTCATGCCTTTATTTTCATTGATGTACACCGACAAATAATGAGCATTGGTATTGAGCTTACCGGCTATGCTGTTCTGAGTAATACCTTTCTTCGTAAATTGCAACTCCCGTTCAAATTTTTCAAGTTTTTGCTTTATTTCAACAGTCACTTCCGGGCTAAGGAAAGTTTTTCTGATTGCATAATCTTCTGGTTCTTCTGTAACAATATCTCTTTTTTCATAAGTACCCTCTGCCATTCTTTTTTGAAGCAAATCGTACTGCTTTTTTATTTTTCGGTCTTTCACATACCGGATCACGAAAAATGATAGGACAAGCGTTCCTGAAAGTATTAATACCTGTGCTAATCTGATCTTTCGCAGACTCGCCTTCTCTATATCGTCTCTTTGCTCAATCAGGGACTTACGATCATAATCCTTATGTAGTTTTGCGGACAGATAAGGATAATCTTTTGTCATTAAACTGTCAGCTTCAAGAAGCTGTTTGGTATAATATAGCTCCTTACTTAGATTCTTTCCTTGATAATAATCAATCAGGTAATTATAACTTTTGAAGACCTCAGGGAGAATAAAGTCTTCTCTTTGAAAAATAGAATCAACTTCACTGTAATAAGCTATGGCTTTATTTTCATTATTTTCAAATTCAGCGATTTTTGCTAAGTAATAATAAATTACAGATGCCCATGCAAAATCATTTCTCCTGATAATGTTTGGTAAAGCGGTCTCAAGGTCAGCTTTTGCCGAGGTGTAGTCTTTTTTTAGAAATTCACAAATTCCAATACATTTTAAAAAATAGCTGTTTTCCAGTATAAAATCAGGATTATTTTTTGTTAGTCGATATCCTAATAGACTGAGACTGTCACTTTTAGAGAAGTTTTTTAAATACCTGTTGATCACTGTCAATTGATGCAGTGAATTGAAATATGCTTTTTTGTAGTTAAACTGGAGGTTTTCGTGAAGCTTTTGATAATCTTGAGAGCTGTAAAATGCAGCACAATCCTCAAAATGCTCCAGCGCCTCGTCATAATAACCGAGATGCTCTTTCACAATTCCCAGGTGATAAATAACCTTATACTTATGGTATTCATCTTTCGAGCCTTTAGAGTACTCATAAGCTTTCAAATACTGATTTAGGGCCTGTTTATATTTTTTATGGTAGAAATAGTATATGATTCCTTTGCTCAGAAAATCTTTGCTGATGTCATCTTTTGTTCCATGTTTTAAGCTGAGCATTAGAGCACTGTCAGCATATTTTATTTTGTTTTTCAGATCGAATTGTCTTCCGTCTCTGTAGCCCTGAAGCAATTTGGGAATATTATGTTCGGCTTTGGCTTTTTCTATATACAACTTAACATTAGGCATCGCAGTGATGTCGTCAATGGTCATTTTTTCATAATGACCTCTGATCTCCCTGAAAGTACTTTCTATTTTTTGCTGTGCTGATAGTAACTGTGAAAATGCAGAAAGCAGGACGAGAAAGTAGTTTAACTTTTTCATATACTGATTATTAGAACCTCACCATCTCAAAAATACGGATTTTGATCTTAAATAATGCCTTTGGCAGCCAATGAGGACCATTCGATACATTAATATGTTGGTGCCATCGATAACTACGCCTTTAAGGGCTTTTTCGTGATGGTACGATTTTAAAATAGAGACGTCTCAATTCTAAAATTGCCCCACAGGACAGTTTTTTTGTGCATTGCAGCCTTCTAACTTTGGCTTCAGAATTCTAATTCAATCCGACGTCGGGATAACCAAATCAAATCCAATTACAATGAAAAAGTTTATCCCAATTTTTAGTATAGCGATAGCTGCATTTAGTTTACAAAACTGTTCGAACCGAGATCTAGAAATCTTGGATCTTAATGAGTCAGATGATATCCAAAAAAAACAGGTGATGAGAAAAGATTCTGCCAAATCATCTGAGGGGATTGTAGATCCCGATCCGCCGGTAAGAGACGGTGATAACTGGAGGATTAAACCAGATAACTAAATCAATTCTATGACCTATGATTCCTCATACCTCCATATCAGCTGCCACAGGCTTACCATGTCCGGAAAGCGGCATCTGGGAAAGTATGGGGAATTTCAGAACAACTGTAACATTATTTAAAGGTGAACTGATGCCTGACTACTGCGGAATGAAGATCAAATGGAGATTGATTCAGGTCTGTTAAACATATTAAAAAGAAAGCCATGAAATCTTTTAAGACGATTTTTGTCAAAGGTGTTTCCTATTTTTTTATCCTGCTGTTTATTTATGCGAGTGTGAGTAAACTGTTGGACTTTGAGAATTTCCATGTACAGTTAGCGCAGTCACCGATGCTTGGAGCCTATTCAGGCATCGTTTCATTGCTCGTTATTATTGTTGAACTGGTAATTGTCTATCTTTTAGTCATCCGAAAATTTCGCATAACAGGGCTTTATGCAGCTCTTGGTATCATGTCCGCTTTTACGGTGTACATCTATCTTATATTAAATTACAGTGCTTCTATTCCCTGCTCCTGCGGAGGTATACTTGAGAAAATGGATTGGAATCAACACCTAATGTTTAATGTATGTTGTGTTCTCTTATTGATCGTGGCAATTATCTTTAATGGCTTTACAAACAGGATAAAGTTAATGAGTCGGCTTGCTTTGTCTACAATCCTGCCATTATTGTCTGTAGTGCTTGTATTTGATATAAGTGTTGATGAGCCCCAAGGGTCTTTTAAAAGGAATGTGATTGAACCATTAACAATGGAATGTCAAATATTGAAGTTTCCTATGAACAACTATTATTTTGCAGGTAGTTATGGTGATTCTCTATTTTTAGCAAACCGTAAAACACCATTGCTTCTTTCAACCATAACACCTGATTACAATTCTATTAAACTGGACACGATCAGACTAGATAACTATAAGTATGATTTTGTCAGTGTTACAATTAATGTCTTATACCCTTATTTCAGCGTATCTGATGGAAAGGTGCCGGTAATTTTTGAAGGAAAGTTCCCAACTTTAATGGCCTGCGAGACAGGTATTAACCGACTTTATTTTTCGCGGTTCTATATGATTGAACCACAAAAATATGTATTTAAAACAATGCTTGTTAAAACAAAAGAAAGTGAACTGGGCATTTTAAATACTGCAAAAAAGGAATATCAAATCTTTCCGGATGTATTACAGAAAAAGACAGACGGCGTTTTTGACACAGACGGCGATATGGCTATAGACCATCACAACAAAAAAATTATTTACACTCATTTTTATCTCAACGAGATGATAACAGCGGATTTTAATTTCCATAATATTCAAAGAAACAGAACGATTGATTCCCTGTCCCATATCGCAATTGAAACCAAAACACTTAAAAACGGACAACAAAAGTTATTGCGATCTCCAAGTGTCATCAACAAGGCGCAAACTTTATATGATAATAAGTTTTATAATGTATCAAATATAAGGGGCAGAGACGAATCCCCTGAAGTATACAGAAATAATTTTATCATTGATGTCTATAATAATCAAACGAAACAATATCTCTACAGCTTTTATATCAGGAATCATGATAAAGATAAAATCAGAGGAATATTATGCACAAAACATTATTTCTATGTACTGTCTGGTAACAAAATTTCAAGATATACATTTAAATAATATCTGTTGGCCGACAGAACAGGGATTGCCGAAAACCTGTTGATTTAGAGTAGGCATAACATCAAATTTTATTACAATGAAAAATTTCATTTTACCCGCAGTTCTAATTCTGATAGGAACAGGAACTGCATTCGCTACTCAAAAAGAAAAAAGTAGCAAGGAACATTTAGCAGTTAGACAGGGCTATATTTTTAACAATGTAACCAATCAATGGGACAGAAGCATCATGTGTAAAGAAGAGGTTGATCCTATTTGCACAGTTAATGGTCTGCCATCAGGACAGCAGGTATTTGGAACGACTGGGCCTGACGTTGATCACCCGGAAACGGCTAATGTCGAATTATACAAAATCAACTAAAAATAGCTCCCGAAAGGGAGCTTATTTTAATGGTTTGAGTTAAAAATTACTGCTATCAGCAGAAAAACTTTTTATAAAATCTTTTGACTAATTATAATACAACATTAAATTGACCAAAATGAAAAATTATATATTATTTACAGTCCCCATTTTATTAGGAATCGGAGCTGTTGCCATTACAAAAACTGCAAGAAGTAACATGGAAAATGCAGCTGTTAGACAAGGCTATATTTTTAATCACTCAACCAATCAATGGGATCGAAGCGTCATGTGTGGAACAGATGGGACCATTTGTACTGTTAATGGTTTACCAAACGGACAGCAGGTTTTTGGGACTGATGGCCCTGAAATTGATCATCCGGAGACGGCTAACGTTGAATTATATAGGCTAGACTAAGAAACTCCCTTTCGGGAGTTTTTTATTGAGTTAGTGGGCGAATCCAGTCTGCCGGCTTTTTATTCTTCAGGTAATATTCGAACCATTGCCAGATTTTAATATTAAAATCTAATTGATTGAAAGGTTGTAAGACGTTATGGGTTTCATTGATGTATTCCAGCAAAACAGCTTTTTTCATCTGTCTTTTTATTCCCATAAAGAACATCCTTGCCTGAGCAGGTGATACGTTTTTATCTTTCAACCCTGTCCAAAGCAATACAGGAACTTCAATATTTTTCACATGATAAACAGGCGAGTTCTCCAGATAAAGACTCCAATGATCCAGGACACTATTGTTCATCCTCATCTGATGATTTTCAGCCCTCATATAGTTCGGCTTAGTCATGAATTCAGATTGGCTAAGGGCATGGGAAACCAAATCAGAAATCATAACTCCCGCCACACCTGTCTTAAAGTACTTCGAATTGGTCAGTGCAAGACCTGTCTCATATCCCCCGTATGACAGTCCTATCAATCCAATATTTTTGTCATCGATTGATGCCAGCGATTTGGCTGAATCGATGCTTTTTTCCAAAGACAATAAAACGCTATTTTTAACATTTGCTACTTCGTATTGGAGATCCGGAAGTAAAACGATATAGCCATTCATCAGATAATGCATATAATTGAATCCGGTCATTATATTTAAATAAGGCTGCAAGAAAAATAACACATCGTGCGAAAGCTCCTCATAAATATTCACAATCATCGGATATTTTTTGTTGGGATCATAGTTGACAGGTAATAAGAGTGCTGCGTTGGAAGTTCCTAAATCGGTTTTATATTGAAATATCTCGTACCTAGCTCCTTCGAATCCTTTCTTTTCTTTTTTTAGAGACTCATAAACAGTGTGATATTTGCCTCTTTCGAGGATTGTCAGCTTAAAAGGCTCCAAGGCAAAACCAGATGTTAAAAAATATCCGTTATCATAAGGTATTATATCCCTGTAATGACCTTGCTGGAAAAATGTTGTTTTATTGTTTTTATCGGTAACGGTGGCAAATCTTGAATCATAAGACAGCTTATTGAAAGTCTTAAATAGTAAATCCTTCGATAGATCTATTTCTGCTATTCTTATATTCCAGGATGATTTCGGGTAATGCTCTTTTGACAACATGAGTTGATATTTCGTTTTGGCTACTTCTCCCATGGTGACTCTTTTTAATTGCATGGTTTTCAGGTCGATTACAAAATAATCAAAATGGTTGGAAATCATTATCGCACATTTGCCTTTAATTTTAACAGGATTAGTAGCAGGGGCTTTAGCTAAGCCGCTATGTTCCAGACTGGTCCAACCCTTTGTATTAGGAGGTATAAGATCAACCTCTTTCCCCGTAATAATATTATGGGATATCCAAGTCGTATCATTAAAATAGACAAACTGTTTTGTATCGCGATCCCAAAGATAATTGCCTTCCTCTATTCTTTTTTGGGGCAATAAATATGAATTTTTACCATAATTTAAAAACAGATTTAGATCAAGGATTCTATTTTGTTGCTCTTCCACAACATCATCCGCTAAATCATACACGATGAAATCTCCTTTGTCATTTAAAAATTTATAGACCGGTATTTCATCATTCACATCAGGTAGATAATCCCATTGTTCGTTTTTAAGATTATAAATGCCCAAATGGTAATAGAGCATTTTATCCTCGCCGTTCCTATTGGAATAGGTGATCTTCAATTCGGGATTTTCATAACGCTCCAGCTTACTTTTCAAATACAACGGAAATATGAAATGTTCATTTTCCCGAACTTCCAAATAGGTAATTAACCGGGTGGTTGATTCAAATCCTTCGGGCACAGCTACCAGCTGCTTGGTTAACTTTTCTGATCGAAGGTCAACACTGTAGAGTTCAATTTGCTTGGGTTGGACATTGGCGGCATATATTCGCTGATCAACTGAAGAAATCCATTGGATATCACTATTAACCTTATAGGTCTTAGAGCGATAACTTGTCAGATTCGTTACAACAAGGTCATTTCCTGATGTATAGATTAGGTTATTGGTAGTCGTATCAAGTTGATAAACCCTTACATCCTGTTTTCTCCACAATACTTTTCCCTCTATGGAAACTAACAGAAGTTCTCTTAAACTTGGATTAAATAGAATCACTTGAGCCGATTCTTGTGTAGGTTGGATTATATAGTTACCTGAAACTTCCGTGGACTGACCGGTTCTTAAATCTGTGAATCGACAATGATTACTATTGCGCATCAGCAGTAAATCATCATTTAAAAATTGAAATTGATCATAATTACCCAGCATTGTCGTTTTATCCATTTTGACATCCAACAATTCATAGTCATTCTTTCCATAAGTATTGCTGTGGTTTAGAATAACGTAACGCCCATTAGGGCTGTTCGCCCGTAATGCTGTTTCATAATATTGCTTGTAAACTGCGTTTAAACTGTCAATATTCTGAGACCAGCAAAGTCCCTGAATTAAGAGGAATGCCAGAATATAAAACCTAGTAACCATCATTCTGCGGATTTAAGTTAGGATTTAGTAGCAATTCACTTGCAGGTAGGGGCAGTAATTTAAAATAGGGTCTCCACTGCCCTTTCTTTGAAGGCATTATGACATCTGCAAGGTCGTAGTGCTTTAAGTCATAGAGGCGGTGTCCGAACTCAGTAAATAATTCTGACCTCCTTTCCTGAATTAAAGCATTGATCAAGATATTTTGATCAATTGTATTGGCTAATGATGCTAAACCAGCACGGTTCCTGATCGTATTGATATCTGCAATTCCCAAGTCATATTGGCGTTTTTTAATATAAGCTTCTGCTCTTATTAAATACAGTTCCTCTACTCTTAAAATGACCGAATATTCTAATGAGGTCGGGCTGGTATAATACTGTTTATATTTATATGGATAATAATACGTTTTATTTTGTGCATCGGTCTTTTGCCCTATCCAAGCGGATTTTCTTTGATCGCCAGTCTCAAATTCATCTATAAAATCCTGTCGTAGCGCAACATTGGTCGGCGGGGCTGTGTTCAGGATAAATACATTCCCCTGATATGCATTGTACGTAGCACCAAAAGGTAACAGATGCCATATACTTCCTGAGCTGTCTTTCAGGAATACCTTGTTTAAGTCAGCTTCCATTTTATATTGGACATCTGCGATGACATGGTTGCAATACTGAAGCGCGGAATCCCAGTTTTTTTCATAATAGGCCATTCTTGCCAATACAGTATAGGCTGCCATCTTTGTCGGATATACCCTGTTTCCTGCGGCCAAAGTGGCGGGTAAGAGTGGTACTGCTGTTTCGAGATCTGTTTTACACTGGCCATAAACCTGACTGGTACTTAGCTTACCGATGCTCTGGTTAACCTGATAATTTGTCGAGGTGACGTAAGGGACTGGACCGAATGTCTGGGTTAGGTAAAGATGCAGCAAAGCCCTGAGAAAATGGCCTTCCCCTTTTAATCGGTTTTTAACTTCTGAGCTCAGGCTGTCCGAATTTTCAACCCCTTCAATAACGGCGTTGATGTTGTAGATCTGAGTGTAGGTGATCGTCCACAGATTCTTGATCTTATCGGTAGTGGCCATATGGCTCAGGTTATAAAAGATGGCAGCATCTGTTGTAGCTAAACCATAGGCCTGAAGCTCATCTGCATAGGCTGCCAGCACGAGCTGAGCCCCTGATGGAGCTCCTGACAAAAACCCCTGTTCGTCTAATGAACGGTAAACACCTGCCATGGCAGATTTAGCCAGCTGGTCATCTTTGAAGACGACTTCTCTTGTTATTTGATTTTTAGGGAGTCCAACTTCCGTAAAGCGGTCACAGCTGTTAGTGATCAGAAGGGACAGAATCAAAAGGGTTGGTAATATAATATGTTTTAAAATTGTATTTTTCATAATAATGCAATTTAATAGGTTAATGAAAGACCAAAGCTGACTACTCGGAGCGGGCTGGTGTAGCCTGCCGCCATAAATTCAGGATTTCCTTCTTTATAACTGGAAAAAACAAAGAGATTTTGCCCGCTTATAAAAAGCCTGGCTTTCAGCTTGCCGTTGCTGTCCGATGGTATCCTGTAGCTCAAGGTTGCATTTTTTACTCTGACGGTGAACGAATCAGAAACGGTAGCATCGCTGAGGAGAAAAAGGGAACTCGCTGTCGCTGCGGCTGTGTTATACCCTGCACTGGGCTTTTGAAACTCGGCATCAGGATTTCCCGGTGTCCAGTAATCGGTGAATATGGCCGGCATATTGGACATGTTACCGATATTGCCGTACATCGATTTCACATTGTACTGGCTCTGGCTTACAAACTGCAACAGCAGATCGAAACTCCAGTTTTTATACTGGATACTGTTTTGTAGCCCGCCATACCAGTATTCCTTGATCTCTTTGCTGACGGTACGGTCGGCAGTATTGATCTTTCCATCCTGATTCGTGTCATAAAAGGTATATAGACCGGTGACAGGATCGATGCCCGTATATTGATATAATTTTACCAGGGAAATAGATTTTCCGATTTCAAATCTGCTGGCGTAGGTCGACTTATCAAGATTGGGGAACTTCATGAGGTGGTTCTCTGGCAACGTAAAATTGAGACTGGTCGTCCATTTCCAGTGTTTGGTTTTAACAGGAACCGATTCCACAGACACTTCCAGACCACGGTTTCTTACCGTAGCATCCAGATTGGCCTGAATACTGCTGAATCCTACTGTGGCAGGCATCGGGATACCGACAAGCTGGTTGGAGCTGGTGTTGTGGTAATAGCCTATGTTCAGATTTAGCCGCTCTTTAAATAGCCCCATTTCTAAAGCAGCCTCGAACTTGCGGGTCAGCTCCCATCCGAAGTTTTTGTTGTACAGCCGTTGTGGGACCAATCCGGAATTCCCACCATAGGATCCGCCGGTGGACTGATAGGTGTCGTAATACTGATAGTCTCCGATCTGGTCATTCCCTGCTATACCATAGCTGGTTCTCAGTTTTCCGAAACTTAACCAGGATCTATCTTTGAATGGTTTTTCTTCCGAAAATAACCACGCGGCCCCGACAGCGCCAAAATTGGCGTACCTTCTTTCCGAACCGAATCTGCTGGACCCGTCACGTCGACCTGTTAAATTTAAAAAGTACCTTTTGTTATAGCCGTAATTGAGTCTGGCATAAACGGCTTGGTAGCGGTACAAGGATTCACTGGCGCTGGGAACCGTAATGGAAGCTGCGGCTGCCATATTGGTCAACAGGTCATCTGATGGGAAATTTCTTCCGAGAATAACGATGTTATCGGATTTCTGTTCCTGAAATGACGCCCCGACCAATGCGGAAAACTGGTGTTTCTCCAGTCGCTTCTCGTAGTTCAGCTGAGGCTCAAGGATCCAGCTCTCGTTCAATTTCTGGGCTTTTCTGAGAGAAGAACTGCTGCTGCCGATATTGCTGGACGGATTATAGGTGGTCTTTGGAAAGATCTTCTGC
This sequence comes from Epilithonimonas arachidiradicis, assembly GCF_003610695.1. Taxonomy (GTDB): domain Bacteria; phylum Bacteroidota; class Bacteroidia; order Flavobacteriales; family Weeksellaceae; genus Epilithonimonas; species Epilithonimonas arachidiradicis. The sequence goes on along the minus strand of NZ_RAQH01000007.1, from coordinate 100,780 downwards.
TCATAACTGTTGTAAGTACTGTAACCACTATTCAGATTAGCACTGAATCCGCTTCCGAATTGGTAGCTGGAAGTCATATTCGCATTTAAACTCTTGGTTTTTACTGAAAAGGTCTGCGTGGCAGGTCCCATAGGATTGTTAAATGTATTGTTCTCCCAGTTGATCATTCCGCTGGAAGTATACAAATCCGGAGCATTAGGTGCTAAGACCGGATATACAATATTGAAGTCAGTCGGTGGAAGAACATTATCCTGCAATGCCGCAGTGCCATTAAAACCGATCTGGAACCTTCGGTCGGCACTGGTATGGTTGACACTGACTCCCAGGTTATTTCTCTTATAGCGGTAGCTTCCCGGAAAAACAGTTGTTTCCTCATTGTGGCCGCCAGAAACTGAGAATTGTGTATTGCCACTGCCGCCTGATACACCGAGCTGTACATCCGAAACCGACGAAGTATTTCCGACGAAGTATTTCTGCCAATCCGTTGTTTTATTTGGATTCCAGACCCCATTGATATCGTAGGCATTGGAAGGCACTGCTACGCCATCATTGGCAAAAGCCAGTTTACGCATTGCAGTATATTCTTCCAGGTTCATCATTTTTGGCAGGTTGGTCATCTGTCCCAATCCATAACTTGTTCTCAGGTTGACCTCCGTTTTTTCTTTCTTGCCCCTCTTTGTGGTGATTAAGATAACGCCGTTGGCCCCCTTGCTTCCATAAATGGCAGTAGCATCGGCGTCTTTAAGGACCTCAAGCGATTCAATGTCATCGGGATTGATTGCATTTAAAGGGTTCGTTTCATTGTATGGAAGGATGCTGGCGGTCATTCCACTATTGAAATCATTGACCAGAGGAAGAGGAACACCATCAACAATGTATAGCGGTTTATTGCCGTCATAACCGGTCGTTGAATAGCCTCGTAAGCTGTTTCGTCCTCGGATCTTTATATCAAAGCCTCCACCGGCAACTCCGGAATTTTGTGTAATGCTTACGCCCGTCATTCTGCCCTGTAAAGCTGACAGGACGTTGTTGACAGGCTGGTTTTCGATGTCTTTTGCTGAAACTTTGGCGATACTACCGGTTCTCTCTCTGTCTTTAACCTTGTAGTAGCCTGCGTTGAGAATAACTTCTTCGATTCCCTTTACTTTTTGTTCTAAGCTGATATTAACGACCGTCTGATTAGTGAGTGTGATTTTTTCTTCTGCATAATCAGGGTGTCTGAACAATAGGATGGGATTTTCTGCTGAAACCTGTATGGTGTAGGTTCCGTTATTAGCGGTCATGGTTACCTGATCACTGCCTTCTTGGGAGATAATGACTCCCGAAAGCGGTTTATTAGATGAGGTGACGGTACCGGAAATGTTGCGAGTTTGGGCTTTTGAATGAGTGGTGACAGCGGTCAATATAAGGCCAAAGAAAATACCTCCTATATTGTAATAGGAATTTTTCATAGATTTGTAAAGGTTTTTAATTTTCTAAAGATTAATTACTGAACTACGCTCTTTCCTGATGTTTTAGTCGACTGACAGGAAAGGGCTTTTTACATTCTTCTGTTTTTAAGTTGAGTAGTTTTTTGATTCTTTTTTAGTAAAACTTTCCTGATGCCCTTTGGTATGAAAAAGGACTGGTGAGGTTCTGTAAGCAGTGACCGCAAGGCACCGGAAAGAATTTAATATGAATGAATCTGTGTCCCGTGTAAGCTTTTTAAAGCCGCAATAGGTTGTACCCTCCTATTGTATCGTGTCTGATACTATTTTAGGAAGCGGGCTTAGATTGTAATGTAGAGATAAAGCGAACTGCATTGGAAAAAGACGGCGTGGGTACTCTACATATCCGATTCGAGGTACTGGTATACCCATCCCAAGATAAGAGAGACCCACGCCTAGGTCGTGAGCCGCTTACTTATTATCTCAGGGATTTAAAAATTACCAGTTTTCGAACCGAGACTCTAAGCAATAGCTTCTATATTTCTTTGAAGTATCGCAAAGTTACATTTCTGTAGCTTATTTTACAAATATAACAAAAGTTTTCATTTGTGGGTTAATTCAACTACAAATAATCTTTAAAATCTTTACAAATTGCCTTCTGAATGCTGATTTCAATGGATAGAATTGAATTTCGAATAGCTTTTGGTAAGCAAGTTGAAAAGTTTAGGACAAAACTAGGCCTAAGCTATCGTGCACTAGCTCAAAAATGTGATGTTGATCATAGTAATATCAGCAAAATTGAAAAAGGAGAAGTTGATATCAGAATGTCCACAATACAAGAACTATCAAAGGGATTAGAAGTTCATCCTCAAGAATTATTTAGTTTTAAGATAACTGAAAATCCTAACTAGGTAGTAACGATTTATTTTTTTAGTTATACTTACTAATTATATTTACATATTTCAATTATTATTACTATTTATTATCTCTATTGCAGTGATGTAATAAATTTTTATCGATTTCTGTCTATTCTATAACATTAAAAATACTAATGATTATGTAAAAATACTATGTTGAAATTATGTGATAAATGCCACATAAAATTTCAGTATTCTTCTAGTATTTGTCTCTCTGTTATTATTTTTTTTGTCTAATTTTGGCAATAAGAAATTAAAAATTATGATTGAAAACTCAGGCAACGATTCAATATTTCAAGAAAACATAAATAGAGGGATAGAGAGCGGATTAATTACGTTCAATGAAAGTGAGAGTAAAATAATTTATAGCTGCTCTAGAGAATATGCGACAAATTTTAAAAATCAAGAGGAAAAAGTTAGAGCATCATATTTTGTTGAACTTGTATTGGATTATCAATATCCAAAAGAAAATATAGATATTGAGGTAAAGGTTGAGAGAAGAATTCCAGATGATAGAGCTGATATAGTTATTTATGAAGATAAAGAATTAAAATCCCCTTATATAATTGTAGAAACCAAACGAGATGGAATTAGTGATTCTGAATTTACGCAAGCAATTGAACAGGCATTTGGAAATGCCAATAGTAAAAGAGCGAAATTTGCAATTGTTGTAGCGGGAAATACTAAAACCGCATTTGATGTTTTGGGTTTTAATTCTAGTGAAAGGGAGAAGAATGTAATCGCAGATATTCCTATAAAATATGGTAAAACACCTAAGTATAAATTTGTAAAAGGCGATGCATCGAAAGATTTAAAAATTGCATATAGAGAAGATCTTATCGGAGCTCTAAAAAAATCTCACAGTAGTGTTTGGCAGGGAGGAAAACTTGCACCGACAACGGCCTTTGATGAAGTTTCTAAATTGTTATTCTGTAAACTTAAGGATGAAAAAGGAACCAAGAATAATGAAACATACAAGTTTCAGATTGGAACTCAAGAAACACCTGACGATGTGGCTACCAGAATTCAAAAGATTTATGAAGAGGCAAAAATCGATGACCCACAGGTTTTTAAAGATAGGATAAATCTTACTTCTGAAATAGTATACAATGTGGTAGAACACCTTCAAGGCTTATCTTTAAATAAAACTGATTTAGATACAAAAGGTGTTGCATTTGAAATTTTTATGCAGGATTTTTTTATTGGCAAAATGGGTCAATTTTTCACTCCAAGACCAGTAGTACAGTTTTGCGTAAAAATGATGGAGCCTCAACAATCACTAAAGGTTTTAGACCCTTCCTGTGGTAGTGGTGGTTTCTTGCTTTATGCTATGGATGAGGTTCGACAATATGCCGAAGAAAACTATGATGAATTTGAAGCATTTAAGCATTGGCATTCTTTTGCAGAAAAAAAACTATTTGGAATCGAAATAAATGATCAAATTGCTAGAGTTTGTAAAATGAATATGATTATACATGACGACGGTCATACGAATGTCATTGGGCACGACGCTTTGGATTTGCTGTCAAAAATGCAAATACAAAACTCTGAATTTAAGGAAAATTCTTTTGACATTATTTTATCAAATCCTCCTTTCGGAGCAAAGATTAAAGCTAAAGAAGTCAAGTATCTCAAATCTTTCGATTTAGGTAAAAATGGCGGTCTAGAAAGACAAACTCAAAAAAGTGAAATTTTGTTTATCGAAAGATGCATAAAGTTTGCAAAGAAAGGTACTGGAAAGATAGCAATCGTAGTACCAGAAGGAATAATGACTAATAGTTCATTACAGTATGTAAGAGATTATATTCTTGCTAATTGTCAACTACTAGCTTCAATTTCTTTGCCAGAATCTGCATTTAGTCATTTTGGAGCAGGAATCAAATCATCTGTATTATTTTTAAGACGAAAAAAAGATAATGAAAACATTGGTAACTATAATGTTTTTATGGCTGTTGCTAAACAAGTTGGAATCAGTTCTACTGGGCGAGAGGAAGGAAATGATCTTTTTTCTGAGCATTCAGAATCTATATATAATCAATGGAAACTATATCTTAAAAACAAATTAAGTTATAAAAATACAGAAAACTGTTACACAGTTAAACTTTCAGAAATTAATTCAGAAGGTCCCTTCAATGCAACCAGATACATATGGAAGCCAAAGTTTAAAAATATCACGGGTAAAATTGAAGATATTGCTAATATTGTTAATGATAAAATAACTCCTAGCTCTAAAGAAAACGAGTTCTCAAATTTTGCATTGATTAGGATGGACGAACTTCAAAATAATCCAGTAAAAATAGAAAATATAATTTATTGTTTGGGGAGTGAGATTGAGGGCAGTCTTAAAATTGTTCAGCCTGGTGATATCTTGTTAGCTAGATTGGGGCCAAGTATGTTAAACAGAAAAATAGTTGTGGTTCCAAAAATTTCACATAGCATTGACTATTTTGTAGCATCGCCAGAATTCATTGTAATAAGACCAAAAAAAGAGAAGGATTCTTTTTACATAACGGGGGTGTTAAGAACAGATTTAATGTTAAAATATATGTATTCTAAAACGCGAGGGGGAACACCTAGTAGATATAGATTAAATGAAGAAGATTTTAAATTAATTGATTTTCCACTTGCCGACGACAAAATAAGAGAAGCTAAAGCCAAAAGTTTTGATAAATCATTAGTATCATATTACAAGTCTATTCAAGATGCAGAAAAAAAACTGATGGAATCTCATATAGTTTTAGAAGAAGATTTGTAACCGGGGTTGGTATATAAATAAATATAAGTTTAAGACGGATAATCTTATGTTAAAATGTTATTTTGACAAATAACTACTTTTTCCACAGTTTAAAATAATTACACTATTCATGACAACCTTAGTTATAATACTATTTATATTCTGTTTTTTAGCTTTTATATATTTAATATATAAAATCAGCGGTTTGATAGTTAACCGAATAATTAAAGAAGAAAGTGATGAATTTAAAACTCATTTAGGAGTAGGAGATGTAATGATGCTGCTAACTGCAATTGGATTTGTACTTGCATCCTTCTGCACACCATTTATATTAACTCGACCCAGCGTTTCGAATGACTTCAATTTCACTTTGACCGGGCCCATTGGTGATACAATAGGTGGACTAATGAGTCCTTTTATAAGTCTCTCTGCTGTAATAGTTACGGGTCTCGCTTTTTACATGCAGTTAAAGGCAAATCAGCTACAGGTAAAAATTTTCAAGAGACAATTAGACGAGACTAAAGAACAATTTAAAAGTGAGCAAGATAAGCAGGAAAAAAACTCTAGAAAGCAACAATTTGAAAGTCAGTTTTACGAGATGCTACGGCTTCACAAAGAAAACGTTAATGAAATAGAAATCGAGGCAAAAAAAAGGATTGAAAAAATTGAAGCTCCAGTTATCGAAGGCGTTATCCCCCAAGTTTCATATGAGTATATTGATTACAATGTAACAAAAAGAAATGCATTTGTTGAAATGCTAAAAGAATTGGAGTTCCTCGTTTCAAAATTAGAATTATCTGATACTCCAATATTAAATTCAGAGTCGTTTAGAAAAATTTATGAAATTTTTTTCTGGGGCTTAAATGGTTATGATTCTCTCGCTAGCAAATTTACAGAAGAAGAATCACAAAAATATGAAGATATTCTTTATCAAATTCAAATTTCTCAATACTCAGACAAAATTTTTAGCTTCAACTCTGATGTTCCGTTTAATACTCCTGCTTTTCGAGGGCACTCAAATTTTTTAGGTCACTACTATCGTCATCTTTTTCATACTGTAAAATTTGTCGTCAATTACAATCCTGAAATTCTTGATGAAGTTGAAAAGACTAATTTTCTTAGATTGCTTAGGGCACAACTATCTAATCATGAGCAAGCACTATTATTTTATAATTGGCTTGCTAAGTATGGCGAATCTTGGGAAGATGACACTAATCATTTTTTCACAAAGTATAAAATGATTCACAATCTTTGGTATTCTGAAATGCCACAAAATGCTTACTTGCTAAATATGCTTAAACTTTTAGTATCAAAGCGTAAAAGAATTGGATTAACTGATGATTTATTTGAAATGGGCGATTCTCAATTGGAAAATTTTTAATTCATCAGGTTGAAATTGCAAGATATGTAATTACAATTATTACAAACAATTTTTCCTAATATTTAACATATGAAGCTGCGTATTTGATAGTTTTACAAACTAAGGATACTAAAATTAAAAAATTTATAGACTGACTATTAAAAATCGCTTACAATCTCCTTTTTAATTAAAACAATGTAGTCATTTATACTTTTTTAAAATGAAATTGATAACTAACACAGACAGTTTAAAGAAAGAATTTAAACGATTAGTAAAACAATATCGAAATTTTCAATGGGCTATGGCATGGGCAAGTGCAGGAAATGAACTCTTTGTAGAGCTAATTGAAAATAGATGCAAAATTAATAAAATAACGGTAGGAATACACTTTTATCAAACTCATCCTGATTTTATCAAAGAGTTTATCGATGATGAAAACGTTCGTTTTATAGAACAACCAGATGGGACATTTCACCCAAAAGTATATTTGTTCTCAAATGAAAAAAAAGATTGGGAACTACTCATAGGTAGTGCCAATTTTACAGCAAGCGCATTTACGAAAAATACTGAAGTTTGCGCTCTTGTGAATGCTAAAGATAATAATGCTGAAGAAGTATACCAGAGTACATTACAAATTATAGATTCATCGTTTGATCAGGCAAAGATATTTAGCGAATCAGACTGGGAAAACTATAATACGATTTGGAATATTCAGCAATCCAAGATTCAAAGTTTGTCAGGTCAGTACGGAAGTGCCAAAGATAAGCCCAAGCCGGCTTATAAAATTGCACTGCAAACGAAATCTTGGAATGACTATATTGATGAAATTTACGATGAAGGCAAAAGCATTATTAAAAGAAGAATAAGAGTAATTGAAATCGCTAAAGAATTATTTCAAAGTGTAAGACACTTTAAAGAACTTGATGACAATGAAAGGAAATTCATTGCAGGCCTTCCGACTAACTTAAAACATACAATCTCAGGTGCGGAAGACTGGGCTTTTTTTGGTAGCATGAAGGGAGCCGGTAAGTTTAGCAAACTTATTAACGACAATAGTGATTTAATATCAAAGGCGTTGGATGAAATTCCCATCAGTGGGCATATTGAAAAGACAAACTATGATAGTTTTTTGGAATACTTTACAGAGGCGTTGCCTGGAAATTATTTAGCAACCAGTACCAGATTACTTGCAATGAAGAGACCAGATATATTTGTTTGCTATGACAGCAAGAATAACGATGCTCTATGTAGAGATTTTGAAATTAATAAAAGTGGTATGAACCATGAAAGATATTGGAATGAAATTATTTTAAGAATCAATGATTGTGAATGGTATCAAAAACCTACTCCTACAAATGCAATGGAAAGAAAAATTAGTTTAGCGCGTTCCGCATTTCTTGACAGTTTGTACTACGAAGGATAAGGTATTAATTTTTCACCAAGAACTAAGTTAAATGGAAAATACAGAGAAAGAAGTAAATTCGGTTTTTAATATTGCTGTTTATATTAAGTTGATGGCTTCATTTCTGCCTGACGCAAATTTTGAGCAGGCGAGCCAGATGGTAGCTGATCTTTATGATTTTTTCAAAACTTCCGAGGAGCAAGATATAGTGGAAAAACTTCCTTTCGTCCGATTAAATTTGGAAAAAATGGCGGCACCACTTTTAAAAAGATTTCCTCTCAAAAAAAGCTTAGATGAAATTGTTGCCGACTGGGATCAGTTTTTTAAAAATGATTCTGAAATTTATTCTTATGGTTTGGAATATGGCTGGCTGGAAGATCGGATGAATATTCAAGGGCTAATATTGTACAACCATATACCTTATCATTTCAGGATTGGATTATATGCGCACAAGGGGAATTTTGGCATTGAAGAAGAGTTTTTGCTTAAAGATTCATTCAATATCCTTGTAAAAGCTCAAAAAGCTTTTGATCAGCTAAAAAAATATGGAGATATTAAGCAGAAATTATTGGAGAAAGAAGGAAAGGAGGGCTTTGATGAACATACGGTTAGAAAAATAACAGATCTGAAGTATGAAGTTTCAGCTAACTGTAGACTGTCCGTAATTTCGTTTTACGCGTTTGTTGAATGTTTCGTCAACAGTCTGGGCTACAGTCACGCTGAAAGGAATAAGTTAGCTTTAACTGAAGTAAACTTTGAAATACTTAACGGGAAGAAGAATGGTAGGTTTTTGCAGCTTAAATCTAAAATAGAACGCTACCAGTCACTAATCAGAGCTGATGGCAAAACCATCATTGTAACTTCGGATGAGAATCAAACTAAAGAACCTTTTATTTCATTCTTTAATATTTACGAAAATCTCAGAAATTCAACGGTACACTTTTCTCCTAACAAAGAACAAATTTGGTTAAAGCCGGCTGACTGGATCAATAAAGCAGAAAATTTTTCAAGATTGGCTCTTGAAGTAGCTCTTGGGGTCTGGCAATCATGCTATCCAGACTTTCCTTATCCAGATTACATAGGAAGATTGGATTATAATATTTTTATGGATAAGGCAACATTCTATATCCGGAATCTGGAGGAGATATCCGTTGAGATGAATTCTTGCAGTTAAAATAAAATTAGCTCTCATTAATAATTAATTATGATTCCGACAGCAAAAGATCAACTAATCCGCGATATTCTTGTTTTGGAAAACTCTATAACAAGACCTAAAGACGACCGAGAAATATGCTTTACATTTCATCAAGTTATTGCAAAGTTATTATCCAATGATGGTTTTACAACCATTCTTAATCCAAGTCCTGATAGAAGTAATTTTGATTTTATGTGTTTCAAAGAGAATTCACGAGACAGAATATGTATTTCTCTCCAAAACTCGACGGAAAGTATTGCAGAAGAACGTGTTCATGAGAGAGTTGCTTTTGCTTTTCACTACCCTTATGATCGTCTTATTATGTTTGCGCCTGTTGGATTTACCGCTTCATGTTACCGTTTTGTAAATATTACAGATCCTGTAAAAGTTGAACTTCTAACTTTAAATGACCTGAAATCTTGGACATCTAAAATAGAAATTGAATCCGACTTTAGTATCAATGATTACGAAAACATCATAAAAATTGTCAGCAAGACTTTCATTGAGAAAATTATTGAGGATTCTGATTTTCTTTTAAAAATCGAATGGAGAGACTTAGAAAAGATGATTGCAGAAATTTTTGAGGGCTTAGCCTTTGATGTAAAACTAACACCGCCTAGCAAAGACGTTGGAAAAGATCTCATTTTAGAAATAAACAAAAGAGGAATCACAAAAAAATACTTGGTTGAAATAAAACACTGGAAATAGGTCAAAAGTATGTGAAAGAATTTTTAAATGTAATCTGTAATGAGACACAAGAAAGTGGATTATTGTTATCACCTTTTGGTTTTACTGCAAATGCTTTCGAAGGTCTGGCGGAAATCGAAAGAAAAAAGATAAGGTTTGGTAGTGAAGAAAAGATAGTGTCGTTATGTAAATCTTATTTAAAGGTCAAGTCAGGCATTTGGACTCCTTTAGAAGATCTGGAACATACACTTTTTGAAAAGACATTTTGAAATTAATCAAAAAAATTATTAATGTAATTAATTAAAATATAATCTATCCCTTTAGGTATAAGTGATTACGGAAAACCGTAATCATTTTCTTTGGATTGAATTTAGATTTGTAGATCAATAAAAATTATTTACAATGAAAAAATCATTACTTTATCTTGTATTACTACTCTCAGTAATTTCCTGTACAAATTATTACACTGTCCTACTAGAGGAAGATACACCCCTATATCCCAGCAGTAACAGCGAAACTTCTACCACAGTTATTCCTAAAGGTACACAGGTTTATTTATCATCAAAACCCAACAGGAAAAATTACAGAAGGATCAAATGGGGAAATTATTATGGTTGCGCAAATAATCCGCAGCATTCAACATACAGCAACTATACTAAGACATCATCATATAATTCTCCTACAATCAGCTCAGGATCTAGCTATAATTCAGGATCAAGTTCAGGAGGATCGGTAAGTGTTAGGGGATATACCCGAAAGGATGGTACTTATGTTAGACCCCATACCAGAAGTGCTCCGAGAAGAAGGTAATATTGAATTGAGGCTTATTTCACAGAAGGTCTCTTATTCTATTGTATCAATAATAACAATACGGTTTTCCGTAATGAATTTATAGAATGGTATTTTAGTTTTGAAGTTGATATTAATCTGTTTTAATATCAGAACTAAGTATTAACCAATTCATTTTGCTATGAGCACGATCGAAGCAATCAAGCCGGGACCTAAACCGAAAAAACCAGATGGTGAGCCCGACAGAAGAAGGAGAGTTACGCCTCCCAATCAACCTAAACATCCAAAATTAAGACCGCATGAACATGAGAAAGGTGATTAATTAGGATGGATGAAATTAGCAGCTTTAGGGCTGCTTTTTTTGTTACATTTTAATCATATATATGCTTAACTTTTACAGAAATATGAACTATGAGAAATATCTTAATGTTTGGCTTTTTTTTAGCTTTCTGCAACTTGTTTTCACAAGAAAATAAAATCCAGAAAGAGAAATGGCATTGGAATAATAAGACACAGGATAGCATTGCGGGATATGCGCAGGCTGTTAAAGTGGATAATGTCATCTATATCTCCGGTGTTGTGACCAATAATATCACTCCTGAAGGGATTATATCGGTGTACAATAATCTTCAAAAAGTGCTTTCGAATTATGGTGCTACATTTGACAACGTGGTCAAGGAAAACTTATACACTACTGATATTGAGGCAATGAAGAAGCATAATGATGTCCGTAAGAAATTCTACAGCAATGATTTTCCGGCTGCATCATGGGTACAGGTTCAAAAATTATATATGCAGGATTCTAAGCTGGAAGTTGAATTGGTTGCACATTTACCCAAGTAGTTTATCGTATAAGATAAATTGTTTGATTTAAAATTAAGATAGCACACGACAACATAATCGTGAAAAGAAACTATACTCGCAAACTGAAAGATGGTTTAAGAAGAATTGTCATATAAATCTTTCTGTATTTTTACTTTGAACTGTACAGGTAAATAAATTGAACCGTACAGGAAAGTAAATTGGTTGATAAATGGTGATCTTTGTTTTATTACATTAAATCAATCACATGTCAGAAATTACAAAAATTCAATTGGGTCAAAATGGACCAATGGTATCTAAGCTGGGTCTTGGATGTATGCGGATGTCTTCGATCTGGGGCGGACCGACACCGGATGAAACAGAAAGCATTGCAACAATTCATCAGGCTTTGGATAGCGGAATCAACTTCCTTAATACAGGCGATTTTTATGGTGCAGGTCATAATGAAATGCTTGTCGGAAATGCGATCAAAGGAAGACGGGATGATGCCTTTATCAGTGTGAAGTTCGGAGCAATCTTCCACAATGGTCAATGGATCGGACTGGATCTCCGACCTGTAGCAATCAAAAACTTTGTCAATTACTCGCTGACCCGCCTGGGCATTGAGACCATTGACCTGTATCAGCCCAGCAGGATGGACGACAGTGTGCCGATAGAAGACATTATCGGAACGATCGCAGGCTTGGTTGAGGAAGGAAAAGTACGCCATATTGGTGTATCGGAAATTACTGCTGATCAGCTTCGGAAAGCCAATAGCATTTATCCCATAAGTGCATTGGAGATCGGTTACTCTCTAGCAGACCGTCAAATCGAAAATGAGCTGTTGCCAACTGCCAAAGAATTGGGGATTGGTGTCGTAGCATTTGCCAATACGGCGGAAGGTCTTTTGACGGGTGATCTCAAAGCGCCTATTGCTGCGGATGACCACCGAAATCATTTTTCACGTTTTCAAGGTGAAAATCTGGTCCACAATCTTGAAAAAGTTGAAACCCTAAAAGAAATGGCTCGACTTAAGAATGTCACTCCAACACAGCTTGCCATTGCCTGGGTCAAAGAGCAGGGCGACCATATTATGCCGTTGGTAAGTATGAGCCGCAGGTCAAGACTGCCTGAAAATATTGCTGCGATGGAAATTGTATTTACGCCTGAAGAAATGAACTTATTAAACAGTACATTTGCAATTGGTGCCATGCAAGGCGGTACTTACCTACAAAGATAAATGGAAAGTCCAGCAGAAATTCTTCCGGGTGTTATTTTCTATTCATACCTTTCTTCGGAACGGAAGGAAAAGGCCTGTGTCTGGAATCACCACACACTGGTATTGCAGGTCTCTGGTCACATGATTCTGGAGACTTCTGAGCAGAATATCAGTATCTCTGCAGGCAATGTATTATTGATTCATAAGAACCAGCTGGGAACATTAACTAAAACACCGGGACCAAATGGTCATTATGAAACCATCGTCATATCCCTGCAAGAGGATCTGATGCGCCAGATCGCATTGGAAGAAAAACTGGAAGCTAATGGCAAATATACCGGAATGCCGAATCTTTGCCTTCCGAACAATGATTTTCTTCAAGGTTATTTTCAGTCAATTGTCCCTTATGCCAGAAGCTCCGGTGCTGAAATGACAGACGAATTGGGACTGTTGAAAGTGAAGGAAGGCATCAAGTTAATGTTGCTTGCCGTTCCTGAGCTTCGAAATTTTCTGTTCGACTTTTCAGAGCATCATAAGATAGATCTTGAGAAATTTATGTTAAGTAACTTTCATTTTAATGTACCGGTTGAGAAGCTGGCACAATTGACCGGAAGAAGCCTATCAGGATTTAAAAGGGATTTTCAGAAGACATTCGGAATGCCGCCGCGAAAATGGCTGCAAGATAAAAGACTGATTGAGGCAAAGCATCTTATTGAAAGTAAAAATAGAAAACCTTCTTCTTTCTACCTTGACCTTGGATTTGAAAGCCTGTCTCATTTTTCTTATTCTTTTAAGAAAAAATTTGGGAATGCGCCAACCGAAGGCTTGGTAAAAACTGATTAAAAAAGTCCGAAGAATAAATGATTCTTCGGACTTTTTTAATGATAGAGCTTATACTGGGTTTTTATATTATTTAATTTTATCTATTTTGGGGAAATTCAAAGATTGTTTCGCATTGATCTGTGAGAACCAAAAAGGCATCAAATTTCTTCCCGTTTTTACTTTTCATATTTTTGATGAGTGGTGTTTTTCCTGTTGTTATGAGGGAAGTGATATGATCAATCCTGAGCTGAACGCCGCATATTATTCTGAATAAAATCCATTGGCATTGCTCATCAGGGCATTTAACAATTTTGTCTTTAATGATGAGATTATGCTGCTGGCATTTGAGACATTTGATCTCTGGAATGTTTTCTTGCGGAATGTTGATTGATAATAGTTCTTGGGTGATTTCTGCTGTGTAGTTTTTGATATCAGTGATGAACTGTTTTGAATTGATTTCTTTTGCTTCAATTTGATGGAGTTCCATCTCCCACTCTGCGGTCATCTGGACATTGGCAATTTTTTGGTCTTTGATGAGATCATACACCTTTTCGCCTTTATCAGTCGGAATTAATGTTTTGCTTTTTCTGGTGATATAATTTCTGTTAATTAAGGTTTCAATAATGGAAGCTCTTGTTGCTGGAGTTCCGATGCCGATACTCGCTAAAGTTTTCTGCTGTTCCTTATCGTCAATATGTCTGCCTGCATTTTCCATAGCAGAAAGAAGGTCAGCTTCTGTGTAGAGTTTTGGAGGACTGGTCAGTTTTTCCTGGAGTTCGGCTGTTGATATTTTGAGCTCATCGCCTTTTTTGAATTCAGGGAGTTCAGTAAGTTGTGGCTCCTGTGTCTGGCTATTATTGCTATTGTTCTTGCTGTTATTATGTTGGTTTAGGCTCATTTCACCAGACAATAAGCCTTTGATGGCTCGCCATCCTTTGTGGAGTATCTTGGAACCATTGATACTGAATTCGTAATGATGGATTTTGATCGTAATGTGGCTGACTTGCTTGGTACAATGCTCTGATAAAGATTCTAATAGTCGGAAGGCAATCATATCATAGATAACTTTTTCACTGGCGTTTAAAGCGGATGGAATTTTAGTAGTAGGTAAAAGACCATGATGGTCGGTGACCTTCAAGTCATTGACAATACGCTTGTTGAAGTTGCCGAACTTGAGTATTGAAATCGCTGGTTTGAATGGCTCGGTTTGATTGAGTATTCTTATCAGTTCAGGGATTTCCTGCCAAAGGTCTTCGGGAATATATTTGCTTCCGGTTCTTGGATAGGTGATGAACTTTTTTTCATAGAGACTTTGTGCGGTCTGTAAAACTTCATCTGCCGACAATCCCAACTTTCGGTTGGCTTCTTTTTGAAGTTCTGTCAAATCAAAAAGTAATGGAGACTGTTCTTTAATGGTATTGATGGAGACATCTTCTACTGTGGCTCTCCCCTCACGCTCTATGGCTTTTAAGATCTTCTCTGCCTGTTTTTTATCTTCCCATTGCATGTTGGAAAGACTGGTGAAATTTAAATAGTCCTTGCGATGCTGTAACTGAATTTGCCAATATTTCTTTTGCTTGAAATCTTTGTTCTCCTGGAATCTTTTGCAGATCAGTGCTAATGTTGGGGTCTGAACTCTTCCTAGGCTATAAACGTCGTTGTTAGCTGCAATGCTTAATGCCTGGGTAGCATTGATTCCTACCAGCCAATCAGCTTCGCTTCTGGCTTTTGCAGCTTTGTAAAGTCCATCGAAATCTGAACCATTTTTAAGGTTTTTAAATCCATCCTGTATGGCTTTTTCTGTGAGTGAGCTGATCCAGAGTCTTTCAAATGGTTTATTACATTGGAGATATTCATAGATATAGCGGAAGATCAGCTCTCCTTCCCTTCCTGCATCGGTCGCAGCAATAATGCTCGTGCATTGACTGAAGACATTTTTAATGATCTTAAGCTGCTTTAAGGCAGGGGGGTCTGACTGGTAGTTTTTTGAGTTAGCCTGTTTTGTCTTTCTTGGAGTGAGAATGAATGGATTGGGAAAGATAGGCAGAGAGGCTTTGTCAAAGCCTCTTATGCCATAATCTTCCGGCATTCCCAATGATACTAAGTGACCCAATGCCCAGGTCACGCAGTAGCCGTTTCCTTCAAAGTAGCCGTCTTTTCTATGGTTGGCATTGAGTATCTGGGCAATTTCTCTGGCAACACTCGGTTTTTCTGCAATGATGGCTTTCATAGGTTTGGATTTTATTGTTGTTATTAATGAAGATTATCTTAGATTAAATTCTGTGAATTTTATGTAGAATTGATTCACATTTTTCTTCCTCTTGATCTGGCTGGCTTTTTCTGTTGTTCCTGTTGCTGCTTGTTGGCAGGTTGCTGCTGTTTGGACTGAAGCGGTTCTTTGATGTTCTTTGTCGCTTCATTGGATTTACCATCGGTGTTAACTGCCGTTTGAGTTTTGTGGGATTCTGATGGCTGGGCTTTTTCCCTGAGCTTGTTAGGATTGGTAAATGAGAAGTCGGTCTTAGAGGTCTCTTTGTTGAAGGTAATATAGCCTTGGTATTCTTTGCCTTTACTGTCCACAAAGCCGCTGACGTAGACCGTCTCTCCTGCTTTGAATTTCTCATACTGCTTGTCATCCAGTTCCTTGTCCCTGAAAATTCTTGGGGGTTCGCTGTTTTTAATTTTATTTTGATTTTGGTTTTGGTTCTGGTTCTGGTGTTGTGGATTGGATTGGCTTTGCTGCTGCTTTTGATTGTTGTCAAATATAAATTCGACATAACGCTTATCGGCATTGAACTGGACGGTAGCATCGAAGGAGGTTCCTTTGGTAGAAGTCATTCCTTCAAGATAGAGAGCCTTGCCTTCCAAAAGAGTTTGTTTCTGATGCTCATCCAGCTTGATGCCTTTGATCTCGTCAGGGATCTTCATATACTCTGCCCTGTAAGCCACCAGTTCATTCGTCAGGCGGTCACGGCTGATAACGGATGGAATGATCTCATCGGTCTTGGGATTGACCAGATCAACGACTCTTCCCATATTGCCGCTCTCCATCAGATTCTTCTTGTCTTCCTCGGTGAACTCGTGACCTAAGAATTTGAGGTTGAGGTTGGGTTCTCTGCGGATGCCGTGGAGCTTAATGCCGATGTCACCGGTATCTCCTTCCTGCAAGGACAGCCTGACGTCCATTTTACTGACGGCAGCGCCGAGATTGATGGTGATGGGAATTAAGGTATTGGTCTTGTAGCCTCTCAATAGAGGATCTAGGGCATTCATCTTTTCAAGCTTTTCCTGGCTTAACCCGAGTTTTTCCATCGTCTTCCAGTCGATCTGTTCCGGCTGGAAACGGTATTCCTGATTGTCTGTGTTGTTTTCCATTGTATTCTGATTTTTTAATGGGTTGGTATTTTTAGGTATAATTTCATATTCCTTGAGCTTTTCTTTTTCTTCAGGCGATGCCTGATCGACATACTGCTGAAGGTCTTTAGCGGTATCGACAGCATCGTATTCCGAAACTTTAAAAAAGTTGAAATGCGTAGGGTTCTTAAGCTGCCGGTAAAAGTTGGAAAAGAAGTTGGAGAACAGATCGCCGTGTTTATCGACCCTGATAAGCTGGTCATTGTCTTTCTTGTTTTCCGGAGGTACCTTCTGAAGATTGCCTTCTTTATCGATTCCCTTGACCATTTCTATTTTGTTGTTATAAGTGTTCAAGACCAAAAGCGTATCCGCTGTTGGTTTGATTTCTGTGGTCTTATTTTGATCGGTATCTTCCATCGCTGATATTTTTGACAGGATGAAGATAGACCGGCTTATGGTTAACCAATTGAAATAAGAGCGGTATCGATAGATTTGGCTGTGATTGTCTTTGTTTTTATTTGTTAAGACTGCTTCTGATGAGCTGGTGCACATCGGACAGCTTATAGTAGAGCTTGCCGCTGATGGTATAATAAGGCAGCTTTTTATTAGTTCGGTATCTCTGGAGAGACCTGGAACTTATTTTAAGAAGCTGCAAGACGTCCTGGTTGTCGAGCAGCTGTTCGCCGTCGATCTCGATGTACTTGGATTGTTTTGCTGCGATGTGTTCTTTGAGGAGGTCGAATCGTTCCATGATCCTTTCCATCCATGCGGTAAATTCTGTTCTTTCAATAGTCATAACCGTAGTTTTTAATGTTAAAATGAAGTGAACAGCTGATCAGCTCTGTTGGTGTAAAGTTGAATATTGGAGTTGAGATAAAATCACTACTTTTTCGTAGTACCGAAGATATTGATGTTTTATTTTATGTAATTTTTAACGAATGTGCCGGTTTTGATCGATAGAAAGGCATATTTTTCGATGGTTTTAAGTTATCTTAAATAATATATATCAATGAACTTGAAATCAATATTAGAAGAGGCCAATAAATGCATCACGGCAGGCGACTATGAAAAATTCTTGACATACTGCACCGAAGATACCTTATGGAAATTTGTAGGAGACCGTACCTTAAAAGGAATAAACGAAGTAAGGAAGTATATGGCTGAAGCGTACAAAGAACCGCCGAAGTTTAGCGTCGAATTGATGATTGAAGAAGACAACTACCTGACCGTCCTAGGTACGATCAGTTTATTTGAGGAGGATTCACAATGGGTTGATTATGATTATTGTGATGTATGGCGGTTTGACAATGGTAAATTAGCTGAACTGAAGGCTTTCGCTATTAGTTCATAGTAAAGAGAGACGGGGCTCAGGGTCTTCGATGACGGATCTATTGCTAATCCTGATTCATTCTGGAACGAATTAAATGAATCAGGATGGTGGCTCAGCGGTAGGCAACTAAAAAGGCTAGGTTATTTTAGCCAATATGAATCCGAGTACTAAAGCTATGATCACAGCCACAAGTATCACAATGTAGTTGGTCTTTCCCTTCTGCGCTTCTTCTTTCAGGCGGATGTTATCCTGCCGTACTGTTTCGAGATTAGCCTGTAATGTGGCTGTTTTTTCATTAACTACTGACTGGACGTTTTTCTCATGCAGCGCTGCAATCTCCTTTTTGTAATGGTCAAGTTCCAGTGCCCGTTGTTTCTGTTGATCCTGGAAGTTTTTCTGCAGTTCTTCCAACTGCCTGGCTGAGCTGGTTTGAAGTTTATGAAACTCGTCGTTGCGTACCTTCAGCTGATCGGCAAATGTTTTGGACTGGTTCTCTACCTGCTCTTTATAGGTTTTCTGTACCTCGGTAAACTCTTCGTTTTTCTTTTTCAGCTGCTTCTCTAATGTTTCGACCTGTTCGGAAAATTGCTTTCTGACGTCTTTTTTAACCTCGTCTATAAGTAAGGCTCTTGAGTTGGATCTTTCGAGGGATAGTTTTTCAGCAATGCTGTGCAGACTGACACCGTAATCGTGAGGCAGATGAAACCGCTTGTCTGCTAAACGGTCCAGCAATGTTTCATCAACCGTATGACCAATGGCAGTCACCGTCAAAGCGTCCATAGTGATAAAATACTCCGATAAACTTAGGTCATTGAAGGTCTCCATACTTTGACGGTCTCCCCCACCTCTTATCAGGCCCAACCGTTTATTAAAGTACCGGTTTATTTGCCTGCTGCTCCACGAGACCTTTTGCGTTAATTCCTTAACCGTAGTTTCTCCTTTCGATAAATAAATGAGTTCAAACAATTTCTTTTTGCGGCCATCGATTTGATTTTCCAGTTGTATAGCAATAATTTCAAAGGCTTTTCTGTAAAATTGCTCAAAATCCGCCAGGTCGCATTTACAAAATCCCCAGTAATCGTTAGAGAGAATCTTTTTACGGTCTTTTAAATCTGCAAAGGATTGCTTAAAATATACTCAGCGGCTATTGGATGAAAGCTGATGGCAAACATGATCGATTTGGGGAATGGCGGCTTAATGACAGGTCCGGTAGAGATTCCGGATATAAAGATCTCAAAACTTTCATCTTCCCTAATAAACAGGATAGATCTATTTTCCCGTCA
This sequence comes from Epilithonimonas arachidiradicis, assembly GCF_003610695.1. Taxonomy (GTDB): domain Bacteria; phylum Bacteroidota; class Bacteroidia; order Flavobacteriales; family Weeksellaceae; genus Epilithonimonas; species Epilithonimonas arachidiradicis. Next base: position 81,460 of record NZ_RAQH01000007.1, on the reverse strand, counting down.
GGAATGATGATAACTTCCCTTTTTTCATCAGCATGATTTTTACCATCCAGATGCTTTCCACTATATCTGTAAATGGATTGTCAGGTTTAAATAATACATACTCTAATTGATTTCTGGTGGCGTTCATGGATTAAAAATGCATTTTGAATATTATACAACAAAATAACGAAAAATGCTTGTTTTGACAGGTATCCTTAACGACTGCAATTTATTTCGGTTATCAAACATTTCAATAGTATATCAACTAAACTTATTATCCAATCCATCTTTTATCTTCCGCCCGTAAAACATCAGCCTTGCTGTTAACAGACAGCTTGTGATAAATATTACGAATATTTCTTTGTTGATATAGAGCTCCGCAGCAATCTTAGTACAAGTTTTACCTTGTATTATTCCCTGTAAAACAGGTGTTTCCCGTTCGCTCAAAGGCGAGTCCGAAGACAGCTTGAAAGATCATTACCATAATCGCAATATTCAGGCTCATAGGAGCACCACCCTCTACCACTTCATCAATTGAATGGAGTATTTCTTCCATTTCCCAAATTTTTAACAATATATTCCGAAGCGCCGGCACACAGTGATTTAAAAATCTTGTTGGTATCCTCATAAACGGTTATTATCATGACGAGTGTATGAGGATTTTGTTTCAGTATTTTGGAGGCTATTTGATCTTTTTGAAATATCAATTTTATATGATTAAAAAAGCGGGTCAATCGACCCGCTTCTGAAAAATTATTGTTTTATAAATTTCTGCTGATAAACGGCTTTGTCAGTCTCCACTTTCAGGATATAATTTCCTTTCGGAAGTGTATTGACATCAACTTTTCCGTTATTTACTTTGATATTGAACAGTTTACCTGAAATATCATAAACAAAAACATCAACAACCTTATCCTGCGTTTTGATATTTAATACATCCGTTGTTGGATTTGGATAGATGCTCAATTCAAGTTTTTTGTTCTCTGATGTTGCTGCCAGAGACGATGAAATAACGGTCAAGCTTTTTTCCACGACTTTCCCATTGGAATTGAAAATTACTATAACAGAGGCTGTTCCCGCATTCTGAGGTGTGAGAACCAGTTCGTCATTTACATTGACTTCCGCAGAAACTGCTGTCTGATTGCTGTTTGATTTTATGCTTTTTACAATCGCTAAGGAAAGATTGTCATTATCAGATACTACATTTTTCAAATCAATGGTTGTCGTTCCGCTTAGTGTAACTTCTGAAGGAAAGGTCGAGCTTACCACTGGTGCATTGTTGTCCGGGAATACTGTAACCGCAGGGAACCAGTAATAATCGTTCAGTGTTTTGGTATCGATAAGCGTACCGTTACTATCATAAGTATGAACCCAGTTTTTCTGATAGTGTGCACCATAGCCGCTCTCCGTAGTGTTCAAAATCAATTTATCCGAAACAGGGTCAACTCTTAGTGCGGCACCATAAGGAATCTGCTTATATGTTCCTGTTTGTCCGGGAATCGTGATAAAACTGTCAACAATTGTTTTTGTTGTTACATCAAATTTGATAACCTTAGTCCCTGATGTAAAAGCATTAACAGAGTTCATCCAATATAGCGCATTCTGTTGATTACTGTAAGTAAAACTTCCCGCATTCCAAGCACCCCAAGAACCAAGATACTGAGTGGCAGTAGAAAGCGCATATTCCGTTGTTGCAAAAGTGGTGGGATGAATATTGATAAGTTTTTGATTTTGAATTCCCCAAACACTTCCATCTTTTGCCTGGACAATAGAATGGAATGCCCCGGAAATTGTTTGTACCAAAGTATTGGTTTTTGGGTCGATGACCAAAATTCCAGCTGATTGTTTTACCGCGAAAACATATTGTGATGTCCTGATCATATTGCCGATTTGCCCGGCATACTGACTGCCACCGCCTGTTCCGGCAATTAAACTGCCCACAGATAAGTTATCAATATCAAAAAGATAAATACCATTGGAAGCACCGATATAGCCGGTATGTTCATTAACACCAATAAAAGATCTTCCATCTCCGCCGCCGATATTATCAAATCCTGCGATTTTTTGCATTGTAAGAGCGTTGGCAACAACTAATCTCCCGCCAGGAGTGTATTGAGAATCCCCACCGTCAGCAGCTTGTTTTGAAATGAAATAAAACTTATCTCCATAAATTGTTCCGTATTGCGTAGTTGCTCCGAAGGCCTGATTGTTATTTGCATCGCTGTATACTCTGTAATAAATCTGTCCATTATCTCCAACAAAATTTACTGAACCGTTAGTATGACCAAACCATTCTTCATTTACCATAAAGAAACCTTTGGTAAAATCTGCCTGAGAAGAATAAACCGAAACAGGAGTTAATGTAGATGAAATATCCTGTGAATTAAATTCCGGATTGAAATTCCAAACATCCCAAGAGCCATTTTCTAATTGCCTGCTACTTGCTCCTAATCCTGAATAACCAAAATCAGAATCAGTCGGGTCTTTAACCCAATATGACCAATATCCTTTACTCATCCAACCGGACTGCCAATGATCATTAGTGTCTTTTGCTGTGTAATAATCAAAATCGTATGCAGTAATATTAACAACACCATCTACAGGATAAAGCGGATAAGTGGTATTTCCATTCTTATATAATGCATTGGTATCGTTTCCATCAAGATCAAAACCTAATCCACCGATTGCTGTACCATACTGTGTTCCCTGATATAATAAGGAAAAGAAACGTTTATCAGTTTTGGCAATCGCTTTTAGCATATCTTCTCCACTCGCACTTCCGTCCCATTTGAATCCCCATACCAATGCATCAGGATTTTTGGAATCATTCCATTGTACTACAAAAGCAGCCTTGTTAGAACCTGTACCAACCCAATATACAATGTCATTCATTGAGAAATCCGCCTTTTTGGATTGAGTTTTTTTAATAGAGTTCGTTTTGAGGTCATTTCTCGGAACTCCCTGAACTGTAATTTGTGCATTGGTGAAAAATGCAAAGAATAGCAGTAATGTTAAAAGATAAAACTTTTTCATTGTTAATTGATTGTAAGAATTTTTATTATTGAATGTTATTTTAAATATAAATCGTAAGCCCCGGCAACTTCCGTAGAAACTTCGCCAAGCCAACCCGCTTCCTGATTGATTCCGGTATAAACCTTTACGAAATCGATTCCGGGGAGTTTTACATAATTTCCGTTTTTATCTACTGCCCAGGAAATATCGATATTGGAGGCTTCATCATTATTAGGAGCGTTGTCCGCATATCCGAATTCATAGGATTTTCCTACCCAGTAATTTCCTGTTCCACTTTGGTCGTAAAAATTATCGGCAAGCTTTGTTCCCGTAAAACTGTATGATGCATTTGAAAACCATAATGGATAATAGCTTTGGACGTGAAATGTATTTTTTGTTTTATAACCCGAATTCCCGAGATTATCCTGCCATTTGATGTATTCTATATCCGTCTGCCAGAACTCTGTTCCGGGAACAGGTGGCTTGTTTTCATCAGGCTTGAAGTAAGTTATATTGTAATTCTTTACAGTGGTATTTTTAAAATATTCGCTGCCAGCAATCTCATACCATTCGTCATCATCAGGTTTTCCGTTTTTATTTTTGTCGTAAGCCACCATAATAATTCCGGGCTCACAAGAACCGTATCTTTCCTGAGATGCATTGTCTGCCCAAAACGCATTTCCGAGGATTTTGAAATCTTTGCCATTCATATTCGGAATGGTATGGTCAAACCCGAAAACTACATAACCGCCGAAACCGCCTAAAGAAATCATTGTGGAATTAGAACCAACCAAGGATTGCTTCGCTTTCTGAATCATTTGTTCTAATGTGTTTCCGGCAGAATATTCAGGAATCTCATTCATAAATTGTCCAACGGCAGGACGAAAATCGAAAACATTGGAAATGTATTTACTATAAGAAACTGATTCTCTGTTAACGATAATCTTTGAAGTATAAGTTGTCGTTGTTCCGTTAGCTTCTACTTTTAAGGTCAGAGGATAGGTTTTTGCATAAGGACTAATAAATTCTAATGTATTATTTCCGGAAGTTGCAGAATCTTTAATTGTCCAGGTTAGTTTTGCCTTTCCAGAAATATTAGGTGTAATATTGAGAATTTTGAACCGGTCAATGCTGTAAGAATCTTTTAGAACCTCAGTTGACGCTCCGGCGTTAATATCTTCGTCTCTATCGTTTTTGCAGGCAATTATTCCCAGAAAAAGGAATGAGAACAATACGAAGTTTAAAATGTTAGGTTTTTTCATTTTTATATCGGTTTATTTATAAAGAAAAACGAAATGCGCAGGAATATTCCCACCTTCTGTTTTCCATTTGAATTTTCCGTTTTTATCGAAGCAATACACAAATCCTGTGGAAACATAATTCCGAGCATCAGTGAGGTAAATGTCTTCTGTAATCGGATTCACAACGATTCCGTAAGGCGTTTTAATGGCATCCACATATTCCTGATCAATAATTTTACTGGAAATAATCTGTTCGGTTTTTACATCGATTATTCCGAAGGATTTGGTATAGGCGTGTGTGTTGTAATTGAATTCGTTGCCATAGAAATAAAGCTTGTCATTTACAATCGTCATTTCACTAACTGCAACGTGGAAATCTTTTTTTACCGTGCCCGAAACCGGGTCAACCAAAAATAAACTTGATGGAATGGTATAATAATCACCTCTGGAACTTACATACAAATTTCCGTAATCGTCTTTGGCAATGTGATGAAGATTGATTGCCACATCAATTTTTTTGGTTTCCGTAAAGGTGTTCAAATTAACCACAGAAACCGTTCTGTCGTAATTCGGGAAACGGTAACCCCCGGAGTTGGCAACGTAAAGATTATTCCCGATAATCTGCATTTCTTCCGGTTGATAACCAACAGTAACTTCTCTCTGAATAGAAAGTGAAAGTGTATCGATTTCCGCAACCTTTCCAATGGGTGCATTCGGGTCGAGAACCACAGGTCCGGCATAGCTGCTTGCGTATATTTTTCCGTTTTTGAAAGTGAGATAGCGGCAGTTTTGAAGCTGGATGGTCTTGATTCTTTTGGCTGTTTTTGCATCCAGAACTTCAATTTTATTGGAAACATTCACGACTACATACATTTTGCTTCCGTAGATTTTGATGTCGTTACCTACGTCGCCAAGTTCTTTTACAACTTCCGGATTGATTTCTGCGTAAATATTCCTATGATAAGTTCCTGTGGTGTAATCGAAGAAATCCAGCGTACATTTGTTGGTTCCCATATTGCCTTCGTTCAGAAGATAAAAACCTTTAATCGCCGTATTTTCTGGCGGAGCAAGTCCAGGAACGATTTCTTCTCTCGGAATGATGTCATCCGTCCGGCACGAAACCAGAAAGACTAAAACCAACAATGCTATAATGGGTTTCATTTTTTTCATAAATTAAAATTGACGATGAGTTTAAAATTTCTTCCCGGCATCGGATAATTCAGTACCACATCATAATATTGATTAAGAATATTATTGGCTTCTAGGCTGACTTTAAACTGATGATCCTTCCAGTTGATTTTTTTCTGAACCGATAAATCGTGCGTGTACCAAGGCTGGACATAATTGACAGCGATATTATTCTGATTAACATCATAACGCTCTCCAACATAAACAAAGCTGTAATTAAAAGACCAATCCTTATAATCCGACATCAATGAGAAAGTCCCGGAATGCCAAGGCGTATAAGGAATCTGATTTCCAAAATAGGATTCGCCCCTGTCTGTGAAATCCCGCGCATTTTGGTAAGTATAACTCAGCAAAGGTCTTAGATTTACGTTACCAAAATTCAAATCTGCCTGCAGATTGACATCGGTTCCGATAATCTCTACCTGTCCCAGATTTATCATCGTCCATCGGAACATACTTCCGTTTGGCGCAGCAATAATCTTGTCCTTGACTTTGTTGAAATAGCCATCAACTTTGATGTAAAAAGACTGGAAGACCTGATTCTGGTAAAATTTCTGATAAGTAAAACCAAGATTATATTGTTTGGCATATTCCGGTTTCAGGGCGGTGTTTCCGATTATTGTGTAGTACAGATCATTGAAGGTAGGCATTCGGAACATATTTTTATAGAATGCCCTTAGGGTAAAGTCTTTGGAAAACTGATAACTTAAAAAAACTGCTGGTGTCCATTCATTTTTATCGGGAGATTTGGTATTCATTTTTACTTCTTCCCGGACGAAAGTACCCAGAATGCTTCCCAAAAATTTTAATCTTCCCCATTGATAAGTCGTTGCAAAAGAAAACAAAGAGCTATATCTCACAGGAAAAGAAAAATTGTAAAAAGAATAATTATTAATTCCATTTCCAAAAGCATCCAGATTGTTATACTGCAAATCTGCATTGGCACTAAAATCCCAATTCGGAGTAATAGAATAGAGGTTGGAAGACGACAAATAAACTTCTCGTTGGATATAAGAATTATCTACCCGCAAAACTCTTGTGCTCTTAACTGTATCCATAAAATGGGTATAATCGTAAGCAAATTTCGCTTTAAGCTGTGTTTCTAATTTTGGAAACAGCTTTTTTATAAAATTAGCCTGAATAAAATAATTCTCGTCCGCCATTCGTTGTCCTTTTTCTCCGAATCCGTTATTAACAATAGGTGCAGGAATCCCGCGGTCAGAGATATATCCGTAACCACGAATGTTCCAGCTGCCGTTTTTCAGATTTCCGTAAAATGCGGTTTCAAAACGTTTGGCTCTGATATCAGAGTCGAATCTTTTGGCAATCGTGTCATTTGCGATTTCTCCGTCAGGGTATTTCTTAAAGTATCTATATTTATAAACTCCGTCACTTTCAATATACTCTGAACTGACGCTTGCCGAAATATTTTCAGAAATCTTTTGCTCCAGCCGGAAAGACGGATTGAAGAGTTGGATCGAAGCATTTTTGATTCTTAGTGTGAGATTGGTTTTTCGGTTCGCATTGAAAGCAGGAACTTTAGGCTGTAAATAAATCGAACCGGAAGAGCCGAAATCTTTTGCAGGCTGGAATATCTCGCTTTTCTGTCCATTATAGAGCGAAATTTCTTCCATATCATCGAGAGAAAAACGTCCCAAATCAACGACTCCGTTTTGTGCATTGCCGAGCTGGATTCCGTCATAAAAAACACCGACGTGCTGACTGCCCATACTTCGGATATTAATGGTTTTTAGTCCGCCAATTCCTCCATAATCCTTAATCTGAACGCCGGAAAAATACCGTAAAGCATCGGCAACAGAATGACTGTTAAGTCTTTCCAGTTCTTCCCCGGAGAGCGTCTGTGCAGGCAAAATTTCTTTAAAATTCTTTTTGTAAACATTGACGGGAACTATCTCTGTTTCCCGGATAGTATCTTTTTTTGACTGAGAAAAACATAAAGATGAAGTTGTAACAAATATTGTAACAACGGCTTTGTAAACCCGGAAAGTAAATTGTGTCACCATTAGCTCTGTCGAATAATGATGACGCTAATGGAGGTAAGAAAGCAATGACAAAGCACAGCAAAACCTGCACAGAATCATTGTTGTCCTAAGCTTTATTCCACGAAAGCGTCAAACGTTAAACTTCTGGCAGGTCTTCTGACTTACTTCATTTTTGAAATCCTTCCCATCGCGCCAAGGCGGACAGTGGATATTATCTTCAAAAACTTTTGATGTGAAGCTTACAGCAGCGGGTCTGTTCCGGATTTTCACCGGATTCCCTTTTAAGTGCTTTTTACGGCTCACCAGATTTGCGCAAAGATATAGAAAAATATTAACTTGTAGGATAGTAATTAGAAGGCAATTAAGTTTCGATAGTTTTATTATTTTTAAGAAGAAATGTACTATTGAAATAACAAAGACTGTTCTCATAAAAATTTCGTATCAGCGAAAATTCACTTATCCATAGGTGTTTTGAGTGATTTTTAAAATAAATTTACATCCGGAATTTAGCACTTTTTAATGGGATGTAGACCGTTTGTTCTTCAAATGGGGTTATCCCTTTGCTGTTAAAGTTTGAAAAGATTTTAAACCCCTATTTGAGTTTCCAAGAATCTATCATATAATACTAAAACCTGAGATGAGTTAAACTCACAACCTCTGCTAGTTTTGAAACCGCTTTTATTGAGTTCATCTGCTATTTTGTTGTAGCTATTGCCTGCATTTCGTAATGAAACGATGAGAGCGGTTGCTTTGCGATTGTTCTCATTTTGTAAAGCCTTCAACCTCATTGCCTCGCTTCCCATCTTTCTGGCTTCTGGAGTTAGATTTTTAGGATTGCCAAGTTTTACACCTTTAGATTTGAGTTCTTGCAATGCATCAATAGTACGCTTACTTATCAGCAAACGTTCTTCCTGTGCAAGAACCGCCATTATTCCAATCGTAAGCGAGTTAGCTTCTGGCATATCACAACATTTGAAATCAACATTGCTATCCTTCAAGCTGAGTCATTGTAGTTTCTGCTAAATATCGTATTAAATAACTTTTTTCGCCCTAATTCAAATAAATTCATTTCTTCTCTCCCATTTTTTCCTTGATCTGTCTGATATCGGTCTTGATCTCTGTGATGAAGTTTTGAATATTGCGTTCTGCAAATTCATCAGCTCCATATTCTATGGTATTGATACTACAGGCAAATTCCCAGATCTCTTTAATGTCAGGTAATGGAATTTTATAAGGCTCGTAGAAACTATTGTCTGCTTTCACCCAAATTCCATCTGCTTCGTGGAACTGGAATCTTTTATAACTGATCCCATCATTGGTGGTGATGAAAACATACGTCCGGTCTGTTTTCAGATCAGAAAGATTTTCAACGTATTTGCCTACGATGTAGGTGCCGTTCTTATAGGGTGGCATTGAGTCTCCGTCAGCAGGAAACGCCCTAAACTTTCCGCCTTTTAAGAAGGGTAAGGAGATCGTATCAAGACCTTCAATGTATTCCGGATCGCCGTAACCGTTCAAGTATCCCATCGAAGCTTTGTGTGGAATGATCTCGATCTGGTCGTTTCCATTATGATCGACCCTGATGGGCAGCACAATCCTGTTGTCCGGCAATTCCATAATCTCATCGATAGAATATTTGCTGAGATTAATAGTCAGAAGTAAATCGATGCTGACATTATAATATTTTGAGATTTTGATTAAGATCTCATTGGGAGGTGATGCGGCATCATCTTCATATTTACCGTATCTGCCTCTGGTGATTAAGAGATCATCAGCTACCTTTTGTTGTGAGAGATTAAGCTTACCTCTTAAATACCGCATGTTTTCTGATAAAATTGACATTGCTATAAATTATAGCAACAAATATACAATTTTTTGCTACAAATCGTAATAATTTTGTCAAATGGAAAGAGCAATTGCACATATGGATCTGGATACCTTCTTTGTTTCCTGTGAACGGCTAAGAGACTCTGTATTGGAGAAACAGCCTGTTATCATAGGTGGCGGGGATCGTGGTGTGGTGGCATCCTGCTCGTATGAAGCTAGGAAATTCGGTGTCCGTTCTGCCATGCCTTTAAGGATGGCTTTGCGTTTATGCCCCGAAGCGCAGGTCATCAAAGGTGATATGGAGTATTATTCCAAAATGTCACATTTGGTGACTGAAATTATCCAGGAAAAAGTTCCTGTTATGGAAAAAGCAAGCGTAGATGAATTTTATTTGGATCTGTCCGGAATGGATAAGTTCTTCGGCTGCTATCAATGGACATCAGAAATTGCAGAAGCTGTAAGAAAAAACACAGGCTTGCCTATTAGTTTTGCATTGTCAACCAATAAAACCGTTTCAAAGATCGGAACCGGGGAAGCCAAGCCTAGCGGAAAATTAGAATTAAAACCGCAATTTATACAGCCTTTTTTAAATCCTTTATCCGTACGAAAGATTCCCATGGTGGGCGATGTGACTTTTGAACTGCTCTCAAGATTAGGTGTTAGAAAGATTGAAACTTTGTCCAAGATGCCTGTGGATGTTCTTCAGGAATTGATTGGCAAGAACGGAACGGAACTCTGGAAGAAAGCCAATGGAATTGACCTGAATCCTGTAGTTCAGTATTCGGAGCGGAAATCGATTTCTACTGAAACGACTTTTGCTGAAGATACCATCGATGTTCAGAATATCAGAAGCATTCTTTCCGGGATGGTGGAACAGCTATGCTACCAGCTGAGACATGAGAAATGGCTGACCTCAACGGTTTCTGTAAGAATCAGGTATGCCAACTTTGATACGGAAACAAAACAATGCAAAGTTCCGTATACCTCAGCAGACCATACCTTGCTGAAATATGTCCTTGAGCTTTTTAAAAAAGTATATACCCGAAGAATGAGAATTCGTTTGGTCGGGGTCAGGTTTACAGGACTGGTGCACGGAAGTCATCAGATGGATCTTTTTGAAGATACCGAAGAGCTGATCTCATTATATCAGGCAATGGATAAAATGAAAGACCGTTTTGGTGCTAAAAGCCTTGGAAGGGCTTCCGGCTTTTTAACTCAATAGAATAGATACATTATGTTTCTGAATTGTCATACCTATCATAGCCTTCGTTATGGGACTATTTCTGTTGAAGATCTGGTTCAGCTGGCTGTGGAATATCAGCTGAAGGTTTTGGCACTCACCGATATTAATACCGTAACCGGGATCTACCAGTTTTATAAATTGTGCCAAGATAGAGGTATTCAGCCGATTGTCGGTGTTGATATCAGGGTCGAGAATGAACAGCATTATATCTGCTTAGCGAAGAACCCAAAAGGGATTGGTGAAGTTAACAGACTTTTGACTGATTATAATTGTGAAGGCATTGAGATTCCTAAGGTTAATCCTCAATTGGAAAATTGTTTCGTCATCTATTCTTTGCAGAATATACCTGAAGTATTATTGGAACACGAATTTATAGGTATCAGGCATGATGAATTGAATTTGTTGGTCAAGCCAGAACTCAAATCTTTCATCCATAAAATGGTTATCCTTCATCCGGTAACTTTTAAGACGGATGAAGAATATGAACTTCATAAAGTGCTGCGTGCGATCGATGGCAATACGCTCTTTACAAAACTGGCTGAAACGGATCATTGCAGAAACAATGAATCCTTTGTCGATAAGAAAAAGCTTTTGGATCAATTTACAGACTACCCCCAGATCATTGAAAACACCAAAATCATTGTAGCTGAATGCAGCTTTAATTTTGATTTTAAAACACCCAAGAATAAAAAGCATTTTACCGACAGCAAGGAAAGTGATTTTAAATTACTGTCAAAACTGGCTTATGAAGGATTAGCCCGAAGATATCCTGATCGAAACAGGCAGGCCGTTGAACGGGTTGAAAAAGAACTGACCGTGATTGATCAGTTGAATTTCTGTGGTTATTTTTTGATTACCTGGGACATTATCCAGTACAGTAACCGAATGGGATTTATGCATGTGGGTCGAGGAAGCGGAGCCAACAGCATTATTGCCTATTGTTTAGGTATTTCTGATATCTGTCCTTTGGAACTGGATCTTTACTTTGAACGCTTTTTGAACCTCAACAGGAAAACACCTCCCGACTTTGATATCGACTGGAGCTGGAAGAACCGGGATGCTATTTTGGAATATATTTTTGATAAATACGGCAAGGATCACGTGGCTTTTTGCGGAACCAACGTTGAATTTAAAAGAAAATCAAGGTTCAGGGAGCTGGGAAAAGTATTCGGATTGCCTAAAGATGAACTGGATCAGCTGTCTAAAAAACCAAAAGAACAGCATGATCAGAATGCTGTTGTTCAGGATATCTATAAATACGAACAGATGATGATCGGTTTTCCTAATCAAAGAAGCATGCATTCCTGTGGGATTCTGATTTCTGAAGAACCGATTACCAATTATTCGGCCCTGGAATTTCCACCGAAAGAATTCCCGATTGTACAGTTCGATATGCATACAGCAGAAGAAATAGGATTGGAAAAATTTGATATTTTGTCGCAGAGGGGTCTTGGAACGATTAAAGATGCGGTTAATCTCATAGAAGAAAAAAGAGGAATTACCATAGATATTGAAGATACGGCGATTTCAAAAAATGAAGCTAGATGTAATGAGTTTTTAAGTATTGGAAAAACGATCGGCTGTTTTTACATCGAATCACCTGCGATGCGCGGATTATTGAGACGGCTGAAATGCGACAACTACAAAGTATTGGTTGCCGCCTCCTCTATCATTCGTCCGGGTGTAGCACAAAGCGGTATGATGCGGGAGTATATTTTCCGCCATAACCATCCCGGTCAGTTTGAATATTTCCATGAAGTGTTTGAAAAGGAACTGGGTGAGACTTATGGCATAATGGTCTACCAAGAAGATGTAATCAAAATTGCTCTTCATTATGGCGGAGTTTCCGCAGAGAATGGTGATGTTCTGCGTAGGGCGATGAGCGGAAAAGGAAGATCACTGTCAGCTTTGCAACAATTAAAAGATGATTTTTTCGAATCCTGTAAGAAAAAAGGTCACCCTGAGCAGCTCTCTCAGGAGGTCTATCGACAGATCGAATCTTTTGCCGGCTACTCTTTCTGTAAAGCCCATTCTGCCTCCTATGCCGTGGAGAGTTATCAAAGTCTCTATCTGAAAGCCTACTATCCTATTGAATTTATGGTATCCGCAATTAATAATGGCGGTGGGTTTTACAGAACCGAAGTTTATGTCCATGAAGCCAAAATGGCTGGTGCTAAAATTCATAATCCTTGTGTAAACCTTAGCGAATTTCAAACTACGGTATATGGAACAGATGTGTACTTAGGGTTGATGCATATTGAGAAGTTGGAAGCTGCCGTTAAACTATTTATTCCTCAGGAACGAAAAGAACATGGTGATTACAAATCGTTAGAAGATTTTGTCAAAAGAGTCAACATCGGTATTGAAACTTTACAGACACTTATTTTTGTCGGGGCTTTCAGATTCACAGGCAAACAGAAACACGAGCTATTGATCGATGCAAGGTTTCTTTTGTCAAAAAATCAACATAAAACTAAGATGATCTCTTTATTTGAAGAACCTCAAAAAGATTATCAGCTACCTCTTATAGAAAGAAATCCTTTTGAAGATGCGTTCGACGAAATTGAAATATTGGGCTTTCCTGTGTCTTATTCTATTTTCGATTTATTGAAGATCAAATACAGAGGCGATGTAATGGTTAAAGATCTTTTGAAGTACCATAAGAAGCAGGTGAGAATGTTAGCTTATCTGATTTCCAGAAAACACGTTCCTATCAAAAATAAATATGGAAATAGAGATGATATGTATTTCGGAACCTGGATTGATGCCAATGGCGACTATTTTGATACAGCTCATTTTCCGGACAGCCTTTCGAAGTTTCCTTTTAAAGAGGGTGGAATTTATCTTTTATTGGGTACTGTTGAAGTAGATTATCATTTTCCTACCGTTACTATTACCAAAATGGAAAAGATGCCGCTTATTGCTGATCCCAGATATTCAATGGATGAGGAAAAAGCGAAGGAAGTTGAAAATGGTCTGCGGGAAGATGTGAGCTTGACTTTTCGCGCTCCTTATCCACAAGAATTTGAGATTGGGTTGCCTAGAAAAAAATTGATCTGAAAGTAAAAGTTAGCAACTGATATTGACTATAAACATTTTTATTGGATAAACTCAACATATCAAATTGCTCGCTATTCTTATTCCGTTATTTAATCCATCGCACGAAACCGCATCGGTGTCATCCGCATATTCTTTTTGAAGAAATTATTAAAGTGCGTAGCCTCTTTGAACCCCAGTGAATAGGCAATTTCGGCAACATTCCATTCGGTATGTCTCAGTAATATCTTTGCCTCCTGTAACAAACGCTCCACAATGACCTCCGAAGTCGTTTTTTCAGTGATCTCTTTAACGGCCCGGTTGAGGTGATTGACATGAACGGAAAGCTGACCGGCGAATTCAGAAGGCGAACGGAAGTTGATCCGCTGTCTCGCATCTTCGATAGGAAACTGACGCTCCAACAGCTCAAGGAACAGATGGGTGATCCGCTGAGAAGCATTAGCCTGTTGTTTTTCAGCTTTTGAAGTCGGTTTCATTTTAAGTGCATAATGAAGTAATTCAAACACCAGGTTTCTCAACAGATCATATTTATGGGCATAATCCGAGGCCAATTCAGTTTGCATTTTTTTGTAAATCTGCCTTACATCTTCCAATTGCTCATCGGTCAGCTCGAAGACAGGTGTCACGTCAGGTTTAAAAACCTCATAATCATTCAGGTTTCCGAAATGATGAAAAAAAGAAGGTGTAAACACACAGAAGAATCCCGCCTTATGATCGTCAATCCATTCAAATTTGTAAGGGATCTGCGGATTGGTGAAAAAAAGTGCCTGCTTTTGGATATCAATGACCTTGTCAGCATAATGGATCCGGTTTCGGCCGACGATCAGGGTGATCTTAAAATAATCTTTCCGGCTGTAGACCACTGGATTAGCATTTTTACCGATATACTCATCTATGGTAAAGACATTGAAGTGCCCTACCCCGTTACGGATATTTTCAGGAACCCTGTCAAATTTTGACTGGTAAAATTCTTCCAGTGACTGCATTTTTTCCATTGACTAAATGTACGAAAATCAAACAAAAAAAGCCGCCATTTTAAATGGCAGCTTTATTAATTTAGATGATCATTTAAAAATCAGTAGAAGACGAAATATCCTTATTGATCTCCAGTTCCTCTGATAGCAACTTTATCTTGTCCTTTGCACGGTTGTAGGCATCGCTCCCCACATACAGACGTAGGGGCGGATTCGGATTTTCAGCGAGATCGATCAAGACACGGGCCAGCTTGTCGGGATCTCCGGCCTGCGTTCCGTTCATAGCAGCGTATTTTTGGTGTGAAGCTCTGATCGCATTGTATCCTTCAATTTTATTCTCAGCGAAAACGAGGGAGCTTTCTTCAAGGAACTCGGTCCGGAAAGCACCTGGTGCTACCACCGTTACCTTAACACCGAACTCTTTTACATCTTCTGCCATGACCTCGGACAGTCCTGTTACGGCATATTTTGTTGCGGCGTACATAGCCCAACCGATTCCCGGGGCAAATCCTGCGATAGAAGAAATATTGATGATATTTCCTGACTTCTGCTCCCTGAAGTAAGGCATGACCGATTGCATCGTCTTGATCACAGCCATGACGTTAATATCAAAACTGTCCGTGATCTCTTTTTGGTTCAATTCTTCCACAGCACCACCAATGCCATAGCCCGCATTATTGACCAAAACGTCTATTTTCCCGAAGTGTCCGACAGTCTTTTCAAATGCCTTGCTGACAGATTCTCCGCTTGTCAGATCTACTTCCAACGGTAAGAACTGCTGTTTGTCAAATTCTCCGACAGCCTCCATTAAACTCTGCGCTTTTCTGCTTGTTGCAGCGACCCTATAACCGCTTTCGATAAGTTTTCTCACCAGTGAAAGCCCCATTCCTTTGGATGCTCCCGTTACTAACCATACTTTGTCTGTTTCCATATCTTGATCTTATTATGATACAAAATTAGAATGACTGCCGAAGTCTGTTGTAACAGAATTGAAACAATATATTACGAAAATCAAACAAGTTTAGACAGCCTGTTTGATTGTCATTTTTACGTATACCCTACACAGGAGAAATTTTCAAATGATCAATCCAGAAAAGTATCCGGGATTTTAAGACAGACTGTTTATTCACCTCTAACAGATGATCGCCTAGAAATATAACAAAGAGTATTCTGATCAATTTCAGTTGTTGATCAAAACACCTTTGATCACCTATATTCTATATGATTATTTTTCCCTGATCTTCCTCTTGTGATCTCTTCCCCATTTTTCCAGGGGCTTTGCAATTTCCTGTAAGCTTAATCCATAGTCGGTCATGGTGTATTCTACCTTGACTGGATAATCGTCTGTGACCTTTCTGTCGATCAATAGATTTTCTTCCAGATGTTTTAATTCCTTAGATAAAACCCGGTTGGTTATCTTCGGTATTGAATTTAGAATTTCGTTGAATCTTGTATTGCCTTGATAAATAGATAGGATAATCGGCATCTTCCATTTGCCGCCGATGACAAACATGGTATCCTGGATGGCGTTGATCTTTTCCTGGAAATAATGTTCTTTTTCCGTCATAACAATTTAAGTATACTTTTGTATACAGGTATCAAATGTATATCTTTTTGCCAGTAATTTTGTAAAAGAACATTTAAAATTTTATAAAATGAAGACAATATTCATCACCGGAACCTCATCAGGAATAGGCAAGGCAACCGTTAAATTATTTCAACAAAGAGGCTGGAAGGTCATCGCTACAATGCGCGATCCTGAAAAGGAAACGGAACTTGATCAATTGGACCATGTTATTCTTTTGCCTTTGGATGTTACTGACCCGGAACAGATCAGGTCGACCGTAGAAAAAGCTTTATCGCTTGGACCGATCGACGTGGTCGTGAACAATGCGGGATATGGGCTGATGGGTGCGTTGGAATCCTTTTCCGATGAGAACATCGTGAAACAGGTGGAAACGAATTTTCTGGGAACAGTTCGGGTAACACAAGCTTTTACACCTCACTTCAGAGAAAATAAAAATGGACTGTTCATCAATATAACATCCATCGGCGGACATACCAGCTTCCCGTTCACCAGTATTTACAATGGTACGAAATGGGCGGTTGAAGGCTGGAGCGAATGTCTTTCAATAGAGCTATCGATGTTTGGTGTCGGTGTTAAGACCGTTGCTCCGAGCGCCACGAAAACGGAGCTGTTTAACCATAATTCAGATGTCACTGCACTACCGTATTATGATTCAGCGGAAGAAAAAATGCTTAGTATGATCAAACCCGATTCTTCACCTGATGAGATTGCGGAAGTGATCTTTGTAGCAGCAACCGACCAAAAAGACAAGTTGCGTTATTTTGCAGGAACAAAGGCACAGGCTATTTACGATAGACGTCAGCAAATTGGAGCGGAAGCTTCTGTCAAAGAGATCAAAAAGATCTATTTCGACGGGTTGTAAAGAAGTAAACATCCATCAGATCAATATGAGTTATAGGCTTTGTCCTATACCTCATATTGATTGTCTGAGGATGATATAACTCGTGACACATAATCCCGGGATTAAAAAATGACGTTTTTATAACTGTGATCTGCAACAAACTTTGTAATTCAATTTAACGGATAACAATTATAATTTGTTGAATCTCATTATAGTGTTCTTAATACTTATTGTAAGATTTCCAGTCAATATTATCTTTTGCCCATTGTTTGGCAGAGGTTGTCGGGATTCCGTTCTTCCCATTGAAGGTATTCTCTAACGGCCACGAAACACCTTTTCCTGCTCCGAATATCGAACGGTATTTTTTAACGAAATTGGTGGGATCGTTTTTAAGGTCATCTGTGATCTCTCCCATATCGGAAAGTGTACGCTCATACTTCTGGCCTGATAATGATTCTGCAATATCAGCAAGATCTCCGTAGGTTATTGTATCACCCGCAATATAGACAATCTCATTCTCTATCTGCGGTTCTGTAAAGAAGATCTCAGCGGTAAGACGGCCAATATCATCCGGTGTGGTCAATGTAACTGCCGTATCCCATCCGCCAATGGCATTGATCGACTTATTTTCCAGATCTAAAATACCGAAGAAAGGTTCAAAAAGATAACTGGTGAACATGCCTGTGGAGATGATGACCCATCTTGTGGCACTTTGCGATCTCAAAAGCTCTCTTACATCAAGCTGCTCATCAAAAAGGTCCTGCGCACTTCCCCGTCCTATTTCCTCAAAGTCCACGCCGAACTGCCAGGGAAAGTATCTTTTGACACCGGCATCCAGTACGGCATTGGCCAATTTCAGCTGAAAACCTCCTGCGCCTGTTCCATAACCTGTACATGAAACAACAGCGTCGTAATTTCTGAAAATATCGATAAGCTCAGCAGAGGAAGCGGAAAGGTCGCCTGCAAGCAATTCCACCCCTAACTCCCGGATCTCTGTGACATTCCTTTTCTTATCAGGATCTTCAGAATTGATCGTTGTTTCTCTAAGCAGTACGGTGACTGTAACGTTATGGTAGCTTTTAGCCTTTTTTGCTATATTTCTGATCACCGGCATTCCTAATTCGCCTGCGCCCAAAATTAAAATTGATTTATTTTTCATTGTAAAAAAATTAAGTATTGGAATTGAAATTCGTTCATTGCTGATCAATTCACTTCCTTTTTCTTCTACAAATTTAAACCGTTAAAACCTGTAAAACAATAAGGTACAATGATGTCAGCTAGTTACCTATATGTTAGTATTTTGATTGATAGCCACATTAATTTCAAATAATTTTCAAATAATAATAGTCTCTAAAATTCTCATTATTCTCAATTTTCTCATCAGAATCATTTATCTTTAAGCAAAATATTTTATTTAAACATAAGAGAATATGGAAAGATTGATGTCAGATGAAGAGATCGTAAAAGCTTGGGACGACATTTGTAAAGTTTTGAATAAAGATCAGGATGAACTTAAACGAGATGTATTGAATCACGTTGGTAACAAATGGTCACTTTTTGTCATACACGCTCTGGGAATAGATGGCAAAATGCGTTTTTCAAATCTACAGAATCATATTAACGGCATCAGTCAAAAAATGTTGACAAAATGCCTTCGCGAATTAGAAAGGGACGGATTGGTGTCGAGAAATATTTATCCCGAAGTGCCACCGAGAGTTGAATATGAAATCACGACATTAGGCAGAGGATTATTAGTACAGGTAACACCTCTTTGGTTTTGGATTGCCGATAATATCAATGAGTTTAGTGAGGCGAGATCCAATTTTTTTAATAATAGTACTATATAATATCTTTTGTTTAGAAATTATCAAGTATCCTAAAATATCTTTCCTAACCTAACATCCTTTTCCTAAAGCGGGAATATAGCAATAGAGAGTTGCCATAGATCTTTCGAGACTTTTTGCTATTTTTTAGTCCAGGTCTTCCACGTATCGCGCAGAGTAAAACATCTTCATTGCTTTTTTCGCAGCCAGACTTGTTGTGAGTCTCTATGAAGTTCTATAATTTGATCTATGGTCGATATTCTTAGGTAATCTATTTTCATACTGAACTTTTGATAAAATTCTTACAATCCGAAAATAGGCTACATACTCTGAGCTCTCCCATTACAGAAATTTTGTAGCAAACTTCCTTTTTAGCAATTCCGTTATAAGAAATAAAGATCAGAAAATCTTTAAAATTACAAACCTAATTTAAAGTTGTATTATTCCACAAAAAAACTGTCTCTCAAATGAGACAGCTTCTCTTCTCCTGATTGTAAACTACAGTCGTATTGATTTTACATACTAATAATTTCTGAGGAATAACTTTTATTTATTAATAATCAGCTTACTGCTGAATGTAACACCAATACCATCACCGGTCAGAATGTAAGTACCTTTCTGAAGCGCTGAGGTCAGAACCGGTTCATCAGCATTGATCAACTGTTCATCCACCTTTTTCCCGGACATATCATAGATAGAGACCTTGATCTTTCCGGAAATCTGTACGCCATTGGTCTTAATAAAAACTTCCTTGCTGGCCGGATTAGGATAGATAGAAATTTTCTTATTGACTGTAATTTCAGAAGTCCCCAAAGAACACTCTGCCGGCACAGAAAAATCTTCTATCTGGTCAGAGATCGCATTAGGCAACGCTCCTCTTGTAGCGCCGGCGCTGGCATTAGCCCCAAGACCACGTTTGGCAAATGCGCTCCAGATCATACATTTGTTTTGACCATTGTTCAGGTCAGCATCCGCTGCTATGATTGCATCTCGGCCAGTTACGAAATTTGGATAGCAACCTTGTATTTTCATTGCTTCCATTACCAGTTGAACCACTTTTCCGCTTCCGGAGTTTGGATTGTTTGCGATGTCATTAGAATAACCATACTTATCAGCAAATTTCCAATGAAGGTCCCACAGCATCGTTGCCCAGATAAAGCCCACACCATGAACATCTACGGCAAGGGCACCGCCGCCCGTGTCTATGTATTTCCCGTTTGTGTCTCCATACGTATAATCATTGATGGCAAAATCAGGAGAATACTTAGCAGGTCGGATTCCTGGACCGTCGGCTCCTTGATTCGCTACGAAACTTCCTGTAGACCTTGGCAGCGCAGCTGTGGCATCTGCTTTTCCAGTGACCATTAGTGCCATAAAGTCGGACCAACCCTCACCCATCTGTTCATTGGCATAAGCGGCATTGAGACAGCTGTAGCCGTTACCTGTACTTCTTGTAGAGATGCCGTGCGTATATTCGTGTGCTATAACACCGTTATCGAGACTTCCATCTACATCGAAAGTATTGTATTTCAGGTTGACATTTACATTAATATTCTGGTCTATTTTGCTTTTGATGATTTCTCCTTCCTCATTGTCAATTAAGATTCCGGGGATTGTTACAGTGGTATCGGTACCACTCATATTGATGATCGTTTGACCCGGAGTAGGATTATATATGATAACACCTTTCGCTCCTTTGTCCTGTGCTTTTTTGAATTTGACATCAAAGTTGCAGGTTCCTCTCTGGATTAGTGCAATTTTTCCGTTCAGATTGGTATTGTCCAAGTTCGTACAACCGTCTGCAGGTGTAGCTATTGCAACATCACCGGTTAATGGTGAGTTTATTGGAAAGGCACCTCCAAAGTCAGCATTATAGCCTGCAGCAGGTTTTCTGTTCACCAAATCACTTGGTGCATTGTAGCTCAGCAAATAGCCGTACCTCCAAAGATACATCTGCATTCTTGGAGAAAAGCCGTCCGGAGGAGTTGCAAAGTTGGCATTATTAAGGGAGGAGCCGTCTCTGGCCTCTGATAAAACAGGATCGAAATCGGTGTAAGGTTCGCCCTTTCCAAAATTATTTGACTGAAAGTTACGCCCCGCTTCATCAAATCCAAATTTGTAAAATATGTCGTGCATCTTATTGGACGCGTAGAAAAGATTTGTAATAGAAGCATTGGCATAGGTAGTTACTGGCTGATTCAAATCTAGTGGAAAATCAAAAAGTTTCTGTGCCCCTCCATCGGCACTAGGTCCAAATGCATTGGAACCATTGAGGTCTACGTAGGCGTAGGCATTATTTCCTCTCGTGATGCTATAAGTTTCGTCACCGTCATTTTGCCATCCTAATGGAGAAGCATCGAGAAACCACGGGCTGGTTTCCAACGTGCGCTGACCAAAATTAGGCGATTCGATTGGAAATGCATACACACGGTAAGAGGCATTATCTACAAGTGCAGACTTGTGCTCTTCAGTTTGTTGGTCTGTTGGCTTTTCAGAATTATAATGAATACTATCCAACTGATGTTCAGAAGAAAAAGAATGGTCGTGAAACTGACAAGATACTGTGAGATTCGTTTTGCCAATAATAGCACCTGTTACTGCATCTATGATGATGTCCCAATAATTGTTAGTTCCCTTTTCGAAGAAATTGATGGCATAAGCCAATTGCAGTTGTCCTTTTTCTGTTGGAAAATAAACTAATTTAGATAATACTGAATTATTTTTTCGTCCTTCGAAGGTATAATCGCTTTTGTCGCCTTTCAGATCGGCTGATGATAAAATGGCCGAGAAATCTCTGGCAACATCTACAGAAGGCTTGGCAGCAGTAACATTATCCGATACGGAAATAAATTTGTCAGACATATATTTCACCGTGTTGCCTCGCATCAACACAGACGAAATAGCACCGTAAACCGGAATACCTTTGTATGTCTGCTGGATATTAACAACTTTGCCCTCCGAATCTTTTTTAGCCTCGGAATGAATAATGTCAAAGGTCTGACCAAAAGTTGTTTTGCCAGCAGCCAGATATTGTTCTATGATAACCTTATCGCTGTTCTGAGCTTGCATCACGGTGCCCGCAAACAAGGAAATTGCTGCTATAGTAATTTTAAATGTATGTTTATGATTTAGTTTCATTAGACCAAAAATTAATTTTTAATGATTTTCTGTGATGATATTTTGCCTGTTGCATCGGTAAAATTGATGATATAGTTACCGATCGGAAGATGGCTGATGTCAATCATCTTGGCATTCTGATAGCTCGCCACTTTCTGACCCGCCATATTAAAAACAGTAGCATCTTTGACTTCAGTTTTCAGGAACAGATAGCCTGATGTAGGATTGGGATAGAAAGACATTTTTGCTGTGCTTCCTACCTCCTGAGTGGCCAAAATATTACTGCAATCCGTAGCGAATACCGCTGTCGCATCCTTTTGCCAAAGTGTCTGGCTGGAGCTGTAGGCCACATCATCCACCTGGATGCACTTTAGATTCGGGCTTGTATGTGCAAAAAAACCGATGGCGTTTTTATTGTTTCCGTTTTTCACATTGATGAATTTCATCTTTTGATTTTCAATCGCATTAACATAAATCAGGTCTCCATTTGTAGAAGCATCCACCTCGGTCAGCTGCGAATAATTAGCATAGAAATATTGCAACATAGAATGACCGGTCAAGTCGACTACGGGTATTTGCGTACCATCCATTATAAATTGCCTTAAGTAAAGTTGTTTGCTGATGTCAATAGATGTTATAGGATTGGCCTGAATCATAAAAGTATCCAGCAAAGGATTATTGGTGACATCAATCTGCTGAAGTTTGTTAAGGCCTACGTTGAGGTAGGTCAGACGCGTGTTTTTTGTCACATCAAGCGTAGAGATCTGATTGGCTGCTGTGTTTAATTCCGCAAGTCTTGGGTTTTGAGTGAGGTCAATACTTGATACTTTGTTGGATGCGAAGTATAAGTAGGTCAATCTCGGACATCCAGTAACATTCAATGCTTCTATCGCGTTGAACATAAGGCTTATATAAGACAATTGAGGATGTGAGCCGAAGGTCAATTCTTTCAGGTACGATGATTTGCTAATGTCTACTGCTAAGAGTTTGGAATTTTGTGACAGATCCAGTTTGGTGAGGAGAGAATTGTTGATCCGCACTTGATTGATTTCCTTGTTAGCTCTTACATCGACATTTGCAACATTCGAACCATTGATGGTGAGCGAGGTAAGATTCTTGAAATACTTGACCTCCGGAACGTCTTTGATGTTTCCCGTAAAAGTAAATCCTCCGGTGTACGCCTCGGCTTCGGTCACCTGTATCTCGCCATCATTATTGGTATCAATACCGGTATAGAGCAGGATATACTCGAGGAAATTTTCGTCTGTGAAATTGATGTTCTGTGCGTTTGCTGTCGTGAAACTGGCACTAAAGAGCATCAATCCTATAGTTGCTAGAGTTTTTTTCATTTTACAATTAATTTAGTGGTGTTAACAGTTCCTTCATTGGTTTTAACTACCAGGATGTAGTTTCCATTAGGAACTGATAAATGCGTTTTGTTACCGTTGATTTTAACATTCTGATTCAGAAGACGCCCGTTCAGGTCGTAGAGGTCATAGCTCACATAGTCTTTTCCGCTGAAGAAAATATCGCCAGTGGTAGGATTAGGATAAACCATTTCGCTTTTTTTGTTAATGTCAGAGACAGAAAGAGTTGGAAACTCTATCTTGTAAAGTTCTTGTCCGTTCGTGACGTTGAGTTTCGCTGACAGATAAAGAGCCCCATTATATGCTTCCATCTTCCCAAGAACAAAATTGGCGTATCCCGGTTTAAGTTCCAAAGTAAGCTTAGTTCCATCCGCTGTTCCATCACTCTCCCACAGCCTTGCTTCGCCGGAACCATCATTTGCAAGGAAATAGAGCTTACCGTTCAGTTCGGTCAGACTGCTGGGATTGGATGCCGCAGAACCGGGGTTGATATCTTTAACCAGTTTCGTCCCTGCCTCGGTGCCATCTGTTATCCAAAGTTCCGTACCGTTGGATCCATTATTGGCACTGAAGAAAACCTTGTCACCAACCTGTCGGAAGTTCCCAGGGAAAGAGTTTGATGTGCCCGGATTAATATTTTTTACCTCTACAGTACCTTCCGTTGTTCCGTCTGTTTTCCAGAGTTCAAATCCAGATGTGTTAGAACCAGCCGAAAAGAATAAAGTATTTAGCTGGCTGCTGTAAAAGAAATTCTGAGGATTGGAAGTTGTATTAGGATTAATTGTTTTAAGAAGAGAAACCGATGTGCCATCATACACATATATCTGAGCATTGTTAACGCCTGCTACTGCGGATGCGGCCATTACAATTTTGCCGTTGACAGCGCCCATCTGTCCGGTAATAACAACGGGCGTGCTGATATCATGTATAGCGTTATCAGAAAAGTACCATAATTTATTATTTAATCTGTAAAAGATCTTTCCATTGCTCTGCAAAAGATTTGCGGCAGTGGAAAGTCCCGAGCTTACAAGCTTCGCACCTTCGACGTTATCATAGGAATAAAGACCTGTCGTACCGATCATTGTTAGAAAATGCAGTTTGTTATTGTAATTCATCAGAGAGATCGGTAAAGAACTGGGAGTTCCCGGATTTATATCAAAAGCGAGATTTGTACCTTCCGGGGTTCCGTCTGTGGACCAGAGTTCATTACCGTAAGTAGGATTGCTGGCATTAAAGTACAGCTTATCACCGTAATTAAAAAATTCTGCCGGCGTAGATGGATTTGCACCGGGATTGATATCTTTTAGCAGGGAAATGCTTTGTGCGCTAAGCGCATTGGCTATAAAAAGGGTAAATACTATTTTTTTCATAATGATGTTTCTTGATTATTTAACAATAACTTTGGTAGATGCGTTCACCTTCTTGTCATCAGAAGTGATTTTAAGGATATAATTTCCTGCTTTTGAATTCAGATTGATTTTACTGTTGTCAAATTTTCCAGCCTTGATCACACGACCAGTTGTATCGAATAACTCAAACGAACCGGCATTGACATTGCTGATTTTAATTTCACCATTAGAAGGATTAGGATATATACTAAGCTTTGATGAGGAGGCAGTCGTTACAGCAAGGGTTTCAGTGGGAAGATTGACCTTGTAAAGCTCCACACCGATCTGATCTGCAGCATCTACCCTGGCGGAAGCATACAGATTGTCATTATACACGGCTAGTCCAAATGCCGCAGGAAGTGTTGAAAGCACCTTGGTGCCTTCTTCCGTGCCGTCTGTTTCCCACAGTTGTCTCACATTGCCAGTATTGTTCAGAAGGAAATACAGTTTATTTTTGAAAACCGTCAGTTTATCAGGAAATGAACTTGTGGAACCAGGTACGATGTCCTTCACCATCTTGGTTCCCTGCTCGGTGCCATCTGTCACCCACAGTTCGCTGCCACTGGTTGCACCATCCGATGCTGTAAAATAAACTTTCCCATTATACTCTGTAAAGTTTATAGCACTGGATCCTGCCGTTGCCGTAGTAGTATTGATATCCTTGACCTGAACCGTTCCGTCTGCCGTTCCGTCTGACATCCACAGTTCCGGACCGTTACCTCCGTTTGCAGAGAAAAACGATTTTCCCAATGCGGGACTGTAATAAAAGTTCTGAGGATAAGCAGTAGCTGCAGAATTAATGGTTTTTAAAAGATCCAGCGTATTTCCGTTCAAACTGAAAAGCTGATACCAAGTTGGGTTTGTAGCCGTTTTGTACTGGCCATTGGCGATAATCTGCTGTCCCACATTTCCGAGGAACATCACGGTCACATTATCATCGACCATCACAGGCTGTAAACTATCATCCAAAGTATAAAGACGCTGCGTATTAGGTGACATTGTGCTGTTGGTCGCCTTGAAATAAAGCTTATTGTTGCTGGTTAGAAAAGTGGTTGCAAACTTAGCAGTTGTGGAAACTGTCTTAAGACCTTCAACACTGTCGTAGGACATCAGGACACCAGAACTACTGACTCCATTCACAGGTAGAGCGGCTGTAAAATAAAGTTTGTTTCCGAAGGTATAAAGATTGGTCGGCGATGACGAAGGTGCACCAGGATTGATATCCGCCACTATCTTTGTACCAGCCTCTGTTCCGTCCGTTTCCCAAAGTTCAGTTCCTGTGGCAGAACCTGTCTGACCATAGGTGGCACTAAAGTACATTTTATTATTAAACACCATAAAATTAGAGGGGGCCGAATTGTTTAGGCCGGGATAAATGTCCCTTATAAGAGTAAAAGTAGTTTGGGCGGATAAAAGTCCCCCTAAAAGAATTGCTAAAAAGTTGATTTTTCTCATATCAATAAATTATCTTTAAATAAATAAGGTTTCTAAAAATGATTCAGAAAAATTATCTATCAATTAAATTGATTAAAAGATATTTTATCTCATCATTTTAGATTTCTAAATTATCAATATGAGCGTAAAAAAAATAGAGAAAAGCTTTCACATTTGAGAAAAATACTTGAATATGACAGTACAAAAGACCATCTAAATAATTCTGAATGAATTATTTACATTTCAAAAAGAAACAATATCAATTAAAAGTTTTTTTCATTGAAAAATGGTAGAAAAACGAAGTTAAAAGAGTTAAAATGATGACTAAAATCGAAATCGTTATGAAATTCCATATTACGTTTTTATTATTTTTATGGATAAAATTTGCATTATCATTAATTACAAGCCTTTCAATTGTTTCATTCTGAAATTTTGAAATTTGTAACAATACTTGATTATATTTATCAAAATAATAAAGATATAATTTATAATTTTTTCTTAAATAACTATCCTGAGCCATCAGTCGATAATAAATAGATGTAAGCTCTGCATCATACTGAACAAAATCATCGACATCAATAGTTTTTAGTAATTGGCCAGCTCTATCCAAATCTTTTCTTTTTAAATAGATATCGACCAGCCCCACAGATGCAAAGTATTTATTATAACCTAATCCATCTTTTTTGCTGTCCAGAACTTCGGCGTAGAGCTTTTCTGCATCTTGGGTCTTCCCAATGGATTCCAAACAATGGGCTTTCTGGATATCAATCAAAAGCCGGTTTGTAACAACCACATCCTCAGCTGGTAACTGATCGTATACGGTCAGTGCCTTGTCAAAATATTTTATGGCAAACTCACAGTTGAGCTCATTTTTGAAGACAATACCTTTCACATTATAGACATTGCCTTGAATAAATAGAAGGTCTTTGGGCAACGATATTATATTGATTAAATTCTCTGCCTCGTCTAGATTTCTCTTGGCGTCAGCATTCATATTGATTTGCTGATACTGGTTTCCCAGCATCGAGAGAAAACGAACCTGATTGATTTTATCATCATTTTCCTTGGCCATCTTAATGCCCTGATTGCAATTTCTAATGACCTGACTGATGTCTCCCAGAACCATCTGCGCATTGACCAACTTGGAAAGGGCTCTAATTTTTGTAGGATAATCCTTAGTTTCCAGGAGTATTTTCGTAGAAATGCTCACCAATTTTTTTGGATCGGTAAAAATAAGATTCGCGGCTTCGTCCAACTGTTTATCGTGCTCCGTTTTTTGTCCAAATACAGCGAAGGCGAAAAGCATCAATAGTATGTTCAATAATTTTCTCATCCATTTATTTTTTGGAGAAATTCTGTTGGCGAAAGGTTCATCCTGTTTTTGAAAATCGTTGTAAAAAGGCTGTGTGACGAGAATCCGCACTCGTCTGCAAGATAACTTACCTTATATTTCCTGTATTCTGGATTTTCTTCGATCTTATCAACAATATAATCGATTCTGAGATTGTTGATATAGGTATTAAAATTAGAGTTTTTATGTTTGTTAACCACCTCGGACAAATACTTCGGATTGGTATCGAACTGTTGCGCCAGAGTTTTGAGCGACACCGTTTTCTGGATGTATTTATGATTTTTTTCAAACTCTTCCAGCTTGTTCAGAATCCTTTTTTCCGTTTTATCCGGAATGACGAAATTTTTGACCTCTGTACTAGCAGGCACTTTTTTTGTGAGCCTGGACTTATACTTTATAGACCAACAAATCAGTATTATTGCGATGATGAAAATCATAATAATTGCGAGATAGATATACCGGAACATCTTTTGCTGAGCTGCCAGTTTTTCCTCATTCATCTTATTGATATAATTCACCAACATTGCTTTGGCAACCGATTTTTTTGATTCGATGTTTTGAATAATGTTGAAATAATTATCATTCGCCGAACCAAGCATATTGAATTCATTGATTCCTGCAGAAGCTTTTGCCAGATTTTTGTAAAAATCTGCTTTCAGTCCAATATTAGAAATACCGGAAGCCGAACTCTGGAAATTTTTGAGTAAATCAAATGCAGCCTTTGGGTTACTCTTTTCCAATTCAATTTTAGCTAAAGAGTTGAAAACCAGAATCTCGTAATAAATACCAGACTTATTGATGTTTGTTAGTCCACGGGCATAATTTCTTGCAAGCATCGATTCAGCACTATTCTTGTTCAATAATTCCGAAAGCCATATACTGCTCTGAATCAAAGCCTTGTTATTACCTGCTTTTTTGTAATTCTCAATGGCAGATTTCAGAATGGCAATTCTTTCGGACGGTGCAAATACTTCAAAACTGGTTTTATCAATCGCCAGATCTGCAAAAATTATTTGTTTTGAAAATTTAAAATTCTGAACATCATTGCTTATGTTTTTCAACTCACTGGTTAGACCTAAAGCCTGGCAAAGTTCTGCGTACAAGTATTGATATTGAAAGAAAATCTCAGACTTTTTATCATTCGTTGCAATTTTTTTTAATGCTGATAAACTGTTCAATGCTTCCTCGTAATTGCCTTTGATTAATAATGACTTAATGCGGAGAATCTGCGCGTCGGCTGGTGAAATTTTGGAATAATACTTCAGCAGCGGTTCCAGCTGTTGACTGTCGTACTGCATCTTGTCCAGGATCTCTTCTCTCAGGATTCCGACATCATTCGGCGTCTGCGGGGTATAGAATGCAATAATAAATAAGCACAGAAAAACAACAATGCGCTCTGTCAACAGATTTACTGGTATTTTCTTTATTATTGCTATCATACTAACTTACAAAAATAGGAAATAATTATCGCTATCTTATTAACTATATACCACACAATTGTAATTCTCAAAAACCCAACTATCTGCGATAATTTCTAAGTAAGTAAATTTGATATCTAAAAATTAAGTGATCTTCGATTACATAATTACTATTCGTACTTTTTTTCTTCAGGCTTCATCAACATCACACACGCACCAGCGATCAGGAAAAGAAATCCCGTCAGAACAATGACCAACGAAGGGTTGTCATTCAGAAAGGTTTTGTAAATGAATCCGAAAGAAACAGTCTGTAACAGCATCGGTATTACGATCATCATATTGATAACGCCCATATAAACTCCTCTCTTCTTCGATGGAATAGATGGAGAAACCATCGAATAAGGCAGTCCCATGATGGATGCCCAGCCTATTCCCAACGCGACCATCGGAAGCAGAATGAGATACTCATTCTTGATGAATGGCAATGTCATTATACCAAATCCCGTGATACAAAGACAGAAAATATAGGTGTTTTTGGAAGTAAATTTTTTGGCAAAAGGCACCAGTAATAAGGCCGAAATCATCGTTACGATATTGTAGGAGCCATTCATTAGTCCGGTTTGTCCAACAGCAACTTCCACTATGTGAAGCACGTTTTTTGCCCAGGATACATCTTTTTCTGCTACAGAAACTCCGCTCTTCGCCAGTGCAATGATTTTGCCTGCCTTTTGCTCATCGCTTTCAGAAATTCCATATAGCGACAGCTTGAGCATTGGCGTGATGAACTGCCAGTAGCAGAACAGCGCATACCATTGGAAAAGATAGACCAAAGCCAGCTGCCAGAGTAATTTCGGCATATCCCGTATTGCAGAAAAAATTTCTATGAATGGTGTAAAAAATGTACTTCCTTCCTTGAACTTTCTGAGTTCTTCAAGCTCTTCGTCAGATGGAGGAATCTCAGGTGTTCTGTAAACCGACCATACCACTGATGCTATAGAACAGAAAGATCCCAGAAAAAAAGAATAATATACCCAAACAGGAATACCACCACCGGAAGCATTGCCGCCGAGATATTTCTGGAAAATGAACAATGACAGGTTAGCAAGTGTAATCCCGGCTCCAACAAACAAGCTCTGCATCTGAAATCCGAAAGTCTGCTGTTCGTGCGGAAGTTTGTCTGCAATGAAAGCACGGTAAGGTTCCATCGCCGTATTATTGGCGGCATCCAGAATCCAAAGTAATCCTACTGCCATCCAAATAGCGGAACTGAAAGGAAACAAAAATAAAGAGATACTGCAAAAAATGGCTCCCAAAAGAAAAAACGGTTTTCTGCGCCCCCATTTAGGACTCCAGGTTTTATCGCTGATGGCACCAATTAATGGCTGAATCAGCAATCCTGTAATAGGACCGGCAAGATTTAGAATTGGAAGCTGCTCTGCGTGTGCTCCGAGAAAAGTATATATCGGGTTCACCGCGGTCTGCTGCAATCCAAAACTGTATTGTATTCCGAAAAAGCCGACATTCATATTCCAGATTTGCCAAAAACTGAGATGCGGAATTATTTTCTTTGTTGTCATAATTTATTTTTCTTTGTGAGAATCAACAAGGTAAAGTACTATTAAATACATCATTTATTTCGGCAAGAGCTCGTAATTCTTTCCAAGAACGAGGTCTGCTTTTGCTTTGAATTGTTTAATAATCTGATGTTCTATTTCCAGCACCTGTTCTACAAAATCACTCATTTCATCGCGGTTTCTGCTCATCCTGTTTTCATAGGTATCTTTGTAATTTCTGTCGATGAAAATTTTAAAATCAAAATCATCAATTTCCAGAATGTAGGTGCCTTCCACGATAACAACTTTGTAATCTGCTACCTCTGTCTCTTCGCTGGCTATCCTATTCTCATTGTAATGTACCAAAGGTTTTTCTATTTCCGTTTTCCCATTTTTAAACTCGGAAATATTTTGGGAAAGCTTTGCCAAATCGACTTCCTGTATTCCTACATTTTGTATGGATTTCAGGCGATTTTCGTGATTACTCTTTGGTGGAAGTTTAAAATAATCATCCATCTGCCACACCAGACTTTTGATGTTATTTTCGTTTAAAATCTTTTGAAGTGCAAAAGCGGTCACAGATTTACCGCTCCCGCTTTCTCCTGCAATTCCTATGGTGAGTATGTGTTTACTTTTTAATGGCAATTTTGTATTCAGTATTTCAAATATTTCTTTACCTGTTGCCAGATGAATCTCTTTAAGTTCTATTATATCTCCAATCATTTTATTCTTTCTTAATGTATTAATTCTGTTTTTCCAGGGTCATCATCAGATATCCTGAAGCCGAAAAGCATAATTGCTCGGTTCCCAGAGGCAGGAGTTTATCGGTGGAATAATATTCCCTGAAATGAAAACCCTTTTCCTGCATCAACTGTTCGTACTGTGAAAGTATTTTTCCAGGGATCTCTGCCAATCCTTTTCTATTAAGTGCCAAACAAAGCCATCCCAAAAATATAGGCCAGGAACCGCCATTGTGAAAATGGTGTGGTTCGTTTTTGAAGCTATAACTGTAATTGTTTTCCAGGAGTTTCCAATCGTAATCGCCGGGATAAATCACGGGATAGAATACGGGAAGCATCCAGTGTTCGAATTCTGTATGAAGACCTTCCAAAAATCCGGTAAAAGCTTCGAGATCCAATTCGAAATCCAGGAGAATCGCCAAAGCATTTCCTGCCAGGTCAAATCGGTCATCGTAGCCATTGGCATTAAGCGATGCCCAGAAATAAGGTTTTGCATCGGTTTTGGCGTAAGCTGTTTCGTGGTATTTTGGTTCTGATGAATCGTTCTTATAAAAATTTTCCTGAATCAAATTCCGGATGTGTGTTGCCTGAATTTCCAACTCGGAGTTCTGGTAAAGCTCGGCTGCATTTTTCACCGCCCAGTAGCGCAAAACATTATCGTAGAGCGTGTATCCGGAAGTTACATATTCGTCTGCCCAGTTGCCGCCTAACGGACTGTACAAAAGATCTTTCTGATTGTATTCCCAGGTTTTGAGGCAGGACAGTGCTTTCAGTATTTTTTCTTCGAAAGATTGTTTTAGGTCATCTTTTTGATAAATTTTCAAATATTCGCAGGTTACAATAATCCACCAAGTGGTGGCGTCTGTTCTGCCAACGTGTGTTCCGTAGCTTGCTTTTCCGCTCACAACATTGGACGGAATCTGCCCGTTGTCCGCCTGATGTTTGGCAAGCGTGCGGATAGATTGTTCCAAGCCCGCCAGAATCTCTTCATCATTGACCAAAATACCGGCATAACCTGTCATCATAGAATCTCTTGCCCAGACGCGGGCATAGTTGTCCCTTTGCTGCGCCGATGCTAAAATTCCTTCTTCCGTAATTGCTTTCCTGATAATATCTATGGCTTCTTGTTTAAACATATCTAATTTTTACTTTTATATGAAGCCAAAATCTATCAAAATTTGGCTTAAATGTTTTCTGTATTACCTTATCGATTCAAAATAAATTCATATTAATAAAACTAAGTTGAGTATAAGCAGAATAAAATATTTTTAAAAATATCATATTCTGCTCTGTCATCAATTATCTACAAATCAAATTTCACACTCACGCTGTAGCTGGCTCCCGGAAGTGTTCTTGCTCTCACGATTCCGTTTCCGCCGGCAATGGAACCTTCTTCTGCCTCTGTCACCGCAATGGTATTGAATACATTATTAGCATTCAAACTTACGGAAAGGTTTTTGAGCACCTGATAAGAAACATATGGATTTACGATAGCGTAACCCGGCATTAACAATTTGTTGTTATCCTGGGTAAAGGCTTTGGTAGCACCAATCAGGTAGAATCCTACATTGAACTTACTGACATTGAAATTAGGATTCACGGAATACATCAGTTTTGGTGTTCTTCTCGGCATATTTCCGATAATAGTAGGGTCTATGGCATTTTTGATTTCTGCGTGGGTATAAGTAAGGCCGGCCTTTATATCCAATCCTTGGGTGATTTTATAATAACCATCCAATTCTACCCCGAAAGACTGATATTTATTTTCCGTTTTTCTCTGAGTAGTTGCTTCATAATTGGCTTCTTTTGTTCCGGCGTAGAAAAATGTTGTGTTTAGGAAATAGCCTGAACCTCTCAATTTGTAACCGGCTTCCACCTGATTTACCTTGTTTACTTTCACAGCATCCAGGGCCGGATCGTCATTATTGGTATAATTGTAACCAGAGAACAAGATTCTGTCTGCAGATGCGCTTCCGCCCTGACTCACTCTTGCGAAAACTGCATTTTTGTTGCTCAGAGCATAGTTGGCTCCTACCGAATATCCGAAGATTCCGTATCTGTAGTTTACAGGAACATTGATGTTATCATTGGATCCAACCATCTGCTCGGGAGTATCAATAACACCGTTCCCGTTCATATCAAGGCTGGTGTAAGTAACTGTCGCGCCGGAGAAATAGCCTGATACTTTTCCGATGTCATATCTTGCGCCTGCATCAATAGTTAATTTCTCTGTAGCATTGATCTCCACCTGAGCGTGCGGAGCGGTAATGTCATATTTGGTATTGTAGTCTCTTTTCAGGTTACCCCAGTCTTTCATTCCGTAGTTAAGCAGACCGTTGTCTGTAATGTACTGTCCGGAGGTAGTTTTCACATCAATTAATCTTGCATTTTTATCGCTCACTTCCTGCAGATAGTTGTTCCACATCCAGGACATATTGATGTTTTGCGAAGATTTGTATAATCCTGCATTAAACTTAACGATATCCCATTTTTTGCTGATATTAAAATCGTTCACAAAATTGTTGAAGTTATTCAGCTTTACATTGAAAAGGGCAATTTTCATGTAATTCGCATTCATATCAATCGGCGTGTTGGTTCCCGCATAGACTGCGCTTCCGAAATTGGCGAAATTAGTCGCATTGAAAAAATCGCTACCCTTGCTCACACTTGCCGGAAAAGGTGCCACAAACTGTCCGTCATTGGCGGCGTATCTGATTTTTTCTTCAAATTTCCAGCCTTCTCCAAGATTATAATTGAATTCTGCGCCGATAACTTTTGACATAGAATGCATCCCGTCTGATACATCGGTATTGAAGATATTACCATCGTTACCCAAAGTCCTGTCGTGCTGCAGGTGAATGGTTTGCAAAGCTCCCGTAAGAATGTTGTAGTTTGGAAGCGAAGACCATTTCGGGTCAGAATCCGTTCCGGTAACGCCTACAGGCATTGGCATGTAAGCTGCCGTTCTGTCATCCAGAACTTTTGCATAAACCCTGAAGCTTCCTTTTTCAAACTTTTTAAGTAAAGAAACTCTGAACTGCCCGCCGTTATTAGAATTGAAGCCTGTTTTTCTTGGGCCGTCCCCGATTCTGTAGAACCCGCCGACTGCCATATAAGTGTCATCACCTATTTTGGTTCCGTAATCGAAATCGGTTCTGTAATTTTTATAATTAAGTCCCATCTGCTGGGTAATGCTTCCGCCTTCTTTCTCACCGGTTTTGGTGATAAAGTTGATAATTCCCGCCGGAGAGTTGCTCGCAAATACCGAAGCCGAACCTCCTCTCAGTGCTTCTACTCTCGATACAAACGAGTCGAATCTTGTAAACTGATCCTGAGTCCCGAAAGCGATATCCCCGAACTGCATCACCGGAAGACCATCTTCCTGGATCAGCAAATATCTGGAACCGCCGGCAGAAACAGGAACCCCTCTTACCGTAATATTAGAGTTACCTTCGCCACCTGAAGATTCTGAACGGATTCCCGGGATGGTACGGAAAATCTCTGCGGTAGTTCTGGGCGCAGCATTTTCAATATCTTTCATTTTTAATGTAGAGATAGAAGTACTGGTCTTGATGGATGCTTTAGGATTAGAGTTTCCTGTAATCACCACCTCATCAATTGTTTTATCTCTTGATATTGTGTCATTTATAGTACTCTGCGAAAACATAAAGGCCGCGGTGTTCATCGCACCGAAAATCAGCAATTTAGTGAACATCTTTGATTCCATATCTTTATGAAGTTTTTTTGTTATGGGTTAAAAGTATTTTTTTTAAGTTATCAAAAATGCAGTTTGAATATTGTATTAATTTTTCGTTAATATCAAACGATTGCGCAAACGGTTGCGGTTAATAACAAAATTTTAATTTAACTTTTTATTAACTTTTCAATAGTTATATTTAACACAATTTAACACTCAAAACGATACAAATCATTCCTAAATTACCCCAGAAATATACTCTATTAACCCAAAATGAAAAGAATTACCATAAAAGACATTGCAAAAATGCTCAATATAAGCACCTCTACGGTGTCACGGGCACTTAAAAACCATCCGGACATCAGCGCATCTGTAAAACAGCGTGTGAAGGAAGTTGCAGACACTTTCAACTACGTTCCCAATGACTTTGCCATTAACTTCAGAAAAAAATCATCCAAGGTCATCGGCCTTATTATTCCGGAGATTTCGATGTTTTTTATTCCTTCCATTATCAAAGGGATTTCCTCCGTGCTACATTCGGAAGGCTATAACTTTTTTGTGCTTTCTTCGGAAGAATCTCTGGGTATGGAAGAGGAAAACCTTCTCACCTGCATCAACTCTAGAGTTGACGGCATTTTGATTTCTCTCAGCAGACAGACAAAGGACCTCACCCATTTCAATAAAATTAAGGAGCTGGAACTTCCTTTGGTCATTTTCGACAAGACCATTCCACAAAATGTCTTTGAAGAGGTGATATTTGACAACAGGCTTTATGCGCAAACTGCCGCCCAAAAGCTCATAGAAGCTGGCTGTAAAAATATTGTTGCTATTTTCGGGGATGAAAACCTGGAAATATCACAAACCCGTAAAAATCATTTTTCAGAGGTTATCGATAAGCACAAAGATGTAAAGTGCAAGATCATCTACTGCAATTCCGCCGATATGGTAAAGGAGAAAATGAGTATCATCTTTGATTATGAAGACTTCGACGGTTACTTTGTAATGAGTGATGAGACTCTTGCCGGACTGCACAGTTCCCTTGTCAATAAAAAAACGGCTTCCCCAAAAGCTAAAGTCGTTGCCATAACGGAGGGAATTCTTCCAAAATATCTGGACGATTCCTATGAATGTATCATTAACGACGGCTATGAAATGGGAAAAACGGCTGCGATGAAACTATTGACAATCATTAAAAAACAGTCTATTTAAAATTTACTCAATTAACTGTACTTGCTTGAACATTTAAAGAACCGATTTTGTTATTGTGCACTTACGCAAACTCAGTTGTATGAAAGTTTTTTTATATCTCGATTTTTCTACATTGAAATTTGTGGCTACCAGAATTTTACAATATAATTTCAATGTATTTTAATTCTAAATGACTACGTGACGAGGAAATATTTTATATACCATACTTTATTTTAACATTTAATTTACAATAAATTAGAATATATTATTAAGCTAAAATCTCAATTGCTATAATATTATTTTCGTAATGACAACCTCTTGATTAGTAACCGATCCAAGATTTAAATTGTGCAGATTTTTCTCGACTTATGATAATTGCTTCATCGCTTTTTTTTAGTTTTACTTTAAGCTTACCCTTAAAATAATTGCTGATCTGTAAAATAGAATTAATGTTTATAATATACTGCCTGTTGGCTCTGAAAAATAATTTGGGATCAAGTTGCTGTTCCAGTTCTTCCAACGTTTCCGGAATTATTTCCTCCTCACCATTAGCCAGCCTGGCTTTCGTCATTTTAAATTCTGAATAAAAGTACATTATATCATCAACGAGTACAGTCTTATAACTATCTCTATATGATATCAGAAAACGATTCCTGTAACCTTGTGGCTTCAGAGAAGTTAAAAGAGTTTCCATTAATGTACGATCAATTTTTACAATCGTCTTTGCTTCGAGTTTTTCTATAGCCATATTCAGTTCATCCTGCTCAATAGGCTTCAAAAGATAAAAAACACTGTTATACCTGAACGCCTTGACTGCATATTCGTCATATGCAGTGGTAAAGATAACGGGGCAAAGGACTTCCGCTTTTTCAAAAATTTCAAAACTTAATCCATCAGACAGCCTGATATCCATCATCACAACATCGGGCTGCTCATTTTCATTAAACCACTCCACACTTTCCGCAACGCTTTCAATAACAGCTACTATCTCTGCATTTGGTCGTACTTTACCAAGCAGACGAACAAGTCTTTCTGCATTGGGAATCTCGTCTTCAATAATTAAAATCCTGCTTGTCATCATAGTTTAAGAAGTGGTATGGTTACTTTGAAACAATTATTGGCTTTACTGATCTCAACCGGCCGTTTTGACAGCAATTGATACCTACGTTTTATATTGGTTAATCCTATACCAAAAGAAT
Source organism: Epilithonimonas arachidiradicis (assembly GCF_003610695.1). GTDB lineage: Bacteria > Bacteroidota > Bacteroidia > Flavobacteriales > Weeksellaceae > Epilithonimonas > Epilithonimonas arachidiradicis. The sequence goes on along the minus strand of NZ_RAQH01000007.1, from coordinate 44,232 downwards.
CTTGAACCTTTGCAATTGGCAGCATATTATTTTCAACTGTCAATGTTTGCGCATTATCAGTACTGATGCGTACGATCAGTGGTTCTTTTCGGTTCGTTTTATTGTGCTTTAACGCATTTTCGACAAGAAGCTGCAAGGTAAGAGGCGGCATATAAAGATTTTTTGATGACTCATCTGCAGAGATATGAAACTGTACCCCATTAGAGAACCGGTGTTCAATAAGAAATCGGTAAGACTCTAAAAATTTAAGCTCCTGTTCCAGCGTAATAATATCTTTTTTAGCATTTAGAAGAAGGTAACGGTATATACGGGAAAAGTTTTCAGCATATGCATATCCCAGCATCTGATCTTTGAGGATGGTCTCAGACAATACACTCAGATTATTGAATACAAAATGTGAATCTATCTGAAGTTTTAATGACTGTAACTCAGCATCCAATGCTACCTGCTTAAGCTCTGAAGCCTTTAATGCCTCGTTTTTCCAATTTGATATCAGGTAATTGCCAATATGAATTCCTACGATAAATAGTGCAATAATAGTACTAACGACAAGCCACTGGATCATCCCTCTTGCCTCTTCTACGGATCCTCCCGGACCAAATCCAAAAGTCAGAGGTTTTCCATTCATCCTCGATTTGAAAAAGTTAATAATCAGCTGTACTGCCAGGATTACAAAAAGATTCAGAAATATTTCAATCGTAAAACGCTTTCCAGGATAATTGGTCCAGGGAACACTTTGGTTAAACCTGTTGCTGATGAGAATGCTCACTTCTGATACAATAAAGCAAAAAATAAAAGAGGTTGCAAGATCCCGGCTTACTTTCGTCCAATCCCTTTTAAAAAAATTGCCCCAGTAAGGAGAGAACGGATCGATGATGAATGAAATGAGGTACATCATTAAAAAGGCAAAACAAACAATCAATATTCGTTTCCAGCGGTTATTCAAAAATGCATTTTGTTCTTTCTTCATAAAATAGATCTCAATTGTTAAGTCGAATTATATTATTAAAATTCATTATAAATTAAAAAAAGAGAATTTAAATATACAAAGACTTTTACACCGATAGCATTTTGCCCTTCTTAAGTTTATTGGTCAGAACAGATTTCCTCAGATTTATCAGTTAGCTTTTTTTGCCCTATCATTGATTGCAGAATGTTGTCTCTGTAAATAAACCCGTGAATCAAGGCCGCAGAAAGATGCCCGACTATCATAAAGAAAAACGCCCAAGCCATTATCCGGTGTGAATCGTGCAACAAGGCATAAGAAGTTGGGTTTTGTTCTAATATCGCGGGAAGATGGAAACCCGGGTAAAGCCTCACCGGGAAGCCACCGGCTGACAGCTGTGTCCAGCCGGAAAGAGGCAGTGCAAACATCAGCGCATAAAATACCCAATGCAGTATCGTAGCCATATATTTCTGCCAGCCCGGCATTTCACCGGGAAGCTTTGGAACGGGTCTGGTCAGGCGGTTGATCAAACGGACAATTACCAGCAGCAGTACAGCTACTCCCAACGGTATATGCAAATCCAGCAGCCAAGGCCTTAATGTTAATGATGTCATCATTCCTACTCCCACGAATAACATTGTTAATATCATTGCGGCCATCAGCCAATGTAGGATTCGCGCCGTAATATTAAAAGATGAAGGAGGCATCTGAGTCAGCTTTTTATTATTCATCGTTATTTGTTTTGAGAGTTGTCTTTTTTAGGTTTTCCTACAGCATCGGTCGCTTTGCCATAACCGATTTCTCTTACCCTGTCATTGTACGAATGAGAATATATACCTGCCCTTGCTGCTAAAACAGGATCATCAGACAACGCAATTCCCTTCGGCACAAGCGTTGGATCAAAGTTGATATCCCTGCACCCACCTTCTGCCTGATCAAAAACACGGTTAACTTCCAAAGTCCCTGCAATGATTTGTTTACGGTTTGCAGGCCATTGTTGGGAGGGGTCGTTGACAGGGTCTCCGGGTTCAGCGATAGTCAATACCAGATCCCAATAAAGAGGAGCTTTTTCCAGTCGCTTTTTCAATTCATCAAATAAATAGTTTGGGCCAGCCTTTTTTCGTTCTTCTGCGCTCATCGAAACAAAGGAAGCGTGCGGACGCATTGACCAACGAACAGGATGTTCTTTTCCGTTGGAATCTATTAAAAGAAATGCATTGATAACATAATATTCCGAGCCTGCAAAACTTTTAGTCCAGGGTGCCTTGGCATCATATTCCATAGACTTTTTTGCTTCAGGGTATTCTTTAAGAAAAGCTGCAACCTTTTCAGGATTAGGTTTTCCTGTTGTAGGATCGGGCTTAAAAGCTTCAATTTGTTTTAGAAATCCTACGGCATCCCGAGTGCCAAAAAAAGGTTTATTATTCAATTTCATTCGCCACTGTTCGCCATCAGCAGATGTCAGCATCAAAGCCATACTTACTGTACGGCTGGAATTATCCGGCGCGTGCGGATTGCCGGTACCTAAAGAAAATCGACCCACTGCAGGAACATCTTTCTGTCCAAATACCTGTGCTATAGATAATGGCACAGCATTTCCAGAAGCGTGAAAAGTGCCTTCAAAGCAAATACCTTTGCCGTGAGCCCGACGGTATCCTGCCGGAAATGAATCCGGTGTATTCTCTAAAAATGTTCTGGTCGTATTACGTTGCCCGATAAGACCTGCAGACCACGCAAAGGCTGAAACTAGCAGCAATGCAGTAAGGGCAATACCTGCTAATCTGATTCCCGTTTTACGTTTTTTGGAATCAGCTGGAAAAAAATATTTTTTCATAATATTCTGGTTCAATTATTTATATTTATTAATACAAAGAAATGAACGAGAAGCCGACAACTGGCTTTTATCTTTACCGAAACGGAATAATTGGCTACTGAAATGGACTTTGAAATAACTGAAATTTACTACTATTTCAATCCTGATTGTGCTAAAGCTTTACGAAACTATCAATTTTGTTTAAAAAAATTATGCTCAAAGGCTATGAAATAAATATATTGAGATTCTCCATTTAGCATTTTCATTGGTCAAATCATCAACGAAAAAGTATAATCGTTGTGCTAAAACTTTAATCCCTTATAATCCCATGCAATGTTTTTTTTATTGCTTTATAGATAAAGTACCAAACCGAATTTGCCCAGCTAAAAAACAGATATTTTTTAGCTTCAATTTTAATGAATGTAAATTAAACAACATTTAATACATTCAAAATATTATCAATATCTAATATTAATTGGTTTGAATATAGTCCTGTGATGTTCACAAGACAGGATTAGCCATTCATTTCTACATGTATATAATATACAATTTAACTTTCATTCTTCTTTTACTCTGTAGTTACACTACCAAGTTATTTATTATTTGGAATCCTGACTATTTTATGATTTAACAGTTACTCATAATATTAAACTTGATTATTTAAAATAAATAAGATATTTAACCACAAGATTATCAGCTGATATATTTTACTTTCGGTTGAAGAACCATGGATTATTGTTTTCATTTAGTTTCTTATTTTGTCCATTTTAATCTCGTATAGTTGACATTTGTTTAATTATAATGGCTACTACTATTATTTGATCGACAATTATTGAAAGCTATTGATTTATAGATATTAAATATTGAATTTTACACTAAAGTTTTATAGAAATAAATTATAGCGGGCTATGATAGTAAACATTATCACAAAAGAAGATCTTCAAGAATTCAAAGACGAGCTACTAAAGGATATTAAAAATTTGTTCAATGTTAAGATTTCTGAGCAAAAACTGTGGTTACGTTCCTCCGAAGTTAAAGAACTCCTAAATATTTCTTCTGGCACGTTGCAAAATTTGCGCAACGAGGGAACTATAACGTACACTCGTATAGGAGGAACGTTGTATTATAATTACAAAGACATTGAAAAAATGCTAAATGGCAATAAATAATTAAAATAAAAAATGAAGTACATAAAACATCTTACCGGTTTCTATGAAAAGGTAGCCTGTGATTCGACGCTTAAACCCACACATATGAGTATTTATCTAGCATTATTCCAGTTCTGGAATTTTAATCGGTTCCGAAATCCTATCAGTATTTCTCGGGAAGAAGTGATGCGGATTAGTAAAATCAATTCGAAAGCAACTTACCATAAATGCCTTAAGAACTTGCACGCGTCTGGTTATATTAATTATCAACCGTCATACAATCCTTTTGTAGGAAGCCAAGTTATAATGTTGGATTTATCATTAGATTTACGGAAATTGAAGCACGCACGTTCTAATTAAGTTGTTCATCATCTCTATTTAAAACTATGGTAAATCTTTTAAAAAGCTTGTCAACTGATTATTAATTTTTCAGCTGAAGGTTTAAGCCAAAAAAAACATCGCTTCAAGTAGAAGCCAAATTCTAAAACCTGTACAATTTTTAGCCTTTTTACTTGCAAACCTGATCAGATTTTTTTTACCTTTACTACGTAAAATTTAAATTAGGATTTTACCACTTTTTTGCCAATGTCCTATTTGAGGCCATTCACAGAGATGCCACAGCGTAAATCTTATCTATAAAGCGATGAGAAAAGGGTACAAAATCCCTCACTCGGAGGTCTATCGACAGATCGAATCTTTCGCCAGCTATTCTTTTTTGTAAAGCCCGTTCTCCTTCTTATGCAGTGGAAAGCTATCAGAGTCTTTATTTAAAAGCGTACTACCTATTGGGTTTATGGTCTCGGCCATTAATAATGGCGGTGGCTTTTACAGAACGGAAGTCTATGTCCATGAAGCCAAAATGGCTAGTGCTAAAATTCATAATCCTTGTGTTAATCTCAGCGAATTCCAGACAACCGTATATGGAACAGATGTTTATTTAGGCTTTATCTATAGTTAACGCTTTTGAAACACCGCAAGAAATGCTAGCCTAACTGATCTCGAGAAAGTAAGTTCCTATTAAAAATAAATATGGACATCGAGACGATATGTATTTTGGGACATAGATTGATGCTGAGGGACAGTATTTTGACACCGCACATTTTCCAGACAGTCTGAAAAAGTTTCATTTTAAGGAAGGTAGTATTTATCTTTTATTAGGAACCGTTGAAGTGTATTATCATTTTCCAACGGTGACCATTACAAGAATGGCCAAAATGCCACTTATTGCTGATCCCCGGTATTCGATGGACAAGGAAAATCTAAAGAGACGGAACAGGGTCTTCGTGAAGATGTAAGCAAACATCACGTGATCCTTATCCTTTGGAATATGAGATTGGGTTGCCAAGAAAAAAATTAATCTGAAACTAAAAGTTAATAACTGATATTCTTAGCGGAATCTACTTGTGTTACAGAGCAGTTCAGTGGTGGAGACGTATATTCTCTTTCACTGTGACTTGTCGTGTAAATTGGAAGAATAAGTATAAATGCAACAATCACAACAGTGTATCATTGCGGTACTTACATCCTGCTAAATAAAATCTGTTGTTTATAAAACGGATTGATCCAACGGCATTACAAGCACCTATAATCCCTGTAAGAATAATCATTATAGCTGCGAAAAACATATCTCTTGCAAGGCTGATTGTTTCAAGAGAAACTTCACTTACACGATAAGCAATGGTTTCCGAATGATAAATCGCCGCTAAAACAGCTCCTATAAGCAAAAATGTAAGGATTAAAGAATATAAATACCCCATTAGTGAATAATGTAGCAAATAGGCTACCCAAGCCAATATGGGAATTGAACTTTGGTTGGTAAAGTCAGATAACATCATAGTCGTTCAAAGTTGTTACAAAATGATAATCAATAAAACTTTTAGAAGCCTTGCATAATTCCAACAATTCTTCATTGCTATGGTATTCAAAATTAAAATCGTCTGGAACATCAATTGTATATTCCGTTAATATTTCTGTATCCAGAAGATCAATTGCCATCAGATCATTAAGTGAACTAAGCAGACTTTTTTCTTTCAGAAGAGGCATTTTCTGCGTGATATAGTTTTTAAATTTATATAATCTAATTGTTTTCATTTTTTTATTTTTTACTTTTTCGAAAGTAATGAGCTGCATTCTAATAGAGGAAAGATATTACTTAAAGTCTTTCATTGTAATATTTTTCTCGTTCGGTGACATAAATAATGGAGTCTCATTTAGTAGAAAATACAATTCGGGATATAAAGACTGGATTTTAGCCGTTACATTGAAGATCTGTCCGGTAAGATTCTGCAAATTATCAATTGATTTCATATCTTTCTATTTAAACGAAACATAATATTAGAATAAAAAAAGGACAGGGACTAAAAGTACCCGTCCTCCTTTGTATTAAAAACCCCTTTAAACATATTAAGCTGTTTACTGGAATTATAATAAGCTCATTATGAAAGTTGAGTGTTACTAAGAATCTTAATAACCTCTTCACGGCTTTTGCTTAGTTTATTTTGTAATCTTCCTAAGAATTCATTTTCTTTTCCTTTTTCAAGCACCAAATCTGAATCTTTAAGTTGTGAAAACTTTTCTTTTAACTATTTTGATTGTTCTTTCCAATCTCCTGTAATTTTAAATGTCTCATGAGCTTTATTGTGATTTGTATTCATAATTCGAATTTTTGTGTAACAGAATTATTACAATCCAAAGGTGATTTATTTTAATCTTATCTCGCTACACATTTCAATAATAAATTTACATATATCACACTTTTTTATAAGTCTTCTAAATTTTTCAACCGTTTTTGCTTCAGTTGCTTGTAGAAAGAAGGAGAAAGTCCTGTTATTTTTTTAAACTGGTTGGAAAGATGCGCAACACTGCTATAATTGAGTTTATAAGAGATTTCAGTAAGATTGAGTTCATCATACAAAAGGAGCTCTTTTACCCTTTCCACTTTATTGATAATGATAAAATGCTGTAAAGTCATTCCTTTCACTTCAGAAAATGTATTGGCAAGGTAAGTGTAATCGTAGCCAAGCTTTTCACTGATGTAATCTGAGAAATTTTCTTTAGGAAGAGATTCGGAATAATGGATCATTTCTGTGACTGCATTTTTTATTTTTTCGATCAGAATGCTTTTTTTATCATCCAATAACTCAAGTCCGGTTTTGAGGAGATTTTCTTTTAACAATTGTCGATGTTCATCCATAATATCATCCAATATTTCTACAAGTCCTAAATCTACTACGGCATTTCTGATATTCAGTTTTTCAAGCTCCTGATGAACCACCATTTTGCAGCGCAGGCTTACCATATATTTTATATATAACTTCATAATCCTTACCGTATTTCGAGTTTGTCAATCCATATGTTGACAGCCACCCTTTCAAAGTTAGTCCTTTAAATTTTAATACCTATGATTTATGTAACAAATTGAAAGACTATTACAAACCTTTCTTTTATTAATAGATGACCTTTACATACAATAAAAATATTTTAAAATGGCAAAAGAAAAGGATACAAAGAAAAAAACAGATAAAACACCTGCTGCCAAATCACTAAAAGAGAAGCGGGAAGACAAACAAAACAAAAGGAAAGATAAAGAAAATGAAAGTCGCAACGCAACAACCTAAATGGTAGAAATAAAAAAAGAAGGAATTATACTCCGAAAAACCGACTTAAATTTTGAAAACGAAGGAGTTCTGAATCCTGCTGTTATTAAGGAAAATGGCAAAATACATTTATTTTACCGCGCTGTTGCTAAAGGTAATTTTTCAACTGTCGGTCATTGTATATTATTAGATCCGCTTACGGTAGAAAAACGGTCAGATTCACCCATCATTATTCCTGAATCTGAATACGAAAAACACGGTGTAGAAGATCCTCGAATTGTAAAAATAGATGATTTATTTTATCTTACTTACACCAGTTATGACGGCATTAATGCTTTAGGAACCTTAAAGATCTCAAAAGATCTCAAATCCTGGAAAAATAAGGAAATTATTGTTCCAAAAATTTCTTATGAAGAGTTTAAGCTTTTATCAGAATCAGAGGATTTAATCCCAGATAAATATAGAAGATACAACGAATTTCAAACCAATCATCCTCACAGCGATCCTGTTTTTTTGTGGGATAAAAATCTGATTTTTTTCCCAAGAAAAATAAACGATAAATTTTATTTCCTTCACAGAATAAGGCCTGAAATTCAGATTGTCAGCATAAAAAATATTGAAGACTTGAATTCTGATTTCTGGCAGGATTACTTTTCACATTTTAAAGACCATGTTCTTTTATCTCCAAAATACGATCACGAATCAAGTTATATCGGAGGTGGATGTCCGCCAATAGAAACAGAATACGGCTGGTTGATGATTTATCACGGTGTTTATGACACCATTAACGGTTATGTTTACAACGCTTGTGCAGCTTTACTGAACCTTGAAAATCCGGAAAAAGAAATTTCCAGACTTCCTTATCCGCTTTTCAAACCCGAAAAAGAATGGGAACTCAAGGGTGAGGTTAACAATGTATGTTTCCCGACAGGAACCATTATAGAAAATGACTCACTCTATATTTATTATGGGGCTGCAGACGAAAGGATAGCTGTTGCATCACTCAGTATTTCAAAATTATTAAAAGAACTGATGATGTTTGCGGTTTAAAGATAATCATCAGATTATCAAATTTGAAAATGAAAATAAAATGAATAAAAATATTAATTCAGACGTGGAGGACAAAGCAATTAGACAATCTTATAATGGTATAAAACACAAAACCTACGATAAAAAAGAGATTGTCTTTGTAAGTACTTTTCCTCCAAAGGTATGCGGAATCGCCACTTATACCCAAGATCTCATAAAATCTCTTCAGGCAAAGTTCGGAGAATCTTTCAAATTAACCATTTGTCCGATGGAAACAGAAGAGGAAAATTATGAATATCAAGAATTTACCGAGTATAAATTAAATATCTCGGACGCCGTTTCCTACTTGGAATTAGCCGCAAAAATCAACAAAAATGATGCTATTGAGTTAGTGATGCTTCAGCACGAATTCGGATTTTTTAATGAAACCCAAAATGGTTTGTTACTTTTTCTCAAGAACTTAAAAAAAGATATTATCATCACCTTTCACACTGTTTTGCCAAACCCTGATAAAGAGCTGAAGGAAAAAGTGAAAGAAATCGCAGATTATGCAAAATCTATTATCGTAATGACAAGTATTTCAGCGGACATTCTTTTGAACACTTATGACATTTATCCTGATAAAATTACGGTAATCCCTCACGGAACACACCTTTTGCCCTTCGTAGACAAAATTACTTTGAAAGAAAAGTATCATCTTAAAAATAAAAAAGTTCTTTCCACTTTCGGATTATTAGGTTCCGGAAAAAATATTGAAACGACAATGAAAGCCTTACCGGAAATCATTTCTAAAAATCCTGATGTTATTTTTTTAATTTTAGGCAAAACACATCCTGCATTAGTAAGGCATGAAGGCGAAAAATATCGTGACTTTTTGGAAGACCTTACCTGTACCCTTCATCTGGAAAACAACATCCGCTTTATCAATGATTATCTTCCACTCCCGGAATTACTAGAATATCTTCAGCTTACCGATGTTTATCTTTTCACTTCAAAAGACAGAAACCAGGCAGTAAGCGGTACATTTTCCTATGCAATCAGCAGCGGATGTGCCATTGTTTCTACTCCAATTCCACATGCTTTGGAAGTTTTAAAGGAAGATACAGGAATTATTATCGATTTTGAATCTCCGGAGCAGTTGGCTGTTGCGGTAAACACATTATTAGAAAATGAAAGCAAACGAGAGGAGCTACGTCAGAAATCATTGGAAAAAATGGCTCCGACAGCGTGGGAAAATTCATCTATCTTACACGCTTTGTTATTTCAGAAACTAAGAAATAATAAAACAGAACTTAGTTATACTCTGCCGGAAATCAATCTTGGGCATATTCAAAATATGACAACCGATTTTGGGATGATTCAGTTTTCAAAGATAAGCAAACCGGATATCAATTCAGGATATACGCTGGATGATAATTCACGGGCGATGATCGCTATTTGCATGCATTTTCAAAGCAGTAGAAACAAAGCAGATTTGCAATTGATTTTAATTTATTTAAACTTTATTAAATTTTGCCAGCATAAAGACGGGAGTTTCCTGAACTATGTAAATGAACAAAAACAATTCACTAATCAAAACTATGAAACTAATCTGGATGACTCCAATGGAAGAGCAATCTGGGCTTTAGGTTATTTGATTTCATTAAAAGAAATTTTGCCACAGGAATTGTCTGAGAATGCGGAAAAAATCATTCAGAAAAATCTTGTCTGGGCAGAAAAAATTCATTCTACAAGAGCAATGGCTTTTATTATTAAAGGATTGTATTATCAAAACTCAGAAAACAACCTTCCTTTATTAAAAGAACTAGCAAATCGTCTGGTGAAAATGTATCAACATGAAGCAAAAGACGATTGGCATTGGTTTGAGAATTATCTGACCTACGGAAACAGCGTATTGCCGGAAGCTTTACTGTGTGCGTGGATTTCTACTAAGGATGAACTTTACAAGCATATTGCTGAAGAGTCTTTCCAGTTTTTAATGTCTAAAATTATGATTGATGACAGCATAAATGTGATTTCCAATAAAGGCTGGCTGCAAAAAGAAAATACTGAAAATGTATCACCAGCCATTGGTGGAGAGCAACCTATTGATGTTGCCTACACCGTTCTGGCTTTATCTTCATTTTATAAAACTTTTAAAGATGAAAAGTATCTGCAAATGATGAAGAATTCCTTTAACTGGTTTTTGGGAAAAAATCATTTGAATCAAATTATTTACAATCCTGCTACAGGTGGCTGTTACGACGGGCTCGAAGAAAAAAACGTAAACCTAAACCAAGGTGCAGAATCCACCATCAGTTATGTGATGGCAAGACTTTGTTTTGATTAATTAGAGATATCAATTTTTTAGGTTGACAGAAACTTCAACTATAAAAAATACTTGATAAAGATGATCTTTGGAATTCCTGTTTAATTTGATTCAATCGAACCAAATCATCTATAAAAGTGTTTGAAGATATGCTCGTCAAAGTCACAAAAAGCCAAACGGCGCCATTTAAGACAAGTAGTGCAATTTTTCTCTTTGTAATTAAATTTAAATCTGATTCCCAAATTCATACTATCAAAGTTACTACTTAAAAATACTCCATTTGTATATTTTTATATAACTTTCATATAAAACAATATAATCAAGATTGGTTTAACGAATATAGCTCATTTTATCGCAAATTTTTGCGCATCCAAGTTACATCATTAAGTATAGTACATAAATTCCAAGATTGAACAGTTATTTTAACATTATCTGAAGACAACGTGAATATTAAATACTTAATTAATTAAGTAGTTAAATAAACCTAATAAATTAATACTGGCATTTCACTTCTATAGTGTGACGGACATATTTAAGGACGCTGATTTAGATCATTTTTTTTCATATATTTACGTAAAAATTAGTGACTTATGGAGAAAAAAGTGGTGCTTATCCAGGATGATGAACAGATATTGGAAATTATGGATCACATCTTGAGCAATGAAGGATATGATGTAACACCATCATTAAACACCGATCCCATTGATAAGATTGACGATATCAATCCTGATGTTGTTATTGTTGATGAATTTATCAAAGGAGATAAAAGAGGAACAGAGGTGATTGAGGAATTAAAGTCAGATCCTACCACTGAAGACTTATCAGCTGTACTAACTTCCACCTCGCCCGAATTAGCTAAAAAAGCAGAACAATGCAAAGCTGATGACTATATTGAAAAACCTTTTGACATTGATCACCTGGTGGATGTCGTTAAAAAAAATACCTAAAACTCAAGGTGCTTGTTGATCTAGCTTTACTGCTGAAAGATTATATTTCAAGCTTCAGGCATATTAACATGGTTAGAAAATTAGCAAGATTGAGCAGTAATCATGCTTTGATGTCAATAGATATTAATTAGAGTAATCCATCACAAAAGATCTGTTGACTTAACGTAAGCATTATAATTCTTACATAATATTATCTTTAAACAAAGACGTTAAAAACGCTACGTAAAATTCCTTTCATTTCCACCGTTACTAAAATTATATATAAAATAAATATTTGTCGCATAGTATTTGCATAACCCATTCCGCAGCATGCCATTTTTATCTGGCTCATATAAATAGTCCGTTGCGTAAAGTTCCAAAATTATGAAGACAATATTTATATTAGAAGATGAGGATAGCATCCGCGACCTACTGAATGTCTTTTTCAGTATTGAGGGTTACAATATCATAGAAGCTGCAGCTATAAGCGATTTCAACAGATTGTATTCAACCGATAGGGTAGATCTTTTTATTTTGGATGTCAGGCTTCCTGACGGGTCCGGCATCGATGTGTGCAATACTCTAAAAAGTAATCCTATTGAGGCTCCTGTTCTTATGATGAGTGCACATGCAAAAACGTTCGAAATTGAGAAGAAATGTCAACCTGATGCATTTATTTCCAAACCTTTTGATCTGGATGATCTTTTGGCCCGGGTTCATAGTTTCATAGGACCTGCTTAATCTTTAAATAATACCAGTCGTCAGAATAGATCGTTTTTACGGTCTGCTCAGAAGAGTATTCGAGCATTCAGTATTTTAACAGATCCATGTTCCTTCATCTTTTTCAGAGTGTCAATGCATATTTCCAAACTGATTCCGGATATCTCAGCGATTTCATGAACATTCAAATTGATTTCAAAGGAAAAAATTTCCTGATCTGTCTCTTCATATTTAAGAAACTGAAAGAGCTCTGTGATTCTGTCCGAGGGGCTTTTATTGAACTCTTTGCGATTTCTTTCCATTTGAATATACATCAGCTCGGAAATATACTTCATGATATGCCTCAGCATTCCTTCCTCAGACATTATCATCGACAGAAAGTCATCTTTCGGCATCATCAGGACCGTGCAGTCTGTAATGGCCACCATGTCAAAAGGAAGTGGTAATCCAGCCAATATGAGGTAATTGGCATCACCACTACCTAAGATCTGACAGGTGATTCGATGACCTTCCTGGTCCTCCCTGACAAACTTGGCCAGACCACTGACAATCTGGAAATGATACTCCAACTCACTTCCTTTATTAAAAAGAAAGGTATCTCTGTTAAATATTCTGAGCACGGCGCCGTGCGATCGCAAACATTTCTCGTCAATCATACTATTATATTTACTGTTGATGAATGTAGACATTATCCCATCTTTATTTTATGATCTGCAGCATAAGAATCTTTTTTGGCGACCAGCTTTTAAAATAGAATTACGGGACGATCGTAACAAAAAGGTAGATCAAAAATATACCGAGAAGCACAAATCCCTGCATGATATTGGTCTTTCCGGTGGCCAGTGAAATGGTGATGATGAATAACGATAATCCCAGCAAAACGGTTGATTTGATGTCGATTCCCAATGTCATCCGGATCCCGCTGATCACCGATATGACCGCAATGGCGGGAATGCTCAGTCCGATACTCGCCAAAGCAGAACCGAATGCCAGGTTCAGCGAGGTCTGTATCCGGTCATTTCTGGCTGCCCTGATTGCTGCAAGCGCTTCCGGGAGCAACACCACTCCCGCAATTATAACCCCAACTGCGGATTTTGGAGCACCAACGGCCACCACCAGATATTCAACATCCTTCGAGAGAAGCTTAGCCATCAGAACAACCACCCCCAGGCTGACGATCAACATGAAACTGCTGATATACATCGTCTTTCCGGAAACTTTGATCTTAGCCTTATATTCCACAGTTTTTTCCTTCGCTTTGTCACTTGGCGATATAAAAAAACTGCGGTGCCTGATCGTCTGCACCATCGTAAATCCGAGATACAATGCCAGACATAGCAATGCTATAAATAAAAGCTGAAAAGAGGTATACTCGCCTCCTCCATGACTTACCGTGTAATTAGGCAAAATCAGAACGAACACGACCACCGCTGTAAGAGTGATCAGAGCCGTGCTTACACCTTTCAGAGTAAAGGTCTGCTCCCTGTATCTTATTGATCCGATAACAATACAGATACCGATAATTCCGTTGAGAATCAGCATTACTGCCGCAAAAACAGTATCCCTTGCCAGGGTAATGGTCTCCAGCCCTTCTGCTCCCAGCATAATGGAAATGATCAGTCCCACCTCAATGACCGTAATAGCAAACGCAAGAAGAAGAGTACCAAACGGTTCACCGAGCCGATGTGCAAGTACTTCGGAGTGATAGACTGCCGTGAGAACGCTTCCCAGTAACAATGCCGTTAGCAGGATCGAATAATAGCCTGATGAAAAAATGAAGCTCCCAAAGTAGAAGAGCCAAGATAAAACCGGCACAACAATCGTCCAATACCGTAAATATTTGTGTTGATTCATAAAGAAGAATGCAATTTAATTATGTGTATAGTACTACAGTTCGCTATCATACTAATAAGATAAATGATCAATACTCTGATAAAACTTTTATCTAAAGAGTTCTAATACAAAGACCTGAGAGTTTCTATCTGAATTGATAAAGAAACACCACATTGCCGGTGTAGGCAGGTTTCGATTCATCTTTAATGACGAGTCTTGCACCGACAATAACCTTGACCATTCCCCGGAGGTCATTCACCGATCTGACAGTTGCCTGCAAAGAGACTTCGGAATTGACCTTTACAGGCATACCGAATCTCAGGTCTTCAATCCCGTAATTGATTTCGAGGCTTACATTCTGTACTAACGCGATCTGCTTCCACAAATAAGGGATCAGCGCAAGCGTAAGATATCCGTGAGCTATTGTTGATCCATAAGGACTTTCATTAGATGCCCTGTCGTTATCCACATGGATCCACTGGTGATCCAGGGTGGCATCTGCAAACAGATCGATCTGCTTTTGGTCAATCGTATGCCAGGGCGAACTGCCTACTATGACGCCCTCCAATGACTTATATTCTTCGTAATTATTGATGATACGCATATATTTTCTGATTTAATAGTTCAATGGCAGCAGTATGATTTCCGTAAAAAGATAAATAGCCTCTCGCAATATGCGGGAGGCCAGTAATACAATTAATATAATAAGTTACTATATCGATCAGATTATGCCAGTTTAACGTTGATAGCGCTTAAACCTCTATCTCCCTTCTGTACGTTGAAAACAACCTCGTCGTTCTCACGGATGCCTCTTGACTCAAGTCCTGAAGTATGTACAAAGATATCTGCGCCACCTTCTGATGGTGCGATGAAACCGAAGCCTTTCGCTTCGTTGAAAAATTTTACGGTGCCTTTTTGCATTGTAATAAAATTAAAAATTAATATAATGGGATCTGTACACTTTACAGATTTCATTTTTGTTATAAATGTTGATAAGAGGGGAAACTTTCGCTTCGACTAATCATGCTTTGCGTGGCTTTTGATACTAAGTGTAAGATATTTAAACATCTATACCGGCAATATTGTTCATTTTTTAGGATCAAAGGAATCGTGATTCGCAATATCATTAAAAAATCGGATCTATAAACGGGGGAACTGTAGAAGCAAGACCGATCGGTGTCATTGGACCGGTTAAGCGAAGGCAGGAACCTTTCTTTATGAATACTTTGCAAATGTAGATCAATATTGCTTAAAATTAAAAAATATAAATAGTTGATTATCATTATTTTATTCGTACATTACGTGCACATAAGAATTATTTGCACAGTGCGGATGATCAAAAATTCCGTAAACATGCAGATTCCATCAACAATACCACAGACCTTGCCTCAAACTTCTGAAGAGCATTCTTCAACACAGGTTCGTATCGCTTATTTCATCATGGTACACCAACGACCTGAGGCTTTTAAAACCTTGATTGAAAAAATATATACCCGCGATCAGTTCTACCTGATCCATATTGACCGTAAGGCGAGCTCCGAAATAACAGAAGCCATCCAGAATTATGTCGTCCAATATCCGAATGTCTACATTCTGGAAAGCACAAATATCGTGTCAGGTGGCTTCAGCATGATCCAGGCGGAGCTTAACGCCATGGAATTTTTACTTAATGCCAGTAAGGATTGGGATTACCTGATCAACCTCAGCGGAGAGGACCTTCCCTTACGATCCCAAGACATTATCAGGCAGTTCCTGACGGCCAATGTAGGGAGAAACTATATTTTCTACTATGACCAGAAGTTTTACAGACCTGACACATTGCAAAGGATCCAGAATCATTTTACGGAACTCAGTCACAAGATATCCTCACTGATATACAAGAGAGACTTTATGAGGAATGTTATTCCTTATATAGGCGGCAAATGGTTTATCTTTAGCCGTGATACCTGTTCCTTCCTGATCAACAATGAGAAGGTGATGGACTTTGAAGACTATTATCTCCACACCCTGCTTCCAGCGGAATCGTTCTTCCAGACCGTTTTAATGAATACCGATTTCCATGATATTATTGTGAACGATGACAAAAGAGCGACTTTTAATCCACCGCTGATAGGCAAAGACAATTATTATAACCAGTTTCTGAAATTCCTGACGGAAAGTAATAGTCTCTTCGTTAACAAAGTAAATGATATCAATGATGAGCGGATAATGCAATCAATGAATAACAGTTATAACTTGCCACTGCCGGAAGTCAACGAAATCGAAAGAGAATTGAAAAGAAATGGACCCGGCAGCAATTAGTAGGTACTTACAAGCAACTATCTAGTATTCCATCATATTTCAGAAAATTTTATTTAACATTTCAAGACAGAATTCCCAATCGATGACTGGGAATTTAGAAAAGAGGCCGTCTCACTTTTGGGACAGCCTCTTTCAGCAGAAAATTTAAATGATGAAACGCCGTCTCGTAATTTACCATTTACATTATCGTGGACTCATTATGTACAATTACTTAAAATTGAAAATGAAGATGAGAAACTTTTATGAAATAGAAGCTTCTCAAAACAATTGGAGCGTAAGAGAACTGGCCAGACAATATAATTCTGCAATTTATGAAAGATTAGCTCTTAGCATGGATAAAGAAGGTGTGAAACAATTAGCTCAAAAAGGGCAAATTATAGAAAAGCCAACTGACGTTCTAAAAAGTCATTATGTTTTGGAATTCTGGATTTGAAAGAAGATAGTCGCTATTCCGAAAGTGATTTGGAAACAGAAATCATCAATAAGCTGGAGCATTTTATATTAGAATTAGGTAAAGGTTTCCTTTTTGAAGGCAGGCAACGGCGATTTGCTTTTGACGGTGACAGCTTTTTTGTGGATGGTTTTCTATAATCGGTTGATCAAATGTTTTGTTCTATTAGATTTAAAAATTGGAAGACTAACCCACCAAGATATTGGACAGATGCAGATGTATGTAAATTATTATGATAGAAAGATAAAGACGAAGGATGGAAATCCTACAATAGGAATCATTCTCTGTAAAGAGGAGAACAAAACAGTTATAGAATTTACACTTCTGGAAAATAATAAGACCATTTTTGCGAAAGAATACAAAGCTATACTTCCAAGTAAAGAAGAATTTAAAAAACAAATTAGATAAACATCAATAAAAACCAAACCCGTGTCACAAAAAATATTAACTCCTCATAAATCTCTGAATAAATCCTTTCTGAAACTTAAACCAAACAGAAAGGATATTGAAAACTACAAATTAAAATAAAAAAATAGAAGCCAAAGATAATTCGCTTCCCAGTCCAACTGCTAAATTCTGTCAAGGTCAAGTCCTCCGGATTTTCAGAAAAAGTTTTTACGTATAAAATCTACGCAAAACTTTTTCTGAAAAATCTTGACAGAATGCCACGCTCATTTTCAAAAGGCTTTCTTTGTTTCTTTTTTAAAATTTTTTTTCTTCGTTTTCTTTTAGAAATATTTCAGTTGAGAAATTTCAGGCGAAAGAGAAGGATTAAATTTTTGATTTGAACTTTAAAAAACTTGTTCAAATTTTGGTCTTTTTACTTGCAGATTTGAGCAGAAATTTTTAGTTTTACTACGTAAAATTTAAATTAGGATTTTACCATTTTTTTGCAAATGTCCTATTTAAGGCCATCCACAGAGATGCTACAGCGAAAATCTTATCAATAAAGCGATGAGGAATGGGCACAAAATCCCTCACTCTCCGCCAGGTTAGAAACCAAAATAAGCTAAAACGCTGTAAACATCAATGTTTACAGCGTTTTTGTTTAACGTTAGTATCACAATAGATCACGAAAATTAGAAAGTTTTATTAGAACTTTTTAAAACTCTTTATAAACAAATAATTAATCTGGGCTTATATGTTCAGATTTTTTTATATGTCATCTTAACTTATTTAGTACCTTTTGTAAAAAGATAATCGCATACAATGTCAGAATAATATAATTCTATAACTGAATGCACAATTTTATCCGCACAGCTTGTTGTGAAAGCTATCATTAATCGAATTCATTAACAGAATAATAACATTAATAGATAAAAATACAAATAAATATCAATTATAATAATTTATTTTTGTTTAAATGATAGAATATTTGTATTTTAACCAAGAATTTAAAAAAAAATAAATATTATGGTAAAAAAATTACTGTTGGCGTTGCTTGCAATCCCTTCAATTGCAACTGCGCAATTTCTTCAAAATTTTGATGCTTCAGCGACACTTCCCGCCGGCTGGACGGCTCTAAATGGCGGCGATACAAATACTTGGGCTATTGTAAATTATACTGGCGGAAATATTTCAGCCTATAGTGGTACTAATACAGTCTCAATAGGTTACAGTTCTACCGCTCACAATGATTATTTAGTTACGCCGGCCATTACTGTGACTGCTGGAGTAAGCGACTTTCTTTCTTTTTATGCAAGAAGCAGAGATCCTTTATATCCTGAGACAATCAGTGTTAAAATTTCAACTACTACGCCTACAGCGGATGCCTTTACAAAAACTTTGGCAGCATCTGTTGCACCTGCAAGTGGAGCTACCTTTTATAAATATTCGTATAATCTGTCCGAATATGTGGGGCAAACCATTTATGTAGGCTTTTATTCTACGACTACAGATCAATTTTATTTTGATATAGATGACGTTTTTAACGGAGCAATACCTTCCTGTGATGTTCCGTCAACGATATCAGTGAGTGGTGTAACTTCAAATTCCGCCAACATAAGCTGGACTCCTTCAAGTACGGCAGGAGCAACGTATCAGATTGAGTACGGACCAGCAGGCTTTACTCAAGGTACTGGAACAGTTATTACATCAAACACTGCGTCTGCTACACTTTCACTTCCTACCCCTTCCACAGCCTATCAGTTTTATATTAGGTCAAATTGTGGTGAAACGGGCTTCAGTGCCTGGTCAGCAGTGCAATCTTTCACAACAACTTGTGAAGTAATTGCTACATTCCCATATGTACAAAACTTTGATGCTACAACCATTCCTTCTTGTTGGCTTAACGAAGCTGTTTCTGGCGGAGGTTCGTCTGTATGGACTTACGTAACTGCTAACGGTAACAGCAGTATTACTCCTAGATCTGCTCCGAGAATGGCAGAATTCAGAACGACAACCGCAGGAAACAAAGCTAAATTGGTAATGCCTCCTTTTAATATTTCTGCGTTGACAACACCGGAGCTAAAATTCAGTTTAGCGAATGTCAACTGGTTTGGTGATGTGGATGAACTAAGAGTCTATTATAAGGCTAATCCAGGTGATGCTTGGACTCAAATCGGAAGTTCTTACGTCACAGAAAATTCCACTTGGATTGATGTAAGTATCCCTCTTCCGAATAAATCTACAAATTACCTGATCGCTTTTGAAGGAACATCCAACTGGGCAAGAGGAATTGATATTGACAACGTTTCCGTCGTTGATACTTCAGCACTTGATGTGAATGATATAGCTAAACATAATACTGTCAAAATATATCCTAATCCTGCAAAAAATGTAGTGAATATTGGTACAGATCTAGCAGTTAAGAGTATAGAACTATTTTCGATGACAGGCCAGTTACTTAAAACGTTTAGTAAGGATTCCAAGCAAATTAATGTCGGTGATCTGAAGGCCGGGAATTACCTGTTAAGAGTTAAATCTGAAGGAAAAGATGAATCGTTTAAACTTATCAAAGAATAAAAATTAAATATCATAATTTCAAGCGTTTAACAGGTTTAGAAAACCTATATTAGTCGGAAGTACATCTTCCGACTTTTTTATTGTATTCAATCTGCTTCACAACATTTGCTTTATTAAAAAACTGCACTTTTTATCTTCTAACGTTATGATTGTTAACATTATCTGCAAATAGGAAATTGATGTAGACCTCTTAATAATGACATAAAGAGCCCATATAATGGGCTTTTACTTTATCAATAAAACAATATCCCAATGCAAGCACTGGGATATTTTAAAAATATGGAAGTTGGTGTTGATCTATTTAACAATCATTTTTACAGTGTAAAGCTTGTTTGAGAAGATTTTTAAAATATAAACCCCTTTTGGCAAACTCTGATTGATGATGGATGTTGAATTATTGTTGATATTTTTTGAAGTGTAGAATAAACTTCCTGTCATATCATATACATCAATCTTATCAATAGGATATTTAGCTTTGATGTAAGTTCTGTCACCGCTATTAACGGGGTTTGGATAAACCTGGATTCCGTTTTCTGAGGAATTGTCATTGATTCCTAGGGTTTCTCCTACGACTTCAAACTCTACCCTGTTCGAAACTTCATTATAAGAATCGTCTGTAAACATCACGATAAAATAGCTTCCTGGTTCCGTCGGCAGCTTGTCGTCAGGAATCTCCGTCGTACCATTTGCTGTACCATTAAAATAAGTATAGCTCACCAAGGGATCTACATTTGGATTATCATTTTTATGATAGATTCCCAACCAGTCTTTCACTATCCCCGGAGAGTCTGTCCATGTTGCAATGATATTTTCATTAAGGTTGTAAATGGTTTTATTGATCATCAGCTGAGTAATATCATCTCCTATCTGGAAGAAAATTTTATTACCTATCGCTGTATAGCCATCTTCAAGGAAATATTGCGCGTAATAGTAACCTTTTGGCAATCCGTTAAATGTGTATGTGCCATTCGCACCTGTTACATAAGCCCATTTAGGAGAAGTCACAGCGCTTGGTGTAGTTCCCACTTTATAAACTCCCACCCAATCCTTAGACAATGCTGGAGCATTGCTATAAGTAAGCTTTATGGTTCCTGCTACCGGATATGTATTCTGATCTGTAGATAAGCTTACTGATGGACCAACATAAAAAGGTTTTCTGTCTGCAATTTCCGTATAGCCATCATTAATCATTATTGCTGCATAATATTGTCCTTTATTGGGTAATCCGGAAGTAAAAGTCATGCTGCCGCTTACCTGACCATTGGTATATTTCCAGGTTTGCGATGGTGTCGCCGATCCCGGATTCTGTCCTTTTTTATAGAGACCGATCCAGTCTTTCGCACCACCGGGTGTATCTGTAAAACTGATCTTTATCGGTTTATTCTGCTCATATTCTATAGCATCCGGGACAATCTGGGTATTCAGTACTGTACTGTTAATGATCTTGAAAGATTTTATGTCACTCCAGTCCGACCACTGAAGATTCCTGTCCCTATAGCGGACTTTTACATAATACTTTCCGTTGGTCAATCCTCCTGAAGGAATTGTCGCCTTTGTAATATCAACGCCTGCATTCAAGTCTTTTGAGATATCCGTTCTGTTACCTACCGGCCCGTAGAGATTTTCGAAATCTCTGTAAATATCTTTTTCGATAATACTAAAATCCTGGGTTTTTGAAAAAAGAAATTCTGTGGAATTCAACAGCTCATCCGAAGTCGATTGGTAAGACGAACTTTCAACAGTGATGGGAAGTTCCATTTCCTGACCGGCATAGTTATTTAGTATCGAAGGTTTTTCAGGTGCAGGTTTATTTTTAACGTGATGGAAACTGTCCATCAACTCATTGTCTTTCCACTCGAATATACTGCCAATGGAATAGGCTTCGACTTCGAATGTTTTTTTAACCGTATCAATATCAACGATCTGGTAAATCCAGTTGGAGATAGTTTTCTGAACATCATCAAAATCCTGTTCGGATGCCATACCCCAGTATTGATCCCAAGCAACACCGCCTGAAATGATCTGGTAAGACGGGAAGTTTTTCAGCTGTCCTCTATGATATAAATGGTGATGGGCGCCTATATGAAGGATATGTTTTGAACTGGTATTAAGAATGGGCATCACTGTATTTCTGATCCAGGTAGAGATATCACCAACATATTGTTCTGCCTGGTAAGGTCTGTGTCCTAAAGAAATAATCCATTCAACAGTACTGTCCTGATTAGCTAAAGGCAGGATTTTGTCAAGCCAGGCGATTTGATCATTGGATGGATGCTCTGTATCAAATGCTAAAAATAAAGCATTACCAACCTGTCTTGCGTAATAGGCTTCTGATCCTGATGAAATCCCTTTATAACTAACATCGTCGAGAATGTAATGATCGTAATAAGCCTGCATTCCTAATGTACCATAAGTTTCGTGATTGCCGACCAGTGTCTGGATGGGTAAAAAACCTGACAGTTCCTTATTCTTGGAGAAATGGACATTCTCATAATGATCCAGGGTTCCAACATCCACTTGATCCCCAACCATAATCGTCATTGCTATATTGTCAGCAGGATCTTTGTCATAGCCCCATTTTCTGGCAATCTGCCTTTTAGCTGCAGATACCAATGAATCAAAACGCGGCACATTTTTCATCTGATTATCTCCAAGAACCAAAAACCTTATGTGTCCATCAGCTGTAGCAGCCTGCCCAGGCAAAGGAAGGGTTTTAAATGAATACACCTGGGAAACACTGTTTCCTGTCTTTATCCGATAATAGTATTTTGTATTGGCATCCAAACCGTCGATCTTTACAGAGTGGTAAAAATAATTGGCTGGATAGCCCGTATCTGACATAACTTTATTCGTTCCTGTTTTTGTCAATGACAACTGATTTGGAGAGGAACCATATTCAACGACAGATTCGGGGTTTGATGCGGTCTTCCAGTTAACATAAATAGATGAAGGCGAAGGTGCCTGCAGATAAGGAAATAATTCCTGCGCTGAAATTAAACCGTAAATCAGCATCATGCAAATAAGTAATAGTCTTTTCATTTCTTTTATAGATTTTGTGCTAAGCTATTACTGCTATATTACCTGACCTGTAATTCTATTTTAAATATCAATGAATTTATAACCGTTTTTCTTCATCCTATTTTAACAGTAACCTATTTTTGAATTGTAAACTTGAAATAATTAATTAATATTGATTGTCAAAACTGGTGAACGTCAGATACAAATCTTCATATTTTAATTTAAATCGATAAGTTCCCAGATGCAAACCTTTACTTTGGCTTCTACTTTCTTCGGATAACCTGATCTTTCTTCTATTAATTATTTGCCATAAAATTTTATTCCAGATTTCAGTAATGACGGCAAGGTGTATGATCCAGATCATAATTCTTTAATAATCATAGCTTTAGTTTTGTAAAAAATTAATACTATTCACTACACAGTATATCTGAAAATTGAAATTGAAACTTTTTAACGATACCATTATTTAATTTTTATCATTGATTATGCGATTATTTACTTTTTTCGTTCTATTACTATCGATGGCATCCGCCTACGCACAAATCGGCGTTAACACTGCTAATCCACATCCATCTGCAGCACTGGAAATCCAATCAGGTAACACACAAAGAGGTGTTCTTATACCACGGATGACTACCTTAGAACGTAATTCGATCAGCAATCCGGCAGAAAGTCTTTTGGTTTTTGACACCACAGAGAAGGCATTTTTTTATTACAATACAGCAAACAATTCCTGGCTAAAACTTGCCAACGACCTCAGCAGCAAAAGAGATAATTTTAAAATTGTCAAATCAGCAGCAGATTTAGCACCTGAACTGGCCGCTGGCGGTGGTAGCAGTTACCTTTTGGACAGCAATAAGTATTATGAGATTAACGGCACTATCGCTTTAGCTTTTCCGATTAATCTTAATGATGCCTACGTTTCGGGGCTTGATGCCAATGAGGATGTTCTGTCGTTTCCAGGAGGCACTGTATTCAGAGGTAATACCGGTGGTAGTATCAGAAATATCACTATAACCGGTGCAAGAGCTTTTGATATGACAGGCCCTGGCGCTTCTTCCAACACCTCGCTTTTAATTCAGAACACCATTGTACAGAATACCAGCATAAGTGTGGGAAACATCTCCGGCTATGGTCTTTATTTTGGTAATATTGTCAACTTTATTAATAATGCTAACGGTATTATCTATTCCAACATTGGGAATCTACTGCTTAATACACAGGCTTGGCCGGACAGCAATAACGGCACTTTTGAAACATTTACAGGAACTTTTGGTCACATTCAGAAAGCCAGTGGTTTCAGCAACGTTAACGGTAACGATATCGCTTTGGATGTCAGCAGTAACACATTAAGCGTGGGTACAGGCATTTTGCAGGGTACTGTATTTTCTGGTACTACTTCAGCAGCATCTGGTGTGATAAAAGGCTATACGACAGGTGCCTATCCCGGTTATTATTTCAGTAATGCCTGGACCGTAGATGCTCCGGGTACACCCCGTGAAAGTGATGATGCTGCTACTGGGGATATCAACTTATCGGCTGCGGTAGGAACCGGTTTTACGACCACATTTACAACGACAGGTACTGCCGGGCGTAGAAAAATTACAGGAACCACTACTTCTAACAATCTGTTCCGATTTACAAGAGATGGTGATAATATTATAACCTACAGAGGAAACAAGCCAAGGTATTTCCAGGTCGCAGGCTCTGTATCTTATCAAGGTAACAGTGATTTGACTATTATCCTTTATATTGCGAAGAATGGTGTTGTCATTACTGAAACCAAAGTCTACGGTAGAGGTACCACCGGTCTTTTTACGACGTCCGGGATATTGGCACTGCCTATTATCGGAACCGTTCAGCTGAAGAAAGATGATTATCTAGAAATCTGGGCTGAAAGATATGAAGGAAGCGGCAATATGCAGACTATTTCTCTTAATCTTACCGCAAGGTAGGAAGATTAAAACCATTTAAAGGATTATAAAGTCGTATGTTCTATGTGTGTGAAATTTTTCTATTTCTTTAAATATTAAATAATTATATCCAGCCTATTTTGACAAATTAATAGCAGTAAAGGATCAAAATAAAGAGCAATATCACATAGATATTGCTCTTTGTGTGACTTTCTGATCTGTACTGACTTTTTAAAGAATATCTTTAAGATGTTTATAATTACTTTTCACAGTGTCCATTGCTTCCTGAAGCTTTCCTCCTAGCATCAACTGTCCCATTGATTTAGTCATCCCTAATACTTGTTGGAGTTCAATCTTCGGAGGCAGCGCCAGGGCATTTGGGTTGGTAAAAATATTCAAAAGGTAAGGTCCGTCGTACGCCAGACATTCTTTGATAGCCTGCTCCACTTCTTCCGGATTGTGGACGTTTTTCCCCGGATATCCCATAGCGTGGGCCACCATAGCAAAATCAGGATTTATCATATCGGTTTCGTTATCAGGCATTCCGCCTACCTCCATTTCGAGTTTCACCATGCCAAGGCTTCTATTGTTAAAGACAATCAATTTGACCGGGAGTTTATATTGGAAAATAGTGGCCACTATAATAAAGATTGAGTTAAAAGATGAATGTTTTGTATTTTGTTGTAAAAAATTCTTATGATAGGAAATCAAATGAAAATACCGAAAAAACAATGTCGGAATCAAAAACACAAAGATGAAGCTAGACTTGCTTTACCCCGGAAGATATCATCTTGAGATCAACGATAATAACTCAGAATACGAAATCAAATTAAAACTCACATTAGACCAACACCAATGAATTGCATAATTGTAGATGATGAGGTACTGGCACATCACGTCATCGAAGAATATATCTCCCGAATCCCCTTCCTAAATCTTTCGGCCAATTGCTATGATATTCAGGAAGCTGTTCAGGCTTTGAAAAATAATACTGTAGACCTTATTTTTCTTGACATCAATCTTCCAAATATCTCCGGAATAGAATTTCTCAGAAGTTCCAAAAAGCTTCCTGATGTTGTTATAACAACAGCTTATGATGATTGTGCAGTTCAAGGCTTTGAGCTGGATGTCATAGACTATCTCCTTAAACCTTTTTCGTTCGAACGATTCTTGAAAGCTACTTATAAAAGCTTTGACATGTATAATAATACACAAATCTTACATGAAAAAGACAATGTAATGAAAAATGCGTTCATATTCGTTCGCTTCAATAATGAGAACATCAAAATCAATATGAGTGATATCGTCAGAATCAGTGCACTCAAAGATTATATTGTCATCTATACTACCGGAGGAAAGTTTATTGTCCATCAAACCATGAAGTCCATAGTTGATAAAATCAATTTCGAGAATTTTATCCGGGTTCACAACTCACATATTATCTCGCTTCAGTATCTTCAGAGTGTCGGAAAAAATAGTTTAATGATTGGTGATGAAAGAATCCCGGTCAGCGAAAAATATAAACCTTACCTGTCCGGAATTGTTGAGAAATACAAATAAAATACCTTCACTTTTACTATAATAAAATCTCAGAAATAAAAAAAGCGACCAAAAACAGCCGCTTTTTTTATTTTTAAATCCTAATCCTTAAACAAAAGGCAATTTTACCACCTTCGCAGGAATATCTTTATTCCTAATTCTGATGAAGATTTCTGAACCTAATTTGAAATTCGGTTTATCAACATAAGCCAAACCTAACCCGATTTTTTTCATTGGCGACATTGTTCCGGACGTCACTTTCCCGATGATATTTCCTTCCACGTCAATCACTTCATAGTCGTGTCTTGGAATGGCTTTTTCCTGCATTTCGAAACCAACTAATTTCCTGGAAACACCTTCAGCCTTTTGATTTTCCAGAAATGTTTTGTTCACAAAATCTTTATCGAATTTTGTAATCCAACCCAAACCAGCTTCAAGTGGAGACGTTGTATCATCAATATCATTTCCATAAAGGCAGAAGCCTTTCTCCAATCTCAAAGTATCTCTGGAAGCCAATCCGCAAGGAATCATCCCAAATTCTTTTCCGGCTTCTGTCAACGCATCCCAAAGTTGCTCAGCATTTTCATTTTTGAAATAGATTTCGAATCCGCCACTTCCTGTATAACCTGTGTTCGAAATAATCACATCCGAAAAACCAGCCACAGAACCTATTGTGAAATGATAATATGGAATTGACGACAAATCTGCCTCAGTCAATTTCTGAAGAATTTCGGTTGCTTTTGGGCCTTGAATGGCAATCAATGACATCTCATCAGAAGCATTGGTCATTTTTGCCCCGAATTTTTCATTGTATTTGGCGATATGGTTCCAGTCCTTGTCGATATTTGAAGCATTGACTACTACGAAATATTTTTCATCTTCAATTTTATAAACAATCAAATCATCTACAATCCCGCCGGTCTCATTCGGAAGGCAAGAATATTGCGCTTTTCCATTTTCCAGAGCATCCACATTATTGGAAGTCACAAACTGCAACAAGGCTTTTGCAGAAGGACCTTCGATGAAAAACTGTCCCATATGAGAGACATCAAAAATTCCCGCTTTTTCGCGGACAGCAAAATGTTCTTCTGTAACTCCTGAATACTGAACAGGCATTTCGAATCCTGCAAACGGAACGATTTTAGCGCCCAGAGAAACGTGTTTATCGTATAAAGCGGTTTTTTTCATTTTAAAAGGAAGATTTATTTTAGTTGCGCACAAATCTAAGAATTAGTTTTGAGTTATGAATTATGAGTTTTGCTTGGTTTTGGAGTGATATATAAAAATAATATCATTGTAATAACTGCAAACAATAAGTATAATTCTTTTGTAGACTTTTCGTGATTTGATTTATGAATTTTATGAATTACAAGTACTTTTGATTTTGCAATTTTTTTAAGTTCGAAGATAGAATTGGATTCCTCAATTTCCATTATTTGCTCTCTTTGATAAGCTTTATTTTTAACAGGAACAATATCAATCTCATAAAGATTAATTACAAATATCCAGCCCAGTAATACCATTAAACCAATAAAAATCAATCGTCTAATAATCTTCATAAAGTTTTTTTTCAAAAATAAATATTTTCACGATAAAAGATGATAAATGTTAGTTGATGTCTGTTTGTAATTAAGTTACCTTTGCAACATTAAAGTGATAAAAAATCATTTATCATTCATTAATTATCATCTATAAAAACTATGAGCGACACTATTCTTTGCCCAAAATGCCAATCCGAATTTACTTACGAACAAGATAACTTGCAAGTTTGTTCACAATGTTTCCACGAATGGGACCCGAAGGAAGTTTCATCTGAAGGAAAAATTTTTGATTCGCTTGGCAAGGAATTACAAAACGGCGATTCTGTAATTGTCATCAAAGATTTGCCGGTGAAAGGCGCACCCAAACCTGTAAAAGCAGGGACAAAAGTTAAAAACATCCGCCTACGTCCGGATTCTGACCATAATATCGACTGCAAAATTGACGGCTTCGGATCTATGGCTTTGAAATCTGAGTTTGTGAAGAAAGCATAAAAAAAGGAAAGTTTTGGCAGGGTAAACTTTCAAAGACTCTGATTGTCCCGTGTTGAACAAGACTAATTTCCAGTCCCTAAGGCAGAAAGAGAATTAACCAAAAAATTCCTTTAAATTTTCGTAAACCAAAGCTAAGAAAATTTTATTTTCCAACCAACTGATAATGTATAAGTTATCCATATTTTATCAACAATATATAAAATGGGATAATTAAAACTTTAAAAATACGTTTCCGGAAAGTACATTTTGAGAATAAACAACGATTGGTTTATCATTAATTCTAAGCTTGTTCCGGTAATGAGAACCGGCAAAAAGGCTTTCTAAAACAACAGCTTCTACTCCATTTTCTGCAATTTTTATCTGATGCGGAAAATAATGTTTTTTGGAAAGATTAAATTCGGATTTTTCTTCCTCTGAAAAAATATTGACCTCGCCTAAAAGCTTTGCAACATAATCATTATAAGGATTTTCATAAGTTTCTTTCGGCGAATCATTTTGAATCAATCGCCCTTGTTGCAAAACCACAATTTTATCTGCCCAAGGCAAAACTTCTTCCAAATTATGCGTTGAAATCAGAAGACTCATATTATTTTGCCTGACGTAATTGAACAGCTTATCCCGCAATTCAAATTTTCTGGAAAAATCGAGATTACTGAAAGGTTCATCCAATAAAAGCATTTTCGGCAGAATCGCCAAAGCTCTGGCAATTGCCACACGCTGCTGTTGTCCACCGCTAAGATTTTTGGGCAGGACTTTAGCATAATCTTTCAAACCAACAATATCTAATAATTCTTCGACCTTTTCTTTTTTCGATTTTAAATTGATGTTAGAGATGAATTTCCCAACGTTATCGGCAACCGTCGCATAAGGCATCAAATCGTAATTCTGAGCCACGAATTTCATTTGAGATTCACCGGGAACCAGATTTCCTTTAGGTCCGAACAACTTTTGTCCTTCAAAAATAATTTCCCCGCTTTGCCAGTCCATTAGACCATAAATCAAACTCAATAAAGTGGATTTTCCACAACCACTTTCGCCTGCCAGGGCGATAATCTGACCTTCGTCGACATTCAGATTCAGGTTTTGAAAAAGGGGCTGGTTGGTCTGATAATTGAAATAAAGATTTTTGACTTCTAACAACATTTTACGGAAATAGTATTTTTGGAAGTGTAATAATTTTATTATTTTAGCAAAGAACGTAAAACTAAGTAACAAATAAAACTTTAAAATGAAAAAAGCAACTTTAATCTCCGCATTATTAATCATTTCGGCTTCGGTATTGGTCATCTCTTGTGGGAAGGACAAACCGGTAACCAGCGAGAGCAACGAGGTATTGACGACCAATGACGGACAAATCTATGTCGTGGACACCCTCAACAGTAAAGCGGAATGGAAAGGATTCAAAGTTGTAAAATCTGACAATACAAGCCACATCGGAACTCTGAAATTTGAAAGTGGCGAAGTGACCGTAAAAGACGGGAAGCTGGAAAGCGGACAATTCGTGATTGATATGACATCTATTGCCAATGAAGATTTGAAAGATTCGGAAAGCAACGGAAAATTGATTGGTCATCTTAAAAGTGCTGATTTTTTTGATGTAGAAAAGTTCCCGACGGCTTCTTTCGAAATCACAAAAATATCCGAAGCGCCTGCAGGAAGCGACTACAACACTGTTCTGGACGGTAATCTGACTTTGAAAGGCATCACAAAACCGGCCACCTTCAACGCGAATGTGAAAATAAAAGACAGTGAACTGAGCATCGCAACCGAACCAAAAGACATCAACAGAGATGAGTTCGGGATCAAATTCCAGATGCCTGCTGCTGAAGGATTAATCAAAAATGAAATTAATGTTCAGATGAAAGTGAAAGCGATTGAGAAAAAATAATTTGTCTTATAAATGATAATCTACAATCTGTTTCTTTTCGGGAACAGATTTTTTATGGCAACTTTATTTTAAAAATCGTATTTTTGCAGTCTATTTTTTTACACGAGATAATGCTAGAGAAAATTGATGACCTGCTGATAGAAGTACAAAATTTCCAATCTTCTGCCAAGGATGAAATTGAGCAATTCCGACTGAAGTTCAACGGAAAAAAAGGAATTATGAATGATTTTTATGATTCCTTAAAACAAATTCCAAATGAGCAGAAAAAAGATTTTGGACAGAAAATCAACATCTTAAGAAATGCTGTTAACGAAAAACTGGAGGAACTTAAATCTTCTTCGGAAAGTAAAATTATTCTCGAAAAAGAAGACCTTACAAGACCGGCTTTCCCTTTGGAATTAGGTTCTCGTCATCCTATTAATCTGGTTAAAAATAAAATTATTGACATCTTCAAATCGATCGGTTTTGCTGTGGCAGACGGACCGGAAATTGAAGACGACTGGCATAACTTCACCGCATTAAACTTACCAGAATATCATCCGGCAAGAGATATGCAAGACACCTTTTTCATCGAGCAAAATCCGGATGTGTTGTTGAGAACGCACACCTCATCGGTTCAGATCCGCTATATGGAAAACAATGAACCGCCGATGAGAATCCTAGCTCCCGGAAGGGTTTTCCGTAATGAAGCGGTTTCTTCCCGTTCGCACTGTATCTTCCACCAGATAGAAGGTTTATATATTGATGAGAATGTGAGTTTTGCGGACCTTAAACAAACCATTCAGTTCTTTACAACGGAACTTTTCGGAAAGTCAAAAATCAGAATGAGACCTTCTTATTTCCCTTTTACCGAGCCGAGCGCAGAAGTGGATGTTTATTGGGGACTGAATTCTGAAACGGATTACAGAATCACAAAAGGTACAGGCTGGCTAGAAATCATGGGTTGCGGAATGGTAGATCCTGCAGTTCTAAAGAATGTTAATATTGACCCTGACAAATTCTCAGGTTATGCTTTCGGAATGGGAATCGAAAGAATTGTAATGCTCCTTTATCAGATGAGCGACATCCGGATGTTCTTTGAAAATGATATCAGAATGCTGGAGCAGTTCAAAACATTGTAAGTACTATATTATACATATTAATCCTATCCTGTAAATGCAGTTTTACAGGATTTTTTATTAATTTTATATAGATAACTCACTGTAAAAGGTTTAATTTTACAAATCATATGAAAACACACATGATAAAAGGATATTTTTATTAGATTTTTTAATTTTACAGACTATGGCAATCGGTTTTTTTTTCAATAACTGATTAATTAAATTAATAACACAAATATGAAGTCCAACAATTCTTCAAAATCACTAAGCTTCCGATTCAGAAAAATAGTTCATTATTTCCTGATTCTATGCATTTTGTTGATTCAGATTATTCTAGCAGGATTTTTCTATAACGAATTTATGTCCAGAAAGAATTTGACCTTTATAGAAAATCAATTGAAGGAGATCCATTCATTAGAAAACCTGACAGAAGATTCTAAGAGAGAGTTACTGAATTCTCAGGATCATTTTCAGAAGTACCTGATTACGGATGATAAAAAATATTTGGATTCCTATTTCGAATCTGTCAACAAGCTTACAAAAAATCTAGACAGCATTAACAGCTACAAAAATCCAAAGCTTGAAAACATATTGCTGCCACAGAAAAAAGATTCGTCAGAGTTCAAAAAACTGAAGTTGCTGGCTGATTCTACGTACCAGTTTTCGACAAAATCGACTTTCAAAATTGGCGAAGATGCTCCAAAGTTCAAGAAATATAACCTGAATAATTATAACTACGAAAAATTTGACATCCAAACCAAAACCGTTTCAGATACTGTTAAGAAGAAAGGCCTTTTCGGACGTTTGGGAGATGCGATCTCTGGCAAGGTAGATGTGCAAAAAGAAAGTACTGTCATCACAGTCAACAATGGCGGAATCACCAATGCAGAAAGAATCAAATCTGATATGGACAGTATTGTTAAAACGATTAATAATCACTATTCAAAGGAAGTGCAGAAAATCCAGGTTAATGTAATCAGGAATAAAAATCATAGCAGCAAATTCTACAAAATATTCAACAGCCTTTTGATCTATGGTAACGACCTGATGAACATCTATGATGATGCGATCAAAGGTTCTAAATCCGACTTGGAAAAGGAATACGAAAAGCAAAATTCCAAAAGCAACAAAATCAGAATGTATTTGGTTTTTGGTGCGATGATCCTGATGTTTATCGTTTCCATCCTGATCATGTATTTTACGAGAATCGCCTTTATCTATGAAAAGCGACTCAATTCCGCAAACAAAAAAATCAGTGAAAATCTTAACTTCAAAAACAGAATCCTGGGAATGCTGAGCCACGAGTTGAGATCACCTCTGAAGATTATTGGAATTTTTATTAACAGAATCAATAAAAAAACTAATGACGAAAGCATCAAAGAATACCTGAAATCGATCAGCTTTACCAACAATTCATTATTATTACAAGCCAATCAAATCCTGGAATATACCAAAAATCAGCACAAGGAAAATAAATTGGTTCCAACAGTATTTAATCTAAAAAATGAAGTATCATCTATCCTGACTTCGATAGAACCATTTATAGAAACCAGAAACAACAGATTTGTCGTTAATGAAAATATCAGTCCGGATTTGGAGATCTATTCTGACAAGGCAAAAATCAATCAGGTTTTTATGAACATTCTTGGAAATGCTAATAAGTTTACAGAAAACGGACAAATCACCGTTAATACAAGAACGGAACCTGTAGATGACAAAACCGTTCGTCTGGTTACAGCAATCAGCGATACAGGTGCGGGAATTTCGGAATCCGATTTAGAAAAAATATTCGAACCTTATTATCAAGGTGTATTATCCGAAGATGTCGAAAATCTGGGAGCAGGATTAGGATTGAGCCTTTGCAAGGAACTTGTAGAATTATATTCCGGAGACATCTCTGTTGAAAGTGAACTGAACAAAGGTACAACTGTGAAATTTTCAATCAATTTAAATATTAATCAATAATGTTAGATAACAAAACCACTTTCCTACTTGCCGACGATCATAGCCTTATAAGACAAGGCCTTGTGTTTATGCTGGAAGAAATTGGTTTGGATTGCGAAATTTTTCAGGCTTCTAACCTGTCGCAGGTTTTGGATACTGTTCAGAGCCAAGCAATAGATATTGCAATCATTGATGCACATTTTCCTGATGGCAATAGTCTGACGATCTTACCCAAGATAAAAGAAATTAATCCAGAGATCAAGGTTCTGATTTTCACAGGTATTGATGAAGCGACACAGTCTCTGAAATTCATCAATGCCGGCGCCAACGGATTCCTAAGCAAACTGAGCGAAGAAGAGGAAATAAAGCAGGCAATCCTGAGAATGTTGCGTTACGGGCAATATATCTCACCGCTGACCCAAGCCCTTATGATGAATTCTATGCAAAACCCCAAGCTTATCAACCCCTTGGAAAGTTTGACCGAAAGAGAATTGGAAATCGCAGAATTATATGCCAAAGGTTTGGGAAATCTGGAAATAGCGAGCCGGTTAGACCTGAAACAAAACACCATCAGTACGGTAAAAAAAAGGATATTTGAAAAGCTTAATATCGAAAATATCGTAGAATTGGCAGAATTAATTAAAAATAATCATAATTAATTCAGATCCAATTAATAATCCTCATTTCTAAAATTGTTGCTTGTAGAAAAATATCTACAACCTTATCGACATACATCTATTGTGTTTTCTTGGATACAATATTACTATACTGATATTTTTGTATCAATAAAAAGTTAATAATTATAATCAGAAAAAATAGAGATTCTATTAACCGATTACAATTTGAAACTTTGATTCTGAAAACACACAATAATGAAATCTTAGTATCCATTTACAGAGTCTTCACCGGCTCTGTAAAAGGTACTAATGAGAAGTACAATTTTCCATAGAAATAAACTAATAGCCAAGAAAAACATTTTAATGGAATAAAGGAGGACCAATAAAAAACACAAATCCAGAAATCGGGCTGGGCAAAAACACCAAGAAATGAAAATAAATAACCGAAAAGAAATCGCATTGGCGATGTATGGATTCTTCCTGCTTCTTGTTTTGGATATATTATTTTTAATATTCGCCAAACAATTTATAGTAGTTAGTAAAGCCGTTTTATACAGCACTTCGTTACTCATTCTTTTGTTTTGTGTATGGAGGTTAGCTATGTTGAAGACCTTTTCTCTGGAAGTTTCTGAGCACATCCTCTCTGTGAAGTATGAGCATCCTTTGTCGCACATCCATCATCCTGTTCTGGAAGTGCCGTTACAAAAAGTTCTTTTCTTCAAGGTGGAAAAAGGGATTGTTAACTATTTTATGGTTATCAATATCAATACAAAAAGGGGAATGAGAAGCTTCTATTACAGGATAGGGAATCTGCCGGAAAAAAACACAGAAAAACTGGAAAATATATCCAACTTCATCAAGCGCTCACGGATGAAGTTTGAAGATCAACTCTAAAAACACAAATGCATATTCATAATTGTTTCTGAAACAATTTATTTAACCCAGAAATCCTGCAGAACTAATTTGCAGGATTTTTTTGTTGCAATTACATCCATCTTAAGAAAATATCCTACATCAATTTTCAGCAGTTTTGCTTTGTCTAATTTTGGAATCAAATAATAAGTAACTTTAAAAAAATAAATTATGAAACCAGAATTCGAAAATATCCCGCTTGTGAAAAACGAAACTAAAAAACGTTTTGAAATAGAAGTTAACGGTCATTTTGCTTTTATCAATTACGGCGAAAGAGAGCATCAGATCGCGCTTGTCCATACAGAAGCCGAACCGGAACTAGCAGGAACCGGAGCTGCAGCTGCTGTGGTAGAAAAGACGTTAGAATTCATCAAAGAAAGCGGTAAAAAACTGTTGCCATTCTGTCCTTATGTTTTTGCATACATCAAAAAACATCCGGAATGGAAAGCGATTGTCGATGAAAAATTCGGTGGTTACGATCAACTTTAAAATCAAATCTCAAACTATAATAAACTTATGAAAATATTTGCATTTGCCGGAAGCAACTCTTCCACTTCGATTAACAAACAACTGGTGAAATTTGTTCTGAAAAGTTTCCCAAACGATAACATCAACCTGATCGACCTGAATGATTATCTGATGCCGGTTTTCTCGGTTGATTTAGAAAAGAATGGTTTTCCTGAGGAAGCGCACAGATTCCTGAAAAATATTGAAGATTCTGATGTTATCATCTGTTCATTAGCAGAGAACAACCGTTCTTACAGTGCGGCGTTTAAGAATATATTTGACTGGGCTTCCAGGATCAACGTGAAAGTTTTTCAGGATAAGCCAATGTTTTTGATGACAACTTCACCAGGCGGTTATGGTGGAGGAAATGTAATGGCAGAGGCGGCGAAATTCTTTCCTGCATTTGGCGCAGATATCAAAGAGACTTTTTCTCTTCCGAAATTCTATGAAAACTTTGATGCTGACAATGGCGTTATTGAACCTCAGCTTCTAAGTGAACTTAATTCTAAAATCGAAAACTTTAAAAATCAAATATAATGGAAACTCACGAATATAATGCTGGTGAAATCACCATCATCTGGAAACCAAAAGTATGCATCCACGCTGCTGTTTGCGTAAAAATGTTGCCAAAAGTTTATAACCCGAAAGAAAGACCTTGGCTGAAACCAGAAAATGCAACAGCCGAAGAATTGAAAAATCAAATCAACCGCTGCCCTTCCGGTGCTTTGAGCTTTAAATTAAATTCATAAAAAATGGGAGTAACAGTAAGAGCAAGTCTGGGAAGAGAAAAATACTACACCGAAGTGATTGCCGGAGAAAACAAACTCATTACGGATGAACCAGTTGATAAAGGTGGTGGAAACAAAGGTTTCAATCCATTTGAGATTTTGGCAACTTCATTAGCAAGCTGCACAGCGGCAACTCTCAGAATGTATATTGACAGAAAAGGCTGGGAAATCCCACAAATTAATGTAGAAGTAGAGCTGGAAAATTATCCGCAAACCAAAACGGCACAGTTTTGCAGGGTTATTGACTTTGGAACAACGGAAGTGAGCGAAGACATCCGTGATAAATTGTTCAAAATTGCGGACGCTTGTCCGGTTCATAAAATATTAACCAACGATATAGAAGTATTAACTAAAATCAAATAAAAATGCTAGAAGTAACACAACATAACTGGGAAACAAAAGGAGAATTTGTCGCGACATTTGACGGAAGACCTGCAGGATTAATGACCTATTCCTGGGCTGGAGATGATAAAATTATTATCGACCACACGGAAGTTGAACCTGCTTATAACGGAAAAGGTGTTGGAAAAGCAATGGTTTACAAAGCTGTAGAATTCGCCAGAGAAAAAAACCTGAAAATCATTCCGCTTTGTCCTTTTGCTAAAGCAACTTTCCAGAAGAATGAAGAAATAAGAGACGTATTATAATTATTAATGATGAATGATGAATTATAAATGATTAATGATAAATTATGAATAATATAAAAACTCCATTTCAGTTTTGAAATGGAGTTTTTATTTTTGAATTGCACGCAGCCCGACTTGAGCGGAAATCCTTTTTACGCAACGTAGTGGAGTGAAAAGATTGGGAGCGGAAGGCGGATTAAGCTGCCCAAAGTATTATAATCTTAGAACCAATTCTTCATCCTGTTGTAATCTAAGAAATAAGAGATTCTCAGTGAAAAATTATTGATCATTGGCGCATTGAACAATTCATCAAAGTTATTTTTGAAACGCATTCTGGACATTTCCAGATAATTGCTGGTCGCGTTTCTGTAAAGCAAAGTCAGCTGACTTCCCGGCGCAAACCACCAAGAATAGCGCAAATCTACGTTCCAGGAATTGTATGTCCCGTTGAGATTGGGGTGGTAGGCCGTATTGGCATCCAAGCTTCCGTCATTGTTCAGAATATAAAACTGCTTGTATGTGACATCCGAAAAATAATGCCTGAAAGCCAGAGCCAAAGTCATCTTTTCATTGAAGGTATATTGTCCTGTAATCGCATTTTCATAGGTATTTCTCTGTCTTCTTCCCATATAAATATTGCTTGCATCTTTGCCGGAATATCCAACCTCATTATTACTAAAAACCGGATTGAACTGCCAAACTATTTTCATTTTATCAGAAGCTCTGTAACGCAGATACAATGATGGAACAACATAGTTTCTGCCTTTTTGGTCGTAAGCATAATAATCAACCGTTATGTTGTACTGAAGTTTTTTTCGGCTGTCACTCTCGAACCAAAGCCAGCTGTCGAAATAGCCAGGAACATTCAAATGGCGTCCGAAAGTTCTTGGTTCGTAGATGTCTTTTTCGCCATAAGGAGTGAATTCGATTCCGCCTCCAAAGCTTTGAAATTTTTTGTTTGTAAAAGAGTTATTATGATTGAATATCAATTTCTGATTCAGAAAAGGTTCCAACCTGTGGTAATAGTTCAGATTGAAATTCAAGTACATATTATTCAGCTTTTCGGTTGGCTGAAGAATTCTGTAACCGTACCAAACATTATGATTTCCGTAATTGGTTTTGGTCGAAAATCCGAGGTCGTTGATATCCCAATCTTTGTTGACGTAATTGGCATTAATTTCGAAACGATTTTTGCCCGAGAATTTTCCAATTCCGACAGTTCCTCTGTTTCCGAACTTAGTTGCATCATCCATTACCCAGCTTCCCTTCAGGTTTCCATAGTAATTATAAGTATTCTTTTTGTTGGCAATATTCCATAAAAGTCCTGTGGAATTGGCATCGCGAAAATCACCCATTCTCAGCGTACTTGTGTTAACCAAAGTTACAGATGAGTTATCTCCAAATCTCTGGTCAAAAACCAATACATTATAATTGGTCCAGGGTTCCACCACTTCTTTTCTGGTTGCGCCAGTTTCATTATCCCGAATTACAGCTTCCATTTTTTCCGTTACGCCATTGAAAATCCCAATACCCAAACCTTTTTTGGTTCTTCCCGAAATTTTGAAAGCATTGAATAGCTTAACTTTTCCCGGATATTCGGTGACGGTTTCTTTTTCCTCATCAATGGTTGGATATCTCGACGGACTTCCGCCAACTCTTCTGGAATAGAACAAATCGCCTTTGCTGAATAGCTCCGTTCCTTCCATAAAAAATGAACGTTGTTCGGCGAATTGTTGCTCGAACGGTGTCAGATTCAAAATCGAATTGTCGAAGTTGGCTTGGCCAAAATCCGGAATCAAAGTCATATCAAATGTGAAAGCATCATTAATCCCGTATTTCAGGTCCATTCCGCCATTGACATTCATTTCTGTTTTGCCGTCGAAACTGTTAACATAAGTCGAAAAATATGGTGTGAAAGATAGTCTGGTTGGCGTTTTCACTTCTGCGACTCCATTCAGAACACCATCATATAAGGTATAATTTCCTTTTTGATTGTCCACGTGATTCCAATCATACATCGTGTTGGTTCTCTTGATTTTCCGAATCATATTAAGACC
The DNA here is from genome assembly GCF_003610695.1 of Epilithonimonas arachidiradicis. Lineage (GTDB taxonomy): Bacteria > Bacteroidota > Bacteroidia > Flavobacteriales > Weeksellaceae > Epilithonimonas > Epilithonimonas arachidiradicis. The sequence continues at coordinate 5,255 of NZ_RAQH01000007.1, read as the reverse complement.
AAATTCCTGCAAATCTTTCTTAGGAAAACGCAGTTCGAAAAAAGGAATTTTCATCTCCACAGCCCAACCTTTTTCATTGATTTTAACTGCGCTATACCAGACGGCATTCCAAGACATATCTTCGTTTTCTGTGGTTAATTTTCCGTCAACCTGAACGCCAGCTGCAGTCACAATAAATTCTAAGCTCTGCTGATGATCATTATAACCATTGATGATAATTCCAAAGAAATCATCATTTGCAATGTTATCTCTTTCGGTTAATTCTTTTAAAATTTTTGAAGGTTCTGGGTCGTACATTTGTGCAGCAATGTACAATCCTGTATCGTCGTAAAGAAATTTAACTTCCGTTTTTAAACTATCAGCCTGAGGCTTTCCGTTGTTAGGTTGTCTTTCTACGAAGTTGGTTGCAACCGGAACATTTTTCCAAATTTCGTCATCCAATATTCCATCAATTTTTATATTCTGGTCTTTCTTGATGGCTTGAAGTTTCTTTCTGGAGATACTATCTGCAGCTATCGTTTTCTGTGCAGAAACTTGCCAAAAAAAGAGTGTTAATATAAGAATACAAAATTTAGTTTTCATAGTTTTATCTTACTTGATGATAAGACAACAACAAAATTATTTCTGTTACATCCAAACAAAAAAAATCAGCCAAACGACTGATTTTCAATTTAATATTTTATTTTATATTATTTTAAGGCTTGTAACCATCCTTAAGTGTAACTGTTCTGTTGAAGACCAATTGATCATCAGAAGAATCTCTGTCTTTGATATAATAACCGATTCTTTGGAACTGGAAATGATCATCCAAAGTGGCATCTTTTAAACTTGGCTCCGCGAAACCGTGAGAGATTCTCAAAGATTGAGGATTGATAAAATTCATAAAATCTACTTCTTTTTCAGCATCCGGTTGTTCTGTTGTGAACAATCTTTCGTAAGTTCTGATCTCGATTGGTAAAGCGTGTTTTGCAGAAACCCAATGCAATGTTCCTTTCACTTTTCTTAGACTTGCCTCGGTTCCACTTCCCGATCTGGAATCTTCGTCGTAAGTTGCAAAAATTGTAGTGATTTGACCTTTGTCGTCCTTCTCTACTCTTTCAGCTTTGATGATATAGCCCGCTTTCAAACGAACTTCTCCACCTAATTTTAAACGGAAAAATTTCTTATCTGCTTCTTCCTGGAAATCTTCTCTTTCGATGTAAAGCTCTCTTGAGAACGGCACTTGTCTTGTTCCTGCATTTTCGTCCTCAGGATTATTTTCAGTTTCCAGCCATTCTTCTTTATCCTCAGGATAATTATCGATGATTAATTTTACAGGATTTACAACCGCCATTACACGAGTTGCCACTTTGTTAAGGTCTTCTCTTACCGAAAACTCCAGTAATTGGATATCAATCAGGTTTTCTCTTTTGGCGACGCCAACTCTTTCTATGAAGTTTTTGATTGATGCAGGTGTATAACCTTTTCTTCTCAGTCCGGAAATAGTCGGCATTCTTGGATCATCCCAGCCTGTTGTAACGCCCTCCTGAACTAATCTTTGAAGTTTTCTTTTAGAAGTCACCATATAAGAAACGTTCATCCTTGCAAATTCTCTTTGCTTCGGTGCCACACTTTCGTTATCATAAACTTGGTCAAGATACCATTCATACAATGGACGGTGATTTTCAAACTCCAATGAACATAATGAATGTGAAATTTGCTCGATATAATCAGATTCTCCGTGTGCCCAATCGTACATCGGATAGATTTTCCATTTTTCTCCGGTTCTGTGATGCGGTTTTTTCAGGATTCTGTACATCACAGGATCACGCATATTCATATTCGGAGAAGCCATATCAATCTTGGCACGCAAACTCATCGCTCCTTCTTCGAATTCACCATTTTTCATTTTTTCAAAAAGTTCAAGACTCTCTTCAACAGGACGATCTCTGAAAGGTGAGTTAACTCCCGGCTCAAATGGATTTTTTCTTTGTGCCGTGATTTCTTCGGAAGATTGCTCATCAACATAGGCTTTCCCTTCTTTGATCATTTCCACAGCCCAAATATATAACTGTTCAAAATAATCTGAAGTATATAGTTCCTGGTCATATTTGAAACCTAACCAATCGATATCTGCTTTGATAGAATCTACAAACTCCTGCTCTTCTTTAGCCGGATTGGTATCATCAAAACGAAGGTTGACAGGCGCATTATATTTTTGCCCCAAACCAAAGTTGATGCAGATAGCTTTCGTATGGCCAATATGAAGATAACCGTTGGGTTCCGGTGGAAAACGAAAACGCAACTTAGACGCATCCAAGCCATTTTCCAAATCATCTTCTATAATTTGCTCAATAAAATTGAGTGATTTTTTTTCTTCTTCCATAATCTGAACGTGAGGTGCAAATTTAATTTAATTTCCTCGAAAAATAAAACGATTCGAGCTTATAAAAATAGATGAATATCTGTATCGAAAATTCTTCCAAAAGCTGAAATAATTGTTTTGTAAATGTTAAATTTCTGTGAACTTTAAACAATTAGTGATATACAGTTCATTTTTTTTTAATTTTGGGATAATTAATAAATCGAAATGAATCGTAAAAAAATCCTTTTAATTGATGATGAGCAGGACATTCTTGAGATCATCTCTTATAATTTGGAAAAAGAAGGTTATCAGGTTTTTACTGCAAGTAATGGTAACGAAGGAATAGAAAAAGCAAAAGAAATATTGCCGGATCTTATTCTGTTAGACGTTATGATGCCGGAAAAAGACGGCATCGAAACCTGCCAGGATCTTCGCAAAATCAAGGAATTACAAAAAACCCTGATCGTGTTTTTATCTGCAAGAAGCGAAGAATTCTCCCAGCTAGCAGGTTACCAAGCCGGAGCAAATGATTATATCGTAAAACTGATCAAGCCAAAAGTTTTGATTTCCAAAGTGGCGGCATTGCTACAGCTGGGCGCTCAGTCTCAGGAAAATGCTAATTATATCGAGATCAGCGACTTGATTATTGATAAAGATAATTTCAAAGTATCCAAAGGCAAAGAAGAGTTCTTGCTACCTAAGAAAGAGTTCGATTTGTTATATCTTTTGGCTTCTAATACGGAGAAAGTTTTCAAAAGAGAAGAGATTCTGGAAAAAGTCTGGGGCAATGACGTGATTGTAGGCGAGAGAACCATTGACGTCCACATCAGAAGACTGCGAGAAAAACTGGGAATCAATACGATCCAGACACTCAAGGGAATAGGTTATAAATTAGTAGTTTAAGATTTTCTTTTTAGAAAATCTTTTTTTTGAAATGAGAATAAGAAATTCGGTTAAAGTCAATTGGTTATCTATCGCAGCATCCTTCACTTTGGTAGCTGTGGTTGGTTTTGTCGTGGTTCTTTTTGAGATCTATACCAATGACATCTACTTCAAGACCAAAGATTTTAACTACTTTGTGATTTTCACACTTCTTCTGGTATTCATTATTAATTATTTTGTATTAGAATTTCTGTTTAGCTTTTACAGTAAAAATCAAATCCGGAGAATCACAAATATTCTTCCGGAAGATATCATTCACGACTTCGATTCCGACATCGGTTTCAAAGAGCTTGAAGAAAAAGTTCACGAGATGAACCAGAGAAATGCGGAAATCGATATGATGAAGGAAATGGAAAACTACCGAAAAGAATACATCGGCAATGTTTCCCACGAGCTGAAAACGCCATTATTTTCCATCCAAGGTTACATAGAAACGCTTCGGGACGGCGGTGTGGAAGATCTTAATATCAGAGACAAATACCTGCAAAGAATCGACAGTTCTGTAGAGCGACTACTGAACATTGTGAAAGACCTGGATATGATCAACCGTTTCGAATCTGGTCAAATTGCTTTGAAATACAGCACTTTTGATATCAATCTTTTGATTCAGGAAGTGTTTGATCTTTTAGAAATGGAGGCCGATAAGCAATCGATGACGATGCTGCTACAAACCACGCAGTCCCAATTATTTGTCTACGCAGATAAGCAAAGGATTTCGCAGGTTTTGATTAATCTGATTTCTAATGCGGTAAAATATGCGAACCGCGAGGAAGCTCAAATCATCGTTTCTACCAGAGAAGGAATCAGAAATATCCATATCTCCGTAGAAGACAACGGGATGGGAATCAAACCAGAAAATCTGCCAAGAATCTTTGAGAGATTCTACCGTGTAGAGAGTAGCAGAAACAGGAAAGACGGCGGATCCGGATTAGGTTTAGCAATCGTAAAACACATCCTGGAAGCCCACAAACAAGGTATCATTGTGGAAAGTGTTTATCTATCGGGAACTAAGTTTAAATTTAAATTAGAAAAATCACCTCTGGAGAGACTGAGAAAAATGAAACAGATTTCTAATGAATAATCTGACCTGGAGAAGCGCAAAATTTATAAAAAACTTTTTTTAAAAAAAATTTCCAAGAAACTTTTCTGGAATTTCATTTGTTTTATATTTGCAACTGTAATCAAGCTAATATAAAGTTAAAGTAAAACGACAATGGTTTATAAGATAAGAGTAATTCTAGACGCCAAAGACACAATTTTCCGAGACATCGAAATCAAAGACAAGCAAACACTTTGGAATCTGCATCTGGGTATAAAAAGTGCCTTCAGCTTACCTGGCGAAGAGTTGTCATCTTTTTATTTTTCTGATGATGAATGGAATGAAGGAAACGCTGTGCCTTTGGAAGATATGAGCGACGAAGGTGACGGAGAAATTATGTCTGATGTTTACCTTAATGAAGGTTTTCCTGCTGTTGGAAGCAAAATGAGATTTCAGTACGGATTTATCGACCTTTGGGAATTCTTCTGTGAATTATTGGAAATTAATGACGAGAAGCCTGCTGTTAACTATCCAATTACAGTTTACAGGTTTGGAAATGTACCTTTGAAAGCGCCAAGCAAGTCCGGAAACGACAATGGAAAAGGAAAAAAATCCGCTATGCCTTTTATGGATGATGATTTTGACGATTTCGATGCAGAATTCAAGGAAACAAGTTTCGAAGATGAAGATGACGATTACAACGATGACGAAGAAGAAACTGGTTATAATGATGTTTTCGAAGAAGACGATGAAGATTAAGAATCTGAAAATACCATATAAAAAATGTCTGCAGTAGTGCAGACATTTTTTGTTTTTATAAGTAAAATTCTAAGGAGGTAGCGTCTCACTAACTGTGTAAGTTAAAAAGTTATTCTGAAAAATTTTTGAGCCCTCTAAAGCTCAAAAATAATTTTCGGAAATAACTTTTTA
>NZ_RAQH01000006.1 GCF_003610695.1 Epilithonimonas arachidiradicis | reverse complement strand
TCCAATTAATCCTGAAACAGTGCAAATGGATTAGTGATAACGACTGAAAGTTTCTTTTATTGTAACAACAGACAAGTGTCGATTTTTATAGCAATACCAAGGGAAACATTGAGTTCATCCAAGTCTGCAGATGATAACTAAAAATAGTCTCTGTTATTTATGATCACGGAAAACTACAACAGAAAATATGAAGAATACCAATCTTCCGATTTTAATTTAAAAAAATTGTTCACTGCGTTTTAGAATAGTTACTTTATTTTGACCTTTTTAATCCCTTCAAAATTTCTTCTAAATTCAACCTATAAATTCGCTGGATAAAAATTCCGATATTTATAAAATAGAATTACTAATGAAAATCCTGATTATTGAAGACGAAACCGAATTGGCAAAAAGTATCGCAGAATACCTTTCCGAGGAGAACTACCTGTGCGAATTTGCCTTCACTTTCTATGAAGCAATGTACAAGATAGAAACTTTCCAATACGATTGTATTATTCTTGACATTATGCTGCCGGACGGTAATGGGTTGAAAATTCTGGAAGAGCTGAAAAAGCAAAATAAGCAGGACGGCGTTATCATCGTTTCTGCAAAAAATGCTCTGGATGACAAAATAAAAGGTTTGCAACTTGGTGCGGATGACTATTTGACGAAACCATTCCATTTGTCGGAATTAATGGCGAGAATTTATTCCATAATCAGAAGAAAACAGTTTAACAATTCTAATATTATCAATCAAAATGAATTACAAATCGACCTTTTGGCAAAGACTGTTTCAGTCAATAATGAACTTATAGCATTGACAAAAAAAGAGTTTGATCTGTTGATTTATTTTATCGGTAACAAGAATAAAGTCATATCCAAAAGTACCTTGGCAGAGCATCTTTCGGGAGATTTTGCAGATATGCTGGACAATCACGATTTTGTGTATGCACACGTGAAAAACTTAAAGAAAAAACTGAATGACGCAGGCTGCGAACCTTACCTGAAAACGGTTTACGGAACTGGTTATAAATGGGAATCAAATTAGTGATGAGTTATAAATGATGAATTATGAGTGAAAAGAAAAATGTTTTGAAGGATAAGAGTTTTAGTTTTGCTATAAGAATCGTAAAACTTTACAAATATCTTACAACAGATAAAAAGGAATTTGTATTAAGTAAGCAATTATTGAGAAGCGGAACCGCAATTGGTGCATTAATTCGGGAAGCTCAGAACGCAGAGAGCAAAGCAGACTTCATTCATAAGCTTGCTATTGCTCAAAAGGAATGTGATGAATCTCTTTATTGGCTCGAACTTTTATTTGAAACCGAATTCTTATCGTCCACAGAATATGAAAACATTAATAATGATGCTTTAGAAATATTGAAAATGATTCGTAGTGCCATCATCACAACCAAAATGAAAAACTCATAATTTATAATTCATAACTTATAATTCTTTGTGAAGCCGCTTTTAAACAAAACCACAAAACCCTTCATCATCTATGTCCTGATTATTCTGGTCATCAGCATTCCGCTGTATTATTTTGTGGTGGATGCGATCTGGAAACACGAATTGGATGAGCACAACAAAATTGTAGCCGAAAAAACCAGCTCTCAAATCAACAGTTTAAAATTATCCGATGAAAAACTGAACGAAACGATAAAGTTGTGGAACGATGTACAACCCACCACAAACATCCGGAATTTAGATAAAAACGACCATTTCAAGGACAGTATTTTCATTGTAGAAAAGCCACACGATTTTCTTGATTTTAATGACATTGACAGGTTCAGGTGTTTGTCGAAGATTATTTATCTCAACAAAAAACCATATCGTTTCAATATCGAAACCAATATCGAAGAATCTCAGGAAACTATTTTTTTCATATCCGCAACCACAGTTATTCTCTTCATTCTGATTGTCGGCGGATTGTTATTTCTCAACAGAAGACTTTCAAAATCGGTTTGGAAACCTTTCCGTGAGACTTTGGATCAACTGAAAACTTTCAGCCTCAATAATCAGACAAAAATTGAATTTCCGCAAACCGATGTCACTGAATTTGATGAACTGAATCAATCATTAAGCAAGCTGATAGAACATAATGTTTCCGTGTATAAAACACAGAAAGAGTTTACAGAAAATGCTTCCCACGAACTCCAGACTCCTTTGGCGATTTTAAAAAACAAACTCGATATTCTTTTGCAAAACGAAGATTTGACAGAAAAACAATATCATATTGCGGAAGAAATGAACCGCGCTTTGTCCAGAAGTTCAAGAATCAATAAAAATCTTTTATTATTAGCAAAAATTGAAAACAATCAGTTTGATAATTCCGAAATACATCTGGACGAATTACTCAATCAAAGTATGGAGATTTTGCAGGAACATTTTGATCAGAAAAACATTTCCGTTCACAGCAAAATTTCTTCTGATATAAAAGTGAACGGAAACATTGGATTAACGGAAGTTTTGATTAATAATTTGATTTTGAACGCTATCCGCCATACTCCGATTAACGGTTCGATTTCTATAAAATTAAACAATTCTGTTTTCGAAGTTTCTAATTCGGGGACAGAAAAACTAAACTCAGATTTGCTGTTCAAACGGTTTTCCAGATTCTCGAAAGACAATAACGGAAGCGGACTTGGACTCGCTATTGTAAAAGAAATCTGCAAATCTCAGAACTGGAGTATCGATTACAGATTCGAAAATCATAATCATATTTTCTCGGTAAAACTGTAAATTCTAAATTTCTTCTAAATTGAGTTTCATCTTTACACGTTTTTAAACGCGTAAAAAGTAATGATTCTTAAAAAAATTCAAAAAATATTTGACAGCAGATTTGCTGTTTTATTCTCAATTTTAAGTTTATATATTTTATTTTCAACCCTTATCAGGATTGGATTTCTGTTTTGGTCTTCGAAAGATGTAGACTTTAATTTGTTCTACATTGTAAGAGCATTTTTCACCGGATTTTGCTATGATTTTGCGGTTGGAACATTGTTTTTACTGCTGTATTCAGTTTATCTTTTGGTTTTTCCGAAACGGTGGATTGGTTCCAGATTCGATAAGATTTTCACCTATGTTTATCTGGCGATTGTGCTTCTCATCATCTATTTCAGCTTGTTGGCGGAGATTCCTTTTTGGGGTGAATTTGGCGTGAGATTCAATTTCATTGCGGTTGATTATCTGATTTATACTTACGAAGTGATTTCGAACATCAACGAATCTTATCCGTTGCCATTAATCATTTTCATATTAGTCGCATTGATTGTTTTAACGTTTGTTTTCCTTCAGAAAAGAAAAATATTCAGAAGTACATTTTCAGACAAAAGACCTATTTCAAAAAGATTCGCACTTTTTTCTGTATTGATTCCGGCTTTAATTTTAAGTTTAATATTGAAAAACAAACAAGCAGATTTCAGCAATAATTTAGTTTTAAACGAATTAGGAAAAAACGGAACATTTTCATTTTTTACCGCTTTCAAATCCAATGAATTGGATTACGAAACTTTCTACCCGAAAATCGATGATAAAGAAGCATATTCTGTTCTGAAAAAAAATCTTTTGCAGGAAAATCAGACTTATGTTTCCAACCAATGGGACGATATTTCCAGAACTACAAAATCTGAAAATGAGCAACATCCTAACGTCATTCTGATTGCGATAGAAAGCTTCAGTGGAGATTTTCTGAAAGCTTTCGGAAACAAAGATAACCTCACTCCAAATTATGATAAACTGGCTAACGAAAGTATTTTCTTCACCAATCTATACGCAACTGGAACCAGAACTGTGAGAGGAATGGAAGCTTTAACTTTATCTGTTCCGCCGACGCCGGGGAACAGTATTGTTCGAAGACCAGATAATCAGAATTTGTTTTCTGTGGCTACGATTTTTAAAGAGAAAAATTATCAGCCTTATTTCATTTACGGTGGTGATGGTTATTTTGATAATATGAATAATTTTTTCGGAGGACAGGGCTTTGATATTGTGGATAGAAACCGTGGAAATCCTTTGTCAGACGAAATCAAAACACAACGTTTTAATATTCCGGACAGTGAAGTAAGTTTTGAAAATGCGTGGGGAATTTGCGATGAAGATTTATACAAACAATCGATTAAATACGCTGATAAAAGCAGTAAACTAAACAAACCGTTTTTCCAGTTTGTGATGACGACCTCCAATCATAAACCTTACACTTTCCCAGCCGGAAAAATCGACCTTCCGCAAGGTGACAGAAATGGAGCTGTGAAATACACCGATTATGCTCTGGGGAAATTTCTGGCTGATGCAAAAACAAAACCTTGGTTCAAAAACACCGTGTTCGTCATCGTTGCCGACCATTGTGCAAGCAGTGCCGGAAAGTGGGAAATCAATATCGACAAACACCATATTCCTGCGGTTATTTACAATCTTCCTCAGAAAGCAGAAAAAATCAATCGTCTGACTTCTCAGATTGATTTGATGCCGACTTTATTTGGTTATCTCGGTTGGAATTATACGACAAGTTTGTACGGAAAAGACATTAATCAGACAAAAGTTGGTGACGAACGCGCTTTCATCGGAAATTACAGAACTCTGGGAATGTTGAAAGGCAATATTTTCATTCAGATTGATGATCGAAAAAAGGTAAAACAATTTACAGTAAAAGATTCGGACAAATCTTTGAAGGAAATTAAATCCAAAAATCTACAACTGGTTTCTGAGACTATTTCCTATTATCAAACCGCTAGTGAAAGATTTAAAAATGGAAAAATGAAGATGAACAACAATCAGACATTATTAACAAAGAAGTAAATTAACTTCTATTGACTTGAACGTTGTTTGGCAAAATACTTGCATCTAAAAACATAAGTAGGGGGATGCTTCGTTGGTCTTCCTACTTTTTTTATTTTAAAAAAGACATAATCAGATTCAAATTATAAATAAAAAGAGCTATCAAATGACAGCTCTCTCTTTTTAATTGGAAATTAAATTATTCTTTCAAAACTCGTTCAGTAACTTTATTATTATTCACAGTTCCTGTGACAATATAGTTACCTTTTGGCAAATCTGCGACATTCACTTTTGCACCAGCTTTAACATTAGCCTTTTTCACAAGCTGTCCGGACATTGTAAAGAACTGAACATCCTGAACATCGGAACTGAAATAAACTTCGTTATTCTTTACCAATGTATTTCTAATGAATGCTGATTTAGAACCATTAACATCGCCAACTGCTAAAGTCTGACCACTACCCTGAGGCGTTGGAACCGAAACAGAAAAATCTATGTTGTTATTATTGGTGTCATCTCCATTTGCATTTCTTGAGATAGAAAATAGAAGCAATGGTGACGGCGCAGCCCCAGCACCTTCAAATTGATTTGCCAGACCATATCCTACAAAGTCAATAACATTAGACGCTGTCGGTCCAGTTACACGGACATTATTGGTTGCCAAAGCCACTTTTCCAGAAGCTAATCCCAATTGAAGACCAACACCCGCTACAGGACCGGAACCATCTAAATTAAGAACCACATCTACAATCAGATTTACACCAAGAAGACCTTCACCTGCAGTTCCTTCAGAACCTTGCTGAATCAAATAGGTCTGACCAGGTGCTAAAGTAATGTTGGGAAGATTATGATATTGTGTAAACTGACTAAAAGCGTCACCATATTGAATAGTTGCTCCGTTAAGAGAAGCCGTAGAAGGTCCAATATTTTTCAATTCAATAAAATCTGTACGAAATAGGGCATTAAGAAGACCGCCTGCTGTATAAATTTCATTGATAACAATCTGCGCATTAAAAAATGCCACTGAGGACACAAGTCCAACAAATGTAAAAAACTTTTTCATAATAACTTATTTTAGTGATTTACGTAATTTTTACAATAATAATACCAAAATAAAACACAATAACAATATTATAATTATGAATATCGTAAAAAATCATAATTATCTATTCAGAATAATATTCAGTTTTTTTACCATTTTTGGAAGTGAGCTTATGTTTTTTAAAAAAGTATGAAATTTTACCTATGAAAAATAAGGCAATAAAAAACCCTAAGACATTCTAAAAAAATGAATTAGGGTTTGGAGGTGCCTAGCGGATTCGAACCGCTGTAGATGGTGTTGCAGACCACTGCCTAGCCACTCGGCCAAAGCACCATTTTGTTTGGTTTGCAAATTTAGTGTTTTTTTTCAAATTTCAAATTTTATCTTCAACTTTCTTGGAAAAATTTGGATTTGATGACTTAGCCAAATAATAATCACTTAATTGTGTTATAGCCCTGATGGTAACGGTTACCCCACAGCGATGGTGCGGAACGCAGTGGAGCGCCAGAGCGAGGAGTATGAGTGGACAGCAGGTTCCCGGCTTCTGAAAATACATTTTTCGCATATTTTTAATTGATTATTACAATGTTTATTTAGGTTCTAAATAAGTATCTTTGCAAAAATTTTTTGAAATAATGGATAAATTCCAACTTAATACGATTGAAGAAGCGCTAGAGGATCTGAAAAACGGGAAAATGGTCATCGTTGTAGATGATGAAGACCGTGAAAACGAAGGCGACCTTCTGGCTGCTGCCGAACTGACAACGACTGAGATTGTTAATTTTATGGCAACTTATGCAAGAGGTTTGATTTGTATGCCGTTAACCGAAAAACGTTGTGATGAACTGGAGCTTCACTCGATGGTAGCCAACTCTACCGATCCAAAGGAAACAGCTTTTACCATTTCCGTAGATCTTCTTGGAAAAGGTGCAACAACGGGAATCTCGGCAAGTGACCGTGCAAAAACGATCCAAGCCATTATGGACCCGGACACAAAACCCGGTGACCTGATGAGACCGGGACACATCTTCCCACTCCGTGCCAGAGAAGGCGGTGTTCTAAAAAGAGCTGGCCACACGGAGGCCGCTATTGACCTGACAAGACTAGCCGGACTGAAGGAAGGCGGTGTCATTTGCGAAATCCTGAATGAAGACGGAACTATGTCCAGATTGCCACAGCTTCTGGAGTTTGGTAAAAAACATAATCTGAAAGTGGTTTCTATTGAAGATCTGATCCATTACCGATTGAGACAAGGTGACCTTGTTGAGAGAATCGAAGAGCGTGATATCAAAACCCATTTTGGCGATTTCAAATTTTACGTATTTGAAGAGAAACCAACTGAGCAGATCCATTATGCCTTAACAAAAGGAACCTGGTCTGCAGATGAAGCGGTTCTTGTGAGGGTGCAGTCTTCGGGAACCTACTTCGATGTGTTCAGCAGATTGTCTAACGGCGAGCATCCATTGATGCAGAAGGTGACAGACCTCATCAACGCAGAAGGAAAAGGTGCTGTGGTTTTTATCAACAATGTTTCTAACAAAGAAAATACATTAAGCAGAATCAAACATTTTCTTAATTTCCAGGATGGCACCAGCGAACAGCCGACGATTGCACCAAATTTCCGGGATTATGGCATCGGAACTCAGATTTTGAAAGACCTTGGCATTAATAAATTTAAAGTAATCACCCAGAATCCTAATATTAAACCGATCCTTTCCGGTTATGATGTGGAAGTCACTGAGATGGTGGCTTTATAGTAGATTATTTTGAGAGAATAAACGGATAGATGATAGACTTTTATCTTATATCAATAAAAAACGCTCCGATTTTGGAGCGTTTTTTATGTCTTGATTCTTTTATCTTGAATCTACAAGTCTAATTCGGCCAAGCATTATTCTTAGGATTGATATCCGGAACAATGGATTGCGGATCCAATTTTACATTCGTTACTTCTTTTGTAGAATCGATTTGGAAAGTCCATTCCGTATTGCGTTTCCAAACCTCAACCGGTAATTTAACCGTCTGGCTCGTTCCATCTTTGAAAGTTATAAGAACTGTTGTCGGCATTGGCAATTGTCCAATATTTTCAACGGTGATCTGTGCGCCGTTTTTGAAATCGCCATTGACAGGTTTCACATTTTTCACCGCCTGATCTACTTTCCATTTGTTCATAAACCAGCCTCGCCAGAACCAATTCAGCTCCTCGCCAGAAACATTTTCCATCGTGTGGAAGAAATCCCAAGGTGTAGGATGTTTGAACGCCCATCTATGAACATATGTTTTGAATGCTTTATCAAACTTCTCAGGACCCAAAATAGTTTCTCTCAAGATTCCCAATCCAACACCTGGTTTGAAGTAAGCCAAAACACCAATACTTCTTTCCTTCATATTATCGGGACCAACCATAATCTGTTCAAAGTTATCACTCTGAACAAACGGTCCAATTTTGCTTATATCCTGCTTATGATAATATTCGCCTTTGTTGAAAGCTTCCGTCGAAAGTTCATTGATAAATGTATTGAAACCTTCATCCATCCAGGCAAACACTCTTTCATTGGAGCCGACAATCATAGGAAACCAGGTGTGTCCAAATTCGTGGTCTGTAACACCCCAAAGGTCAGCACCTTTTGATGCTCTGTGACAGAAAACGATCCCCGGATATTCCATTCCGCCTTCATTTCCTGCAACGTTGGTGGCAGCTGGATATGGATATTCAAACCATTTTCCGGAGTAATGCTCTATAGCAGCTTTTGTATATTCGGTTGAGCGCCCCCAAGCTTTGTCGCCTGCGCTTTCTACAGGATAAGCCGAGATGGCCAACGATTTCTTCCCACTCGGCAGATTGATTCTCGCCGCATCGATAATGAATGCCGATGATGAAGCCCACGCAAAATCCCTCGCTTTTTCTATTTTGAATTTCCAGGTTTTTGTTCCTGAATTACTTCCTTTTCTTAATTCTGATTCCGGGTGAATCATCACCGTTTTATCGCTCTTTCTGGCTTCGTTCCAACGGTTGATTTCTTCTTTGGAATAAACTTCTTTTTCATTCAGTAATTCTCCCGAAGCTACAACGTAATGATTAGCCGGAACAGTGATATTAGCAGACAAAGTTCCGTATTCCAAATAGAATTCTGAAGCACCTAGATATGGCAAAGTGTTCCAACCCATCACATCGTCGTACACGCACATTCTCGGATACCATTGCGCCAATGTGAAGATCTTCCCGTTCTTGGTATCTTCCACTCCCATTCTGTCAGATCCGTATTTTGGAGAAATAAAAGAATATTCGATTTTTAATTTTGCAACACCGCCGTTTGCTTTCAAATCGTTTGGAAGGTCAATCTGCATTCTGGTGTCGGTGATGGTATATTTAACATCTTTTCCATCGTATTTTACCGATTTAATTTTGTAGCCGCCGTCAAATGTTTCGCCGTGTGCACCATTTCTACTTCCAGACAAAGGCACTACAGCATTCCCTCTGGAATCTTTAGCAAAAAGATTTTGGTCCAGTTGTAGCCAAAGAAAGCCTAATTGGTCCGGGCTGTTATTGGTATAAGTAATTTCGGCTGAACCTGTCAATTCATTGTTAGCTTCGTTAAGACTGACATTCAGTTGATAATCGGCGGAGTTTTGCCAGTATTTGTGTCCCGGTTGTCCGCTTGCCGAACGGGTTTCGGTTCCGGTTTGAGGATAGAAAAATGGCTTGAAAGCTTCTGTATAGTCATACTTTGGAGATTCCTGAGCGTAAGAATTGCCGACAAAAGCAAATATTGCTATAGCAGAAATCAAATTAGGGAGTTTGAATTTCATTAGTGGAAAGATTTATAACATTATCAAAATAAGTAAAAAAAATCTCAAATTTGTTACAAACTTGAGATTGAATAAGGTTTATTTTTAAATTAATTCGATTTCTTGGCTTTTATCATTGCTTCCAAAGCATCCCACATTTCCTGAGGAATATCCTCCAACATATTGAACTCACCAGCACCCTGAAGCCATTCTCCACCATCGATTGTGACAACTTCCCCATTCATATAAGCAGAATAATCAGAAACGAGATATGCCGCAAGGTTGGCTAGCTCCTGATGTTCGCCAACTCTTCTCAACGGCACTTTCTTTCTCATATCAAATTTCTCCTGCAAATCACCAGGCAACAACCTGTCCCAGGCACCTTTCGTTGGAAATGGTCCCGGCGCAATGGCATTAAAACGGATGCCATATTTTGCCCACTCTACCGCCAGACTTCTGGTCATTGCCAGAACACCTGCTTTTGCACAAGCCGACGGAACAACATAAGCTGAGCCTGTCCAGGCATAAGTTGTTACGATGTTAAGAACGGTTCCAGGAATTTTGTTATCAATCCAATATTTTCCGACAGACAATGTACAGTTCTTGGTTCCTTTCAAAACTATATCTAAAATTGAATCAAAAGCCGAATGTGTTAATCTTTCGGTTGGCGAAATGAAATTCCCGGCAGCGTTGTTTAAAAGAATATCGATTCTCCCGAATTCTTTTAAAGCCGCTTCTTTCATCGCTTCCACTTCTTCCCAATTTCTGACATCGCAAGCCACACAAAGCACTTTTCCACCAGTTTGTTCTTCCAGTTCTTTTGCTGTCCCCTGCAGTTTTTCCAAGTTTCTTGAAGTGATAACGACTTTCGCTCCGAGTTCCAGAAAATATTTGGTCATTGCTTTTCCAAGACCGCTTCCGCCACCCGTAACAATTGCAACTTTATCTTTTAGCGCATCTTCGCGCAACATTGGCTGTGTATATAGATTCATATTTAGATGTTTATTGTTTTTAAAAGTCATATGCAATCGCTGTCTCTTCATTGGCGTTTTTGCTTGCTAATCGTCGCGATTTCATAATTAAAATTTAAGGATTTGTGCCTGTGGTAAATTTAGATTTTTATTTTGTTTTGAGAATTAACAAAAGTTATGCGCAAAATATGAACGTTATACAATTGCGCCCCGGCTTGAACGGACTCTTCGAGAACCTCAGAGTGACAAAAGCGGGAGTCCTTCGACTTCGCTCAGGGTAAAAAAAGACCCCAAAATCTATCATCGTAGTTTTGGCTACAACAATCTTTGATTTGGTCACACAGAAGATTTCACTCTTTTTCAACTTTGCATTGTAATAATTAACCCATTAAAAACAATCAAAAATGAGTACAAAAAAAGTATGGTTCGTGACAGGTGCCTCAAAAGGTTTAGGTTTAACCTTAGTAAAAAAATTATTGGCAGAAGGCAATTCCGTAGCTGCAACATCCAGAAACGTTTCAGAATTACAGAAAGTCATCAGCGTAGAAAATTCAACTTTTCTTCCGTTGGAAGTGAATTTGATTAATGAAAATTCTGTTTCAGAAGCGATTTCTAAAACAGTTGAGAAATTCGGAAAATTGGATGTTATCGTGAATAATGCGGGTTACGGACAATTGGGAACTCTAGAAGAATTAACCGATAAAGAAAGCCGTCAGAATTTTGACACCAATGTCTTCGGCTCTCTTAATGTCATCAGAAAATCAATGCCATACCTCAGAGCACAGAAAAATGGTCTCGTTATCAACATTGCATCAATTGGCGGACTTTCAGGAGATTTTCCAGGTTGGGGAATCTATTGCGCTACCAAGTTTGCCGTTGTCGGTTTCACGGAAGCTTTGGCTGCGGAAGCGAAAGAATTTGGAGTGAATGCAACCGTTGTTTATCCCGGTTATTTCAGAACTGACTTTTTAACCGGCAGTTCTCTTCGCACACCTGAAAATGAAATTGATGCTTATGCAACGGCCAGAAAAATTCAAAAAACGCACGAGCAGGACATCAACGGCAATCAGCCTGGTGACCCGGAAAAAGCAGCTGTGGCATTGATAGAATTGGCAGCAATGGAAAATCCACCTGTTCATTTGGTTTTAGGTTCCGATGCTTTTCAAATGGCGAACAACAAGTTAAGCACACTTCAAAATGAAATTTCTGATTTCAAAACATTAAGTATTTCAACAGATTACTAACTTTGTAAGGCAACAGTTTTCGGATTGTTGCCTTTAATCTTATTAGATTATGAGTAACAGAAAATTATATACGATTGACACCGTTGCCGAATTTCACAGGATTTGCGGATTGTCTCAACCTCAACACCCAATGATTAGTCTGGTGGATTACAGCCAGGTGGAATATCAAATCGAGGAATCGGAAATCAGCTGGGTTCAGGAATTGTATTTTATGGGTTTCAAGCGTGATATCCAGGGAAAATTGCATTACGGACAGAGTCAATATGATTTTGACGGTGGTCTGATGTGCTTTATTGCACCAAGACAACTGGTGAGGATGATTATTGACAAATACGACACAAAACCGTCCGGCTTTCTTTTGGCTTTTCATCCCGATTTTATCTGGAATACACCTTTGGCAAAGACCATTCACAATTATAAATTCTTCGGTTATGATGTTAATGAAGCGTTGTTTCTTTCTGAAAAAGAAGAAGAAACGTTGATTGGACTTTTCAAAGGCATCGAACGCGAATATCAATCTGGAATTGATGCTTTTACGCAAAATATCATCATTTCTCAAATCGAGGTTATTCTGAATTACTGTGAAAGATTTTATCAAAGACAATTCATTACCAGAAAAAAGAGCAATCATCAGATTTTGGATAAATTGGAACATATTCTGGAAGATTATTTCAAAAATGAAGTCATCAATAAAGGTTTGCCAACTGCGAATTACATTGCAGAGTCTCTGAATATTTCTACTAATTATTTAGGAAGCTTACTGAAATCTTTAACGGGACAAACCACGCAACAACACATCCACGAAAAGCTGATTCAAAAAGCTAAGGAAAAACTGTCTACAACAGAACTTTCTGTAAGTGAAATTGCTTATGAATTGGGGTTTGAACATTCGCAATCTTTCAGTAAATTGTTTAAAGCTAAAACAGATATTTCTCCTTTGGAATTCCGGAAGTCGTTTAATTGACATCAGTAATTCTCATACAACATCCGTCGATTTGCATACATCCGATTTTAGATTTCTCATCAACTTTGTTTTATTAAAAATCAAGACAAAATGAAAAAAGTAAAATTAGGAAATCAGGGATTAATCATTCCGAATATCGGTTTGGGATGTATGGGAATGACTGGTTTTGGCGATGCCGATATGTATGGCAAAACGGATGAAACAGAAGCGATTGCAACCATTCACCGTTCTTTGGAATTAGGCGGAAACTTTCTCGACACTGCCGATTTGTACGGTCCTTTTAAAAATGAGCAGTTGATTGCAAAAGCGATTGAAGGCCATCGTGCACAATATATTATTGCGACAAAATTCGGTTGGGAAATTGATGATAACGAACAGGTGACCTGGAAAATCAATGGAAGTAAAGATTATGTGAAAAAATCTGTTGAACGTTCTTTAAAAAATCTGAAAACCGATTACATCGACCTTTATTATATGCATCGTCTCGATAAAAATGTTCCGATTGAAGAAACGGTTGGAGCAATGAGCGATTTGGTGAAAGAAGGAAAAATCGGTTATATCGGTTTGTCGGAGGTTGGTTCTGAAACGGTGAAAAGAGCGCACGCTGTGCATCCGATTTCGGCAGTTCAAAGTGAATATTCTCTGTTTGAAAGAACGGTGGAAGAAAAAGGCGTGATTAAAACGCTGAACGAACTGGAAATTGGTTTTGTGGCATATTCTCCGTTGGGAAGAGGATTTTTGTCCGGAAATATCAAAACGATTGACGATTTGCCGGAAAATGATTTCCGAAGAGGAATTCCGCGTTTTCAGGGGGAACAATTCCACAAGAACATCGAATTGGTAGAAGCCATTGAAAATATGGCGAAGGATAAAGGAATTACGTCTTCCCAACTGGCTTTGGCCTGGATTATCAGTAAAGGGATTGTTCCGATTCCGGGAACGAAACGCAGAAAATATCTTGAGCAGAATATTGAAGCGGCAACTATCCAACTGAGCGAATCTGACATTGAAAAGCTGGAAAGTATTGTGCCTTTGGGAACGGATACTGGAGCAACTTATGATGAGTTTGGAATGGGACTTTTGGATTATTAAATTTTTAAAAATTCTCGCTGATTTAGCCAATTTTGCTGATTTTAAAGTTTACTTAATAATCTTAACTTGAATAAACTTTGTTTATTACTTTTTTTCAACATTAAGAATTTAAGAATATCTTACAGTTAAATGAGTTAAGAATTAATAAATTAATTCTTGATTAAGTCTGTTAAGAATAATTCTTAAAAATCTTTAATTCTTAATGTTGAAAATCTAAGATTAGTAATTTAAAAAATCTTTAAATTAAAACACAAAGTTAAAACGCAATACGATTGCGCCCCGGCTTGAACGGAGCTCTTTTTGCGGAACGAAGTGGAGCAAAAAAGCGGGAGTGGAAGACGGATAAAGGCGCCCAAACCTAACAAAGTGGTTCGACGGAGTCAAATAATAACTATCTTTAATATTTAGAATTTCAAATTATGAACACGATAAAATCTATTTCGGCTTTTCACAGATTGTTGTCGCTTCCGGAACCGAAACATCCGATGGTGAGCGTGGTGAATCTTTCGGAAAGTGTTTTCATTGAAGATGATGTGTGGAAGGGCTTTGTGAGCCGATATTATTGTGTTGCCCTGAAACGGAATGCGACCGGAAAAATAAGATATGGACAGCAGCATTACGATTATGATAAAGGTGTGCTGAGTTTTACGGCGCCAAATCAGGTGCAATATCTTGATTTGAAGACGATGGATTGTGAAAATACGGGTTATCTTTTGATTTTTCACGAGGATTTTCTGCTGAAACATTCTTTGGCGAATACAATTTCTTCTTACGGATTTTTCTCTTACGCCGTGAATGAAGCTCTGCATTTATCTGAAGATGAAGAGAATAACCTGCTTGAAATTCTGAATAAAATCGATAAAGAATGTGAGCATATCGACCAGCATACGCAGGAAATTATTTTGTCCCAGATCGAGTTGCTTTTAAATTATTCGAAGCGGTTTTATGAAAGACAATTCATTACCAGAAAAAGTGGAAATCATCAGCTTTTGGCTAAATTTGAAACTTTTCTGAACAATTATTTTGATAAACAATCTTCTGAAAAAGGTTTGTTGACCGTTCATCAGATTGCCGAAGCGATGAATCTTTCCCCGAATTATCTGAGTGATCTTTTGCGCATCCATACCGGACAAAATACACAACAGCACATCCACGAAAAGCTGATCAGCAAAGCGAAAGAGAAACTTTCTACAACGGAATTATCGGTAAGTGAGATTGCTTATGAACTGGGATTTGAGCATTCGCAGTCATTTTCTACGTTGTTTAAAAAGAAAACGAGTTTGTCGCCGTTAGAATTTCGGCAGTCGTTTAATTGATATTTTTTTCTCTCGCTGATTGAGCTGATTGCGCAATTTTTTTCATCTGCTTGATTTGCTTAATCTGCGAGAGTTTAAATTTTGGCTAAAGTATTTTCGAAAACATCTTCCCTGATGTTTTTTTTATGCGTTCTTCCCCACTCAGAAAGTGCCATAATCACTGGTTTTAAAGTTCTGCTGTAATCTGTGGAAAGGTATTCTACCACGACAGGTGTCTGTTCGGCGTGCACGACTCTTTTGACGAAACCGTTCAGCTCCAGATCCTTTAGTTCATTCGACAGAACTCTTGCAGAAATCCCGGCAACGATTCTTTGCAGCTCGTTAAACCGAATGCTTCCGTGTTCCTGCAATGCAATGATGATTTTCAGTTTCCACTTTCCACCGATGACGTAAATCGCATCTTCTACAGAAGACAGACTTTCTGTACATCTGGCTTTGGTCATCGGCTCTTCCAATTCAATATTATTTTCCATAATGATTTTTAACTTACCCAAAGGTTACTACTAACCTTTTGTTCACTACTTACTTTTAATAAGCAAATGTACATAATTTTGCTGTAGAAATTTTAATCATTCAAAAATGAATTAGCTGAAAAGCAATTCTAAAAAATTTAAAAATAATCATTTACATATGAAAAATGTACTTCACATCATCACAAGTCCTAGAAAAGATTTGTCTGCAAGCAGAAAATTAGGAAAAGCAGTTATCGAAAAAATTCAGGAAAAATATTCTGATACTGTCTTAAAAGAACGTGATCTTACGACAAACCCGACTCCACTTTTGGATGAGTCTCACATCAACACTTTTTTTACGCCGGCTGAAAACCATTCTACAGAGCAACAATCCATCAACAAATATTCTGAAGATTTGATTTCTGAATTAAAAGAAGCCGATATTATTGTTATCGATTCCCCAATGTACAATTTTTCCGTTACTGCAACGCTGAGAGCTTATCTTGATTTCACTTCGAGAGCCGGATATACTTTTAAATATGACGAAAACGGACCAAAAGGCTTGTTGAATGACAAAAAACTATATATCGCTTTTACCTCAGGAAATATTTATTCCGAAGGTCCTTTCCAAGTGTTTGATTCCAATGTTCCGTATATTAAAAATGTTTTTGGATTCTATGGAGTTTCGGATGTAAGTGTTTTCCGCGCTGAAGGTTTGGCAATTCCAGGAATTATGGAAAATGCTTTGAACAAAGGAATTGAAAGCATTGTTATTGACTGATTTTAATTAATTGTTAGAAATTTTCTCTCGCAGATCTAGCTGATAAAGCAGATTTTTCAACTTCAACATCTGCGAAATTTGCTTAATCCGCGAGAGGCAAAACAAAAGACTGCAAAATTTGCAGTCTTTAATTTATTCTTCCACTTCAAAAAGCAAACGCTCTCCGAATTTTTCTTCATTGATTTTTCCATTCTCGTAAACCAGATTTCCATTGACGAAAGTGTGGGTAACTTTAGAATGAAATTCAGTTCCTTCCAGCGGGCTCCAACCGCATTTATAAAGGATATTTTCTTTTTCGACTGTCCAGTTTTGATTCAAATCAACCAAAACCAAATCCGCTTTGTAACCTTCTCTGATGAAACCTCTTTTTTCGATTCTGAATAAAATTGCAGGATTGTGAGCCATTTTTTCAACGATTCTTTCCAAAGAAATCTTTCCGTTTTTGTAATTTTCCAACATCACCACCAAAGAATGCTGAACCAGAGGCGCTCCGGAAGGACACTTGGTGTAAACATTCTGTTTTTCTTCCCAGATGTGCGGCGCGTGGTCGGTTGCAATCACATCGATTCTGTCATCCAACAACGCTTCCCAAAGTCCGTCCTTGTCTTTTTGAGTTTTAACCGCAGGATTCCACTTGATTAACCCGCCTTTTGTTTCGTAATCTTCGTTGGTGAAAGTCAAGTGATGAACACAAACTTCCGCCGTTATTTTTTTATCTTTTAAAGGAATATCATTTCTGAAAAGCTCCGTTTCAATCGCTGTTGACAAATGGAAAACGTGAAGTCTTGCGCCGGTTTTCTTTGCCAGTTCAATCGCTTTTGAGGAAGATTTATAACAAGCCTCTTCACTTCTGATCAAATGATGAAATTTCACCGGAATATCTTCACCGTATTCATCCAGATATTTTTGAGTATTGGCTCTGATGGTTGCCTCATCTTCACAATGAACGGCAATCAGCATTTTGGTATTACTGAAAATATTTTCCAGAGTTTCCGGATTATCAACCAGCATATTTCCTGTTGACGAACCTAAAAACAATTTGATTCCCGGAACGTTTCTCGGATTCGTTTTTAAAACTTCTTCGAGGTTATCATTTGTGCCACCCATCATAAAACCGTAATTGGCGAAAGATTTTTGAGAAGCGATTTCATATTTATCTGTCAACAATTCCTGAGTTACAGCATTTGGAACCGTGTTTGGCTGCTCAATAAAACTTGTAGTTCCGCCAGCAATTGCAGCTCTGGATTCGCTTTCAATATCGCCTTTGTGTGTTAACCCCGGTTCACGAAAATGTACCTGGTCATCAATCACTCCTGGTAAAAGATATTTTCCCGAAGCATCGATAATCTGGTCTGCATTTTCAGAAATATTGGATTCTATTTTAGAAATCAAATCATTTTCAATCAGAATATCACTTGGGATAATTCTTCCTTCGTTGACGATTTGGGCGTTTTTTATTAGGATCTTCATTTCACTTTTTTAGATTAAAGCAAAATTAAGTTTTTGAATTTATAAACCACAAAAGTCACAAAAGAAAATCTAATTGTTAATTCAAATGAAAATCGAGCTTATTTTTCAGAATATTTAAATTGAATAAAACTTTTGTGCCTTTTGTGGTTTTAACTAAATTGCTTCAAAATTCCAAAGAATGTCTCCAAGAAAATTCATTTTAATTCTGCCCGTTTTATTCGCTTCTTTATTCAGTTCTCAGAAATTAGAAAACTTAGTCAAATTCGTCAATCCAATTATCGGAACCGAGAAAATGGGACATACGTTCCCCGGTGCAACTGTTCCTTTTGGAGCGGTTCAATTGAGTCCGGAAACCGATACTTTATCTTATGAAGTCAAAGGAAAATACAATCCTGATGTTTATAAATATTGCGCCGGTTATCGCTATGAAGACAAAACGATTGTCGGATTTTCGCATACGCATTTCAGTGGAACCGGACATTCCGATTTGGGCGATTTTCTGATAATGCCAACGATTGGAAAATTAAAGTTGAATCCGGGGACTGCTCAACATCCCGAAAATGGATTCCGCTCCAGATTTTCTCATCAGAATGAAAAAGCAGAAGCCGGCTATTATAAAGTGAAACTTGATGATTCTAATATTTTAGCGGAATTAACAGCAACTACAAGAGTTGGATTTCATCAATACACGTTTCCAAAATCTGATGATGCGCATATTATTTTGGATTTGATGGCAGGCATTTACAATTACGATGACAAAAATGTCTGGACTTATGTGAGGATTGAAAACGACCACAGAATCACGGGTTACAGACAAACCAACGGTTGGGCGAGAACCAGAACGGTTTATTTTGCAATGGAATTTTCGAAGCCTTTCAAATCTTACGGTCAGAAAAATTTTGATACCAAACAAGCTTACAGAGGTTTTTGGAGAAAGTGGAATCAGGATGATAATTTCCCTGAAATTGCCGGAAAGAAAATCAGAATGCATTTTGATTTCGATACTCAAGAAAATGAAAAAGTTCAAATCAAATTTGCAATTTCACCTGTGAGTCAGGCGAATGCTTTGGAAAATTTACAGAAAGAAACTCCGGATTGGAACTTTGATAACGTAAAAGATCGGGCTCAAAATGATTGGAATAAGGAATTAAATAAAATTGTTGTCAATACTTTAAATGACGATGACAAAGTGAATTTTTACACTGCGATGTATCATACGTTCATCAATCCGACAACTTATATGGATATTAACGGCGAGTATAAAGGTCTCGACCAAAATGTTCATCAGGCAAAAGATTTTACGAATTACACCACGTTTTCACTTTGGGACACGTATCGTGCTTTGCATCCATTTTTCAATATCATTCAGCCAAAACGGAACAATGATATGATAAAATCGATGTTGGCGCATTATGACCAATTCAGTCTGAAAATGTTGCCTGTTTGGTCGCATTACGCCAACGAAAACTGGTGTATGAGTGGTTATCATTCGGTTTCTTTGATTGCTGATGCGATTATTAAAAATACATTTACAGGAAATTCAGAAGAAGCTTTGAAGGCTTGCATTGCCACTTCCAACAAGAGAAATTACGAAGGCATCGGCGAATATGTTGACAAAGGTTATATCTCTGCAGAGAAAAACAGAACATCGGTTTCCAACACTTTAGAATACGCTTACGACGATTGGGCCATCGCACAAATCGCTAAGAAATTAGGCAAAAACGATATATATAATGAATATCTGAAACGTTCCGAAAACTGGAAAAATGTCTTCGATAAATCAATTGGTTTTATGAGACCGAGATTATCAGACGGAAGTTTCAAAAAAGAATTTGATTTGCTGAGCACACACGGACAAGGCTTTATCGAAGGTAATTCGTGGAATTACAGTTTCTTCGTTCCACATAATCCTGAGGAACTGATGAAAGCGATGGGCGGAAAAAAGAAATTTGGGGAAAATCTGGATGAATTATTTTCAATGCATCTACCCGACGAGTTTTTTGCCGATACTGAAGACATTACACGAGAAGGAATTATCGGTGGTTATGTTCACGGCAACGAACCCGCGCATCACGTGGCTTATCTCTATAATGTTGCCGGACAACCTTGGAAAACGCAGTCTCAGATCCGCAAAATTCTGAAAATGCAATACAAAGCAAAGCCCGATGGATTAGGTGGAAATGACGATTGCGGACAAATGAGTGCGTGGTATATTTTCAGCAGTTTAGGATTCTATCCTGTTTCGCCGGGTTCTGATGAATATCAAATTGGAAGTCCAAGTGTGAAGAATGCAACTTTGAATCTTGAAAACGGAAAATCATTCGAAATTGAAGCTAAAAATCAGTCTGATAAAAATGTTTACATTGAAAAAATTGAACTGAATGGAAAAGCTATCAAAGATTTCACAATCAGACATCAGGATATTTTGAATGGTGGAAAACTGACTTTCTATATGACCAACAAACCGAAGAAATAAAATTGAATTTTGACAGAATCAATTAATTTTGCAAAAATTTTCGAACTGAAATCAAAATGAAGAAACTTCTCGGACAAACCGCTCTTTATGGATTAACGACTGTGATTATCAGACTCTTCCCATTCGTTATCAATCCTATTATTACGAGAACTTTTGGACCGACCGCTTATTCCCCTTTTGCCGACTTCTATTCGGTAGCAGGTGTTATTGCTGTCCTTTTGACCCACGGAATGGAAACCACTTTCTTTCGTTTTGCTTTGGACGAAAAAGATGACAGAAAACTGATTTCGACTTCATTTTTCAGTGTTTTGGCAGTGACTTTAGTTTATCTGATTTTCACATTATTTTACAGACAGCCATTAGCAAATGCTTTCAAAACGCCAGACCAAGTCGATTTATTAGCAATCTTAACAGTGACTTTGGCTTTGGACGCTTTTTGTGCAATGCCTTTTGTAATGCTGAGAAAAAATGAAAGACCTTTGAAATATGCAGGAATTAGAATCACAAACGGAATTATCAATTTCCTTTTAGTTGTATTTTTTATCATTATTCTTCCAAAATATCCCAGTGGAATTTTTGGTTTAAAATATAGTTCAGAATTTGGAATCGGTTATGTTTTTGTAGCCAATCTTGTTGCGAGCTCAATTACATTTTTGATGTTGTCGCAAGAATTATTAATAGCAAGAATAAAGCATTTCTCTTGGGAACTTTGGAAAAAAATGATCAAATATTCTTGGCCGATTACCATTGCAGGTTTAGCAGGAATTATTAATGAAACCTTTGACAGACAATTTCTTAAATTTCTTTTACCAGAAGAAATCGGTCGTCACGAATTAGGTGTTTATGGTGGTGTTGCAAAGGTTGTTACGTTTGTGATTCTTTTCAGACAAGCTTATTCTTTGGGTATTGAACCATTTTTCTTTAGTAATTCAAAAAGTAAAAATGCCAATCAAACTTATGTCAGATTAATGGATATTTTCATCGCAATTAACTGTCTGATTGTTTTGTTCCTATCTGTAAATCTGGATTGGATTGCGAAAGTTTACATCAATAATCCGGAATATTACGAGGGAATTTCAATCCTTCCTATTCTGTTTTTTGCCAGCTTATTTTTAGGGATTTATCTTAACCTTTCGATTTGGTATAAATTGACGGATAAAACCATTATCGGTGCATACATTTCTGGAATTGGCGTTTTGATAACAATCCTTATTAATTTTTATTTCATTCCAAAATATGGTTACTGGGCTTCGACCTGGGCAACTATTGCGAGTTACTTTGCAATGATGGTCATCTCATACATTTGGGGGCATTATAAATACCCGATTCCTTACAATATTTATAAAAATATCATTGTCATTCTGATCACAATGGTAGTGTCCCTGGCATATTACCAATATTTAAAAGAAAACATTTGGTTAGGAAATGTTATATTTCTAATTTTGGCAACCTTCTTGTTAAGAAAGGAAAAATTAATTCCTGCTAAAATCCTTAATAAGTTAGGAGCAAAATAATAACTCAAACTTACTATTAAAAATCTAATAGTCAACTATTTAAAAATAATTTATGAAAATAATAGTTCCAATGGCTGGACGTGGATCCAGACTTAGACCACATACACTGACAGTACCAAAACCATTGATCCCGATTGCAGGAAAACCGATCGTACAAAGACTGGTAGAAGACATCGCAAAAGTAGCTAATGAACCAATCGAAGAGATCGCTTTCATCATTGGGGATTTTGGCCCGGAAGTAGAAGCTTCTTTGATCAAAGTTGCTGAAAATCTTGGCGCGAAAGGAAGCATCTACACACAAAACGAACCGCTTGGAACAGCTCATGCGATTAATTGCGCCAGAGAAAGTATGAGCGGACCTGTGATTATTGCATTTGCTGATACACTTTTCCGTGCAGATTTCCATTTGGACACCAATGCTGACGGTGTGATCTGGGTAAAGAAAGTAGATGATCCATCCGCTTTCGGCGTTGTGAAATTGGATGATTATGGATTCATTACAGATTTTGTAGAAAAACCAAAAGAGTTCGTTTCCGATTTGGCAATTATTGGTATTTATTATTTCAATTCAGCTGAGAAATTGATGGCAGAAATTGACCATATCATGGATAACAACATTATGGAAGGTGGAGAATACCAATTAACTACGGCTTTGGAAAATCTGAGATCAAAAGGTGCCAAATTCTCTCTTGGCAAAGTGGATGACTGGATGGATTGCGGTAACAAAAATGTGACGATCCAAACCAATAGCAAAATTCTGGAATATGAAAAAGAAGAGATGGCTCATTACCCAGAATCTGCCGTAATAGAAAACAGTTTGATTATTCCGCCTTGTTATATCGGCGAGAATGTGAAAATCACGAATTCTAAAATCGGGCCGTATGTATCTTTAGGAAACAACACAAAAATTCACAATTCTAATATAGAAAACTCCTTGATCCAAGGTAGTACAATTATCGATCACGGTAACCTAAGCAACTCGATGATTGGTAATTCTGCAAAGTATTTTGGCGTTTCCAGAGAAATTTCTTTGGGCGATTACTCGGTTCTGGATTTCCTTTCAAAAGATTAATTTCTCACCAATTATATTACAGACTTTGTCAGACAACTGGCAAAGTTTGTTATTTTATTTAACTTAGTTTTTAGAAATATTAATTCTTATTTGGCGTTAATATTGTTAGATTCACTCGAAAAAAGTTTATGAAATCCTCCATTCTAATTATATTTTCGGCCCTGCTGGTCACCTCATGTAACGTGCAAAAAAAAACCGCTACAGAATTACCCGTCAGTACAACAAAACCAATTGAAAATAACGCTCAATTTTTCTCAACCATAGGAAAAAAGTCAACTTTTGACGCTGTTAAAATCAATAGTAAAATCGATGCAAAAACAGGTTCTTTCATTCCAACTTTGGACGCAGTAATCTACGTGGAAAATGGACAAAAAATCTGGATGAACCTGGTCGCTGTTATTTTACAGGCAGCCCGAGGTGTTGCAACACCAGAAGGCATCAAAGGTTATTATAAATTGGATAAGACTTATATCGATTCCGATTTTGGTTATCTCAACAAACTTCTGAATGTTAATTTTATCGATTATAATGCTTTACAGAATTTGCTTTTAGGAAAAACATTCCTTCCTGTGTCGGACAATCAATATCAATTGACCCAGAATGATCAGGGTTTTAATCTCTCATCAAAACAGAGTCAGAAAATTACTGAAAACGGTAAGACAACCGAATATAATGTCTCGCTAGATTATGATAAAGACCTGAATCTGAATCATGTTCTGTTGACGAATCCTCAGAACAATGATCAACTTGAAATTACCTATTCTAACAGGGAAATTCTCAATAATGAAAGCTTTCCGAAAAGTGTTAAAATAATTATAAAAGCCAAGAAAACGGACGAAATATTAATTGAAAATACGAAATTTGATTTTTCCCGAATGGAAACTACTTATTCCGTTCCTGCCAATTATACAAAGACAGAAATTAAATGATTAAGAAATTAAGTTTTTTTATAAGTATTTTAGTATTCGGAAGCATTTTCGCGCAGAAAGATAAAGAACAACTGCAAAAACAGAATGCTGATCTCAAAAAACAGATTTCCAACCTCAATGCAACATTGAATCAAACTAAAAAGGAATCTCGGCTTTCTATTTCTTACCTCAATGCTGTTAATCAAAAATTGGCATTAAGAGAAAAAGTCTATAACAATACACAAAAAGAAAAAAGATTTATTGAAGATGACATCTATAAGCGTCAATTAGAAATCAATAAAAATAATCGAGAGCTCAAAGTTCTTCGCAAAAACTACGCAGAGATTCTTGTAAAAGCTTATAAGACCAAAGGTGTACAAAACAAAGTTACTTTCATCCTTTCATCAAAAAATCTTGGCGAGGCTCTTAAAAGAATCGAATACCTGAAAAGATACTCGGAATATCAGGATAAAAAAGCCGCGGAAATTTCTAATAAAGCTAAAGAAATCCAGAAAAATATTGCGCTTAAAAAGAAGTTTGTTAATGAAAAAGACAACCTTCTTCTTTCTCAGAAAAAAGAATTAACGGTCATCGAAGTCGAGAGAAAACAAAAGCAGGATCTCTTGAATGAGTTTAAAAAGAACGAAGCGCAGTTGACGGCAGAAATCAGACAAAAACAAGTACAGCAAAAAGATCTTCAAAGACAAATTGCAAATATTATTGCTGAAGAAATCAGAATCGCAAAAGCCAAAGAAGAAGCTGAGAAAAAAGCAGAAGCCGAAAGAAAAAGATTAGCAGAAATTGCGGCTAAAAAGGAAAAAGAAAGAATCGAAGCGGAAAACAGAGCCAAGCTGGCAGCTGCTGAGGCAGAAAGAAAAAGAGCGGAAGCAGAAGCTAAAAAAGCAGCCGACTTAGCAGCCAGACGTGCTGAAGAAGAAAGAAAATTAGCTGAATCTAATAAAGCTGCAGAGAGAAAGGAAGCTGCGGAAAGAGCATCCAGGGAAGCTGCAGAACGGGCAAAAGCGGCCAATGATAAGTTAGCTGCAGCCAAGGCCAACGAAGAAGCGGTCAACAAGAAAAATGAAGATGCTAAAGAAGCTGCTGAAAAGAAAATAATGAAGAGTTATGATGTTGGCTCTACTGTAGGTAGTAATTTTGCGGATAACAAAGGAAGAATCAGTTTTCCAGTGGAAAGAGGAAGTGTGACACACCGTTTTGGCAGACAACCACACCCTGTTTTCAAAAACATTGTTGAGGATAATATCGGAATTAAAATTGCTGTTTCCCCAGGAACAAAAGCGAGATGTGTTTTCCCGGGTGTCGTTTCCAGCATCCAGGCAATCAACGGTACCAGAACAGTTGTAGTTAAACACGGCAGTTATTTCACAGTATACTCCAACTTGGCCAGCACATTGGTAAAAGCAGGTCAGCAAGTCTCAGCGGGAACACCAATTGGAGAGATTGGGAGCGACTTTGATGAATCCATCACATTAGATTTTCAAGTTTGGAAAGGAACCGATCCGGTTGATCCGCTAGGTTGGGTTTCGTATTAAAAAATAATTTAACTTTGCAAAAAAATTGAAATGACATTAGCAACTGTTATATTAAGTCTTTCTTGGCAACATATATTAATTGTAGCTTTGATATTGCTTTTATTATTCGGAGGTAAAAAGATCCCTGAATTAATGAAAGGTTTAGGTTCCGGAATCAAGGAGTTTAAAGACGCCGTTAAGGATGAAGACAAAAAAAACAATTCTTCATCATCTAATAATTCAAACAATCCTTCTTAAAAAAGATTTGAATGAGTTTGACAGAAAAAGCTTGGGAAATCTTTAACCAGTCCGTTAATGATTATCACATAAAAGATGACGTTAATTCAGAAGAAATCAATCCATTCCAGCCTAATAGTTTGGAATGGATTTTGTATTTGAAAAACTGGATTGATACCGTTCAGTGGCATTTGGAAGATATTATTCGCGAAGAAGATATTGACCCGATAGAGGCTTTGAAAATAAAAAGAAGGATTGATAAACTCAATCAAAAAAGAACCGATCTGGTTGAACAAATCGACTTTTGGTTCTATAAAAAATTTGAGACCATCACTCCTAATTCTGATGCCAGAATCAACAGCGAAACTCCAGCCTGGTCTATTGATAGATTTTCTATTTTATCATTAAAAATCTATCATATGTCTATAGAAGCTTCTCGTGAAGATGCTTCTGAAGAACACAAATTACAATGTTCTCAAAAATTGCAAGTCCTTCTGGAGCAAAAGAAAGATTTGTCAACAGCAATAGATCAACTGCTTTCTGATATAGAGAATGGTAAAGTTAAGATGAAGCTTTATAAGCAAATGAAAATGTATAATGACGAGAGCCTTAACCCAATCCTGTATCAAAAAATGCAGAAAAAATGAAAAGTTTTTATAAACTTTTACCGATATTATTCACAATTATTGTTGCAAACTCCTGTTCCACAAGTTCAGCAGCTTCGGAAGAATTGCATTCTGGTTCCTTATCAGACACCTATGCCTATCTTACACCGGAAGCAATAGTTTATGCCTCCTCTATTTCCAATTTGATTTCGACTTTTCCTAAGTTTCGAAATGATGCTGTAAACAGAGAAGTGTCTTCTTTGAAAAACTCATTGACCAACTATTTGCAGTCTATCAGGAGTTTTGATCAATCGGACAAGCATAAGTCATTGGATGAATTCGAAAAGTATTATAAAAAAATTCAAAAATTACGGAAGTTTTTGACCCGGGATGATGACGAAGTTCTCAACAGATATATGGTTAAAATAAAAACCAATATGAATCTCCTGGAAGCTTCTCAAAGCAGAAGTATCGAGACCACTTCGATGTCCTCAAATTAATATCATTTTATTTTAATGTTAAAATTACAAGCAGAATCGAATGTTCCCACAGATTTTGGGGAGTTCAGGATGATGGCTTTTTCAGAAGATGATAAAAATTGGATGCCCCATATGGCTCTGATTGCAAAAAATACAAATCTTGAAAAACCTGTTAATGTGAGAATCCATTCCGAGTGTATTACCGGAGAAGTATTCCATTCTCAAAAATGTGAATGCGGACAGCAACTGGATTCGGCAATGAAGTATATGCAGGAAAATGGTGGCCTGATAATCTACCTGAGACAAGAAGGAAGAAACATCGGGATCATCAATAAACTGAAAGCTTATGCCTTGCAGGAAAAAGGTTTGGACACCGTTCAGGCTAATCTGGAATTAGGTCTGCCTGCAGATGACAGAGATTTTGGTGTTGCGATAGAGATGCTGCAAAAGTTAGGTGTCAAATCAGTTAATCTGATGACCAATAACCCTGAGAAGATAAAAATTATCAAAGACAGCGATATTGAGTTCAATTCCAGAATTCCATTGCAGATCAAATCGAATGATGCCAGCGCATCTTATCTTAAAACTAAGAAAGATTTTTTTGGGCATCTCTTGGATGATGAAAATTAAAATTTAATTTATAAAAACAAAAAACCCGTCCATAGACGGGTTTTTTTTATTTGATAACTCAAATAAAATTATTTTTTCTTTCCTTTTGCAGGACCAGCAACCGCAGTAGCCAAATCAGCACCAGCTTTAAATTTAGCAACTGTTTTTGCTGCAATTTGAATTGGTTTTTTAGTTGCAGGATTGATACCTTGTCTAGCAGCTCTTTCAGATACAGAGAAAGTTCCAAAACCTACTAGAGATACTTTACCATCTTTTTTCTTAAGAGTTTCTGTTACATTAGCAACAAAAGATTCCAAAGCTTTTTTTGCAGCAGCTTTTGTGATTTCTGCATCCTTCGCGATAGCGTCGATTAATTCAGACTTGTTCATAATATTTATTAATTAAAGTTATGTTGTTATAGCAAATATAAGACAATTTTAATATCACGCAAATATTTTTATAAAGTTTAGTGAAAAATATATCTTTTATTTTATTATAATGAATTTTTATTAAAATCAATGTTAACGGAAACACACGTTTTGCAGCATTCCGTTTTCTTTAATTCGCCACTATTAATCAACAATTAAGCCAAAATTATATCATTAATATCAATATTCATAAATTCATAATAATTGTTATTTATTTTGCGGCGTCCAATATTCACTTTTTAGAAACAAATTTTTCTCAACTTTTATTTATTTGACGTAAATTTGCACCTATGTTAATCGAAGTTTTTAAATCGAAAATTCACAGGGTTCGTGTTACAGAATCGGATCTCAACTACATAGGAAGTATTACTATAGATGAAGATCTTATAGAAGCCGCTGGTTTAATTGTCGGTGAAAGAGTCTACATCGTGAATGTGAATAACGGCGAGCGCTTTGACACTTACGTTATCAAAGGGAAGAGAAAATCCGGAGATATTTGTCTCAATGGTCCTGCCGCAAGAAAAGTTCATAAAGGCGACATCATTATCATTATTGCGTATGCACAGATGAGCCCTGAGGAAGCAAAAGATTTCCAGCCAAAAATCGTTTTCCCAGATGAGACAACCAATCTTCTAACATAATCTCTCAGTTATTTTGGAAGAAAAAAAGTCATCAGCATTCAAAAATGCAATTACAATTTTAATTTCTGTTGCTGTTGCAGGCATCTTTCTTTGGGTAGCTCTTAGAGGTCTGGATTTTGATAAAATCAAGAATTCTTTGCAAAAAGCCAATTATCTTTGGGTATTACTGGCAGCGTTTTTTGGTGTCTCCGCTTATATTTTCAGAGCTGTAAGATGGAATCTTCTGCTGGAACCAATGGGTTACAAAATCTCCAACAGCAATTCACTCTGGTCACTTTCTTTCGGATATCTGATGAATCTTACAATCCCAAGAAGTGGAGAAGTTGCACGTTCCACTGCACTTTATGGTGTTGAGAAAGTTCCGGTTGACAAATCTTTTGGAACGATTATTCTAGAAAGAGTTGTTGATTTGGTTTGTATGGGAATTTTTGCATTATTGACTTTGATTTTCAAATATGATGCACTTTTAGCTTTTTACAAATCTGCTACGCAGCAAAAAGAACAGACTCAAACTCCATCCAATTCTAATACAAGTTATATTGTTCTTGGTTGCATTGTTTTTATTCTTTTTCTCTTTTTTATTTTCAGAAAATCATTACAAAAATTATCTATTTATGATAAAATCATTGGTTTTGGAAAAGGAATTTTCGAAGGTTTAAGATCTATTCTAAATCTAAAACAAAAAGGAAAATTCGTCCTTTTGACTGCCGGAATCTGGATTTGCTATTTTTTTGCATCATATTTAGTTTGCTTTTCTCTTCCAGAAACTTCGAACTTTACACCAGCCGATGGATGTTTTATTTTAGTAGTCGGAACTTTAGGAATGATTATACCAGCAAGCGGCGGAATTGGCGCTTTCAATTTAGCAATGAAATTTGGGTTTACTGCATTGTTTATTTCTATGGGAAAAGATGCAATAGAAGGCGGAGAATTGGGCCTCGCCTACTCTTTCATCACATTACCTTTACAAATCATTATTATGCTCATAATGGGCTTAATTTCGATTCCGATGTTGGCGAAAAACAGAAAGATTTAAAAAATAAGAGAGCCAAACATTCAACTCTCTCATATTTTTTTATTTTAAATCATCAAACTTAGCCTTCATCGTAGGATTCCCGTAAGTCAGTTTTTTAATGGTCAAATCTTCTGCTTTGTTATTGGCAAGTCGCAGATTATTCACAGAAGAAAGCAAGGCATCTTTAGTTTTTTGCAGATGCGAAATAGTTTTGTCTATTTCATCTACAGCAGTTTTAAATTGACGACTTGCCAACTCATAATTCTTTGCAAAACCTTGTTTGAAGTTATCTATTTTCTCTTCAAAATTAGTAATATCAATATTCTGGTTTCTTACCAAAGCCAACTCTCTTTTATATTTTAAAGAATTCATTGCAGCATTTCTAAGGAGAGTAATTATCGGTATAAAAAACTGAGGCCTGACAACATACATCTTTTCATAACGATGCGACACATCTACTATTCCGGTATTATAAAATTCGTTTTCGGATTCTAATAATGATACCATTACCGCATACTCGCATTTTTTTTCTGCTCGGTCTTTATCCAGTTCTCTTAGAAAGTCCTCATTTTTTTTCTTTGTTGCGGTTTGGTCAGCTTCATTTTTCATTTCAAACATGATTGAAATAATTTCATTGCCGCTTTCATCATATTCACGAAAAATAAAATCACCTTTGCTCCCCGAACGGGAATCATTATCTTTTTCAAAATACACATTCTGAAAGGCTGTCGCACGCAGTTTATTGAACTCAATCTCGCAATGTTGCTCTAGCGTTTCACCAAGCATTTTTGTAGAAAGCCTGGCTTTCATCTCTTTTACCCGATCGATTTCTTCATCTTTGTATTTGATTATAGCATCTTTTGATTTCAATTTTTCATCAAACTGCTCTTTGAGAGACTTTTCTGAAAGCTCTTTTTCTAAATCTTTATTATTTAATGCATTGCGAAGCTGAATCTTTTCGTTTTCAAGACTGTTTTTTTCTTTTTCAACTTTTTGAACCGCCTCAGAAATGGCTAATTTTTTCTCAGCATCTGCTTTTTCGATCTTTGCTTTCAACTCCAGAATCTCCTTCTCCTTTTCAGAAACTTTTCCTGTAATCTCCAATTCTTTAACCGATTTTAATTGCGAGATCTCAGCATCTTTTTTGGAAAGCTGTTCCTGCAAATAATTTTTGAATCTTTCTTTATTAAGTTCAATTTCATTATTTTTTTCTTTTTCGGCAAGCCTTAATCTCTCCTGGAGTTCCTCTTCAAATTGATGATTGCGAACCTGTTTAAGAATCTCGGCAAAGCCAGCTTCGTCCACCTTAAATGCTTTTTTGCAATTTGGACAAATTATCTCGTTCATAATAATTTCGTTTCGTCAAAGCAATATACAAATAATCAAGAACTATATTAGATTAAATTTAAAGGTCATACAATATCAAGCGTTACAATTTTAATGAGTTTATTCGATTTAAATATTCGATTTCATTAAATTTGTAATGTGAATCCCAATCTAGAACTTCAGCTCAAAACTCTTCCTTCGGAACCCGGCGTTTATCGGTATTATGATAAGAACGACCAGCTTTTGTATGTCGGAAAAGCCAAACACCTCAAAAAAAGAGTGCTTTCTTACTTCAATAAAAATCAGAATGGCTACCGGACAAGAATCATGGTTTCTAAGATTCACAGGCTGGAAACCACTGTGGTGAACAGCGAGTACGATGCACTTTTGCTTGAAAACAATCTCATCAAAGCGCATCAGCCTTTCTATAACGTGATGCTGAAGGATGACAAATCTTATCCCTGGATTTGCATCAAAAATGAGGATTTTCCACGGATTTTTTTGACAAGAACCAAAATCAAAGACGGCTCCGAATATTACGGACCGTATGCGAAAGTAAGACCTGCGAGAATTCTTTTGGATACGATTAAAAGTCTTTACAAAATCCGAACCTGTAACCTGAATCTCGCTCCCGAAAAAATTGCGGAAGGCAAATACCGCGTTTGTCTGGAATATCATATCAAAAATTGCAATGGTCCGTGCGAGGCTTTGGAATCCAAGGAAGATTATGATGAAAAAGTAGAAGCCATCCGTGGAATTATCAAAGGAGATTTCCGTTTTGCAAAAAAATATCTGGAGGAAAGAATGTACCGTTTTGCATCGAACCTGGAATTCGAGAAGGCACAGATGCTGAAACAAAACATCGAGTCTCTGGACGATTACCAGGCGAAACACACAGTGGTGAATCCAAGTATCGATGATGTCGATGTATTTGGGATGACGAGTGATGAAACGGCAGCTTACGTCAATTATTTCAAAATCCGGAATGGTTCTATTGTTCAGAGTTTTACGACGGAAATCAAGAAAGTTCTGGAAGAAACGGATGAAGATATTCTGGAAGAAGCTTTGGTAGAAATCAGACAAAAATTTGATTCTACATCCAAAGAGATCCTGGTTCCTTTTCATTTGGGTATCGAAATTCCGAACGTTAAACTGATTGTTCCAAAAGTTGGCGATAAAAAACGCATCGTGGAACTTTCTGAGAAAAATGCGAAAGAATACCGTCTTGAGAAATTGAAACAAGTTCAGATTGTAGATCCCGAACGACATACCAACCGGATTATGTCCGAGATGCAAAGAATCCTGAGAATGCCCGTGGAACCAAGACATATCGAAGGTTTTGACAACTCGAATATCCAGGGAACCAATCCGGTCTCGGCTTGTGTTGTTTTCAAGGACGGGAAACCGAGTAAAGCGGATTACAGGATTTTTCATCCAAGAACTGTGGAAGGTCCAAACGACTTTGCCACAATGGAAGAAGTCATCTACAGACGTTACAGAAGATTAATTGATGAAGGCGAACCTTTACCTCAGCTTATTCTGATCGACGGTGGAAAAGGTCAATTATCATCTGCTGTCAAAAGTCTAAAACTGCTTGGACTTTATGGAAAAATCACAATAATCGGCATTGCGAAAAGATTGGAAGAAATCTATTTCCCCGAAGATTCGATTCCATTGTATATTGATAAAAAAGCGGAAACACTGAAAATTCTTCAACGTGTGAGAGACGAAGCGCACCGTTTTGGGGTCAAACATCACAGAACGAGACGAAAAAATTCAACCATAAAATCTGAACTCGAGGAGATCCCAGGTGTTGGTGGAAAAACCATTGAACTGCTTTTATCCAAACTAAAATCTGTGAAAAGAGTGAAAGAAGCGGATATCGTCACTTTGGAAGAAATATTGGGAAAAGCTAAGGCAAAAATTGTCTGGGAGTTTTTTAACGCATCGGAAAATTCATGACACCACAACTATCGGAATTCTTATCCGTAATTCTTATCTTTGCAACCTAAAATTTAAAAATGAACAAATACATAAAATTTGTAGTCGCTGCAATCATTATCGCATTAGGCGTTTATCTGATGTTCAATCGTAACATCGGTTGGGGCATTGTTGTGGTTGTACTTTCTGCAATTCCAATCGCGCTTTTCTTCAAAAACGAAAACATTCTTTTAGCATTTTGGCAATTGAGAAAACAGAATATGGAAAAAGCGTCAAAGTTTTTAGCCAATATCACCAATTATCAATCTCAACTTCACAAGAGTCAGTATGGTTATTTCCATTATCTTCAAGCCCTGACGACAGCTCAGGACAATCCTCAAAAAACAGAAGGATTGATGAAAAAAGCTTTGGATTATGGTTTGAATATGAAGCACGACAGAGCAATGGCAAAGCTGAATTTGGCCGCATCGGCACTTTCCAAAGGAAGAAAAGCAGAAGCACAGAAACTTTTGGATGAAGCGAAACAACTGGATTCTGCAGGAATGATGACCGATCAAATCAAGATGATGAAAGAACAGATGAAAATGCCTACGATGCAAAAACATATGCACAACCCGCATATGAGAAACCGGGGGAAATTTTTCTAGAATAATTTAAAAGGATTGAAACTATTTCAGTCCTTTTTATTTTTAGGAGCCGGGAACCTGCTTTCCGCTCATACTCCTCGTTCTGGCGCTCCACTTCGTTCCAAGCTATAACTGTGGGGTAACCGCTTCAAAACGAAGTTTCGACGATTCCTTTAAAATAATTAAAAAAGAAAGAGTCAATCAGGGTTACGGATTCGCTGTTACATTTCCTCGTTACTTTCGTAGCCATAGAATTTCGGAATTCTCCAGTGGTATTTTACCGCCAAAGTTCTAATTGTCACAATCAATAGAATCGTAAAAATCTGAACAAAAGTATACGACAGAACCGTAAACTTAGCCAACAGTAAAAATATTCCTCCACCGACGATACAAGCTGTCGCATAGATTTCTTTTCGGAAAATCAGCGGGATTCTGTTCAGCAAAATATCACGGATAATTCCACCAAAACATCCCGTAATGGTTCCCAATGTCAAACAAATCAAAGGATGAAAACCCAAAGTCAAGCCTTTTTGTATCCCAATAATCGTGAACAATCCCAACCCGAAACTATCGAAAATGAAAAGTGTTACTTTAAAATTCTTTTCAATCGATTTGAAAATCATCGACAAAATACAAGTGGAAAGTATAAGCACAAAAGTCAGCAGATCTACCATCCAAAAAACCGGTACGTCCAACAACAAATCTCGTATGGTTCCGCCACCAACCGAAGTTACAAATGCAATAATCAAAACACCAAATGGATCCAGACGTTTTTGCATCGCGGCAAAACTGCCCGACATCGCAAAGGAGATGGTTCCCAGGATTTCTATAATAAGATTGATTTGCTCGTGCACAGGGTGAGTTTGAGGGTTTGAGTGTTATTGAGTTTGATAGTTATAATTCGAATTCGACTAAAACTGGGCAATGATCAGAATGTTTGACTTCCGGAAGAATCACGGCTCTGGTCATTTTTTCTTTCAAAGGTTCTGAGACGAAATTGTAATCCAAACGCCAACCTTTGTTCCTTGCTCTTGAACCTGCTCTGTAGCTCCACCAGGAATATTGGTCCGGCTGATCATTAAAATATCTGAAACTATCCGTCAACCTGTTTTCTTTCATAAAATTGGTCATCCATTCCCGTTCCATTGGCAAAAAGCCCGATGTATTGGCCAAACCAATTGGATTATGGATATCAATCGCCTGATGACAAATATTGAAATCTCCGCTGATGATTAAGTTTGGGATGGTTTTTCTGAGTTCTTTGATATAGTCTAAGAAATCAAAACAGAATTGCATTTTAAAGTCCAACCTTTCTATATTAGATGCGGACGGGACATAAACAGAAATCACGGAAAATCCGTCAAAATCTGCCCGCATGATTCGCCCTTCGTTGTCATAACTTTCTATGCCGCAGCCGTATTCTATGTGATTCGGTTTAACTTTGGACGCAATTCCTACGCCGCTATAACCTTTTCTCAACGCCGAGTGCCAATAGCTGTGATAACCCAGCTTTTCAAAACTCTCTATATCAATCTGGTCATTTCCTGCCTTACTTTCCTGGATGCAAATCACATCTGGGCTTGCAACATTGAGCCAACCCAGAAAGTCTTTTGTAAATGCCGCACGGATGCCGTTGACGTTATAGGAAATGATTCTCATTCTTTTTATGATTTTGAATAAATGAAATAAATAATAACGATTGTTATAACAGAAGCCAAAAGTACAAATTTCCATTTGCCTGAGTTGTCTTCCTCTATGAAAAGTGTATTTTTTTGATATTGAAAGTCGTTGGGATTTTCCAAATAGGCTTTTTCGTAAGCGAGAAGCTGAGGATTATTTCCCATTGCTTTTTTGACTTCTGCCCAATCCGGATCTGATGGAAACACTATCTTTTCCGGCTGGTTATTCAGTTTTAGTCTTATGATAACTTTTCCATTTTTGTTGAGCATCTTGACGGAAACCTTACTATTCTTGAAGGCATCATCTTCTATAAAATGAGTCTGATTTCCTTCAATAGATTCCACAAGGTTTTTTGAACTTTTCAAGGTGTAATTGGTTGCATCACGCACCACCTTTATGGCTTCTATTTTTCTGTTCTGCCTCAGCAATTCTTCAATTTGAGATCTATCCAGGTTGTGCTCTTGTAGTATGACATCAATATTTTTCATAAGCTATTTATTTTAAATCGTAAATTAATTCAGACCAATTCCATTCGAAAATGGTGATTGCGTGATTCTAGCCCCGATAGGAACGGCATCCTTTTTCTTTTTAGCTTTGGACAGGCGCAGCCTGAGCGTTGGAAAAAGAAAAAGATATAGTGGATAGCGGGTGTGGATGGTGAAAGAACGACTAATCCTGTTGCTCCTAAAAATAAAAAAGGCGGAAAAAGTATCAATTTTTCCGCCCCAATAAACCCAAATCAAATAAACTATGAAAAAAACTATTTGGGCTCTAATATGCTTATCGGGATGATGACCTCTTCAAGAGAAATTCCCCCGTGTTGATAAGTATCTTTATAATAATTTACAAAATGGTTGTAATTTTTTGGATAAGCCAAAAATGTGTTGTTCTTTGCAAAGATATATTTTGAACTGAGATTTCCTTTTGGTAGAAAGAGTTTGTCGGGATTATCAATCGCCCAAACATCTTTGTCGTCGTAGGTCAGGCTACGTCCTGTTTTGTACCTGATATTGGTGGATGTTTCCCTGTCTCCGACTACTTTACTTGGTTTTTTAACATAAACCGTTCCGTGGTCTGTTGTAATGACCAGCTTGAAGCCATTTTCCGCAGCCGTTTTGATAATCTTGATCAAAGACGAATTTTCAAACCAGTTGTAGGTTAACGATCTGAAAGTCTTGTCATCTCTAATCAATTGATTGACAATATTATTATCCGTTTTTGCATGGGACAAAATATCGATAAAATTGTAGACAATCACCAAGAGATCGTTGTTCTTATGCTGGTTGAAGTCGTCCAAAATTTTTCTTTCGAAGTCGGCATTCAGAATCTTGAGATATTTCATTGATTTTCCTGACAAACCGATTCGCTTCATCTGGTCTTCCAAAAAGTCTCTCTCGTGTTCATTTTTATTACCTTCTTCATTGTCATTGAACCAATATTCCGGGAATCTTTTCTCGATTTCGGATGGCATCAATCCTGCAAAAAATGAGTTACGTGCATACTGCGTTGCTGTTGGCAAAATACTGAAATAATAATCCTCAGATGTCTTGTTATAGAATCTTGTAAACAAAGGCTCGATGACTTTCCACTGATCGTATCTCAGGTTATCGACCATCAACAAGAGTACTTTATCTTTTTCCACTTCCGGCTTCACTTTATCTTTGAAAAGCGTATGACTCATCATCGGCTTTTCGTTGCTGTGCAGCCAATCTTCGTAGTTATTTTCTATAAATTTTGAAAACTGAATGTTTGCTTCTTCTTTCTGGTTCTGTAGAAGATCGGCAAACTCATTGTCAAAGACCTTGTCAAATTTGATTTCCCAATTCAGGATTTTCTTATAATATTCTGCCCAATCCTGGTAGGTGCGGAGATAAGACAATTCCATACTCAGATTGCGAAACTCCTGCTGGTAGTCAACAATTGTTTTTTGTTCTACCAGACTTGCACTCTGCAAATTCTTTTTCAAAGACAGAAGCACTTGATTGGGATTAACAGGCTTTAAGATATAATCCTCGATCTGAGAACCAATGGCCTGCTCCATAATGTGCTCTTCTTCGCTCTTTGTCACCATCACAATCTTAAGCGCATTATCTTTTTCCTTGATCATTGGAATCGCTTCCAAACCGGAGATTCCCGGCATATTTTCGTCAAGAAGAGTTAACTCGAATTTTTCCTTTTCTATAATTTCAAGAGCCTCATTTACGTTGTTTATGGGCGTAACTTTGTAACCTTTATTCTCCAAAAAGACAATATGAGGTCTTAATAAATCCACTTCATCATCGATCCATAAAATTTTTCCTGACATATATTTTTTAATTTAAAGTTCTTATATCAAAATTATTACCAAAATATCTTAATAATGATTAATTAACTAAATCTTGACGTTAAATATTAGTTAATGACAAATAAAATATTGCCAAAAGATTTTTCTTCCAGAATCAGATTGATGTAAATTTGTTGGGATATAGTTAGAAAGCCAGCACGGCAATCAGAACCGCAATTCCAGCATAAGCCGTAACAGTCAGGATATCGGAAATAGGCTGAGAGAAACGTTTTTCCAAGATAGCATCTTCTTCGATTTGATTCTTATGAAATTTCATTTTTTTCTCTGGCTTATGCACCGGGTGAACCACCAGAGAATCGCTTTCCCATTGATCCACTTGGACCTTATATCGTTTATCTGCCACTTTTATTTTGTAGATCTTGGCAGGTTCTAGCTTATCTTTTATGCTTAATATTTTGGTTGTTTTCTTGGGGCTTACAGGATCTGATTTTACTTTCCCGGCTGCTGTAGCATTTTGCAATTGACTTTTCTGTGCCTGATTTTGCATTACCGAATTATCACTTGCCGCCACAGCTGCCATCTCGGGCCTTTGGGGTCTTTTCCGTGGACTATCGGTTGTTTTTTCTTCGATTTCTTTCTGGTCAGCAACCGATCTATATGTATAACAGCTTGTAAAAAGGCAAAATATAAGAAGTGTGTAAATGTTTTTCATAAAACCAAATTTAAGAAATTAAACGGATAATATCTATAATAAGTATTTGAGGAAAAATAAAAGTCTGTCTAATAAAATTAAACAGACTTTAAAATTATAGATTCGGAATTTTTGTTTCCCGAAATCAATGTTAATTCTTTCAATTAGAGTAACTCATTAATTCTTTTTTGTTAGAATTATAGAGATGGAATTCCAACATCTTGAAGGAATCTCTCGGGATGATGGTTACCCATTTTTTGTATTTCAAAAACCACTTGTTTTGGATACTTGCCAGCCCTTTCGTAAGATAGGCTTCCAGGAAAGGATGTACGTGAAGGTACAATTTGCCTTTTTCCTTTTGTATAATTGTTCGGATAGATTCTTCCATTCTTTCCACAATTACAATTGGAGCGATGATTTCGCCGTCCTTATTCGGATTTTCTTCGGATGTTTCGATATGTTTTTCGGAACGGACGCGTTGTCTTGTCATTTGGATGAGACCGAATTTTGAAGGTGGCAAAATCTTATGTCTAGCTTTGTCACGCTTCATCTCTTCACGGAAGTGTTCGTATAGTTCCTTCCTGTGTTCCGGATCTGTCATATCAATGAAATCCACCACAATGATTCCGCCCATATCCCGCAAACGCAGTTGTCTTGCAATTTCTGTTGCTGCCATTTTGTTGACAGTTAAAGCGTGGGTTTTGTTGGTAGAAGATGACGAGATATTATTTCCTGAATTCACATCCACTACGTGAAGCGCTTCTGTATGTTCAATTACAAGGTAAGCACCTTTGGAAGCTGGGATATTCACGTGTTTACCAAAACTCTGTTTCAGTTGTTTTTCTACATTATAATATTCCAAAAGAGGAATGTGAGAGTCATAGAACTGAACGATGTTTTTTCGCTCAGGAGCAATCACTTCGATGTAAGATTTCATATCCTCCACCATCTTTTCGTCATCACAAATGATACTTACGAAATCCTGGTTAAAGTTATCTCTTAAGATCGAAGACGCTTTGTCTTCTTCACTCAGAACCTTGCTTGGCACTTTATTTTTCTGAATATTCTTAAAAGTAGATTCCCATTTTTTTACCAGCTGATTCATATCATTATGAAGCTCGGCCACTTTTTTCCCTTCTGCAACGGTTCTGATGATCACCCCGAAACCTTCCGGACGAATACTTTCTATCAAAGTTTTCAATCTGTTTTTTTCTTCGGGGTCTCCAACTTTTTTGGAAACAGAAATTTTGTTATCAAAAGGGATCAGAACCAAAAAACGACCTGTAAGAGAAATCTGAGTAGAGATTCTCGGTCCTTTTGTAGAGATCGGTTCTTTTGTAATTTGCAGCAAAACAAGATCACCCGC
Source organism: Epilithonimonas arachidiradicis (assembly GCF_003610695.1). GTDB lineage: Bacteria > Bacteroidota > Bacteroidia > Flavobacteriales > Weeksellaceae > Epilithonimonas > Epilithonimonas arachidiradicis. Next base: position 182,721 of record NZ_RAQH01000006.1, on the reverse strand, counting down.
TGTCAGAACTTTATCAACAGTTCCCAGTTTATCGATGTCTTTAGTTGTTTCAAAATTTTTAAGACTTGATGTCTGTTGTTTTTTGGAAATCGTATTTTTCAGAAACTTCTGATACGATAAAAATTGTGGACCAAGATCCTGATAATGTAAGAAAGCATCCTTATCCGTACCGATATTTACGAAAGCGGCATTAAGATTGGGTGCCAGTTTTTTGATCTTTCCGAGGAACAAATCACCAACTACAAAGTCGGTTTTTGTTTCCTGCTCGTGAAGTTCAAAAAGGCGACCGTCTTCCAATAAAGCAATTTTTGAAGCATCTCCCTCATTGGAAATAATCAGTTCTTTCTTCATAACTTCATAAAAAGGTTTTATTAAGATTAGGTTGTAAATATAAAACAAAAATATAGCTGGCAATACGCCAACTATATTTAATATGTTTAAGACTCAAAAAGGCTAAATTATTTTTTCTTCTTGTGTCTGTTTGCTCTTCTTCTTTTCTTTCTTTTGTGCGTTGCTACCTTGTGTCTTTTTCTTTTTTTTCCGCTTGGCATAATTTATATATTTTTTTACTGTTAATATTCAACTAATTATTTTACTGCAACTTTGGTCTTTACTTTTTCCACAAAAGTTTTTGAAGGTTTGAAAGCAGGAATATTATGAGCAGGGATTTCTATAGCTGTATTCTTAGAAATATTTCTACCTGTTTTAGCCGCTCTGGTTTTGATAATAAAAGAACCGAATCCTCTTAAATATACATTATCTCCATTATACATAGAGGTTCTGATTTCTTGCATAAAAGCTTCGATAACTTTCTGTGTATCATTCTTTTCTACTCCCAGCTTGTTCGAGATGGTATTTACCAATTCTGCCTTTGTCATTTTCTAAAATTCTTTATATTTTTGGTGTGCAAATATAAGACATATTTTTGAAAACAAACAAACAAAATGCTGATTTTCTTCACATTGGAAAAAAGCTTACAAAGTGGTATGATACCAATGCCAGACAACTTCCCTGGAGAGAAAACCAGCTTCCTTACAATATATGGATCAGCGAAATTGTCTTACAGCAAACCCAGGTAAAACAAGGCCTTGGTCATTATCTCAGATTTATAGAAAGATTCCCAACCGTAAAAGAGCTCCATCAAGCGTCGGAAGACGAGGTCTTATTGTATTGGAAAGGTCTTGGCTATTATTCCAGAGCGATTAATCTTCACAAAGCCGCTCATCAGGTTGTAGAAGATTTCGGGGGTGAATTTCCGAATCATTATAATGACATTTTAAAATTAAAAGGTGTCGGAAAATATACGGCTGCCGCAATTGCAAGCATTTGTTTCGACGAAAAAGTCCCCGCAGTTGATGGCAATTTTTATCGTGTTTTGTCAAGGATTTTTGCGGATGATTTTGACATTTCCAGTTCGAAAGCTTTTCAACATTTTTCAGATTTGGCTTTGTTAGTGATGCCGGACGAAAAACCTGGGGAATTCAACCAGGCTATAATGGATATCGGAGCTGAAATCTGCCGACCGAAGAATCCGCTCTGTATGTTCTGCCCTGTGAATGAGGATTGTATCGCTTTCCAAACCGGAAGAATTTCGGAATTCCCAGTGAAGACGAAAAAGGTTAAAGTGTCAGATTTGAGCCTGAAATATTTTTTTGTGAAATATCAAAATCAATTTCTCATCAAACAACGCGGCAATGATTTCATCTGGAAAAAGTTGTACGAATTCCCAACTTCTATTCCTGAGAATTGGAACGAGTATATCATTAATTCAAAAACCGTTAATCACAAACTGACACATAAAAATCTTTCTATTGAAATCAACACAGCCGAAATTGACTCAAGAAAGGATTTTGAGAATTTTGCCAAAGAATTTGATTTTTCAATCGTTAACACAAATCAGGCCGATGAAAAATCATTTCCAAAACCTTTGCAGGATTTTTATGAATCAGTCTATTAAAGCTTAGATTAAATTTAAAATTGAATCAGGAAATTACTGATGCTCTGAGATTCTTCCAAGCCGAGCTTTTTTCTCAGCCTTGACCTTGCTACGACAATACTGTGAGGACTTTGCTGTGTAATAGCAGAAATCTCTTTAGAAGAAAGATTCTGTCTCAAAAACACACAAAGCCGAAGTTCATTTTTGGTGAGTGACGGATATTTATCTAATAACTTTTTATAAAAATCTTCATCAGTTTCAATAAAAAGTTTCTCAAACTCAGATTTATTGAGCGCTTGTGACCCTTTTTTGAAGTCCATAATAATCCGGGAAATCATCTTCCGGTCGTCTTCGTACTTGGGGTCCATCTCTTTCAGCTCTTTTTGTGTGGTCTGGAAGATCTCGGAAGCCTGCATCATTTTGATTGCGTTATTGGCCAGTTCTTTATTTTTCTCATCCAGTTTTTTGGCAAGCAATTTATTTTCAGCCGCTTTTTTTTCGGATTTGCTTTTCTGCAATTTGAACATCAGAAAAACAATTACGGAAAACAACAATAAAAGCACAATTCCGGAGATGAAATAACGCTCTCTTTTTTTCTGCTGTTGAAGAAGTTCTTTCTGCTTGTTCTTTTCTTCAAATTCCGATTCCAGCCTGGAAACTTTCTTAGCATTCTCTTTGTTGATGGTTGCTTCCGACAAAGATTTTGCAATATGAAGATAGTATAATGCGCTTTTATAATCTTTTTGATTCTCAAAATAGGAAACCAGCTTTTCCGATGAAGATAATTTGATGTCGGAAAAATCGCTTCTGTTAGCAATATTGAAAGCGCTGGAAAGATAATAATAAGATGAATCTTTGCGGGAAGGTTGCGAAAGATAGATATTCCCGATGTCTGTGTAAAGACTTGCAAGGTCATAATCTGATTTGATTTTCTTAGCGAGACCGATGCCTTTTGACAGGTTAGAAATGGCCAGATCCTGTTCTTTTAATTTGACATTGACATCCGCAATATTTTCATAAGCAATAATAATATTGAAAGTATCTTTCAGTTTTTCATTTCTTTTCAGGAATTCCTTCAGCATTTCCAACGCTCTAGCGTAATTACCGTGCTCTTTTTCCAGGACTGCAAGATTATTATAGATAAGGGAGCCTTCAACATTTTGGCTTGATTTATTAGACTCGAATTTTTTAAGTGCCGATTCCCAGAAATACCGCGCTTTTTTATAGTTACCCATAAAATAATAACAGCCTCCAATATTATTCAGGATACTAAAAGAACGGTTGGATTCTTTCTCGTTTTTAATCTCTAAAGCTTTATAATAATAGCTAAGAGCCAAATAATAAGACTCCTGGTCTTTGTAACAATTACCGGCCGTCACATAAAGCTCAATCCTGGTTGAGTCCGCTATTTCTTTCTCAAAACGAAGAGCCTCCTGGATATAACTCATAGATTTGATACGGTTATTGTTATTTTCCCTAATCAAATTCACAAGACGCTTTACATAGGCATCAGAATTTTTAGAATCATTCTGTGCATTGATGAATATCGTAAAAAGTACAAAAAATAAAGTTAAAACAATCCGCATCCCGAGAAGTAATAATCAAAGTTAAGACTATTTTTCGATTATATTAAACCCTACTTTAAAAGCATTGATAATCAGCAATTTAAATCAAATGTATATAAAATGTTACTCAGCAAAAAACAGAGTATTTATAATGTTACCCGCAAAAAATTGAAAAGTTGTCACTTACTTGTAACATTGCATCAATTAATCATAAAAAATTAAATAAATGAATGTAAAATTACTACTAAAAAGCTTGTTTTTATTATTTTTCGGGCTTTTCAATGCACAACAGATTACATTAGATACTTCATTAGTATCTGACACACAAGGAACCATAGATGAATGGTGGTATTGGTCCGGCGGATTTCCTGTTTTAGGAACAGGATTCACGCCTAATTCGAAGGTAACAGTCTTTGCCACAGATCCGGATGGCAAACCCTGGAGAAACTTTGAGGGTACAGCTGACAGCGAAGGGAAATTTTCTATCCAGATTAGTGCTAAGAAAAACAAATCAGTAAAAGGTTCACACGTTGTAAAGGCGACTGATACAAATGGCAAGACCGCCACTGCTAATCTAACGGTGGTTGGCAATCCAAATGAAACCATAGCCGTGACAACCAATTTTAAATATTTGACAATGGATCAATTTTTTAATTTTGGATTGAAATTGCATGCCACTAAAGTAGAACCTAATGCACAAGTCGTAGTGCACATCTTTTCTCCAAATGAATCCGGCTCAGGCATTACAGGACAATATTTTGCAGATGAAAATGGAAATTTTGATATTTCTTTTAACGGAAACACAACAACCTACCCTTGGGGTGACACGATGCCTGATATAGCCGGAACGTGGAGAATAAGTGTAGGCGAGTACAATTCCAATTATTTTGGCACTACCGAATTCAGAATATTACCTAACAACCCAACGCCGAATTCATATGATCCCATAGATAAAGTAGACAATTTTATACCTGCCACGCCAATAACTCGTTTCGAAATCAATGGTCTGGGCTATAATACTGACCCTGACAGTTCTACGTTCTATGAAGATATGACGGATAAAATATTTAATCTGCAAGCCGGACAAACTTACAATGTCAAAATAAAAGGTCAGAACCGTACAGATTATGCACCGGATACTTATACGCTTTTTATTGACTGGAATCATAACGGTATCCTGGATGAAGATAATGAAATCATCAGCGAAGGTTATATTTTCGGCTCTACCGGAGTTGATGACAAGTTTACAGAATTCCCGATTACCATTCCGCAAAATGCAATCAACGGCAATACAAGAATCAGAGTTCTAAAAATGCAGTCTGTAACGGAATATTCTATGTTCTGGCCGACTGGTGCATCAGGATATTATTATAACTCCGGGCAGGCGGAAGATTATACATTAAATATCACTAATGGAATGGCGGACCCTGGCTGCGAATTCACTTGCCCGGCGGACATCAACGCCAATACTAACCCTGGGGAGCCTACCGCAAAGGTGAACTACACACTTCCTTTTGCTTGTTCCGGAAATTCTACAGCATCTTGCAGTATCAATTACCCAAGCAATAATTTTCAAAGTTTAGTTAGCTTCACTAATGTTTTGGTAGCCAATGATTTCATCGTGCCGGCAGGACAAACAATGAAAGTGAATAAAATTGTTCCTAATTTCGTGAGATTCTCTTACGGCACAAACGTTTATATCTATAAAGACAACAACGGCCAGCCTGGCGAGCTAGTAAAATCTTTCGATAACCTTACTTATGAATCTCAAAACCAAATCGGAACAGCCTCCAATGGATTTGCAGTTTATGAAGTCTCCATAAAATTGCCAGAAACTGTAGAATTACAAAGCGGAAAATACTGGGTAGCCATGCAAGGGCAAGGGCCTTTAGTTTCCTGGGAAGCGAAAACCACTGATGGTACAACTTCAAACACGTATATCTCCGGTAATAGTGGTAATAATTGGACAGTAAAAGACGGATTAGACGGTGTTTTCAAAGTTTATTATGAGTGCGCAGATGCTGATCCGACTGTAGTTTTGGTTCAGGGGAAAGAATCTGGCTCAGACTTCCCAATCGGTGATAATGTGATTGTTCATAATTTGGTAAAGAATGGCGTTATCATAGATACTTGTGTTTTCAATATTCATGTTAATCAGCTCATGGCAACAACTGATGTTTCCAAAAATACGGTGAGAGTTTATCCAAACCCAGTGGGTGATAACCTTAATATCGAATCTGATCATAAAATAAACAAAGTTGAAGTTTATGATATGTCAGGAAAAAAAGTGATGGAACAAAATACAAATTCTAAAACATCAGTTCTGAACACCACAAAATTGCCGAAAGGAAATTACATCCTGAAAACCAATGACGGAAAAGAAAGCAGATCTTTTAAAATCATCAAGAAGTAATTCATCTTTTCATAATTATTTTTAATAAATGCTGTCTCATATCTGAGGCGGCATTTTCTTTTTAAAATACATCAATCCTAATTTAATTATATTTATCTTTGCCGCACTTTGGTTTCCGAGTTTTATTCGGGATTAAAAGGGAACGGAGTGTAATTCTCCGACTGTCCCCGCAACTGTAGATCGTGATAAAAGATTTTGTAATCTCGCCATTGTCCGCCAAAAGCTGATGAGAAGGCACAAAATCTGCGAAAGTCAGGAGACCTGCCAATGTTAATTTAAATAGATGCTTTCGGAGGAAGGGCAGGTTATGAAGAAACGTATATTAACATTCTTTTTCATTGGTTTGATGCATCAGGTTTCCGCCCAGGAATCGTTGATTGATACTGTATTTATTGATAATCAATTCAGTAAAGTTTCAAAAACGGCAAAAATATCAAATCTTAATACCGATAAAATTCTTGAAAATTCTACGTCTTTATCGGATTTGCTGAGATTTCAGTCCAATGTTTATATCAAAGAAAATGGGCGAGGCGCGACGTCATCACCTTCATTCCGTGGAACAACAGCTTCACAAACAGCTTTTGTATGGAATGGTATCAATATCAATTCGATTTTTCTGGGGCAAGGTGACATTAATAATATGAATCCTTTGAGCTACGAAAATGTCGGAATCAAATTCGGAGGCGGAAGTGTGATCTACGGAAGCGGTGCGATCGGCGGATCTATCCACCTTAACAATAGATTGGATTACAATAAAGGCTTCGGCGGAACAATTTTCACAGAATACGGTTCTTTTGAAACGAACAATTCTCTGGTTAAGGGGAAATTCAGCAATGAGAATTTCAGTTTCAATGTCAACATTAATCATTCGCAAAGCAAAAATGATTTTGAAGTTCCTGAAAAAAAATTCATCAACCGAAACGGCGAATATCAGAATACAAGTTTCAATCTTGGCCTGGGTTATAAAATCAATCCGAACAATGAGTTCTACTGGCAAAGCCAACATTATGATAGTGATCAGCACTACCCCATTTTTTCGGAAAATCAAACTAAAACCAAATATCTCGTTCAGACATTCCGCAGTCTGGCTGGTTGGAAATTACATTCAGGAAAATTTAAAAATAATTTGAAGCTGGCTTATCTGGAGGACAATTTCCAGTATTTTGGAGATATTAATAAAAGTAAAACCAGCGGTGGAACCGGGAAACAGTATATTATCAAGAATGATTTTGACTTCTTAGTTTCGAAAAACTCGACTTTCAACCTCATCACAGAATATCAATATAACGAAGCGGAAGGTTTTGGCTCCGGCATCAAAACTCCGAAAAGAAATTTGGGAAGTTTTTCTTTGCTTTACAGAAATTCCCAATCTGAAAAGTTCTATTGGGAACTGGGTGCTAAACAGGATTTTGTAGAAGGTTACAAGAGTCCGTTTCTCTTTTCTGCAAGTGCAAAATATCTCGTCAACAGCTGGTATCAAAGCTCAATTAATATTTCAAGGAATTTCAAAGCCCCAACTTTCAATGATCTGTATTGGGAACCCGGCGGAAATCGGGATTTGGTTCCGGAAACTTCTTATCAGGCAGAGATGTCGCATTATTTTAGCTATCACAATTTCAAACTGGGAATTACGCCTTATTACATCAAGATGACCGATATGATCCAATGGGTTCCTGTAACTCCTGCCATCTGGTCTCCAAAGAATGTAAAAAAAGTTGATTTTTATGGCTTGGAAACCGAACTGTCTTTTAATAAAAATTGGAACAATCATAAGGTTGACGCGAAGATTAGCTATTCGCACACCAGATCTGTAGATTTGGAAACCAAAAAGCAGCTAAGTTACGTTCCGTTTCATCAGATCAATTTCAACAGCAGTTACCAATACAAAACCATTGGATTATTTTTCCAGGCTTTGTATAACAGCAAGCGTTACGTTGATGACAGTGAAATTAATTATCTGGAGAATTATTTTGTTCTCAATGCAGGAATCAGCTTCAGTCCAACAAAACATTTGCAGTTAGGATTTAAAATCAATAATCTAACTGATGAAGTCTATCAAACAGTTAATTATTATTTTATGCCGAAAAGAAATTACGCTGTCAATCTTAACCTGAATTTTTAAATAAATAAATTTTTATACATATGAAAATCAACAACCTTTTAACTTGTTTTTTTGCATCAGCATTATTGTTGGTTGCTTCTTGTAATGATGATGACTTTGATTTCGAAAATCAGGAAAAGTCATACAGTGGAATCCTTGTTTCTAATGAAGGTAACTTCGGAACGCCTAGCGGTGATGTTTCTTTTATCCCGACCGATTTTTCTACAATAGAAAACGGAATCTACAAAAAAGTGAATAATGCCGATCTTGGAGATGTTGTTAACAATATTGGATTTTCCGGAGACCAAGCCTATATTGTTGCTAATAATTCTAACAAAATCGAAGTTGTCAATCGTTTCAGATTCAATAAAACGGCAACTATTACGGACAATGTAAAGCAGCCACGTTACATTACTTTTGCGAACAACAGTTTTTATGTTACAAACAGCACCTATATGGGAGACCAATATGTTGCAGTTTATAATTCTGCCAACAATAATTTCGTAAAAAAAATAAACTTTACGGACACAGTAGAGAGAATTGTTTCCGCTGGTAATAAGGTTTTTGTTCAGCATGCTTCTTATGGATTTGGAAATAAAATTTCGGTTATCAACAGCGCAAACGAAGTAGAAAAGCTTATTACACTTCCACACGGACAGATCACTAAAACTGTTTCAGTTGACAATGTGGTATATACATTAACCAATGATTATGTGGATACTTATCTGTATCAGATCAATGCTGCAGGAGAAATCACAAAAGAAACCAAATATGCAGGAATTCCAAATGGTGAAAACCTGAGTGTTGAAAATAGCAAAGTAGTTTTCAATTCGAAAGGAAACGTTTATGTAACCGATTTATCAAGCACATCTACGCCTGTTCCTACCTTTACGATTGCTCCGTTTACAGATTATTCTACAATCTATACTTTGGAAGTGCTGAATGGTAAAATTTTCATTTCCGATGTTAAGGATTATAAGGAAGCATCAAAAATTTCTGTTTATTCACTTACTGGTAACCTTGAAAAAACTTTTTCAGCAGGTATAATTACCGGTGGTTTTTACAAAAATTAACTTTTCATCATTTGTGTTTTTAGACCCCTGTCGGATTTATTTTCGGCAGGGTTCTTTTTTTATTTTAAATGACAGAAATCATTGTTTTAATTAATTTTAAGCATAATTTTTGATGAATCTAAAGCAAAATAAAAACCTTAATTTTATAAAAAAATCACAATGAGGGAAAAGATCGTCATCATCGGAGGAGGTTTTGCAGGTTTGCAGCTTGCCCGTCATCTTAACAACAATCCCAAATATAAAGTAATGGTCATTGACAGGATGAACCATCACATGTTCCAGCCATTATTTTATCAGGTTGCAACCGGGCGTATTGAACCTTCCAACATCTCTTTCCCCTTCAGGAAGATTTTTCAGAAATCGAAAAATATCCAGTTCCGGATGACGGATATCAAAAAAATCATTCCTTCTGAAAACAAAGTTATTGGAGAGGATGGCGTGTTCACGTATGACAAATTGGTAATTGCGACAGGTTGTAAAACCAATTTCTTTGGCAATCAGAAGATGCAGGATTTGGCTTTAGGAATGAAGAACACACAGGAAGCCATTACCATCAGAAATCACATTTTGATGACTTTCGAAAAGATGATTATCGAAAGGAAATCCAGCGATGACGGCAACTGGAATCTTGTGATCGTAGGTAGCGGACCAACCGGTGTGGAACTGGCGGGCGCTTTTTCCGAGATGAAAACCTACATAATGCCACGAGATTATCCGAGAATGAATTTTTCTGACCTCAACATTATTCTCATCAGTTCCGGTGATAAACCATTGGAAGCAATGAGCCAGGAATCTCAGGATGCTGCGGAAAAATATCTGATTCAGTTAGGTGTGAAATTTCTGAAAAATGAACGTGTAACAGATTATGACGGTGACAAAATCTATATGCAAAGCGGAAACTCGATTCCGACCAACAATGTGATTTGGGCAGCAGGCGTTACTGGAAATATCATTGACGATTTCAATAAGGAAAATCTTGTGAGAAACAGATATATCGTGAACAGATTTAACCAGGTGAAAGGTTACGATAATATCTTCGCAATCGGTGATATTGCCTATATGGAAACGCCAAAATATCCGCAAGGTCATCCTCAGGTTGCGAATGTTGCTATTAATCAAGGAAAAAATCTTGCTAAAAATTTCAAGAAAAATTCAGAAAAAGATTGGCAGGAATACGAATACATCGACCGGGGTTCTATGGCAACCATAGGAAAGCACAGAGCCGTTGTCGATCTTCCGAAATTTAAATTTCAAGGATTTCTTGCTTGGTATTTCTGGATGTTCTTACATTTGATGCTGATTCTGAGCGTCAGAAATAAAATCGCGATTTTCTTCAACTGGATGTGGAGCTATTTTAATAAAGATTCATCCCTAAGATTGATTATTGCACCGTCCAGAAAAAACCCAACAGAACAATAACATAAATGATTCTTGATGAATGATAAATGATTACAATTCATCGCCTATCATTTATCATCTATCAATTATAACAGCTATGCGAATCGATATCATCAGCGTACTTCCGGAACTTATGGAAAGTCCTTTCAAAACGTCAATCCTAAAAAGAGCGATGGAAAAGGGGCTGGCAGAAGTTCATTTTCATAACATCAGAGACTGGAGCGTTGGGAAACACCGCCAGATTGATGATGAACCGTACGGCGGCGGCGCAGGAATGATTATGATGGTGGAACCATTGGACAAATGTATTTCCGAACTGAAATCACAAAGAGACTATGACGAAATCATCTATCTAACGCCTGACGGAGAAACGCTCAATCAAAGAATCGCAAATACGCTTTCCATCAAAAAGAATCTGATTTTTCTTTGTGGCCATTACAAAGGCATCGACCAAAGAGTTCGTGATTTGCACATTACCAAAGAAATTTCTATTGGCGATTATGTTTTAACCGGCGGAGAATTAGCCGCTTGTGTTTTAGCAGACTCTGTTATCAGATTATTGCCCGGTGTTTTGAATGACGAGCAAAGTGCTTTGACGGACAGTTTTCAAGACGACCTTTTATCTTACCCCATCTATACCAGACCAGAAACTTACAAAGGTTTATCGGTTCCTAAAATTTTATTGAGCGGTAACTTCGGCGCCATCGAAGAATGGCAACACGATGAGGCAGTAAGAATCACAAAAGAACGTAGACCAGACCTTTTGGAATAATTAATGATACAATCAAAATATGACCTTTCTAATTTCTAGAGAGGTTTTTATTTGTTTTTAAAATCATTATCTTTATTTAAAATTGGATGTATGCAGAAGACAGTTTATGATAAAAGTGAATTACGGAATTTTGTGAACGACTCTCTCTCGGGGAAAGTTAAAACTTTGGAGTTTTATCTTAATTTTTCTTTGGAAGCCAGCCGGGACATCAAAAAGACATCAAAATATGATTCGATAAGAGAAGAGATTCAAGAAGAGATTTATCATTTGGACAAGCAAATGGTTTCTCTGAAAAGTATGCAAACTCAAATGCGAAAAGTCCTGAACTCGGAGTCTGATGTCGTAAAGCTGGGTTCGCTTGTCATTACCAACAAAGCACGTTTTTATATTTCTGTTTCTTTGGGAGAGTTTTTCTTTCAGGGCGACCGTTTTTACGCCATCTCTCCAGAAAGTCCAATGGCCCAAACAATGATGGGAATGAAACCCGGTGATTCTTTTATCCTCAATAGAATCAGTCAGGAAATCGTAGAAATATTTTAGAGATGGAAGCTTGAAGTTGGATGATGGAAGTTTTCCCCAACTCGAATCTTTTTACTTTATTCTTTTTTCTTAAAACTTTTACCTTTCGCCTTTCTTCCCGTATCTTTGAACTATGGAAAACGCAACAATTCTAAAACATATTATAGAAGAGCGCAGAAGCATCTTCCCAAAAGATTACTCGGACAAAGAAATCCCACAACATATCATTGACGAAATTCTCAGCAATGCCGTTCTCGCTCCAAATCACAAACGTACAAAACCTTGGCGCTTCAAAGTTTTCAAAGGAGAAGAAAAACAAAATCTAGGATGGGAGCTTCAAAATATTTACAAAGAAGTGACACCAGAATTTCAGTTTTTACAAAAAAAATACGATGATATTGGTTTTAAAATTTCAAAAGCTAGTGCTGTGATTTCGATTGTGGTTGAATTCAGCGGATTAGTTCCAGACTGGGAAGAGATTGCAGCAACGTCTATGGCCGTACAGAATATGTATCTCACGTGCACTGCTCACAGAATTGGCTGCTATTGGAGTTCTCCAAAAATCGTAAACAACTTGAAAGATTCTTTGAAAATTGAAGAGAATCAACAATGTTTGGGATTGTTTTATCTGGGAAGTTTGGAATAATTTTTTATTGATTGATTATAAAATTATCAATGCAAAAAATCTCAATATTCTGGTTTCGGCGAGACCTCAGATTGGATGACAACAAAGGCTTGTCCGAAGCTTTGAAATCTGATGAAAAAGTAATTCCAATTTTTATTTTTGACAAAGGCATTCTTGACCTTTTAGAAGATAAAAACGACCGGCGAGTCGATTACATTCATCAGTCACTGGAAAAAATCAATACAGAGCTGAACGAGACTGGAAGTTCTCTTCTCACTTTTTATGGAAAACCTTTGGAGATTTTCAAACAATTACAGAAGGAATATGATATCCAATCGGTTTATTGCAACAGAGATTATGAACCTTCGGCAATCAAAAGAGATGATGAAATAAAGAATTTTCTCCAATCAAAAAATATTGAGTTTTTCGATTTCAAAGACCAGGTTATTTTTGAAAAAAATGAAGTTGCAAAAGATAATGGCGAACCTTACACCGTTTACACGCCTTATTCTAAAAAGTGGAAGAAACTACTTTCGGAAAAGGATTACAATACAAACAAACTGAAGAAAGATCAATTTCAAAAACTACCAAAGAAGAAAATCTTAAGCTTAAAGGAGATCGGATTTGAAAAAACAGATTTGGAATTTGAAGAACCAAAACTGGAATCTAAAATTATCGATACTTATGATGAAAAACGAGATTTCCCTGCTTTGGACGCCACGACACATTTGGGAATTGCGTTGAGATTTGGAACAACTTCGATTAGGAAGTGTGTGAAATTTGCTTTGAGTCATAACGAAACTTGGCTCAATGAATTGATTTGGAGGGAATTTTTTATGCAGATCCTTTTTCATTTTCCGAAAGTGGTGAAGCATTGTTTCAAGGAAAAATATGAAGATATCCAATGGCGCAACAAGGAATCTGAATTTGAGAAATGGTGCAACGGAGAAACTGGTTATGCTATTGTGGATGCCGGAATGCGACAACTGAACCAAACCGGAAGAATGCACAACAGAATCCGAATGGTAGTTGCCAGCTTTCTTACTAAACATCTTTTGATTGACTGGCGTTGGGGCGAAGCTTATTTTGCGAAGAAATTATTGGATTATGATTTGTCCGCCAACAATGGCAACTGGCAATGGGCGGCAGGTTGTGGTTGCGATGCCGCGCCATACTTCCGGGTTTTCAATCCGGATGAACAGACAAAGAAATTCGATAAAGATTTGAAATACATCCGAAAGTGGAATCCTGATTTTGATAAAAGTGTTTTGGATGACAGAATCGTTGAGCATAAATTTGCAAGAGAACGGGCTTTAGAGACTTATAAAAAAGCTTTGAGCTGATGTTTTTCTCAACCACAAAAGACACAATAGTTTTTTTTATAAGCACTTAAGTGAATTATTTGATTTTTAATTTAGTTCACATAAAAGCACTTCAATTTTTGGAATTTCGATTTTGAGTTTTATTAATTTCTATGGTTTGATAAATCTTGGATTGAAAAACAAAATCCATAGCCCTGATTGCAGTGGAAATCCTTTTTTGCGTGGACTTCGAGAATCTCAGTCTGACAAAGCGTGATGCAAAAAAGATTGCATCTGAAAGCAGGTTCCCGGCTCCTGAATATTGAAAGTTTAAGTTCTATGTTTAAGGTTTTTAGATTTTTTAATTCAGGCTATTGAACATCAAACTTTTTTTATATCTTTGCAAACTCAAACATTTAACCGGGACGTGTTCCCACAAATTTAAAATTTATGTCAGTAAAAATCAGATTACAAAGACACGGTTCGAAAGGGAAACCTTTCTTCCACATCGTAGTTGCGGATGCAAGAGCTAGAAGAGATGGTAGATTCATCGAAAAATTAGGTACTTACAACCCAATTACAAACCCTGCAACTATCGACTTGAACGTTGATTCTGCTGTAAAGTGGTTAAACAACGGAGCTCAACCAACTGATACTGCAAGAGCTATCCTTTCTTACAAAGGTGCTTTGTACAAAAAACACCTTCAAGGTGGTGTTGCTAAAGGTGCTTTTGACGAGGCTGAAGCTGAGAAGAGATTCGCTGCTTGGGTTGAGGCAAAAGATGCTAAAGTACAAGGAAAAGTTGAAGGTTTATCAACTGCTAAAGCTGATGCTAAAAAAGCAGCTCTGGAAGCTGAAGCAAAAGTAAACCAGGCAAGAATTGATGCTGCTGCGAAAGCTGAGGCTGATGCAAAAGCTGCTGAAGAGGCTGCTAACGCTCCTGCTGAGGAAGTTGCAACAGAAGAAGCTGCTACTGAAGAGCCAACTGCTGAGGCAGAAGGAACTGAAGAAACTCAGGCTTAATTCTTTAACAAAAGATACAAAACAAAGACACGAAGTTTTCGTGTCTTTGTTGTTTAATAAAATTCATCATCGGAAATAATGAGAAAAGAAGATTGCTATTTTTTAGGAACGATTACCAGAACACACGGTTTGCAAGGGAATGTGATTCTGAAACTGGACACAGACCAACCTGAGATGTACAACAAATTGGAATCGATTTTTGTGGAAGTCAATGGTCTATTGGTTCCTTTTTTTGTGGAAAAACAATCCTGGTCCAAAGCGGACACCAAAATTATTTCTTTCAAGAATTCTTCCGAAGCCTTGGTGAATCAATCGCTTGGAAAAGGTGTCTATCTTCCGCTTTCTACACTCCCTCCATTGACGGGAAAAAAATTCTATTATCACGAAGTCATTGGTTTCGAAATCCGAGAAGCGGATGGAAAAACTTGCGGCAATATTGTTTCTATCAATGACCAGACTGCTCAGAATTATTTCATCCTTGACCTTGCCGGAAAAGAAATCATCATTCCGATTATCAGAGACTGGATTCTGGAAGTGAATCGTGAAGAAAAATTCATCAAGATGTTTTTACCGGAAGGTTTGATGGATGTGTTCTTGATTCCTTCTAAAAAAGACGAGTAAGAAATCACTAATTCAAAATAGCAGGCAACAGATATTCCTGAACAATTTTATCAGCTTGAGAATGAGCGTAAGGTCTGTTATAAGCTTTTGCTGTGATAACTATTACAATGGGAAGATCTTTAAAAATGATAATTTTGTTTCCACCATTTCCGCTGGATTGGTAAGATTCAAAACTTTTGTTTCCGACTTTATAGACTTTTCGCCAAAACAAGTAACCGTAACTTTCTGATTCTTTGTTATCAGCAAAATAATTGGTGAAAGATTTCTGAATCCAATTTTTGTCTAAAATCTTCTTTCCGTTCCAAGTTCCATTATTTTTGTAAAGCTGTCCAAACTTAGCAAAATCCAAAGCCCGCATTCGTAATCCGCCTGCTAGAGAAGGTTTTTGTTGAGGCGTGAATTGCCATTTGTAATTTGTGATTCCAAGTGGTTGAAATAGTTTTTTCTCTGCATAATCCTTTAAACCGTTCGGAACAGATTTGTCCAGAATATCTCCGGTAACAACAACGCCGGCCGTGAAATAATGCCAAATTTTTCCAATCTTATTCTCAGTCATTGGCAAATCCAAAGTAAATTTCACCCAATTATCTGTTGGATACATATTCTCCTCATTTCCAGCAGAATCATAATCTTCGTCGTTTCCGTCAAAAGCAGAACTCATTGTCAATAGACTTTTAAGCGTGACACTATCTTTTTTCAAAGAATAATTTTTGAATTGTTTCAAATCATAGAAATCTTTCAGAGTTTGATTTTCATTTTTAATGTAACCATCCTTGATTGCAATTCCCATCAAAGCTGAAGAAAAAGATTTCCCAACCGAACGTGTGTCATTCAGACTATCTCTTCCGTAACCGTTGAAATATTCTTCCAGCAATAATTTATCATCTTTAATCATAACAATTCCCGTAATTTCTCTGAATCTATTTTCAGCAATTTTTTGATTGAGAAGTCTGATTTTTTCTTGGTTGATTTTCTCATCAGAAACTTTCCAACCGCTGTTTGGTTTGATTTTTTGAACTGCGATTTGTTCTTCAGGAACATTCTTTTTCGGAACAATTAATTGGATTTCTCCTGATGCAATCACATTTCCAACTTTCAGAGTTGAAGTTTTCAGATATGGTTTGATTTCGATTTTCAAAGTATGGTTTCCAGCATCCAAAGCGTCCATTCCGCCATTTGCAAAGAAAAACCTCATCCAAAGATATCTTCCCCAAGAATCTTCATTTTTCGTATTCAGAAACGGAATCCTAAAATTGGTTTTAATTTTTTTATCTTCCATTTTTCCCGCTCCGGAATTTAGATTTTCGGTATAAATCAATTTTCCGTCAACATAGAAACTGAATTGGTAATTTCCTTTTTTAACTAATTCATCAATGGTCAAAGAATTATCAAGCTGATGAAGATAATTGACCAAAGAATTATCCAAAAAAACACGAACATCAAAATCTTTATCTTCCTGAAAAGTCATTGTTTTAAGAAAATCAGACTCCTGGAGATTTTCAATTGAAACTACTTTATCTAAAAACAGAATCTGGTTCAAATGCTTTTTCTGAATGGGATTTTCGATTTTTTCAGGCTCAACGATATTTTTAGTTTGACTTTGAGAAAATCCGAAGACGAAAATCAGGAGAAATAAAAAAGTTGATTTCATTGTAAATTTTATCTGACAAAATTAGACTTTGAATTCCGGAAAAAATAGAATGAAATTAACATCGATGAAATTAACCACAAAGGCACAAAGATTTTCACAAAGAGCACAAGCATTTTGATAGTTGAAGAAATCACTAAAACTTTTGTGACTTTTGCAGGAAAACGAAAAATTTATTTCAGAATATTTTTAAATTTCAACGGTGTAATTCCGATATTTTCTTTGAAACATCGGATAAAATGACTTTGGTCTGCAAATCCGCATTCCAAAGCAACTTCAGACAAAGAATCATTTTGATTTAATAAAATCAATGATTTTTCGACTTTCAGTTTTCTGATATATTCGCCCAAATTACAATGGAAATATTTCTGAAAATCCCGACTGAGATGCATCGGATGAATATTCAGAGTTTGGGAAAGTTCTGTTAGATTTAATTTATCCGTAAAACTTTCGTGAAGAATTTCATCGATCTGATTAACCCAAATCGGTTTCTTTTCAGAAGAGCTTTTCTGATTGGACAATTGGCTAAAAAGATTCAATAAAGTTTGATTAATACTCAATTCAAAAGAATTATCATTCAATTTTGATTCTTTGAAAATCTGGTAAATCAATAATTTGAAAACTGGATTTTTGATATTGAAACTGCCTTCCAAATTATCCTTTGAAACCTGAAACTTTCTAAACCATTCTTCCGTAATTTCGATATGAAAACCTCTGGTGAAAATGTCCGGTTTGATGTTGTAATGCGCGTCTTCCCAATGATGGTAAAGCAAAGTTCCGACAGAGCAATCGTATATTTCTTTCTTATTCCCTTCCGTCATATTTCCCTGAAGCAAAAACGTAAAATAAGGATTCTCGTGATAATGCCAATCGACGTAAGGATGCGTGTATTCGGTATCCGTAATGGTCAATCCATCAAAGTTGAGCTTTTCATTGGTCTGTCCAAAAAATTCGCCATTACGAAGGTTTTTCATTATAGTTTTTGTTTTAGATTATCAATTTGTTCATACATTTTATTAAAAAACAATCTTGTATCACAATCTTTCTAGCAAGGAAATCACCA
The DNA here is from genome assembly GCF_003610695.1 of Epilithonimonas arachidiradicis. GTDB lineage: Bacteria > Bacteroidota > Bacteroidia > Flavobacteriales > Weeksellaceae > Epilithonimonas > Epilithonimonas arachidiradicis. The sequence goes on along the minus strand of NZ_RAQH01000006.1, from coordinate 164,663 downwards.
TTCCATTCAGATTAGGGTTTGGAAGTGAACTGTCTAGGAGTAATTTATCAAAAATGTTTTGTCACAAGGTTTGATGAATGTTTTTTTTGGCGCCTTCTAAAAAGAATAAGTAAATAACGTTTTTTTGATAAAGCGATTGTTTATTTATTCATTTATTTTTTTTGTAATTTTCTATCGAATTAGTCCATTTTTTTGTTCTCGCCTCCCATTTCTGTTCATCCCAAAACCATTTACCTGGTAAGGAAAATAAACATAAACCTAAATAATAAATGGTTCCCAAGCAAATGGCTGTTTTGGGTTCATCCAGGAAAAGTCCGCCGTGTGTTTTGGCTTCAGCATAGCCGATTCTTTCAAGATTAGCTTCATTTAATCCTAATTCTGGGATGAGCGATGAGCCAAGCACAACTCCAAATACAAGGAAAAAATAAAACATTGCCGCAAAAACAGATCGCCCAACTTGCTTTTGTTTCATATCTTCATTTACATTGAAAAAAGCAAAACGCATCCTGTTGAATACCGCAATCATATAAATGTATGTTACCAAATTATCTCCACCAATTATTTTGTTGAAAGCCCAAGCAAATAATCCATAAAAGGGAGCAAAAACTATCAACGAAAGCCATTTTGGCATTATAGCCATTAATACACCAGAGTGGATCATAACGAACTCGAACCCCATCAATCCTGCCATTTGGAAAATACTTGTAGCATCGCCAATTTGCGGATTACTCCAAAGCATATAATATTTGAATGCCATAAATCCCATCATCAGAAAATCGGCAAAAAGCAAGCTTGGCTCTATGGTTTCGAGTATGGAGTTAGAAGATTGTGATGTTGTTTTTTTCAAAATAAGTGTTTTTTTAATAGCATTTAAAGAAATTGTAATTTCGTTTTCAAATTTTCTATTTGAGTTTGCATTCTATTGAAAAACAGCTTTCTGTCTCTATTTCCAGCTGTGTTCAGAGATTTACAGTTTTTAATTTGATGTTCAAAATAATTCAAAGTTTCCTTACAGGTTTTTGTATCGTTTGTCAATAGATATCCAAACATATTACAAGGAATCGCCATTGTGGACTGCGAACCATTCGAGATAAAAATATCATTGGAAAGATGAACCAACTCGTTCTGATAAATCTGAAAACGAGGATTAGTTTCCGTTTTGTTTTCTATGTAATGAATCAAATCATCCAGTTCTGAAAGTATGTTTACAGCATCTTCTTTTTTGAGAAGTCCAATTTCAAAATAAAAGGAAACCTGAAGTAAAATACTTGAAATTGTCATATCATTCCAAAGCTCTATTACATTTTGTCCTTCATAAATCTCTCTCAGAATTTTAGTTTTTGAATTAAATTGTTGTGGCTGGAAATCCTGAAACGGAATAAAAACCTGTTTGGAATTAAGCAAATTCATCCAAACATAGATTTTGAATCTCGACAATAACGTATCTGAAACAGTATAAAAAAACGGAATATCCTTCGCAGAATAATAAATTACAGAATTCTCCGAAAACTGAATAGCATTCAAAATATCTAAAGTATTATCAAAAAACGAATGTAAATCCTCAATTTTATTGACTGCTTTCGTCTTCTTAACCAAAAGATTATCCGTATTTTCTAGAAATCTATCCAACGAAATGTTGTAAAACTTCGCAAGCTGTAAACTTTCTTCCAACGAAAATTTGGATTTCATCGAGGTTCTTCTGTGCGCTGCGTCGTAGCTGATGTTGAGGACATTCGCCAACTCATCATTCAGAGATTTGTCTCCGATTTTGTTTCTGATCTCTTTCAATAAAAGTTCCTGATACACCTTTTGCGATTTTCACAAATTTAGAAAAAAATATTAATTCATTTCCGCATTTATAAAGTTGGGATTCGGAAATAATTTTGTCTCATCAATTTTAAATTAATTGCTATGAAAACGAAATTATTATTACTGTTCATTTATATAAGTACAATGTCTTATGGACAAAGTAAATCTGATAGCATTAGTATAATAAGGTTCACACCAATTTCTCAAAAAATTAACAATGTAAATGGATTGGCAATTGGATTAGGTTTGGATGAAGCCTACGAATCACTTGGTAATCAAAACATTAAAAAACCTAAAATCATTAATGGACTAAATTTAGAAATCAATCCATTGGCAATTGTCTGGATTTGCTTTTATAAACCGGATAGATTTCCCGGGAACGAAACATCGATTGTTAATGGCGTCAATATATCTTTTGGCGGTTTCTTAAAAAACACAAGTCACAACGGAATAAATTTTTCGGTCTATAATAATGGAAGAAAAATGAATGGAATATCCTTCACATTTTTCGGAACTTATGTAGAAAGCCTGAACGGTTTCTATTTCTCCTGCTTCGGTAATTCAGCAAAAGTAGGAAGAGGAATTTCAATTTCTGGACTTAATGAAATCAATGATTTTAAAGGTTTTCAAGTTGGATTAGTTAATGATTCAGATAAACTAGAAGGTGTTCAATTTGGATTAATCAATAAAAGTAAAACCGGAAAAAATATCCAGATAGGACTTTGGAACAAAAACGAAAAGCGACAATTACCAATCATCAACTGGAACTTTAAAACTAAAAAATTATGAAAACAATTCCTTATTTATTAATTCTACTAAGATTTCTCTCAGCAATTGCCATTCTATATTTAGGATATTTTGTTGGAGAAAAATCAAGGACTATAATTTTATTTCTAATGTATTTTGGATTACTGACTGATATTTTTGATGGAATTATCGCCCGAAAAGTTGGTGTTTCATCCGAAAAATTAAGAAGGTTGGATAGTCAAACGGATTTAGTCTTCTGGCTGGCAATCGGATTTTCGACTTATTGGCTAAATTCCGAAATCATCAAAGATCACTGGAAAAGCATTTCTTTGATTTTCGGAATGGAAGCGTTGTGTTACATTATCAGTTTTTGGAAATTCGGGAAAGAGACCTGCACGCACGCTTGGCTTTCCAAATTTTGGGGACTGAGTTTATTATTAGCTTTCACATTTTTGATAGGTTTCAGCACGGCAAATTGGGCATTTTATTTATGTCTGATTCTCGGATTAATTTCTCACATTGATGTCATTTTAATCATTTTGATTTTACCGATATGGCAATTCGATGTTCCGAGTTCTTATCACGCGTGGAAAATCCGTCAGGGAAAAAGTATTAGAAAATCAGTTTTATTGAATTGATTTGATATAAAAGATAGAAACTCTAAATGTAATTAAGGACTTACAGCGATTTTTCCTAAATTTGCACTCACTTAATTTTAAAACAGAAACTTCACAAAAGTTTTACTAAAATGAAAAGACAGACTATTAAAGACCTTTTGGCAGATTACAAAAAAGTATTGCATCACGACATCACCGTTCAGGGTTGGGTTCGTGCGTTTCGTTCCAATCGCTTTATCGCATTGAATGACGGTTCTACGATTAATAATTTGCAAATTGTAGTAGATTTTGAAAATTTCGACGAAGAAACTATCAAGAAAATCAATACTGCTTCGTCTTTGAAAGTTGTAGGTGAAGTTGTGGAAAGTCAAGGTGCTGGTCAAACGGTGGAAATCATCGCTAAGAAAATTACGGTTCTTGGAGATAATTTCTTTGACGAATTACAGGCAACCATTCTTCAACCGAAGAAACACAGTTTGGAGAAATTGCGTGAGCAGGCCCATTTGAGATTCAGAACCAATTTGTTTGGTGCCGTTTTCAGAGTACGTCACGCTGTGAGTTTTGCGGTTCATCAATTCTTCAACCAAAATCAGTTTTTCTATATCAACACACCAGTAATTACGGGAGCTGATGCAGAAGGTGCCGGAGAAATGTTCGGCGTTACGAATTTTGACCTTGATAATATTCCAAAAACAGAAGAAGGCGATATCGATTTTTCCCAGGATTTCTTTGGTAAGAAAACCAGCCTGACGGTTTCCGGACAATTGGAAGGTGAAACCGCGGCAATGGGATTGGGAAGAATTTATACTTTCGGACCAACGTTCCGTGCAGAGAATTCTAACACAACACGTCACTTAGCTGAGTTCTGGATGATTGAGCCGGAAGTTGCTTTCAACAATTTGGAAGACAATATTGATTTGGCAGAAGACTTCTTAAAATATGTGATTAAATATGTTTTGGACAATTGCAAAGACGATTTGGAATTCCTTGACAAACGTTTTGAGGAAGAGCAAAAATCAAAACCAGAAAAAGAAAGAGCAAAAGAAGGTCTTATCGAAAAGCTGGAAAATGTGATTGCAAAAAGATTCAAGAGAGTTTCTTACACAGAAGCAATTGAAATCTTATTGAATTCTAAAGAAAACAAAAAAGGAAAATTTCAATACCCTGTTGAGAAATGGGGAACCGATTTACAGTCTGAGCACGAGAGATTCTTAGTTGAAAAACATTTTGAAAGCCCAGTTGTTTTGTTTGATTACCCGAAAGAAATCAAGGCTTTCTACATGAAACTGAATGATGATAACAAAACCGTTGCAGCAATGGACGTTCTTTTCCCAGGAATTGGAGAAATCATCGGCGGTTCTGAAAGAGAAGCAAGACTGGATGTTCTGAAAACGAAAATGGCAGAAATGCACGTTGATGAAGAAGAACTTTGGTGGTATATGGATACGAGAAGATTCGGTTCTGTGCCGCACGCTGGCTTTGGATTAGGATTGGAAAGATTGGTGCTTTTTGTAACAGGAATGACCAACATCAGAGACGTGATTCCTTTCCCAAGAACACCGAAAAACGCAGAGTTTTAAGCATTAACTTGAATATAAAAAGTAAAATTCCTTCAGTTTTAATTGAAGGAATTTTTTATTAACTTTGATAAAAATTGAACTGATGGAAAATTTAATCATTTATCCTGAAAACCAAAAACAACTTCAGATTCTGAAATCTCTTTTAGAAGAAATGAAAATCAAATTTAAAAGTGAAGAACAAGCTGAAGAACTTCTGGATTGGCAAAAAGAAAAAATATTAAAGGGAATCTTAGACATTAAAGAAGGAAGATTTTCTTCTAATGATGAAGTGAGTCAAAAAGCAAGAGAATGTATAAAGTAATTTGGTCAGATGATGCAGAATCAGATTATTATAGCACACTTATTTTTTGGACAAAACATAATAAATCAAATTCATATTCGAAAAAATTGATTGCAGATGTGGAAAGAAAAATAAATTATCTGATACAAAATCCAAATTCAGGAATTACAACAAATTTTCACAATACTTATAAAGTTCCTATTCTAAAATATTTTTCTCTTTATTATAAAATATCAGAACAAAACATAGAAATAATAGCTTTCTGGGACAACCGAAGAAATCCCGACAACCTCGAACTATAAAATCCCTTTCATTCTTGAATGGGATTTTTTTGAATACCGATAAAATTTAAAATTACTAGATTTGAAAATATAAAAATAAATCTTTAATGAAAAAGTTAAGCATTTACCTGATGACAGTCGGCGCCACCTTTTATGTTGGCAGCACTGTCACGGCACAGAACAGAACCGCAAACCAGAAATCCGTACAAACCAACATGTCAAAAGATGAAGGCATCAACCTTTCCTATATGGACACTAGTGTGAGACCTCAGGATGACTTCTATAATTATGTGAATGGTGGCTGGATGAAAACCGCAGTGATTCCTTCTGACAAGCCAAGTTGGGGTTCTTTCAACGCTTTGAGAGAGGATGTGGATGTGGCATCTTTGGATATTCTGAACAAGGTGCTTTCAGAGAAATTTGCACCCAATTCTGAAGGCGAAAAAATCCAGGCATTGTACGGCACTTTCATAGACTGGAAAAAACGAAATGCAGAAGGCATCAAGCCTATCAAATCTCAGTTAACGAAAATTGACGCCATTAAAAACGTCAAGGATTTACAAAAATATCTTATCGAAGCTACACCCTCAGGAGATAATCCTTTTTATGGATGGCGAGTTAGTGCAGATATGAAAAATTCCGTAATGAATGCGGTTTATCTGGGTGGACCAAGTTTAGGTTTAGGCAAAGATTACTATCAAAAAGTAAATGATGCCAATACCAAAACTTTAGCTGAATATAAAAACTACGTTGCCAAACTTGAGACGGTTTTGGGCAACAAAAATCCTGATGCAACAGCTCAGCAAATTGTTGATTTCGAGAAAAAACTGGCACAAGACCTTTTGACTCTGGAACAAGGTCGTGATGCGAATTTGCGCTACAATCCGAAAACCGTTGAAGAATTAAAACCTTTGGTGAAAAACATCAACCTTCCGGATTATCTTAAAACGGTTGGCGTTAACACAGACAAAGTGATTATTGGCGAATTGAAATATTATCAAAATATGGATTCTTGGATGACAGACAATAATATTGGACTCATCAAAGAATATATGAAGTATGATCTTCTTAACAACAATGCAAGCAATCTGGACCAGAATCTGGACAATATCCGCTTTGATTTCTATTCCAAATATCTGCAAGGTCAGCAGGAGCAGCGTTCTATGGAAAAACGTGGACTTGGAGTAATCAACGGCGTTTTAGGAGAAGCTTTTGGAAAACTTTACGTTGAGAAAAATTTCCCAGCGGAAGCCAAGCAAAAAATGGAAACGTATGTAGATTACATCAAAAAATCATTCAAACTCCACATCGAAAATCTTGAATGGATGTCGCCAGTAACCAAGGAAAAGGCATTAGAAAAACTGAACAAATTCAAAGTGAAAATCGCTTATCCGGATAAGTGGAAAGATTATTCAAAATTAAATCTTAAACTCGCATCCAATGGCGGAACCTATTTTGATAATCTCGAGAAAATCACAGAATGGATGTATGCAAAGAATCTGGACAAAGTAGGAAAACCTGTAGATAAGACGGAATGGGGAATGTCGCCACAAACCGTAAATGCCTATTATAGCTCTTCGAATAACGAAATTGTCTTTCCGGCAGCGATATTGCAACCGCCGTTTTTTAATTTCAAAGCCGATCCTGCTGTTAACTTTGGCGGAATCGGTGGTGTTATAGGACACGAGATTTCTCACGGATTCGATGACAGCGGTTCCCGTTTCGACGGCGATGGAAACCTGAACAATTGGTGGACAGACAGCGACAGAAAAAACTTTGATGAAAAAGTGGGAAAGCTGGCAGCGCAGTATGATAAATACGAACCAGTGAAAGGAAGTTTCGTGAATGGAAAATTCACTAGTGGAGAAAACATTGGAGATCTAGGCGGAATTAATGTCGCTTACACAGCTTTACAAATGTATCTGAAAGACCACGGAAATCCTGGAAAAATTAGCGGTTTGACACAAGATCAAAGATTCTTTATGAGCTGGGCAACCGTTTGGAGGACCAAATCTACAGACAAGTATATGACCAACCAGGTTAAAACCGATCCGCATTCGCCGGGATATTACAGAAGTTTTGGACCACTGGTGAATATGGATGCATTTCAAAAAGCATTTGACATCAAGCCTGGGGACAAATTGTACGTAGCTCCGGAAAACCGAATCAAAATCTGGTAAATAAAAAACCTTCAGACCGCAATCTGAAGGTTTTTTATTTTACTAACTATTTAACTTGAAAACAATACATCAAAAATCGTGCTAAACTTGTTGTTTTTAAAAAATATTTTTCTAACTTCGTAAAGTTGATCATTAAATTGACAATTGAAAAATTATGCTAAAGCAAAATCTACAACTTAAACTCGGTCAAAAACTAGCGCCTCAACAGATCCAATTGATGAAGCTGATACAACTTCATACTTTGGAGTTTGAAGAGGAATTGGAAAGAGAACTGGAAGAAAACCCCGCTTTAGAAAAAGTAGCGGATGAAAATGCGGAAGAAGACTATTCCAAAGCAGACGAAGAATACGAAAGTGAGGGCAATGAAAGTATCGAAACAGATTTTGATGTTGATGAGTATCTTTACGATGACGAACCAAGCTATAAAACCGCAAGCAGTAATTATTCCGCCGATGATGAAGAATTTGACAATCAGTCCCTTTTAACAGAAGGTCAGACACTTTACGATTATCTCTTGGAGCAAATTCGGCTTTCTAACATTGATGAAGAAGATTTGAAAATTGCAGAATATATTATCGGAAACCTTGATACAGATGGCTACCTTAGAAGAGAAATCAAATCCATCGTTGATGACCTAGCATTCTCACAAGGTATATATACAACTATCGAAAAAGTAACCGATATTCTTGAAAATTATGTTCAAAAACTGGATCCGCCAGGTGTTGGCGCAAGAGATCTGAGAGAATGCCTTCTTTTGCAGATCGAGAAAAAAGTAAGCTCTGACTCCGCGGTAATTTTAGCAGGAAACATCCTGCGAAATCAGTTTGATGCATTAGCAAATAAGCATTACAATAAAATCCTTCAGAAGTATGACATCGAAGAAGAGGATCTGAAAGAAGCTTTGGACGAAATCTCAAGATTATCGCCAAAAGTTGGAGGAAACTTTGATACACAAACGATCACTATTAACCAAGAGATCATCCCGGACTTTGTGATTCAAATCAAAGACAACCAGGTTATTCCTTCTTTGAATAATAAAAATGCGCCAACTCTAAGGGTTTCTGAAGAGTATAAAGAGATCCTATCAACTTATTCTCACGATAAAAATTCTGCAGAACATAAGCAGGCAGCACTTTTCATCAAACAAAAACTGGATGCTGCAAAATGGTATATTGATGCAATCAACCAAAGACAAAATACACTACTGCAAACTATTACTGCGATTGTGAAACTTCAGAAAGATTATTTCCTGACCGGCGACGAGAAAAATATCAAACCGATGATTCTGAAAGATGTTGCCGACATTACAGGCTTCGATATCTCGACCATTTCCAGAGTCGTAAAAAGCAAATATGCAGACACACCTAACGGAATTGTTTATCTTAAAAACCTGTTTTCTGATTCATTAACCAATGATGATGGCGAAGAGGTTTCTACAAAAGAAATCAAGCAACACTTGCAAGAAGCTATTGACAAGGAAAACAAGAGAAAACCTTATACGGATGATGCTCTTGTGGGAATCCTGAAAGAAAAAGGCTACAACATCGCAAGAAGAACCATTGCAAAATACCGCGAACAACTGAATATCCCGGTAGCAAGATTAAGAAAAGAATTATAAATCCAACCTCGAATTATTTCGAGGTTTTTTATTGATTTTAAAAACAGAATATTATAAATTTTGAAATATTTATTAACATTATTTTAACGTTATTTAGAAAGATTACAAACTATATTTTTCTGACATTTCTCAATGTTATATCACTCAACTATTTTCTAAATTTGTGAAAATTCAAACAACAACAGAATTATGGCAGGTATTACGTCTTCTATCGGGAGAAAATATGCTATGGCACTTTCAGCAATATTTTTGCTGATTTTTTTGGTGATGCACCTTTCCGTTAACTTATTATCATTGTTCGGACAGACCGCTTACAACAATGCCTCTCAGTTTATGGGATACAATCCCTTGATTCAATTTTTGATGCAGCCTATTCTGATGGTAGCCGTCATCTTCCACTTCGTAATGGGATTTGTCCTGGAAATTAGAAACAACAAAGCGCGTCCCGTCAAGTATGCGATGAATAAAGGCGAAGCCAACTCTACTTGGATGTCCAGAAATATGATCATTACCGGCTTGGTGATTTTGGCCTTTTTGGGGCTTCATATGTACGACTTCTGGTACCACGAGATGAATTATAAGTACATCGAAGGTCTTCCCGTGGAGGAAAACCGCTTTTGGGGCGACTTGCACAATAAGTTTGGAAGCATCTGGAGAGTGATTCTTTACATCATTTCATTTGTGCTTTTAGGCCTTCACCTGGCTCACGGCTTCCAGTCTTCTTTCCAGTCTATCGGTGCGAGACATCCAAAGTACACGCCTTTTATCAAGGCTTTTGGAAACTGGTATTCTGTATTGATTCCATTGGGATTCATCATCATCGCAATTTATCACTTCGTTACTCAATAATAAAAAGTAAATTATGAGTTTAGATTCAAAAATTCCTCACGGTCCGCTTAAGGACAAATGGAAAAATCATAAAGATCATATGAACCTGGTTGCGCCAAACAACCGGGACAAAATAGATATTATCATTGTTGGGACAGGATTAGCCGGAGGCTCTGCTGCTGCGACTCTTGCTGAACAAGGTTATAACGTAAAAGCTTTCTGCTACCAGGATTCTCCAAGAAGAGCGCACTCTATTGCTGCTCAAGGGGGTATCAACGCAGCTAAGAATTATCAAGGCGATGGCGATTCTACTTACAGGCTGTTCTACGACACTATCAAAGGCGGCGATTACCGTGCAAGAGAAGCTAACGTTTACAGATTAGCAGAAGTTTCTGCTAACATCATTGATCAATGTGTGGCACAAGGTGTTCCTTTCGGTAGAGAATATGGCGGACAATTGGATAACCGTTCATTTGGTGGTGTTCAGGTAAAAAGAACGTTTTATGCCAAAGGACAAACCGGACAACAGTTATTATTAGGCGCATATTCTGCAATGAGCCGTCAAATCGGTAAAGGTAGAATCCAGATGTTCAACCGCCACGAGATGCTTGACCTTGTAATTGTTGACGGAAAAGCAAGAGGGATTATCGCAAGAAACCTTGTAACCGGAGAAATCGAAAGACATTCTGCTCACGCAGTCGTAATTGCTTCTGGTGGTTACGGAAATGTTTATTTCCTTTCTACCAATGCAATGGGTTCCAACGTTTCTGCAGCATGGAAAATCCACAAAAAAGGAGCCTATTTTGCCAATCCTTGTTATGTACAGATTCACCCTACTTGTATTCCGGTGCACGGAACGCAGCAGTCTAAATTGACTCTAATGTCAGAATCTCTCAGAAACTCAGGAAGAATCTGGGTTCCTAAGAAAATTGAAGATTCTGTAGCCATCCGTGAAGGAAAACTGAGACCGGAAAACATCAAAGAAGAAGACAGAGATTATTATCTTGAAAGAAGATATCCTGCTTTCGGAAACCTGGTTCCTAGAGACGTGGCTTCCAGAGCTGGAAAAGAAAGATGTGATGCTGGTTTCGGAATTGAAAATAATGATACAAAAGAAGGCGTTTACCTGGATTTCTCAACAGAAATTATGAAAAAGGGTAAAGAAGCCGCTATCGAAAAACATATACATAATCCAACGGAACAGCAGATTTATGACCTTGGTAAAAAGTGGATTGAAGAGAAATACGGTAACTTATTCGTAATGTATGAGAAAATTACTGCTGATGATCCTTACAAAACACCGATGAAGATTTATCCTGCAGTTCACTACACAATGGGTGGTGTTTGGGTTGATTATAACTTGCAATCTACCATCCCCGGATGTTTCGTAATTGGGGAAGCTAATTTCTCTGACCACGGTGCCAATAGATTGGGCGCTTCGGCCTTGATGCAAGGTTTGGCAGACGGTTACTTCGTTCTTCCTTACACTATTGCGGATTATCTTTCTGCAGACATTAGAACCGGCAAGATTCCAACGGATTCTGCGGCATTCGACGAAGCTGAAAAAGAAATCAAAGATAAAATCAATTTTTTCCTGACCAACAAAGGAACACATTCAGTAGATCATTTCCACAAACAACTGGGACACATTATGTGGAACAAAGTTGGAATGGGAAGAACGCCTGAAGGCTTGAGAGAGGCTATCAGAGAAATCGAAGAGGTTAGAAAAGACTTCTGGCAAAATGTAAAAGTGCCTGGTGATGCTGATAACCTGAATCCTGAATTGGAAAAAGCATTCAGAGTGGCTGACTTTCTGGAATTAGGACAGTTAATGGCTATCGATGCGCTTAACAGAAATGAATCTTGCGGTGGACACTTCCGTGAAGACCACTCTACGCCGGACGGTGAAGCAGAACGTGATGACGTAAACTACAAGTACGTTGCTGCGTGGGAATACAAAGGTGCAGACATCAATCAGGAAGTCCTTCATAAGGAAGAACTGGTGTACGAAAACATCGAAGTTAAAGCAAGAAGTTACAAATAATCTCCATTCAAAAATATATAAAAATGAGTGCAAAAAAAGGCTTAAATCTTACGCTGAAAATTTGGAGACAAAAAAATAATAAATCGAAGGGACAATTCGATACTTATAAAATTTCTGATGTTTCTACAGATTCCTCATTCCTGGAAATGTTGGATATCCTGAACGAGCAGTTAATCAACGAAGGTAAAGACCCTGTGGCATTTGACCACGATTGCCGTGAGGGCATCTGCGGAATGTGTTCCCTTTACATCAATGGTAGAGCGCATGGCCCGGATACAGGCATTACGACTTGTCAGTTACATATGCGTCATTTCCGTGACGGCGAAACCATTCATATCGAGCCTTGGAGAAGTGCTGCTTTTCCGGTAATCAAAGACTTGGTAGTGGACAGAAGCGCTTTCGACAGAGTGATGGCAGCTGGTGGATTTGTATCCGTGAATACTTCCGGAAATACTTTGGACGCCAATGCAATTCCAGTTCCGAAAGAAGATGCTGACAAGGCTATGGATGCTGCAGCATGTATTGGTTGCGGTGCTTGTGTGGCTTCTTGTAAAAACGGTTCAGCAATGTTATTCGTAGGTGCAAAAGTATCTCAGTTCGCATTGTTGCCACAAGGCCGTGTAGAAGCAAAAAGAAGAGTTCTGAATATGGTAAAAGCCATGGACGAAGAAGGTTTTGGAAACTGTTCCAATACCGGAGCTTGTGAGGTTGAATGTCCAAAAGGAATTTCTTTGGAAAACATCGCAAGAATGAACAGAGAATATGCAGTTGCAAATCTGACTACAGCTAATTCTTAATTAGAAATTGAATTTCTTTAAATATCAATCCGGTTGAATTTTCAATCGGATTTTTTTATTAGGGCAGCTATTCCGCCTTCCGTTCCCGCTATTTTTTGCCAAAGCTTTCCCATTGCAAAAATGAGCTCCACTCAAGTCGGGCTGCAGTTTGTCATCCTATCAGCTTACCTCCATAAAATAGAGATGGAGTCATACTATAAGAATTGCATTATACACAATGATAATATCAGTGTAGACAGAAATCGACAAAACCAGATGAATTAGCCAGAAAGCAATTATAAATCAAAAACGCTTGGTCTTTTCGTAATAATGCAATCCTTCACCCAAAGCATAAAAGCCAAACCAAGGTAAAACAGAAAGAAAATCCCTGCCGTCGCAAATGTAGAATAGATAAAGAAAACGCGCAGTTTGGAAACCGGGATCCCCAGCTTGGTACCGTACCTCGTGAGCACGCCAAACCATTCCCGTTCCATCTTGTGGCGTATTCTGCTGATTGCTTTTGGTTCTTCCATTGTGATTAATTTTCAGTTTTCAGAAGCTGAAAACCAATACTGCAATTTAAGCATTTTTTCGGAGTGCAAAATAATTTGTACTGATAAAGAAAAGCCTGTGTCTGCAGCGCATTTTCAAATTTCATTCCCAACTCTTTCCATTCGTCTAAAACTGAATTTTTCTCTGGTTTCATCTGTTTGTAGAAATCAAAGATATCATCAACTATCTCCGGATTGTGATTTTTATGATAGAAATATTTCAAAGGCAAAATCGTATTGATGATAATCAAATCAACAAAATCCTGACTCAGATATTTTTTTCCTTCAATACTTGAAATTTTTCCAAAATTAAACCGGTTGTCCCAGTACTCCGAAGCTTTGACATCTCTAAAAATTCTGTACAAATCATCAATCGATTTTGCATCAATCAGTTTTGAGAAAAGATTGGGTTGAGAATGATAAAGATTGGCCAATTGCGACAGTCGGATGGTTGGAAAGTTTGGAGGACGAAGTTTTGAAAATTTAGGATGAATTCGAACGCCAGGTAAATTAAATTTCACTTTAAGAAACTCAAATTCGCGTTTCCAGATTTTCATTACCTCATCCTGCGGCGCATCCAGAAAGCCACAGATACCGAAGAACAAAGCTTCCAGATGGATATCATTCTGCTTTATTTTTTGAATGACAGCAAAGTCCAGACTTTGCGCCATTTGGAGAAAGATATCGGCATTCACTTTCAAACCAAATGAGTAAACCAGATTTTGAAATAAAACTGCTTCGTAATTATTTTGATTGTTGGTAAGCGACTCCTGAAAAGCCTGCGATTTGAATTCCAGCTTTTTTAATAAAACTGTTTCCTCGAAAAAGAGTGGAATTTTGCTCACATCAAACAGCTCTTCGCAAGCAATGAAAGAATGCTCTGCTTTCAGATTCTGATGTTTCTGAATCAGTTCTTCATCAATATAATTTTTAAGTTCAAGCGTTGGAATATTCTGTTTCTCCAATTCCGGAATTTCACAATCGTTGATATAGACGGCGTGGAGAATCAGGTTTCCAAACTCTGGATTGCCCGAGTGATTGTGGAAAAACCAATCGGAAGCTTTGGTATGAATCTCGATGTTGCCAGCGAAAATGATGTTGTCAATCTTAATCTTAGCAAAGAGAAAATCAGGCCCGGAGTTATTATTCCGCTCACCGAATTCTAAAACTTCGATAACCCGTCCATCCGTCGAGATGAAATCGAAGTTCCGGAATTTTTTATAATTCCAGATATATTGCAATATTTCTTCATTCATTTGTGTTGTGATTTCCGTTAAACAAAAACCTTCCGAAGAAAAACTCCGGAAGGTTAAGTTACAGAAATATTTTAAAAGTACATTTTGAAATTTTAATTAATAATTCAAAACACTTGGACTCCGCTCGGTGTGACATCTCTAATAGCAAACTTTATATTGAAAATTGTCCAGTCTGAGCGGAGTCGAAGACTTTTATATTCTTAAATTTATCTTTTATAAAGCGGCGTGCGTTTCGCCAGATAATCCAAAGTGGTTTTATACGCATCTTCGTATGGCCAGAACGAATTGTGATTCTGCGTAAAGAGATTGTCACCATTCACAGAAAAGATGTTCATTGTGATGCTGGTGTTGTAATTCTGATACGTTGTAGAAGAAGACGAACCTGTAGAATTGACCTTGGCACCGTTATTTTTTTGCGAAACATTGGTATTGGAGCTACCGTAGTTGGATGTGTAAGTATTGGTTTTCTCCACAGAAACCATTCCGCTGACAACGTATTCCACATTCAGGATATGGGCAATCTCGCCCATCGTGAAGCCTTGCATATTACTTTCATTGATTCCGGCTTTGTACAATAGTGCGTTGGTTTCCGTAGGGTCCTGGAACTTAAGATTCTGTTTCTTGGAATTGAAAATCGTGTACGTTTCCTGTTGGATTTTCTTCGTCATTGTCTCGTTGCTTTTTTCCTGATCTCTTACATATCTGAAAGGCAAAATCGCTACTTTATTCTTGTAATCTACGGACTGTGAAGTGTTCGGCGTAATAGCAGTCGCATTAAGATACTCTATGCGGCCGGAAGAAAATGTGATTTTGGAAATGTCTTTTTTGTTGAGCGTGTATTCCAAGGTTTCATTCTGATGGACAAACGTAATATCATTCGGATTATACTTAACGACTTTTCCGCGGAGCTCGCTACCGTCGGTCATTGTAATGGTATCGGTTTGGGAATAAGCTAAGAAGCCAATTAACAAAAAGAAGATCGCAAGAAAGTGTTTTTTGATACTCATAATGTTGTGCTTTTGATGATTCAATAATTTATTAGAAATATTTTTCTCTAATTTATAAAATTATTTTCAACAAAACACTTATGTTCAAATAATTATATATTAAAATACTTCCCTTAAAAACAGTTCGACTCCGCTCAGCGTGACAACTCTAATACTAAATATTTAATTTTAAAGTGTCAGTCTGAACGGAGTCAAAGACTTTGTAAAAGTAGAAAACTTAATATCCTATCAAACTTGCTTATACTTCGCTTCTTCGAATTTTGCAATGGTCGTTTCGTACATATCAATATAAATCGGAAGAATATTTTTCAAATCAAAATGAATGGCTTGGGCTTTTGCATTCTTTTTCATTTCTTCGAGAAGATTCTCATCACTCAACAATTTGATACAGTAATTGGACATCGCTTCCACATTTCCGGTTTCTGCCAAAAATCCAGTTTCGCCTTGGATATTAACTTCCGGAATTCCCCCTGCATTACTGCTGATAACCGGCGTTCTGGCTGCCATTGCTTCCAAAGCTGCCAAACCAAAACTCTCCTGTTCGGAAGGTAAAAGAAAGACGTCTGATAGTTGCAGAATCCTGTACAAATCGTTGACTTTTCCAAGCAATTTGATTTTACCAATCAAGTCCGGATTATTTTCCATAAATTCGGAAATCTTCTCCATATCAGGCCCTTCGCCAATGATTATCAGTTTGGATTTAATTTTCTTGTTGACATTTTTGAAAATCTCCAGAACATCCTGAATTCTCTTAACCGGACGAAGATTGGAAACGTGAATCAGAATCTTCTCATCATCACTTGCAAACTGCTCACGCTGACAGGTTTTGCAATCTTCGTCAAAAACAGAATTGTCAATAAAGTTGGTTATGACTTGAATTTCCTTCTGAATATTGAAAAATTGCAAAGTGTCTTTTTTAAGACTTTCGGAAACCGAAGTGATTGTATCGCTCTGATTAATAGAAAATTCCACAGCGTGCTTGTAGCTTGGATGCTGACCAACAAGCGTAATATCCGTCCCGTGAAGTGTTGTCACCAAAGGCACATCTTTGTGTTCAGCTTTCAACATTTGTTTGGCTGTAAAAGCTGCGTAAGCATAAGGAATCGCATAATGGGCGTGCAAAATATCCAATTTATAAAGATTCACGACACGATAAATCATTGAAGACAAGGCGATATCGTAAGGCTGATATTGGAACAACGGATAAGTCTGCACGTTGACTTTATGGAAAAAAATATTCGGATTGGTAACATCTAAACGTGCCGGCAATGCCGAACTTATGAAATGGACTTCATAACCTTTGTCGGCCAAAGACATTCCCAATTCTGTTGCCACAATTCCGCTTCCGCCGTAAGTTGGATAGCAAAGTATTCCTATTTTCATTTTTTATTATTTTTTTAAACCACAAAAGTCACAAAAGATTTGTTTTTAAAGATTATTGTAAATATTTAAAGTAAAAATAAATTCTCGAGTTACATTAATTGTTCATAATGCTTATAAACAAATGTTTCTTGTCCTTCATGAAAAATATTTTTTACATTGAAATTAATAAGAATACCTTTCGGGATTTTTAATAATCCCATATAATTCAAAAGTTGTGCTTTATGAATATCTTCAATTCTTTTGACAGATTTTATTTCCAAAACGATTATTTCTTCAATTAGAAAATCACATCTGAAATCACAATTTAAAACTTTCTCTTTATAAATAACATCAATTCTAAATTCTGATTTGAAATTAATATTTCTTAATGCAAATTCTTCCTTCAATGCTTCACAATAAATACTTTCCAATAATCCCGGACCTAAATGTTTATGAACTTCTATACAAGCTCCATTAATTTTATAAGTCAAATCTGTTAAATAAGATTGTGTTATCATTTCTTTTTAGTTTTCTATTTTAACTTTATAAAATCTAAAAAACTTTTGTGACTTTTGTGGTTATAAATTTACTCAATTACAGCCTTAGAATTTTTGGTTTCTGAACTATTTTTTCTATCAGTTTGATTTTGAATTTTAGCCTCAACATCTATTCCTATTCCGAATTTCAAAGTGTCATTCACCAAAACCGGAAGTCTTCCTGAAATTTTGGTTTGTCCGAGAATTCCGCTAGCTGTGGCTTTCATTGAGTCGTCGTTATTTTCATAAGAGACCAAAACCGTGGAAATTTTAGAAATATCAATATCTTTCAAAGCATAAGGACTTCCGAAAACATCCAGAATTACACTTTGATTTTTACTTAAATCTGATAAAACCTTCTTGCTTGCGTCAGAAATTTTGTAAGGTCTATAAGCTGTAGAATTATCTTTATGAAAGCCAACAATCACTTTCGAATTGGCTGGAATTATATTGATTTCATTAGCTTTTTTAAGAATTACAGTTGTACCTGTATTGATTTGATTCAGGAAAGTATCATAGGGCGCTTCTTCTAACGGAACGTAATAATAAGTTTCTTTACAATCCAATGGCAATAACTTTTTATCATCTTTGATTAATGTCAAAGCATTGGCGTACATTTTCTGAACCAAAGCCGAATGTGATGCATTATTCAAATCTTCGTTAACGTTTTCAGGATTGATGCTGTTGTATTGGTTCAAACCAAGATAATATTTGGTCAAAAGAATTTTCTTAACACTCTCTTCTACTCTGGTTTGTTGGATTTCGCCATTATCAATCGCTTTTTGAATCAGTTTCTTTCCAGTTGCAACATCCTGCGAAAATAACATAATATCATTTCCTGCTTTGAAAGCTAATGCATCTAACTCTCCAGCCTTGAACTTGTTTGCAACTGCACCCATATTCAATGCATCCGTAATAATTAGACCTTTGTAACCAAGCTTTTCCTTTAAAAGTCCTGTTATTATTTTTTTGGAAACCGAAGCCGGAATTCCCTTTTCATTTTCCAAAGCCGGAACATAGAGATGCGCGACCATAACGCCACCAACACCTTTATTCATTAATGCCTTGAAAGGTGCAATTTCCGTTTTTTCTAATCTTTCCAGGTTATGAGAAACAACTGGCAAATCCAGATGCGAATCTGTATCTGTATCGCCATGACCCGGGAAATGTTTTATCGCCGCAAGAATTCTGTTATCCTGCAAACCATTGGAGTAGGCCAAAGCAGAATTCACCACATTGTTAACATCCGAACCGAAACTACGGTTTCCGATAATCGGATTATTGGGATTGGTGTTGACATCCACAACAGGTGCAAAGTCCCAATTGATGCCCATTCTCTTGCAATCTTCAGCAATCTTTGCAGACATCTCATAAATCAGATTTTTATCCTGAATCGCACCAAGTGCAATGGCCCAAGGATATTTGTGAGCTTTTGCTATTCTTTGAAATAGTCCCCATTCCGCATCCATACCAATCATCAGCGGCACTTTTGATTTGGACTGGAATTCATTAACCAGATTAATTTCTCTTGCAGCGTCATCCTGCATCAGAATCAATCCGCCTATTTTATCATTGACAACGATATTCCTGATCTGATTAATAAAATCCTCACCTTTGTTAGTATAAAGTGCAACAATAAAAAGCTGTCCCAATTTTTCATCCTGGGAAAGCGAGTTATAAGTTTTATCTACCCAATCATTGGCTTTTTTGATATCCGAATTGGAAATATTTTTAGGCTGATACTGAGCAAAATAAAATTGAGAAATAAAAGTTATTACAAGAAGACTTAACCTTTTCATATTTTGAAAATCTAAAATTTTAGAAAGTTTCCATAAAGATATTAATTCCACGGAAATTAGCTATTTTTATGGTCTGTAATTTGTAATTAAAAATTTAACGTAAATATTTATACCTATGAAAAAGTTTTTGCCCCTTTTATTATTGCTCGTTGGTAGCTTATTCATCTTCAGCTGTAAGGATGACGATGATGATTATGTACAAGTTGATGTGGATTATCCTGCTGTATATGATTTGAGAAATGTTAATTTTTCATATAATGCAACGGATGGTTGGCATTATGGACAAAGTTTCAATAACCCTATGTTAGATCAAGACTATGTTATCATCTTCAGACAAGCGGGAACAACTGGTAACTCTCCTGTATGGCAACAAATACCTAGAACCCTTTACTTGAATGAGGGAGAACTAGATTACGATTTTGATTTTTCTAAAAATGATTTTATGATTTATGCCGGAGGAACATATGATATCAGTACAACTCCACAATATTTGAATAATCAAACATTCAGAGTAGTGTTAGTCCCAGCAGTTTATGGAAAAAATGCAAATTCCGAAGATTTGAAGAAAATGTCTTACGAAGAAATTATTGCAAAATATAAAATCGATGACAGCAAAGTTGGAACATTATAATCCCAGCTTCACAAATAAATTTAAAACCACAGGATCTGTGGTTTTTTTATGATCGAAAATAAATAATACTAAATTAGTATGAATTGAAATATTTATTGCTAAATTTGTTTTCCATTAATCATAAAATATTAAAAATATGTCTATAAAACTTGGCGATACCGCTCCCAATTTTGATGCAGAAAGCAGTTTAGGAAAACTTAATTTTTACGAATACCTCGGAGATTCTTGGGGAATATTATTTTCTCACCCTGCAGATTACACTCCCGTTTGTACAACAGAATTGGGTAAAACATCACAACTGAAACCAGAATTTGATAAAAGAAACACAAAAGTTCTGGCCTTAAGCGTCGATGGAATTGACAATCATAAAGGTTGGATTTCTGACATCAACGAAACCCAAAATACGGAAGTAGAATTCCCTATCATTGCCGATCAGGACAAGAAAGTTTCAGAATTATATGATTTCATTCATCCGAACGCAAGCGCCACTTTAACCGTGAGATCTTTACTGATTATTGATCCTAATAAAAAGGTAAGATTAATCATTACTTACCCGGCTTCTACTGGAAGAAATTTTACGGAAATACTTAGAGTTTTAGACTCCTTGCAATTGGTAGATGGTTATGGTGTTGCAACACCTGTTGATTGGAAAGATGGCGAAGATGTGATTATTCCGCCAGCAGTTTCCCAGGAAGACGCAGAGAAAAAATTTACCAAAGGTGTAAAAGTTGTAAAACCTTATTTGCGCTACACACCACAACCGAATAAATAATTTTAGATTTTCATAGAAAAAGCTCAGAGTGATCTGAGCTTTTTGATTTTCTTAAGATTAATTGTTAATTAGTTCGCAGTAAAGATTTCATTTGCAAATTCTCCATTGCTTTTTGGCATTTCTATAACGATATTTCCGTTTTCATAATACCCGATTGTCGATTCGCCAGAACCTAATTTTACTCTGTAAACATCTTTCTTTGCAGTCGATTTGAAGGTTGCAAAAGGAACAGAACTATTGCTATCAACCAAAATAAACTGACTGTTATCAATTTGGATCTTTTGTAAAGCCAATGTTCCGTTGCTATATCGCACGGCATTTGATGTTTGTAAAATGGTTTCTTTTGAGCCTTGTAATTCTTTTTTAACAGGTTCCGAAGCTGTTGTTTCAGCAAGTTTATTGACAGTTACAGTTGGATTAGAAGCAGGAATTTTAGTTAATATCTGCTTCAAAGCATCTTGATAGCCCGGTTCAAACTCTTTGATCGTGCTGCTTCCTTTTTCTGTAAAAACGATTTTGTTGCTACAATCTTTGAACTGTAGAATCAGTTTATTACGAAACATGCTTTTATCATCCAGAAGCTCGGCATTCAAAATACTGCAAGGATTCATCAACGCATCAGATGGCCAATCATTCTTAGTGGCTGGCAGAACGGTATATTTTTTGGCTTTCAAGGTTTTTTCTAATTGATTGCTCAAGCCATAAGTTCTGTTTTCTTTGAAATCATTAAACTCTGCAGGAATCACAACATATCTGTAATCTGAAACAACTTGAGCCTTGATTACTGCGATCACGAAAACAAATAAAAAAATTGAAATATTTCTCATAATGATTAGTATAATTAATTTCTAAAACCTTGCATATCCAATTTCAAAGAAAAGAAATTAGAATAAAAATTGGAACCACCAATTCCTGAGTTGGTAATGGCATAATCCAATGTTAAGCCTTTATATTTAATTCCAATACCTGCGCTTGGCTGGAAAGATACTTTTCTTTTTAAGTCTTCTATATCAGTAATAGACTGAAATCGATTCAATCCTAATCTCACAAAAATCATATCCTGAAAAATCAATTCTCCGCCGACATAAGGCGTAATACTTGCAAAATCTGTCGAAATCAAAGCTGCGGTTTTTGCAAAATCGATATTAACGCCGGCTTCCGGCAATAACTTTAAATCTCTATTGAATTCGTAAGTTTTACTGACTCCGAAGTTCAACTTGGGCATTGTGATTTCCATTTTGTCGGTTGGAGCAGGGTTGAATTCCTCACCATTCACAACTGTTGATAATTCTTTTTGATTAATGGTCCAAAAATTCACCGTCGTGGTGGCATCTCTCAACATGACGCCATAATTCCAATCGGTATCTGTACGATAAACAGCGCCAATATCAAATCCAAAACCATAACCGCTGGCAAACTTCCCCACATTCCTGTAAACGACTTTTGCTGTTGCTCCTACGTCTAATTTTTGATTTCCGTTGGGATGAAAAGCGTAAGAAAATAATGCAGCATAATCTGAGGTTGAGAAAGAGCTGATTTTATCATAATCAATATTGCCTTCAGAATCAATTAATTGCGTTGTATTAAGTATATTATCAACCCCTAACCTTACTAATGAAATGGCGAAAACCCCATTTCCATAATCCAAAGGTTTTGCATAGGCTATATAATCATACTTAGCAATAGATTCAAAATATTCTGCGTGCATTGCTGCCACTTGCCAGTCGCTTTCAATTTTCATCAATCCTGCCGGATTCCACATCGGAGAATAAACATCATCCTGATTAGAAATAACAGCACCACCCATGGCAAGCCCTCTTGCTCCTGCTCCAATATTCAAAAATTCATTAGAATATTTTCTGATGATTTGGGCATCAAAGATTTGTGAAAAAATAATCAGTAAAAAAAATAAAATTCTTTTCATCAAAAGCTGTTTACAGATGGTTGTGTTCTGCAATTGTATCTTCTTTTTTTCGTTTTGATTTTATAATTCCATTGATAACAATTGCTATAATCATCACCAAAGAAGCAATATAAAAAATGGGACTCATATGCTCTGAAGCTCCAAAGATAAAAAAAGCCAGAATAATCCCATAAACAGGCTCAAGATTTACCGTTAAAATCAATGTGAAAGGTGAAATAAACTTCATAAGCCTTACACTTTCGAACATTGGATAAGCCGTAAAAACAGAAGCCAACAATACTATTAACGCAATATCGGTATAACTTATTTCGCTGAGAGAAGAAATTTGTCCTGTGAAAATAAAAAACAAACTAATGATCAACCATCCACCTGCAATCTCGTAGAAAATAATATTTCCGGAACTGGTTTTTCCAAAAATTTTACCGTTGAAAACCGAAAAAATAGTTCCGAAAAGTGCGCACAGAATTCCATAAAATATACCTTCCTTATATTTCAGTTCCGCATTGAAAATCAAAGAAATACAAATCACAATAATGATTCCTATAATAACCTCGACCCAATCTGGTTTTCTTTTAAAAACTAATGGTTCTATTAAAGAGGCAAATAAGGTTGATAATGACAAACAGGAAAGTGCGATTGAAACATTGGAAACCTTAATCGATTGAAAAAAGAACAACCAGTGAAAAGCCATTACACTACCTATTCCTACCAATTTTAGTAATAAGCCTTTTGTAACTTTAATACTTTCTTTTTTTACAATACGTAGATATAAATAAAGAAAAACCGCAGCAAATGACATTCTATAAAAAACCAATAACGGTGCATCAGTAGAAATCAACTTTCCTAAAATAGCTGTGAAGCCCCATAAAAAAACGATAAAGTGTAACCTCAGCAGATAAGAATTCTTCATTAGGAATATTGATTTTCAATTTGCAAAATTAGGATAATTTTCTTGTTTTGAAGCCAATAATCTGGAATGTCTGAATGAAAAATCCGTACAAAAATCATACGGATCTCTAATAAGAAAACTTATTAAAATAAACATAAACTAACTAAAAATTTATTTCATTTATCAATCAAACGGAAAATCCAGCGATATATTACAAAAAGTAATATTAAATTTTAAAAGTAGCACGATACAATTATACAATTAATAAACTCTTTCGTTTTGCCATCAATCAAAAAATTTTATCTTTAGACCCAAAGAAAACCCTATGGATTTAGAATTCAATAAAAGAGAAGATATCAACAAACTGAAACTTTCTGATACCAAGAAAATTTTGTCCAAAATCAAATTGGGAGGCGGCGAAAAAGCGCTTCAAAAACAACGTGATCAAGGAAAAATGACGGCTAGAGAACGTTTAGAATATCTTTTTGATAAGAATTCTGACACCATAGAAATCGGTGCATTTGCAGGTTACGAGATGTATGAGAAAGAAGGCGGATGTCCAGCTGGCGGCGTGGTTGTAAAAATCGGATACATTGCTGGCAAACAGTGTATTGTTGTTGCCAACGATGCGACTGTGAAAGCTGGAGCTTGGTTCCCAATTACAGGGAAGAAAAATCTAAGAGCTCAGGAAATTGCGATGGAAAACCGTTTACCAATCATTTATTTGGTGGATTCTGCCGGTGTTTATTTGCCAATGCAAGATGAAATTTTCCCAGACAAAGAGATGTTTGGCAGGATTTTCAGAAATAATGCGAAAATGAGTTCTGCAGGGATTATTCAGATTTCTGCGATTATGGGAAGCTGTGTTGCTGGCGGCGCTTATCTCCCGATTATGAGTGATGAAGCAATGATTGTGGACAAAACCGGAAGTATTTTCTTAGCAGGAAGTTATCTCGTAAAAGCAGCAATCGGCGAAAATATCGATAATGAAACTCTTGGAGGCGCCACAACACATTGTGAAATTTCCGGTGTTACAGATTATAAAGCCAAAGATGACAAAGATGCTTTGGATCGAATTAAAAATATAATGAAATCTGTTGGAGATTTTGAGAAAGCAGGTTTTGACAGAACCGAAAGTTTTCCTCCAAAAGAAAATCCGGAGAATATCTTTGGAATAATGCCAGCTGTGAGATCTGAGCAATATGACACTTTTGAAATCATCAAATGTCTTGTAGATAATTCTGAATATGAAGAATATAAACCAGATTATGGTAAAAGCATCATTTGTGCAACTGCCAGAATCGATGGCTGGAGCGTTGGAATTGTTGCCAACCAAAGAAAACTCGTAAAAAGCGGAAAAGGTGAAATGCAATTCGGCGGTGTGATCTATTCTGATTCTGCTGATAAAGCAACACGTTTTATTGCTAATTGTAATCAAAGAAAAATTCCGTTGGTTTTTCTTCAGGATGTTACAGGCTTTATGGTGGGATCAAAATCCGAACAAGGCGGCATCATAAAAGACGGTGCCAAAATGGTAAACGCAGTTTCTAATTCTGTGGTTCCGAAATTCACTGTGATTACAGGAAATTCTTATGGCGCAGGAAATTACGCGATGTGCGGAAAAGCTTATGACCCAAGATTGATTGTTGCTTGGCCGTGGGCAGAATTAGCCGTGATGGGAGGTTCGCAGGCAGGAAATGTTTTATTACAAATCCAGGAATCTTCACTTAAAAAACAAGGAAAGGAAATCTCGGAAGAAGAACGAAAAGAAATTCTTGACAAAATTCTGAAAGATTACAACAAACAAATCCAGCCGACTTACGCCGCAGCAAGGCTTTGGACAGATGCTATCATTAACCCTCTCGATACCAGAAAATGGATCAGTATGGGAATAGAAGCGGCTAATCATTCTCCAATTACAGAAAAATTTAATCTAGGTGTGATTCAAGTATAAAATTTATTTTATCTTTGCAAGACACACTTATAAAGATGAAAAATTTATTTATCCCGATTGCCGGTTTCCTGGCAATCACCAACTTGCACGGTCAATGTGCCATTACTCCAAGTAAAATTCCAACGCTTAACGAGATCACAACCATTACGGTTGGTGCCAATGCACAATGTGATGAATGCTATTCCTGGAAATCGTCCAACGAACAGGTTGTAAAGATTGAAGGCAATAACAAACTGAAAAGTGTAAATCTGGCGGGGAAAAGCTATGGTAAAAGCACCATCTCGGTTTCTATCTTAACGGATAATGGCGTTGTGCTATGCGAAAAAAATATTGAAATTGTAGATCCGAAGCAAAGCCTTCAGCAGAATCTTCTCGATAATAGCTGTGGCATCAATATCGATGATTTCAAAGATGTGAAAGTAAGCGAATCCATTATTTCGTTCTTTCCAAACGCTAATTCCGGAGATTATCTTTACAAATGGACTGTAACTTATGCCAATGGTGAAACCAGCGAATCCACAGAGAAGATTCCGCAATTCACTTATTCTGAAAATAATTACATTACTACTGTAAAACTTAAAATTAGTAACAAAGTACTTTTGTGCTCTATTACATTATCCAAAAAATTTGACGCCAATTACTGGAAAGCTTCTAAGAATATCGTGGAGCAGAAAGTATATTCTCCAATAAGCTATAGCGATTATGTGAAACCTAAAGACCAATCTAAAATATCAAATTAAACATAACACTTGATTATAATCACTTAAACTTCCATTGCTGGAAGTTTTTTTATTTTCTATTTCAAATTAATTTTTAATAAAATTAAAATATTTTTTAACTTTATTAAAATTATTATTACATTTGTAAAACAAAATTAAACTAAATGAAACTTCCCATTATCTGTCCAAGTTGTGATCATACTCTGAATGTAAGTCAGATGAAATGTCCTTCTTGCGCTACACAAGTCAATGGCGATTATGAACTTCCTACACTTTTGAAACTGAGCAGGGATGATCAGGACTTTATTCTCAACTTTTTCCTCTCCAGCGGAAGCATCAAGGAAATGGCAAAGCAAGCCGAATTGTCTTACCCTACTATGAGAAATAAAATGGATGACCTCATCGAAAAAGTCAAAAAACTTCAAAACTAAAACCATGACCTGGAAAACGATCTTTAATCCTTTTGGAAAATTTAATGATATCCAACTTCTCATCGTAGGAATTGTATTTTTTATCCTCAATATTTTTGCCTGCTACTATGCTGGAAATGTGAATGACAGTATTTTTCACCTTTCCCGGCTGGAAGGCACTCAAACGATTTGGGATGTTTTGAAAATCAATTCTTTAAGTTATATTTTCGCAATCATTGTTCTCTTTATTATTGCCAAATTCTTTAATAATAAAACAAGAATCATCGATATCATCAATACTGTTCTGATATCCGCCATTCCATTGATCTTAATAATGCCCATCTCGGGAATGTCATTTTTGAAAAACGCAACCGAAAGTATTACAAAAAGTGCTGGCGATCCGAATCAAGTAGAAACCATCAATTTGATCATGGTTACAGCTTTTGCATTAGCAACTTTACCATTTATGATTTACAGCTTAGTATTGTATTATAACGGATTCAAGACGGCTACCAATCTTAAAAAGTGGCAACACATTGTCTTCTTCGCAGTTGTCTCATTAATCGTAATAATCGTTAGTCAAACCATTCTTTAAACAAAATAATTCTATGAAAACCAAATTTTTATTGGTGCTGATTTTATTAGCACAGACTTTTTACGCCCAAGAATTAACAGGTTCCTGGAGAGGAGAAATCGATTTAGGAGCAATGAAACTGCCACTGATTCTTGATATTAAAAAAGAAAATAACACTTACGTTTCTACTGCTAGAAGCCCAAAACAGGGAGACAAAATTATCAAGGTTGATAAAACCGAATTCAGTAATAATGAATTGATTTTTGAAATGAATGAGCTGAAAGCGTCTTACAAAGGCCAATACAAAACCAACCATTTTGAAGGAATATTCGAACAGAATTCAAGATCGTTTCCATTAAATCTTTATCGAAATGACGGAACGGAAAAACCAAGTACAAATGATGAAAAGATTAAAGACATCGGCAATAGGGAAATCAATACAAAGAAAATTGATGATTTCTTAAACTACTTAACAGCGAACAAACAGTCTGTTGGAAGTATTTCGATTTTCAGGAAAGGGAAAGAAATTTACCAAAGAAATTTTGGGCAAGATCAATTACCAAATGTCAAATGGAATCCCAACACACAATATCAGGTTGGATCTATCAGCAAATTGTTTACTGCTGTGATGCTGATGCAACAGGTAGAAAAAGGAAAACTAAACATCAACGACAAGCTGTCCAAATATTATCCTGAAATCCCAAATGCAGACAAAATCACCATCGAAAAACTAATGAATCACACCAGCGGTTTAGGCGATTATGCTGGAGAACATTACCAATGGCTTTTCAAAAAACCTGTGGGAGACAAAGCAATTCTTGACACCATCAAAGCACAAGGTGTTGAGTTTGAGCCGGGAGAAAAGACAAGATATTCCAATTCGGGCTATTATCTGTTGAGCAGAATTTTGGAAAAAGTGGCGAAGAAGCCTTACAATGTTCTTCTGAAAGAAAATATCACAAGCAAAGCGAATATGAAGAATACTTTTTCGGTTCTTGATAATCCGAAAAACGTTTTCAAATCTTATGAAAACAAAGATGGCGATTGGATAGAAATTGAGGATTTCGATTTCCATAACTGTATCGGTTTGGGCGATCTTGTTTCTACATCTTACGACCTCAATCTTTTTATTAATGCCTTGTTCGATAATAAATTTGTGAAAAAAGAAACGCTGGAAAAGATGCTGCCGAAACCAAGTTCAGATCTAAAATTCGGATTAGGAATAATGCCTGTCCCGTTTTACAATCAGGTTTCTTTTGGGCACGGCGGCGATACAGCCGGAAGCCACTCGATTACATCTTATAATACGAAAGACGATTATTCGGTTTCGATGATTATTAATGGAGAAGAATTTCCACATAATAATCTGGCGATCGGTATCCTGAGCTTGATTTATGATTTAGATTATGAATATCCGAAATTTGGAACTCAAACTAAAATACCTGAAAAACTCCAAAAATATATTGGCGATTACACTTCGCCTGATATCGCTATGGATTTGAAAATCTATTCGGAAGGTGACCAATTATTGGCGCAGGGAAAAGGACAATCTGCATTTCCATTAGAATATGTTGATAAAGATCAGTTCAAATTTGCTCCTGCAAAAATTGAAGTAGTTTTCTTACCGAATCAGTTACAATTAATCCAAAACGGAAAAACTTACAACTACACCAAAAAGTAATACATAAAAACCTGCGCAGAGACTGACCAATCACTGCGCAGGTTTCACTCGATGACTGCGCACCCATCGCTTCGTCTCTGCGCAGAGAAGACTCGACCGATGCGAAGCTTTATTCTATGATATCTTTGAATCATAAAAAAACGAGGCTTTTCCTTAATGGATCAGCCTCGTTTAATAAAAACACAATTATGATAAACTTTACTTCTTTATAATTTTTGTCGTCTCTGTTTTACCCTCCACAATTGCTTTCACAAAGTAAACGCCTGAAGATAATTTGCTCAAATTAATGACATTAGTATCATTAACTTCCTGCAGCAATTGCCCTGTTACATTGTAAACTGAAATCTGATTAATCTTTCTATCAGATGAGACGGTTAAAACCTCATCAACCGGATTCGGGTAATATTGGATAGCAATTTTATCAACATCAGAAGCGCTTAACTGTCCGATATTCAAAGTGTAATCCTCGACTTGCCCGTAATAAGAATCTCCGCACGGTGTAGTATTCGGATTAGAGATTGCGCCGTAAAGACGGACTCTCATTTTGGTTCTGCCAGCTAATGCAGATGCAGGAATTGTAATAACACCTGTCCAAGGCGATGTTTTGTAACTGGAAGTTAAAACCTTCTCGCCAGCATCATCAAAATCGCCATCCTGATTAAGATCTATCCAAACAAGAACCTGATCATAATCCGAGGAACCGGTAGATGAAGACGCCGTAAAACTATAACTTTTGCCTGGTGTTACATTTCCAACAACGTTCGAGAAATCTTCGTAACCCACATTGGATGTAGAACTGTTGTTGATATCTGCAAAATTCACATTAGAAATCTTCTCAGAAAACAGGTACGTTGAAGCTGCAGCACAATAATTATAGGCGCTGGTAAAGAATGTTTTTTGAGCAAATTCTCCCGTTGTTCCACTACAAACTGCTGCTACATTCACATCATAAGATTTATTGATTTCTAATTGAGATAGGTCGTAATGATTGGTATTAATATTATTAACAACTGTCCAATTATTTTCTGAAGTTTTTTTGTATCTTAAAGTGTAAGATGCTCCAGCAACCAAATCCCAATCAATAGTTGCCGTAGTTTGTGTAACATTTACAGCTAATAAATTAGTCGGTGCAGAGCCATCACAAGCAGCTACATGAGACACAGCCACTTTCCCTAAAGCATAAAATACATTATCAACAGCAGAAACTCTCACGACAATTTGCGAATTCGAGGTGACCGCTGAGAAATCAAATAATTCGGATCCATCGTTTGGTGTCGAATTAGTCAAAACATTCCAGGTTAGACCCTGATCTGTTGAATAATCAATCTTAACATTCGACACATTGTAAGGCGCAGCATTAGTATTTACCACATCCCAAGTAACTGGACTTGCAACATTATTGTAAACTTTTGCCGTTGTCATTTTAAAAGGTCCATCATTCCCAACTGTGATGGTTTGAGACCCGACTGCTGTCTGTTGCTGTGTGACATCAGGATTGTTATCTCTAACCAAAACACGGAAATCCATCGTTCTTTCAACATCGGAAACCGATTCCCAGTCCGCAGCATTGGATAAGCTACCACCGATTACTGTATTTAATTTGGGGAAAAATCTGTATGGCAAATTAGAAGCAGGAAAAGATCTGAACTTTGCACCTGTTGTGTTATTTCCGATAACAGTCGTGACCGGAGTTTTTGCCAAGTCATATTCTTCCCAACTGTAAGTTAATGGATTATTTTCTGCATCTGTTGCATCGGCTGTCAGCACAAAAGCAGTTCCTTTTGGAATGGTTTTATTTGCCAGCGCAGTAACAACTGGTGGATTATTATCAATTGAATTACTCGTTCCACAAGTTTGAGAATTAATATAAATCTGAACCTGCTCTACACTTCTGGAATGGAAATAAGAATCCGTGTAATTCTGGACATTCGAAGTCCCGCTGCTAATCCCTGCATATCCCATAATAGTTGATCCAGAACCTGGTTCCATGTGTGCAGTCTCATTGGGCGCCGACTGGATATCGAAAGAATAAGTATGATCTGCTCCAAACTGATGTCCCATCTCGTGCGCTACCAAATCAATATCAAAGCTTTCACCTTCCGGACCGCCTGATCTTGGCGTACTGAAAGCGGCGCCTTTGGATTTGGCATCTGTACTGCTGGATGGGTTTCGGCAAACATTACCAACATCTCCCGCAGAGCCGGAACCTCCAGCTCTTCCAAAAAGATGCCCGATGTCATAAGCATCATTTCCAATAACGGATGTCAAAGTCTGTTGCAATTCCAGGTTCCAAGCACCTCCGATTCCGACGTTGGCGCTGGAATAAGGATCGGTAGAAGGATTGGTATAAATCAACTGAGGAAAATCCTGTACGTCCAGATGAATGGCAAAATCTTTCTCGAAGACACCATTGACTCTTGTTACTGTAGCATTAATCGCAGCAAAAGCCTGTGGAACGCCACCGAAATATTGTGTATACTCTCCAATCACAGAGATTGCCAATCGGTAAGTTCTGTATTTCTTATCGCTTGCTTTACTAAAATCTGTTACCGAATTTGAAAAATCTGAACTTTTTGTTAATTGATTAATTTGATTTTTACTGATTGGCGATTCATTAGTAGAACAAGAAAATGCAAGTTCTCCGTTTTGTTTTTCGGTTTTTGGGAAAACACCATAAACTGTTTTTTCTGCATTCAATGGTTCAATGAATTCATATTTTCCATCTCTGAACATCATCGATTGTAAATCATAAGGTGACACGCTGAATCTTACCCAGACGGTAGGATCGCCTACTTTGGCACCCACATATGACCCAAGTTGATAACGATCTGCCAGAGATTTTTCTACAACCGGTAAACTGTAAACTTCAAATTGCTCAATCTTTCCACCTAAGGTTGGCAAATCAACAATAATCGGTTTGTTATTTTTTCCTGTTGGTTGTGCTGACGTCAGCTTTGCTCGGATAGAATTAAGATCAAGAGAATAGAAATTGGCAGTTTTTGTTTCTTTTGATTTTGTCCCTTTCATTGTTGTTGGACTCCATTGGGCAAAAGACCAGATTATCCCATTACAAAGAGAAAGAACTGTAAATATTTTCTTCATAAAATATATTTAATGAAATTATTATGAATAACTAATAAGAAAACGAGGCCTTTCTGATAAGATCAACCTCGTATTGAATTAATAATTATGATGAATTAGATTTACTTTTTAATCACTTTTGTCATTTCAGTTTTACCTTCTACAACTGTTTTCACAAAGTAAACTCCGGAAGATAATTTAGTAAGATTAATGACATTAGAATTATTGATTTCCTGAATCAATTGTCCGCTAACATTGTAAACCGAGATTTGATTCACCTTTTGGTCTGATGAAACGGTCAGAACATCATTCACAGGATTAGGATAAACCTGAACTTTCGCCTTATTAGCCACATCATTCACAGCCATTGTCTCGATTGTAAATTCGTCCGCTCCAATATCTGGCGTTGTTGCGCTTCTTGCAGCTCCATCAAAATCAGTTGTCACATCTGCCAGAACAACCCCTTTGTTATCGATTGGCGAATTCTCTGTATTAAGCGCAATGTGAAGATCTGAATCAGAAACGAATTTTGGAAGAGCTTTGATAGAATTATCATTTCCTCCTAAGATACCTTTCATACCAGCAATATCCGTATAAGCAGGCGGCCCGCCCAGTGTTTGACCTAATGCCGGACCAGAACTGTAGGCAATATTATTATCGATATTAGAATAAATCGAAGCAACTGGCGGTGTTGACATTGCAAAAGCAGGAATTGTTGTATCCGCCAGATTAACAGCGAAAATATTATTTCTAAGATCAATTGCACCAGCGCCAGAAACACTAGAAATCACACTGAAAGCGATCGGGACACCTTTATTGGTTCCGTCATTCTGAGTTTCGGTCAAGTAAACAGAATTATTATAAACTTTGTAGCCGGTTCCTGCATTAATTAAGATGCCTCCAGTATAATTTGCTGATGAAGTATTAGCCGCAAAACTAGAGATTTTTGAAATGAAATTGTTACTTACTAACGTGTTTGATGCGGTTCCTGCAGACAAGATAATTGCCTCTGCTCCATAACCTACCGTAGTTGCCGTTCTTAAACCTGTCAGATTTTTGATTTCATTTTGACTTATAACCGTACCAACCGTGGAACCTCCCAAGCTGATTCCCACGACAGAACTGTTGAATCCATTACTGGACAAATTGGAAATTTTGTTTCTTAGAATCTTGTTTGCTGTAGGTACACCACCAGCTCCTGCATTGTTAAAAATTTGGATTCCTGTTGCACTTCCTCCTCCTGCATTATTTACAGTGATGTTATCAATGATATTATCAGAAACGGTGGAGTTCATTGTAGAAACCGCCAACCAAATTCCTCTTTTCCCTTCGTTGGATGTATTTTCGAAGTTTCCGATTTTATTCTCAGAAACAACCACACCATCTGTACCACCGAGATAAATTCCCATATATCGATTACAATTCTCTCCGCTTGTAGAAAGATCATTTTTTGTAATCACAGAGCCAGAGCCATTTCCAACCGCAGAAACTGCAATCATATAAATCCCTTGATAAGATTTTTGAATGGAATTGTTTTCTAATCTGATATTATTGAAATACCCTGCTGTTTGAGCGCCTGCTGCATTACTTACGATGATTCCGCTTCCCGTCGTTTTTGCACCGTTAATGATTGTGGTATTTTTTATAGTAACATTACTCAATGGATTAGCGGCATCAGAAGATCCCATTCCAATTACAACAGATCCTGTTGCAAAGCCATTAATGATACTAAGATCTCTGGAATTTGAACCATTATTGCTTCCATCAATTGTCACATTACTTCCCAAGATTCTCAGAACCGGACCAGCCGTTGTTGAGTTGGTAATTGTAGCAGTAGTTCCAGTCGCAGGTTTCAATGAAACCGAAGTGAAGTTTGAAGTTGTTCCTGTACTTCTGTTCAAAACCGCTGTTGCAGTTTCGGAAGTGTTTGCTGTAAGCGTGATATTGATTGCACCTTGATGTGTTCCGGCATTGATAGCATCAAAAGCACCTTTCACTGTGGTATAAGTAGCAGTTTCAGTTCCGGAAGAGGCAACCACGTCTACTTGTGCCATTGCTACAGTTCCTATGAAACTGGATAAAAAAAGTATAGTTTTTTTCATATAGATTTCTTGAATTTCGGTTAAATTTTGGCAAAAAAAATCCCAACTATCAATAAAAGATAGTTTTACAATAGCCGAGAAGATTTTAGATTATTTGAAAGAAATTTGATTATTTCTTGATGACTTTAGAAGTCTCTGTTTTTCCTTCTACATCAGTTTTAACAACATAAACGCCAGCAGATAGATTGTTCATATTAACCGTGTTGGCGTTCTGAACTGTTTTTACCAATTGTCCTGCAGTATTGTAAACTGAAATCGAATTCACTTTTTTGTTTGATGAAACTGTCAGTACATCTTTCACCGGATTGGGATACAACTGAACTTTGTTGAAAGAAGTTTCTCCGGTTGCTAATGCTTCCGTTACTTTAAGTGCATAATCTTCAACTTGTCCATTGTTATAGTTGCCGCAAGCGCCGGTTGGCCAAAACATTGCAAAAGTGGAAGGTGAATTGACTTTTAGAAGTCTCAACCTTGTATTTCCAACTACTGCATCTTCCGGAACTTTGATAGTCAGCTCAGCAGACACATCATCCATACCAGTGCTTCCTTTTACAAAACCGATTCTGTAGATTTCGTTTGCATTATCAAGTGTTCCATTCTGATTCCAATCGATAAAGGCAGTAAAAGTGCTTACTTTCCAAGATCCAGCTGTATTTCCTTTAACTGTGATTTTATATTCTTTACCTCGTTCAAGGTTTCCAACTTTAGAAAGGAAATTTTCGTAAGAACTACTGGCATTAGGATCAGAAACGTTAGAGATATCCGCAAAAGTAACAGAAGTTATCGGCTCAGAAACAGTTGCCGAAACTGAGCAATAAGATGATGTGCTTGGGTTGTTTGGCAATACTCTTATCTTCGTGCTTCCTTTTAAACCTTCTCCGGACCAGTCATTGTAGCTCAATATCCAGTTTCCTTCTACAGGCTGAAGCGGAACCATTCCAGCAGGAGCGAAAAGTCTGGAATTGGAATTGAAATCAATACTCAATTCTCCATTTTCATCCGCATACATTTCTTCATCTTTATTCAGTTCCCAGCCATTAGATGCAGGATCACCAACGTTAATTTTAACCTGACCATAAGGAACCAAATTTTTCACTTTAATTTTAGTTCCCGAAACAAAATCTCCCATTTTGAATTCTGCAGGAGCAACTTCGCCAGTAATAACGTGCTTAGGATCTTTGATAACGGTATAATTTCCAGAAGCTGTTTTTCCGGATGCATCTTCAACATTAAGAGTATAATATCCTAATGGAGAAGTATTAGTCCATCCATTGAACTGGAACGTCACATTTCCGCTAGCATCTGTTGTAGAAGATAAACTTCTTAAACCACCTTGCGGATCAACCGATGTAAATTTGATTGCAGAATTAGCAGCAAAACCACTTCCGGTAACTTGGATACCATATGCCCAATACCAATATTCATATATACTATTTGCTGCAGTAGGATAACCCGGAACTTCTGTATTAATTGAGATTGTTTGTGCAGATAACATTCCCGATAAAAGTAAAGAAGCAAAAAAAGCGTTTTTCAATTTCATATCATTCAATTTTAAATTATGTTTCAAATGTAGTTGTGAAATTGAACAAAAGAAAATATTTACTGTTTAGAATCGTAGAATTTACAAGAATTACGACAATATTTCAGGAACACAAAGCATTGAAAAACAAACAATTAAAACAAAGAAGCAATTAAAATCAATTATTTACCGATTTCAGTTGATTTATTCTTTTTTTGATGTAAAATAAACTTCCTAATACAATTAAAAATATCAAAATAATAAACATACCGAATAATCTTTGATTATTTTCTAATTCCAAATCCCGAGATTCTATATTTTTATTTAACAGATCTGAGAAAGATTTTTTTTCTATCTCATCATTTTGAAGCAGATGATTTTCTAGTTTCTGGCTGTAATAGAAATACTTCTCTTTATCATTTTGCCCGAGATAATTTTGACTCAATGCATCATAAACTTCTGTCAACATTCCTATGTTAGAAGTATTCCTTATTTGTTTTTCAGCTTCTAACAAAATTTTATTAGCTTTCTCAAATTGCTTTTTACTTTCGTAAACAGCAGCGAGCCCAATCTTAGCATATGGATAAAGTTCTGAAATTTTGTGAAATTCAGTTTCTTTAACTACTTCCAAATAAATACTTTCCGCCTCGTCAGCTCTTCCAATATCAATCAGAGAATAGCCTTTTTGCATTTTAGTGATATTGACATTCAGCAAAGTGCTTTTATCTTTGCTCTTCTTATATTCGTTAATCGCTTTATCAAAATACCGAATTGCAAACTCAGAATCCAGATTATCTTTATAAATCAATGCTTTAACAAAATAGATATTCGCTGTAACCTGCTGCAAAGAGTCATCATTGAGGTAATCGATAATCGTTTCCGCTTTGTTGAGGTAATTAATCGCTTTTTTGTTGAGCTTAAGGATATAATACTGATTTCCAATAAATCCCAGCGCATTAATCATCATCAAAGAGTCTTTTCCTTTCTGTGAATTATTGAGAGATTCGAAGCCACATTTGAGCGCATCCGAGGAAAGGTGTTTTACCGAATAAGCACTTCCTTTTGCCAACAACAATTTGCTTTTCAGTCTTCCGCCATCGATTTTTGGCTCTAACTTTTTCAACGTAATCAATGCAGAATCAGGGTTTACAAAAGCCATCCTGTCTGCCGATGTTATTTGCTCTTCCAGCTTCACATTATTTTCCGATTGTCCAAAAACAACCTGAGAACTCATCAAAAAGAAAATAAATAATAACGTTTTCATAACTATTTATTTTTCAGTTGGTCGATAAACTGCGACGGACTCGTTCCTATCACATTTTTGAAAATCGTCGTAAAAGTAGTTCTGGATGCGAAACCAGCTTCCTCCGCCAAATAGCTTGTTTTATATTGAAGATATTCCGGATTATTTTCTAACTTATCAACTATATATTTAACTCTCAACTCATTAAGATAATTACTAAAGTTTTTCTGTTTATGTTTATTGATAATTTCCGAAAGATATTTTGAGTTCGTATCCAAGCGTTTTGCCAAAACTGCCAAAGACAATTGTGGATTGGTCACTTCCTTAGATTTTTCAAAAACATCTAATTTGGAAAGAATGAGATTTTCTGTTTTTTCCGGAATTACAAATACGTTACTTGCCTGAAAATCTTTCAGTTGATCGCTCAACTTCTGCTCATATTGATCAGAAATATTTCGTTTTTCTATTTCAGAATTAACCATTTTAATTCTATTTTTTAAAATTAAAAAGTAGATTAAATAGCCAATAGCCGATAAAAATCCGATAACAAATAAGGCAAATAGAATTTTGTTTTGGAAATCTTTTTCAGAATTATTGATTTGTTTTTCCTTTTGGTCGATGAGGTTGATGATATTGACACGCGCATTCTGCAAATCAGAAATCGATAGTTTCAACAGCTTGATATATTCCTTTCTTACACGAAAACAGTCTTCTGCTTTAGCTCCATTACAAACTTCCTGAGACCAATATTTGTACAAATCTTTGTAGAAAACATCACCGTATTGGGGATTTTGTTTTTTGAGTGCCAGCAAATCTGATTCCTGAAAATCTTTAGTTTTAATTTTTGATTTCAGGAGATTGATATCAGATAAAAACTTAAAATAAGAATTGTCTTTAAAATCAATTTTGTTTGGCTGATTTTCTATTTCTGACTGAATCTGATGAATTTGCATCGCAAAGGTTGGATACAATTCAGATTGCTGATTTTGATTTTTCTGAATCAAAGCCAGAGCTACTTTATAATTTTTTGCTGAAACTAGAGTCCGAATCTCCAACTCAGTTTTCCAAAGTTCCACTACTTTTTTCTCTTCATCTTTCAATGATTTTGACAAATCATCAAGCTCCAAAATAGAATGAGAAACAGATTTCTGAAACCCTATTATCTGATAAATTTTGGCAATAAGATACTCGTTTTTAGCTTTGAAAAAATCGCTATTGACATTGAGAGAAAGTCTGTCGGCAGAAATCAATTTTACGACAGCATCATTATATCTTTCAAGGTTAATGTAAATCTCTGCCTGTAAAAGACAAGCATTATAAACATCATCTACACTTCCAAAACTTTGATTGGCAACAATATAGTGTGCCGTTTTCAGCGCTTTTTCAGGGTCAGAATACATTAATGCTTCTACATCTTTGGTCAGGTTCTGCGCATCAGTAATCTGCGAGTTCGCATTGACTGCCAACATCAAAAAAAACACCAATGAAAAGACCTTTTTCAGCATATTCTGTTTAATCCCAAAACCAAACAATAAAGATAAAAAAATCTAAGCTCAAATCAATTTTAAATTTAAAATAAGATAGAAATCTGACTAATGCTCTAATACTTTTCCGATAATCTTTTTTCTATGCTCAACTCCCCATTCTGCAAGATTCTCAATGATTTTTTTCAACGTTCTTCCATAGTCTGTCAATGCGTATTCTACACTTATCGGTTGCGTATTGAGAACTGTTCTCGTTACCAATTGATTGATTTCTAAATCCTTCAGTTCACTGCTTAGCATTTTTGCGGAAACACCTACAATCTCCTTTTGCAAATCCGAGAAGCGCATTTTATCATAACAAAGCGCCGCAATGATTTGGACTTTCCATCTTCCTTTCAAAATATCCATCGTATCCTGAACGGCGAGAAGATTGGTTTTACAACATTTAATTTTCATATTGATGTTTTATTTTCAAATTTGTAATATTAAATTATCATTAATATTATTTTATAACTAACTAATTATCAAATAAATTACTTTTTAGTAACGGTAACTTTTTGTAACCTGATTACAAAAATAAACTTTTCTTTTATAACTTTGCTACTTCAAATCAAAAATCATCTAAAAATGAGTTTATTAGAAGACTTAAATTGGCGTTACGCAACCAAAAAAATGAACGGACAAGCCGTTCCTCAAGATAAAGTAGATTATATTGTAGAAGCGGCAAGATTAGCACCTTCTTCATCTGGTTTACAACCTTACAGATTATTTGTTATCTCGAACAAAGAATTATTAGAAAAAATCCAACCGATTGCTTTTGACCAGGCGCAGATTACGGACGGTTCTCATCTTTTGGTTTGGGCTGCTTGGGACGGCTATTCTCACAACAGCATCTCCGAGGTTTTCGAAAAAACAACATCTGAAAGAGGAATTCCTAAAGAAACGATGGACGATTACAAAACCAGACTTTGGGGAATGTACGAACCGCTTGGGAACGAATGGCACGCTACACATGCAGCAAAACAAGCCTATATCTCTTTCGGATTGGCAATTGCTGCAGCTGCTGAGCAAAAAGTAGATGCAACGCCGATGGAAGGATTTAACAATCAAGCTCTGGATGAATTATTAGGTTTCGCTGAGAAAGGATTGAAAAGTGTTGTGATTCTGCCTTTGGGCTACAGAGAAGAAAGCGGAGATTGGCTTTTGAATCTTAAAAAATACAGAACTCCAAAAGACGAGTTCGTTACTGAAATCAAATAAAAATTATTTCTCTCGCTGATTAGACAGATTGTGCTGATTGTAAAAAATCGGCTTAATCCAAATCTGCGAGAAAAATTAATAAAAAAGCGTCTCGAAATTATCGTGACGCTTTTTCGTATATTACCTTTTATCTAAAAGTCTATTTTCTAATTAATATCCCAAAAGTTTCAAGACATCTTCCGGTTTTTGTTCTTCTCGGAATAACTCGT
Source organism: Epilithonimonas arachidiradicis (assembly GCF_003610695.1). GTDB lineage: Bacteria > Bacteroidota > Bacteroidia > Flavobacteriales > Weeksellaceae > Epilithonimonas > Epilithonimonas arachidiradicis. Next base: position 124,940 of record NZ_RAQH01000006.1, on the reverse strand, counting down.
ACGTGAAGTTTCCGTCTTCATCCTTATCAATCAGAATATGTTTTGGCTGAGGCATCAGACAGTGATGAACACCGCCGTAACCACCAATAGTCTCCTGATAAGCGCCTGTATGGAAAAAACCAATGTACAAAGGTTTTGTTTCATTGAAAACAGGAAGATAGATCGCATTCGTGTGTTGCTCAGAATTATAATAATCATCTGAATCACAAGTCAATCCACCAAGAAAAACTCTCTCATAAGAATCATCCCAACGGTTCAATGGCAACATAATGAAGTGACGGGAAATGGCCCAAGTATCTGGTAAAGTTGTCATAAAAGACGAGTCAATCATGTTCCATTTTTCTCTGTCGTTCTGACGTTTCTGAGAAATAATTTTATAAAGATGACCGCCACTTTCTCCAACTGTAAAGCTTCCAAATTCTGTATAGATATTTGGCTCTTCAACACCTTCTTCTTCGCAGAATTTTTTGATTTGAGACACGATCTCGTTCACCATATAAGCGTAATCGTAATCAAAATTCAAGGATGTTTTGATTGGGAAACCACCACCGATATTCAATGAATCAACTTCCGGCGCGATTTTTTTCAGTCTTGCATAAACGCGAAGACATTTGTACAATTCGTTCCAATAATAAGCCGTGTCTTTGATTCCTGTATTAATGAAAAAGTGAAGCATTTTCAGCCTAGCATTCGGATGTTCAGCAATTTTTTGACTGTAATAAGGAATAATGTCTTTGTATCCGATTCCTAATCTTGAGGTATAAAATTCGAATTTCGGCTCTTCCTCAGAAGCAATTCTAATTCCGATGTCAAAAGTTCTGTCGATACTTTCCGTCAATTTATCCAGCTCTCTGTAGTTGTCAAGAATCGGTGTGATATTTTCGAAACCATTATTAATCAGCTCCGAAATTTTCGCCAAATAATCATCAGTTTTGAAACCATTGCAAATGACTTCGATATCTTTGGTCACTTTTCCTTTGTCGTAAAGCGACTTCACGATATCCATATCATAGGCCGAAGACGTCTCCAGACTGATGTCATTTTTCAACGCTTCTTCTACAACAAACGCAAAATGACTGGACTTTGTGCAGTAGCAATATCTGTAATTTTTCTGATAATCGTTCTTTTCAAAAGCTTCTTTGAACCAGAATTTTGCCCTTTCTATATTCTGAGATATTTTTGGTAAATAATTGAACTTCAAAGGAGTCCCGAATTTTTCCACAACTTCCATCAGATTGATGTCGTGGAACTTCAGATTATTTTCTTCTACACTGAATTCCTCAGTCGGAAAATAAAGCGTTTGGTCAATTAGTTCAGAATATTTTATTTTCATTTCTGGCTAAAAAAGTTAATTGGTTTTACGATGCAAAAATGATGAAATAAACTGAATATTCACGTTAATAATTCCATAAAAATTAATGAATTAATTCCCAACAAAAATCAGCAGGTCACCTTGTTTATAATTAATTATAATATCTTTATTTTCAGCAATATTCCGTGTTCCGATTCTTTCTCCGAGAATCAAATCTTCTTTATACAAAGGCCATTTCAACCCTTTTGTTTCGATATTTTTTGCTATAGGAAAAGGCATCAAAGAAATCATCTTCCCTTTAACATCAGAAATTGCGAATTTTTTCGGAATAAAGTAATATGAAGAATATTCATCAAAAAAACGAAGATTCACTTTATCCTTAAAAGCATAAGCTACACTCAGATTCCCAAGAAAATGGTCCTGTTCTCCTCCACTTCCGCCGTAAACATCAATTTTATCAAATCCTTTTTCGATAATGATTTCTAAGGCTTTATGAAAATCCGTTTTGTTCTGGTCAGGCGTTTCTATGATTTCGAATTGATGATTCTGACCTTGCTGAATAATTTCTTCTTCAATTTTATGTGAATCGAAATCGCCGGAAATAAAATCCAGTTTGTCCAATGGAAATTTCAGCTGTTTCAAATAATGAAATGCGCCGTCTGTACAAGCTATCAAATCATAATCTGACAAATCAGGAATTGTTTTTGGAGAATCTCCGTTGATGAAAAGAAGAGCTTTATTTTTCATCTGATTTTTTATGCTTCATTTTAAAGAAAAAGCCTTTCTCTGTTTCGTTTGTTGGTTTTGAAACTGTACAAGAATTTGTAAAAATTGCCGCTAATATTATTAAAATTATTTTCTTCATCTAAATATTTCTCAATCTCTGATTATCAATTGCGTCGGGCTTTAGCCCGATGTTAAAATCAAAATTTCAAATTGGCTTTAGCCAAATCTTGTTGAAATTTTGGCTAAAGCCAAACTAATTATTTTTTTTGTAAATGGGCTAAAGCCCATTCCTACTGATTTCATAATTTGAAACATCAATCTTTCTTTTGTGACTTTTGTTGTTTTAAACTCACTTTCTGTCATTCGGGTTCCAATATTCCTCTGGCTCACCGTGAAGTTTTGAAACATATCTTGCCAAAACAAAAAGATAATCCGACAACCGATTCAGATATTTTATTAATTCTGCCCGCACTTCTTCGGATTGATTGAGGAAGACCAAACTTCTTTCCGCACGTCTGCAAACCGTTCTCGCCACATGAAGAAAAGTCGCCGCTTTTCCGCCGCCGGGCAAAATGAAGTATTGTAAAGGTTCCACTTTCGTTTCCATCTCATCCATCCAGTTTTCCAACTCCTCAATTTCTTTATCGGAAATCACGAGAGGAAGTCTTGGTTTTCCATTAGCTAAAAACAATTTGTCAATCGGCGTCGAGGCTTCTGAACCAACTGTAAACAAATCAAACTGGATTTTTTTGAGTTGATCAATGGCAGCTTCATCATCAATATGAGATTTAGCAACACCAATCGAAGCATTAAGCTCATCAATGTTTCCGTAAGATTCTACTCTTGCACTGGCTTTGGAAATTCTGCTTCCGCCGTAAAGTCCGGTTTCACCTTTGTCGCCGGTTTTTGTATATATTTTCATTGGTATTTTTTACGAAAGTTTAAAATTAACTTATTTTATTTGAATTAAGAGGTTAAACACAAAGGCACAAAGAATTATTTGAAATATTCGAATTTTTTTAAGGTACAAGCTTTGACTTTGTCAACAAAAAATCTTTGATTTTCATTGTGCCTTAAAAACTAATCAATGACAATAAAAACTTTTGTGCCTTTGTGTTTAAACTCTAATAATTCTTAACTTGCTTAGATGAAAAAACCTTTTCAGAAAACAACCAACCTTATCCACATCTTCACCCAACTGAAAAGTTTCATAAAACCTTACAAATGGATGGTTTTCGGGACTTTGGCCCTGACTTTTATTGGTGCTTTGTTTGCTCAAGTCAACCCGATTGTTTTGAAATATACGGTTGATGAAGTAACAAAGTTAACCCAACTTCCTCATCCGATGTCAGAAGGGATCCACGTTTTGATTCTGATTTCAGTTATACTTTTAGGAAAAGAATTAGCGAATATTTTCATTCAGTTTGGACAGAAATTTTATGGTGAAAAAATCAGAATTAATGTCAGTTCAGAGTTGGCGCAAGCAGCGATTGACAAAATCTTGACTTACCGGATTGCTTATTATAATGATGACCGGCACGAGTCAGGAAAACTTCAAATCCGCATCGACAGAGGAATTGAAAGCTTGACAAAATTGGTGCAGAATTTTTTCATTGATATTTTGCCGTTATTTTCAACTGCCATTATCGCTTTGATTGTAATGTATATGCAGAATCTTTACGTTGGTTTGGTTTCAACTTTTGTAATTCCGATTTACTTTTATGTAACCTCGAGGCAAGCTAAAAAATTAGGAAATGTAAGACGGACTTTAAGAAATCAACGGGAACAAAAAACTTCCGGACTTCTCAATCTCATCAATTCCATAATGGTGATTAAGAGTTTTGTCCGTGAAAAATTCGAAGGCAGAAAACAGTACAATCTCCAGATGCATTTGATGGAAAGCCAGTTGTACACGCGCCGAACGAGTTTTATTTTCGATGGTTTGAAAACTTTTATCGAGCAATTTGGTGTCGTTTTGATTATCCTTTTGACGGTTTATCTGGTGCTTGATCAGCAAATGACGATTGGTGCGATTATGCTTCACATTATGTTGTTCAATAACGTTTCTGCACCGATTCGTCAGCTTCACAGGATTTATGATGATATGAATGATGCTTTTATCTATGCCGAAGGTTATTTTGAAATCCTAAATGACGACGACGAAACCGAACCTAACGGAACGATTGATAATATTCCAATTCAAGGTAACTTTGAAATTAAAAACGTGGATTTCACTTATCCAAACGGGATGAAAGCTTTGAAAAATGTTTCTCTCAAAATCGAAAATGGAAAAACAACAGCTTTGGTTGGATTGAGTGGCGCTGGAAAATCAACCGTTATCAATTTGCTCTGTAAGTTTTATGAACCGGATTCGGGAGAGATTCTTTTAGACGGCAATAATCTGAATGATTTTGACAATGATTATTTGCGTGATGACCTTGGTCTGGTGCTTCAGAAAAATCATATTTTCAAAGGAAGTATTGAAGATAATATCCGTTATGGAAATCTGGAAGCCACTTTGGACGAAATCAAAGAAGCAGCGACAAAAGCTTATCTTCACGAGCAGATTTTGGATTTGCCGGATGGTTATAATCACGACGCTACGCAACTTTCCGGCGGTCAGCAACAACGGATTGCCATTGCAAGATTATTCCTGAAAAACCCACCGATTATTTTTCTGGATGAACCCACCGCAAGTCTGGACGCGATTGCAACGGAACAAATCAAAAACTCTCTGGATGCGATTAAAAAAGACAGAACTGTGATTATTATTTCGCATTCGTTGTCGCAAATTTTGGATTCTGATATGATTTATGTGATGAAAAAAGGCGAAGTTGTGGAAAACGGAACGCACGAAGAGTTATACGAAAAAGATGGAACTTACCGAGAAATTTTTGATGCATCGGCAAGAAGTTTAAATCTTGATAGACTCGTGAAAACTTACAAAGATGAATGATTAAAGTCTCGCTGATTTAGCAAATTAAGCAGATTATTTTGTAAATCAGCAAAATCTAATTAATCTGCGAGAAAATTAAATTCAAAAAAATTACTAAAATCAGTTACTATTAATGAGTCATTGAAAGCCCAAAAGATGAATGAAGACCATTACATTAAAAAAATAGACCGAGTCACATCGATTCTGACACAACTACAAACTAAATCGATTGTTCGTGCTCAGGATTTGGCGGAGAAATTTGATGTCAGTATCAGAACGATTTACAGAGATATTAAGACTTTGGAAAATGCCGGGATTCCGATTTTTGGGGAAGCTGGTTCCGGATATTCTTTGGTGGATGGCTACAAACTTCCGCCTGTGATGTTTACGAAAGAAGAGGTTTTGAGCTTCATTACGGCTGAAAAACTGATGCAGAAATTTTCTCACGAAAGTATCGATGCTCATTACAATTCTGCAATGGAAAAAGTGAAAGCGGTCATCAGAAACTCGGAGAAACATCTGGTTACGACTATTGAGAATCAAATTGACATCTATTCCTATCGCCCGAAAAATTCTGACAATGTCAAAAATATTATTCCAATAATTCTGGAAAGCATTGCCGAAAAGAACCAGTTAAAAATCAGTTATAAAAATGTAAAAGACGAGAATAGCGAAAGAATTATCGAAGCGGTTGGAATTTTCTACGAAGTCAATTACTGGTATATGATGGCGTTTTGCACAATGCGAAAGGATTTCAGACAATTCCGGATTGATAGGATTTTGAAAATCGAGAAAACTCAGAATTCCTTTCATCAAGAATATGGAAATGTTGGAGATTACCGAAAAAAATCAAAGAATCAAAAAGTGAATGTTAAACTTTTGGTTGAGAAAAAAATCCTGCCTTTTCTGGTTAATTCTAAAAAATATTATGGATTGATTTCTGAAGAAGAAAACGGTAACCGGATGCTGATGACCTTTGAAACTGAGTGGATCGATGAAGGTTTTCCGCGCTGGCTAATTACGTTTGCAGATTTTGCGGAAATCCTTGAACCTGAATATCTCAAAGATACGATGAATGATTTAATTGCTCAGATTTCTAACCAATTGAATAAAAAATAAAGCCTGCTAAAAGCAGACTTTATCAAATCAAGCGTAGAAAATTATCTTTGTCTTTCCCAGAAAAATGGCGGTTCAATCCCCAAAGCTCTAAGGTAAACGTAACCCTGACCGCGGTGATGAATCTCGTTGTCCACAAAATAAAGAATGTTCTGATAAACAGGAAATTCATATTGCCCAAATAAATTGAATGTCTCCTGAAATCTTTCCTCTGTAATTTGGCTAAAGTATTCATTAATCGTTTCCGTTTCTTCATCCCATTTGGCAAGAATTTCTGCTTTAGTTGTTGGATTGAAAGATTCATCGAATGCATTAATTGTTCCGTCAACAATTGATTTCAAAGCTGGTCCGCCAATTGCCAATAATTCTAAAGCCAATTTTGCGAAAGGTCTCATTCCGCCAATCGAGAATTCGAATAGATCTTTCTCCGGAAAAGCTTCAATCACTCTTCTGGTCAGATTTCTGTGGCCTTGCCAATGGATTAAAAGTTGTTGTGAGTCTAAGACTTTTGCGTTTGCGTTCATAATAGTTTGTTTTATTTGATACAAATTTATAACGCTGTTGTGACAATAGTTTGTCAGTAGGATTTTTGAATAATTTTTTTTTTTTTCGCAAAGGCGCAGAAATATTAGATCAGAGCAATAAAAAAGTCGCCAAGTTTTCCTTTGCGACTTTATATATTTATAACAAATTTAAAATGTCCGCCTTTGCGATACAATCTAAAACTTCTCAAACCTAAAGTTCTCTCCAAGATAAGCCTGTCTCACTTCCGGATCATTGGCAAGATCTTCCGGCAAACCTTCTTTCAGGATTTTCCCTTCAAACATAATATAAGTTTTGTTGGTAATCGCCAAAGTCTGCTGAACGTTGTGGTCGGTAATCAGAATTCCGATATTTTTCTCTACGAGAGACCTCACGATTTTTTGGATATCTTCTACCGCAATTGGGTCAACTCCGGCAAAAGGCTCATCCAAAAGGATAAAATTGGGGCTTGTCGCCAGACAACGTGCAATTTCCGTTCTACGTCTTTCACCTCCGGAAAGCAAATCGCCACGATTTTTACGAACGTGCTCCAGGTGGAATTCTTCAATCAGTTCATCGCATTTTTTTTGCTGCTCTTTTTTGGATAATTTCGTCAGCTGCAAAACGCCCAAAATATTATCCTCCACAGAAAGTTTTCTGAAAACCGAAGCTTCCTGAGCCAGATAACCAATGCCGTTCTGCGCACGTTTATACATCGCATCTTTCGTGATATTTTGGTTATCCAGGAATACGTTTCCCAAAGTCGGCTTTACCAATCCAACAATCATATAAAAAGACGTTGTTTTTCCTGCTCCGTTTGGTCCCAAAAGTCCTACAATTTCGCCTTGCTGAACCTCCAGTGACACACCTTTTACTACCTTTTTCGGTCCGTATTCTTTGATCAAATTTTCTCCTCGTAAAATCATAAAACAAAGATATACAATTTTTCATCTTCACATTACAACAAATTTGGGCGTGCCCCTCGCCAAAGCTAAATCCATCGCCTGGGTCGGGCTATCCACTGCAATCTTTCATGTTTTTAGCAAAAAACATAAAAGGATTTCCGTTACTATCCCTCACGCGCTGCGCCATCATCTATGTTTCCACATTTTACTTTGTACATTTTACTTTGTACATTTTACTTTGTACATTTGCAAAAATTTCCAAAATGCTCATAGAAAGCCTTCAAAACGAAAAAATAAAAAGATTAACCCGACTTTTGACCAAAAATCAGGACAGAAGAAAAGCTGGTATTTTCATCGTAGAAGGTCAGCAGGAAAACGAAAGAGCAATGCACTTCGGCAATCAACCCGAAGAGTTTTATATCTGCGAATCTATTTTCAAGGGGAAATTACCAGATTCCAAAATCCATTACGTTTCAGAAAAGCTTTATGAAAAAATTGCTTACCGAGGTACTACCGAAGGAATCATCGGGATTTATAAATTAGAAGAAAGAACATTAGAAGATTTTAGTCCAAAAAAAAATTCAGCCATTATCATCTTAGAAAGTGTAGAAAAACCTGGAAATCTTGGCGCAATCTTAAGAAGTTGTGAAGCTTTTGGCATCAATGCGTTGATCGTTACCGACCCAAGAACGGACTTTTATAATCCTAATGTTATTCGCTCAAGTGTTGGTTGCCTTTTCGGGATGAATATTTTTCAAGCTTCGAACGAAGAAACTTTAGCATTTTTAAATACTTACGAATATTCTATTTTCACAACCTTTATGAGTGGTGATGCAAAACATATTCAGACAAAAAATTTAAAAGAGAAATCTGCTGTTTTGTTCGGAACAGAACATTCTGGTTTGAGTGATTTCTGGAAAGACAGAGGAGAAAATGTTTTGATTCCAATGTCCGGAACTATTGATTCTCTTAACCTGAGTAATGCCGCTGCCATTACTTGCTACGAAATCCTGAGACAAAAATTAGATCAATAAAAAAACCGTTTCTCGAAAGAAACGGTTTCAAATTCTTAACTTGGTTAAGATTATTTTTTAGCAGCTGCAGAATCAACTTTAGCAGCAGCTCCTTCTACTTTAGCAGCAGCAGAATCAACTTTAACAGCAGCAGAATCAACGTGAGCAGCAGCAGAATCAAGGGTTGCAGCAGAAGAATCAACTACAGCAGAATCAGCAGCAGCAGTATCAACAGTTTCAGTTTTTTTACAAGCTACAAGAGCAACAGCAGCGATAGCAGCTACGAATAATGACTTTTTCATAATAATTAAATTAAATTGTTAGTTAATAGATTTGTTCTTATTTGAACGGGACAAAATTATGACGAGAAATAATTTTTGTTTTTGAAAATTAATTGTAATATATTTGTAAAACAAGATTTACAAATAAGAACAACTGTAAATCAATAAATTAAGAATAAAATATAATTTTGAGCGATATAGAATTTGCATATTTTCAATCCTTAAAAAAGGCCGTTCAGGAAAAATATCTTGAGACGCATTCCCCGTCTTACGATGACATTTCCAAATGGAAAGGCATTGATATTATATATTTTCAGGAAGATCTAAGACAAAAAGCAAAAGGGAATATCAGCGAGAAAACTTTTTACACTTACTTTAAAAATAATGCTCAGGAAAAGATCCCAAGAATTGATATGCTGAATATCCTTTCTGTCTACGCTGGTTATAATTCCTGGTTTGAATATAAAAAGAAGAATCCAATTGCTGTAATTAATGAAGAAGCTCAGAGTTCGCTACCTATAGAAACTACTACGGGAAAGATTCCTGAGATAGTTCAAACTAAACAGCTTCCTACGGTTATTAACGAAAAACCTCCGGTTTCTATAGACAACCAGGCATTTGACGAAATTAATCAGAATATCAATTTCAAAACTCCTAAACAAAACTTCTTGAAAACCTATCTATGGTTAGGAATTTCAGCATTTTTATTTGCCGTGGTTTTGGTTCTGGTGTTTTATGATAATCTTTTTTATAAAAAATACACTTATGCTTTTACAGATGCGGACAGAAACTCATCTATAAAAGGAGAATTGGATGTAAAAATCATCCGAGAAAATGAATCTCCAATCCTCTTCAAAGTAAAGCCTAATTCAAAATTCGTCTACGAAACAAAAAGCAAAAATCTGAAAATGGTCATTTCTTCGCCTTTTTATAGGACAGATACTGTGAGAAGAGATTTGACATCAGCACCGTCATCCGAAGATATTGAGTTGAAACCCAATGATTATGCAATTCAGCTTTATTATTATTCCAAATCAATTACCGATTTTAAGAAAAAAACAAACGAACTCAATAAACTTATAAGTGACAACGCATTGATTTATCAGGTTGTAGACAGTGACATCTATGGCATAGAGACAATGGACAAACAAAAATACATCTCGCTGGTTACACTTCCTACAACGTCGTTAGAAAATCTGGAAGTGATCGATTCTCAGATGAAAAACGGAAAAATAGTAATGATCAAATTCAAAATTACTGACGATGAAAAAGAAAAATAACCTCTATAAATGGACATTAATTCCAGCTTTGCTAATCATCGGGATTATATCTTGCAACAAGAAATACGAAGGCGACGACAATTCTCTGGAAACCCTTAGAAACGCTAATAATAATGCGACTTACAGCAAAACAAAATTGGACAGTATGCAGGCGACTAATATGATTACATCGCAAAAGGTTCAGGATCTACTCGACTTATCAGCACTTTATACCTCAGGAAATAAAGACACAGAAATAGATTCGGTAATCTATACGCAGATGCAGGCTCACTTTTTAACAAGGGATTCTAACAACTTGAAGCCTCTTTTAAGAGAAATGGATAGTTTAAAAGTACGCTATGCAAAAGTTAGTAATCTCACAACGTCAAAAGCTGTTCAAGATCAGGATACTTTAGACTTTGCCACTTTTGATGTAGAATATTATGATAACAAAAAAACATATATCACAACTGTCAACAGAAAAGCACAATATATGCTGAAGGCTTCGCCAGTAAAGTTCCAAAAAGAATTCAAATTCTACTTTACCAGCTTTTATCCGAAAAACACAGACAGTACCAAAATAGAAAAAGCCGCTAGATAGCGGCTTTTTTGTGTAATAATTAGAGAGATTCTAATTATTTTTTAATTTCTTCTTTTGCAGCTTTCTCGTCAGCTTTTACTTCAGCTTTAGCAGAATCAGCAGTAGCTTTTACAGAATCAACTGTAGCATCTTTAGTAGAATCGATAACAGCAACAGTAGAATCAGCAACAGCGTCAACAGAATCAACAGCATTAGCTTCTACGTTATCAGTTTTTTTACAAGCTACAAGAGCGATAGCAGCGATAGCAGCTACAAATAATGACTTTTTCATGTTCTAAAATTTAATTAATTATTAATATATTGTATTTGTTAATTACTTACTCATAATTACAAGACAAAGGTAGGACGGCGTGACAAAAATCATTCATAAATAACTTGTAATATCATTGTAAATCGATTTACAAAATAATACATCTGAATTTCAAATACTTAAATTAAAATTTAAAATAGTCTGTTGGTGTAATCAGTCCATCAAGAGCTATATCAGAGCCATATACGTCCGCAATATCTTCTTTTGGATTAAATAAACCAAGTCCAATTTTATTATGAATCTTCAAATCACCAGCAAAGAAGGAATCATAAAAGCCTTTTCCATAACCAACCCTATTTCCAAATCGATCACAATATAATAATGGTGTTAAAACATAGTCTAATTCATCATTAACGTCAATATTAGAAATCGGTTCTTTGATTCCCCAATCGTTAATTTCAAATTCTGAATCAGGAAAAATCTCAACAGAAATCATTTTTTTGTGTTGGATTTTCGGTACAAAAACACGAACTTTTTTATCAAAAAAATAATCGATGAAAATCTGAGTATTGATTTCATTAAATTTTTTAATTGGCAAAAAAAGATTAACCTTTTGATTTTCAATAACATTAAATTGTAAAACGAATTGGTTGAAGATTTTTTCAGACAAAAAATTGACCTCATCTTGTGATAAGGCCATTCTTTTTTCTTTATAAATCGTCCTGATTTCCTTTTTTGTAAGACTGTAATTCATTTGTAAAAATGGATTAATCTTCTAATATTTTATACACTTTGTCAGACAATCTTACTCTGAAAGGCAATTCAAAAGTAATCTGGTCTCCTGCTTTAGCTGTATCGCTGAAATTGCCATTAACATAAATATTGTTGATAACCACTTGCTGCTCTCCCGTAGTCGGCCCGGAAATCAAAACCTTGTCTCCCACTTTTAGTTCACCATTCTCAATTAGGAACTGAGCAATTTTAGACTTGGAATAATAATGTTCTGCTTTGCCAATCAATGATTTTTTGATTTTGATTTTTTGGCGAATATCTTTGGTTTCTGCGGTAGTTGCCTTAGCTAAAGGCTGTGTAGAAAGGTCTCCCGACTTTTTAAATTTCAAAGCCTCGGACTTTCCTTTTCGAAAAATCTTATTGCCGACCTGAAGACCTTTTCTTTTGGCCACCTGCTCTTCCCAAGGCAGATGAATCGTTTCCTGACATTCGGTAGAACAGCAGTTTTCCATCGCAGCCTTACATTCATCACATTGTATGAAGAGGAGATGGCAGGCATCATTCGCACAATTGGTGTGATTGTCACAAGGTTTTCCGCATTGGTGGCATTGTGAAATGATATCATCTGTAATTCGCTCACCTAAACGGTGGTCGAAGACGAAATTTTTCCCCACGAATTTACTTTCAACGCCTTCCTCTTTGATTTGGCGTGCATATTCTATGATTCCACCTTCGAGCTGGTAGACATTTTTGAAACCCTGATGTTTGAAATAAGCACTTGCCTTTTCACAACGGATTCCGCCGGTGCAGTACATCAACAGGTTTTTATCTTCTTTGAAATCCTGCAATTGCTCATTAATAATCGGCAAACTCTCACGGAAATTTTCCACGTCCGGTGTAATGGCACCTTCAAAATGTCCTACTTCGCTCTCGTAATGGTTTCTGAAATCTACCACAATCGTATTCGGGTCTTCCAACATATTATTGAATTCCTGAGCTTTCAAGTGAATTCCTTTATTGGTCACATCAAAAGTCTCATCATTCAAACCATCAGCCACAATTTTATTTCTAACCTTAATCGTTAACTTTAAAAAAGAGTGATTATCCTGCTCCACAGCTACATTAAGACGGATGCCTTTCATAAAATCGTAAACTTCCAGCGTATCACGAAAAGCTTCTAAATTCTCTGCAGGCACACTCATCTGAGCATTGATGCCTTCCGTGGCCACATAGATACGGCCGAGCGCATCCAAGGCGTTCCAGGCTATAAAAAGGTCGTCGCGAAATTTCTTAGGGTTTTCAATTTTGGCGTACGCATAGAAAGACAAGGTAAGGCGCTCTTTTCCGGCCTCATCGATAAGTCGAGCTCTTTCTTCTGCGCTTAAGGTGTTGTACAGTTGCATGCTATAAACGTTTTAAGTGAGAAAAATAATGGCGCAAAGATAGGGATTTTGATTGATAGTTGTTAGTTGATAGTTATCAGCGCTTCAGTAGGTCATCAAAGTAGTTAAGTTGACAATCAAAGGTGTTGAGTAAACAGTCAAATGACTTAAGTAGATAATCAAGGCTCTTAAATAGACAACCAAAGAGGTTCAATAGACAATCAAGGTAGTTTAGTAAGCAGTCAAAGATGTTAAGTAGACAGTCAAATGGCTTAAGTGGATAATCAAAGCTATTAAATAAACAACCAAAGAGGTTCAATAGATAATCAAAGTAGTTTAGCAAGCAATCAAAGATGTTGAGTAGACAGTCAAAGTAGTTAAATAGGCTGTTACAGAACTTGAGTTGATTGTCATAGGAGTTAAGTTGAGAATTACAGAAGTTAAGCGGAGAATTACAGGACTTGAGTAGATTGTTACAAGACTTAAGCAGATTGCTACAAATCTTAGTTAGACTGTTACAGATAACATTATAGCGATTCTGCTTAAAACAATTAATCTTTATTATATTTACGTCGTTAAAATCTTAGAAATGAAACCGCAAGGTTCGTGAATTCCATATTAAAAAATAGAAAATTATGAACAAAAAAGTTCTCTTATCTGCTGTGATGCTGACGGCAGTTTTCTCACAAAACACTTTTGCTCAAGAAATTACACTCGATAAAATCTATTCCGGCTATTACCGTGGAAAAGGAATAGCAGGTATCGCATCCCTGAATGATGGTGAAAACTACGCTACGATCGAGAAAGATGGTATCGCAAAGTATAATTATAAAACGTCTCAGAAATCCGGCAACATCGTGGATGGAAGCTTCGAATCTTATATTTTTTCGGCGGATGAATCCAAAATTTTGTTACAAAAAGAAAGTCAGGATATCTATAGACATTCGTTTTGGGGAAAATTTGATGTGAAGGATCTGAAGTCTAATAAAGTGACTGCTCTTAATAACGGGAATTGGATTCAGGAGCCGAAATTCTCTCCGGATGGAAGCAAAGTGGCTTTCATTGTTGATAACAACTTGTTTTATCAGGATTTGACTTCGGGGAAAATCACTCAGATTACGAATGATGGGAAGAAAAATTCTATCATCAATGGTCTTGGCGACTGGGTTTATGAGGAGGAATTTGGTCACGCCGATTATTACCAATGGAATAAAGCCGGTGATGCAATAGTATTCGTAAGATTTGATGAATCGAAAGTTCCGGAAATCTATATTCCGATTTATGGTAAATCGCTTTATCCAACGGAGATGCGTTACAAATATCCAAAAGCTGGCGAAACGAACTCGACGGTGACGGCGAATCTTTATCAATTGAATTCGGCAAAAACAACGGCTCTGAATCTGGGAAGTTTTGAGAATTATTACATTCCACAACTTTGGCAGACGAACGGCAAAGACGAAATCGTGCTGGCGACCAGCAACAGGCATCACAATCACGTGGACTTGCTGAAAGTGGATACCAAGTCCGGGAATGTAACCAAATTGCTTACGGAGACCGATAATGCCTGGATAGAAACCGACAATCTGACTTTAGAATTTTTGGATGACAACTCTTTCCTTTGGGCCTCTGAGCGTGATGGCTACAGACAATTGTACTGGTACGACCAAGCGGGAAAATTGAAAAAACAAGTTGCGAAAGGGAATTGGGAAATCACAGATTACTACGGTTATAACCCGAAAACTAAGGAAGCTTACATCCAAACCACCGAAAAAGGAAGTCTGAACAAAGTGGTTTCCAAGCTGAACATCAACTCCGGAAAAACGACTTTGGTTTCTTATCCGGAGGGGAACAACTCGGCAGCATTCAGCAAAACATTTAATTATTTCATCAATACCACTTCGACTGCAGGAACACCTTACAGATATGTATTGAAAGACGCATCAGGAAAAGAAATCAAGGAGCTTCAGAACAACAATGAGTTGCTTTCCAAACTCCAAAAAGATAACTTCGTGACGAAAGAATTCATCACCATTCCGAATGCTGTTGGCGACCAACTGAACGCCTGGATCATCAAGCCGAAAAATTTTGACCCGAATAAAAAGTACCCGTTATTTATGTTCCAATATTCCGGTCCGGGTTCTCAGCAGGTTTCCAATTCCTGGGACGGCGGAAACGGAATCTGGTTTGAAATGCTGGCTCAGAAAGGTTACGTTGTAGCTTGTGTGGATGGCCGTGGAACAGGCTACAAAGGAGCGAAATTCAAAAAAGTTATTTATAAGCAACTCGGAAAATACGAAATTGAAGACCAGATTACTGCTGCAAAATGGTTCGGGAATCAGTCTTATATTGACAAATCCAGAATCGGAATCTTCGGATGGAGTTTTGGCGGTTATATGAGTTCTTTGGCTTTGACAAAAGGTGCGGACGTTTTCAAACTGGGAATTGCTGTGGCGCCGGTGACCAACTGGAGATATTATGACACGGTTTACACCGAAAAATTCCTGCAAACACCACAGGAAAACCCGGAAGGTTATGACCAAAACTCGCCGACCACTTTTGCAAATCTGTTGAAAGGAAAATTCCTTTTGATTCACGGAACAGCTGACGATAATGTGCATTTCCAGAACTCTATGGAGTTTTCTGAGGCATTGATTCAAAATAAAAAGCAGTTTGAGTTTATGGCTTACCCTGATAAGAATCACGGCATCTATGGCGGACAAACCAGACCTCAGCTTTATGAGAAGATGACGAATTTTATTTTGGAGAATTTGTAGAAAGCTGGAAGTCGGAAGACTGAAGCTGGATGATAAAAAACCGCAGAAGATATTTTCTTTTGCGGTTTTTTAATACGGATGTGAACTTTTATTATCGATTAAAGAAATAAGGAATATTTTATCATCAATTTCCTGATATATTAAAGAGTTGTTTTTGTCAATCAGGCATTTGCGAAAATTTAAAATTTTGGACTTTGGACAAATCCTCGTATTGAGTCTAATCCTTTCAATCAGTCGGTCAAAATTACTTTCAAAATTTTCAATCTCAGTTCTGGACCAATTATCGAAAAGATAGTCTAAAACTTTGAAGTAATTACTCAAAGCCTCATCAGACCAGACAATTTCCATTATTTTGATTTTTCTGAAAGATAATTTCTAATTCTTTCCTTAGCCTCTTCGTGCGAATAGACTTTTCCGTTATCAATATCTTCTAAGCCTTTACTTATTGATTCTTTTTGGCTTTCAGATAAATAATCCGCCCAATCTTCATTGACTTGTCCTGTATATTTCATCTTTAAAAAAGCCACATAATCGCTAACCTGCTGAAGAAGCTCCGTAGGCAAAGATTTCAAATCGTTTTCCAAATCTTTTATCGTGATTTCCATTTTCTAAAATTTTAGCTTAATCAAAGTTAGCAATTTTTTTAATTGACGGAGAAAAGCTACCTTTAATCACATTCTAAAATTATGAATCGCAAAATCATCATCGTCCTCCTATTTTTATTTAACATTATGATATATAGTCAAAGTGATAAAGAGATATTGTTGCTGTACAAAAATGTCATTGAAAAATCGGATTCATTATTAGCGATTGGGAAAATAGCGCAAATTGATTCCAAAAAAGTTCTTTCGGACGCCAGATTAGCGGATAAAGAATATCCTGAAAAGTATTTTGAAAAATCAATGGAATATTTTAAGAATCATCAATATAACGAAAGTGGATTTCTATACTATCTCGGAAAAATGAGAGCAGAAGATCTTAATAATCTGGGACAGGAACATTATACCACTGGCAGCGATTATGATACTATTTTGGAAGAAGGACTTTTCATTTATCTGTCTGCTGATGCTGATAATTATGCTAAAATTCTGCAGATGGCAATGGATTTCTACAATGAAAATCCATATTCTTACATCAGCAAAACCAAAGGTTATAAAAAGCTCAAAGATCCGAAAAAATATTCTGAGCTGATAAAAATGCTGCAGGGCGACAAAACGAAAATTCAGACAGAATTAAATATGCAACGGGACGATATGAAAAATCGGATTACGCCTTATTTTCAGCTGCTCAAGGAAAACTAATTGTACTTAAAATGAAGATCAATTATTTAGTTTTGATACACTTTTAAGGTGATATCAGGAAGAAGAATATTGGTTTCGGAAGGTTTGATAATTTCTGAAGTGAATTTTTCGTAATTATTTTGTTCGATGATAATTTTAGCTTCATCAAATTTCACATTTTCTAATTCAAATTTCCCTTCCTTGTCTGTAATTGCAACCTTCAAAGTTTCCTGATTTGATGGATTAATTAATAAAACCTCAACGTCAGAAAGTGGCAAATTGTCCTTACCCAGGATTTTTCCTGAAACCGAGTTCTGAGCAAAAATAGCCGATGAACAAATGAAGGCAAAAAAGTAAAGCAGTTTTATTATCATAGTTTTATTTGTTGATTATCCTGTGAAGTCATTTACAATCTGGAATTAATCAGTATCAAAATAAAAAATATTGTTACTGGTATTGTTCAATATCTAGACTTTTAGAAAAGTGGACACTTCATTTCTGCTAATTTTAAAATGATAAACAACCTAATATGTTATTTTATCACATTGAATTAAATTTAAAATCCTATTTTTGGAAACGTTGTGAAAAATTAAGTTATGAAGACTAAGCATCCTAAAGGTTTACCTTATTTGTTTTTTACTGAGATGTGGGAACGTTTCGGTTACTATTTAATTCTCGGCATTTTCGTTCTCTATCTGATAGAGCCACAAGGCGTTGCCGGAGGTTTGGGAATACCGGATAAAGATGCAGATGATATTTTCGGAACTTTTATTGCCTTGACATATTTGACGCCTTTTCTTGGCGGGTTTTTGGCAGACCGCGTTTTGGGTTACATCAAATCCATTTATCTTGGCGGCGTTTTGATGGCAATTGGGTATATCGGCGTTGGTGTTTTTAAAGAATTGCCTCTGTTTTACGGTTCGCTTGCATTAATTATTATTGGGAACGGCTTTTTCAAACCAACCATTTCTACACTTTTGGGAAATCTATATTCCGAAGAACCTTATAAAGCTAACAAAGACTCCGGTTACAATATTTTTTATATGGGAATCAACATCGGAGCATTTATCTGTAATATCATTGCGGCATTTATGCGTAACAAATTCGGTTGGGGCGAAGCATTTATAACAGCCGGCGTTGGGATGTTGCTTGGATTGGTCATTTTTACGATTGGCAGAAAGCACTACATCCACGCGGCACAGATGAAACCGAAGCAAGAAGGCGACACCAAACTGTCAGAAATATTGATGAAAGTTTTTGTTCCTGCGATTATAGCGGGCGTTATCGGTTGGTTTGTTCCAACAATGGTTTTAGGAACCAACATTTTCGGAAGTACGAATACAGATGCCTTTATTTTTGCTTGTGTCCCTGTTATTTATTTCTATGTTTCACTTTATTTCAAATCCAATCCACTGGAGAAACCTGCAATTGGGGCTTTGCTTTCGATATTCTTAATCAGTATGTTTTTCTGGGCGGTTTTCAAACAAAATGGAACAGCTTTGACACGTTGGGCGAATTATTACACAGATAGAAGCGTGTCTGAAAAAGTCGAAAAGCCTTTGGCTTCGCTTTATCTTGTCGAGGAGAAAAGTTATGCTGATAAAGAGACACCTATTTTTGATGAGCAATTCCGGTCTCAGAAAGATGCTGATGGAAAAACCTTAAAAGAAACCGGAAAAGATATATACTTTAGAAATGTTTCCGCTGAGAAAAAAGCAGAATTAGAATCCAATTCCGACAAACCTGTTTTCTTATACAACACAGAATTATTTCAATCCATTAATCCTTTTTGGGTAATAGCTTTAACACCAGTCATTGTCGGTTTTTGGGCAATGTTGAGAAAACGAGGAAAAGAACCTTTGACACCCACGAAAATCGTTTTGGGATTGTTCATCACCAGCTTATCTTGCCTGGTAATGGTTGCTGCTGTTTATGCTGGAAATAATGGCGCAGAAAAGGTTTCTTCACTTTGGTTGGTTGCAGGTTATGGTGTTGTTACAATTGGCGAACTTTGTCTTTCGCCGATGGGATTGTCATTCGTTTCCAAATTATCTCCGGCAAGATTGACAGCGCTGATGATGGGAGGTTTCTTCTTAGCCAATTCTGTTGGAAACAAATTGTCGGGAATCCTTGCCAGCACCTGGTACAATTATGAAAACAAAGCCAATTATTTTCTTGTTAATTTCGGCTTGTTGATATTTGCAACATTGCTAGGATTAATGATGCTAAAAAGACTGAACAGAATAATGAAAGAAAGTGGACATTAAATCGACAAAGACTTATAATAAAAACAAAAAGCGAAATTAGTCTAATTAATTTCGCTTTTTGTTGCTTAAATTTCAATAAAGTCAAAGCACTTTTTCAAAAGCTTTTCTTGCACTTCCCCGGAAATGAACTTCTCCGCAATATTGGTAGCCTAATTTATCCAGAATCGCCAACATTGCCGGATTGTCAAAGTTGGTATCCACTTTTATACTGAATGTATTATTCTCTTTTGCAACATCTTCTATAAAGCTAAAAATCTTTTTAGATAAACCTTTCCCCGCAAATTTATCTGAAATCGCAACTCTATGAACTACCAAAAAGTCTCTGTTAGTCAGCCATTCTCCTTCTATAGCGTCATAAGCTGGCTCATTATTGAAAATCAGTGCACTGTAACCTGCAACTATTCCGTCCACCAATAAAACATACCCGAATCCTTTTTCGATATCAGACTTTACAGTTTCTAAGTTTGGATAACCGTCCTGCCATTGACGACTGCCATCGTTTTTTCTCCTTGTAATAGCGTCCTGTAATATTTCCCAAATCACCGAAGAATCTTCGGTAATTGCCTTTCTAAATTTTAAATTCATTTCCATAAAAAGACAAAATTAAATCAAATCTGTAAAATATGGATTATTAAATCTTACATAAACAGCAACTTGAATCACTTACGTTGATGAAAAAAAACTATATTTGTTACCTTTAAGAAAATTTAACAATTAATTTATATGGAGACAGTTCAATCCAATTCTAAACACCCGAAAGGATTGTGGGTGCTATTTAGTACAGAAATGTGGGAGCGATTTAACTTCTATGGAATGAGAGCAATTCTCAGTCTATTTATGGTTCACGCTTTAATGTTAGGAGAATCAAATGCATCAATCATTTATGGTGGCTTTTTAGCTTTATGTTATCTCACACCTTTATTAGGAGGTTTTATTTCTGATAAATACCTAGGAAATCGATACTGCATTATATTGGGGGGTGGTTTGATGGCGATTGGACAGCTTCTATT
The DNA here is from genome assembly GCF_003610695.1 of Epilithonimonas arachidiradicis. Lineage (GTDB taxonomy): Bacteria > Bacteroidota > Bacteroidia > Flavobacteriales > Weeksellaceae > Epilithonimonas > Epilithonimonas arachidiradicis. The sequence continues at coordinate 104,575 of NZ_RAQH01000006.1, read as the reverse complement.
ATTTTACAGTGCAACAAATTTTGATACAAGTTTAGATTTTTCAAAAACACTGTTCTGGTTAGGTTTATTAGTTATCATTTTTGGAAATGGATTTTTCAAACCCAACATCTCATCAATGGTTGGAAGTTTATATCCGCCAAGTGAGAAAACCAAATTAGACTCAGCCTTCACTATTTTCTATATGGGAATTAATATCGGTGCATTATTGAGCCAATATATTGTACCAATAGTTGCTGATGTTGTAGTGGATGGCAAACAAAATCCTTATGTTTTCAAATGGGGATATTTACTTGCAGCAATTGCAATGATTCTCGGAACATTGATTTTCTTTTTTCTTAAGAATAAATATGTTGTAACACCAGAAGGAAATCCTATTGGCGGACTACCAAAAAACAATAACAAAGACGACTTTGCAGAGGGAGAGTCCCAGACTGCTAAATTTTCGGGGAAATCAATAGGAATTACAGTAGTTTTATTTGCGATTTTATTTTTTGTATTTAGGTATCTATTGGTAGATGAATTTGGTTTCAGTTCAGTAGAAATGGGACAATTGATAAAAGGAATTATTTATCCTTTCATTTATGCTGCTGGAGTGTCGCTAGCATTCCTGATTATGAGCTCTGCCGAAAATAAGATTGAAAGACAAAGAATCTGGGTGATCTACATTGTTTCTTTTTTTATTATTTTCTTCTGGGCGGCTTTTGAGCAGGCAGGCTCGTCATTAACATTCATTGCATCTAACCAAACAGATAGAACATTTTTATTCGGTTGGCAAATGCCAGCATCAATGGTTCAAATTTTCAATGGTTTGTTTGTTGTAATTCTTGCTGTTCCGTTTAGTATTCTTTGGGATAAATTAAGGGCTAAAGGCAAAGAGCCGATTTCCCCTTTCAAGCAGGCAATTGGTTTGGCTTTGATAGCATTGTCTTATTTCATCATTGCTTATAATGTCAAAGACCTTGGAAACTCAGGATTACTGGCTATCAAATGGTTGATTTTGCTTTATCTGATCCAAACTATGGGAGAGCTTTGCTTATCCCCAATCGGTTTGTCGTTGGTTGGTAAATTAGCACCTAAGAGATTTTCATCTTTATTGTATGGTGTGTTCTTCATCGCCAATGCTGCGGGTTACGCATTAGCCGGAACTTTGGGAGCAATCATTCCTGCAACTGGGGACAAATTTGCAAAAGCCCAGGAAATTGGTGTTAATCTTCAGGATGTTCTGGATAAAAAAGTAACATTAAATCCTGAACAGTCAAAAGCTTTTGCTACTGCACAATTACCTACAGAATACACAACATTCGCAGGTTTTACCATTCATAATCTTTTCGAATTCTTTATGGTATTCGTGGTTCTTTGTGGAATTGCAGCTGTATTGCTAGCTTTCTTATCGCCAATTCTTAAGAGAATGATGCACGGTGTGAAATAAAAATTTTCATATTGATTTATAAGTTCAAACCACCGGATATTCGGTGGTTTTTTGTTAAATTCGTACGATGCAAATTTCAGAAGATATATTATTCCAATCTATACGAGATATTATTAATCAATCCCGTGAAAAAGTATTTCGTGTTGCGAATTCTACTCTGCTTTTGACTTATTGGCAAATCGGACAACTTATCGTAGAAGATGAACAGAAAGGAAAAGAACGGGCAGAGTATGGAAAATTTGTTCTAAAAAATCTTTCTAAAAAATTAACCCTCGAATTCGGGAAAGGTTTTGATGAGAGCAATCTTAGAAATATGCGGTCCTTTTTTCAAGCATTTCCAATTCGTGACGCAGTGCGTCACGAATTGAGCTGGACGCATTACAGATTGCTTTTAAGACAGGAAAATGAGCAAAAAAAGATGTATTATCTTAATGAATCTATTGAAAATAACTGGAGTTATAGAGACCTCAAAAGACAAATCAATTCTCTAGCTTACGAAAGAGTTTTAGAACATAAAAAATCTCGGACTGACAATATCCAAAGCGTTCTGAAAGACCCTTACATTTTTGAATTCTTAGGATTAAAGACGGACGAAAAAATTTCGGAAAAAGAAATCGAAACAGCAATTATTGACCACATTCAGAAATTTTTACTAGAATTTGGGAAAGGTTTCGCCTTCGTAGCCAGGCAGCAGCACATTTCTACAGATACATCAGATTTTTATATCGACTTGGTTTTTTATAATTATATTCTCAAATGCTTTGTCATCATTGATTTAAAAACCGGAGAACTTTCTCATCAGGACATTGGACAAATCGATATGTATGTCAGAATGTACGATGATTTGAAACGTAACGAAGGCGACAATCCGACAATCGGAATTTTACTGTGTTCTGAAAAAGATGAAACCATTGTAAAATATTCTGTCCTTAATGATAAAAACAATCTTTTTGCCAGCAAATATCTGCTCTACCTTCCAAAAGAGGAAGAGTTGAAACAGTTGATAGACCAAGATAGAATCCGGCTTGAGCTAGACAAAGAAAACAATAATTAAAATTTAATATCATAAACTTATTATGAATCTTACCCTCGAAGAAATTCAGAATTTCAAAGGCAAATACCCTAAACAGATTTGGTCTTTATTTTTCTCAGAAATGTGGGAGCGTTTTTGCTTTTATGGAATGCGGGGAATGCTCGTTTTCTTTATGATTTCCCAATTAAAATTTGGCGATGAACAGGCTAACCTTCAATATGGCGCAACGCAGGCATTTGTTTATGCATTTACATTTATAGGCGGTTTGTTTGCCGATAAGATTCTTGGATTCAGAAAATCTTTATTTTGGGGCGGAATTCTGATGATTATCGGAAGCCTTATTCTTGCGGCCAATCCTCACGATTATTTCTTTTTAGGAATTTCATTCACTGTTGTGGGAACAGGATTTTTCAAACCGAATATCTCCACAATGGTTGGAAAACTATATAAGCCTAACGACAGCAGAACAGATGCGGGATTTTCCCTGTTCTATGCAGGAATCAACCTTGGAGCGCTATTGGGAGGCTATCTTTGTATTGCTATTGGAAAGGGCGAAATGCTTTCGGATCTGATTCCGGAGTACAAAAGATGGAATATAGCTTTTGGATTAGCGGCTATTGTTATGGTCGTTAGTCTGATTAATTTCATTTTTACACAAAGAAGTCTTGGACCAATTGGACTTCAGCCTCAAAAGCTGAATGATGACGGTACATTTTCTCCACTGGACAAATGGAAAGAATATGGCGTTTACATTTTATCATTAGTTTTCATTCCGTTGATTATGATAATGGTTTCCGTTCCGCAATACACGGATTATTTTATGTGGACGGTCGGACCATTGACACTGCTCTATCTTTTTTACGAGATGACAAAAGTGAACTCAGCCGAACGCAAAAAACTTTGGGCAGCGTTGATTTTCATTATTTTCTCCATTTTATTCTGGGGAATCTACGAACAGAGCGGCGGTTCATTAAGTATTTTCGCAGCGAAAAACCTCAACAAAGACCTTTTCGGATTGGATCCAAATGGCGTTAACAATTCTGGTGGTGCTTTCTTTATCATTTTTCTGGCACCTCTGGTTGGATTACTTTGGATCTGGTTAAATAAAAAGAAACTGGAACCGAATACTATTAATAAATTCGGATTAGGCTTTATATTCCTGGGACTAGGTTATTATATTCTTTTCGGAACCAAATTTTTCGCTAATCTGCAAGGGATCACCTCGCTTAATATTTTTACCATTGCATTATTAGTGATCACTTTCGGAGAACTATGTTTATCACCAATCGGGCTGTCTATTATGACAAAACTGTCTACAGAAAAATTACAGGGAATGATGATGGGAATGTGGTTTCTTGCCTCTGCTTATGGACAATATGTTGCGGGACAAATAGGTGCAGGAATGGCAAAGGTAAAAGCCGGCGCCAACAACTATGATGCGCTCATCACTTATACCGATGGATATAAACAATTGGGATTATACGCTCTAATTGCCGGAGTAATATTAATTTTGATTTCACCTTTTGTAAAAAAACTAATGCAAGGTGTAAAGTAAACTGAATCATTGAAACGTCTATGAAAATAGAAAACTAAATAGAACAGCATACTAAAAACACAGATGAAAAAAATATTATTATTAACCTTATTTCTGATACAAGTTTCAGGGGTTGCTCAAGTCCGCTGGATGACGATGACGCAGGCTTTGGCTGCTCAGAAAAAAGAGCCAAAGAAAATCCTGATTGACTTCTATGCCGATTGGTGTGCACCTTGCAAAGAGATGGATAAATTCACTTTCAATCATCCGGAGATAGCGAAGATTATCAATGAAAAATTCTATGCTGTTAAGTTTGAAAGTGATGGCAATGAGACGGTTAGTTTTGCCGGACATACATTCACAAACCCTGATTATAAAGGCAAAAAATCAAAAAGCGGGCTTCATCAGTTTTCCAAATATATGAACATCAATATGATTCCGACAATGGTTTTTCTAGATGAAAAAACAGACCCGATTACAAGCCTTTCCGGCGCACTGAAAGCCAAAGAAGTGGAACCGTATTTCTCTATGATTGCTTCCAATGAGTATAAGACCATCAAGACCCGAAAAGAATGGGAAGGCTACCAGAAAAAGTTCAGGTCGAAGATTAAGGATTAATTTAAATCCAAAAGAAAATTAATGCCACATTCTTTTCCGGGATGACAAATTTTGCGTTTTTCTTTTGTGACTTTTGTGGTTTACTTTAATTTTCCCGAAATTCGTCGGAACAAATTTTTCTTGTTTGACTTTAGAAACTTCCATAGAATTTCTCAAAAATATCGGAACCGAACGCGCAAAACTCATCAAAAACGTGTTGGGAATCTCGACTGTGGAAGATTTGCTGACCTTCTACCCGATTCGATATATCGATAAAAGTAAGATTTACAAAGTTGGTAATTTGACAAAAGAGCCAGATGCGGATATCCAGTTGAGAGGAAAAATCACAGATATCCAAGAAGTTGTTTACGAAAAAGGGAAACGTTTGTCAGCGAAATTCAGAGACGAGACTGGTACGATGGATTTGGTTTGGTTCCGATACACCAATTGGATGAAAGACTCTATTCCATTGAATAAAGAAATTTTTATTTTCGGAAAAATCAACTTCTTCAATGGTAATTTTTCTATGCCACATCCGGAGATTGAGGCCGATGAAAAAAAAGCGTTGTCAGGTACGCTTTTACCAATTTATCCTGGAAGCGAAAAACTGAATAAGCGAGGCATTAATAATAAGTTTTTTCAGAATGTTATCTTCAACATTTTAAAAGATCTGCCTCAACTGACTTCAGAGAATTTACCCGATTATCTTTTAAAATCGATGAAATTAATGGGGAGGCTGAATTCCTATTACAACATTCATTTTCCAAAAGATTTCAAACATTTTGAAGCAGCTGACAGACGATTGAAATTCGAGGAAGCATTTTTCTTCCAATTAGGCTATGGACTGAAAAAACTGCATCAGAAAACAAAATCTTTCGGAAATCCGTTTCCAATTGTTGGTTATCATTTCACTCACTTCTACGAGAATAATCTTCCTTTTGAATTAACCAATGCGCAAAAACGTGTTCTGAAAGAAATCCGAACCGATATGAAACGTTCAACTCAAATGAATCGTCTTTTGCAAGGCGATGTTGGTTCAGGGAAAACGATGGTCGCATTATTAACTATGCTAATAGCGATGGATAACGGTTTTCAATCTTGTCTGATGGCTCCGACGGAAATCTTGGCGCAGCAGCATTTCAATTCAATACAAGAATTATTGCAAAATACGGATATCAATGTCAGACTTTTGACCGGCTCATCCAAAACTTCGGAAAGAAAAATCATCCACGAAGAATTAGAAAACGGACAACTTTCCATCCTGATTGGAACACACGCCATTTTGGAAGATAAAGTAAAATTCCAGAATCTTGGTTTGGCCATTATTGATGAACAACATAGATTTGGAGTAGCTCAACGTGCGAAACTTTGGGCAAAAAATAATATTCCGCCTCATATTTTGGTAATGACTGCGACGCCAATTCCGAGGACGTTGGCGATGAGTTTTTATTCGGATCTGGACGTTTCTGTTATTGACGAAATGCCTGTGGGCAGAAAATCAATTATTACCGCTCACAGACGAGAAAAGGATAGACTTTCGGTTTACAATTTCTGTCGGGAAGAGATAGAGAAAGGTCGTCAAATCTACTTTGTATATCCGCTCATCGAAGAATCGGAAACATTGGATTACAAAAACCTGATGGAAGGTCTGGACCAGGTTATGAATTTTTTCAAAAGTTACAATGTGACGATGGTTCACGGTAGAATGAAACCTGCCGAGAAAGATATTAATATGCAATTTTTCGCTTCTGGAAATGCCCAGATTATGGTTGCAACAACTGTAATAGAAGTTGGTGTCAATGTTCCGAATGCTTCTGTAATGGTGATTGAAAGTGCCGAGAGGTTCGGATTATCACAGCTTCATCAGTTGAGAGGACGCGTTGGAAGAGGCACAGAACAGAGTTATTGTATTCTGATGACAGATGATAAACTCAGCAAAGAAAGCCGGACGAGAATCAAAACTATGGTTCAGACCAATGATGGTTTCAAAATCTCGGAAGTTGATATGGAATTGCGTGGTCCTGGTGATATTCTCGGAACCCAACAAAGTGGTGTTGTAGATTTCAAAAAATTGAGTCTGATAGAAGATTCGGCAATTATCAAAGCTTCAAAATTAGCTGTTGAAAAAATCCTGGAAAAAGATTCGCTTCTCAATCATCCCGATAATCAGGTGATGAAACAATATTACATCAGGCAATATAAAGGGAAGAATAAGTGGTCGCAGATTAGTTAGCATCTTTCCAATCTATTTCCAATAGCTCCAGACATTCCCATCAAAAACAGCAATCGCCCGTCCAACAGTATCATAACATAACATTCCCGGATAGGGACTTTTTACAGTTAAATGTGGATTTGCGATTTTTGGTAATATCATAGCTTTGTCAGATGCCTCTAAAATGAAAACTCCTTTAGCATTACTGGTTTCAGCACCTACAATAACGCCAGAATTGGAATTGGACTCATCCGATGCATTTGGAACAATAGAACTCGAAACTCCTTGATCACTTAGATTAACCCAAGTACTATTCTCATACATCCTTACTCTGTTATTACTTTTATCAAAAAGAAAAGTACCATTATTGTCAGATGTCACAGAATTAAGAGCATTAGCAGTATCATCTACAGCAGGTAGTATAATACCATTGGTATTGCTGCTTATACTATTAAAATCCAAAAGAGTTGATGCACCATCTACATTGAGCTTACCACCTATAGAGACTTGCGCATTTACAATACCTGCTATTGCGCAGAACATTATATTATAAATTATTTTCTTCATTTGTTTTTTATTATCATTGGTTACAACTTCTATTGATACATTTCCATCGGGTTCCATTGAACAGTTTCACACATTTGTCCTGGATATCGTAAACAATCATCCCTTCCTTCGGATCTGTAATAGAATCTGTTGTTTGAGGCGTTGTACTCACGTGATTTACTCTTGTAATAACAAATCCTTTTTGTTTTGATTCCAGCGCTATAAAACCATTAGGAATATTTTGCGGCCAGCTATCCTGTTTCTGCTGTAATGTTATCCCAACCGGGGTATATGCATTGGGCGTACCCGTAGCTGGTGTTTTCGTACAATAACAAATTGACACTGTAATTGTCGATGGCGCAGAGACATCCCCAGCAGTATCGGCTACAGTGTATTGGATGGTTACTGGTTGCGTAAAAGTCGTTAACGAAGAAAATGTAACAACACCAGTTGTTGTATTAACAGTAAAAGTTCCTTGTCCGGGAATTGTAACTGAAGTAGCCGGAGTCATCGTTGATGGATTGATGAGTCTTACACTGGCAGGATTAATCGCTCTTGTTCCAGGCACATCATTATTTAAAACATTGATCGTTATATTCTGTGAAAGTGTCGGATCAGCAATACAGCCCGTATCATCTTTAGGGTTTGGTGGCAGTGTAAGCGCACAACTTGCACCATCTGCCAGGACTTGACCCGCATCACTGGCTGTTGTAAATAAGGATGCATTCATACTGTAACTCGCCGTAACAGGATTATACTGAAATTTATATGCATTCCTGCTTCCATTATTTCCAACGTAGAGATTATCCGCAGAATCAATAAAAGCTGTCCCCCAAGAATTATCCGCTTCAGAATTGATCTGAGTGCCTATAGCATCTCCCAAAAATTGTAGCGCATTGGTTGTTAAATTGATTTTAAAAACTTTCCTTGCACTGCCTATCTGTGTGATTCCATAGATGTTACCATCTGCTGCAAACGCAAAATCATTAATCTGAAAATCTGTAATCAGACTAGGTGTTGTAAAAGTAATTACAGTTACGGCTAATGTAGCAAGGTTGATTTTATAGATCTGTGCATTGGAGTTCCTGAAAATATATAATTCGTTATTAAAAACATCCCCCGCTGTAGCAGGTCCCACGGTTCCTGCACTTAGCCCAGTTACGGTAATCAGATCATAATTACCATTGGCGTCGATCCTGATAATCTGATTAGAGTTTGTTCTGTAGCCATAGATGTAGCCATCTAATTTGTTATAGCCAATACAATTTATCCTTCTTCCGGTAATGCCGGTTGATGACGGAATAATGGGATTTTTAATTAAACTTACGGCACCGCTGCTGGCATCGATTGAATAAAAACCAGAAATACCGTTGACCCCGGTAATGTTCTGCATGACAACGTATGCTTTTCCAGCCGCACAAGGTATTGGAACTGTGGCCTGGGACAATAATTTTGAAAATGCAGAAAATATAAAAAAGATGTATACTAATTTTTTCATTTTTGTGTGTTTTTTTAATACGGAACTCACTTTCCACGTATAAATACCTGAAAGCACCAATAGCATAACTTCTGCATGTCAATTAGCTACAGTTGTCAGAATAGTAATAGTTTGTAAGAGAATAGAACTTACTATTAAGGAAGATAGTGGGCAATAATATGCCGTTGGAATTTTTCATTTTTTTCATATTTGTGTTGTAACAAAGCTAAGTAATTTTTCTAACATTCGTTACACTTTAAAAGAACAAAATGCATTTTAAATGTCAATTAAATTAATATTTAACATAATATTTTAAAATTCACAAAAAAAAGCCAGCTATAAATAGCTGGCTTTCTAAATTTAAAAAATAGTATATGAAGAAAAATTACTATCAGGCGTTACTGATTTCGTTCTGGAACAAATCTAAAATTATACGGGCGATAATACTTTAATGAATCATTATCTGTGTATTAATAATGCTTAAGGATTAATTCAGTTAATCTTCAACAACAATTAATATAAAAACAATGTCAATTTGAGAAACGCATTAATCCAGAATTAAAGATTTTATTAATTCATTAAGCGTCAGTACAAATTTTAAACTGAGGAAATGTGAGATAGAAAATGAGAGATCGATAAGAACTGTTCTTTTTTATAATTGTTAATGATAAGTTGACAATTCAATATTAAAAAACGGTTCATTGCAATCGCAAAAAAGCATCTGCGAATTCACAAATGCTTTTAAAAACTATTTTTCTAATTTATTTTAATAAGAATTCCATCAGATAATCATCCATCACATATCCGTTTCCGATGTCAAATATGGCTTCATCATAAATTTGAAAGCCCTGGGATTCATAGAATTTTCGAGCTGAATTATTTTTATTAACTGTTAAGCTAACTCTTTTATCGCCCATTTTTTCAGCTTCATTACTGACAAAATTCAACGCTTTTTTCCCCAGGCCTTTCCCTTGTGCTTCTTTCAAAAAGTAAATCCTGTGAAGTTTTGTAGTTTGCGGTTCATGATGAAACTCAAATCCAACAAATCCTAAGAATTGATTTTCCTCCTGGATCAAATAATATTGATAATGAGGATTTTCGAAATGTTTTTTCAGGGTTTCTTCGGAATACATCATATTCAGCATATAGTCTATCTGATCTTGTTCCAAAATATCAGCATAAGCAAAACTCCAAGATTTTTTTGCTAAATCTTGAATAATAGAAATATCATTTGGTTCAGCTTTAATAATCATAATTTTAAAAAATTTCTTTGATGATTTCTAAAGATTTTGGTTCTCGGAAATCAGTAAAATGATAGTGAAAATAAACTAATATAGAATCGAGAAAGTTTTGTTTTCCTAATCGATTCAATTTGATACCATAGGGATCTTGAGATACAATCAGTTCTTTCCAAATGGCAGAGATATCCTTATCAAAAAAATGATGAGATTCAGTTTCTTCGAAGTTTCCTGACTCGGGGTTCAAATAAGTTTTATCAGAGAATAATGGCTGCAAACCCTGTTGTTTCAACAATCTGAAAATAAATATCAGATGAGATTGGAAATTTTCCATCTGTAACTGATCCAAAAAAAGAGAAATCTCGGAATAAATATTTTGGTTTTGATTTTCATTCCTCAAAACTTGATTCAGCAAATCAGAAATAAAAAAAAGAATAGAATTTTTACGAATATCTGCACTGAAGATATCTGTATTTTTTTGTTCTATTTTCAAAATGTTTCGGATATTTTTCTTTTTGTCCGATGTATAAAGCAGTAATTCATTCAAAGGGAAAAGAAATGCTTTTTTCTTATTTTTTGGGGCGTAAATTCCTTTAGCAAAAAAACTTTCGAAGCCATTTTCCCTGCAAAAACAATGGAGAACAGCATCGTGATCTCCATATTTTGTATAAGACAGTAAAAAAACTTCTTGGGTCATTTCTTAATTTACGACAGCTATTTTTGCGGTTGCTGTATCCGTTCCGTCTTCGTTGGTCATCAAAACATAATAGATTCCCGAAGCTACTCTCACGCCACGTTGGTTATTGAGGTTCCATTCGAAATAGCCTCCATTCGCTACAGCAGAATGTACAAGATTACCCGCTGCATCAGTAATTCTGATATTAGTTTTAGCCGCCAATCCACGTATTCTTACATTACCTTTATATTGTGCATAAACAACAGGATTTGGATACACCAGTACATTACCGAAGTTCGATGTAACTTCAGAAACATCTCCTTGATAAACCACTACCCCATCAATTGTCGCAAAGTAAACTTTACCGGTTTTTTCATCAATCTTAATATCAGTAACACTATTATTTGGTAATGATGAATTAGACTTAGTAAACTGATATATAGTCTTATCTCCTGCTGGATTAAGATAGAATACACCACCACCATCGACGGAAATCCATTTTTGATTTCCGGAATCTACGGCGATTTGTAAGATTTTAGCATCTCTAAAAAGCTCTTCTGCCAAACCATTTTGTTCAATAATTATTGCATCTGTTTGAGGATTATCCTCAAGTATTGCTGCTTTTGGATTAGAAAGAATTCTTATTCCTTGATTATTTCCTATCCAAACATCATCATTTTTATCTACTGTCACAGATGTTGTTCCGTTAATAGGTAAATTATTAGTTGTTTTAAGTACTTTGAATTTATCATCTGAAGTTTGATTTGCAGTATTGTTGTAATCATACATCAATAGTCCGCCGTCACCAGTATATGGTGCTGGCATATAAAATATGCCATCTTTCGTAAAAGGCTTCTGTGTACCTCCGATATTGAATGTGGTTAATGGTGATCCGAAATTATCACTCGACTTATTGAATAAGTAAAAGCTAGAAATAGGACATGGATCACTAAATGACGGACAAGTGGACTGGACTGTACTAAATAGATTATTCTGATCATCAAAAACTAATCCTATTGGTCTATACCAATACGAACTGGTATCATTGAAAAAATATCTCTTTACAAAATCATTGTTTCTCATTTTGTAAACGCCCTTCGTTGAACCATTCGCATAAAAATTCGTAAAATAAATTTCATTAGGATTTGAAGGATCTGGTATAATATCTAATATATTAAACGGAATTGTGGAATTATTCAGAAAATATTGCGGATAGATCCACTTGCTTCCGTCATAATAATAATAACCTATTTTATTTTCATTTTCCACAGGATCTTTCTCTCTGTTTCCAGAAGCAATCCAAATTTGATCATTTAGCATTGACAATCTATATGATCTATTATTGAAAGGCCCATCAGGTTTCAAAACACTTTTCTGTTCATTATACATCCCGGAAATTTGTGTTCCTGTGAACAGTTGATTATTATAGACAAAAGCAGTATTTATTAATTCACCTGCATTGAAGTTTTTCTGCTGAACACCATTGGTCCCATAAACATACACCTGAGTTTGATCCGCTATTACAATCTGATTATCTGTCACCTTTATATCTTGAATATCTGCAAATGTCCTGGAAATAGTTGAAAAACTTGATCCTGAGCCATATCTGACTTGTGCACCATTGGCATAAGCAATCACATTAGCTGCATCTATTTTCTTAAATGCTCCAGCTTGTAAATTGTTCCAGCTGGTGTAAACAGGGAATGTTGCGTTAATCTCGTGATACTTTAATCCTGCATTGGTTGCTACATATACTGTATTATCCTTTAAAACCGCAGAATTAGCAGCATCGTAAGCTGCTCCGGTGGAAAAAAATGCCGTATCACCAAATTCTCTCTTCGTAATATTAAAAATAGAGACACCATAACCGGCTGAGATTATGGCTCTGTCACCATTAATTGAAATATGATTAATCTTTTTGCTTCCATTGTACCCTGTTGCCAAAGGAATATCTACAACCAGAAATATCCCATTAGGCGTAATAACATCTAAAGATCCATTCTGGTATCCGACAATTCCCATTTGTGTAGCTGGATTGTAATCAAAAGCAGAAATTTTAACCTCATGAAGTCCGTTCGCTTTTGACAGTTTCTTGATTTCGCCAGTTCCGGGATAATAATAAAAAATTCCGTTTTCTGTGGCAGCGATTAATCTGTCACCATCTTCCCTAATGACCTTTACATTGTTATAAGAAAACAGGTCAGTCCATTTGCTGGATTGTGCTTGAAAAATCAGTGCTCCAAAAACTGATATAATTAATAAAATTTTATTCATTCTAAACAATTATGTTTTCATCTATTAACTGATTATTCCACGAAATATTTTTCACATTCTTATTTTTATCAAAATAAAAATCTAACCTTCCTAATAAAATCCCTGCCCAACCTACCTGATTGACAATGACATTTTTACCATCCTTATTCTGGAAGCTCAATGGTTCTTTCAAAAAAGTATGTGTATGACCTCCTAAAATCAAATCTATCCCAGAAGTTTTTGCTGCCAAATGTTTATCAGACATTTTTTCAGGCTGGTCCTGGTAATCAAAACCAATGTGCGACAAGCAAATTACCAAATCACATTTTTTCTCATTTCTCAGAAAGTCAGTATAGTGCTGAGCAATTTCTATTGGATTCTGATAAATTGTTTCAGCATAGTTCTTCTTTCCAACCAAGCCATTCAGCTCGATACCAACTCCGAAAATTCCGATTTTGATTCCGTCTTTGTTGAAAATTTTATATTGTTCAGTTTTTCCGTCCAGAATTGTATTTTTGAAATCGTAATTGGAACAAATGAAAGGAAATTTTGCATTCGGAAGAACTTTCAGAAAACCTTCCAGACCATTATCAAAATCGTGATTACCCATTGTTGACGCATCATATTGCATCATGCTCATCAGTTTAAATTCCAGTTCACCGCCAAAGAAATTAAAATAAGGTGTTCCCTGGAAAATATCGCCGGAATCCAAAAGCAAAACATTTTTTTCTTCACTCCTGATTTTTTTGATTAATGAAGCTCTTCTCGCAAATCCACCTTGATTTGGATTCTTGGTGTAAGATGCATCAAACGGTTCTATCCTACTGTGTTGATCATTGGTGTGCAGAATTGTCAGTTTGTGGGCAGATTCTTTTTTCAGAATATCAAATTGTTCTGCCAACAAAAGATTAGGTGCTAATGTCAAAGCAAGGCTTCCGCCTCCAATATATTTTAGAAACTCTTTTCTTTTCATTATTCCTGCACTTTTTTGTTTTTGAAAATCAATCTTACATCGTCTGGTGCTGATATTTCCGGATTTTGTCTGAATTTTTCTAGAAACAAATCCCTCATTTTGATTCCTGTAGGAATGACCTCACCTTTGCCGAAGAAAAACATATTGTCACCACCTGTAGCCAGATAATCCGAAGTCGCAATGTAATAGGTCTTGTTATAATCAACCGGTTGTCCGTTGATCAATTTTCTGGTAATAGAATTTTGGTCTGTCTCTATAACAAGATGAGAAACCGGATTATTTTTCTGAGTTTTAAGGTAATAATCAAAGAGACCTTCCACGTCTTTTCCATTCATTTTGATGATGACGATTTCATTTTCGAAAGGCATCACTTCATAGATTTGTTTGGTCACAATATCTCCTTTTGGAATAATGGTTCTGATTCCTCCGATATTGATCACTGCCGCATCTATTGCAGGAATATTATTCTTTTTTGCCCATTCGTCAGCACCTTCAAAAGTATAATCTGCCAAAAGATTTCCGAGATTGCTGTTATCGCCTGACTTATTAAGCTCTGTGTTGGTATGAGAAATTTTGGTATTCATTTTACCTTCCAACTCGTGCTTGTAAGGTTGGATGATAGCAGCCATTTCCTTATCTTCAGTGAGATCACTGGTAATGTAAATATTCTTTTCGGTATGGATATTTGCAATATTGACCGGTGCTTTACAACCAATCAACAACAAACTGATAATACCAAATCCTAATAATTTATTTTTTATCATTTAATTTTTATTTTAATTAATGAATTCGTGAATCTCCGATTTCATTTAAAAATAATATGGATACAAATCTAATGATTTTCGGGTTTTAAAACTAACTAAATAATTGTTAGAGAAGTCAAAAGAACATTCATTTTAGTTTAGATTAAAATCATAGTTACCAATCAACAAAGCCAAACATAATCTTTGTCAATTATTAAAATAAAATTAACTTTGAGAAATTTAATTTTCAAATAAAAATGGGTCAGCTAAAAGGCGTAGGTGTAGCTTTGGTAACACCTTTCAATGAAGATCTATCCGTAGATTTTGATTCTCTTACCAAATTAATCGATTATAATATAGACAACGGAACCAATTTCCTCGTTGTTCTGGGCACTACAGCAGAAGCTGCAACGCTTTCCAAGGAAGAAAAGGACAGAGTTGTTGCTCACATCACCAAGATCAATAATAACAGATTACCATTAGTTTTAGGAATTGGCGGAAATAATACGGCTGAAGTTGTACAGCAAATCAAGGAAACGGATTTGTCAGATTTTGATGCAGTTTTATCGGTTTCTCCTTATTACAACAAACCAAATCAGGAAGGGCTCTACCAGCATTACAAAGCTCTGGCTGAAACTGGCGAAAAAATTATCATTTATAATGTTCCCGGAAGAACCGGTCAAAATGTTGAAGCTTCTACAACTTTGCGTTTAGCTAACGATTTCCCGAATCTTTTTATGATTAAAGAAGCGGCACCAAATATTTTGCAGTATTTCGATATCCTGAGACAAAAGCCTGAAAATTTTTCACTGATGTCTGGCGATGACGAATATACTTTGCCGGTAACTTTGGCTGGAGGCGATGGTGTAATTTCCGTAATCGGACAGGCTTACCCAAAAGAATTTTCTACAATGGTAAAACTCGCTCGTAATAGAGAAGTGGATGAAGCTTACAAGATTCACAATTCTTTGGTAGAAATTACAAGGTTGATTTTTGCTGAAGGTAATCCTTGCGGAATCAAAACTATCCTTGCGGAAAAAGGTTTGATTAAAAATTACTTGAGACTTCCATTAGTTGCGGCTTCGGAAGGGCTTCAGGAAAAGATAAAACAAGAGATGCAAAAGCTTTCTTAAAATATAAAAGGTTCAGAAATTCTGAACCTTTTTTGTTATATATCTAATTTGATTTTATAAACATCAGAAGAATTTCTTACAATACCTTCCTGAAAAAATCCGCCATTCTGAGGAATTAATTCGATAAAATCAAAAACGACACAGTCTTTTGGTAATCCTGAAAATATCAACGTAAACCAATATTCTTTTCCATAAGGAACATCTGTCCAATCCGGGAATAAGCTGATATTCTCAAAATGAACCAGCTTGGAAATATGTTCCGAATGCCTGTCAACCAAATAAGTTGAAGACCAAATCCTGATTTTCTCCTCCAAAAACACATCTGATTTGTAACAGCAATGCAATATGACTTGCCTTTCTTCTACGATTTCGGTTTTCAGTTTCAGAAGAAGATCTTCGGAGATATTCGGTTTTACTTTTGTTTCACTCATGGTTTGAGTTCTGTATTAATATTCCAATTCCAGTTTTTCTTTAGAATAATCTCTGATGTGATAAATCAATTCAGGGTGTTCAGCTAATTTTTTGCCATAACTTGGGATCATTTCCAGAAGTTTATCGTGCCAATCAGTCGTCAATTTCTTTTCAAAACATTTCTCCAAAACCATTATCATTGCAAATGCAGATGTACTTGCCCCAGGAGAAGCTCCTAATAAGGATGCGATATTTCCTTCTTTGTTCACAACAACTTCTGTCCCGAATTCCAATCTTCCACCTTCGAACCGGTCTCTCTTGATAATCTGAACTCTTTGCCCGGCATGCATCAGTTCCCAATCTTCTTCTTTTGCATCTTTTACAAAATCTCTAAGATGTGACATTCTCTGGGATTTGCTCATCGTCACTTGCTGAATCAAATATCTCGTTAAAGGCATATTGTGCCACCAGGCTCCGAATAATGAACGGATATTTTTAAAATTGACACTTTCTGGTAAATCCAGATAGCTTCCTTCTTTTAGAAACTTAGTCGAGAATCCTGCAAAAGGTCCGAATAATAAAGCCTTTTTACCGTCAATAATTCTAAGGTCAAGATGCGGAACAGACATTGGCGGCGCGCCAACTGTTGCTTGTGTATAAACTTTGGCGTGGTGTTTTTCCACCAACTCCGGATTGGTAGTTACCAGCCATTGCCCACTCACAGGGAAACCGCCGTAACCTTTGCTTTCCTCGATGCCTGAACTTTCCAAAAGAGGAAGCGCATATCCACCTGCTCCAATGAAAACGAAATCGGCATTAACAGTTTGCTTATGAAGATTTTTCCTGTCATTGACCTGCAGTTCCCAGCCCCCTTTTCCATCGGCATCAATATCTTTAACCTCGTGGTAAGTAAAAACTTCTACAGATTCAGTCTTGTTGAGATGATCTATTAATTTCGATGTTAATTTTCCAAAATCAACATCGGTTCCCATATCCATTTTAGTTGCAGCCAGTTTGTCTGACGGCATTCTTTTATGCATCATCAGCGGAACCCATTCGTTCAGTTTTTGATGATCATCAGAATATTCCATTCCCTGAAACAGAGGTGATTTTTGTAATGCTTCGTGTCTTTTTTTCAGATATTCCACATCTTTTTCACCAAAAACAAAGCTCATATGCGAGCAGGAATTGATGAATTCTTTCGGTTTATCAATAATACCTTTATTAATCAGGTAAGACCAGAATTGCTTAGAAACTTCGAACTGTTCAGCGATATATTCCGCTTTTTTGATGTCAATTTTACCTTCTTTTTCCGGCGTATAATTCAGTTCACAAAAAGCGGAATGTCCTGTCCCTGCATTGTTCCAGGCAGATGAACTTTCTTTCGCCACTTCGCCTAATCGCTCAAAAATTACAATTTCCAGATTTGGGTCAAATTCGTGAAGCATTGTTGCCAGAGTTGCGCTCATTATACCACCTCCGATCAATGCAACATCATACTTTGGTTTAGGAGTCATTTATTTAGATTTTTCGGTTACAAAATTACAGATTAATGTCAAGTTTTGTACCTCATTATTTTCGAAATAACTTATCATTTGTTAAGAAATCTCAAATCTCATTTCAAAGTCTTTTCTGAAATTTTAAATCATTAATTTTGCAAAGACTTTGGAAAATCGAAGGGTAAAAAATGAAAGCTTTAAAAACACTGAATCCATATTTCTGGAAACATCGCATCCTACTTTTTTGGGGATTTTTATTCATCGTTCTGAGTAATTTTTTCGCGATCTACAAAATCCAGTATATCGGTCAGACCATTAATATAATTGAGAAAAATTACTCAACACTTAACTTATCATCAGAACTTAACATCATTGACAATGTTAAGAATAACTGGACTTATTTCAGAGTAATTTTTATCAACTCAGGAATATTAATTGGGTGTTCGTTACTTTCGGGCTTCTTTACCTTTATGATGAGGCAAACCATTATTGTAGCATCCAGAAGGATTGAATACGAACTGAAAAATAAAATCTATCGCCATTATCAGGAATTGTCGGTCACAGATTATAAAAAGACAACCATTGGAGATCTGTTGAATCGCTTGAGTGAAGATGTTGTAGCCATCAGAATGTATCTTGGCCCTGGCGTGATGTACGTTGTGAATCTGATCATCTTATTAATCATTACCAGCGTTTATATGTTTATGACCGACCTGCAGATGACACTTTGGACTTTGATCCCGCTTCCGATCCTTTCTTACGGGATTTATAAAGTGAGCGACATCATCAACAAAAAATCGAAAGTGATGCAGAAAAGCCAGTCTGCAATTTCGACGTTTGTACAAGACAGTTTTTCCGGAATCCGGGTTGTAAAGTTTTTCAGTAAAGAAAGATATATTGAGAAAAATTACGGAATCAAAGTAAAAGATTATCAGGACAAAGCGCTTGATCTGGCCAGAACCGAAGCTTACTTTTTTACGATTATCATTTTCGTCATCGGGCTTCTGAATGTTGCGATTCTTTACATTGGCGGGCAAAAATATATTGCCGGAGAAATGAGTGTAGGAACTATTGCTGACTTCTTTATGTATATTAATATGTTGATTTTTCCTTTCTCTATGTTGGGTTGGGTAACGTCTGTCAATCAAAGAGCGGAAGCCAGTATGCAGCGTGTGAATGAGTTTTTGGATTTGAAATCCGAAATCGTTAATACCAACAATGAAGTTTATCCGATCACTGGCGACATCGAATTCCGAAATGTAAGCTACACTTATCCAAATACGGGGATCAAAGCTATAGAAAACCTCAGTTTTAAAATTAATGCCGGAAAATCGCTTGCAATAATGGGTAAAACCGGAAGCGGAAAATCAACAATCGCACAATTGCTTTGCCGGCTAATTGATCCGGATGAAGGCGAAATTCTTATCGACGGTAAGAATCTAAAAACTCATAATCTGAAACTTTACCGAGACCAAATCGGTTATACACCACAAGAAAGTTATCTTTTCTCTGACACGATAGAGAACAATATTGGCTTCGCTATTGACCATCCGAATCATAATTTGGTAGTAGAAATGGCAAAAAAGGCAGATGTTCACAAAAATATTGAAGAATTCAAAGAGCAATATCAAACAATGGTTGGTGAACGCGGTGTAATGCTTTCTGGCGGGCAAAAACAAAGGATTTGTATTGCCAGAGCAATGATAAAACAACCGAAAATTCTGATCTTTGATGACTGCCTTTCCGCATTGGATACGGAAACAGAAGAGAATATTTTACAAAACATTGATAAGGATATCAAAACCACCACTTCCATCATAATAACTCACAGAGAATCAAGCGCAAAAAGGGCAGACGAAATCTTATATTTGAATTAAATCCGACTACAACATCAGTGATATTTTTATCAAAATTTTAAGAAAAAAGCGGATTTAACAGATTTTTTTAACAAAATATTTTGAATTTCCGAGAATTCTGTTATATTTGTTAATACAGATTTCTAAAAAATATTTAACAATGAGTGAATTTAAGGAACGACATGAGAATGAGATTTTCACTAAAGTGTTGAAAGCAGGAAGAAGAACTTATTTCTTTGATGTGCGTGAGACAAAGGCGGGTGATTATTATTTGACCATTACAGAAAGTAAGAAAAACTTCGGGGAAAATGGCGAGGCTACTTTTGAAAAACACAAGATCTATCTTTACAAAGAAGATTTCAAAAGTTTTCAGGAATTATTTAATGAATCTACAGATTTTATCATCCAGCAAAAAGGTGAGGATGTAATCTCTGAAAGACACGATAAAGACTTCAAATCCAGATCTTTCACCATAGAGTCGGACGACGAGGTTTAAAGAAAGGCGCATTATTATAAAATGCGCCTTTTTTGTTGTTTATTTGATAATTCAATGATGAAATAAGCTATGAGGATCAGTTGATACCATTCGAAATCCAGTTTAAAACGAATGTTCCCAGCGTGGCCTATCAAATAAGGAAAAGTAAAATTCCCAAAAAAAAGAAGAGAAAAAAAGAAAATATTCCTATCTCTTTTATATAGTAAAACCAAAGCAACAAGGCTTAAGGCATTAATAATCAAAACATACATTTTACGTCCTAAAACAACTGACAGACTATTATCATAAAAATATTTTGGCGGAACGAAATAGAGACAGACAAAATTGCTAACTCCTTTTTTTAAGAAATAATAAGGCTTCCATTCTGTCACTTTTTTCACTTCATTTTTATATATTTTCTCCATTGTCAATTCATCTACTTCATCCCTCATCTGATAAAGATTGTGATCCCTCTGCTTTGATACTAGTTTTAAACTATTCAACAACTGCCCATTTGGTGTAAATCCATAATAAATATTTTGCCAAGCAGGTGTTTTAGATAATATAACCCGATCAAATACCAAATAATTTCTAATGACCCAGGGTGAGTAAAAGATTGCTGCTACTGTAATGAGAAGAATAAATCTTCTTATATTCAGTTTTTTTAAAATAATTAATGCAATGAGCATTAATACAGCCAGTGGAACAATCACAACCTGTGTCAAGAATAAAAGAGCCGTTAAAATACCAAAACTAAAGAGATAAATAGCTGTTTGTTTATTGTTCCATATAGTGAAATAGCAATAAAACCATAGTAATAATATTGAGATAAAAATATTTGTAGCTTCAATATTTGCAGAGTAAACAAAATAAGACGGTGATAACAAGAATAAAAAACCAGCCAAAATTCCTACTTTTTCTTGAGAAAATAGTTTTAGAATACGATAAATGATTATGGGTGAAAAGAAACTCAAAACTGCTTGAAAAATTGCAAGCCCTAAAAGAGCTTTATCGCCCAAGAACCAGATGAAGATGCTTATTAAATAAGGATATACAGGAAGTTTAAATGCCGTTCCCCCTAAATTAAAAAATTCTGAATACTGGTGGTGATTTACTATATTTTTTGCAATTGTAAAATCTTCTATTCCAAATATTTTATCCTGAATTAATAGAATATAAATGATCTTAAGAATTACGACAATTCCACTTGCTTTAAATAGATTTTTAAACGTTAAATATTGTTTGAGCATCTGAATTAAAAAGACTAAGATAGCTAATTCCCATATAAAAAAAGCATCCTTAAATTAAGGATGCTTTTATTTGGGGTGAATGAGGGGTCTCGAACCCCCGACCTTCGGAACCACAATCCGACGCTCTAACCAACTGAGCTACAATCACCGTTTTGCGTGTGCAAATATAGCACTTTCTTTCTTATCCACAAACGATTCCTTCAAAATTTTTGAAAGCTAGTAATTTTTCTGTGGTAAAACCTTCTGCGTATTCGACACCAGAAAGTCTTCCCAGATCTTGCGCCCTGTAAGTCAGGCTCTCCAAAAAATCTTTAGTTGCAATAGGTGTAACCGGCTCATCAGAATCTGGATTATAAAACTGAGTCTTATAAGCTAAACATGCTTCGATCTTTTGGTCCAAAAAACCTGTAATATCCACAACAAAATCTGGCGTCACATTCTTCCATTGTATATAATGAAAAATTTGTTTTGGTCTCCAAACATCTTGTAATATATTATTGTCATAAGTTTCGATCTTTCTTAATCCTGCTAAAAAGCAGGCATCAGAAATCAATTTTGCAGCTTTGGCATGATCCGGATGACGGTCATCAATAGCATTTGCCAGAACAATCTCTGGTTTATATTTTCTGATCTTTTCAACAATTTTTAATTGATATTCTTCAGAATTAGTAAGAAATCCGTCTTTCAATTTTAGATTTTCTCTTATACTAATTCCCATAATATTCGCAGCATTTTTAGCCTCAACAGCTCTGGTTTCTCTTGTACCTCGGGTTCCCAATTCCCCTTCGGTTAGATCAATAATTCCAATTCTTTTTCCTTCAGAGATCAGTTTTACAATAGTCCCGCCACAGCCCAATTCTACATCATCAGGATGAGCTCCTATTGCCAGTATATCACATTTCATATTCAAACTAATTTTATGCAAATTTACTAAAAACAAAACTTCCCAATTTTTAGGATTGGGAAGTTTGATATTTAAATAATTTCAAATTATTTATTTAAAGTTTTCTGAAGATTAATTGCATCTTGGTATGTTGGTTCATATTCCAGAGACTTTGCAATATCCTGCTTAGCTTTTTCCGGATTAGCATCTTTTTCCATATAAGCTATAAAGAAGTAGGCATAACCCAAACTTTGCTTACTAGCCTCGATTTCCGCTGGCTTAACTAGAGAAATGAACTTCTCGTAAGAAGCTTTTGCCATATCATTGTTTCCTGCTTGTTGATAAGCATAACCCTGGCTGTAATAGGCTGGTGCCCAGTCTGGCAAAGCGGATGACATTTTACCCCAGGTTAAGATTGCACCATTCCAATTCTGAACATTCTGATATTCCTGAGCTAATTTGTATAATGCATCAGTATCTTTTGGATTAGCTGCAACTTTAGCCTTCAGCGCTTCGATTTCTGGTGAAGTTGCACCCTGATCTACAGATGCAGCATTGATTCCACCTTTTACTTTAGCCAATTCTTCGTCCCACTTAAGCGTTTCGTCTTTTGCTGCTTTTGCAATAGCTACTTTCTGTTGAGATAATGCTTCTAATTGTGCTTTTTTAGCTGCATCTTTTTCATCTTTAGCCAAACCTGCAGCAATTAGACCTTGTAAACCATCGTCAGAAGGCTGCAATCTGCTCTTATCAACTTTTGACAAAAATGTATTAAGGTTCTCCTGCGCACCTGCATAATCACCATCTCCATATTGGATATACGCTCTCAATCTATATTTGATAGGGTCATCAACTTTATCAAAAACTGAGTTCAAAGTTGTTTTGGCATTTGCATAATCCTCATTTATAAAATACAATTTTGCAATTTCTAATTGCGTATATGGATCTTCATCTGCATATTTGGCGTAGTTGATCAAATTTTGAGTTGCCTCAGCATTTTTCTGATATTTAATATTGAACCCGGCCAAAGCTTTATATGCTGGTGCATAAGTTGGATCTACAGCAATAGCTTTATCTAAATTTTGTTTTGCGTTTTGCCATTGTGCCGCTGACATCCAAAGTGTTCCGATTCTCGTATATACCGCAGCTTTACTTTTCGCAACAGGTAATGCTTTTTCATAGGCTGTTAAAGCTTGTCCAGCAATCTGCGAATTTCCATTAGCTTTCAGTCTATAAGCATCACCTAATGAGTAGTAGTAATTTGCTGGCACACCTGCTTTTTGCGCTTTTTCAATCGCTTTGTTAAGATATGTAATAGCCAGATCCGGAGCATTATTCTTTTCAAACAATGTTAATGCTTCACCAGCTCTGAAAAGTACTTCCGCATCTTTTTCTCTAGAATCTTTTACAATCTGCTGGATCTCTGTAATAGCGGACTTATCACCTTTACCTAACTTTACAGAAGCCAAACCTAACTTGTTCAAATAGCTTTTTGGATCAGCAGCAAGACCTTTGTTAAAACTTTCCTGCGCCTGATCAAAATTAGGTTCGAACTGAGTTAAATTTGCATTTCCCAAATAGAAGTAGTTACTAGCATCTTTAGGGTTTTGATTGATAAGATCTGTAAAATTTTGTTTTGCTTTAGCATACTTCTGACTGTCAACATAATTTACACCTTCCTGGACACTTTGTCCGAAAGATAAATTTGCGAAAAAACCAACCGCAACAGCTAAAGCAATTTTCTTGGATAAATTCATTATATTTTCTGTTTTCATTATTTCTAAAAAAATTAATCAATGGAATGACTGGCAATATTCAGACCATTATTTTGTAAAAAAAAGTTTTTTCTGTTAAAAATTTATTAAAAATAGATTTTATCTCATTTGCACCTCTCTTTTGAATATGTTGTAAGGTTGAAGCCCTTCTTTTTCTACAATAATCTGTCCTAATTGTTGGCAAGAGAATCTGATAAATCCGTTTCCTAATCCATAGTAAGATTCATTAGTCAAAAAGTAGAGAACTCTTGTGAATGGATATGACATATTTCTAAGGTTATCGAGAGAAGCGTCATAGCTTTTACCGGCTTTTGTTATTTTAAGAACTTTGAGTTGCGCTCTTAATTTTTGCGCTTCATCACCAAAAGGACGACTGATCGTATTAAAACTAATCACCCCGATTTTGTCCGGATAATTCTTCAATTGTTCCACTACATTTTCATTGCCGTTGATAATTGAAAATTGAAGATCAGATGGTTTCTTGTTGAATTTTTGAGCAATAAAGTTAAGATTGCTGGAATTAGTTCCATCAAAAATTAACCGTTTTTTATCTGACATTAATTCGTTATTGATTTCGTCCATAGAAATGGATTCCAATGGAGAATCTTTTGGAACCACAAAAAGAACGGCATCTGCAGCAAATTTTGCAGGTTGCCAAGGCAAATCGATTTTGGTATCGAATGCCTTCTTTTCTTCATCAGAAAGCTCACGGGACATCACGACAACTCTGGCCTTTTTATCTAAAAGATCCAGCAAACCTAAATCTTCTTTTTTGATAACAACTTTAATCCTTGTTTCCGGATTAAGAGCCGTATATCTTTCTGCTAAAGCTTCTGTTACACTTTTAAATGATTCATCCGCCTCAAGAATAATCTCACCCTTGTTTGGTGTATCAATTTCCTTAGCTTTTTCTTTTGAACAAGACAAAGCAATAGCAGATATTGCTATTAATAAAAAAAATATCTTTTTCATTTTAATTATCATTTTTAATTCTGAAAACAGCTCGCACGATCCTGAAAATCCCATAAGCTATTAATAGACCACCCAACGGATAAGCAACATTAGGTTCTAGAATAATGATGAAGAATTTATAAAGTATAACAACGATTCCTAAAACAATGTAGAAAACTCCTGTTATCAAAGACAACCAATTAAACATATACAAATCTAATAAAAAAAGAGAAGTTATAAAAACTTCTCTTTTATATAATATATTACAAATTAATCTCTTATTGGAAATTCATTGTAATCGGGAATCTAAATCTAGATCTTACAGGTTGTCCGTTAACCTTACCTGGAGTCCATTTTGTCTTAATTCCTTTAACAGTTGCTTCCGCTTCTCTGTTGAAATCAGAGTTTGACCCGTTGGCTTTTACCTGAGTCAATGTACCATCTTTTTCAACTACGAATGTAACTTCTGTTTTAAGTGTACCTTCACCTTCAAGATTACCAGAATCAAAATTATTCTGAAACTTATTTCTAAAAGAATTAATACCTCCTGGGAATTCAGCTGACTGATCTACCGATTCATAAACTTCGTTGGTCACCGGTTTTACTTCTGCAACTACACCTTTACCAGTTGATGGTGGTGGAGGTGGCGGAGTATAAGTTGGTGTTTTCACACCTTCTTGGTTTTGTAACCCCGTTGTAGTTTCCAACTGTTGAGTAATTGGCGGCGGTGGTGTTTCAATCTTAGGAACTCTCTTAGGTTCTGGAACCACATTCTGAATAACCTCTTGTTTTTCCTCCTCTACTTTTGGTGGTGGTGGAGGTGGTTCCTCCTCTTTAGGTTGCTCTATAATAGGCTCTTCTTCCAAAATGTTAACCAGATTTGCATCCACTTCTACCGCTTCTTTAGCATTCATTTGCTGAATTTTAAGATAGATAAGAGGCGAAACTGCAAGAAGAAGAAAGAAAGCTGTTCCTATTAAAAAAGATCTTGTAAGCAACTTAGGGTAAGTCGCTCTTAGATCATAAGCGCCGTACTCTTTATTTCTATTTTCAAATACTATCTCATCTAATGTAAGATCGTATTTTAAATTATCGTCTGCCATTGTTTATAATTTAAATATGATACTTGTAGAGATTATTCTCCCACTTTCTTTTTATAAACAGCCAGCTCCCAAGGTTTGATATCGGTAACCCCATATCTTTCATTCTTGGTAATAGCCATCTCGTCAAGAATATCTACAAAGTTCTTATATACTGCATCGTCAGTTGGCTTGATAATAACTGTAAATTTGTCTTTATCGGCCGCTCTGACTTTTGCTTGCTCAATTACTTTTCTAATCCCTTCTCTATCATAGTTGGTCTCTACAAGTGTTTCTTCATTAAGACCTGCTTGATCTTGCTGATGATAAAAAACCTTGTTGTCCTTACCTATTATTATTGAAATTGAATTACTAAGCTTAATCTCTGTATCTGGTGGTTTCTGATTTTCCTTTGGTTTTGCCGGAAGACCAAGATCCATTACGTTTGGTTTGCTAAATGTGGTAGTAAACATAAAGAAAGTAATCAAAAGAAAACCTAAGTCTACCATCGGCGTCATATCTACACGGGTATTCTGCTTTTTCGAGCGGACCTTGCCGCCTTTCCCGCTATCCTCTTTTACTTGAACTTCTGCCATTTCTAATGATTATTCAGATTTTTCTTGTGATGTTATCAACCAAAATTTAAGAAAGTCAATATCTCTTAAACCTTCAAACAAACTTTTCACTTTTGGGTACTTTGTTGTGACATCACCTTTAATCGCCAACTTATAGTTAGGATTAACGGCCAAACTTTGTTGAACCCAGTCAATTAACTGTTTGTTTGTACTATCCATAGGAATACCTTCACTAGACTTAAACGCTTTTTGTTTATCTTCTGGAAGATTCAAATAACTTTTAAGTTGTCCCATTGGCACTCCTACCGCCTGCACTTTTGTAAATGCTACCTTTTCTGGATCGGTGAAACTCATTCCGTATTTCTGACCCATTTTATCTAAAAGTTGTATTCTTTCTGTACCGTTTTCAACAGGTTGGAAATAGAACACTCCGTTTTGAGTAACATTAATTGTCATAAGACTTGCATCAGGAAGTAATTTCTCTGATATAGAAGAAGGCGGTTTTATCTGCTCCACATCAGGCTTTTTGAACTGTGTGGTTAATATAAAGAATGTAAGTAGTAGGAACGCAACGTCGCACATCGCCGTCATATCCGTAACCACTCCATGTCTTTTTGGTTTAATTCTCGCCATTTATTTAAATGTCTTTGTTAACTAATTTATGATTTTAAAAATGTAAGATTACATTTTCGTTGGTTTCTAATTGCATCTATTTCTTAGTGAAACTCAGCAAAAGACTGTTGGATACTCATAGAGATTTCGTCAATCTTATAAGTTAAACCATCAATTTTAGAAGTAAAGAAGTTATAAAGAATAATAGCAACTGCAGAAGTACCAATACCTAAAGCTGTGTTCATCAAGGCTTCTGAGATACCGATTGATAATGCCGCAGCATCCGGAGTTCCACCTCCACCACCTAATGCAGCGAACGCTCTGATCATCCCGATTACCGTTCCTAATAGTGCTACCAATGTTGCAACTGTACCTAGAGTAGAAAGAATCATCATATTCTTTTCTAGCATTGGCATCTCAAGCGTTGTAGCTTCTTCGATTGCTTTGTTAAGAGCAGCCATTTTTTGCTCTTTGTCCAGTGTAGTATCTTTAGCTAATGCTTTGTAAGTCGTTAAACCTTCTTTCACAACATTACCTACAGAACCTTGTTGTCTATCGCACTCTTCAAGAGCCTCGTCAATTCTGTTTTGGTTTAATAAACTTCTGATTTTTATCACAAAGTTATCAAGATTACCATTACCCGAAGCCTTGCTCAAAACGAATGCACGCTCTATAGCGAAAACTATTACCGTGATCATGAATGTAATAAGGATAGGTACGATAAACCCTCCCATGTAAACCATCCCAAGACCGTGCGGGTGTAATTCCTTACTTTCGATATCTGCAAATGCAACAGAAGCTACACCTTTGATACGTGGATCATCCTGAAAGTTAGATGGGTTACCACAAATAAATAAAAAAATAGCAATACCTATTAGTAGTAAGATCGGAATAATTACCGCGGGATTAAGACCTCCTTTTTTCTTAGCAACTACTTGCTCATCTGTGTTTGAAACATTCATTTCCATATTAAAACTAAATTATAATTGTTAAATTTTATCGTGTAAAATAAAGTTAAATATTTGAAAAATGCAAAATTATTTTCCGTTTAACTTGTAATTTTTTTATCTACTAAAATAGTAATTTTTAATTATTAATTAAATTAAAACCGTGTTTTTATGAATTCATTATCTCTTTTAGAAACATTAATGGAAGATAATTAAAATTGACTTGCATAAATTACGATTTTAATTTCAATTAATTCCAATGTATAGAATAACAATTTTTCTTAACATTTCTTAAAGAATTCCAAAATCATATAACAATATTAATGATTTTCTTTGGAACAAAAATGAAATTTTTAACTGATTTATCTCCTAAAACCTTCTTGACATCATCATTCGCCATTATTAGTTTTTCAATTTCTTCTTTATCTAAGTCAGCTGCCAATTTGATTTTAAATTTCATCTTGCCATTGAAGCTTACCGGATAATCGATCTCATCTTCAACCAAATAGCTTTCATCAAGAATTGGAAACGGTTCAAATTCAATAGAAGCATTATTTCCCAGCAAATTCCATACCTCTTCGCAAATATGCGGCGCATATGGTGAGATAATAACAGCCAAAGGTTGCAAAATATTGCGTTTATTACATTTTAATTTCTGCAATTCGTTCACAGCAATCATAAAAGATGATACAGAAGTATTGAAAGAGAAATTCTCAATATCGTAAACTACTTTCTTGATTAAAGTATGCAGAACTTTATACTCTTCTTTTGTTGGCTGTTCATCAGAAACAGAAAAATTATCTCCGTCAAAGTATAGATTCCAGAATTTTTTCAAGAAACCGTAAACTCCGCTTAGACCTTGCGTGTTCCAAGGTTTGGATTGTTCTAATGGACCCAAGAACATTTCATACAATCTTAATCCATCTGCTCCATATTCGTTACAGATGTCATCTGGGTTTACGACATTGTAAGTTCTTTTTGACATTTTATCAACTTCCCTTTCGGTAATTAATTTTCCATCTTCAAGAATAAATTCAGCATTATTAAATTCTGGTCGCCAAACTCTAAGTTTTTCAACATCAATTTCATCAGTTGTTCCAATCAACATAGAAATATCAACAGGAATTTTTTGAGTTTGATATTCACTTGCTAGATTTTTTGAAACAATTTTATTTGTTCCGTCAATTCTATGAATTAAAGCACTCATCCCCAAAATCATCCCTTGATTAATCAACTTTTGGAAAGGCTCATTTTGCTCGATATAACCTCTGTCCTTCAAGAACATATTCCAAAAACGAGAATATAACAAATGTCCTGTTGCGTGTTCACTTCCTCCGATGTACAAATCAACTTGTCCCCAATAATCTGACAATTCTTTTTTACAGAAA
The DNA here is from genome assembly GCF_003610695.1 of Epilithonimonas arachidiradicis. Taxonomy (GTDB): domain Bacteria; phylum Bacteroidota; class Bacteroidia; order Flavobacteriales; family Weeksellaceae; genus Epilithonimonas; species Epilithonimonas arachidiradicis. The sequence continues at coordinate 75,030 of NZ_RAQH01000006.1, read as the reverse complement.
ACATCATCATCATTCGGGTCCATATATCTTAGGAAATACCAAGAACTTCCTGCCCAGCCCGGCATTGTGGATAATTCTAATGGAAAAACAGTTTTATCATCAATCAAATCTGTATCAACAACTTTTTGGTTCGCCTCGTCCCAAGCAAATGTTTTCGCATTTCCTAATGGCGGATCTCCGTCTTCAGTTGGCAAATATTTTTCAACTTCAGGAAGTTCCAAAGGCAAAGCAGAATTTGGCAACGTGTAAGGCATTCCTTCCTTATAATATATAGGAACAGGTTCGCCCCAATATCTTTGTCTTGAGAAAATCGCATCACGCTGTCTGTAATTGATAGTTCCGTGACCGATTCCTTTGTTTTCGATTTCAGCAATTATTTTGGCTTTCGCATCATTATAATTAAGACCATTCAAGAAATCAGAGTTCACACAAACCGAATCTTTAGAATCATAAGCTTCTTCCTGAACATCTATATCAGATTCCACAACTTTGATTATTTCCAAATTAAATTTTTTCGCAAATCTATGGTCACGCTCATCGTGTGCAGGAACCGCCATCACAGCACCGGTTCCATAACCCATCAACACATAATCCGAGATATAAACCGGAATTTTGTTTCCATTAAAAGGATTGATTGCATAACTTCCTGTGAAAGCACCACTCACGTTTTTCACGTCAGCCATTCTATCACGTTCTGTTTTTTTGGAAGTTTCTTCTATATAATTCGCAATTTCCCTTGCTTGTTCTTCGGTTGTTAAATTTTGAACCAAGGGATTTTCCGGCGCCAAAACCATAAAAGTCGCTCCGAAAATTGTATCTGGTCTCGTCGTGAAAACCTCAATTGTTTCTCCATTTTCAGTTGCAAATCTAACTTGTGCTCCTTGAGATTTTCCAATCCAATATTCCTGAGAATCTTTCAAAGGTTGTGGCCAGTCCAGAGTTTTCAAACCTTGTAGCAATCTTTCCGAGTATGCAGAGATTCTCATACTCCACTGCATCATTTTCTTTTGGAAAACAGGAAAACCGCCTCTTTCGGATTTTCCATCTTTTATTTCGTCGTTCGCCAAAACAGTTCCCAATGCAGGACACCAGTTCACCGTCGTTTCCGCTCTGTAAGCCAAGCGATAATTTAATAAGATGGCACCTTTGTCAATTTCAGAAGTATTGTTCCATTCTTCTGCAGTGAAATTAAGTTCTTCATTTTGATTGGCATTTAATCCTTCGCTTCCCTTTTCTTCAAAATGTTTGATTAAGGTTTTGATAGATTCTGCCTTGTCTGTATTTTTATTATACCAAGAATGAAACAACTGAATAAAAATCCATTGCGTCCATTTATAATAAGAAGCGTCTGAAGTTCTCACTTCTCTACTCCAATCGAAAGAGAAACCAATTTTTCTTAATTGCTCCTCGTATCTTGTGATATTTTGTTCAGTCGTAATTGCAGGATGTGTTCCTGTTTGAATTGCATATTGTTCTGCAGGAAGTCCGAAACTATCGTAACCAACCGGATGAAGAACGTTGAAACCCTGATGTCTTTTGTATCTCGCATAGATATCAGAAGCAATATAACCAAGCGGATGTCCCACGTGAAGTCCCGCTCCGGAAGGATAAGGAAACATATCGAGGACGTAGAATTTTGGTTTATCGGTTGAGTCGGAAGTCTTGTAAGTTTGGTTGTCTTCCCAGTATTTCTGCCACTTTTTTTCTATCTGCTGATGGTCGTAAAACATTCTATGAAGTAAGAATTAATAATGAATAATTTTTTTAAGATTCACAAAGTTAAGATTTTGAGAGGAAATGACAATTTTAAATTTTTGGGCAACTTAATCCGCCTGTAGTTTATCCTGAGCTTGTCGAAGGGCTCCCAAACCTAACGAAGTGGTTCATCGATTCCAATTAAAATAAATAAAATTGAGATAAGTCGGGTTGCGGGTTTCAGCCTTCGAATCAACATTTTTTTTTAAACGACGAACAAACACAAATACAAAAGTCTTCGACTCCGCTCAGACTGACAACTTAGAAAAAACGTTAGTACTTAGAGATGTCACACTGAGCGGAGTCGAAGTGTTTTCAGCAAAGAAGTCTTTTCTCTTTATTCTTTTATCTTCATGTCTTTAGTTATCTTTGCAAAAAATCGCAAGTGCCTGAAATTTCCATCATCACACCGAGTTACAATTCTTCAAAATATTTGAACGAGACCATCCAGTCTGTCCTCAATCAAACTTTTCAAGATTGGGAATGGCTGATAACAGATGATTGTTCGACGGATAATTCGGTGGAAATCCTAGAAAAACAAAATGATCCACGAATCAAAGTTTTTAAAGCTGAAAAAAATGGAGGCGCAGGTCACGCAAGAAACATTTCTCTCGAAAATGCTACAGGAAGATTCATCACATTCCTGGATGCCGATGATTTTTGGGAACCGAATTTCCTTGAAGAAATGGTCAACTTTATGAAATCAGAGAATGCGGAATTGGCTTATTCAACTTATTCCCGTTGTGATGAGAATCTAAATCCTACAAAAATTGGCGATTACGAAGCGGATACCATTGTGACTTTTAATAATCTCTTGAAGACTTGCAGATTATCACTTTTAGCATCAATGTACGATTCCAAAAGAGTGGGAAAATTCTATTTTCCGGAAGGTACAAAACGCGAAGACCACGTAATGTGGCTGGAATTGTTGAAGAAAATCCCGCAAGGAAAACCTTTGAAAAAGACTTTATCAAAATACAGAATGCTTCCCAACAGCGTTTCTCGAAATAAATCAAACATAATGAAGGACCAATATTTGGTTTACAAAGATTACATGAAATTTTCAACATTGAAATCTCTTTATTATACAGCCAATTGGGCTTTTAACGGATTTATGAAATATTCAAAATTATTCAACTAATGGAATATTCAAAGGAATTTAAAGCCGCGCTCAGCCAGTTTTCACATTCGGAAAAAGATAAGTTGATTTTCAGATTGCTGAAGAAGGATAAATTACTGTCCAAAAAATTGTATTTCGAACTTATCGATGAGGAAACAACGGATAACAAACGCAACACAATGGAAGCTTATATCCGTGAAAGAATCTTAGAAATATCAAAATACATCGGCAATCCAAAATATTTCCTGGTTTTAGTACGAAAATTAAGCGCTGAAATCACGGAACACGTGAAGGTAACAACGGACAAATTCGGTGAAGTTTATCTGAATCTTCTTTTAGTAAGTAAAATCTTTTCGCACAACGACAAACTTGGCAAACAGAGATTCGATGCGGTTTATAAACTTTACATTTACCTTATCAACAAGATTTTCAAAGCCTTAATTCAAATCAAAAAACTGGACGAAGATTATTGGCTGGAATTCGATGAAATTTTATCCGACATCGATTCCAAAATCCACGAGAATCTCTATCTGGAAAAGCTTTGCATCAATAACGGTTTAGATTTCAACTGGATGAAATGCGAAAATATCCCAGACCATTTTGAATTGATTTTGAAGGAGATAAAAAGTCAGGGATTTTTGAAATAGGATTTTTAACCACAAAGACGCAAAGTTTTCACAAAGAACACAAAAAATACAGCTCAATTCGTTGTGAACTTTGCGACAAGCCTTGTGAGCATAGTGTTTAAGTCGACGATGTTTTGTTCAGAATTTTCTTTACAATTATCTCCGTCGCATCAGGCTGAGAATTCACAAAATTGTAAGCATTTTCGGACATCTGTTTCAGGAAAGATTTCTCTTCATCTTCTGTCTGCGAATCTTTATTAATCAATTCTGTGATAAAAACTGAAGCCGCAACAAAGTCGTCAAAACATTTGGCGCCTTTCGCCTCAATCAGTGTATCTGCCTCCGGGTTCTTTTTGTACTGATTTCCAAAAATCACCGGAACACCATAGACCGCCGCTTCCAGAATATTATGCAAACCCGCCGAATGAAATCCGCCTCCAACAACCGCAAGATCCGCATAAGAATACAATTTGGAAAGTTTCCCGATACTATCTATGATGAGAGTTTGAGAGTTTGAGAGTTCAGGGATATGAGAATTTGTAAGGGAACTGTATAATATAGCATTCGGAAATAATTTCTGCAGATGCGGAACTCTGTGCAAGTCGTGTGAAGCAATGATGAGTTTCGTTTTGGGAAGTTTTTTTGCCACAACCTGAGCAATATCTTCCTCTGCCTGCCAACTGCTTCCGAAGACAATCAGCTTTTGACCCGCTTTGAATTCTTCTATGAATTCCAGGTGATTATCTCTGTCTAAAAATTGTTTCACCCGGTCAAATCGTGTATCACCAGAAACCGTAGAATTGGTCAATCCTATTTTTTTTGCCAAAGCCTGTGATTTGATAGTCTGATGAAAAAACCAGTCGATGTTTTGACGAAGCTGTTTTGCAAACCATTTTCCATAACTTTCAAAAAAAACTTGATGCTCATAAAACAAAGCCGAAATCACATAGATTTTCACGCCCCGATTCTTCAACTCTTCCAGAAGATTGTACCAATAATCATATTTAACCGTGAAGAAAATCTCCGTCTCAAAAGAGGAAACAAAGTCTTTCACATCTTTTTTTCTGTCAAAAGGCAAATAGCAGACAGCATCAGCAATCTGTTTTCTTTTCTTCACATTCTCATAACCGGAAGGTGAAAAAAACGTCACTAGTGTCTTATGTTCCGGGAATTGTTCTTTCAGCTTTTCGAGAACCGGAAGCCCCTGCTCATACTCGCCAAGACTCGCAGCGTGCATCCAAAGTACTTTTTGCCCCTGGATATTGCCCCGAACGATTTTCAGAGATTCTTTTCTCCCTCGGACTCCTTTTTTTGTTTTGGAATCGAAGAGTGAGAAAACTTTCATCCCGAAAATCATTAAGTGAACGAAAAGATTGTATATAGATTTCATTTAATCAACCTTGTAACTTTTGACGTTTTGAAATTTTATAAGAATAAATTAGAAGTCCAACGACAAAAATAAAAACCAAGCCTAGCAAATAATGCATCATCGAACCTAATCCATTGGTCTTTCCTAAAGCATTCTGAATACTTTCATAATTAATATCTGCAAATATCAACATTATTATCAACAATAGAACACTCACCACAAATTCAGTAAGAATAGGATTATCCTTTATATTTTGAGGAATATTAAGTAATGGAAAATCAGGTTTTTTTGAAACATACATTAGAAATAAAAACAAAACTGTGGTTAGGCCCGTTTCAAACCAGATTGTACCTCTTGAACCAAATCCATCAGGAATACCATCAAGATTATAATGAATCGGAACAATTTCCGGCAGTTTCTTAAAATTAACAATTGTAAAAATCCAGATAAAAATCAGAATCAAAAAAGAAATGATTTTCAATACAAAAGAAATGACTTTCATAATTAATTGTCTAGTTTTCTACTGCAAATCTATCATTATTTGTTGAAGGATTCGATATGACGAGAAATTCCAAATTAACATCTGATTGATTTTCTATCAGGTGATTTTTATTTGGCGAGATATGAAATCCCGAATTTTCAGCAACCTCGGAAACTTCTCCATCAACAGTAAACATTGCTTTTCCTTTTAAAATAAAGAAAAATTGTTGGGCATTTTTATGGAAATGCAATTGCTCTTTTGAATTTGGAGGCATCGTTTCCTGCTTAATGGAAAGATTATTTGAGTTAAGCAAAATCCAACTGTCGCAGTTTCCACCCCAGATATAATGTTCTGTATTTTGTTTTGATTTTATCATCGCTTGTTTTTGATTAAGACAAATTTAAAGATTAGAAATTATAAACCGTAATTTTGTCATTCTGAAAGAATCTCAACCGTCTAGATTCCTCCGGAAGACAATATTGGATTTTTGCAAACTGTTGTTTTTATGTTGAATCCGCAGCCCAACTTGAGCGGAAATCCTTTTTATGCAGTGGAGTGAAAAGATTGACTTCGTCGAACCACTTCGTTAGGTTTGGGAGCGGAAGGCGGAAATAGCTGCCATAATTATTGAAATAAACGGGAAGTGAAAAATTAACATAAAAAAGTTTTTAAATATTTGCCACTCAAAATAAAATCCCTATATTTGCAGTCTGAAAATAAAAAGATAATTACGAACTAAATATATTAGTGATGAGTAAAAGAACATTCCAACCATCTGAAAGAAAAAGAAGAAACAAGCACGGTTTCCGTGAAAGAATGTCTACACCAAACGGAAGAAGAGTGTTGGCAGCTAGAAGAGCGAAAGGCAGAAAGAGCTTAACTGTTAGTGCATCTCGCGCTAAGAGATAATTTTCTTTAATTATCATATACAAAAAATGCTTGAAAAATTTTCAAGCATTTTTTGTTGTTAAAATTTCCCAAAAGTAAAAGCGGAAAAATAAGTTTTTGCTATTTTTGACTTTCACAAACTTTCAATTTTCTAATTATGCCGCACAGAAATGATCCGGGTATCGATATTATAGATTTGAGCAATGCTAAGATTGTACAGAAAAACTTTACCGTCCTGAATGATGTTGATCTTCATATCAAAAAAGGAAAATTCTGTTATCTGATCGGGAAAACAGGTTCCGGGAAAAGCTCTCTTCTGAAAGTCCTTTACGGGCAACTTCCCTTGCAAGGCGGAAGCGGACAAGTCGCAGGTTTTGATTTGAAGAAACTGAAACAATCTGACGTTCCAAACCTAAGAAGAAAATTAGGAATTGTTTTCCAGGATTTTCAGCTTTTGCCGGATAGAAATATTGAAAAAAATCTTCTTTTTGTCCTCCAGGCAACCGGCTGGAAAGACAAACACAAAATGGAAGCTAGAATTGATGAAGTCCTGTCCAGCGTTGGGATGAAAACAAAAAAACACAAGATGCCACATCAGCTTTCCGGTGGTGAGCAGCAACGTGCCGCAATCGCAAGAGCTTTGTTAAATCATCCAGAATTGATTCTTGCAGATGAGCCAACAGGAAATCTTGACCCGGAAACGTCAAACGATATTATGACGCTTCTTAAAAATCTGGCGGAAGAAAACCATTGTGCAGTTGTAATGGCGACACACGATTATCATATGATTCAGAATTATCCCGGCGAAGCCATCCGGTGCGAAAACGGACAGGTTTCTGTTCTGGACACAGCGGAATTATTCGAATAAAAAAAACTATTAGTTATAGATAAAAAAGCTCTCTGAAAATTCAGAGAGCTTTTTTGTTGAATATATGGAAATCTTTTGTCAGCTCAAGATATTCATCGGAATAAACTCTTGGTGACTTTTCAATAACAAAATTCTCTTTTTTAGTTCCCGATTGTTGGAATGAATATTCTAAAACTACTCTTTTCGGTTCAGCCGTTTCGATTCCTTTAATAATGACCTTTCTTTTGAGAAACAGATTATTATTAAGACAAATCTGAGTGAATTGTCTTTCGGAATCAATGGGAATAACAACAGAAAACAAACCTTTATCAGAAAGTAATTGTGAAGCTTTTTTGATCAAATCAGAAAAATCCAATTCCAATCTCTGTCTCGCAAGAACATCTTTTTCAGAATTGTTAATTTCAAAATAAGGCGGATTCGAAATAATTAAATCAAATTTTTCCCCGATTTTAAATTGTTTAAAATCCTGAAGTTGACTTTTGATTCTATCGGAAAAAGGAGAATTCAAAAAATTAGTTTGAGAGATATTAACAGCTTCAGAATTAATATCAATGGCTAAGATATTGGCATCCGGATTTCTCTGAGCCAACATCAGAGAAACAATTCCTGTTCCGGTTCCGATTTCCAGAATTTGTTTGGCATCAACGACATCGGATAAAATCCCCAATAAAACCGCATCTGTTCCCACCCGGAAAACATCAGAACTCTGCCGGATGTCGAATTGCTTAAATCGAAACGGTTTCATCTAAAGATTGGAAGGCATTGAAATGGTGAAAATTGCGCCCTTATCAAATGCGGAAACCACTGTAATAGTTCCATTGTAATCTTCAACCATCCGTTTTACCATCGTCAAGCCAATTCCCATTCCGCTGTTTTTTGACGTGAAATTCGGATCGAAAATTTTGTCGAGTTGATCCGCAGAGATTCCTACACCATTATCTTCCACTGTGATTCGGATTCGTTTTTCAATTTTCTCCAGGTCGACATTAATGACCGATTTCCTATCGTCTGCTTTAGCCTGACTGGCGTTGGTTACAAGATTGGTAATAATTCTTGCCAGATAATCCCTGTCGATCTTCATCATTATATCCTCATGATTAGCGTGGACAAAAATATTTTCGTCACTGAAAATCGTCAGCACATTTTTGATTTCTTTATTCAGATTGATCTCTTCATCATGGCGTTTCGGCAATTGTGCAAACTCTGAAAAAGCACTCGCTACTCTACTGATGACATCAATTTGTCCAATGATGACCTCACTCAGGTTTTTGACTTTCGTTTCGTTGTTCGGATCATTGGGATCAAATTTTCTTTCGAAATTCTGCATCATCAGCTTCATCGGTGTCAAAGGATTTTTCACCTCGTGTGCTACCTGCTTCGCCATCTCCTGCCATGCCGATTGCTTTTCGATGTAACTAAGGCGTTCTCTCTGGTCGGCAATCTCGGAGATCATTTTATTATAAGCTTTTACCAATGCACTAAGCTCGTCATTCTTATAATATTTAATCGGCTGGAGATTTTTATCAAACAGATTGATCTTGCTGATCATAGACGTGAAGCGTGTAATTGCTTCGGTCAAGTTATTCGATATGATCCAGCTAAACCAAATACTGAACAATATAATAAGGAGATTAACGCCAATGATGTAAATAAAATACTCTTTGAAAACCTCCATATAAGCACTCTCATTGTGATAATACGGAAAATACACGTAAGCAATATTTTCTAACATATTATTCTTCAACACCATATAAGAAGAGACAATCGTCGCTTTCAGTTTTTCGTCGTAAGCTTTATAATCGTATTGTTTACCGTTTTTCTTGATGGCTTTTATGACGTCCGCAGGCATTTTCTTCTGGGTAACAAGATTCGGTTCTTTGTTAGATAAAAGATAATTACCATTTAAGTCATATATAACAATATCATGCTTGTTGATATCAGCAATTTCGTAGATTTCGTTTTCAAGAATTTTAGGAATATCATAGGTTTCTACCTGAGAATGGCTGAGCGCATAATCCAAAGAAGCCATCAGAGCTTCTGACTTGTTTTGCATATCCGTCTGGCTTTGCTTCTTCGCATTGTCTCTCAAAATTACAAACGACAAAACCGCCGAAGTGATAACACTCAGGAAGCAAATTGCTAAAAATCCAATAAAAACCCTATTTCTTAACCGGTAACCTTTATAATCACTTAATGGCATTTTGCTTTTTCAAAAGTTTCGCAACATATTTCCCTATGATGTCGAATTCCAGATTCACCACATCACCTATTTTCAAATGCTTCATATTTGTAAACTCCCAAGTGTAGGGAATTATTGCAACAGAAAACTTATTTGTATCGCTCTCGGCAACCGTTAAACTCGTCCCGTTTACAGTGATAGAACCTTGTGGAACCGTTGTATATTCTGTAGTTTCTTCGTAAGAAATTGTAATAAAGTAACTTCCATTCTGATCTTCTATATTTTCCACAACTCCGGTCTTGTCAACGTGCCCCTGAACGATATGTCCATCCAATCTTCCTTCGAATTTCAAACAACGTTCCAAATTCACTTCTGTTCCCACATTCCAGTAATTAAGATTGGTTTTTTCCAGCGTTTCGTTGATTGCCGTTACTTTGTAAGAATCGCTGTTGATTTCCACAACAGTCAGGCAACAGCCGTTGTGAGCCAGGCTTTGATCGATTTTCAATTCCTGTGTGAAAGGGCAACTCAATACGAAATCGATATTACTTTCGTTTCTGTCAATTTTCTCAACTTTCCCTGTTGCTTCTATTATTCCTGTAAACATTGTCTTGATTTTTATTGATTTTTTCAGGAGCTTAATCCCGCTTTCCGTTGCAATCTTTTCCTTTTCAAAGAAAAGAAAAAGGATTTCCACTACAATCGGGGCTATAAATGTTACATATTTTACCAACTCCTAATTATAATATGTAAACAAATAGTTACAAAAGTAACCTAAAAAACATAAATTTGTAAAATTCTTTTTAAACGTCTAAGAAAAAACAAAATGAGCTCCAAACATCATAAAATCAGAGTAGGAATTTCAATCGGCGATTTCAACGGCATCGGACCCGAGATTATTCTGAAATCTCTGAAAGACAAAACCATCACCGATTTTTTCACGCCAGTTATATTTGGGTCGGGTAAGTTGTTTACTTATCAGAAAAACATCTTCAAGCTGCAGACGAATTTTAATTATATCAATGCTGCAAAAGAAGCGCAAGGCGGAAAAATCAATATGGTCAATCTTACCAAAGAGAACAGCAATGTAGAATTCGGTGTTCCAACGGAAGAATCCACAAGAATGGCGATTGATTCTCTGGAAGCGGCAACAGAAGCTCTCCTGAAAAATGAAATCGATGTTTTGGTAACCGCTCCCATCAATAAGGACGAGATGATGAAGTACGGCTTTGCTCACGCCGGACACACAGGTTACTTTGAAGAAAAAGCGCAGAAAAAGGCTGTGATGTTTATGGTAACAGAAGACCTGAAAGTTGCCGTTTCCACGCATCACATTCCAGTTGCTGATATTGCAAAAAATATTTCGAAAGAAAAAATAAAGAAACAAATTAGACAATTGATAACAACTTTGAAGGAAGACTTCTGCGTACAAAAACCGAAAATTGCAGTTTTGGGACTTAATCCACACGCTGGTGACGGCGGTGTAATTGGCAAGGAAGAAATCGAAATCATAGAGCCTGCCATCAAAGAACTTTTTGATACTGGCGCTCTGGCTTTTGGTCCCTATCCTGCCGACAGTTTTTTTCAGCCGGAAAAATACAAAGCTTTTGACGCCGTTTTAGCAATGTATCACGACCAGGGATTAGCCCCTTTCAAAACCATTGCTTATGAAGAAGGCGTCAATTATACCGCCGGCTTACCTTTTGTCAGAACTTCGCCGGATCACGGTGTGGCTTATGACATCGCAGGAAAAAACCTGGCTGATGAGACTTCTTTTTCAGAAGCTATTTTCACAGCCATCAAGATTTTTAAGAACAGAAACGAGTATCGGGAACTAATGGAAAATCAACTTCGTCCAAAAGCTATTCACATAAATAATGGTGTGGATGAAGATCTGCCAACCGAAGCTGAATAAAACAAAATATTGGGAGTAAATTTTTGCATTTCAAGTATTTCCAAAAAACATTTTGTTATTTAAAAAAATTAAATTATTTTTGCACACCATTTTTTATGGACAGATTTAGAAACTACGATATTGCTTTTTCTGGTCTTAAAACCGGAAAGCACGATTTCAAATTCGAAATCAATCAGGAGTTCTTTGATTTATTTGAGACTGAACAAGAGTTTTTTAACCCAAAAATTGATGTGAATGTTCACTTGGACAAACACACTACATTTTTGGAATTCTATATCAACGTTTCAGGAACAGTTCAATTGATTTGCGACATTAGCAACGATGAATTTTCTGAAAATATTGAGAATGATTTGAAGGTTCTTGTAAAATTTGGTGAAGAATATGATGACAGTAATGAAGATATTATCACTATTCCACACAAAGATAGCGAGTTCAACATTGCCAATCTTGTATATGAAGCCGTTGTTTTATCGATCCCGATGAAAAAACTGGCGCCATCCGTAAGAGAGAATGATGAGTATCAAAAGCTCCTTGACCAGTACAGTCCAAAAGAAATTGAAGAAGAAGAGGAAGAACAAAGCACCGATCCAAGATGGGAAGCTTTGAAAAAGTTAAAAGACAATAATTAAGTATAACCTATAATTCGTTTGAATTTTTAAAATAATCAACAATGGCACATCCTAAGAGAAGACAGTCGTCTACAAGAAGAGATAAAAGAAGAACTCACTACAAAGCTGTAGCGCCTCAATTGGCAAAAGATGCTACAACTGGTGAATTGCACCTTTATCACAGAGCTCACTGGCACGAAGGAAAACTTTATTACAAAGGAAAAGTTGTACTAGAGAAAACTGTAGAAACAACAGAAGAAAACTAAGATTTATCTTCCGATAATCTTATACACAGCATAAAAAACCACTCGGATTTTATCAATTTGGGTGGTTTTTTATTATATTTGGCGTTCAAAACAATTTAAAAATTTTATGGATATAAAAGACATTCAGAATCTTGTAAGATTTGTTGCAAAGGCAGGTGTTTCCGAAGTAAAGTATAAAAACAAAGACTTCGAAATCTATATCAAAACTCCACTTGGAGGAGAACCTGTAAGCTATGTAACTCCTCAGGTTGCGTACCAGGCTCCTGTTTCTGCACCTGCTGCAAATCCGGTATCTGCTCCTGCTGCAGCTTCTGAAGCAGCAAGCTCTGCTGATGACAGCAAGTATATTACAATCAAGTCTCCAATGATTGGCACTTTCTACAGAAAGCCATCTCCGGATAAAGACGTTTTTGTAAATGTTGGTGATGCTGTAACAGAAGGAAAAGTAGTTTGCGTAATCGAAGCAATGAAGCTTTTCAACCAAATTGAATCAGAGGTTAGCGGAAAAATCGTAAAAATATTGGTTGATGATGCTTCTCCTGTAGAGTACGATCAGCCATTATTCTTAGTTGATCCATCTTAAGGAATTTTAAGGTAAAAAGATTATAAATTTTAGATGAAATTCTTTCGTTTAAAATTAATTTAAAATTCAAAATTTATAATTTAAAATTTCGAACAGATGTTCAAAAAAATATTAATCGCAAACCGTGGTGAGATCGCAATGCGAATCTTGCGTACGGCAAAAGAAATGGGGATCAAAACTGTTGCCGTTTATTCTACAGCAGATAAAGACAGTCTTCACGTGCGTTTTGCAGACGAAGCTGTTTGTATTGGTCCGCCAATGAGTAAGGACTCCTATCTTAAAATCCCCAATATCATTGCTGCTGCAGAGATTACCAATGCAGACGCCATCCATCCAGGTTACGGATTCTTGTCGGAGAATGCGAATTTCTCCAGAATCTGTGCTAAAAACGGAATCAAATTCATCGGAGCAACGCCTGAACAGATCGAAAAGATGGGCGACAAAGCCACGGCTAAGGCAACGATGAAAGCTGCCGGAATCCCTTGCGTTCCCGGTTCTGATGGATTAATCGATTCTTATGAAGATGCTAAGAAAACAGCAAAAGAAATCGGTTATCCTGTAATGATCAAAGCTACCGCTGGTGGTGGCGGAAAAGGAATGAGAGCGGTTTGGAAAGAAGATGATCTTAAAGACCATTGGGATTCTGCCATCCAGGAAGCGGTTGCTGCTTTTGGAAACGGCGGAATGTATATGGAAAAATTGATCGAAGAGCCAAGGCATATTGAGATTCAGGTTGCTGGAGACCAATTTGGAAAAGCTTGTCACCTTTCTGAAAGAGATTGTTCTGTCCAAAGAAGAAATCAAAAATTAATTGAGGAAACGCCTTCTCCTTTTATGACGGACGAGCTTCGTGAAAAAATGGGAGCTGCAGCTGTGAAAGCGGCTGAGTTTATTGGTTATGAAGGTGTTGGAACTATCGAATTTTTGGTAGATAAGCACAGAAATTTCTATTTCATGGAAATGAATACCAGAATCCAGGTTGAGCATCCGATTACTGAACAGGTTGTTGACTACGACTTGATCCGTGAGCAGATTTTGCTAGCATCAGGAACGCCTATCAGCGGAAAAAATTACTATCCGAAGATGCACGCCATCGAATGTAGAATCAATGCTGAAGATCCTTATGCGGATTTCCGTCCATCTCCGGGGAGAATTACTGAACTAAACATTCCTGGTGGTCACGGCGTAAGAGTTGACACACACGTTTATTCTGGATATGCGATCCCACCAAACTATGATTCCATGATTGCAAAGCTGATTGTAACGGCACAGACCAGAGAAGAAGCGATTGCAAAAATGAAACGTGCGCTGGAAGAATTCTATATCGAAGGTGTTAAAACAACCATTCCATTCCACAGACAATTACTGGAAAATGAAGATTTCCTTGCCGGAAATTACACTACGAAATTTATGGAAGATTTTGTTATGGACAGAAGTTTTGACAATCATATCTAAATAATTTCGTACTTATAGATAAAAATGCCTGACTTTTACAGTTGGGCATTTTTATTATCATTAATTGAAATCAAATTCGTTATTTTTACAGAAAAATAAACGATATGGCAACAGCAGTCCAGCAAAAAAATTCTCAATATTTCATCGACCTCGAAAATCAATATGGCGCTCACAACTACCACCCGCTTCCAGTGGTTTTGGATAAAGGTGAAGGCGTTTTTGTCTGGGATGTCGAAGGTAAAAAATATTACGATTTTTTGTCTGCTTATTCTGCCGTTAATCAGGGTCATTCTCATCCGAAAATTGTTGGCGCCTTGGTAGAGCAAACTAAAAAATTAGCTTTGACATCGAGAGCTTTTTATAATTCTAAATTGGGAGAATACGAGAAAAAGATAACATCACTTTTTGGCTTTGACAAAGCCCTGCCAATGAACTCTGGCGCTGAGGCTGTTGAGACAGCTGTTAAACTCGCCAGAAAGTGGAGTTATGAAGTCAAAGGGATTTCTGAAAATGCTGCAAAAATAATTGTATGCGAAAATAATTTCCACGGAAGAACAACGACAATTGTTTCTTTCTCTAATGATCCAGATGCTAATCAAAATTATGGACCTTTCACACCTGGATTTATAAAAATTCCTTATAATGATCTTGGAGCATTAGAAGAAATCTTAAAAAATGACTCTGAAAATATTGCCGCTTTCTTAGCCGAACCCATCCAGGGTGAAGCCGGCGTTTACGTTCCAGATGAAGGATTCTTAAAAGGAGCTTCGGAATTGTGTAAAAAATATAATGTCCTTTTCATCGCAGACGAAGTTCAAACGGGAATCGCAAGAACCGGAAAATTGATTGCTTGTCACCACGAGGATGTTCAGCCGGATATTTTGATTCTGGGGAAAGCTCTTTCCGGCGGGATGTATCCTGTGTCTGCAGTTTTGGCAAACGATGAAATTATGAATGTCATCAAGCCGGGCCAACATGGTTCTACATTTGGAGGCAATCCAATTGCTTGTGCGGTTGCGCTAGCTGCTCTGGATGTTGTAGCTGAAGAAAACTTATCTGAAAGAGCCGAGGAACTGGGACAGCTCTTCCGTTCTGAGATTGAAAAATTAATCCAAAAAACAAATCTGATCACAAAAGTTCGTGGAAAAGGCCTATTGAACGCTATTCTCATCAACGATACTCCTGATAGCAAAACAGCCTGGAATCTTTGTTTAAAACTGAAGGAAAACGGCCTTCTTGCCAAGCCAACTCACGGTAACATTATCAGATTGGCTCCGCCTTTGGTGATTACTGAAGAACAACTTTTGGATTGTGTGAGAATTATCGAAAAGACGATCTTAGAATTTCAAAAATAAACATGCAGCAGCTGAACGAGAAGATAAGCGGTCTGATTATTACTTTCAACGAAGAAAAAAACATGCGAGAAGTCCTCGAATGTTTTGATTTTTGTGATGAAATTATCGTAGTCGATTCTTTCAGTACAGATAAAACTATAGAAATTGCAAGTACATTTCCTAAAGTAAAAATTATTCAAAACAAATTTGAAGATTTTACTAAGCAAAGAAATATTGCGCTGGATGCCGCAAAAAATGACTGGGTTCTATTTTTGGATGGCGACGAGCGAATAACTTCTGAATTACAAGAAGAGATTATTAAAACAGTTAAAGATTCTAACGCAAAAGATGCTTATTATTTTTACAGAACATTTTTTCTTGGAAAGAAGAAAATTAATTTTTCCGGTACTCAGAATGACAAAAATTTCCGTTTGTTCAGAAAATCGAAAGCTCACTATTCCAAAAATAAAAAGGTTCACGAGACCTTGGAAGTCAATGGAACGGTTGGTATTTTAAAACATAAACTTCTTCATTATTCTTTTGAAAATTATGACCAATTCAAAAACAAAATGTTGTCATACGGAAGGCTAAAAGGACTGGAACTTCAACTAAAAGGAAAAAAATATTCGTTCCTTGCACAATGGGGCAAAGTGATTTTTAAGTTTTTTAAAACTTACTTTCTAAAGCTCGGAATATTGGATGGTGTCAATGGATTAAAAATCAGCTATCTCCAAAGCCTGTACGTCTATGAGACCTACAGAACTTTGAAACAATAAATTAATTTTCCGGAAAACTCAGATTTTACTTATTGATGTAAAGCGGTTTTCTATTTTTATAAAATTGATCTATAAAGTTTTTAAGTTTTCTTTGTGTACTAGATTCCTTCACCTTGATCGGAATTTGAGTGAAATCAATTTCTTTTACCTTTTGAATAATTTGGTCTAGAGAATAATGTTTCATAAAACACTCTTTCAGAAAGTTACTGATAATCTCGTTCCATTCTTTTTTATTTCCCCAGTAGTGTCCAACAATATTATCAGCAGGTTTCAAAGCTGAAAATTCATTTAATCCTAAAGAAAATGCAAATTGTTCTACCAATCGTCTTGTAACACCATCTTCACACATTGCATCATTAATTCCCAATGTTAAATCCAGGCAACTGAAATGCTTGTGAGAAATCCCAATTAACCCCGCATTCCACATTGCAGAATTTTTGTCTATTTGAATACTGTGATAAGTTTTCCCATTCATCTGTTTCCACATCAGTCTTTCGGTTTTTGATGAAAGAGCCGATAACTTTCCTTCTTCTACGTGCATATAATTCTGCCCGTTTTTCATTCCATCCCGCAAAGAATCCATCTCATGATAAAAAAAAGTATCACCATCCAAATACAAAATAGATTCTGATGGATATTTCCCAGAAACCAATTGCAATGCTTTGATTTTCACCCTCCAAAAAAATTGATATTCACCTTCCCATTCTTTAATTACATCATTATTGATAGATATAGTTTCTATATGATTTCCAAAAGAATTAAACAACTGTGTGTTATCAGTCACCACAACTATTCTATCTCCAGCATTTTTAAATAACAAGGCTGTATAAATTGAAAAATGTGCCTGTTGGTAATTTTCTATATTATTACCAAATACTAAATATACAATATTCATAAATTTCTAATTAAAAGCCTCTGTTTGCAGGATAAACTGTATTATTTTTTCAAATTTAGAACAAAAACTGCGAATATTGAAAATTTGTTTGGCCTAATATTTTCTTTTAAATTAGAATAAAAAATATGTTGCAAACATAATAGTTTGCTAATATCTTTGCTTTTTTAAATAAATAGATAAGCGATTATTTTTCATATGTCGACATTTTTCTAATTCAAGTATTAGCCATTGCAATTTTTATGAATAATTATCCGCTGATAAGTCTAATCATCCCCTGTTACAATGCTGAACAGACATTACGAAAATGTCTGTATTCTGTCATCCGCCAATCATATAACAACCTGGAAGTCATATTGATAGACGACGGCTCAACGGATGGATCTGCAAAAATTTATGAAGAATTCCGACTTAAAGACAAAAGAATAAAAATCTTAAAACAAGATAATGCAGGTGTTGCAAAAGCAAGGAACAATGGCGTAGAAGCTGCAACGGGAGAATATATTTGTTTTGTAGATTCTGATGATTGGGTAGAACCTGATTATTGTACTGTGCTTTACAATCTACTTAAAGAAGAAAACGCTGATATTGCTATAATCGAAGCTTTGTACGAAGATAAAAACGGAAATGTTATTTTCAATAAGCCTACTTCGGAAGAGATGGTTTTTGATGGAAAAAAAGCATTAGCTCTTCTTTTGGAAGACGAAGTGATACAAAGTCATCCCTGGGGGAAATTATATAAAGCTAGTTTTCTAAAAAATATAAATTTTCCAGAGAGCTTAAAATGTTTTGAGGATTATTCAACATTATTCAAGGTGTTCGACAAAGCGATGACCGTTGTCAAATCTAATAAGCAGCTGTATCATTATATACAGCATGAGGATAGTCTCTCACATAATCTTTCCCCTGAAACGGCTTATTATTTTTATCTGGCAATAATGGATGTGTTCAAGTTTTGGCAAAATTCAAAAGAAGTCACAAATGAGCAGAAGATTACGAAAAACATCATCAGAAAACTATTAATGGTTCTCAAGCGAATACTTCGACAAACCGGTAAGGAAGATATGATTACTGAAAAAGAAGAAATCCGACAATCTTTTAAATCTTTTCTTAAATATCCTGCTGTAGATATCGGTTGGGAATATTATTTCTATTTACGTTTATACTATTATTATCCGAATCTTTATACAAAATTAATTTCTGAGTAATGACATCATCTCCATTGGTCACTATTATAATTCCTTGCTATAACGTTGAAAAATATGTTGCATTTTGTATAGACTCAATCATTAATCAGGATTATGAAAATTGGGAATGTGTTATAATCAATGATGGAAGTACTGACAATACGCTCGAAATCCTTAAGTCCTTTGAATCTATTAGTCCGAAAATCAGATTGTTTAACCAAAAAAATGCTGGGCTTTCTGCGACAAGGAATAGAGGAATCGATCTTGCAGAAGGAAAATTTTTATTTTTTTTAGATTCTGATGATATTTTAGATAAAAGTGCCATCCGCACTTTTGTTTCATCTTTTGAGAACAATGATATTATTACCGGAATTACGGTTTCTTCAAAAATTAATAAGGAGGCAATCTCAAAAATTTCGCAACTGTACTCTCCAAAAGAAGGTGAGATTTTTTTTGTTAATAATCATTTTGACGTCCTAATAAGAACTATGGAATCTGCTTTAACTCCTGTTGCACAAAACCGATTGTATAAAAGGGAATTCATAGAAAAAAATAATCTGCGTTTTAAGGAAGGTATTCTTCATGAGGACGAATTATGGTTTTTTGAAACCATGCTTCTAGCTAGAAATGTAAAGTTTATTGATAAAGAAACATATTTTTACAGAACAGACAATTCCGATTCAATAACAAAAAACATTAGCGATAAAAATCTAAATTCTTATCTGGACATTTTAGAAACTATTCTTGAAAAATATTACATCAATAATACTGACAACCTTACAAAAGCTGTTGCAGCGAGATATTTACAATATCTGAAAAAGCTGGTTATTGATTTTGCTATACGGGAAAAGAATAGGTTGAGTGATGTTTCCCGAATAAAATTGGAAGAGACTTTGAAGAAAACTCACACCAAATCTGATAATTTCAGTTTGCTTACACATAAAAATGAGACTTATTACAAAGCATTGAATAAGTTATCATTATTTCCTTTTCAAACTATTGAAAAACATTTCTTCAGAAATCCAATAAACAGTATCAGAAAACAATACAAATTATTAATAATTAATTTTTTTTTAATAATAGAATAAGATCATTGAAAGATCATCAATTTTTATATAAAAATGCTTTCAAAAGATCGAGAATATAAAAAGATCCCACAGTTAAAATGATAAATCACCCCTTTGATGATCGTCCAATCTATTTTCTTATTTTTATTATCCTGGGACTAAAAAGAAACTAATAAACTGATTGCCTATTAGGAATTGAATTAAAAATTCCTCTAAGTAAAAATCTTTTACTTAGTTTTTAAATAAGAATAAAATAATTTAAATTAGCTTACAATCAATTCTTTTAAATGAAAAGCACAAAAATCTCTTACCTTTTTGAATTTCCAAAATTTAAAAAATTAATTAAAAATATTAATGATATTGTATTTTTTTTTCCAGTCTATCATTTTGGAGGAGGAGAAAGAGTTCATGCAGATATTTTAAGTGTATTTGCCAAATATAAAACGACGTGCATTATTGTATATCGATCCGAAAATGATTTTATGAAGGAGGATTTTTTAAAAAATACTTCTCAATTAATTGATATTGGTCATTTTAGGAGTCTTAAATATCAGAATTATTACAAATTATTAGCAAAGAAGATCAATATTAAGAAAAAACCAATAGTTTTTGGTTGTAATAATCTCTTTTTTTATAAATTAATCCCTTATTTAGAGTCACATGTGAAAATTATAGATCTTACTCACGCATTTACCTATGAAGATCCCTATTCTCCTGAAAAATTCAGTATTAATATTGCTCATAGAATACACAAAAGAATTATTTTAGGAAAAAAAACATACGAAGATTACAAATTATTATATGAAAATGCCAATATTGAAGCAGATCTACTTAAAAGAATTGAAATAATTCATAATAAAGTTGATTTACCTGATTCACTCCCACCAAAACAAAAAAATAAAAAGCTCAAGATAATTTTTGTTTCCAGAAATTCTCATGAAAAGAGACCTGAAATATTCTTTGAGATTGCTCAACGATGTTTTGATCGGAGCATTCCGGTTGAATTTTTATTGATCGGTGATTTCGATAAAAATATTAAACATACTGAAAATATGATAATTATAGGCAGTATAAAAGAAAAAGATATGCTTAATTTCTATTATCAGCAAAGTGATCTTATATTAATTACATCTTACAGAGAGGGATTCCCAATGGTTCTACTGGAAGCTATGGCTTATGGTACAGTTCCTATTTCTACAGATGTTGGTGAAATTAGTGAATTCATCGGAGAGGAATTTGGCAATGGTGTAATTATTCAAGATAGATCTATTAAAAATTACATTAAAAAAAATCGCATAATCACAAACGAAAAATGGATTCCAAAAAATCTATTAAAAAACATCCCTATAGATGTCGATGAATGTATCGAAAGTTTTATTAAAACAATAATTTACTTTGATGAAAACAGAGATAAATTATATGAAATGAGCAGAAATAGTTATGAAACTACTGCAAATAATTTTTCTACAGAAAGTAATAAAAAAGCTTACTTAAAAGTGTTTTTTGAAGAATGATAGATCAAAGAAATCTTACAGTTTCTAACCTCTACTGTAGTAATTAGGATTATTATCCACTTTACTACATCTCTTTTTCATTATGATTATAATGGTATATTCATTATTTGACGAATGATATTCCCTATATACAAACCTAAAAAAATCTACCTATACACTGGAAAAATATTATTGTTTCAGTTGACTGGAATTACCGTACAATTAGACTAACGAAGATCTCGCAGATGATATTCAAAATAAATTTATCGTAAGATTATAAGATTACTATATAAAAAAATAATTTGACTGTAGTTTTCATAAAATTACTATTTTGTAAAATGGATTTTTTTAAATATTTAATCTAATCAGGAGACATTATCCTCATAACTTTTTTAGATTAAATTAATTATTTGTAAAAACTTTATATTTGCAAATAAACTTAAATATATGTCCATGAAAAATCAATTCTTACATCGTTTTTACTCTTTTTCATTTTCAATTTACAGTCTTGTAACAGAGAAGATGAAACTACATCACAGTTGAAGAATAAAACTGTTCAAGTAAAAAAGAATCAGATGCTAATCTTACTAATCCAATTGATGAACAATCACTTTCATTTACTCAAACAGTTTTCCTTGGTGAAAGCAATGGTGCAAGTCAACTTAATAGTGGCGATGAATTAAAATTGTTTTTAAACGGTATTCCTGCATTTAGATTAGTTATGCAGAAAGATTCAAACTTAGTATTATATACTGATGATGATAATAGAGTACTTTGGGCGACTAATACACCAAGACCGCTAGGAAATAATCCTATATTTATTCTTCAAAATGATAGAAATGCGGTTGTTTATAGTTATCCAATTAATAGGGGTATCGTAATGTTGCAGAGCCATATGTAAGTAATCCGTATTTTAAATTAAGGTATGAAAAAAAATAAATACATTTAATGGAACTAGCTATTATATAAGATGCATCGCTTTTGGAGATGGACATGAACTATATGACATATTTAATGTAAAATTATTTATATAAGAACTAGAATCATGATATATTAATTTTCTCAATCAACAACATTTCAATTGAAATATTTATAAGTTAACGATTGCTAATCTCACATAATTTACTCTCTATCATACTCATCCTCCAGCCTCACAATATCTTCCTCTCCAAAGTAAGTTCCGGTCTGAACTTCTATGAAAACGACGGGTTGATCCGTAAGATTCATAATCCTGTGTTTCGCACCTAAAGGAATAAAAATACTTTCTCCATAACCCAAAGAAATTTCTTTATCATCTAAAACAATTGTTGCGTTGCCTTCAACGATTGTCCATTGTTCCTGTCTTTTATGGTGATATTGATAAGATAATTTTTGTCCGGGATTGACCTCTATTCGTTTTAATTTATAGTTAGGTTCATCCGCCAAAACATAATACTTACCCCAAGGTCTTTCGCCAATTTCTAACATAGCTATTATTTTAATCTTCAAAAATACTATTTCAGATAAGATTCACCAAATTCAAAAAAGTAAAACCATTAAAATTTCCTAATTTTGCGCCACAATTTCAGAAAACAATAATTACTGTAAAAATAAACGTCTATTTATGCTTTTACTAAAATTAATTAAAAAAAACCAGATAAATTAGCGATTGCATAAGACCATTAGAAAATAAATAATTACTTATGAAAAAAGTAAGAGTACGATTTGCACCAAGTCCAACAGGAGCTTTACATTTAGGAGGAGTCAGAACAGCTCTATATGATTATCTTTTTGCAAAAAATCAGGGCGGCGAATTCGTTCTTAGAATCGAAGATACCGATACGGCAAGATATGTAGAAGGGGCGGAAGATTATATTATGAACTCCTTGGAATGGTGTGGAATCATTCCCGATGAAAGCCCAAAAATAGGCGGCCCATACGCACCTTATCGCCAATCTGAGAGAAGAGATATTTATGACAGATACAAAGAACAAATCCTTAAAACTGATTATGCTTATTTGGCATTTGATACGCCGGAAGAATTAGATTCGATCAGGAAAAAATTCGAAGCAAAAGGTGATGTTTTTTCATATAATTACCAAACAAGACAACAGTTAAGAAACAGCATTTCGCTTTCTTCCGAAGAAGTTCAGAAATTGTTGGATGAGAATGTTCCTTATGTCGTTCGTTTCAAAATGCCAATTGACAGAACACTTAACCTTCAGGATATTATCAGAGGAAATTTTTCAGTTAATACCAACACTTTGGACGATAAAGTTCTAATCAAAAATGATGGAATGCCAACTTATCATTTCGCGAATGTGGTGGATGATTTTGAGATGAAAATCTCTCACGTTATCCGAGGTGAAGAATGGTTGCCATCTATGCCTTTGCACGTTTTATTATATGAGGCAATGAATTGGGAAGCTCCAAAATTTGCGCATCTTTCTTTAATTTTAAAACCAGAAGGTAAAGGAAAATTGAGCAAAAGAGACGGCGCAAAATTTGGTTTCCCGGTATTTCCTATGGACTTCAAAGATCCGGAAAGTGACGAGATCTGGAAAGGCTATAAAGAATCCGGCTATTTTCCTGAAGCTTTCATTAATATGACCGCACTTTTGGGTTGGACACCAGCCAATGATAAAGAAATTGTTTCTTTGGATGAAATGATTGCTGAATTTGACCTTCATAAAGTTCACAAAGCGGGCGCAAGATTCGATCCTCAGAAAGCAAAGTGGTTCAATCAGGAATATCTTAAATTGAAATCTGATGAAGAAGTTTTACTCTTACTAAAAGAAGTTGACGAAGTAAAATCATTGAATTTGTCTGATGAAAAATTATTGAAAATTATTTCATTGATGAAAGAAAGAGCAAATTTTGTAGCTGACATCTATAATGACGGTAAATTCTTTTTTGAAACCCCGACTTCTTACGACGAAAAAGCCCTGAAAAAAGCTTGGAATGAAACCACCTCAGCAGTTTTAAAAGACTTATCTACAAAACTAGAAACAACAGAATTTGATTCAGAAGTTTTGAAAGAAACGATTCATCATTTTGCAGAGGAACAATCTTTGGGAATGGGAAAAGTTATGATGCCGCTTCGTTTGGCTCTAGTTGGAGAACTGAAAGGTCCTGACGTTCCGGATATTATGAACATCATTGGCAAAGAGGAAACGCTTGCAAGAATCGAAAAAGCAATTAACTCGAATTAATTATATTATTCAAAAGCCATTTGTAAAAAAAAGATTATTTTTGAAATGGTTTAATCCAAACAGAATATGGAGTATTTAGAATTTGAACAACCTGTAAAAGAACTGATCGAGCAGTACGAAAAATGTGTACAACTAGGTACAGAAAGCGGCATCGACGTAGATGAATCCTGCAAAAAGATCAAAACCAAAATAGAAGAAACCAAAAAGAAAATATATGGGAACCTTTCACCTTGGCAAAGGGTTCAGCTTTCCAGACATCCGGACAGACCGTACACATTGGATTATATCAATGGTCTGGCAGATGAAGGAAGCTTTGTAGAATTGCACGGCGACAGAAACTTCGGTGATGACCCTGCTATGGTTGGCGGCATTGCCAGCATCAGCGGAAATACAGTAATGCTGATAGGAACTCAGAAAGGTAGAACAACCAAAGAACGTCAGCACAGACGTTTCGGGATGTCTAATCCGGAAGGTTATAGAAAAGCGCTTAGATTGATGAAATTGGCAGAGAAATTCAACATTCCTGTGGTGACTTTTGTGGATACACCCGGAGCTTATCCTGGTCTGGAAGCGGAAGAGCGTGGACAAGGTGAAGCGATTGCCAGAAACATCTATGAGATGTGTCAATTAAAAACACCTATCATCACGGTAATCATCGGTGAAGGTGCAAGTGGTGGCGCATTGGGAATTGGTGTCGGAAACAAGGTCTATATGTTGGAAAACACCTGGTATTCTGTAATCTCTCCAGAGAACTGCTCTGCCATCCTTTGGAGAAGCTGGGAATATAAAGAAACTGCCGCAACAACAATGAAGCTGACGGCAGAAGATATGCTGAAGCAAAAGCTAATCGACGATATTATTCCTGAACCGCTAGGAGGTGCACATTATGACACAGCAGCAACATTTGAGAATGTGAAAAAATTCCTATTGAAAGATATCAAAACGCTTTCTAAACAGCCAGTAGATAAATTGGTTGCGGAAAGACAAGATAAATTTATTGCAATGGGAGAATTCAAAGGATAAGATTTAATTATTCTTTTCATAATTATAAAATTAGCCCTTTCAGAGTTAAAAACTCTGAAAGGGTTTTTCTTTTAGCAAATCGATCTCGTTTTGAGATACAAATATTGTTTTACCCTGAATCTTGCGGCCCGACTTGAGTGGAGCTCTTTTTTGGATGGGAAAAGCCTTAGCAAAAAGCAGGAACGGAAGGCGGATAAAGCTGCCTAATAATTAATAAAAAAAAGCGATTCAAATCGTTGAACCGCTTTTATATTTTAGAAAAAATTCTAATTATTTTTATTCTGCATCAAAGTCAGCATCTGCATCAGCAGAAACTTTTTCGCCTTCTTCTTTAGATTTTTCTTTTTCTGCTTTTCTTTGAGATTGACCTTCTTTTACAGCGTCTGCTACAACAGAAAGGATCATATCGATAGATTTTGAAGCATCATCATTTCCTGGGATTACAAAATCCACTTTTCTTGGATCTGAGTTTGTATCAACGATTCCAAAAACCGGGATACCCAATTTTTTAGCTTCTGTAACCGCGATGTGTTCTCTCATAATATCAACTACAAAAATAGCTGAAGGCAATCTCACCATATCTGCGATAGATCCTAAGTTTTTCTCAAGATTAGCTCTTTGACGATCTACTTGCAATCTTTCTTTTTTAGATAGAGTTTCGAATGTTCCGTCTTTCTTCATTTTATCGATAGCGTTCATTTTTTTAACCGCTTTTCTGATCGTTACGAAGTTGGTCAACATTCCTCCTGGCCATCTTTCTGTGATGTAAGGCATATTAAGTTCTGCAGCATGTTTTGCTACTACTTCTTTCGCTTGCTTTTTAGTCGCTACGAAAAGAACTTTTTTACCTGAAGAAGTTAATTTTTCCAAAGCACTACAAGCTTCGTCCAATTTAACTGCTGTTTTATGTAAATCTACGATGTGAATACCGTTTTTCTCCATGAAAATGTATGGAGCCATATTTGGATTCCACTTTCTGGTCATATGACCGAAGTGTACACCAGCCTCTAAAAGGTCTTTTACATTTGCTTTTGCCATGTTTTCTTGTTTTTTGTTAGTTTACTTTCCGCTTTTCGGCAATCAACTTTACTTTAGATGGGAGTAAAATTTGGATGCTAAACGTAACGGGCAATTTTTGTTAGATTAATAGATCTCTGGTAGAAGATAACGAACCCAAAAAGCTCTGAAATCCAAAACCCAGAATCCGAAGTCTGAGAATTAACGTTTTGAGAATTGGAATCTCTTTCTCGCTTTTTTCTGACCTGGCTTCTTTCTTTCTACCATTCTTGCATCTCTAGTTAACAATCCGTGTGGCTTAAGAAGCAATCTGAATTCTTCATTAATTTCACACAATGCTCTAGAAACTCCTAGTCTGATCGCTTCTGCCTGACCAGTGATCCCTCCACCAAAAACATTAACAGTTAAGTCATACTGACCCAAAGTTTCTGTCAATAAAAATGGCTGATTAACTTTGTAAACTAAAACATCTGTACAAAAATATGTTTTAGCATCTTTTCCGTTTATAGTAATGTTACCAGTCCCTGGCTTCACATAAACTCTTGCAACAGAAGTTTTTCTTCTTCCGATTTTGTGTACTATAGACATACTCAATTATTTGAATTCGTTAACATTGATTACTTTTGGCTGTTGAGCTTCGTGCTTGTGCTCAGTTCCTTCATATAGATAAAGGTTTTTGAATAAAGCTGAACCCAATCTGTTTTTTGGCAACATACCTTTTACAGATTTTTCCAATACTTTAAGAGCATCTTTTTTTCTAAGCTCATCAGCAGTCATAGACTTCTGACCACCTGGATATCCAGTGTGCCAAATGTAAGTTTTGTCTGCCCACTTGTTTCCGGAAAGTGTCACTTTCCCAGCGTTCAAAACGATTACGTTATCTCCACAATCTACGTGTGGTGTGTAATTCGTTTTGTGCTTACCTCTCAAAATCTTTGCAACAGTAGAAGCTAGTCTTCCCAACGGTTGCTCAGCAGCGTCTACCACAACCCATTCTTTATTAGCGGTAGCCTTGTTTGCCGATACTGTTTTGTAACTTAATGTATTCACAATTTATCGTTTACGATTAAACATAATTTTCCCTTAAAGGGTGTGCAAAGGTATGAATTTTTTCTCGGATGAAAAATTTTCCTCAGAAAAATATTTTAATTTTCTAAAAATTAATAAGTTAACGAATCATTAATTACTCAAAAACTTTCTGAAATTTGTCCAAATAAGCTTTATTTATAATTCGGGATTTTTATATTTTTGAGGAAAATTCTATAAAATGAGCCACGGAAAACTGAGAGAAGAAAAAGATTGCCTTAATTGCGGACACCTTGTGGAGGATCATTATTGCCCGCACTGTGGCCAACAGAACATCCAAACCAGGCAGCCTTTCTATTATCTTTTCACGCATTTTGTAGAAGACTTCACGCATTACGACGGACAATTTTGGGGAACTCTTAAAAATCTTCTTTTCAAACCCGGTAAATTGACCAATACTTATCTGGAAGGCAAAAGACAAAAGTTTGTTCCGCCGGTTAAGCTTTACATTTTTATCAGTTTTATTACATTTTTTCTGTTCGCTGTTTTCCCGCCTTTTGATATTAATTTTGAAGGCAAAAAAGCCGATCAGACTGAGAAGGCTTTTAAATTGAACAGACTTACCGAGACGACCAAAATGCTGGATAGCATCAGAACTACCACGCCTAGCAATGGTAAAGATACGGTAGCGATTAATAGAATCAATACTCTGCTGAAAGATTCTACAAGATTAAGCGATATCGAGGATAGTTTCGATATGAGCAAGAAGCTGGATGATAAGTTTGAGTATAATGGTTACACCAACAGAAAATCGTTTGATTCTGCAAAAGCAAAAAATCCTTCGTTCTATGACTTTATCAATGTTCCTGTTGGTCATAAATTTTTTGAACTGAAGGAAAATGGTGTTACAAAAGGAGAAATTCTAAAAAAACTAGGTGAGATATCTTTCCATAATTTGCCGAAAGCGTTGTTCATTTATCTTCCGATTTTTGCATTTTTCCTGTGGATTTTCCACAACAAGAAGAAATGGTGGTATTTTGACCACGGGATTTTCACTTTACATTATTTCAGTTTCTTATTACTGACAATCTTATTATTTTCATTTTTATATAAATTGGCAGACGTAACCCATTCTTCAATTAGTATCATTATCTATTTATTGATGAATGTAATATTCTTTTACAGCATCATTTACTTTTTTATAGCGCACTATAAAGTTTATCATACGCACGGTGTTGTCAGTTTTATCATTGGAAGCATTCTGTTTATGTTTAATTTTTTTGCCTTTCTGTTTCTGGTTATGGGTTTAGCCGTCATCAGTTTCCTGATGATTCATTAAAAATAAAGCCGGGCTTTTTTCGAAGTCCGGCTTTTAAATTATATAATCTAAAATTAATACCTCAACGATTTGCTTTCCCGGAAACTTGCGATCATATAATAGGCTACAAAAACTGTAGAGAATTTGATAATGGAAGGAACTGCAGTTTCAAAATCAAAACATAACAATCCGACAGCAACCAGGAAAATAATTCCAATGAAGGAAATTCCCATTTTCTTTGGCAGCGACCATTCCGGGTGGTCCACAAAATATGCCAATCCCCAGCCGATTCCAAAAGCCGAAGCCACGTAAAGTTCTACCCAAAACTCAGCAGGTTCTCCTGTTAAACGTCTCAAGAAAAAACTAATCAGGGTTCCAACTACGAAATACATCAGCGCTTTTATCATTTCAAAAAATTTTGACAAAAGTAAGGATTGTTATTTTTATAAATAATCAAATCACAAAAGGCACAAAAGAAAAATCTAAATAAAGGATTAAAAAAAGAATACGTCAAAATTCGCTATTTCTATTTAACTTTTGGAATATAAAAAACCTATGCGTTTTTGTGACTTTTGTGGCTTGTAATCAACATCAATTCCTTAGATTTGTTTAAATGATATTTTTATGCGCGAGATACGACTGAACTCTATTCTGGATAACGATTTCTACAAGATTACAATGCAAAATGCAGTCGTGAAATTGTTCACGAACGAGATTGTAAAATACGAATTCATCAACCGTGGAAAGCATCAGTTTCCGGAAGGTTTTGCAGAAGAACTCAGAAAGTCTGTCAACGCAATGGCGGAGTTGAAGCTCACCAAAGATGAAAAAAAATATCTGAAAATCACTTGCCCATATCTGGCTCTGCCCTACCTCGATTTTTTGGAAGGTTTTCATTACGATCCTACGGAAGTAAAGATTGAACAAAACGGCAACGAGCTGAAAGTTTCGGTGGAAGGTCTCTGGTACAGAACCATTCTTTGGGAAGTGCCGCTTCTTGCGCTCATCAGCGAACTTCATTACGAAATGAATCATCTGGAAAGACAAACTAACGAAGAAGTCATTTCCAAAACCGTTGAAAAAGCCGTTCATTTGACAGAACTCGGAGTTCCTTTTGCAGAATTCGGAACAAGAAGAAGACATTCTTACAAAGTTCATAGATTGGTAATGGATGCTTTGATTCAGGATAAAAAATCGACTTTTACAGGAACTTCGAATGTCCATTTGGCGATGCTTTACAATGTAAAACCAATCGGCACACACGCACACGAGTGGTTTATGTTTCACGCAGCTGAATTTGGCTTCAAGATGGCCAATTCCATTGCGTTAGAAAACTGGGTCAATGTTTACCGTGGTGATTTAGGCGTAGCACTGTCCGACACCTATACAACGGATGTTTTCTTCCAGCAGTTTGATAAGAAATTTGCGAAGCTGTTTGACGGCGTTCGTCACGACAGCGGCGATCCTTTTGAATTCGCTGATAAAACCATTGCACATTATCTGAAGAACGGCATCAACCCATTATTCAAATACATTATTTTTTCTGATGGTCTTAACCTCGAAAAGGTGGAGGAAATCACCAATTACTGCAGAGGAAAAATCGGGATTTCTTTTGGGATCGGGACCAATCTTACCAATGATGTCGGACTTAAACCAATGAATATAGTAATGAAGCTCATCAGCGTAAAAGGCATCAATAACGAGTGGATCCCAACAGTAAAACTCTCTGATGAAAAAGGAAAATATACCGGTGATCCGAAAATGATTGAGTTAGCGAAGGAATTTCTAAGAATCAGCTAAATTGAATTTCATCTTTTTAACCGACTTATAAAATTCTGTTAAATATTTTTAATAACCATTGTCGCATCAAAAAAGTTTTTAATTTTACTAAAGACGAAAGTTGAAATTAAAATGCGATTGTGCCCGCTTTGTTTGGCATCAATTTTAATAGTTATAAAACACAACCTAAATAAATTAATTTTTATCCTATGAAAAAAACATTTAAAATTGCGGCTCTTGTATTGATGGTATCAATGACAGCCGTTTCCTGCAAAAAGAAAGTTTCTGATGCGGAACTGACTTCCCAGGCAACCACAGCAATCACGGCTTATCCAGGAACTTCTGTTGAAGTAAAAGAAGGACAAGCTCACCTAAGCGGTGTTTTTGCAACCGAAGCAGATAAACAAGCCGCTATCGACGCTCTTAAAAAAGTTCAGGGTATCAAAGATGTTCACGATATGGCAACCGTAGCTCCAGTAGCCGCGCCTGTGGAAGTGAATATGGTGGATGCAGCAGTTCTTCAAAAAGTAAATGACGCGCTGAAAGACATCCCAGGCGTAAAAGCGGAAGATGTTGCAGGGACATTAACATTGACAGGAACTACAACTGCTGCTAATGCAAGAAAAGTAAAAGAATCTGTAGATGCGCTTAAAATTGGTAAATACGATAACAAAATCACTGTAAAATAATCACAAATGAGTTTACAAGACAAATATGCAAGTGTAGTTTCTGCAGCACAGTCTGCAGGGCTTTCGGATCTTTCTGTTCAGGAACAGGACGGTGTTTTATATATCACAGGAAAAGCGTCTAGCAGCGCAGCAAAAGATTCAGTTTGGAATGCTTTGGGCGCTATTGATTCTTCTTATACAGCAACCGATATTAATATCGATGTTCAGGTTTCCGGATTGGCAGCTGGCGCTTCTTTAACTGTTGCAACTGATGAGTCTAATCTTAATATCAGACAGGAACCTTCTACGGAAGCTGCAGTTGTAGGAAAAGCGGCTAAAGGTGAAACAGTAACTTTGGTTGAGCAATCTTCTGACGATTGGTGGAAAATCAAAACTGCTGATGGCGAAGAAGGTTATGCTTACGCAAGATATTTGAAAGCTTAATTTCAAAACTTAATAAAAATTAAAACCTCTGATTGTTTCAGGGGTTTTTTCTATTTTTGGTGCCGAAAACTATAACATTTGATGAAAAAATTCTGGCTTATTTTCATTCTCGCTTTTCTAAAACTGAATGCTCAGACTTACAGCCTAACCGGAAAAGTGACGGACGAAAATAATAATCCGTTGGAAAACATCACTATTTCTTTGATGAAACAAAAGGATTCGGCGATTATCAATTACATTGGAACAAGTAAAAGCGGAAACTTCAGCATCAAGATTCCTCCACAAAACGAAGCCTCATTTCTACAGATTTCCGAAGACAAATTCAAAGCGTTCTCTCGAAAATTTGAATCTATCCATCAAAATGAAAACCTCGGAACAATCAAACTCAGCAAAGAACTTGTAACGAATATAGAAGAAGTCAAAGTCACGGTTTCACCTATTAAAATTAAAAAAGATACAGTTGAGTACAACGCTTCTTCTCTGAAAGTAAAACCTGATTCCAAAATTGACGACTTGGTGAAAGAAATTCCTGGAGCCGAAATCGATGCGGATGGAAAAATTACGGTTAACGGAAAATCTGTGAGCAAAATCCATATCAACGGGAAACCATTGTTTGATAAAAATGGAAAAATAGAGTTGGAAACGATTCCTGCCAACATCATCAAAAAAATTCAGGTTACCACTTCCAAAACCAAGGAAGAAGAGTTCACAGGAAGAGCACCAATCACAGACAGCCTCACAGTGAATTTTGAAATGAATCCTAAAAATAAAGTTGGGGTTACAAGCAACATCAGATTGGGCTATGGTT
Organism: Epilithonimonas arachidiradicis; assembly: GCF_003610695.1. Classification (GTDB taxonomy): domain Bacteria; phylum Bacteroidota; class Bacteroidia; order Flavobacteriales; family Weeksellaceae; genus Epilithonimonas; species Epilithonimonas arachidiradicis. The sequence goes on along the minus strand of NZ_RAQH01000006.1, from coordinate 42,894 downwards.
CGGATGAGCGTTATGACGGTGCTATTTTCTTTACAAAAATAAATCAGGATTCCCGCCTTTCATTAGCAGCAGGTTCCAATAATATCAATGCAGGATTATCCGGAAAAACAGGTTCCGGAGCCGGAATTTTCAGTACAACAATTGTGAATGCAACCTACTCTAACAAGTTTGATAACTTCGATTTGGACAGACTGAATGCCAATTATTATGAAAGAAATTCCGAAACTTTCTCCAAATCTGCCCGAACCACCTTTCTGCCCGACTACAAATTAGACAGAAACACAGAACGTACTGGCGACAGGGATTTGCGAAGATTGGGATTCAGCGCTAATTCGATTTTGAAATTGGATAAGTTCACAAACATTATTTTCAATTCCAATTTTAATAACAACACCACCGAAAGCACTTCCGACAATCAGTCTGTAACCTTACGGGATGATGTTCTGCTCAATTCAAGCTCGGGTTATGTCAAACAAAAATCTGTCAATAATGGTTTTTCGCAATCATTAGGAATTACAAGAAAATTTCAGAAAGAAAGACGAACTTTTTCTGCGTCAGTCAGCAGCAATGTGATGGATAACAGCGGCACCGATTATAATCTGACAACGACCATTTTTCATCAGTCTCCCGAAGAAAATGATTACCGAAATCAGCGCTCAGTTTCTAAAAATCAAAACACAGATTTTAGCTTCAATGCAAGATACGATGAACCAGTTTCCGACTCGGCCATCGTTTCCACAGAAATTACTTACAAATCTCTGTCACTCAAAAATGATAGAAAGGTTCACGATTTTGATACGGTGACGGGAGAATTTTCTACATTCAATTCTTTGTTGTCTAATACAATTAATCAAGACATCAATTCACTTTATGCTGTGATGGGTTATGATTTGAACAAAACCAAATTCCGGTTTTTCTTCAATGCTAATCTGGAAATCAACAACAACGATTTTCATTCTTTCTTCAACAATGACAATATCGATTTCAGAAAAAACTTCATTTTCCCGAATTATAACACAAGATTTGTTTACAAATTTTCCAGTAGCAAATCCTTGGAACTATCCAACCAAAGCGATTTTACAGCACCTCAGATGACGGCGCTCAATCCTTATATAGACCTTTCCAATCCGTTGCTTACCACACAGGGAAATCCTGATTTGAAAAGCACCTGGAGAAATACGAGCTCCATTTATTTTGTGAATAAGAATCTTCCGAAACATATTACTTACTCAACTTCATTGAAATTCAGTTATACAGAGAATAACGTTTCCGATTTTTCTTACTATGACGATACGGGAAGGCAGTTCAGGACTTTTGCCAACATTAGCGGAAACAAGACGCTGAGTTGGGATAGCCGTTTTTCAAAAACCTACAAATGGGATAAAAATGAATTCCGAATTTCGCCATCATTTCTGACAAGCTACACCCACAGAAAAGGTTTTGTGGATGGTGTCCAATACACCAACACGATTTACAATATTGCGCCGAAGATGATTGTGAGGCTCAACCTGAGAGATATTCTGGATCTGACAGGCTCTGCCAATCTCAATTATAATTTCTCCAACTACACCAATTATCGGGTTGATAAAACGCGAGCGGCTCAACAGAATTACACTATCGGAATGGTGAATTATTTTTTGAAATCCAATCTTTATTTCAGTAACGATATCAATGTGACCAAGAATAATAACATTTCGGCAGGCTTCAACAGAACTTCCTATTTCTGGAATGCCAGTGTGAATTACAAATTCTACAAAAAACAAATGACACTGCGATTCAACATCAATGATGTTCTGAATCAACGTCAAAATGCCATAAGAAACATCCGTGACAATTACATCGAAGACAGAGAAGAACTTGTCCTGAAACGTTATTTTATGCTCTCGCTAATGATGAATCTAAACAAGTTCGGAGGCAAGAAAAGCTGATTTTATTTTTGTAAATAACCAGAGTTAGCTTTAACAACTTACTTTAATTTATTGAATATCATTATGAACTTGTTCTTAATAGCGTCGGGCTTCAGCCCGATGTATAAAATTGTAATTAAAAAAAGGCTTTAGCCAAAACTTAAATTATGTTTTGGCTAAAGCCTGACTTTCTTTTTATATTAAAAATGGGCTAAAGCCCATTCTTATTGATATTGCATAGTTTTATTAACCCTAACTCTGGTTATTTACAAAAAAAATCTATGTGACTATGTGGCTTAATCAATACAAAACCTCTTTCGTAATAATACTTTCGATATTATCCGGATAATCCACCTCGATCAATTGGTCAGAATTAATCCATTCACGGATTTTGATTGGGTCCAATTTATCCGAATTCGCAACACCTAATCTGTCCAGCGCAAAAGCATTACATTCTTGCTCATATTGATTTTCTATTGGGATAACGAATAATTTCTTGTGCATAAACAAGGCTTCGGCAGGTGTTTCAAAGCCTGCATTACAAAGTATGCCTTCACAAGTTTCAAACAATTCCAGATATTTTGTTTCATCAATTGGGAAAATCTCCACATTATTGAATTTTTGATGTTGTTTAGCATATTTAGAAAAAACTTTCCACTGAACATCGATTCTCGTCAGGAAGTTTGTGATGACTTCATCAGAAAAACTTGGTAGATAAACCAAATAATGGCCTTTGTTTTCAGGATTCAGCTTTCTGATTTTTTGTCGGATAACCGGCTTTTTGATATGGGAGTTATAATTTTCAAAATGGAATCCAATTTTCTTTTCGCAAGGCACATAATGTTTCAGGATAAAATCTCCAAACCAATCTTTTTTCTCTGGCTTCGGTGTTTCCTTGAATGTTAAAGAAGCCTGATGGCTCAATTCTATAATAGGAAGATTTCTTAGTTTCGCCGCCCAACCTGTCAAAGGTTCAAAATCATTGATTATTAAATCATACGCACTTAAATCCAAGTCTTTAATTACTTTCGCAGCTTTGCAGAAATTATTCTCAAGCAAAGTTTTCTTGTAAGACAAACCTCCAGTTTTATTATAAAGCAAGGACACGCCTTTGAACCGGTAATCGATATCAAAATCGGACTTCAGTTGGGTCTGATGTCCACTGATTAAAGTATCTACCAATGCATGTTTCTTCAAAATCGGAATGATTTCCTGAGCTCTGGCAAGATGTCCGTTTCCTGTTCCTTGAAAGGCGTATAATATTTTCATAAGGATTTAAAAAATTAAATATTTGTGTTTTTATTTTAATCGCAAAGACGCAATTATTTTTTAAAATTTTTATACTATAAGTCGCAAACTACGACTAGGAAATTTGCGATTTAAAAGTTAGTTTATTTCATTTTCCACCTTTGCGATTGTAAAAAATTAAACAATCTGCGTCACGATTTTCATCAGCTCTGCACTGTCTATTTCTTTCATTTCCTCTGGTTCTTCATCCATAAGAGTATGTTTTTCCTCCTCGTAAACGAAAAGTTTCCAGTCGCCATTATGATATTCCAAAGCCGAAAGATTTTCCACCCAGTCACCTGAATTCAGATACATACATTTTCCTTTTTTACCAACTACTTCCCGGATTTGAGGCTGATGAATATGTCCGCAAATCACATAATCAAAATCATTTTCAATCGCCAGTTCGGAAGCTGTCAACTCAAAATCAGCGATATACTTCACAGCTTTTTTGACATTATTCTTGATTTTTTTGGAGAATGAATATTTCTCTCTGCCAATTTTCTCAAGAAACCAATTCACGAGATTGTTAATAGCAATCAGCAAGTCGTAACCTTTTCCTCCTAATTTTGCAATCCATTTGGAATGTTGAACCGATGCATCAAAAACATCACCGTGAAAAATCCAGGCTTTTTTATCGCCCAGTTTCAGAACGTGTTTGTTACAAAGCTTCAGTTTTCCTAATTCGAAATCTGTGAAATTCCTAAACGCTTCATCGTGATTTCCAGTGATGTAAAAAACCTCGGATTCTTTGGTTGCAAACGATATTAACTTTTTAACCACTTTCAAATGAGACTTCGGAAAATAAGATTTCTTGAACTGCCAGATGTCGATGATATCACCATTCAAAATCAAAGTTTTGGGACGGATAGAGTTTAGGTATCTCAATAGCTCTTTCGCCTTGCAACCGTAAGTTCCAAGATGTACATCAGAAATAATGACGATTTCCACATCCCTTTTCATATCGTCCTTGAATTTGATTTCATTCACAATCAGATTTATACAAAGAACGAATTCTAATCTTAACTGTGCGTGAATGCTATTTTATTTTTATTGATGAGAATCGTGTGTTTTTGATTGATTGTCTTAATATTAATTTAAAATATTAGTGGTTATTCTCTCAAAAATATTAGTTTTGTTCAGTTTCAATTTATATTGAAAAAATTGTTTAATGTAATTGGAACACAAGACCACAAAGAATTTTACAGAATAATGCTAAAGAGTTCACGAAGGCACTTCGCTTAGATAAGAATTAAGTTTACGCCTTTGTGAGCCTTAAAAACATTGTGATAGAAGTAAATCTCCGTGGACTTTGTGTTCAAAATATTTAAAAGTTATGAAAGGTCAGAATAAACTGTTTTTTGCGATTATTTTCGCATTGATTTTGGGGGTTGTTTTAGGAGGAATTGTCCACACAACTTATCCGGATTCTAAGGAAGAATTCGCGCAAAACATCAAATTGCTGGGAACAGTTTTTATCCGATTGATTCAGATGATTATTGCGCCTTTGGTTTTCTCGACTTTGGTGGTTGGGATTGCAAAAATGGGCGACATCAAAATGGTTGGTCGTGTGGGAACAAAAGCAATGCTTTGGTTCATATCTGCTTCTTTGGTTTCTTTGTTAATTGGTTTGGTTTTAGTGAATTGGCTGGAACCAGGTCACGTGACCAAATTACCAATCCAGGACGCTTCTTCCGCTTCCGAAATCGTAAATAACAGTAAAGGTTTTACAATGGAAGATTTCGTAAAACACATCATTCCAAAAAGCTTATTCGAAGCATTTGCTACCAATGAAGTATTGCAAATTGTGATATTCTCCGTAATGTTTGGGATTGCTTTATCCGCAATGGGCGAAGAATACACAAAACCAGTTATCAAAGGATTGGATATTATCGCTCACGCTATTTTAAAAATGGTAGGCTACATAATGTGGGTGGCACCTTTGGGCGTTTTCGGAGCGATATCTGCGGTGGTTGCAACCAATGGATTTACAATTTTCAAAGTTTATGCAATTTATCTTCGCGATTTCTTTTTTGCGCTTGGTATTCTGTGGGTTGTACTTTTGTTAGTTGGATATATGATTCTTGGCAACCGTCTTTTCGATTTGTTGAGAAGAATAAAAGAACCTTTGTTGATTGCATTTTCCACAACCAGTTCTGAAGCGGTTTTCCCTAAGTTGGTAGAAGAATTGGAGAGATTCGGATGCAACAACAGGATTGTTTCTTTTATTTTGCCATTAGGATATTCTTTCAATCTGGACGGGAGTATGATGTATATGACGTTTGCCTCGATTTTCATTGCTCAGATTTACGGTATTGATATGCCTCTCGGGCAACAAATCATAATGCTTTTGGTCTTGATGTTAACGAGTAAAGGTATTGCCGGCGTTCCAAGAGCGAGTCTTGTCATCATTGTTGCAGCTTGCGGAATGTTTGATATTCCAGTTGAAGGTATTGCTTTGATTTTACCAATCGACCATTTCTGCGATATGGGAAGAAGTATGACGAATGTTCTTGGGAATGCTTTGGCTACTTCTGCTGTGAGTAAATGGGAAGGACAGTTGGAGAGTTAGATATTTATTTTACATTATATATAATACAATTTTGTCATTCCGGAGGAATCTAAACTGCTGAGATTCTTTCAGAATGACAAAATTTCTTTTTAATGATGTAATAAATCAAAGCTCATAGTTGTCCTTATGTCGTAAACCTATAACTAATGAAACAAGCCTTCTTAATCTTATTCTTTTTAAATTTTTCATTTTTAGGATTTTGTCAAAAAACACAACAGACAAAAGCCATCGACAATTACCTAACCGAAGTGATGAAAACTTTTGAAATTCCTGGTATGGCGGTTGGTGTTGTCAAAAATGATAAAATTATTTTTCAAAAATATTACGGCAGAGAAAACTTAGAATCTGATAAAAAAGTGAATTCTAATTCTCTTTTCAGAGTTTATTCTACGACGAAACTAATTACCAATGTTGCCGTTTTCCAATTGATTGAGAAAGGTCAATTGTCTTTGGAGGATAACATTTCAAAATATCTTGATAATCTTCCAAAAGAGTGGCAAGGTGTGAAAATAAAAAACCTATTGTCGCATTCATCTGGCATTCCGGATTTTGAGCGTCATAATTTGCCTACAAACATTTCCAACTCTGAAGTTTTTGAACGACTTTCCAAAGAAAAAATGGAGTTTGAGACGGGAAATCAGTATAGTTATAATCAGACTAATTATATGATGTTAGCAATGATTATTGAAAGGATAAGTGGACAAAAATTTGAAGATTTTGTTCTGAAAAATCAGTTTTCTGATGCAAAGAACAAAATCATAATCAATTCCAATTCTCTTGAAGAAATCCCTAATCGAATCCAACTTTACAGATATAATGATTCTCTGAAACAGTTTAAAAAATCTACACACGTTGGTGGTTTGAGGGCGCATCCAGCCAATGGACTAGCAATTTCGCTTCCAGATTTTTTGCAATGGAGCATTAATCTTGACACCAACAAATTCCTCACAGACCAAACAAAAAAGTTGATGTGGAAACCTTTTGATTATACCAATAAACAAGATATTTTTGCGCACGGTTGGGAAATTACCAAAACTGGAAATGTAACGTCTTATGGTTTTTCCGGCGGAAACATCAATGCTTACAGTATTTTTCCTGAGAATGATTTGTCTATCATTTTTATGTCGAACGGCTACAAATACAATTCTTTTCCCCCACTTTATTTTATAGTCAATCATATTGCAGGATTGATTGATAAACAATTAGCAAATCCGTATTGGTCAAGGGAAGAATCAGTTGCTTCTGAAATTATTAATAAACCTAATATTAAAAAGGAAATTTATGGTTATAGAATTGAAAATGATAAAGTAATTTTCAATTACAATGTTCCTAAAAATTTAAATGCTGAAGCGATAACGAAAATGGCTGTTGCTGGTTCATTCAACGATTGGAATCCTGCTAATACAATGTATCAAATGATTGCCATAGACAAGAATACTTTTGAATTGGTTTTGCCTAAATCTCAATTCGAGAAAGGAAAGACTTATGAATTCAGATTTGTAATGAACAAAAATGGTTGGTTTACGACGCCTTACAGCGCACTCAACACGAATGGGAATCCGAATGATAATAATCTGACCTTGAGAGTTGATTAATAATTATTTTTTGAAAACAATTCGACTCCGCTCAGTTTGACATTTTGATATTAATAGTTCTTCTTTCACGAATGTCAGTCTGAGGCTCTCGAAGACTTTATAAATTCAAACTCCATAATAGGCTGAGATTGACTTCGTCGAACCACTTCGTTGGGTTTCTTTCAGAATGACAAAATTGTGTTTTGTAGACGAAGTTAAAATCGGTGGACTAAATCCATAGCCCTGATGGGAACGGCATCCTTTTTTGTCATTGCGGAGAAAGTTTCTAAATATTGCTTCACTTCGTTCGCAATGACAAAAAAGATATAGTGGACAGCAGGTTCCCGGCTTCAAAATGAGTTGTAATGTTTGAGAGTATGGGAGTTTTTACCTTATCATTAATTTTTTGAACACTAAAATGCTCAAACCCTACTACTCAAAAACCCTGTTAAAAATCATTCAGATAGACAAAATCATAAATTCAATTAATTCTAAATTAATTTTAAAATCCGTAAATTTGTTGATTCAAAGAATAATAAAATTTTATGCTGACGAAATCAAAAGTTCAGGATTTTCTGAAAGAGATAGAAGTGGATGACCTAGTAAGTAATTTCCAGGTGATGGGCGATGATGTGTATATTGATATGACTGCGCATTCACCGGCAATGCACGAGAAAAAGAAGCTGGAAGTCGCTATGAAACAAGCTTTTGCGTCGGAATTTGGGGAACATATCAACTTGAAATTGAAAATCACTTCTCCTGAATTGCCTGCAGCGCCTGCAACCAACGAAATCAAAGGAAAACAAATTCCTGGGATTCAGAATATCATTGCAATTGCTTCCGGAAAAGGTGGTGTTGGAAAATCTACTGTCTCGGCAAATCTTGCGGTAACGTTGGCTAAAATGGGTTTCAAAGTTGGATTATTGGATGCGGATATCTATGGACCATCTGTTCCTACAATGCTTGATACAGAAGGCCAAAAACCAATTTCTGTAGAAGTGAATGGTAGAAACCTGATGAAACCAATCGAGAATTATGGCGTAAAAATGTTGTCGATCGGATATTTTTCAGGCGCTAACCAAGCTGTAGTTTGGAGAGGACCAATGGCTTCCAAAGCATTGAACCAGATGATTCGTGATGCAGATTGGGGCGAATTAGATTTCCTTTTGATTGACCTTCCCCCAGGAACTGGCGATATTCACCTTTCTATTATTCAGGAAGTTCCGGTAACAGGCGCTGTGATTGTGAGTACGCCTCAGCACGTTGCATTAGCCGATGTAAGAAAAGGAATTGCAATGTTCAATATGGAAAGCATCAACATTCCGGTTTTGGGATTGATAGAGAATATGGCTTATTTCACACCGGAAGAGCTACCTGAAAATAAATATTATATCTTTGGAAAACAAGGTGCTCAATTTATGGCAGAGGATTTGGGAATTCCGGTTTTGGGAGAAATTCCTTTGATTCAAAGTATCAGAGAAGCGGGTGATGTTGGAAGACCTGCTGCTTTGCAGGAAAATTCTAAAATCTCTGACATCTACACCAAAACTGCTCAGAATATGGTTGAGAGTCTTGTTGAAAGAAACACCAATTTGCCACCAACCGAAGCTGTGAAAATCACAACAATGGCTGGTTGCTCGCCTAAGAAAAAATAATAAAATGAATAATATTAATCAAATTCAAGAAGAACTGGTAACCAAAGTGATGGACGCTTTGGACAGCATCCGTCCGTTTTTGCAAAAAGATGGCGGCGATATTGAGCTAGTAGATGTGCAGGAAGACAAAGTTTATGTGAAATTACTAGGAAACTGTTCTAGCTGCGGCATTAGCAGTTCTACGATGAAACTGGGTGTGGAAAACACCATCAAGCAATTTGCGCCGGAGATACAGGAAGTTATCAGCGTTTAAAAAATAAAAAAAACCGACTCAGTTTTGATTCGGTTTTTTATTTCTTTGTTTACTTAAGAGTATTTATATTTGTAATTAATTCTTCTCGTTCGGATGAGCCTTCAATTTTCTTTAGAACTTTTCCGTTTTTAATAAAATAAGTAACTGGAACAATATCAATATAATACAAACTTTTCAAATCCCTTTTTTCCAAAAAATTCCTAATTGCCTTTCTGTAGTCAGAGTTTTCGAATGTAATATCTGGCATCTCTTTGTTTTTTTCAAGATAATTTTTCAGCTTATCGCTATCTTTATCTATAGACAGTGTCACAAATGCTACATCCGGATATTCTTTGCGAAGTTTTAAAAACATTGGCATTTCTTGGATACAAGGCTGGCACCAGGTCGCCCAAAGATTAACAACAACGAGCTTATCTGATTTTAAATAGTCCTTATAAAATAGACTGGATTGAATATCGTATTTATTATTTTTCTCAATATTATCGGCTTGCTTTCCCAAATGAACACTTCCAATATCTACTCCAACATTGTAAATAACAAACAGGACAATAAAAATAATTCCGAAAATAATTAAAAGTTTTCTTCTCATAATGGTTTAAGTTTTTGATTTGAAACGAATTTAAGAAAATTATAGGAATGTCTAAAAAATAAAATCCCGACTCACAATGAATCGGGATTTTTTATTTCTAATTTGATTTATTACTCTACAATTTCTGCGTCAATGATTTTTGTATTAGGATTATTCTTCTGACTTTCCCAAAGTAAAAATTTATCCACTTCTTTCATCAATAACGGAATTGCTAAAGCTAAGATGGCCAAATCGTCCAAAGCTCCTATTACAGGAACAAAATCCGGAATAATATCTATTGGAGAGATGACATAGATTAAAGCCAAAGCCGGCAAAAGGATATCTGTAAACTTCATTTTGTATTCGCCTTTGTAATACATTTTTATCATCCTGAAAACCGAAGGAATCTTTTGTAGAAATCCTTTGTGTTTAATCGCTTCCTGAGCCAATTTAAATTTTGAATATTTCATTTTTGTTTTTGTGTTTATTTTTCAACGAATCTAATTTCGCAAATTCTATTCCAATCAAATCATAGAAAATTGTAATGTTTTGTTAATTAACAATCGGTTACGTTAATTTATCTGTCAGTTTTGCAAATTGTTTCTCAGCATTTTTACCTTCATAAAGAATATCGTAAACTGCATTGATAATCGGCAATTTCAGTTTCTTTTCCTGACAAATAGCGTAAATTCCTTTTGTAGCATAATAACCTTCCGCCACCATACTCATCGACTGAATCGCAGATTTTACCGTATAACCTTTTCCAATGAGATTTCCTAAGTTTCTGTTTCTAGAAAATAATGAATAAGCCGTCACAATCAAATCTCCAAGATAAGCACTATCATTCACATCTCTTGGTTCAGGATAAATCGCTTCCAGGAAGGTTTCCATCTCACGAATTGCATTGGAAACATATACCGCAATGAAGTTATCTCCATAACCTAATCCGCTTGCAATCCCAGCACCAATTGCATAGATATTTTTTAGAATTGCAGAATACTCGTTTCCGAGAATATCACAACTTGTATTAACTTTGATATAACAGGAAGACAAAATCTCCTGCAAAACTTCAGAATCTTCTTTCTGCGCCACAGCAACCGTCAAATAAGACAAACGCTCCATTGCTACCTCTTCTGCGTGACACGGACCAGCAATAACAGCCTGATTTTTGAACCCGATTTTGAATTCATCTTTCAAATAATGCGCAACGATGTCATTATGTTTTGGAACAATTCCTTTGATGGCCGAACAGAATAATTTGTCCTGATACTCGCAAGTCAGTTTTTCCATAGCTTCTGCTAGATAAATGGATGGAACTGCCAAAATAATCACATCAGAATTAGAAACCAACTCATTAATATCTGTTGTAATTTGAAGTTTTTTCAGGTTGAAAGAAACCGTCGTCAAATAAGTCGGATTGTGTCCACGCTGTTCTATTGCGCCTTTAACAAACTCATTGCGAACGCACCAATTAACAGTTTTACAATTCTCAAGAAGCATTTTCACAATTGCTGTTGCAAAACTCCCGCTTCCCAAAACGCCAACTCGTACATTTTTAGATGATTTAGTCAATTTCTTAGCCATTCTTTATCGTCTTTTTCATTGCTACAAATCTAAGCTTATTTATGAATTTACATCAATCCATTTTCTCTTTAACAATTATTTAAGAGTTATTAACTTTTATTAATGATAAATCTAGCGTCAACGTTGATTAACATTAGAAAAAATAAAATTTTCTTACTTTTGCAGTCCATTTTAAAAATCAATTAATGGTCCAATTTCTAAAATCGAAAAAGAAAAAAAATATTGTTCTTATAATGTTGCTGATGATTTGTTTTATAGAAGGCTTAGTCATCGGGAAATTTTACAATGACAAAGATGATAAAGTCTATCAGGTAAACATCGTCAAAATTAATAACGAGAAAGACAGCATTGACCATCTTCAGCTGAAAACCGACTTAGCTCTCGTTGACCAAAGCATCCGAAGTATCGACGGATTCCTGAAATCTAAAAATGTTTCTGACCTTAGAATAGAAAAACTGGCAAAAGACAGTCTGCAGAATGAAGTTTATCTGGCTAAAGTCAGTAACCGATATAGCCAATATTTGGTAGATCTTGAACAGAGGTTACAACAAGTTCCGTTAGGAGTTCCTGCAGATGGTTACATCTCTTCTAACTTTGGAATCAGAAAAAATCCAATTCCTCCAAAATCTACCGAAGTTGCCAATAATTCTAATGTTGCCGAAGAAAAAGACAGTCTTGGCAATGTTATAAAAAGACAAGCCCTTGTAAAAGAAGACAAAAATGCATCCAGCAATGCGCCAGCAGAAAAAGACCAAATGCAGTTTCACAAAGGATTGGATGTTGCGGTTGCTTACGGAAGTCCTGTAAAAGCTGCAGCGGCAGGAAAAGTGATCTTTTCTGGCGTAAGAGGTGGTTACGGAAATTGTGTAATGATAGAACACGGCAACGGTCTTGTTACTTTATACGGTCATCTTTCCGAACTTTTGGTTGAAACCAATGACAGAGTGAAAGTCAATCAAATCATTGCAAAATCTGGAAACACGGGACGTTCGACCGGCCCGCATCTTCATTATGAAGTTCATAAAAACAATCAGCCTATCAATCCAAGGTTGTTTTTGAATTTCTAATTTACAAGGTTTTCGAGAGCTTCAGACTGACAAATAAAAATTTGTAATAATGAATTTTCTGACTTTAGATTATCTTAAAAACGGTTCTGAAATCCAGAAAAGAATTCATTTTGTCTTAGAAAAACATCATATTTTTGATAAACTAAAGGAATACAATCCTATTCTCACAGGCACTTTTCCCATTAATATCAATATCGAAAAAAGCGATTTGGATATTATTTTGGAGAGTGATGATTTGATTAAAGCTCAAGATTTTATCATTAATGAATTTCAGAATGAAAAGGACTTTGAAACTCATTTTTGCAAAATAAATGGCGTTGATTCTCTGGTTTGCAATTTCACTATAGAAGAATTTCCGGTAGAGTTATTTGCTCAGAACATTCCGACGAAACTTCAAAATGCTTATCGTCATATGATAATAGAATATGAAATTCTGGAACAGGAAGGCGAAGAATTCCGAAAGCAAATCATTAATCTAAAAGAAAAAGGCTGGAAAACTGAACCTGCTTTTACGGAATTACTCGGCTTAAAAGGAAATCCTTACCTCGAACTTCTGAATTATACCAAATAAAAAACGCTCCAGAAATCTGGAGCGTTTTCAATATATTTTGAGGAAATTATTTCTTCAATACTTCAAGAAACTCATCGTGAGAGATTTTAGTTTCTTTCTTTTTAGATTTCTCAAGGATAACGTCTTTCAGCTTCGCCATAGCCACTTCAGAAGAGATTTGTCTCACTTGGTTCTCATCTTTCAACATTTCTGCTGCATATTTTTGAACCTCATCATCACCTAAGTGATGGATTCCGTAGATTGCCAGCTGATTTCTTACCAATTGCTCAGCTTGTCCAAGAACTTCTGCATAATCCAAATTGATTTCGTTATCATTCATCAATTTTCCTTCTAGGATTTGACCTTTGATAATATTTTTCTCGTTTTCAAGGATTTCTTTTGCTTGCTCCTCAGAAGTGATGTTCTGGTTAGAGAACAATAACCATTTGATTAAGAATGCCTCAGGTAATTTGATTTCTTCCTTCTCGTTAATTTGCTCCAAAATTTTGTTTACGAAATGAACATCAGCATTTTGTTGAAAATACTCGTCCAACTCAGTTTTCACTCTTGCTTTCAATTCTTCTTCAGTCGTGATAACATCTTTACCGTAAACTTTGTCAAACAATTCCTGGTTAAGTTCTGCCAGGTTCAATCCGTAGATGTCTTTTACAGTTACTTCAACTTCATTATGGTGAAGGTGTTCTGCTTCTTCTTTAGAGAAACCTAATTGTTTTGCCAATTCTTCTTTAGCTGCTAAATCTTCTTTAGAAACTTTTACAGAATCGTCTTTTTTCAATTTCTTAACCAAATCGTAAGCTTCTTTTTGCTCTTTAGAAATAGTTACATTTTTCGGAGCGTGGTGGTGCTCACCTTCTGCGTCAGCTTCTACAACCTGAGAAACTTCTAAAGCTACATAAGAATCCTTACCGATTTTTTCTTCAGGAACTCTTTCTGCAAAACGCTTTTGCATATTTTCTACACTTGTAGAGATTTCTTTGTCAGAAGCTTCTACTTTGTAATGAGGTGCTTCATATTTGGTCAAATCTACAGTGAACTCTGGCTCATATCCAATTTCAAAAGCTACAGACAAAGACTCTGCATTATGATTGAAATCATTTACCGGCTGCGGAACCGGCTGACCAACTAATCTCAGCTTGTTTTCGTTTACATAACCGTTTAGAGCCTCAGAAACCTGCTTGTTGATTTCTTCGAAAGCGATACCAGCTTCATATTGTTTTCTTACCATACTCAATGGCACTTTCCCTTTTCTGAATCCAGGAACCTGTGCATTTTTTGCATAGTTGATTAATTGCTTTTCTACTTTTTCCTTATAATCTGCTTTCTCCAATGTCACTGTAAGTAATGCACTTACCTCATCGTGGTTTTTAGCTGTAACGTTCATTAATTGAAATTTTTAGGTTGCAAAAGTAGGTAAATTCTGAGGAAATTCAAAATTATTTACTTCGTTGATATTTATAAAAAAATCATAAAGTTTCCGCAAAAAATAAAGATGCCTTTTGGAAAGACATCTTTATTTCAACATATTAAATAAATATTGGATTAATGAGCATCCACAGTAATGTCAACATCTGTTTCACCTCCGGTAGTCTGACCTAATTGATTAGAGGCAGAAGGATAATTTTGATTAACTGTAGCTGGCCCGTGAACCAACTTGATATTCATTTTTCCGGTTTCCTGTGTAGAATTAATGGTCCATTCTGTTCTAAGACCTAATCTTTGTCCATCTGTTCTTACAATATCATTAGCAGCTCTCACTACAACAATATCCGCATTAGCCGGATTGAATGTAATAAAATGATGATCTTTCTCTTCCTCTATCTCATCCGAAGAGTGGTAATGATCATCGTGCTTGATTTGGAAATCCAAAACAGCAGAATAAGTATCACCAGCGTGCAAATGCAAATGCCCGTCTGCAACACCAGAAATTACACTAACAGTTTGAACATCACTAGCATTAGCTTTATTAGTTAATGTCAAAACTACTTTTCCAATCTCATCGTGCTCGTGTACGTCTTCTGGAACGTCGTCATCGCTGTTTCTACAAGACAAGATAAAAAAGGCTGCTAAAAGTGCTAGTGTAATATTTAATAATTTTTTCATTTCGATTTAAATTTTAAGTTTGTAATAATTAAAAATTGTATTTCAGAGTCACCACGAAGTTTCTTCCCGGCTCGTACATATAATATCTAAGCCTGTTCAGATATTCTCGATACTCTGTGTTAAATAAGTTGTTGATTCTGAAATTAACATTCAGATGTTTGAATAAGTTGGCGCCCAATGTCGCATTGAAACTTGTGTATGCTGCAGGCGGCGTACTGAAATCGACAATCTCACTTCTCTCCACACCATCTTTTATAAAAGTAACAGGAAGATTGGCAATCGGGTAACGTTTCTGCCTGAACACATTGTCATTTTCTAATGTTACATAGAATTGAGAAGGCTTGTGAAGCATAATTTCAATTGAGTTTCTGTTTCTCGCCGGCATCATCAGAATCAATGGCTGATCGTTCGTGAGGTCATCGCCTCTCAAAACGCTGTACCCTGATTTCCATTTCAGATTATCTAAAATTGACAGTTCTGCATCCACATCCACACCAAGCATTCTTGCTTTAACTTGCTGATAAGATTCCACAGGGAAAACACCTCGGTTAGTATTCATAACACCCGTGGGAATTTGATTAATAAAACTATCAGAATACATCAGATAAGGATTCGCTTCAATATGAAGACCTTTCAAGACATCAAACTGACCTGCCAAAGAAAGATTCACATTGTAAATCGTTTCTTTTTTGATACTCAGATTCCCTTCCTCCATTATGGCTGCCGAATGATGTAATCCGTCCGCAAAAAGTTCCGCAGGATTCGGTGTTCTTTCCGCTCTGGAAAGATTGAGTTTGAATTCAAAATCTTGAGATGGTTTATAATTCAGACCGACATTGGCAGAGAGATTATGATAATCCAGAATCGGTCTTGTCAAGATTCGGCTTCCGGATTCGCTTACAAAGAATTCCGAAAATTGGCTGGCATAGTTATCATTCCATTTATCAGAATCATAATATTTGTAAGCATCATATCTGCTGAAGTCATATCTAACTGCAGCTTCTGCATTCAATTTTGAACTGAATCTATATTTGAAAACTGAAAATGCGCCTGCATCATATCGGTAATAATCAGGAATCAGACGTCTTGCTTTGGTTGCCGGATCTGGAAAATTATCCTGAAAACTTCCGGAGATGCCGCTTTCCAAACTCCAATTCAGACGCTCAATCAAATGAACCAAACTGGCAGAATGCGTAATCAATCTCAAGTCCATCGATGGAACATTCAGCAATTCTCCTCTTCGGATATCAAATTCCTTTCTTCGGTTATATTGGAAGCTGTATTGAAAAGTCAGTTTCCCAAAATCGGAGAAACGTTTGTAAGCAGAAACTTTAGCAATATGATGCGCCACTTCCTGCTTAGGATTATCAATATCATAACTGAAATTATCCAAAAAATAAGGTTGCCCAAAGTTAACAGCATTGTAAAAATCCTCCGGACTCGACAAATGTGCACCTTTATAAATCCCGAATTCCTGATTGGTTCCACTGTAAGAAACATCAAATCCTTGTAGGAAACTATGTTTCCCAAAAGAGAAATTAAAAGAATTAAACTCCTGACCTGTGTTCTGCAAAGTATGATGCGGAATATATTGGTCACCCGTTTTTCTATAAGTTCCACCAGCTTTTACAAACCAATCATTTTCCCAAGATTTAATAATTGTTGCGCCTAATTCACCTCCTCTTCCATTGGAAATCCCGGAAAGTCGAACGTTACCCATTATCGTATCCTTTTTTGGTAAAATTGCCGGTTCCAAAACGACAACGCCGCCAACACCTTCATTTCCGTACTTCAAAGCGGAAGCACCTTTGATGACATCGATGTGTTCAAAATCGGTGACATCAATATTCGGAGCGTGCTCTACGCCCCATTCTTGCTCAGCCATTTTCACACCGTTGTTCAGGATAGAAATTCGGCTTCCGTACAAGCCACGAATAATCGGTTTTGTGATATTATTTCCCGTTTTCAATGCCGAAACGCCTGTAATTCTGGATAACAAATTCCCCAGATTTTCCGTGGAATTCCTCTCAATTTCTGTCTTGTCCAGCGTACTCATAATCACAGAACCTCTGGTTTTATGATTGCCATGCAGGGTGACGCCTTGGATCTCATCCGTGTGATGTTCCAATGTGATGGCCAAATGCAAGTCTCTGTCGACTTTTACATTTTCAGTATAATCGTCGCAGAGAGGATGCTTTGCGACCAGCTGATGCGACCCTGCAGAGATGTTACTGAATGAAAACCTTCCTTTTTTATCGGTTTTCGTAGTAGAATTCCCCAACGTTACAACGGCATTTTCCAGCATCGTTTTGTCGTGAAAATCCTGAACAGTCCCTTCTACAGAATAGCTCTGCGCAGTTACTAATGTAAGTCCGAAAAAGACTACCATTAGATTTATAATGTGTTTCATTTATTTAAAATGTATAATTGAAGTAGATGTTAGAATCTAGATTTGAGATATTAGAACTCAATACTAAAGTCCATCTTTTTTATTGAATTAATTCTTGACGCAATTTTGGAACGTAGAATCATACGCAGCCCGACCTGAACGGAGCTCTTTTTCTTTTTTAGCAAAAAAAGAAAAAAGCGGGAGTGGAGGGCGGATAAGCTGCCCAAATCATTCGGATAATGACAACCATTGCGTTGGAAGTCCCAAAAAAGTCTGATAAATTAATTCAAAGAGATTCTCAACAGATTGAGAAAACTGGAATTTAAGAAAGTGCGGGCGGACCGCGAAGTTGAATGGTGGATTTGGTTTGTTCCCAAATTTTTTCCTGAGCGGAGATGATCTGCTCGGTTTCTTGCGTGTGGTTCTCAAAATGAAAAGTGAACTGCTCCGGAACCAGCGAGTTGCCTGTTGCCAAAAAATGACAAGCCAGACAGTCACCCGATTGATTGCTCGAAAGCTCCTTCGTAATAGACTTTTCTGTTTTTTTGGAACCAGAATCTTTGAAAAAAGATTCGCCCTTGTGGTTATGTAATTCTGAAGAAAACAAAACCACAAAAACATACATTGCGGTGAAAAATACCGAAATGATTTTCTGAAAATTCTTGTTTTTCTTGTTCAACATAGCCACAAAGGTAAAAATTTTTTGGAATGGAATCTACTATTATGTTAAATTCTAAAATATTTAAACTTTAAAAAGAATGTAAAAATATTTCAAAGCCTACTTCTCCTGCTCAAAATAAAGCCTGTAGAATTTCCCCTTCTCATCCTGCCCCGTTTCAATCATCTGGCGGTCACCGTGGATATAGATGTGGAAATTTTTATCCAGCTTGATAATGGATTTGAAGTGGCGCTGCTGTTTCTTCACCGCCTGCGTATTAATCGGGAAATCCTCGGAGATTGAGATTTGCATATCCTGCTCGTAATCGGATTTGAAGTTGGAAAAACTCTCGATTACACTTTCGTCCTGCAGAACTTCGTTCACAAAATCGTCGTACTTGAACTCCTCTTTCTCCTTGAAAAAATTAATCGACTTGTTCAGGAAATCTGCCTGGTCTGCCTTAGACACCTCAAACTCTTCCGGCAGTTTCTGCGTGATAAAATCCTTGTAAACCGTCAGTGTCTCCTGCGTATGGAAGTATTCATCGTCACGCTGCTTCACCTTTAGGAAGTCCTCGAACCAGTAATACATATCGCCGTTCTTGTTATTATCCACCACAGACAGGATGTAGCCCGACTCTTTGTCGTTGTTATAGATCAGTGCCGCTTTATCGATTTTCGATAGGCTGATGCCCTGGTCTCTTTCAATGTCGAAGGTTTCATTTTTCGGGAATATTTTCAGGAAAGACTCTCGCTTTTCTGTTTTGAAGATCCCGATGGAATCGATCTGCTTCTGCGCACCATCCTCGGTGTTGATAGGCTCTCCCTCGAAGTAAACCACGAAGAGCTCACCCGCCTGCACCCGCGGATTCTCTGCCGCGTTGAAGAGATGCTTGGCAATATTCTCAGATTCCCACTGGAACTTGGCCTTGTCCTCAAAAATCTCCGACACAGAGCTGTACACCGGGTTATTCACCAGGTAAGAATCACTGTAAAACTGGAACTGCTCCTCCGACTTAAAGGCGCTCATAAAATAATTTCCGAGCAATTCCTTCATATCCTCTTCCAGCTGAAGCTCCTCCTGAGAAAGCGTTAGAGATTCTCCATTGATTTTATTCCCGACTCTGTGAACTGTAATTTTTGAAAACATTGTTTTTGTTTTAGGATTGCAAAGATAAGTTTTGAATGATAAAAAAAGAAAAATTATCTTCGTTAAGAAAATATCACAAAATGACCTCAGCCTCACAAAAATATAGCCTGTTCTTAGTTTTATTGATGACATTATCTTTGTCAAAAGCCCAAACCATAGAGGAGGAAGTAGCGAAAAAATCCTGCGAATGCATCCAAACCAAACTATCTCCGGAAGGAACCATCTCCCAGGCTGAAACCAAAAGATGCATTTCCAAAAGCGGCGACAAAGTCCTGAAATCCAAAGACCCGCAAGAAGTCAAAAGACTGACAAAAAATATGGAAGAAACTGTGGAAAGACTAAAAATTGTATATCAGTTGGTAGGAAAGTGTATCCCAAAAACCGATTCTCAATAAAAAATCCCTTAGCGTTTGCCAAGGGATTATTATTGATTTATTGTTCATTGCCTTTCAGGTCCGTTCTGTAGGTTTCCGTTTTCAGTTGAGAGTTAGATTTCAATTTTCCTTTCACCGAAACATCAAAACCACTTTTCTTGATGAAGACGCTGGAGATATATTGGTATTCATACTTGGCATCGTCTTTATATTTCTTTAGAGCATCTGCCATCACTTTATTGAACGTTTCCAGAGAAACCTGTCCAAAATCGTAGAGCTCATCTTCCAATTTAAAATTTTCCGCTCCAATCCCCGTAACCTGAATGTCTTTTTTCTCAGGTTGGGTCCAGCCACTGCTATTGCCATGGTATTGGATCTCTTCCACCCTTCTTTTATCAACATTGTCTTGATAAACGATACTTAGATAAAGATGGTCTTTCTCGCCTGCCCTCTGGATCATTCCTTCCAGAGAAGGTCTGTAAATGTTGAACGAGACCTCATCCATCACCTTGGCTCCTTCACCGGATCTTTTGACAATCTCATCGTACCATTTTTTAGTCTCTTCCGGCTTGGACAAAAACTGATAGTCTATTTCATCTGCACCAGCTGTTGCTTCTTTAGCAGAAGTCAATGTTTCTTTGATTTTGTCGCAAGAAGTCAATGTGGCAAAAGCCATCATACAAATAAATAATTTTTTCATAATTTTTTGGTTTAGAATTAGTTGAAAATTATAAAAAAAATCAATACCACAGACAACTTACTCCGAAAAAAATAAAATCCTCAAGTTTTGCCTGAGGATTTGTTTTAATTTTTCTTTACAAAAATCTGTTGTACAGTTTGGAGTTCTGCTTTGTTGAGATGAGATGTTTTCTCGAGTTTTGCTAAGAAAAAGGCAACTTCTTCCGCAGATGCCGGCGAACCGATATTTTCACCTTTGTCATCAAAAGAATCAGCCAAAACTTCGCCTTTAGGATTTATCATCAGCCAAAAAGGAAGTCCTGCTGTTTCTCCTTTGTATTTGTTCATTAACTCTTGCCCACCAGGATTTTCTAAACTTTTCTTCTCGCCACGTTCCTGAACATCCACATAAGCTGTCACATAATTCTTATCGAAAAGTGGTTTTGTTGATGGCAGATTCATATTCTTTTCCATCAGCTTGCACCAGCCGCACCAGGAAGCGTGGAATATCAAAAGGACATTTTTATTTTCTGCTTTGGCTTGGGTCAAAGCTTTATCGAGGACCACATCTGCTTTTTCCTGGGCAATGTTCATTTGTACCAGGAACAATGCGAAAAGTACAAGAATTTTTGAAATTTTCATTAATTAAATATTTAGTGTAAACGAATGTAAGGATTATTTTCTCTCCGAATAAAATTCATCAATTGATGACAAATGAAAAACCCAGCCGAGGCTGGGTAAAAACTAATAACCATGAAAACTCAAATTAAACATGAGAATCGCTTCAACTAGAAGCAATAAGTAAGCCATCAAATTTTAAAGAAACTATAAAAAATGTTATTTTATGTTAAAATTACAGCTTCAAAATCATTTTCATAATTGTTGATCTTGTATGACCAAAAAATCCCCTCGCTTACGCTCGGGGATTTTCTATATTGCCTGACTCGCTGAGTCTTATTTTACTTCTTCGAAGTCTGCATCCTGTACATCATCACCAGCTGCATTTCCGGCATTCTGAGCTCCTGCATCTGCACCTTGAGCACCTTGACCAGCTGCATACAATTCTTCTGAAGCTGCCATCCAAGCTGCATCTAAAGCTTCTGTTTTAGCTTTTACATCGTCAGCATTTTTAGCTTCGAAAGCTGTTTTCAATTCTCCGTGAGCTGCTTCGATTGCTGCCTTTTTATCTGCAGATAATTTCTCACCAAACTCTTTCAATTGTTTTTCAGTCTGGAAGATCAATCCGTCAGCTTTGTTGAAAATCTCAACTTCTTCTTTTCTCTTAGCATCTGCTGCAGAGTTTTCCTGAGCTTCTTTTTTCATTCTTTCGATTTCTTCTTCAGAAAGACCAGAAGAAGCCTGGATTTTGATAGACTGCTCTTTACCGGTTCCTTTATCTTTAGCAGACACACTTAGGATACCGTTAGCATCAATATCGAAAGTTACTTCGATTTGAGGAACACCTCTTGGCGCTGGCGGAATATCTGTAAGGTCAAATCTACCAATTTCCTTATTATCGTTGAACATTGGTCTTTCCCCCTGTCCTACTCTGATGCTTACAGCCGGCTGGTTGTCAGAAGCTGTAGAGAATACTTCAGATTTTTTAGTTGGGATTGTAGTGTTCGCTTCAATTAATTTAGTGAATACAGAACCCATCGTTTCGATACCTAAAGAAAGTGGAGTAACGTCAAGTAGTAATACATCTTTTACATCACCTGTCAATACACCTCCCTGAATAGCTGCACCGATGGCTACAACCTCATCCGGGTTTACTCCTTTAGATGGTTTTTTACCGAAGAATTTTTCTACTTCTTCCTGGATGATCGGGATTCTTGTAGAACCACCTACCAGGATTACTTCGTCGATATCAGAAGTTGATAAACCTGCATCTTTCAATGCTTTAGCAACCGGTTCCATAGATCTTCTTACTAGATCCGCAGATAATTGCTCAAATTTAGCTTTAGTTAAAGTCTTCACTAAGTGTTTTGGACCCGTAGCTGTAGCTGTAATATATGGAAGGTTGATTTCAGTCTGTGGAGAAGAAGATAATTCAATTTTAGCTTTTTCAGCAGCTTCTTTCAATCTTTGTAATGCAATGGCATCAGATTTTAAGTCAACACCTTCTTCAGCTTTGAATTCATCAGCCATCCAGTTGATGATCACATCATCAAAGTCATCACCTCCTAAATGCGTATCACCGTTTGTAGACAATACTTCGAATACACCGTCTCCTAAATCAAGGATAGAGATATCGAAAGTACCACCACCAAGGTCATATACAGCGATTTTTTGATCTTTATGGTTTTTATCTAGACCATAAGCTAACGCAGCAGCTGTAGGTTCGTTGATAATTCTTTCTACTTTAAGACCAGCGATTTCACCCGCCTCTTTAGTAGCCTGTCTTTGCGCATCGTTAAAGTATGCAGGAACAGTGATTACCGCTCTTGTTACTTCCTGACCTAGATAATCTTCAGCAGTTTTCTTCATTTTCTGAAGGATCATTGCAGAAATTTCCTGTGGAGTGTATTCTCTATCGTCGATTTTTACTTTTACCGTATCGTTTGGTCCTGATACTACTTTATAAGGTACTCTTGAGATTTCAGAAGCATCATCTTTAAAGTGAGTTCCGATAAATCTTTTGATAGAATAAACCGTTTTTGTAGGGTTTGTTACCGCCTGTCTTTTTGCAGGATCACCCACCTTTCTCTCACCATCTTCTGTAAATGCTACGATAGACGGAGTCGTTCTTTTACCTTCTGCGTTAGGAATTACAACAGGGTCTTTACCCTCCATTACAGCAACGCAAGAGTTGGTTGTTCCTAAATCGATTCCAATTATTTTACTCATTTTTATATGTTATTTTTTCGTTATACAATTGTTGATAGTCTGCATTTCTCAACATCTGTACCACGTCAGGAATTGTGACAAATTGTCATTGATGAGATTTAAAGTTTAATTGACATTTCGGAAACATAGGCCAAAAGGAGAAGTTTGTAGTTTGCGTCCCACAAATTATTCCAATGGATTTTATTAATTTTGAGATTAACAAAACCTCATCAATGCCACAACAATTCAACCCGCGCGATATCACTTGGCTGGGCTTCAACGCCCGCGTGCTTCAGGAAGCTATGGATAAAAGTGTTCCCATCCATCTCAGAATCCGTTTTCTTGGAATTTTTTCCAATAATCTGGACGAGTTTTTCCGTGTTCGTGTGGCAGGATTGAAGCGTGCCATGGACTTCAAACAAAAAGTTCTGGCAGAATCTTTTTATGATGCACCATCAAAGATTTTACAAAAAATCAATAAACTGGTCATTAATCAACAGGAAGATTTTGACAGAACGTGGAAAGATGTTCAGCGTGAAATGGCGAAGGAGAAAGTCTTTATTAAAGATTATAAACATCTGACCACCGAGCAGAAAGAGTTTGTAGTAAAATATTTTGATGAGGAAGTCGAGTCCAATGTAATTCCGATTTTACTGCACGATAACAAACCGATGCCTTATTTAAGGGAAAAAAGTCTTTTTATTGGTGTTGCGATGCGAAGAAAAGAATGGCAATATGAAAGCCAGTATGCCATCATAGAAGTTCCGGTAACGGCCAACGGAAGATTTGTCCTGCTTCCGACTGAAGATAAAGAACAAAAAGATGTGATGCTTCTGGAAGATGTCATCATTTATAATCTTCCGCATATTTTCTCATATTTCGGTTACGACGAATTTACAGCGCATTGTTTCAAAGTCACAAAAGATGCCGAATTTGACCTCGACAATGACATCAAAACCACCTTGGCAGACAAAATCGAAAAAGGTGTCAAAAGCCGGCGGAAAGGGAAACCGACACGTTTTGTTTTTGACAAAGAAATGGACAAAGCTCTACTGGAATTTCTTATTAAGAAGCTCAGTCTCACCAAGCGAGACAGTATTATTCCTGGCCAGAAGATTCACAACTTCAGGCATTTTATGGATTTTCCTGATGTCTTTAAAGCTTATCAAAAACCAGCCGAGAGAACTGCGTTTATCCATCCCGAATTTGCAAGAAAACAGCGTGTCACCGATGTCATTATCAAGAAAGATGTTTTGCTGACATTTCCATATCATTCTTACGATTCGGTGATTGACCTGTTGCGGGAATCGGCTATGGACCCAGATGTGAAATCGATTCAGATTACGGCGTACCGATTGGCATCGAGTTCTAAAATCGTGAATGCTTTGATCAATGCCGTTAGAAACGGAAAAGACGTCACAGTAATGCTCGAGTTGCGCGCGAGGTTCGACGAAGAAAACAACCTGGAATGGAAAGAGCGCCTGGAACTTGAAGGTGTCAAAGTTCTTCTCGGCATCCCGAACAAAAAGGTGCACGCCAAACTGTGTGTCATCAAAAAAAGGGTGAATAATCGGACTATTCAGTATGGTTTCGTGAGCACGGGAAATTTCAATGAAAAGACTGCCAAAATCTACGGCGACCATCTGCTGATGACGTCCAACCGTGCAATAATGGCAGATATTAATAAAGTGTTCACGGTTCTCAACAAACCAAAAGTGGATCCCACTCCGGCGCTCAAAACCTGCAAAAATCTCTTGGTCTGTCCACAGTTTATGCGCGAGAAAATCATCGCACACATTGACAAAGAAATCGAAGAAGCCAAAGCCGGACGCAAGGCAGAGATGATTATCAAGGTGAATTCCCTAAGTGATAAAACCCTGATCCTGAAAATCTACGAAGCAGCAGAAGCCGGCGTGACAACCAAAATGATTGTCCGAGGAATTTTCTGCGCAGTGAATCAGAAAAACTTTAAAACAAAGTTCCATGCGGTGAGTATTGTTGACGAATATCTGGAACACGCCCGAGTGATGTATTTCTATAACAAAGGTGCAGAAAATATGTATATCTCCTCCGCCGACTGGATGACTAGAAACCTGGATTACCGCATCGAAGCAGCAACGCCGATTCTTCAGAAAAATCTAAAAAAGGAACTGAAAGAACTGCTGGAGATCCAACTGGAAGATAATGTTAAGGCGAGGATTCTGGACAAAAATATGCGGAATGAGTATGTAGAATCAGACAAAAAACAAAAAATCAGGTCGCAGATAGAAATCTATAATTACCTGAAAAACCAGAAGTATTAAGATTTTTACTTTAAATTTATACTTTAATTCGCCACAAGACAATGATAATCGCCGCTATAGATATCGGAAGTAATGCCGCCAGACTGCTCATCAACGAAGTCAAACCATCCAACGGAAAAACCGAATTCACTAAGCTTAATCTGCTGAGAATTCCTTTGAGATTAGGTTTTGATGTGTTCAGTAATGGCGAGATCGGTGCAGAGCGGAAACAAATGGTTATTAATACAATGAAAATCTTCAGCCAACTGATGGCGATGTACAAAGTGGATCATTACCGCGCATGCGCTACCAGTGCAATGCGGGATGCCCGGAATGGTCAGGAAATCATTGATATCGTCAAAGAACAGGCGGACATCAACATAGAAATTATCTCCGGCGACGAAGAAGCGACTTTAATTTATGAGAACCACGTCGCAGAAGGCCTTGACAAAGATTTCGCTTATCTTTATGTGGACGTCGGTGGCGGTTCTACAGAACTCACCTTCTACGAAAACAATAAGATGAAGTACGAACACTCCTTCAACATTGGAACCATCCGATTGCTCAACGGACTCGTTACGGCCGAGATGTGGGATGAGATGCATAACGAAATCAAAGACAAAATCAAGAGCAAAAAACCTGTGGTAGCAATTGGTTCCGGCGGTAACATCAACAAAATCTTTTCTTTAAGCAAAACCAAAGATGGCAAACCAATGCCTGTTTCCGTCATTAAAAAGTACTTGAAAGAGATGCAGAATCTTTCGATAGAAGAACGGATGCATCGCTACCAGTTCCGTGAAGACCGTGCCGACGTTATCGTACCAGCCCTTCAAATCTTCAACAATGTGATGAGTTGGGCGGAGATTAAGCATATCTATGTTCCGAAGATTTCTGTGGCAGATGGACTCGTAAAAAGCATTTATTACAATCTCAAGAAAAAGAAATCAATCTGATTTTTTATGTTCCGTAATTCTCCCGACAAAAATTTCTGACACATTCATAATTACCTTACATCAATGTGAGCTAAAATCCTAAAGTCTAAATTTGTGTATATAAAAATGAGATTATTATGGAATTAGGAATTGGGATGTTCGGCGATGTTGCTCTGGACACAAAAACCGGAAAATATAGAGATGCCAGCGTAAAACTTAACGAGATCCTTGAGCAGGTTAAGCTGATGGATCAAGCTGGTCTGGACGTTTTCGCAATGGGTGAGCATCACCGTGCAGATTATGCCGTATCCTCTCCCGAGATTCTTTTGGCTGCCGCTGCAAGCATCACGAATAATATAAAACTAGCAAGTGGCGTAACAGTTCTTAGCTCATCGGAACCTGTAAAAGTTTATGAAGACTTCTCGATGATTGATTTGATTTCAAAAGGTAGAGCAGAAATTTTTGTGGGAAGAGGAAGCTTCATTGAGTCTTTTCCATTATATGGTTATGATCTGTCGGATTACAATCAGTTGTTTGAAGAAAAATTAGACCTTTTACTAAAGATCAATAATGAAGAAAACGTCAGCTGGAGCGGCATCCTGAGAAGACCGATGGAAAATCAAACGGTTTACCCAAGAGCTTTCAACAACGGCGTGCTACCAATTTGGGTTGCAGTTGGCGGAACACCTGAATCTGTTCTACGAGCAGCGAAATTAGGATTACCATTAGTTGTCGCTATTATCGGCGGAATGCCGAGACAGTTCAAAAACCTCATCGAATTCTACAAGCAGGAATATCTGAGAGCAGGACACGACGAGAGCAAAATGCAGATTGCCATCCACTCGCACACCTTTGTGAGTGATGATCAGAAAGACATTGACCAATACTTCTTCAACTACAAATCTCAGATGGACAGAATTGGCAGAACGCGTGGCTGGGCGCCTTATACTAAGGAACAGTACAATGGTGGCCGCAGCAAAGACGGCGCATTATTCATTGGAAGCGCAGATGAAGTGGCAGACAAAATCAATGAGGTGAAAGAGCTGTTTGGATTGACAAGATTCATCGGGCATATGGATGTTGGGGATCCGGCACACGACGTGATGATGAATTCTATCGAATTATTCGGGGAAAAAGTAGCGCCACAGGTCAGATAACAAGATTGTAGCGACCTTACAATTAATAAAAAGATAAAATTAATATAACAGATGCCGGAAATATTTTGATAAGGATTCCGGCATTTTTCGTGCGTTAAAAATTTCGCAGATTAACCCAACATTAATTAAAAATTCTTAAATATTTTTTAAGATTTAATTAAAATATTGACCAATAATTATAGTCATTTTTGCTCAAATCCAAATAAAAGTAAAAATGAAAAACAACTACCTTTTCAAAGGTCTTTTGCCGATTGCTGCTATGTTTTATAGTACAACCCAAGCACAAACATTAATCCATTACTGGAACTTCAACAACAATGCAAATGTTGCAGCCATTACCACGCCTACCTCAACTCTTCTTAATGGTTCTATCAACGCCAGTTCAACCGGCACAGGGAGTACGGATACTTTTGTAGATTTTGCAGGAGGAACTGGCCAAAACTTCAATGTGGATAACCTGAATGCCAGAAACGGAGATGCTTCCGGAACACATCTGAGATACAATTATCCTATCAACGGAAACATCCAATTCAATATCCCGACAACTGGTTATAACAATGTGGTTGTAAAGTTCTCAACGAGAAGGTCTGGTTCTGGAGCAGGAAACCAGGTTTGGACCTACTCTCTGGACGGGACAAATTTCCTTGAATATCAAACTATTATATCAAAGGATGCGAACCCGGAGCTAATTACTTTTGATTTTTCAGGAATTGCAGGTGTTGCCAACAATCCTAATTTCAAGCTCAAAGTTCAGTTTGCTCAAGGCGCCGGCGGTACAGTAGGAAATAACAGATTTGACAATTTTACCGTAGATGCTGATGCTATCGGAGAAGCTGACACAACCGCGCCTACAGTAACTTATTCGCCAGCAAACAATGTGAATAACGCTTCTACAACCGTTAATCCTACAATCAAATTCAATGAGAATGTGAGACTGATTGATAACTCACCGATTACTTCTGCCAATGCTCAGAACCTTGTTGAATTGAAATTGAATAACCCTTCCGGAAATAGCGTTCCTTTTACAACGACATTTGCAGACAATCAAATTACAATCATCCCGACTGAAGGATTGATTCCAAATCAAGCTTATTATCTGGCACTGAAACCTAATGTAGTTGAAGATGAAAGCGACAATGCTGTTACAGCTTCAACTTCGAGCACATTCTCAACGGCGGGAACCAGCATTTTATTAGACAAAACTTTGATTAAAGTTGATGAAAGTGTAGGAACTCTGGCATTCAAAATTAATGTTACGAACCCTTCTAATGCATCAGTTAATCTCGTTGCAAAGCCAGCTTTCGGAACTGCAGATAGCAATGATTATACATTTACTTCTGAAATTATTAATATAGTCCCCGGAACTTCTACCTACACCGTTAATATCCCAATCATTGATGATGCTACGCTAGAGCAACAGGCAGAATATTTTGTTCTAAATCTTGAAAATCCTGTGGGCACTACAATTTCAGGAGACGCTTCTTCCACCGTTTATATTATTGATAATGATAAACCAGCACCAGCGCCATCAAACCAGATCACTTTAAATTACATCGGAAGTTTTGACCCTTCCAGTAATGGAAACAGCTCTACAGAGATTGTTGTTCACGACCCACAGACTCAAAGATTGTTTACAATCAGTTCTATAACAGATGTTTTTGACATCATTGATTTCTCCAATCCGACAACACCAACGGTTATCAAAACTGTTGATATGAAGCCTTACGGTGGCATCACCAGTATCGCTGTGAAAAACGGAATTCTTGCAGTGGCCTCTCCAAATGGAACGGATGCACAGAGCAATGGTTCCGTGGTTTTCTTTGACACACAGGGAAATTTCCTGAAGCAATTAACGGTGGGGGTTTTACCGGATATGGTAACTTTCACGCCGGATGGCAAAAAGGTAATGACCGCCAACGAGGGCGAACCCAACGATGCTTATACGGTTGATCCGGAAGGTTCTATCAGTATTATTGATATTTCATCAGGAATTCCAAATATTTCTCAGTCTAATGTAACCACACTTTCTTTTGCAGGCTACAACACTCAGGAAGCAGCATTCATAGCGTCAGGCGGAAGAAAAGTTAAATCAACGAGTACATTAGCTCAGGATCTTGAGCCAGAATATATTGCTATCAGTTCTGACAGTCAGAAAGCCTGGGTGTCTTGCCAGGAAAATAACGGAATTATCGAGGTTGACCTTACGACTAATACTCTAGGAAACCTCTGGGGATTGGGCAAAAAAGATATGAGCCTGCCCGGAAATGGCTTCGATGCGTCTGATAACAATGGCGAAATCCTGATTGCGAACTGGCCTATAAAAGCTTACTACAATCCGGATGCAATGGCTTCTTTCAAAATAGGAAATACCGATTATCTTGTGACAGCTAACGAAGGCGACGAAAAAGATTTAGGTGGCTTCAGCGAGAGAACTACTGTTGGAGCGAATGGCTATGTATTAAATCCAAATAATTTCCCGAACGCCTCTATCCTGAAAGCTTCTCACAATTTAGGAAGATTCAGA
The DNA here is from genome assembly GCF_003610695.1 of Epilithonimonas arachidiradicis. Taxonomy (GTDB): domain Bacteria; phylum Bacteroidota; class Bacteroidia; order Flavobacteriales; family Weeksellaceae; genus Epilithonimonas; species Epilithonimonas arachidiradicis. The sequence goes on along the minus strand of NZ_RAQH01000006.1, from coordinate 12,787 downwards.
GTGACGAATGTGAATGGAAATACCGATTCCAATCCGGATTTTGAGGAAATCAATGCGTTGGGAGCAAGGTCTTTCTCTATCTTCAATGCGGATACAAAACAAATCGTCTATGACAGTGGCGACGAGTTCGAAAGATACATCGCAGCCAACCACCCTTTGATTTTCAATGCAGATAACGAGGCGAATGGCGCCAAAGTAAGAAGCCGTGCAAAAGGCCCTGAGCCGGAAGGCGTGGCACTTGGAACGATTGGCGGGCAGACTTTCGCATTCATCACGTTGGAAAGAACCGGCGGTGTAATGGTCTATAATGTGACCGACCCGACCAACGTGACGTTTACCGATTACAAACACTCCAGAATGACATCAGCCTATGGTGGCGACAACGGCCCGGAAGGCATTACCTACATTGCTCCTCAAAACTCTGCGACAGGGAAAGGTTATGTGGTTGTGGCCAACGAAATCAGCGGCACACTATCAATGTACGAAGTAGCGCTTTCTCCAACTTTAGCTAACAGCGATACGAACAACGAAAAAGCAACGTTCAACATCTTCCCGAATCCTGTGAACAAAGGAAACATCCTTTATTTCAACAGAGCGCAAGGTTACGAATTATATGATATGTCCGGCAAAATGCTGTCCAAAGAAAATAATGCTTTGACCATCGATACATCCGGACTTTCCACAGGGGTTTACCTGGTAAAAACTTCGGAAGGTTTCGTGAAAAGAGTTATTGTAAAATAGACTTCACAATCAATTGATGAATAAAAAGCCTCAAAAATCTGGGGCTTTTTTATGTTTTTAAAGTTAGAAAAATGGCCTTCTGCAAGTACTATGAACAGAGGGTTTGTGGAGATAGCCAAAAAGGTCTTGATGTTTTCATTAAAACAACTTGATGTTTTGATAAAAAGGTCTTGATGTTTTTAACCAAACAAATTGACCTTTTTTGATAAGGATAAACGTGAAAAATTGCCCTTTTGAAAATCTGATGAACAAAGCGTTTGTAAAGGTCGTCAAAAACACACGTGTGTTTTTATTAAAACGTCCGTACCTTTTTAGAGAAAGATACGGACATTTATAAATATTAGAGTGATTCTTAGGAAATCTGTTTAAGAATGTCCTGCGCCATCATCCGCTTTTGGCAGCGTGTCCTGCTTCACTTCTTTGACTTCTACGACCTGTTTTTCATCTTTTCCTTTAAGGTAAGACGGCAAATCCAGTCCGGCCATATTGAACAGATCATTGAGTGGAGGAACGGTTTTCATCATTCCCGAAACGAAGTTGGCAGTTGAGGTATTGCCATCCGGATTGTTTCCGCTATCCCAAACCGTTACTTTATCAATCTTGATATTCTTCACCGCTTCAACCTGAGTTTTAACCAACTCCGGTAATTTCTCAATCAATAGTAACTGGAAGGCGCTGTTGGTATCTCCGCCCGCAGCCTGTACTACTTTGTCGTAACCTTCTGCTTGTTTCGTCAGGATCTCGAATAAACCTTTCGCTTCCGCTTCCATTTTAGCAAAGATCGCGTCGGCTTCCCCTTTGGCTTGTAGCCTGATTTTCTCAGCTTCAGCTTGCGCATCGATGATTGCTTTTTGTTTTGCAATTTCTGCAGGAACTACAATATTAGCCTGTTGCGTGGAACGTTCTCTTTCTGCTCTGGCTGTTTCCGCTTTTTGCTCAGCCACATAGGATTCTTCCAAAGCTTTCGCTGCCTGAACTTTCTCAGCCGCTGTTGCAATTCTCAAAGCTTCTGCTTCTTTCTCCCTTCTTTCCGCGTCAGAATTTGCAATGGTAATTTTCGCCTCATTCTCTCCTTTTACCGCCAGTGAGTTAGCTTGGGAAGTCGCAATACGCGCATCTCTTTCAGCCTCAGCTTTACCGATGGATTCATCTTTCCCAGCTGATGCAATGCTGATTTCCCTATCTTTTTGAGTAATCGCAATCTTAACGTCTCTGTCTCTTTGCGTCTCGGCAATCTGTGTATCTTTTTCCCTGTCGGCAATTGCTTTTCCTGTTTCCCCGATTTTGGTTTGTTCGGCTACGGAAATAATCGCTTCGTTAATCGCTTTTGCTGCAGCTTCTTTTCCAAGCGCCTCGATGTAACCGGACTCATCTCTGATATCGGTAACGTTAACGTTGATTAATTTAAGACCAATTTTCTTTAATTCGGTATCAACGTTTTTAGAGATATTGTCTAGGAATTTATCGCGGTCTGAGTTGATTTCCTCAATCGTCATCGTGGCAATCACCAAACGTAACTGACCAAATAAGATGTCTTTTGACAACTCCTGAATCTGCTCCGGAGACAATCCCAATAATCTTTCTGCAGCATTGCCCATAGAATCTGGTTCAGTAGAAATCGCAATCGTGAATCGGCAAGGAACATCCACACGGATATTCTGTCTTGATAAAGCATTAGTTAAATTAGCTTCGATAGAAATCGGTTTCAAATCCAGATAAGCAAAATCCTGAATCACTGGCCATACAAACGCACCACCACCGTGGATACACTTGGCAGAGCTGCCGCCGGTCTTTCCGTAGATAACCAAAATTTTGTCGGACGGACAACGTTTGTAGCGCGAAATCAACGCCAAGAATGTTACAAATAATACGAATACCCCGACCAGAATCAGAATAAAAGTTCCATTAATCATTTCCATATAAAGTCATTAAATTTTTTCAACAATTAGTATTTTTTCTTCGATGCGGACAATCTTGACGAGATTTCCGGAAGGGATTTCTTCGGTTTCAGTTACTGCCAATAGTTCGTGATTACTTCCATTTAGCGATACCTGAACTTTACCTTTACCAGATTTCTGCGCGGGAATTCTAAGGTAAACTTCCGCTGTTTTGCCAATCAGTTTATCGATATTGAAGGTATTGTCTTCCGTCAGTTTCAAAATCTGTTTGATAACAATAAAGAAAATTACCACAAACAAACAGCCTACAATAGCTGCTAAAATGACAAGGAACATTTGGTTTTGAAAACTATGATAGAAAGCTACACCTGTCCATCCAAATCCCATCAAGAAATTAATCAGATTCCGGAACGAGAACAATTGGAAAGGCCCGTGAACCGCGTCTAGGTCGCCATTGAAATCAGCGTGCAAACCGTCGGTGAAATCGGTACCGACAATGGTAAAAATCAATTGAATCAGGAAAATAAGACTGGCAATAATAGCGACCCACCAAAAGGCCTGCTGTAAAGTACTCATCCCGATAAAGAAATCCATCATAGTTTTGTTTTTCTTAAAAATACATATTTCTTATGAAAAAGGCAAGACTTTATTTATAAAAACTATATTACTTAAAATTATATTGTTTTCCCTGATAAACAAAAGCTTCCGAATCTGAAGGAATATAATTGATTTTAAAATCCTTGACTCGTCTTGAAGTTATATAAGGATTGATAACGAAATCCCGGATCTTGTCTTCATTTTTATTTTCTTTCATCCAAAATACAACTTGATCTTTGTCTTTGACGCTCACGATCTTTTCTTTGTAAAAGCTGTGAACCAGCATCTCTTCTTTGTTATATTGATGAAAATTAAATGCAATTCTCAACGCAAAAAATAGCATTAAGCAAACCCCAAACCTCAATAGATTCTTAGGATTGAAACAATCTTTTATTACAAATTTTAAAAAGTAAATCATTAAAAGAAGAATGCTCAATTCTATCAAATTAACTGAGATGTTCCGGCTCATCAACGATTCGAAGCCGGAAAACCAATGAATGAGTTTTAGAACATAGCTGACGAAACTATCGAACGCAGTATATAAATATGGAATGTTGCTAAAACCAAAAGCAATCAAAATCACCATCAATAAAGAAGAAACAATAATCAGTTCCGACAACGGAATAATCAGAAGATTCGCAACAATTGATACCAAAGAAAACTGATGAAAATAAAAAATTGCCAAAGGCAAAGTCGCAATCTGTGCCGCAAAAGTCATTGCTGAGATTTCATAAAAGAATTTTTCTATTTTGAATTTCGGTTTTCTGAACAGTTTTTTAATTGGACTCGTCAACCACCAAATGCCCAAAACCGCTACATAACTCAACTGAAATCCGACATCAAACAATTGCTGTGAATCGACAATCAAAAGAATAAAAGCCGACAACGCCAAAGAATGCAGCAAGTCGGATTTTCTCTGTAACAAAACCATTATATAATAACAAGTAATCATCAGACAGCTCCGCATCACAGAGTTTCCGTAATCGATAAAAATGGCGAATGTCCAAATCAGGAGAATACTCAGAACGATTGAAACTTTTCTAAATTTTACTGGGAGAATTTGATTCAAAATTAAAAGGGTGAGCCAGAAAATAATGACCATATGCGAACCTGAAATCGCTAAAAGATGAACCAAACCGGTCTGATTAAAGTCTTTGACTGTTTCAGCATCCGTCTCAGTTCTGTCAGCCAAAATAATTCCTTTAAGAAATTCCTGAATCTTCGGAGACAAAGAAGAATGATTGATTTTATTGAGAATATCCAAACGCTTTTGCTTGATTTTATCTTCAAAAGAAACGGTTTGTTTTTCAGTTTTCAGAATATCATTCGGAAGGTAAGCCTGAAAATAAACATCTTGTCTTGCCAAGTATTTTTTATAATCGAATTGAAAATCATTTTTAGTTTCTTCCGGCTGATGAATGTAAACCTCCGCTTTATAATAATGTTGAAAATCCAAAGCTTCAATATCTTTTGGAATACTAATTACAGTTTTGAAAGGAAAATTTTCTTTTTGTTTTAAATCCGAAATGTCAAGAATATCAACATAATATTTCTTGTTCTTTTCATTGGAATTGAGCTTCTTATCCACTTGAAAAACAACGTTTTCTTTTTCTTTGAGCTTTGGCAAAGTTGGTTGTTGAGAATTCTGAAAATGGACAAAAATGCCGATTGAGAAAAAGAAAAATCCTAAACAATAATATTTGATGCGTTGAAAAAACTGATCCCTGATCAATAGTGAAAACAGAGAAGCCGAAGAAATTATCAGCAATGAAAAAATGGGAATCTGACTCATTATCAGGTATTCCTGAAATAGAATCCCGAGAATGGAACAGAGCAGCAATATAAATAATGGCTGTTTTTTCATTGAAGTTCATTTGTGTTTTTGTGTGTTTTTATGAAAGGCTTCGAGTACGCTCAGCCTGACAATATTGACATTCTAATGTCTCGGAATAAAGATAAGAAATATTTTATTTCAAAATATCATTAACAATCTTTAAATGATGATTGGTATGAAGAGCTAAAAACTTAAGCGTTGTTTTTTTATCGAGGTCGCCAAGAAAAGGATGCGTGATATAGGATTCTAAAGGTAGATTTTTCACAGTTTCCAATCTTTCCTTTGCCAGATTCAGAAGCTTTTCGATACTATCTTTAGTTGGCGTTTCTAATGGAATGAATTGCTTTGGAGACTTAATTTTCCCTCTCGGAATCAATCCGAAATTGAGAAAAATGAATTTCTTAACGCTGAATTTCGGTTTGTAGTTTTCTGGATTGGTCATTGTCAAACCTTTCAGACTCCCGTTCAAAATTAAAAGAGAATGTTCCAGATGCCAACCCACAGAAGCTTTGGAAACGTTTTCATTCTCTTTATTGATTTCCGGTAAAAGCGATTCGATTTTTTGCAGTTGGTCTTGTATTTTAATCATATAATTTGTTTTAATCGTAAAGTTCCAAACTAAATTTGTTAAAAATACAGGGAGTACAATCAAAGTCGACCCTAAATCTAAAGTTAAGATTAAAATCGAGATAATAATTATAATTATTGGCAAAAAGCTGACAAACCTTTTATATTTTACTTGCTTAAAGCTATCCGCAATGTAGAGTAATATCGAATTAAAAAGTCCTATAATTAATATAAATGGTAATACCGTTTCAATAATAAGTCTTACTTGAGAAAATTGTGTCTTTCCCATTATCAAAGCCGGAATATATGCTATAACAAATACAACAATCGGAAATAGAAAACAAAATAAAACTGATTTTAAAATCTTCATTTTCTAACCATTTACAATAAGTTCTGCTGCGTTCTGACTGGCACCGCTTCCTCCGAGTTTGTTTCTTAGAACTTCGTAATTATTCAAAACATCATCTCTTTTATCAGTACTGAGGATCTTATTAAGTTCTTCAACGAGATTTTTAGTATTCAATTCGTTTTGGATGAGTTCTGTTACAACTTCTTTGTCCATAATCAGATTGACAAGTGAAATATATTTGATATTCTTGATCAGTCGTTTCCCGATTTCGTAAGAAATTCGGCTACCTTTGTAGCAAACCACTTCCGGAACATTCAGCAAAGCAGTTTCCAGAGTTGCCGTTCCCGAAGTTACCAAAGCGGCTTTGCAACATCTCAGCAAATCGTAAGTTCTATTCGAAACGAAATGAACATCATCATCCACAAATTGTTCATAAAAATCTTTATCAAGACTTGGCGCACCGGCAATTACGAATTGGTAATCCGGAAAGTTATTTCTCACGGACAGCATTGTTTCCAACATTTTAGAAACTTCCTGTTTTCTGGAACCTGGGAGAAGCGCAATGATTTCTTTATCGTTAAGCTGATTCTCCTTTTTGAATCCCTGAATGTCAATCGGTGGCAAACCTTCAATCGCGTCTAATAATGGATGTCCAACAAAATGGGCTTCGACCTGATGTTTTTTGTAAAAATCTTTCTCAAAAGGAAGAATCACCAGCATCTCATCCACGTATTTTTTAATCGTTTCTACACGACCTTCTTTCCAAGCCCAAAGCTGAGGCGAAATATAATAAACAACCTTAATTCCCAATTCTTTCGCAAACTTTGCAATCCTCAAATTGAATCCCGGATAATCTACCAGAATCAAAACATCCGGTTTGTTTTCCTGGATGTCTTTTTTACAGAATTTGATATTGTTGAGAATGGTTCTCAGATTCTGAACCACTTCCAGAAAACCCATAAAAGCCAAATCACGGTAATGCTTGACCAAAGTTCCGCCTTGTTTCTGCATCAAATCTCCGCCCCAAAAACGAAAATCTGCGTTTTGGTCTTTTTGTTTAATGGCTTTCATTAAGTTGGAAGCGTGCAAATCACCGGAAGCTTCGCCTGCTATGATGTAATATTTCAAGGTTTATGGATTTTAGATTTTGAAAGTCTTTTCAATAGATAAATCTAAAGAAGTTTTCCATTCAAAATAATTAACTTTGAACAAAATTAAAGCTTTTTGAGCGATTAGGATTGGGAAAGTTCTAATCTGGTTAAATTTGTTTTTTTACAGACAAATCTCATAGCCCCGATAGTAGCGGCATCTTTTTTCTTTTTTGCAAAAAAGAAAAAGATATAGCCCTTCGACAAGCTCAGGATAAACTACTAGCGGGATTAAGCTCCTAAAAATATTAGTATTAAGAAAATGAAAGAAATCGTAAATAAAGTTGCAGGAAGCGGATTGGTGAATTTTGATATTTCTGACTTGGTTCCGAAAGGGAAACGTTTGGGAATCGATATCAAAGATTTTCTTTGGGAAGGGATGATTCTGAAGGAAAAAGATTTCCGTGAGAAAATTAAAAATATTGATGAGGAAATCTACAGAGACGCTTATGTTTACATTTATTGCTCTGAGGATGTGATCATTCCACTTTGGGCTTACTTTCTAATTACTTCTAAAATTACGGATGCTGCGAAGAAAATTGTTTTTGGGAACCGTGAAGATCTTGAAGTTCTGCTGATGCACAACGCCATCCAGACCTATGACTTTTCTGAGTTGCGCGATAAACGTGTCTTGGTGAAAGGCTGTAGCGATGAACTGATTCCGAACAACGCTTATGTAGAATTGGTGGAACAACTGAAACCGCTTGTAAAATCTCTGATGTTTGGAGAAGCTTGCAGTAATGTCCCTATTTTTAAAAATTAAGCTTAGATGAGGAATCTTTACCGAATTTTCTTTTTTTCTTTTCTATTTTTATTTTACCGCTATTTTAGCTTTTCAAAGGTTCCTTTTGGTGATGCTTTAGGATTTGTAAATCTGGCAGAAATTAATCAATTTACAGATGATACTACTGTTTTTGGTAAGTTTCTTTACACTAACTTTCTGGTTGGCTTTAAACAAATTTTCAGCTTAGACTCTATTCCTGCGGTTAGATATTTTAACCTGATTTTTTCGATTTTAACTTTAGCTGTTATTTTTTCAATTATTAAACTAAAGTTTAAGGAGGAAATCTACGCTTATATCGGAACGCTAATTCTTGCTTTTAGTTTTACGTTTTGGAAACAGACAGAAATTATTGAAGTTTATACCTTTAATAGTTTTTGGATTGCGCTTTATACCTATTTTTCCCTTCAATTTTTAGAATCTAAAAAACACATTCATCTTTTCTGGTCAAGTCTTATTTTAGGATTATCTTTTTGGGCTCACGTTCAGAATATCATGCTTATACCTGGATGGCTTGTTCTTAACTTTTATGCTTATAAAAAATTCAAAGTCAATATTTTATCCAGTCTACTAATTTTTTCATTCTTTGCCTTTGGATTATATCTTTTAGCATCTATCAACGGTTATGATGCTTCAAAAGTTTACGGTTCCGGCAACTCTGATTGGGTTACAGGAAGTATTAACAAAGGAGTTTATGGTTTTGCCATGGATATTGCAGTGGCTATCGGTTATCTGATATACAATTTTTGGTTTTTCACCATTCCAGGAGTTTTAGTCATTTTCAAAAAGCTGAAAACTATAAAAAATTTTAAAAATCAATATTATTTAATTAGTTTTTTAGCTCCTTTTGGATTTGCAACCATCTACAATGTATCAGACAATTATGTTTTCTTTTTGAACTCTTATTTGTACTTTTTACTTTTTATAATGGAAGGACTAATTATTATCAGAAATCATAAACCAAGATTATACAAAAACATTTCATTATCTGTTTTGTTTACCCCTTTTTTCTATGTATTAAGTTTTTTTGTTATTTCAAAAACACCTCCAGGTCAAAACTTTGAAAAAGATAAATCTTACAAAGGCGGCTTGTCATATTATCTTTTTCCTTGGATGAATAATAACATTGGTGTTTTAGAATATTATCTTGGCGACAAAACACCAACTGATACATCAGATTTTATGTATAACAATTGTCAGGAGTTTTTAAAACTCAGAAAAGCAAAAAATTCTTTGGAGGAAATCAAAAACTTTTAGTCTTATTGTTTATCTTTACTAATAACATTTTTAAAAACATAAATTATGAGTCTATTAGACCTTATCACGGGAAGCGCTGGTAATCAAGTCGCTGAACAAGCTGAAAACAAATTCGGAATCAGCAAAAATCAAATCATTGCGTTATTGGTTGTAGCAGCACCATTGGTCATCAGTTACCTGAAAAAGAAATCGGAAAGTCCCGAGGAAGCTGACAAACTGAATGCAACCTTGGACAAACATCACGATGGAAGCATCCTAAACAATCCAGCTCAAGCGCTTGAAAGAGAATCCGAAGGAAACTCTATCCTTGACCATATTTTCGGTGGAAACAAAGCCAACGTAGAAAACCAATTATCCGCAAATACAGGAATTTCTATGGACAAAATAGGACCGGTTTTGGCAACTTTGGCACCTGTCATTATGGGGTATATTGGTCAGCAAAAGCAAGCCAACAATGTTAACTCCGGAGGCGGATTAGGAGATTTGTTAGGCGGAATTCTTGGCGGTTCTGCTCAGGAAGCTCAGGCATCCAACAATCCTTTGAGTGATATTCTGGGAAGCGTTATCGGCGGAGCAACCCAATCTTCTGGCGGAGGTTTGGGAGATATTATAGGCAATGTTCTTGGCGGTGGAAATCAGCAGCAACAATCTCAACAAGGCGGATTGGGTGGATTGCTGGGAAGCATTTTTGGAAAATAAATTCCCAACATTAAAAATATAAAAGCCGAAGATTATTCTTCGGCTTTTTTTGTTCGTTTTGCTTTCGGTTTTTCCTCGGTTTCCTCTGCTTTTTCAGCTTTCGGTTTCGCTGCTTTTGGCTTTGGTTCGGCCTTTACTTTGGTCGGTTTCTCTGTTACAGCTATTGGTTGAGAAGATTTTCTCGGTCTTGTTTTGCCGTAGCTTCCGCGTACTCTTTTTCCTTTGGTAGATTTTTGATCACCTTTTCCCATAATAATTAAGTATTTGATTATTACGAATTTATGAATTAATTTTTAATTATCCAATACTTTGGGCGTATCCCTCTCCAATGCTCAGCAGCCTCTCGGGTCGGGCTATCCGTTCCTATCTTTTCCTGTTCAAAGAACAGAAAAAGGATATCCACTACTATCCCTTACACGCTGCGCCAAGATTCAACTTTTGACATCAAAAAACCTTTCAACATCAATCAAAATTATTTCTCACAAAACCTTATCTTTGCACTCGAAAATTCAAGGTACAAAGTTCACAATTCAAAGTTGACACATCGAACCTTAAACCTTGAACATCTAAACTTTAAACTAAATTTTATGTTCCGTACACACACAAACGGCGAACTGACGCTGGCAAATCTGAATGAAAAAGTAACACTTTCCGGTTGGGTACAAACCATCCGTGACAAAGGTTTTATGATTTGGGTCGATTTGCGAGATCGTTACGGTATTACACAGTTGGTTTTGGACGAGGAAAGAAGCTCAAAAGAATTGTTGGAATCGGCTAAGAAATTAGGTCGTGAATTTGTGATTCAGGTAGAAGGAACTGTTATAGAACGTGCTTCCAAAAACCCAAAAATTCCAACCGGCGATATCGAAATTTTGGTTTCCGATTTAAAAATATTAAATGCTTCTGAACTTCCTCCATTCACTATCGAAGACGAAACTGATGGTGGAGAAGAGTTGAGAATGAAATACAGATATCTGGATATCAGAAGAAATCCCGTAAAAGACAAACTGATTTTTCGTCACAAAATGGCGCAGAAAGTTAGAAATTATCTTTCTGATAACGGCTTCATCGAAGTTGAAACACCTGTTTTGATTAAGTCAACTCCAGAAGGTGCGAGAGATTTCGTAGTTCCAAGCAGAATGAATCCCGGACAGTTTTACGCTTTGCCACAATCGCCACAGACCTTTAAGCAATTATTGATGGTTGGCGGAATGGACAGATATTTCCAAATCGTAAAATGTTTCCGTGACGAAGATTTACGTGCCGACAGACAACCGGAATTCACACAAATCGATTGCGAAATGGCGTTCGTAGAGCAGGAAGACATTATGAATGTTTTCGAAGGAATGACCAAAACATTATTAAAAGACATCACAGGAAAAGAGTTTGGAGATTTCCCTAGAATGACTTTTGCCGATGCAATGCAGAAATATGGAAACGACAAACCGGACATCCGTTTCGGAATGGAATTCGTGGAACTGAATGAATTGGTTAAAGGAAAGGATTTCAAAATATTCGATGATTCTGAATTAGTTGTCGGGATTAATGTTGAAGGAATTGCTGACTACACAAGAAAACAAATCGATGAATTAATAGATTGGGTAAAACGTCCACAAATCGGAGCAACAGGAATGGTTTGGATTAAATTCCAGAACGATGGCGTTGTGACTTCATCAGTTAACAAATTTTATTCAGAAGAAGATTTGAAAAAAATCGCTGAGAAATTCGGAGCAAAAGCTGGAGATTTGATGTTCTTAATGAGCGGAAATGCGGATAAAGTGAGAACACAACTTTCTGCTTTGAGAATGGAATTAGGAAACCGTCTTGGTTTAAGAAAGGGAAATGAATTCGCGCCACTTTGGGTTGTAGATTTCCCACTATTGGAATTTGATGAAGAATCTGGAAGATACCACGCGATGCACCATCCATTCACTTCTCCAAAAACAGAAGACTTTAGTTTATTGGAAACCGACCCGGGAAAAGCAAGAGCCAATGCTTATGATTTAGTTCTAAACGGAAACGAAATCGGTGGAGGTTCTATCAGAATTTTTGATAAAGATTTACAGTCAAGAATGTTTGATTTGCTTGGTTTCTCAAAAGAAGAAGCTGAAGCACAATTCGGATTTTTAATGAATGCTTTCAAATACGGAGCACCACCTCACGGAGGTTTAGCTTTTGGGTTTGACAGATTGGTTGCAATCTTGGACGGAAACGAAGTGATTAGAGATTACATCGCATTCCCGAAAAACAATTCAGGACGAGACGTAATGATTGATGCGCCGGCGCCGATTCATCAGGAACAGCTCACAGAATTAGAATTGAAATTGGATTTAAAATCATAAATTAGAAGCGAGGAAATTTTTTCTCGCTTTTTATTTTTCCCATTGAAATACGTTGATACATCAGACCGATAAGGAAACTGATTAAACAGGACCGCACGGTGACTAAATGGTGTATAAATCGGACCAGATTATCTACAAACAGCCGTAAATCACTCTGACATCATAATCAGGAAATATATCGTAATTTAAATCTATTAATCTAAAAATGGATATAATAATAGGATATAATTGCTATCAAAATGTTTCTCAGAAAGAATAAATGCTAAGGGGAATTATTTATACTTATAACGGCAAAAGACTGCATCTTAATCTGAAAATGAAAAATCCCCGAAGCCTTTCGGCTTAGTGTTAATTGAAACCGGCACTTTCTTTTAAGGCTAATTAAAATAGGAAAATGGTAAGCAGCAAAAAAGCTTATGAGCGTATAGATGATAGGATAGATTTTTGATTATATATAATTAAAGGAAGGGACTAAAATAAAAACAAAAAACCTTCACTCAATAAAGAATGAAGGTTTAAAAAAACTGGCGGCGACCTACTCTCCCGCTTATCGCAGTACCATCGGCGCTAGAGG
>NZ_RAQH01000005.1 GCF_003610695.1 Epilithonimonas arachidiradicis | reverse complement strand
CGTCTTGACTTATCTGACAGTCCTTGTTCTCCTTCTTCTTTATACCTTTTTATCCATCGGTGAAGTGTTGATCTTGCAATTCCACAACGTAAAGCCGTTTTTGTTACAGACCCCGATTCTAAATAGATTTTAAGCCAATCCTTACGAGCTTTGACTTGCTGTTGCTGTTTATTCATGGATAAAGGTTTTAAACTTTACACCATAAATTTAAGTCATTTTTGTAGCGGATCTATTGATACTTTACACTTAAAATTTTAAGTCTCCTTTTTTTTATATTAAATTGATAAAATAAATTTTAATTTCTACTCCGTCTTATTCTTCAGCGCCATCAAAAGTCCATAGGCTCCTTTCTGAACAATCTTTTTGTCCTTCAAACTTTCTGCTTTCAGAATTTCGGTAAAACTATCATCAGATATTCCCACATTCACAGGAATCATCTTATATTTTTTGTTTCCTAAATCTTCAAAAACATAATTTTTACTTTCAAAAGAAACCACAGATTCATTCGGTAATCCAATGGTAAATCTACTGTTGATAGTCACTTCTGCGTTGATGTACATTCCTTTGATAAACTCAGGATTTGGCGTTGAAAGTTTCGCCACAGCAATCGACGAACCACCATTTTCAATACTTGGAACAATACTTACAATTTTAGCTGTCGATTTTTTATCAGGATTTTGATTGTTGTAAACCAAAATTTCCTGTCCGATTTTCACATCATTTACATCGTTTTCAAACATTTTTAATTCAAGCAATAAACCAGAAGGATTAATCAGTTCAAACAAAGTATCCGAAGGATTAATATATTGTCCGTTATTCACCAGAATTTTGCTCACAAAACCACTGAAAGGCGCGTAAACATTGATTCTGCTTCTGATATTGGATGAATTTAATCCTTTTGCATTAATTCCAATAATTCTTAATTTTTCCTCTAAACCTTTCAACGTTGCATTCAACGTAGAATAATCTGCCTGAGCAGTTTGCAGAGTTTTATCACTGGTCGCTTTGGTGATATTCAAATCTTTTTGACGGTTTAAATTCAACCTTGCCGATTCCAACTGTGCTTTCGTCACAAGATAATCCTGCTGTAACTGAATAAATTGCGGGTCTTCCACAACTGCCAAAACCTGTCCTTTGCTGAAATGGCTTCCGTTTATCACGTTAATTGATTTAATATGACCGCCCATAATGCTGGAAATCGAACTGATATGAGACGGTGCAATTTCAACTTTCCCATTCAGACGAATTAATTTTTGCATTGTTTTTTCCTGAATGGTTGTTGTCGTTAAACCAATCGATTGTAATTGTTTATCCGACATTTGAACCGTATTTTGGTCTTTTTCCTTGAATTTTGTGTTTTCATACACCGTTTTTTCTTCCTCTTTTTTTCCTGAACAAGAAGATAAAATCAGAATTACACTTAAACTAAGGATTGATATATTTTTAAGATACATTTCGTTGTTATTTTGATAGTAAGAAATTAAGTTCTGAGCCAATTTGGTTAAGTCTTTCGAGATTATCGATGTAATCAACCTTCGTTTTCACTGCCTGATTCGTCAGGATTACCCAGTTCAGATAATCGATTTCGCCGACTTCCAATTGTTTTTGAACCGTTTTTAAAATGGTTTCAGACTTCGGAAGCTGTTTTTGCTCATAACTATCAACGATTTTCAGTTGATTGGTGTAATTATTAATTTGCTGTCCGAATCTGTTTTTCAGTTCAATTTCTTTTAATTGATATTGATTTTCTGAAATCGCCACTTTTGCTTTTGTCGCTTTTGCCAAAGCTCGCTGACCTTTCGTAAACAAAGGAATTCCCACACCGACTTGAACCGCATTAAAACGATTGTTATTCAGATTTTTCATACTTTGATTCGTATATCCAACCAATAAATCCGGCAACAACTTCGATTTTTCAAGTTGCGCTTCTGCTTCATTAACTTTAATTTGTTGATTTAAATACTGTAATTCAGGATGTTGCTGAATCATTTCTTCTGAAATCTGAAGATTAACATTCATAATCGGCTTATCAGAAATTGGCTGGAATTTTTCTTCCGACTGAAATAATAACTGAAGCTGAAGTTTGGCAATATTCAAATCATTTTCAAGCATATTCAACTGCGTTTTTGCCTGTTCATTCTGAATTTCTGCCGTCGATTCCTCCAAAATATTGGTTTCTCCTTTTTTCAGTCTCAAACTCGCTTTTTCCGCAAAACTGCTGTACAATTTGCTGATATATTCAATCACTTTTTTCTTTTCCTGAAGCGTCAGAATTCGGTAGAAAACATCGGAAACTTCCTTTGTTAATTGCGCTTTCGTCAGATTTTGATTGATGACACTTGCATTCCATTCTGCATCCAGCATTTGTTTTCTTTTGGTATAAACCGTCGGAAAGCTGAAACGTTGGGAAATGGAGAAAGAATTATCGGTTTCAATTCCATTAATTTGTCCGATTTGCGCACTCACTTCCGTTTGTGGAATATCAAGATAACTTGCCTTTAATTTTTCCTGATATTCAGAAATTAATTCTGAATTTTTTAAAGTTCCATTTTGCTGAAAAGCTTTTTCCAGAGCCTGTTCGTAGGTAATATTTTCCTGCGCATTTATTATTCCGAAAGACATCAGAAATAAGAATGAGGACAGTTTTTTATAATTGTTTGAAAATTTCATTGTATTTATTTTTAACGCAATGAGCGCTAAGATTTTTTTTAAATTGAGACTTTTGATTTTTTCGTTCGCAAAGGCGTTTCACTCAGCTAAGGTTAGCTTCTATTAAATTTTTTCTTTT
This sequence comes from Epilithonimonas arachidiradicis, assembly GCF_003610695.1. GTDB lineage: Bacteria > Bacteroidota > Bacteroidia > Flavobacteriales > Weeksellaceae > Epilithonimonas > Epilithonimonas arachidiradicis. Next base: position 238,811 of record NZ_RAQH01000005.1, on the reverse strand, counting down.
TGCTGATTCGTTCAAATAAGACGTAAAGAATCGGCAAGACGAATAAGGTTAAAAGTGTTGCCAACATCAAACCTCCAATAACCACGGTTGCCAAAGGTCGCTGAACTTCCGCGCCGGCTCCATTGCTGATGGCCATTGGTAAAAACCCTAATGAAGCCACGAAAGCCGTCATCAAAACCGGACGAAGACGGATTCTCGTTCCCATCAAAACAATTCGGCTTAAGTTTTTAACGCCATCTTTTTTCAGTCGGTTGAATTCTGAAATCAATACAATTCCATTTAAAACAGCGACTCCGAAAAGGGCGATAAATCCAACTCCTGCGCTGATACTGAAAGGCATTCCTCGCAATGCTAAAAAGTAAATTCCTCCAATTGCAGATAATGGAATTGCGGTGTAAATCAGCAAACTATGTTTTACAGAACCGAAAGCGAAGAACAGCAATAAGAAAATCATCACCAACGAAATCGGAACGGCAATTCCTAATCTTGCTTTAGCTTGATTTAAATTTTCAAAAGCACCTCCGTAAGAAATCGTGTAACCTGCAGATAATTTCAAATCTTTGTTAACCTTTTGCTGAAGCTCTTCTACAATACTCTGAACGTCTCTTCCACGAACATTGAAACCAATCACAATTCTACGTTTTGTATTTTCTCTCTGAATCTGATTCGGGCTTTCCTTTAATTCTACTTTTGCCAATTGTGACAACGGAATTTGTTCGCCATTCGGAGTTGGAACCAACAGATTTTGGATGCTTGAGATATCTTTTTTATGCTCATTATCCATTCTCACAACGATATCAAATTTTCTTTCGCCCTCGTACAAAGCGCCCGCAGTTTGCCCAGCAAAAGCCATGTTGATAACCCTGTTGATTTCTGCAACAGAAATATTGTAACGAGAAAGTTCAGCGCGATTATAATCAATCACAACTTGCGGAGCACCGACAACAGGTTCTAAATACAAATCCTGAGCGCCATTAACGGTTGAAATAATTCCACCTAATCTTTTAGCATAAGTCGCCAAACTGTCTAAATCTTCGCCATAAATTTTACAAACCACATCCTGTTTTGCTCCCGTCATCAATTCATTGAAACGCATCTGAACCGGAAACTGGAAACTAGCGGTAAGTCCGGGAATTACTTGTAATGCTTCATTCATTTTATCTGAAAGTTCAGGGAACGAATGTGCGGAAGTCCATTCTTTTTTCGGTTTTAAAACAACAATCATATCGCCACCGTCCATTGGCATTGGGTCGGTCGGAATTTCTCCGCTTCCAATTTTCATTACGACTTTTTGAACTTCCGGAAATTGTTTTAATAAAATTTTGGCAGCTTGAGTTGTCGCCTTTTTCGTTTCTTCAATATTGCTACCCTGAAGAATTCTCATCTCCACCGCAAAATCACCTTCCTCCAACGATGGAATAAATTCTCCACCCATTTTTGAAAGTACGAAAACCGCTCCTGCAAACAAAACAATAACGATTGCAATAATTGTTTTTCTGAATTTTAAAGCCTTAATCAATAATTTCTGATGACCGATTTCTACTTTTGCCATTACCTTGTCAGAAACATTATCTTTTGTTTTTTTCTTTCGGCTTAACACCAAAGAACTCATCATCGGAATGTAGGTTAATGACAATAAAAATGCACCAATCAGGGCAAAAGCAACGGTTTGTGCCATTGGTTTGAACATTTTTCCTTCAATTCCCTGCAGCGTAAAAATTGGTAAGTAAACAATTAAAATAATGATTTGTCCGAAAACGGCACTGTTCACCATTTTTGTTGCGGAACTTGAAACCTGACCGTCCATTTCTGCTTTTGAAAGCATATTGTCTTTTCCGAAATGTTTTTTATGAGCTAACTGATGTAGAACAGCTTCCACGATAATCACGGCTCCATCGACAATCAATCCGAAATCTAATGCGCCGAGACTCATTAAATTTCCTCCCACTCCGAAAATATTCATCATAATAATGGCAAAAAGCATCGCCAAAGGAATCACGGAAGCAACCAATAATCCCGCTCTGAAATTTCCAAGGAATAAAACCAGAATGAAAACGACGATTAACGCGCCTTCCATTAAGTTGGTTTTTACTGTACTAATCGTGTTATTCACCATTTTAGCTCTGTCCAAAAACGGTTCAATCACAACACCTTCCGGTAATGATTCCTGAATTTTTTCTAATTTTTCTTTAATATTTCCAACGACTTCATTGGCATTTTCATCTTTCAGCATCATTACGATTGCTCCGGAAACTTCGTCTTTGTCGTTGTAAGTCATTGCTCCGTAACGGGTTGCGAAACCTATTTTTACCTTCGCTACATCTTTAATATGAACAGGAATTCCTTCTTTTGTATTCGAAACCTGAATATTTCCGATGTCTTCTGTGCTTCCTAAAAGTCCTTCACTACGGATAAAAAGGACGGTTTCTCTTTTCTCAATATAAGCGCCTCCAGTATTTTGATTATTGTTCTCCAAGGCATCAAAAACATCATTGATATTGATGTTAAAAGCCTGTAATTGATTGGGATTAATGGCAATTTCGTATTGTTTTAACTTACCTCCAAAACTGCTGACATCGGCAACGCCTTTCGTGCCTAATAACTGTCGGCGAATCACCCAATCCTGAATGGTTCTGAGTTCGGTTTCGTCATAAACGTGTTCGTATCCTTTTTTAGGTCTTACAACATATTGGAAAATTTCTCCCAAACCGGACGAAATAGGTCCTAATTCAGGTTTTCCGATGCCTGCAGGAATATTTTCCTGAACCAGTTGTAATCGTTCCTGAACTTGTTGACGAGCCCAATACACATCAGTATCATCATCAAAAACAATTGTAATCAACGACAATCCAAAACGTGAAAAACTGCGGATTTGGGTAATTCCGCTGATGTTACTGGTTGCCTGCTCGATAGGAAAAGTTACCAGACGTTCAATGTCCGCAGCTCCGTAAGAAGGCGCAACTGTAATGACTTGAACCTGAGTACTTGTGATATCAGGTTGTGCATCGATGGGAAGTTTAGTGGTTTCATAAATTCCAAAAAGGATAAGCGCAATGGTAAACAGTGTAATAATGAGTTTATTCTTTACAGAAAACTCAATAATTTTATTTAACATAGAAATTTATTAATTGAATTAAATAGAAATCAACTGCTCTAGACAAAAACCTAAAACATTGATATTTAAAATAAAAATCAATTAACAAAAGCGAGGTGGCTGAAAAATACGGGAAAGATAACTGCTGGAAAAGTCTTTTTCCTGATAAACAGTTGGTTTTTGAGATATGATAATCTCTTTGATTTTTTCGATGTGAAAAGTGGTTTCCGGAAGTTTTGCATAGACCATCAAAACAATCGGTGGATTGAAAAATGGCAATTTTTGGTCTGTATCCCAGTCAGAATCCGGTTGATGATTATCGTAATGTTCTACCAAAAACTCGGAAAAACTTCCTTGATAATCCATCAGATGTTCTATAAAGACAGGTGCTTTTAATACTTCCGCTACATTGGTTGTTGCAAGTACATAAATCATCAAACATAGTATGGAAAACCATCTTAACATTGTTGCAAAGATAGAGGTTTTTTAATAGTTCGGGAAATTCTAAGTTAATAAATTATAAAATAAAAATGATTCATTTTATGATGAACTCAGAGTTGTTCGGCTTTCGTAGATAATATTTTAATTCATAGAGTGTATAGAGAAAATTTTAAATGTATTGAATGGTTGAAATAATCATTTGTTTCTTCTAATTTCTATACAATATAAAATTATTTAAAATCGTTCTTAACTTAAAATTATTTAAATTTGATTTGTGAAAAAGTTGATTTCCATAGTTTTGCTTACTTTGTTTTTGGTTTCTACAACCGAACTATATCAGCTTTTAAAAATTCCTACACTTGTAGAGCATTACTTTGAGCATAAAGCACTCAATCCGGAAATGCCTTTGGTAGCTTTTCTCAAAACCCATTACGAACATCCTGCAAAAGATGGAGATTATGGGAAAGATCAGAAACTTCCTTTTGTGATGCATTCTCAACCATTGGTTTTGGTTTTTACACTTAATCAAAATTTCGAGTTTGAATTTAAAAAGGACTTTCTAAACCTTTTTAAATCACCTAAAATTTTATCAAAAGACGAAGACTTTTGCCTGAAGGGTTTTAAAAGTTCAGTTTGGGAACCACCTAGAATTCTGTTTTCATAACATTCATAAATACAGTTTTTTAAATTTTAAAAGCTGTACTCCGTTAAACAAAAATTTCATTTAAAATATTATGAAAACAATATTTTCAACCCTGTTTTTGGTTGTGTTTTCAGTCGTTTTCAATGCTCAAAACAGATGGGAAAACGCAAAAAGAATAGCTGCAGAAAAAAACGAACTTATTCTGCTTAATTTTTCCGGTTCCGACTGGTGTGTTCCGTGTATCAAGCTTCATAAAAATATTATCGAAACCGAAGACTTCAAGAAGTTGGAAACCGATAATGTGATTGTTTATCTCAATGCAGATTTTCCGAGAAACAAAAAGAATCAGCTTTCGGCAGAACTCAAGAAAGAAAATGTTTCACTTGCCGACCAGTACAACCAAAAAGGAATTTTTCCTTACACGATTTTGCTGAATTCAGAAGGTAAAATCCTGAAAAGTTGGGAAGGTATTATTTCCGGCGATGCTTTAGCGTTCAGCAAAGAGATTAGAGAGATTAAAGACAACCAAAAACCTTAGACGAATATGTTAAAAGAATTCAAAAGACCTCAAAAACTGATGGGGAACGCTTTTGAAATTACCGTTGTTGACGAAAACGAAACTTCGGCGAATCGCCACATCGATGCTGCCATTGAAGAAATCCGTAGAATTGAAAGGCTTTTAACGACTTTTAATGAAGAAAGTCAGACCAATGTCATCAACCGAAATGCAGGGATACAACCTGTAAAAGTTGATGCCGAGATTTTTGATTTGATTGAAAGAAGTATCAGAATCAGCAAAATTACCGATGGATATTTCGATATTTCTTATGGCGGAATCGATAAAAGTTTCTGGAATTTTGACCGTGAAATGCAAGAACTTCCCAACCCAGAATTGATAAAAAGTCATCTGAAATTGGTTAATTATCAAAATATTATTTTAAATCGAACCAATCAAACTGTTTTTCTCAAAGAAAAAGGGATGCGCATCGGTTTTGGTGGAATCGGGAAAGGTTATGCTGCAGAAATGGCGAAAAGAATTCTTCAGCAAAGAGGCGTGGTTTCCGGTATTGTAAATGCTTCCGGAGATTTGACGACTTGGGGAAATCAAGCCAACGGAAAACCTTGGACCGTCGGGATTGCAGACCCGGACAACTCAAAACAGCCTTTTTCTTATATGAATATCACAGATATGGCGGTTGCAACTTCCGGAAATTATGAAAAATTCGTAGTCATCAACGGTAAAAAATATTCTCACACCATCAATCCAAAGACTGGAATGCCCGTTTCAGGCGTAAAAAGCGTCACCATTTTCTGTCCAAACGCAGAAATCGCCGATGCAATGGCAACTCCTGTAAGCATTATGGGAATCGATGCCGCACTGAATATGGTGAATCAAATCAACCATTTAGAATGCGTCATCATCGATGATAACAACAAGATTTATTCATCTCAAAACATCAATTTAAAATGAAAAGAAATAGTAAAACTAAAATAAAAATGGCGGTGTGTTTTTTGGCAATCGTTGCTTCAGTGCAATCTTGCACCACCATAAAAGAATACGAAAAAAATAAATTGAACGACGCCGAAATGGCTCTAGGAAACAGAACAGTAGAAAAAACAGAACTCAGTTTTCAGTCGTACAGAGAAGGCTCTTCAGGAGCCAATGCCGGAAAAGTAGGCGGTGGTTGCGGCTGCAACTAAAATAGTAGCAGTAAAATTTAATTGTGATTTAAAAAATGAAAAAAATTATAGTAAGTGTTATTGCTCTTTTAGGAATTTTCAATGTAAAAGCACAGGAAAATACAGGCAATACACAACCGAAAAAACTAACGCTGGATGAAGCCAATCTGGTTTCAAGTTATTATAAGCAAGACGGAAATAATTCTGCGGTAACGGGAGGAACGGGTTCTGAAAAGCTTAATGATATCTCGAATGCTATCGATGTTACCCTTGTAAAATATGATAAAAAAGACAGGAAAAATAAGTTTGGTTTCAGTGTCGGGATAGACCATTATACTTCGGCTTCTTCGGATATGATAGATTTGAAAGCCAATTCATCAGCTTCCCACGCAGATACGAGAATCTATCCTGCACTAAGCTGGAGCCGTGAAAACGAAAGCAAAGGAACAACAATTTTGGCGGGAGTTTCGGCTTCTACAGAATTTGATTATCAGTCTTATAGTGCCAATATTGGTTTTGCGAAAAAAACACCCAACAAAATGGGAGAATTTACCGCAAAATTCCAAGCCTATTTTGACCAAGTGAAGTTGATTGCTCCCATCGAGCTCAGAACTGCCCAAAATGAAGGAACAAGCGGAAGAAATACCTACGCTCTGTCTTTGGCGTATTCACAGATTATTAATCAGAATTTCCAGATGGAATTTCTTACCGATGCCGTTCAGCAGACGGGTTATTTGAGTTTGCCTTTTCACAGGGTTTATTTTAATGATAATTCTGTTCACCAGGAAACATTGCCGGATAAAAGGTTTAAACTTCCGGTTGGTGTGAGAGCGAATTATTTTCTTGGAGATAAAGTGATTTTGAGAGCGTATTATAGATATTATACCGACGATTGGGGTTTGAAATCGAATACCATCAGTTTGGAAACGCCTGTTAAAATTTCGCCTTTTGTTTCTGTGACACCTTTTTACAGGTATTATTCGCAAACTGCAGCGAAATATTTTTCACCTTACCAACAACATACGGCTTTCGACGATTATTATACGAGCAATTATGATTTGTCTAAATTCAACAGTAATTTTTACGGTGCAGGAATCAGATTTAATCCTAAAAATGGGCTGTTCGGCGTAGAAAGATTGAATATGCTTGAAATCAGGTACGGACATTACACGAAATCTGTCGGGATGACTTCTGATATTATTTCGTTAAATTTAAGATTCAAATAAAATTGTAATACTTGACTTGTTGAATGTTATTTGACAAGTCAATTTTTTTTTAAACAAAAACGTATGCATCATCAATTAGAAAAACATTATGTTAATAGAGTAGGATGGCTTCGTGCAGCGGTTTTAGGTGCGAATGACGGTTTGTTGTCCACCACAAGTATCGTAATTGGAGTTGCAGCCGCTTCTCCGGATAGAAATACGATAATTCTTGCTGCTTTAGCCGGGATGATTGCCGGAGCGATGTCTATGGCAGCAGGAGAATATGTGTCGGTAAGTTCGCAGGAAGATACGGAAAAGGCTGATTTGTTGAGAGAAAAAAGAGAATTGGAAGATATGCCGGAAATTGAATTGAGAGAACTGGCAAAAATCTATGAAAGGAGAGGCGTAAGCAAGGAAACTGCTCTACAAGTTGCGACCGAACTTACAAATCACGATGCTTTGGCAGCTCACGCTCACGATGAATTGGGCATTAATGAAATCACACAGGCAAAACCTTTGCAGGCGGCAATGGCCTCATTTGCTTCGTTTGGTTTAGGAGCATTACTTCCGTTTGTGGTTTCACTTTTGGCACCGCTTAAACAAATGGTCTATTTCCAGTATGGATTTTCCATTATGTTTTTAATGATCTTAGGAGCGATTTCAGCAAGAACCGGTGGTTCAAAAATAGGAATTGCCGTTCTGAGAATTTGTTTCTGGGGAACGGTAGCAATGGGTGTCACCGCTTTGATTGGACATCTTTTCGGAGTTTCTGTGGCATAAAGATTATTATTAAAAAAAAAAATAAAGACTGTAGTTTTAAATTACAGTCTTTGTCGATTTAAGATTTTAATGAGGCAATTTTCCTCTGAAATAACCATACACCCAAGTTCCGAAAATGGCACTTGCCAAAGTAATGATAACCGCCGAAGCTCCGGTTCCGATCTGCGCGAAAGGAGGTCCCGGACAAGCGCCTGTAATCGCCCAGCCAAACCCGAAAATCAATCCGCCATAGATTTGGCCTTTATTGAATGTCTTGGGCGGATTTTTATGCGTTCATATATAAAATACTCTCACCAAAAATTGTAGGTGTAAAACATCTTTATTAATATTGTGTTCATATGTCCACAAAAAAAGCTTTTAGAACGTTTGGTTTTCCCAAGGTTAGTACCGTTTTATTTTTGTTGCTGATGATTTTGCATGGTTGCAAGGATGCTTCAACAAAGTCGGATAAAATAAATATCGGCTTCTCGCAAGGTTTGGGAAATCATCCCTGGAGACAGGCCATGAATCATTCCATGGAGATTCAGGCGTCTTTGCATTCTGTGGTTCAGCTAAGCATTAGCAAAGCAGAAGGTTCGGTTCAGAAACAGATCGGTGATATTCAGAAGATGATAGATAATGAAGCGGATATCATCATTATTTCACCTATTGATCCGAATTCGCTGGTTCCTGTGGTGGAAAAAGCCTTTGCAAAAAAGATTCCCGTGATTTTGGTGGATAGAAAAATCAATTCTGATAAATATGCCACTTATATCGGTGCTGATAATATAGAGATTGGCAAAGAGGCAGCGCAGTATATTATTTCGGATTCTAAAAATTTAAAAAAAGTCATTGAAATAAAAGGCGATGATAATTCTTCACCCACAACAGAAAGGAGTGTGGGATTCCGGCAAACTATTAAAAATAATTCCAATACAGAACTGATAAAAACCTTCAAAGGTCTTCCCGCTGAAGCATTCAGAAAAACTCTGGATTCATTGGGAAATCAGGCTCTTTATGTTTTTGCTTTCAATGACCAACTCGCAACGCAAGCATGGCAAATAGCGAGAAACGCCGGTGTGGAAAATCAAATTAAATTCATCGGTGTGGATGGTCTGAATACCAAAGATGGTGGAATCCAGATGGTTCTGGATGGTAAATTGAATGCCACTTTGCTTTATCCTACCGGCGGAACGGAAGCCATTGAAACTGCTATTAAAATCTACAACGGACAAATTCCACTGAAACGAATCAAGCTCAGTACAACCATTATCGACAGGCTGAATGCTGAAATTATGCGTAACCAGTTCGATAAAATCATCGAACAGCAGGGAGTAATTGAAAATCAGGTGAATGCCGTGAAAAAGCAGACCGAACTCTATTCTTCCCAAAGAGAATTGTTCCGGTGGTCAGTTGTCCTTCTAATTATGATGTTTTGCCTGATTGCCTATGCTATTTACCTGATTTATACCATTAAAATTAAAAATAAACAGCTTACCCTCACCAACGAACGTGTGACGATTCAGCGGAATCAGATTGAAACCATTGCCAATGAACTCAAGGAAAGTAATGAAGCAAGAGTAAACTTTTTCACGGGTTTGTCCCACGAATTCAAAACACCGATAACCCTCATTTTAAGTTCTTTGGAATCATTGAAAAATACTTTTAAAAGTAAGGGTGCAAAGCCGTCTTATGAGCTGGAACTGATTAATAAAAATTCAAACCGTTTGCTAAGGTTGGTAGATAATCTTTTGGATTTCAGGAAAATAGAAAATAAAACCTTCAATCTAAGGGTTTCCAAAACCAATATCTACGATTTCACTTATGGCATTTTCAGGGATTTTGAAAATGAAGCCAAAAAAAGGAATATTAAGTTTGAAATTCATTCCGCAAACAAAAATCTGGAACTGTATATTGACAGAAACCTGATGGATAAAGTATATTTTAACCTTTTGTCAAATGCTTTTAAGTTCACGCCGGACAATGGAAAAATTGAAATTACAATTCAGGAAAAAGGAAATCAGGCGGTTATCAGCTTCAAAGACAATGGTATAGGAATCCCGGAAAAAGAGATCAGCAACGTTTTCGAACCCTATTTTAAAGGTTCCAACAACCGGAAAAACAGTTCAGGAATCGGGCTTCATCTCAGCCGTCAGTTTGTGGAGCTTCATCTCGGGAAAATCGAGGTGAGTTCTTTTCAGGGAACGGAATTTATCATCAGTCTTTACAAAGGAAACAAGCATTTCAATGAAGATCAGATGATAAAAGAACCGAGTGTTATGGATGCGGAAACGCTGGCAAAAGATAGTGTTTTTGGCGTGGTGGAAGAAGGAAGTTTTATGCAAAATCAGGAAAATTCTGGTGATCGGTATTCTTTGCTTTTGGTGGAGGATAATTCGGATTTGTCGTTTTTCCTCAGCAATAAGCTTCAGACGGAATTTGATGTAATGGTTTCCGACGGTACGGATGCAATTGATAAGGCGCTAAGCGAAATTCCCGACATCATTGTGTGCGATGTGAATCTTCCTGAAAAAAACGGATTTGAAATTTGCGAAATTCTTAAAAATGACCTTAGAACATCTCATATTCCGGTCATTCTTCTCACAGCTTTGGATAATAAGGAATCTTATCTTCAGGGACTGAAATCCGGGGTTGATCTTTACCTTACGAAGCCATTCAGCTATCCGATTCTGACACAGTCGTTGCGTTCATTGCTTTACAACCGCGAAAAGCTACGTTATTATTACACCAACAACATCGGAAGAATTGTGGACAGCAAATCCTTCGGAAGTATGGAGCAGACGTTCGTGAACAAATTGAATCAGATCATCAACACCAATATTGACAATCCCGATTTTTCAGTGGAAAATCTTGCAGATTTACTGAATATTTCAAGAATCCAGCTTTACAGAAAAATAAAGGCAATGTTTGACGTGAATGTAAGCGACTACATCAATAATATCCGTCTGGAACAGGCAAAATCAATGCTGCAAAATCCAGGACTGACGATTTCCGAAATTGCTTATAAAACCGGCTTCTCTTCCCCGAATTATTTCTCCACAGTATTCAAAAATAAGTTTGGGGTTTCTCCAAACGTGTTTAGGAGGAGTAGTGGTGAGGAATAATAATTAATCCCTATATATTTTTTTTCCTTTCTTTTCCGAATAAAGAGTAGCAATATCCGTGCGAACTAGATATCGTTGTCAGCACTAATAAGACCTCTTTGTTCGGGTGAACAATGATGTATTGCTTACTCGAAGTATATATCTTATAAAAACTAGAGCCGTCGCTTCCGAAACCCGACCTCAAATTTCGGTCAATCTTCTCATACTAACATTCGTTCATCCTTATAAAAATTCTCCTAATCTACGTAACATTTTTATAGAATGGTGTTACATTTTTGAAACATCATTATCATATTTTGAAATCGCATCAATTTTAAAATCTTAATTTTCAGTTAATTAAAATAAGTTAACAAATAATTAACCTTGACGAAATATTTTGTTACATAATTAGACCTGTGCATTCCTGTCACGGGATATATTAGCCACAAACAAATTAATAATTCTATATATGAATAAAATTTTGATGTGGTCTGTCACTGCGGCTTTGGCAGGATTTCTTTTCGGGTTTGATGTGGTGGTGATTTCCGGAGCCGACAAAAAACTACAGGCGCTTTGGCAGAGTTCAGACGCATTCCACGGTGCGGTAGTAATGGGAATGGCATTGTGGGGAACTGTTATCGGCGCCATCTTTGGTGGAATCCCGACCAATACATTCGGGCGTAAAAAAACACTTTTGGCAATAGGTGTCTTATACGCACTTTCAGCAATCGGAACAGCGCTTTCCAATGATCCTTATATCTTCGCATTCTTCAGATTTATAGGCGGCTTAGGCGTTGGAGCATCTACTATCGCTGCACCGGCTTATATTTCCGAAATCGCTCCTGCAAAAGACCGCGGAAGATTGGTTTCCTTGTATCAGTTCAATATTGTGCTGGGGATTTTGGTTGCCTTTTTATCCAATTATCTACTCAGCGGAATCGGAGATAACGACTGGAGATGGATGCTTGGTGTTCAGGCAATTCCGGCAACTATCTACACCTTATGTGTACTTATAATTCCGGAAAGCCCGAGATGGCTCGTTTCCAAAGGCAGAATAAATGAAGCCAAAAATGTAGTTAAAATCGTAAACCCGGATCAGGATTCTGACCTACTCATTTCTCAGATGGAAGACGATCACGCCGAAGCACCAAAGGAAAATATCTTTATGAAAAAATATCGTTTTCCGCTGATGCTCGCTTTCCTTGTCGCATTTTTCAATCAGATGTCGGGCATCAATGCATTCTTATATTATGCACCGAGAATTTTTGGTGAGGCTGGATTGGGCGAGAAAACCGCACTTCTCAGCAGTATCGGAATTGGAGTTGTTAATATGGTTTTCACGTTGGTTGGCGTTAATCTTATCGACAAAGTTGGCAGAAGAACTTTGATGTACATTGGTTCCATCGGTTATATCATTTCGTTGGGGCTCGTTTCTATGGCTTTTTATTTCCATTGGTCGGGCTTGGCGATTCCTGTGTTTTTATTCCTGTTTATCGCTTCTCACGCCATCGGACAGGGAACGGTGATCTGGGTTTTTATCTCCGAGATTTTTCCGAACCATCTCCGTGCATCAGGACAGGCATTCGGGAGTTCTACGCATTGGGTTTTGGCAGCTATCATTCCATCCCTTATTCCGACATTATTTTCTACGATTGGCGCCGGAACGGTATTTCTGGTATTTACGATCGCAATGGTATTCCAGCTGTTATTTGTGATTTTTATGATGCCGGAAACAAAAGGAGTCTCACTGGAAAAATTAAGCAAAACACTTACAAAAGAATAAACCCTTCAAAAATCTTCGAGAAAAAATAATTCAATGAAAAAAATAATATCAAGTTTAATTGTCGCTTCTATCTTTTTTTCGAATCTCAACGCTCAGTCGGATTCTAAGGAAGAACAGCTTTACCGTCCCAATTTCCATTTTAGCCCCAAAAAAGGATGGATGAATGATCCGAACGGACTCTATTACAAAGACGGTGTTTATCACCTGTTCTTCCAGCATTATCCCGATGGAAACAAATGGGGACCGATGCATTGGGGACACGCCACAAGCAAAGACCTTGTCAAGTGGGAAGAGCAGCCGATTGCACTTTACCCGGATGATTTGGGATATATTTTCTCAGGAAGTGCGGTGGTCGATAAAAACAATACTTCAGGTTTCGGAGATTCCAAAAATAATCCTGTCGTTGCGGTGTACACGTATCACAATCCCAATCGGGAAAAAGACGGAAAAATAGATGTAGAATCTCAGGGAATTGCTTACTCTTTGGATAATAGCAAAACTTGGACAAAATATAGTTCAAATCCAGTTCTTAAAAACCCGGGAATCCGTGATTTTCGTGACCCAAAGGTGTTTTGGGACAGCAAAAGACAGCAATGGATTATGGTTTTGGCGGCTCAGGACAGAACGCACTTTTACGCCTCAAAAAACCTGAAAGAATGGGCGTTCCAATCCGAATTTGGAAAAGATCTGGGCGGTCACGGCGGCGTTTGGGAATGCCCTGATCTATTTCCGTTAAAAGTAGAAGGCTCCAACGAAGAAAAGTGGGTTCTGATCGTCAATATCAATCCGGGAGGACCGAATAATGGCTCTGCAGGACAATATTTTGTCGGCGATTTTGACGGAAAAACATTTAAGATTGATGAACTTTTCACAAAACAGCTTCAGAAAGAAAAAGCAGCCTGGCTCGATTGGGGAAAAGACAATTATGCCAGTGTTTCATTTGATAATGTTCCGCAGGGAAAACGGGTGGTTATCGGCTGGATGAGCAATTGGGAATATGCACAGGAAGTTCCTACGGAAGCGTGGAGAAGCAGTACGACAATGGCGAGGGAAGTTTCACTTAAAAAAACAAAAGAGGGCTATATCCTTAAAAATATTCCGGTTGCCGGACTGAAAAATTATCAAGGAAAATCTATCTGGAAAAAAATCGATCTGAAAAGTGAAAATAAATTAATAGATAAATCAGAAATTGACCTGACTAAAGCCGTTCTTGATTTAAATTTAAAGAAGATGACTGCCGGAACTTATAGCTTTTCTCTGAAAAATTCTTTGGGAGAAGAAGTCGTTTTTGGAATTGATAATAAAACAAAAGAATTGTTTGTCGATCGTTCCAAATCAGGAAAAACAGGCTTTGGAAACCATTACGCCACGCCGGTTACCAAAGCGCCTTTGAATCAGATCTATTCCGAAGCCAAAATGAAACTGGTCATCGATAAGACCTCCATTGAAATCTTCTTCAACGACGGCGAAAAAGTACTGACCGAAATCTTCTTCCCGAACGAACATCTCTCAGAACTGACCTTATCAACAGACACGAAAGGAAGTTCATTAAATATCAATGCACATCAGCTTAATATTAAATAAACAATATCTGTGTAGAACATTCCGTAGACAATTAATTAAAATTAAAACTATATGATATGAAGAAATATAAAATTGCAGTCGCCTTTTGCCTTCTTCCGTTTTCCTACCTTTTTGCGCAGGAAATTGTGAAAGGAAAGGTGCTGTCTCCCAATCAGAAACCGTTGAGCGGCGTGACTGTCACTGTTTCCGAAACGGGAGTTACTACAACGACTGATAACAGCGGAACATTTCAGATCAATGATTTGAAGAAAGGAAACACGCTGGTTTTTACCTATCCCGATTATACTACAAAAGAAGTGGTGGTGGATGAGAAAACTGTCCTCAACATCGTTTTGGCAGCCGATAAGGTGAAGAACATTGACGAAGTTGTGGTGACCGGATATACCAAGCAGAAAAAAGCCGACATCACCGGAGCAGTTTCCATTGTTGATATGAAAGATCTTAACAAACAGGCGGAACCGAATCCCATCAAATCACTACAGGGAAGAGTAGCTGGGGTGAATATCTCCGCCGATGGCTCGCCTTCAGGAGGAAGTACCAAAGTTCTGATTCGTGGTGTCGGGACACTGAACAATACCGACCCGCTTTATGTCATAGACGGTGTACCAACAAAAGCAGGAATGCACGAGCTGAATCCGGGTGACATCGAAACGATGCAGGTACTGAAAGATGCTTCCTCCGCAAGTATCTATGGTTCCAGAGCGGCAAACGGTGTGATTATCATTACCACCAAAAAAGGAAAAAAAGGCAAGATGAGAATCGACCTGAATTATTACACGGCTTTTTCCCAATATGCGAAAAAAACGCCTGTTCTCAATGCAAAACAATTTGGGCAGGTGCTTTGGCAGGCTAATATCAATGACGGTCTGAATCCGAACAATAATAACCTGAGCTACAGCTTCGACTGGGGCGTTCAGAACGGAATTCCGACCTTGTACAACAGCTACGTTCCGGAATATCTGGATGCGGCAAAAACCATCAAATCTGCCAATACCAATTGGTATGATGAGGTTTCCCAGACCGGCGTTGCCAATTCTTTGGATGTGGCGGCTTCAAGCGCGTCAGACAAAGGTTCTTATTATTTCTCGATGGGGTATTATGACAATGACGGTATCGTAAAGCTGACCAATTTCAAGAGACTATCTGCCCGTGTGAATACATCTTATAATTTTTTCGATGGTAAGTTGAAAATCGGGGAAAATTTTACATATAATAAAACCAACGAATTGATGGATCCGGGTGTTCTTGATCCGGCTTTGAGAGCGTTGCCGATTATTCCTGTTCATACTGTGGATGGAATCGGGTGGGGTGGTCCGGTTGGCGGGATGAATGACCGTCAGAATCCTGTCCGTCTTTTGGAATATAACAAAGACAACGGCTACCGTTACCAGCGTCTTTTCGGAAACGTCTATGCCGAATTACAACCTGTGAAAAATTTGACATTGAAATCAAGTTTTGGTGTAGATTTTTCCAACTATTATAAAAGAATCTTACAGAGAAGCTATGTTTCCGGCTATCTTCAGAATAAAACCAACGCCGTGAACATCGACCAGTCCGATACGGAAAAATGGACCTGGACCAATACAGCTCAATACACAGCCAAAGCAGGAAATCACCACTTCGATTTACTTGGCGGGATGGAAATGTATAAAGATACCTACAACAATACATGGCTAAGAAAAGAAGGCTTCCTGATTGAAACTCCCGATTATATGTATCCTGATGCCGGGACGGGAGATGCATTCAACGGTGGAAGCTCTACCTATTACAGCTTGTTGTCATACTTCGGAAAATTCTCTTATGATTATGACAACCGTTACCTGTTCTCTGCAACAGTGCGCTATGACGGCTCTTCAAGATTTGGGAAAAACAACCGTTTCGGAACATTCCCGGCATTTTCGGCTGGATGGAGAATCAACAAAGAAGATTTTGCAGAGAAATGGATTCCGTTTTTCTCAGATTTGAGGCTGAGAGCAGGTTGGGGACAGACCGGAAACCAGGAAATCAGCAACTCGGCAGTATATTCTCTTTACATTGCTAATTATGCAGGCGGAAATCCGACCTGGGCAACTTCCTACGGAACGGCTTATGATATTTCTGGAGTGGGAAGCGGTTTATTGCCTTCAGGATTCATTGCAACACAAACTAAAAATGATGATCTGAAATGGGAAACTACCACGCAAACCAACCTAGGTCTGGATTTCGGATTTTTTAATCAGAAACTGACGGGAAGCGTGGATATTTATAAAAAAGCAACCAAAGATATTCTCGTTTTACCTCCCTATCTGGGCGTAATTGGCGAAGGTGGAAACCGCTGGATCAACGGCGCATCTATGGAAAATAAAGGGATTGAAGTCGCTTTGGGTTATCAGGATAAAACTTCCGGCGGATTCGGATACGAGATTTCAGGAAATTTCTCAATGAACCGGAACAAAATCACGGAATTACCACAATCCGTTATCAACAATTATGGCGGAAACGGAACCACGGATAATATTCTCGGAAGACCGATCAATTCAATGTATGGATATGTTGCCGACGGACTTTTCAGAACGCAGGCTGAAGTAGATAATTCCGCTACTCAACCGGGCAAAGGATTGGGAAGGATTCGTTATGCCGATTTAAATAATGATGGAATTATTGATGACAAAGACAGAACATGGATCGGAAATCCGAATCCGGGATTTATGTATGGCGTTAATCTTAACTTTTCATATAAAAACTTCGATTTGTCGACATTCTGGCAAGGTATAGGCGATGTGGATGTCATCAATGTCAAAAAATACCAGACCGATTTCTGGAGCGTAGACGATATTGGTTCCAACAAAGGAACAAGATTGCTCAATGCCTGGTCGCCGCAGAACCCGAATTCCGATATTCCGGCGCTTACAACGGTGGACAGCAACGGGGAGAGTAGATTTTCATCTTATTATGTAGAGAACGGAAGTTATCTGAAACTAAGGGTTTTACAGCTAGGTTACAGCATTCCCAAAAATCTATTGGAGCAGTATAAAATTACCAATTTTAGAATCTATATCAGCGCACAGAATCTTCTGACTATCAAATCCAAAAGCTTCACGGGCATCGATCCGGAAACGCCTGCTTTTGGTTATCCGCTACCACTGACGTTTAATTTTGGAGTCAATTTATCATTATAAGATTTAAATAAACCTCGCGCAAATTTTAACGGATTAAAAATAAAATCAGCTTGATTAGCGGAATCAGCGAGAGATTAAACTTTAAAAATAATATTAAAACAATGAAAAAATATATACTATTAACAGTTGCCTGTTCATTTCTGTTGGGAACAACTTCCTGCAACGATTTTCTGGACAATGAGCCAAGAGGCGTGCTTTCCGAAGCCGATGTTGTAACGCCTGAGAATGTGGACGGTTTTGTGATTGCAGCTTATGCAGCACTTGGAAATGACCATTATGACACCCCTTTCAGCCTTTGGCCATACGGAAATGTACGTTCGGATGATGCTTACAAAGGTGGAAGCGGAACTAATGATATTCAGGCATTCCATTTTTTTGAAATTTCCAACAATATCCGTTCGGATTTTGGTGAATTGGACCGTCTCTGGTATCTGCATTATGTGGGAATCGGAAGATGCAACAAAGCAATTGCAGCGCTTAACCAGCTTTCTGAAGCGCAATACCCAAACAAGAAAAAACGTATTGCCGAGATGAAATTCGTGAGAGGACATTTTTATTTTATGTTGAAAATCCTTTTCAAATATGTGCCTTACGTAGATGAAAATACACCGATTGATGATTACCCGAAAATCTCCAACCGTGCGAAAACCGACCAGCAACTGTGGGACGCCATCGCTTCCAATTTTGAAGATGCTGCTGCCAATTTGCCGTCAACGCAATCCGAAGTCGGAAGGCCAAAGAAAAGTGCGGCTTATGCATATTTGGCAAAAGTGAGATTGTATCAGGCTTATGAGCAGGACGACAATTATACGGTGACTCAGATTAATCCGGCAACGCTTCAGAAATCCATTGACGCAGCTAATCAGGTGATCGGAAATTATACTCTGGAATCAGATTTCGGGTACAATTTTCTTCCGGGAACGCACGAGAATGGTCCGGAATCGGTTTTCTCAATTCAATATTCCGACAATGACGGAACGCTTTTCGGAAGACTGAATTACGGGGATGTGCTTTCTCTGCCGCAAGGTTTGGGATGCTGCGATTTCCACAAACCAAGTCAGAATCTGGTGAACGCTTTCAAGACAACGCCACAAGGTTTGCCAATGTTTGATACGTATAATGATACGGATTTGAATTACAATCAGCTCAATAATTACAAAGTAGATCCAAGACTTTACCACACGGTTGCTTTGCCGGGATTGCCTTGGAAATACGAGGAAAACAAAATCTATCAGGAAAGCTGGAACAGGAGCCCGGGAACGTATGGTTATTATGCTTCGTTAAAGGAAAATGTACCCGTAGGATGTGGTTGTACGGTGAATGTAGACCCGTTTTATGCCAATTCTAAAAACAGGATCATTATCCGTTATTCCGATGTATTGTTGATGAAGGCAGAAGCTTTAATAGAGCTTGGACAGATCAACGAGGCGTTGCCTTTAATTAATCAGGTGAGACAACGTGCGGCGAACAGTACCGTTTTGACCGGAAGTTATACTTCAAACAACCTTATCAGCAAATATGAACCGGGTGTGAACTGTACTTGGAATCAGGATTTTGCAAGAAAAGCCTTGAGATGGGAGCGCAGAATGGAATTTGCAATGGAAGGCAGCCGTTTCTTCGACCTTGTGAGATGGGGAACCGCAGCAGGTACGATGAATACCTATTATTCCGGAGAAAAAACGAAAAGATCTTACTACTCTCAGGCAGGATTTGACCACGGAATTGAAGAATACTGCCCGATTCCATTGGCTCAGATCAATTTCAGCCAGGGATTGTACAAGCAAAATAACGGTTATTAAAACTAAAGATTTATGAAAACAATATTTAATAAACTCCCAATATTTTTTCTGCTGTTGGTTTCGACAATGTTGATCTGGTCTTGCGACAACAATATGGAAGACAGTCTGGTAACAGATGTTTCGGTGAATGTTTCTTCCTTTAAAGTAAACGGCGTTTCTGGAGACATTGATAATAAAAATGATAAAATCACGGTAACGTTGCCTTACGGAACGAGCGTGAAAGCTTTATCGCCAATAATAGAAATTCCGCAAGGTGCAGTGATTTCCCCGGCTTCGGGAACTGTAATTGATTTTTCGCAGCCTGTCAAATTCAGAGTAAAGAATGGTAATATTTATAAAGATTATCAGGTGACGGTTCAGGCCCAGGTTCCGATTATCAGTTTTAAAATCAACGGATTATCGGCAACCATCAACCATTCCAGCAAAACGATTTCACTCACAATGCCGGAAGGAACGAATCTTACTGCATTGCAGCCTGTGATAGAAATGGCAAGCGGTGTGAGTATCAATCCTGCATCAGGAACTATGATTAATTTCAGTAGCCCTGTACAGTTTACTGTTTCCAATGCGAATCTGACTGAAATCTATACGGCAAAAGTAACCACTCCGGTTTCTGGACCAACAGTGGCATTCCTCGGAACGGCAGCAACCAGAACAGGTCTAACCAATCCTGATGAAATTGCAGCTTCTGACTGGCTTTTTGGAAAATTTTCCGGAGCGGTTTATGTTTCAATGGCAGATGTGGCGAGTGGTGCAGCTAACCTGACGGGCATCAATGTGATTTGGTGGCATTTTGATTCGGCTACCGCTTTGCCTGGTGAAGCATTGAATACGAATGTTACTTCCAAAATCAAAACCTATCTGAATGCTGGCGGAAATATTCTTTTAACGGGATTTGCTGCTCAATATGTGGATGCTTTGGGAATTGTGCCTTCGGGAAAAGGTCCGAACAATGTTTTCGGGGATTTCTTACCGAATGGGTTTGTAGATGCAAACAACGATTGGGGAATTTCCTTCAAAGGTAATGAAGCACATCCTGTTTTTGATGGGCTACAGACCTACGAATCCGGGAAAGCTAATTTTCTTCAGAAAGGAACCTTTCGATTAAATCATACGGCGTGGTGGTTCTTGCCGGATTGGGGCGGCTATGTGAACGGAGCTGGATGGAGAACGCAGACAGGAGGAAATAATCTTGCTAGTGAAGCCTGGGACAATACTTTGGACGGACGTGTTGCTGTGGCAGAATTTCCGGGAGGAACTGCCAATAAAATTTGTATCACTATCTCAATGGGTGCTTACGACTGGTACAACGAAACCGCGAACGGAACACCAAGCCAGCCGAACGGATTTTTGGATAACATCAAAAAAATCACGGAGAACAGCCTTAATTATCTTGTAACGAATTAATATCATAATCAATGACAATCAGAAAAATATATTTAGCCGCTGTGATGGCTTTGGCAACTTATTCCTGCCAGAATCATGATTCGGTGGCCGATGTGAATCCGGAAGATATTTTCAGACAGACGAACATCTTTCCGCAACCGCCTAGTCAATGGATGGGAAGCACTAATCCATATTATACTGCCGGTTATGTGGGTGATGTGATGCCTTATTATGAAAACGGAAAATTCCATCTTTTTTTCCTGCATGATGCTAAAACCAAACCTGCAGGCGAAGGATTTCACGACATTCACAGCTTTGAGACGACTAATTTTAAGGATTTTACTTATCAAGGGAGACAAATTCCCTACGGAACGGCTTCCGAACCAGATTTTGGTGTAGGAACGGGAAGCCTAGTGAAAGTCGGAAATACTTATTATTACTATTACACCGGCCACAATGAAATTGCTTCGTTTTTGTCTAATAATCCGAGAGAAAGTGTGCTTTTGGCGACCAGTACCGATATGAAAAACTGGACGAAGGTCAAAAATTTTAAAATCACGGCTCCGGCAGGGTATTATGATTATGAATTCCGTGATCCGCATGTTTTCTTTAATGCGGAGGATGGAAAATATTGGATGCTGGTTTCTGCACAAACTTCAGCCAAAAAAGCTGTTGTTCTTAAATTTACCACAACTAATCCTGCAAGCGGAAATTGGGCGGTTGAAAACCCGATTTACACGACAACTTCGTCAGAAAATTACATTATGCTGGAATGTCCCGACCTTTTCAAAATGGGCAATTACTGGTATCTTGTTTTCTCTGAAAACTGGAGCAACAACAGCGGAACACATTACAGAATAGCTAGTTCACCAAACGGACCTTGGACAACGCCAGCTAATGACCGATTGGACGGCTCTTATCTCTATGCTGCAAAAACCGTTTCAGACAATGCCAACCGTTATCTGGTGGGTTGGACTGCAAGAAAAGTCCCTGAAAGCAACACCGGTGGAAAAGACTGGGCGGGAAATCTTGTAACACATCAATTAGTTCAGAATCCGGATGGGACTTTGGCGGTAAAACCTGTTTCTACCTTGCAATCTGTATTCGGGCAAAATGCTCCGCTTTCCGTAGATAATATTACAGGAAATGCTTCTCAGAACGGGAATAGCTTTAACCTTTCTGCGAATTCCCAGGTAATGTTCGGGAAGCTTCAGAAGGCCAATCAGATCAGCTTTACGTTGAACGCCTCTGCTAACGGGAAATCAGGATTGATTCTGGCGCAGGATAATGACGGGAAAAATGGTTTTAAAATTTCATTCGAACCTTCCTCCAAAAGAATAGCAAGTTATGTAATGAACAGCGGAAGTGAGGATTTTGCCAATGCCTATTCTTTGTCCGGAATCTCGGGAACTAGCTATAATGTAACGGTTTTCATCAGCAATGATGTTTGTGTGGTTTATGTGAATGATAAGTTGGCGTTCAGCAATCGTGTATATGATGTTGTTAACAAAAAATGGAGTATTTTTGGTACTGCAGACAGTTCATTCAGTAATATTAATGTCAAAAATCCTTAATTAATGTTCCTTAATAAAAAAATAAATGCAGTCAGTTTCGGAGAGGTGCTCTTCGATGTGTTTGGTGAAGAAAAGAAAATTGGCGGTGCTCCGCTCAATCTGGCACTCAGAACGGCGTCTTTCGGATTTCCGGTAGCGATGATAAGTGCCGTTGGGAATGATGAGGACGGAAAAATTATTTGCGATTATGTCAAGGAAAATCAGCTTGATACCAGCGGAATTATTACGACAGAAGATTATGATACGGGTATTGTCCAGGTAACACTGAATGAGCGTGGTTCTGCAACTTATGAAATCAAATTTCCGTCTGCCTGGGATTTTATTGAAACCAATAATGATACTTTGAATATCGTTAAAAATGCCGATGTCTTTTTTTACGGAAGCCTTGTTTGCAGGAATGATGCTTCAAGAAATACACTTTTCAGGCTACTGGATTTCAACCCTGGAATGTTCAAGGTTTTTGATGTGAATTTGAGAAAACCTTTCTACCACATTGGGCTTCTGGAAGAATTGATGAATATAGCCGATTTTATTAAATTTAATGATGAAGAAATCCTGGAAATTGCTGCTGAGCTAGGTTTTAAATCAGATGATTTGGAAGAAAATATCCGTTACATTTCAGAAAAAACAAATACAGGTTCTGTCTGTGTCACGTTGGGAAAACACGGCTCATTACTATTATGGGAAAATAAAATCTATCAACACGGCGGTTATCCGGTAAAAGTTGCTGACACCGTTGGTGCAGGTGATTCGTTTCTGGCAAGTTTGATCGCCTACTTGTTATCGAATAGAAAACCGGACGAGGCTATGAATTTTGCCAGCGCTGTGGGAGCTATTGTAGCAAGTAAATCAGGCGCAAATCCCATAATTACTTCATCTGATATTGATATGTGTACAGGAAAGATCTTTTCGTGATCTTAATTTTGTTCCATTGATGATTGAATATAATGTCCGTTGACTGCAAGGTAGCTTTGAACAATAAAATAAAAAATTCGCATAAAAGCAGTCTATCATTTGACATCGAATTATGAAGTGTTCCTGTACAAATTCAGATGAGGTTTTATTACTCTAAAAAGGACTAATCTAACACAAAAAACAAAAAAATGGCTCAATTTGGATTCAATTGGAGCCATTTGGATGTTTGTGAACTTGACTCTATTCAAATCATTTATTAGCTGATATTGAAAATATTTTGGAGGTTTTAAATGATGTGTAGAGGACAAAAAGAAAATTTAATATAGCAGATATTAAAATGTGCCAGATGTGGGGATAAGTTAAGAAGATATTATTTTTAATAATAGATAAAGCAGGTACCATTAAAGTTAGGAACCAACATTTTTATTTTTTGATTTAGTACATTTGATATATAGTTGCCTAAATAAGTTGTTATAACTGCTTCTAAAAATTATGTGTGATTATTATGTGCCACTATCAAAGCTTTCTCAAAATGTATTCTAAAAGATGTCCATTTTTTTGTTTTTAAAAGAAGATGTATTATATTTGCAAAATACTTGATCATTCAAGTATTTTGCAAATTAAATTATGGAAATAGAAATCATACTGAACATTTTAAAAGTACAGTCTGTTATTGCGAAAAAGTTCGATGGCCTGAGCCTGCATGGAATAAGTCTTACCGATTTTATGATCCTGCAAATTTTAAGTAATGTCCCGGGTAAGCGATTAAAGAGAATAGATTTGGCTGAAAGCACAGGATTGACGGCATCAGGTATTACCAGGATTATTTTACCGATGGAAAAAATGGGTCTTGTGGTAAAAGAGAGTAATGATAGAGATGCAAGGGTGAGTTATGTAAAGATAACAGATGCGGGTCAACGGGTGTTTAAAGAAGCAACTGTTACAGCGAGTTACATTTCTAAAAATCTGTTAGACGGGATAACTACAGATGAATTGAAAGCGTTTGCTTCTAAGTTGAAAGTTTTGGGAGGCGATATTTGATTTAAAAACATGCATATGGACAAAAATTATAAAAAACAATTAAGAGCGCAGTTCTTAGAAAATAAGCCTTTGATGGGAGTCTTGACGATTCTCAATAAAGCAGAAAATAAAATATATATTGCTGAAAGCATGCATTTAACTGCTCTTTCAAATAAAATAAAATTCGTTTTAGGAAGCGGGCAATTTGATAATAAGATTTTACAGGAAGATTGGAACCGATTGGGAAAGGACAATTTTGTGTTTGAAAATGCCATAGTTATTCCATTCGAAGAGAATAAGATGATCGACTATAAAAAGCAGATATTGAAGACCGGAAATGATTTGAAAAAAGAGTTAAGCAAAACAGTAATTTTATACTGATATGTCAGAGAAAACTTATTTATACCCTACTTATGAGACTGGGCGAGATCTGGTTTTAAAAAAAATTGAAGGGCCGATTGTAAATCTGAATCTGATCCGGCTAAAAGAATTTGCCGATTATTCCGATTTTCACGATATAGCACCGGAAACATCAATTTCCGGATCTGATGCCTTTATGAATATGTACACTTTGCCAAACCATTTTTGGCGCAGAATGGAGGAGAAATACATTTTATCGGAAAGAGAGACCGTTTTCTGATAGGTCCGGAAAATGAGCAGTGGGATATCTGCATGTTGGTCAGACAAAGAAGTGTATCAGACTTTTTCGCTTTCGAGAAGAACGCGGATTATATGAAAATTACGCAACATCGTGCCGCTGCCATCTTGGATTCCAGAATTTTGCCATTAGAAATGACATCACTTTAAATAATTGATGGGCTATATTAAACTAAAAATTCATATACTATGAAATATACGGCACAGAAAATAAGGGTACCATTGTACTGGTCAATGGGCTGGATACCCAAATGGCGATATTGGAAGTTTCATTCTTTAAGATGCTTGCAGACGAAAGGTTTCGTGTGATTTTGTTTGATAACCGGGAAGTTCAGCTTTTTTTGTGATGTTAATATTCTTGTTATAGGTTCGATAACCTATGTTTTTCATAAATTGTTTTTAGTGATTCTCTGTTTAATATTATGAATTATATTCTTACTGAATTCAAAAAAAAGAGAGTCAATTTTGACTCTCTTTTTTAACATCAATCAACTGCGATTTTCAAGATGTTCAAATTTAGAATGTGAAGCTTTTAGATGATGCAGGTGGTCTAACACAACCTGAGAGCTTTCAGGACAGAGATCTCCACTGTCTAATGCATTTTGATAGGCTTTAATTGCAGCATTTTCTCCAAATACTACATTTTCAAGTGTTGCCTCGTCATTATCAAAAGACAATTCGTTTTTAACATCAATCCAGGCACGGTGTATCGCACCCGCTGTGCTTCCTGTATTGTCCGGCTGACCACCGCGTTCAGTAATGAGTCTGATGAGATCGTTTTTCATGTCCTGCGATCTTGATACCATTTGATCATAATCATTTCTTAAAGTAGGATGGGTCTCCCATACCTTATCTTCAACTTTAGAGAAACCTTGAATTCTGTCGTTTGTAATGTTCAGCAAATCGTTTAGAGCTGATACTGTTTTTTCGTTATTCATAATAAAAAATTGTTTGGTGAGCGAGGTATGTTGCAATAAATATGCCTCGACCTTTTAATTGGATTAAGATCGATCGAAAGATGCAGATTAATTTTCCATACTATTATTTATGGTCAGAATTAATTATGATATTGTTATTCATAATTAATTAATTTAAAATTATTTGCACATATTTTGTAATATGAATAATAAAATATTCAGCTATGTTTAAAATATACAACTTATTTATGTTTTTTTGTACTGTATTTTTTTACGGACAAAAGCCTGATCTTCAGCATAGAGTTGCTATTGTAGATTCAGGTTTGATAACATCTTTTTTTGCATCTGATATTGGGTTTTACAGTACCGAACTTAATTCCGATCAAAAAAAGCAAATCACATATCATGTAAATCATAATACGCAGAAAGCAGAAGGTGATTATACACGTGCTCCTAATAGCTATATTTTTTACAAAGATGGAGTCCTGCCGGATGGCACGAGGACCGATGGGTTGTATATACCTGTTGCAAAAGCGTATCAAATGTGGAAAAAGGGCAGATATATGCAAAATGATACTGGTTCGTTCACACCAATCAGTGAAAATGGGCAGCAGACTGCAACTGTATATTGGGAAGATGTCAATGGATTAGTAACTTCAGCTTCCATCGTCGGAACGGGCGAGGATGCTAAAATTAAAGTTTTAATTGATAAAACAAAAGGTGAAGGTAATGCAAGTATAGCTTTTAAGGTTAATAATGTAATCTACTGGACCTGGCATATTTGGGTTACAGATAATCCTGAGGACGGTGCTCTTTATGGGCAAGGTTTTGAAACCAATGTTCAGAATCAGGCATTCACTCCTAAATATATGGATCGTAATCTTGGCGCAACCAACGCTCACTTTCTTGGTCATAATTGGAACAAATCGGGAGGTTTAATGTACCAGTGGGGCAGAAAGGATCCGGTTCCTCCACTGCAATATAAGGATGGAACATTTTATGAAATCACAGGCGATGTGGGAAGCAGAAGACATGCTTATGCAACTCTGCAATCTGCGCCAATATCTGTAAAGCAAAGAGGTATAGATACCGGTACCAATAATATCAATGGAAATATAAGATATTCCATTAATAATCCTATCGACATTATCAGCCATGCTACTAACGATGGCACTTGGTTTTCAAGCCAGGAATACAGAGTCAGTAATTCTAGTCCTGATCTGATAGAAACCTGGGATTTATGGAGCGATAACAGAAAAGGGCTGCACAGTAATGCATCCAGTGGGAATACGACTGTTGCAACAGATAGTAAATCCTATGAACTCAAATCAGAGTTTGATCCTTGCCCCAATGGATGGCGGATTTCTTCTCACTACGGAAGGAATACCGTTAATAATAATCTTAATCCTTTAGGAAGAAAAAACAGTGGTTTTAATGATGATACAAATACTGCCTATAGTCAAATATTACCGAACTCAATTAATGAAGCATTGATAGGAGTCAAAGTCTATCCTGGCAGAGGGATAGATTTTAACGGAACCGATAACAGAAAGATAGGATTGATGCCAACTAGCGGAAACTATATTTATTATCAATCAAATGTTGGTACACCTACATCGGTTGTTTACCAGGATCCGGCATCTGATGCTTTTTTACTGATTGGCACTTATGGTATTGGCGGTAATAGAGGAACGATTATCCGGAGTGATCCTCAAAGAGCAGATGTCTCTACTACTGGCTGGAATGGGATCTATGTTAATCAAACCTTTAAAACAAATGCTTTGGGAGCGGTAAGATGTATGAAAGATCCGAACCTGGCATTATTACCAGCATTTTATAATACGGAATATATCTTATCAACCGATAGTGATAACACCGATTATAAAGCCTGGATAAAAGAACCCAATAGTTTTGTAGTAATGACCGGTGAAGTTAGTGATCCGGTTTCGCAAGACAAAGAGCTGTTGATAAGTCTTAAAAAAGCTTACGCAATGCACAAGCTTTACCTCTCCGATAATAAACAACTTCCGTCTGGTAATATCAATACTGGGAGTGTAGTATGGACCGATAACCCGGATTTGATTAGAAAAATTCAAATTGTCGGTACGTATCCGGATCAACAAATGAAAGTTACGATAGCTGCGAAGAAAAAAGGCAATGCAGTCATTGCTTTTCATAAAGGTAATAATGGCGTTTGGGGGACATCCAATCCTGATAAAATACTATGGAGCTGGCACATCTGGGCACCGGTTACGAACCCATTGTCTGAGGAAAATCAAATAACTTATACAACCGAATCGATTCAGAATGGTGGCATCATTCCTACAACAAATGGTCAAATAATTTTTCCTGCTAAAGGTGGTACAGCTATGACCACCACTTTTATGGACAGAAATCTTGGCGCATTGCAGGCTTTGCCATCATCATTGATCAGACCTGATTTAGCCACTGAATTACGATCCAAAACGCAAGTTCAACAGTCTGGCGGACTTCATTATCAATGGGGAAGAAAAGATCCCTTGCCAACATTCCATAATCCAGGCGGAACTCAATATATTGCCGCCCACGCTAATAGTGTTCAAGTTGCCGCCACATATAGTGTTTACAAGCAGACAGGTGTGGACGCTAACGGAAATGTTGTTTTAGGAATATCAAATCCTATCACGGATGAAATCTTCTCTTCAACAGACAATGCTTCCGGATACTCCAGAGAATGGAATGTTTACAGATCATCTGCAGGCATTGCAGCTTCTGATCCTAAAAATGAAAAAATCAGAAAAATAATAAAATATGCTACTGAGAATCCGCTGTATTTCTTTTTCAGATCTAAAACGGGGCAGGAATTAGCAATAGAAGATGCAGGAACATTACTCGCAAAATCTTTACAAGTAAAAGATTGGATCTCTGATGAAAACGGACTTGCTCAAGACAGATGGGGACATGCTACAGAAAAATCAGTTTATGATCCTTGCCCGGCAGGATGGAGAGTTCCCGATACTGCGAACGCCAATTTATTTGCTGCAGGTAACAACGGCACTTATGCGAAGGGATCATCTCCGTGGTTTTATAATGGATATAACACCACCGGCAGTTTTGCAAATTACGGTGTGGTTCAAAGTACAGTTGCAGATTTAACAGCGGCGGCAATTAACAATGCTGTAAATGTCAGACAATATCCGGGTTTCACACTTTCAATTACCTCAGAAAGTGCAACGCCTGGCAGTAGGTCCGGTTGGGTATTCAATTTCCCCGATTCCAAATATAATATAGGAAACATTCCGGCAACCGGCATACGGGGAATTCTTGGTGGGAATGATTGGAAAAATATCAGAAGCGGATCGCCTGATACCGATAATTACAAGTACCAAACAGGACTATGGACTAGTTCTCCTGCAGATTTCTATACCGGCTATGCCATTGGGCTTAACCTTAGCAGCGTATCTGGCTATGGAGGTAAACTTGCATCTGGTACTGGCTTTTATCCGCAGGCAGCTATGGGAGTAAGGTGCTCAAGGGATACTGAGAGATATATGGGAGATTTACCATATACAGTTAACCCAGATGGAACAACCCTAAGTTCCGTTATTACCATTAAGGATTATAATAATGATGATATTCGAATTCATCCAAATCCCGTCAAAGATGTTCTTCACATTGTTTCAAAAAATAATGACTGGGTAGATCCCGCATTTGTAATCTATAATACTGGCGGAGGTATTGTTCAGCAAGGCTATTTTAATAATGGTAGCATTAATATTTCAAAATTACCTTCTGGTGTTTATATGCTAAAAGTTGAAAATTCTGAGAAAGCCTTTAAAATCATTAAAAAGTAATGTCCTTCAAAAGTGTGCTTGGTAATGATCTCATTTATATCTTGAAAGAAGGAGTATCATATATTTCCAATCACAAGCATATTTTCCATTGTAGGAACAGCACTTCCGCCTTCCTTTTCAAGCGTTATGGCAAACGCCTGAGCATTCGGAATATTGGATAGTGCAATTTT
This sequence comes from Epilithonimonas arachidiradicis, assembly GCF_003610695.1. Classification (GTDB taxonomy): domain Bacteria; phylum Bacteroidota; class Bacteroidia; order Flavobacteriales; family Weeksellaceae; genus Epilithonimonas; species Epilithonimonas arachidiradicis. Next base: position 209,089 of record NZ_RAQH01000005.1, on the reverse strand, counting down.
GCTGTCTTTATCTTCAGAATATAGTCCCGCACTTACAGGTTTTCCATCTACAATGGCCCAAAGCTGATACTGTGTACCGTCTTTTGTTTTCGGTAGGCTATTTGCGCTGAGATAAACATCTTTAGACGTTTTGTCCCAATAGACAATAGCCTTGGATTCAGGGTGTTTTTCAACGCCAGCCAATACAATTTTGATCATATTAGGGTTGGAAGAAATATCTAATCTCTGCTCCAGATCCTTCATCGCCAGATTCTGAGATTCTTTCTGGGATTGGAGTTCAGCGATCTGTTGTTCATTTTTGGACTGAATATTTATCCAGAAAACATTAGCTGCCAAACTGAAAAGTAATAGAAGCGATGCTGCGATAGTGATAATCTTCCAGCTGTTGATATTTCTGATTTTACGGTCTGGCTCATTTCTGACCTCATTGATATCTGTTGGGATTCCGGAAAGATTGGATTCAATAGTTTGTTCTTGTTGAATTTTGTTCCAAATCTTCGATTTCAAATCATCAGGAGGTTTTACAGCCTGAGCGGTTGCAAGATCTTCCAATGTTTTTTGTGCTTCTTCGAAAGCCGCTTTTACTTCAGCATTGTTCTTCATCACACACTCCAAAATACCTGCTTCCTCGGTAGAAGCAAAACCTAGAATATAAGATTCTATAATTCCGGATGATATGTATTCTTTAGTGTTCAATTTATTGATAATCTTTTAGCAAGTCCTTTAATTTCATCAGTGCGTTCCTCATTTTGGTTTTTACAGTGCCGAGAGGTATTTTTAGCTTTTCAGATATTTCGTTTTGAGTGAATCCTTGATAATAGGCTAAATTAATCAATTCCTGCTTATCTGTTTCAAGAGTTTCCAACACATTTTTAATTCCGATAAAATCAGATTCTTCATTAGTTGTTGAAAGTTCTGCAGTGTTATATACGAAATCCGGCAGAGGTTGGTTTTTGAGTTCATTCTGAAATCCTTTAGACTTCAGATAATCAATTGCTGTATTTCGGGCGATATTGATCATCCAGGTATAAAAACGACCTTTCGAAGCATCATATTGATGAATCGAATTCCAAATTTTCACAAAAACTTCCTGGATGACATCTTCAGTATATTCTTTAGAGCAGACGATCCGGAGGATAACACCATACAAAGCACCCGAATAGTGATCATACAAATGATGAAAACCATTTTCGTTTTTCTCTCTTAGTAAGACGAGAAGTTGCTCTTCCGAATAGTTTGTTTTGATAAATGACGATTTAGTAATTCAAATGTAACAAAATAAAAGCCAACATAAATAAAATGTGAAAATATTTTTAAATCATTAATTATAATCTATATCTATTCAAAATTTTTTAAAGAAAATATGAATGTGTTTTGAATTGATTTAAAAATAATTGACTGATTAACAATGATTTAAAATAAAATATGAAAATTTTTAAATCCAAAAGATCATCGCTGTCGTAAATCATTTTATCAGTGAATAATATTAATCAAAAAATAAACTAAAATGAACAAACAATCAAAAATCGCAGTGCTGGGAATGATGGCTTTATCATTCGCCTTTAGTGGAAATCTTACTGCACAGACAATGAAGGAAAAAACAGTAATGGTGGGCGGAGCAGCAATGTATCCTTCCAAAAACATTATAGAAAACGCAATGAATTCTAAAGACCACAAGACTTTGGTAGCTGCTGTAAAAGCAGCGGGTTTGGCAGAAACATTGGAAGGCAAAGGACCATTTACGGTTTTGGCACCAACAGATGAAGCGTTCGCAAAATTACCAAAAGGAACGGTTGAAAATCTGGTCAAGCCCGAAAATAAAACGATGTTAAAAAAAATCCTGACTTATCACGTACTGTCAGGAAAATACAATGCGAAACAAATCTGGGCTGCTGTAAAAGCAGGTAACGGAAAAGCAATGATGAAAACAGTAGAAGGACAGGATGTTACTTTTTGGACAAAAGGTAAAGATCTCTATGTGCGGGATGCTAAAGGTATGGACGCGAAAGTGACTATTGCTGATGTTAACCAGTCCAATGGTGTGATCCATGTGATTGATACGGTTTTGATGCCGTAAGTAGTTGATAAGGCGGCGTAATATTTATGCTGCCTTTTCTGATTTCTTAATAGATACCAAATACTAAAAAATAATATTATGAGAAAAACGATTAATGTATCCAATCAGGGAGCAACCCTAGATACAGGAAGAAGAAACTTTTTAAAATTAAGTGGTGTAGGATTAGCTATTGCTGGACTTACGCTTGTAGGTTGTAACGATGATGATATGATCATTGGTGGAAACAACGGTAATGTTTTCGACCTTGGAAAAGGCGATGTCGGAGTTCTTAATTATGCTTATGCTTTGGAACAGCTGGAAGCAGATTTTTATACCAAGGTGGTAAATAATTTTTACTCAGGGATATCCAGTGTAGAAAAGGAACTTTTCACAGATTTATACCATCATGAGGTAATTCACAGAGATTTTTTCAAAGCGGCAATTGGTGGTGCTGCTCCGAACAGTATACTTCCAACTCTGGAATTCCAATATCCGAACGTCAACTTTAGTGATAGAAATTCGGTGTTGGCAACAGCAAAAGCTTTAGAAGATACAGGTGTAGCGGCTTATAATGGTGCCGGCAAATATATTACCAATGCAGATTATCTTGTGATTGCAGGTAAAATTGTTTCTGTGGAAGCAAGACACGCTTCGGCCATCAGAAACCTGATTAATCCTGGTTCTGCAGATTTCTCAGGAGACGATGTAATCGATGCTAACGGATTGGATTTGGCAAAAGAACCAAAAGATATTGTGATGGCTGCGGGCGGATTCATCAAAACACCATTTACCTGGAAAGAAAGAAACATCGGTTAATTTATTCATCTTTTAAATTCAATTATTATGAACATTCTTAAAATACTAGATAAGCTTTCTGATGACAAATTCTTTACTACAGAAGCTTCAAGATTAGATACAATTACTAATATTACTAACTTTGGGAAAAAAGCGGCAGTGGCTGCAATTCCTTTGGGGTTAGGCACCTTAATGACAACACCTGTAAAAGGCGAAACCACAAAAGCTGAAAATTCTATGGCTTTCAAAAGTACATTAACAGATGCTTTGCAACTGGCCTTGATTTTGGAATATCTTGAGGACGAGTACTACAGAATGGGATTGGGAACTTCGGGGCTAATCCCAAATGTCGACAGAACTGTTTTTATGCAGATCTCAAAACACGAGACGGCTCACGTTGCATTTTTGAAAACGGCTTTAACATCCTTAGGGCAAACTCCTGGTGCCAAACCAACTTTTGATTTTACAGCTAAAGGCAATTTCTCGCCGTTTACAGATTACAACCAGTTTTTGATTTTGGCTCAGGCTTTCGAAGATACGGGAGTGAGAGCTTACAAAGGCCAGGCTGGAAATGTGATGTCGAACAAAGATGTGTTGACCGCCGCTTTGCAAATCCACTCTGTGGAGGCAAGACACGCTTCTCAGGTCAGAAGAATGAGAGCGAATAAAGGTTGGATAGAATTGGCTAATGGTGGCAATATGCCCTCTGCTACCAATCCAGTCTATGCCGGGGAACAAAATACCAATCAGGCTGGCTTCAATACAGCTACTGCTTTTGGTGCTGAGGCAGGTTCTGCATCTTATGATGAACCAATGAGCGGCAGTGATGCGCAGACTATTGCATCTTTATTTATTGCGTAAACTTCCATAATAGTTATTTTTTCAAAATCATTTTTCAGTTTTGGCTGAGAAATGATTTTTTTGTTTTATTATTTAAACTGGTAATACACTTGCTTAAAATATTGATTATCAAAAACAAAAAAGCTTCTGTCTGCGGCTAGTAGTGTGACTTTTCTTTGAATATCTTACAAGAAAGAAAATGATGTCGTTTTCTATAACAACTTCTGACGAAATTACGAGCACAAGACATTATAATATGCACCACAAATACAAACCTATCCCTTTCTGGAATGCCTACTGTCTCGCCCGGCGAGGATTTTTTGTTATCAGCACCGTTACCATATCAAGCCTAATTGCTTCTGGCATTATTTTGTCAATAACTAGGAAAAGATAAAAATGAAAGCATTGCTATTTGATAACTGGGAAAAAATAGGACAAGTTGCATTAATGACAGTTACTTCGTTTGTCATACTGTTCTTATTCATTCGAATTTCGGGTAAACGGACCTTAGCAAAATTTAATGCATTTGATTTTGTGGTAACAGTAGCGCTGGGGTCAACCTTATCTTATATGATGCTCGCTATGGTACCACTGCTGGAGGGCGTATTGGTCTTGCTATTAATTATCGCCCTCCAATACTTCTTCGCAAAATTAGCCAGCACTTCCGATAGGATGGAGCACTTGATTAATTCCTCACCTCGTTTACTCTTCTATAAAGGGCACTACATTAAGGAAAACATGAGCAAAGAAGCCATCACAGTTGACGAAATCTATGCTGTCGTACGCCAATCCGGCATCGAAAAATTAGATGATGTTCTGGCAGTCGTTATAGAGTTAAATGGCGAAATCAGTGTTATTAAAAAATCTAATATTTCAGGAGGAACAAGTTCATTAAAGGATCTGTCAGTTCCTGACCAGAAATGAATAAGTTTGCCGCCGTGATATAGTGCGTTCAGTGACCAGCTTTAAAAAGATTCAGAAATGCCGGTGCTGAAAGGTTGAGAAAATCCACCAAAAAATGGGAGAGTATAACCCATCTCAGGCTGTTTGTTTTTCTGTATGTGACAGCCCATACGATACCCATTACAAAGGTTGAAACGAGCACTTCAAAACCACGGAACAATTCTGAATTGATACCGAAAACAACATGATTAGCAGCAAACAGCACACTTGCATAAATGATGGAATCCACTGTCTTCCAATTTGCTGTAACATCGGCCAGCAGCCCCCGCCAGTAGAACTCTTCAAGAAATGGATTAATGACAGCTAAGGTGATCCACGGTAGCCCAATCTGCCAATTATCCAACAGGCTATAATGCTTGACAAAAATAGGAAGAGGCAGCAGCCCTGCTAACAGCGATATAATGGGCCAAAGCCGATTTTTAACCGGTTTTTCCAACCAGGCGCGCATTAAATCTGTTCCGCCATTAAGGTATATAAAGTATAAGAACATCAACCATTCAACAAGAATTATAGGAATAAATGCCCATTTTCCTACAAAGTGCCCAAATACTACAGCAGTAACTACATTAATAGCAATAATAATAAACGGGGAAAATACCGCAATGCGGTCATAATTTTTTTTCATCAATAGTAATAGTTAATAAAGATAAATAAATATGATTGAATTTTTTATAAAATCTACAATGTCCTGCTATTTTTTTTCATTCAGTCTTTATTATGCTTACCACTTCATATAAAAGATGCCAGCTTATGAGCTTTTTCATAATCTATTCTTATCTAACCTGCAGCAGTCCTTACCGTAACCTCTTCAATAAATCGTGTGAACCATGCAGTAAATTGATACGAACAATCCCAAAGCAATTCAGTTCCTAAACACTGAGTCGACTTATGATTCAGTAAAAAGAGATTAAGCGCTTGATATACGATTAAAACTACAGGCTAACTCGTAGTCATCAAAGTGGAATATTTTTTGTTTTTCCGTAGCAGATCATTGTCTTAAGGTATTTCAAATCAATAATGAGAATCGGAGACATTATTAAACTTTAATACTGCAAGCAGTATCAACGCAAACACAAGTGCATTTATAGCCTTTTGGCATGATCCTGCCGGAGAGGTCCGGTCTATAATAATGTTTCTGTGAGGAGGCGATGCCTCCTTTTTTAATCCCAGTCATTTAATGGAACAGTTAGGGGTCTTAAATACGGTATTAGATTTCGCAAGGAAGGCGCACGGTGGTCAGATGAGAAAATACAGCCCTGACCCTTATATCGTTCATCCAATCAGAGTGATGGAAATTTGTAAGCAATTCACCGGGAATCTCTCAGTATTGTCTGCTGCATTGCTTCACGATGTCTTAGAAGATACAGAATATACAGCAACCGAATTAAGTATATTTCTTTCAAATTATATGAGTAAAGATGAGATGCTGCTGACGCTCCAGCTGGTCACGGAACTGACTGATGTTTATGATAGGAAGAATTATCCAGAGCTCAACCGGTTCACCAGAAAAAAGAAAGAGTTGCAACGTCTTAGCACGATAAGTCCGTTAGCTCAGACCATCAAATATGCCGATATCGTTGACAATGCTGGTGAGATATTCCTTAGTGACCCTGATTTTGCACCACGTTATCTTCAGGAATGCTTAGATATTGTCACTGCTTTGCAAGGTGGGCATCCCATTCTTAGAACACAAGCCATAGCCATAATCGAAATGGAACAGCAGAAAATAAAACGTACGAGCCAGTCTTGATTATAAGGGTTTACGATAGCACAGCTTATTCAACATTCCCTTTATATTTCTGAACACCGTTGATGTACAGTACAGAGTGTTTGTTATCGTATTTGTAATTAGCGTATGCGTAAGTATCCTTATCAAGCTGGTTTAGTATCATCTGACCGGAATCATTGCCATCAGGCAGAAAAAGTTCAATCCTGGACAGGTCGTCACTAAAAATGACAAAGGCACTGATAACGGTCTGACCACTCGCCGGTTCGATGGGATTTAATCTAAACCCGATGTTAAAAACCTGTATGCAGTCTTGTTTCAGTTCGCTCCAACGCTCCCCTGCGGAAGAAAGGCATCCGGGATTATTTTTTTCACCACCTGAGACAGGCCGATTACTATGAGTCTCCGTATGAGAAGGGCCTGCAGATTTATTGCAAGCGACAATTGTGGCAATACAAAATACATCGAACAGAAGTCTTTTCATATCAGTTTGATTTATAGAGTATAGTTAAACAATAGAAGTGCCATGGATTGCAATGCTTTTCTACCTGCTTACAGCAAACTGCTTATGATGGGTAGTAGCAAGATCAAAAATGGACAAATAAAAGCCCAATATCAACAGAATCCTTTTTTAGGGATGAACAAAAAACTACTTAATCGATTATCTTATTACTCGGGTTGAATTATCACAAAGCGCACTAATGGAAACAGTTGCTTTATAACCGCCCGGATGCGTTGTATGGCATCGGTAATCTCCTCCGTGTCAAGATGGTCTTCAAAATCGATAATGAGCATTAATACAACTTCTTCAGGCGACTGATAAGTGGATAATATATTTTTTGTTTTAAGCACGGCAGGATCACTTTCAGCCAATTCAACTATTTTTTGTTTTGTTTCCGGAGCGATACCTTCACCCATCAACAGGCTTCTGCTTTCCCTAGCGAGGATGAAAGAAACAAAAACCAGGATCAGTCCTACGATAACAGAAGCTAATCCGTCTAGCTCGGGAATCTGGAGTGAATGACTCATCCCCATAAGTATCATCACTACCAGAAGTCCTGCCACGGCAGCGCCATCTTCAAAAACGACCAGAAAGCTGGAAGGATCTTTACTTTTAATGATGGCATCCCACCAATTCAATCCCTGCCGTGTTTTATTAAATTCTTTCACAGCAATAAACAAAGAAGAACCCTCGAAGATTAAAGAAAGTATTAAGACAATGTAATTCCAGAGCGGATCTCTCATTACTTCGGGCTCTATCATATGCTTAATGCCCTGATAAATTGATAAAGCACCACCCAATGCAAAAATTAATATCGAAACCACAAAAGACCAGAAGTAGAGTTCTTTCCCGTAGCCAAAAGGATGAGACTCATCAGGCGCTTTTTTGCTCCTTTTCAAACCATATAATAGCAGCAGTTGGTTGGTTGTGTCGACTGTGGAGTGGATTCCTTCGGATATCATAGAAGCACTATTGGTAAAACCGCCTGCAATAAACTTGGTTAATGCGATCAGCAGGTTGGCAACCAGTGCACTGTAAATTGATTTGCGGTTATTGGCCATTGACTGTAATGATTATTGTACTGTTAAAGCGAATTTATAACCAATCAATACCAAATTGTTTGCCTTTCAAATTGATTTAATCATTTTCTTAACCTTCCAACGGTAAAAAGAATCTGAATACGGTGCCTTTATCCGGAATACTTTGGACTTCTATAGTGCCACTGTGTAATTCAACGATTTCTCTAGAGAGATATAAGCCTATTCCAAAACCTGCTATGGAAGCACTGTTGCCGTCTTTCACTCTGTAATAGCGTTCAAATATCCGCTTTTGATCTTCCGGGGAGATACCTTTGCCTTGATCCTCGACAGTAATTTGTAAACTGTGATTCTGAACAATACTATAACTGATTACAATGGAACTGCCATTAGGTGAATATTTAACCGAATTGCCAATCAGGTTGTAAAGGACCTGTGATATTTTTTCCCGATCAGCACAAACTGATATCTGTCCAGATCCCTTAAATATAAACTGATGGGTTGATACCGTTGACCGCATTTCCTCCTCAACTTCCGAAAATAATACCTTAAAATCAAAAGTCGTTTTTTCCAAATGAAGTTGTCCCGAATCCAGCCTCGAAACATTAAGAAAACCGTTGATCATCCCCGTCATATGATCTACTTGCTTTAAGGATTTCTCAAGGGTATTTTGCTGGAAGATATTGTCTGCTTTGACAGCCTCCCGCTGCAAAAGCTGCAGGTAGATTTTGAGTGAGGTGATAGGGGTTTTAAGTTCATGGCTTACCATACCCATAAAATCATCTTTACGCTGTTCCTCTTTTTTCTGCTGCGTAATATCCCTCAACGTACCATTTAGACTCAAAGGATTGCCTTTCTGGTCATAAAAAACCCTGCCATTGGCCTGAAGCAGCCTTGGCTTTTGGTCTGTACTGTTTTGAATTTGGTATTCAACAAAATAGTGGCCATCAGATTCTTTTTTAAGCACGGACGAAATCGCTTGAACCACCCGATCCCGATCTTCAGGAACAATCACCGATAATGCCAAAGATAAGTCCAGATTTTCTTCTGATGATAATCCAAACCACGTTTTAAGCAGTGGGTTTCCTGAAAATAGATTGGTGGCGGGCTGATAATAAAAGTTTGCGAGTTCCCCTGCATCGATAGCCAGTGCCAGCATCTGCTGACTGTTTTCATGCCTTCTCCTTGCAAGCACCTGTTCGGTAATCTCTTCCAATATAACCAAAACACCATTAATATTACCATCTTCAGAAAATATAGGCTGATAAATTGAATTGACGATAGCTTCTCTCAGGCCTTCCTTTTGACGCAGCTTCACTGCGAATTCTTTATTGATCTTCGGTTTGCCACTAAAATATACATCCCTAAGCCAACGATTGACGGGCTGGCCTATCAGTTCAGGGCGAGCCATCTCATGCGCAAAGCCGATTACTTCAAACTCTTTACGTCCCCATATCTTCAGGATCATTGGATTAGCGATTTCTATGATATGGTCATGTCCTTTCAGCATCGCAATACCAACAGGAGCCTGCTCAATAATTGTTCGAATATATTCTCTGCTTTGTGCCAGCTGAGTCAGGGATCTGCTCAGCTCTTCATTGGTGTCAGTCAGTTCCTCCAGTGTAGCGGCCATCGCTTCATTGAGTGAACTTTCCCGTTCCTCTTTCTCTTTAATCTGATCCAGAAATTCCAGGCGCGCAGTCACATTCAATGCTGTATTAAGAATAGCCCAGGTCTTACCATGCTGATCAACCAGTGCTTTGTATTCATAATCAAAATAATCAAGCGTTTCCTTTCCATTTTTAATCAATTTTGCAGGGGCCGCTGAAATTGAAAAGCTTTTGCCGGTACGCCAGACTTCCTGTAACAAACCGAAAAAAGGCTGCCCTTCCAGTTCAGGAATCGCCTCCATTAGTGGTTTTCCTATCGCGGAGGCCTCTTTTCGACTTAACTGCTATATTGCAGCGGACTAAAAACAGTTAATTTTTTTTATTTTACTTGCTAATAAGAAATTCATTGCTTGCAAGTAAGCCAATAATGTCTCACCTAGTGATCACATAAAGACTATCTCCTATAGGTATACAATTACATGTTCCAAACTTTTAGGATGAACTGCAGTGTCGCATGTATTTCTATTTAATCAAAACAGAGTGTCTCAATTAACTGTCTGTGTATATTAATATGATCAGTAAATATTTCCAAAGTATAAGTCGCATATTCTATTATTATTCAAAGAAATTTAGTTGCTGATGCTTATGCTTTAGATTGATTTGGCGGTCAGGACTGAAATATAGCACGGTATAATAATCATTAATTAAATATTTCTGGTAAAATCTTTTTAAAAAATCGTCAATCATAATGTAATTAATTATCATTAATTGTATTCATAATAGAATATTATCGATATTTTATAATTATCAGCGTATTTTTTTTAGATTTGCAAAAAAGCTGAACATCTTAAATTCTTAAAAAAGATGTTTATAAAATCCATGAATAAAGGTTAAACTTATGAGAAAATTCTACCCCAGTCCCTCTGATACATTAAAGCTGTCAGAGCTACAATTCCAAAGGAAGTTTTTGCTTGATTACATCAAGTCATCCATTAATTCGATAAAAAGAGCAAGTTTTATATTGATTCTGCTTATTTTATTCTTCACAAATTTCGCAAAGTCACAGACTATTCTGTCACCAGGAGATATTTTAATTACGTCATTTGATGCTTCAAAACCTGTTGCTGATGACAAATTTTCATTTGTTTCATTGAAAGATCTGCAACCTAACACCGTGATTTACTTCACGGACAGGGGATACTATGGTGGTTCCAGTTGGCAAGCTGCTAATGGAAGCACAGAAGGCGCTATTGAATGGCATTTAGGTAGTGATATTGTTGCTGCCGGTACAGAAGTAGTCATTCAAGGTCTATCTGCGAAGGTAAACGGTGCTGCGAAAGGGACAGTATCTTCTGTGCCAGGAAGTAACGTTTCCGGACTTTCTCTCTCTCAGCCGTCAGGAGATCAAATCATCATTTTCCAAGGTGGTGGGGGAAATCCTGCGGCTGGAACGATGGTTGGTGGTTTTCACTATAATTACTGTCCTAACGGCTATTATGCATCTTTTACCACTGACAACGGCTGGGATAATATTGGTTCAGGTAGTAGCTGCTCGCAAAGTCCCAGTTCTTCCAATATGCCTCCTGGCTTAACCTCTGAGAGTACATTTTGGATTGGGTTTTATAAACCTACAGCACCACAACAAGATATTATGAGTTACACAAGGGGCCAATTCAATGGAAATGGTGCGCCTTTCACTTCACTAGCAGCTCTAAAAGCGGCTATACAAAATAGAAATAACTGGATAGCGACGAAAGCGACAGATTTATCTACACCTATTAATGTTCCTACTGGCATATCTTACTATACATCTTGTACAGCACCTACCTTTACTTTTCAGCCGAGTAACGGTACAATCTGCTCAGGAAGTAATACTGGGTTCACAGCAACAGCAAGCAATGCGACAGGTTATCAATGGCAGGTCAATACAGGGGCTGGTTTTAATAATATTTCAGACAACGCAACTTATTCAGGCGCAACAACTACAACCTTAATTATTACCGGTGCAACATCTGCAATGAATGGATACTTGTATAGAGTGGTAGCAACAGGAGCTTGTACGCCCAATGCGACCTCTACCAGTGCTTCATTAACCGTGAATGCTTCACCGGCAATCACTTCTCAGCCAGGTGCAGCTACCATTTGTTCTGGAGCTAATACAACCTTTACAGCAACAGCAAGCAATGCGACAGGCTATCGATGGCAGGTAGACCAGGGCGCTGGTTTTAATAATATTTCAAACAATGCAACTTATTCAGGCTCAACAACTGCAACCTTAACCATCACAGGTGCAACATCTGCAATGAATGGTTACTTGTATAGAGTTGTAGCAACAGGTGCTTGTACGCCTAATGCGACCTCTACCAGTGCTTCATTAACTGTGAATGCTTCACCGGCAATCACTTCTCAGCCAGGTGCAGCTACCATCTGTGCGGGAGCTAATACAACCTTTACAGCAACAGCAAGCAATGCGACAGGTTACCAATGGCAGGTAGACCAGGGTGCTGGTTTTACAAATATTAGCAATGGCGGTTTTTATTCAGGCGCAACAACTGCAATCTTAACCATCACAGGTGCAACGTCTGCAATGAATGGATACTTGTATAGAGTGGTAGCAACAGGAGTTTGTACGCCTAATGCGACCTCTACCAGTGCTTCATTAACTGTGAATGCTTCACCGGCAATCACTTCTCAGCCAGGTGCAGCTACCATTTGTGCCGGAGCTAATACAACCTTTACAGCAACAGCAAGCAATGCGACAGGTTACCAATGGCAGGTAGACCAGGGCGCTGGTTTTAATAATATTTCAAACAATGCAACTTATTCAGGCTCAACAACTGCAACCTTAACCATCACAGGTGCAACATCTGCAATGAATGGTTATTTGTATAGAGTTGTAGTAAGCGGAGCTTGCACTCCTGCGGTAACATCGAATGCTGCTTCATTAGCAATAAGTACTACTCAGGCCCCAACTGGTGCTTCGGTTCAAAGTTTTGAAGCAGGTGATGCATTAAATGTTTTGGTCGTTAACGGTCAAAATATCAAATGGTATGCGACTGAGAACAATGCAGCTACCCATACAGATCCATTGCCATCAACTACGTCAATAGTTAATAACACTATTTACTACGCTACACAGACATTCAATGGTTGTGAATCTTCAGCAGCATTAGCAATAAAAGCATATAACGAAACTTTAGGAGCTAATGATATTAAAAAGTCTGTAACAATCAATATTTATCCAAACCCTGCAAAAGAAGTATTACACTTTAGCGGAAAAGATAAAATCAATAAAATTGTTATTTTATCGATTGATGGCAAGAAAGTATCTGAGAAAACTATGAATAGTGAAAGAAAATTAAATATTCATACACTGATTCAGGGAACCTACCTTCTTAATATCTTCACAGATAATGGTGTACAGACAATTAAGTTTATTAAGAATTAACCAAAAGTTAATTTAATTTAAAGAGCCATCGCAATTTTCTGCGATGGCTTTTATTTGTAATTAAAGAGCCATTCATTATCAATGGCTGTTTTAAGGATAATTATTAATTTACGGCTGGCCGCTGCCACCTGCAGAACCATAAATCTGCCCGGTCGCGAAACTGCCGCTGTTATCTGCCAGCTGAACAAATATCGATGCTAATTCAGCAGGCTGTCCCGGTCTTCCCAAAGGCGTGTCTTCTCCAAACTTGACCAGATTTTCCTGCGTTTGTCCTCCGCTGACTTCCAAAGCGGTCCAAACTGGTCCTGGTGCAACACCATTGACCCGAATGCCTTTAGGACCCAATTGTTTAGCTAACGATTTCACATAGCTGGTGGTTGCCGCTTTAGTCTGTGCATAATCATACAAATCTGCTGAAGGGTCGTAAGCCTGTACTGAAGACAAGCCAATGATGCTAGACCCGGGTTTTAAATAGGGGAGTGCAGCCTTGATAATCCAGAAGGGCGCATAGATGTTAGTTTTCATCGTCCGGTCAAATGCCTCCGTCGAAATATCCAGGATGGATTCATTACTCTTTTGGTGGCCTGCATTATTAACCAGAATGTCTATACCACCCAGCCTGGAAACCGCCTCAGAAACCAGCTTTTGACAGAAGGACTCGTCTCTGATATCACCAGGAATTGCAGCAGCAATCCTTCCTTCGTCTTCTATCAGTTTAATCACCTCTTTAGCATCTTCCTCTTCTTCCGGAAGATAATTAATCGCCACATCAGCACCTTCTCTTGCAAAAGCAATAGCAGCCGCCCTACCTATCCCGGAGTCCCCGCCAGTCACCAATGCTTTCCTACCTTTTAATCTCCCAGAGCCGACATAACTCGTTTCCCCGTGGTCCGGCACGGGTTCCATCTTTCCTGCCAGACCCGGAAAAGGTTGAAACTGCTTATTAAATGGCGGTTTAGGATGTTTTGTTGTAGGATCTTCTAAGTGATTATGATCTTCTGATGTAATAATGTGAGCCAATTTATCGATGGCTTCTCTTCTGTTCATTTTGTTATCTTCCATAATGTAATATTTTAGTGGTTTGGTATGAATCCGTACCACTGCAATCTGTATTCCAACTTAAAATACCATAAAGAAAACTTCATGCGATATAAAAGAAAAGGTATTTAATAAACGCTCATTATCAAGACATTTATAAGCATTGTTGAATACGCCTTCAAATGATTTAAACTATTTAAAGACTTGCTTCAAATATATTTTGTAAGCAAATTCAATGATAATTCTTTTCAAATTCATTAACTCTTGCAAAGTCTATCACTGGTTAAAATGAATTCAAATTCTTTTTTAATTGCTTTGACTTCATCTAAAGTCTGGTGTTTACCGTTAAACAATTTTTCATAGTAGGCAATTCCCGTAAAAATGTTTTGCTTGAAGTTCTGCCATTTCTTTTGGTCCGATAAGCTCATCTCGATATTCTTCTCCGGAGCTTTATGTTTATAGTAATCAATATACATTCTGAGCTCATTAATAAACAGATGAGATCTTTGTTTTGAAATCACATTTCTGTAACCGTAAATATGCTGTACCATTTCAGCAAGGGAGAGCACCTGGTCAAAGTAGGCCAGGTTAGGACCAGGGCAAATAACCACGCCCTGCTGTTCTCCTTTGATTTCCATATTGTGCTCCAGATAGGTTGCGTTAGCAAGACCAACACATAAACAGGCTTTTTGAATAATCTTTTCTCTATTTCTAACGACTTTATCATCAGTCATAGTGTAGCTCTGGTCACTAAGTTCGTTCAGTTTTAATTTCTGGTATTTACTGGAAGCAGTACATAAACCCTGAGCTGAATATCCTTTATGGAGAGCCAGAAGCTTTTTAGGGCAGGAACTGCCGCTTCTACCGTTAGCATCTCTTAATTGACGTATAGCTTCATTCGTGGTGCCCTTGATGGTGTTAAATTCAATTCCCAAAGGTGAAATGTCGCTAAGATAAAAATCATCCCCGGATGACTTCTGAAGTAGCATTCTGGTGTCAATATCAACAGATGTTGCCTCTGGCACCAGTAGAAATGGAGAACCCCATCCAATGCTGTTGAGCTGGTAATTAGAAAGTAAAAATTCATGCTCTTCAGAAGTTCCGACACCGCCCTGAACTGTAATTTTAAGTTCGGGGGCATCTTTTGGAATTGGTCTGGATTTAGATTGAAGCGCTTTCTTAAATAAATCATAGGCTGAGTCAAGCAATTCAGATCTTCTATGTTTAAATTCGGACAAAACAGTACCTAATAAAATGCCTTCAGTAGCAAACGCGTGCCCACCGCAATTTAAGCCAGATTCTATACGATATTCGGATACCCATAATCCTTTTTTTGCCAGAAAGTTTCCCTGAATCATTGCAGAGCGGAAATCACTGACTTTTAAAATAATTTTTTTCTTAATGTAGCTATTCGCATCCGGATAAAAGTCTTCAAACTCTTCGATATAACTATAGAGTTTTGGATTCATTCCTGCAGAAAAAACCACAGATGAAGAAAGTTGGCTTTTTGCAAAGCCGCGTAAAGATGCATGGGCATCATTATGAATAACCGGGAGCTTTTTTTTATTTTTAAAATTTTCCTTATCCACCTTGGTCATGATATTGACATCAATTGAGCCTGGAAAAAAATGTTGATCCAAAAAATGTTTCAGTTCCGAACCAATTGATTTAAGCGAAGAAAACCGCTTTAGTTCTTTCCTTAAAAAAGAATGACTGGGAAGCATTTCAATAAATTTCAGGAGCGTCTCTCTGGTTGTGGATAATTCTTTTTTAAAACCAATGAAATTACGATTGACGATCTCATCCATCATATCCAGATACGCGGTAATCCTTCTGGATCGGTAATCATCGGCTTTGACCGATATGGCGGTATAGTTAAAATTAAATTTTCTGCTGTAAAGCTCCCGCATTCGTTCTATGAGGTCATCGTCAATAATAGAGATCACTGATGAAATACCATAATGCGCCACACGTATTGGTGTATCTATTGTGTATGCCAGTCCCATCACGGGAATATGAAAATTATGAATGGTCTTATTGGTCATTTTAGAAGATAATATTGTAGATTTTAATTAATGAAAAGCAAGACAAATTTGATCAATTACTCGTCCCAGGTTGCTTCAGTACCCTGTGGTGCAGCGCCTCCCTCAGCTACAGTAATAGTTGATTTCTCCTGATTGATATGGTAGATGTATGCGGCAAGTTTTTCAGCATCTCTTCCTGTAATGATCCCGTCCTTGATAAAGGGCCTCATGGTCGGATTGTTCGGAGAACCATTCTCCAGCATCCAAAACACATTTCTAAAAAGCGTTTTTTGCTTAATATTAATCCACTTGTTATCAGTTAAATTAGGTCCTATTCCGCCCTTTCCGTTATCAGAATGGCAAGATATGCAGTTGGTTTTAAAAATTTGTTCCCCCTCGATGATATTATCCTGAGAATAAACAGCTGTTTCCAGATCTACAGAAGGGGCAGTTTTTTCATACTCTTTAATCGAAGCTATTTGAATTCTAGATTCTTCCAGATACTCAACGTCGGGATGGGCATAATCCGTAAATGTAAATGCAATCAGATAAGCCAGACAGTAAATAATTGTCACGTAAAAAAGACCGATCCACCATTTTGGTAGCGCATTATCGAGCTCCGTGATACCATCAAAGCCATGATCGATCAGAAGACTTTTTTCCTCGCTAGGTGTTTGTTTTTTAAATGCAGATTCCCATAGTCTTTTCCAATAGGGTGTACCTTTACTTTTTAGGTAGGTCTGTTTATCCTCATCTGACAAATTGATAAAACGGGCATTTTCGACAAGGTCACCGATGGCATGGCTGATTAAAAGAAGGAGGATCTGGATGATCAATAAGCCCCAGAAATAAAGTGTCGTGTAATATCTGGTCTCGCCAAACATCTGAAAGGCGGCTATGGTTCCGGCTATTGCAGCGGTTAAGTATAAGGTGAGTGGGATTCGGGTTTTCATCTTTGTAATGCTTCAAATTGTTTTTACTTAATACTTGCGGTCTTAACATCAGTTGTTCTGATGTCGGTTCCCAATCTTTGCAGATAGGCAATCATAGCTATAATTTCACGTTGTTCGAATGGTATAAACTCGGTCCCCTTCGCCTTTTTTTCCTGCTCCATCTGATCTTTCAAATCAGATGCTTCATCAAAAATGCGCTTGACGATGGCCGCTGACTGATGATCGGCCCATTGATCGGCAGAATCAATTTCAGCTTTTGTGTACGGTATATCAAAAGCGTTTTTCATTAGTTTTAATTTTGCGGTCATCTGTGATCGATCCAGTCTGTTGCTGATCAGCCAGGGAAAACGTGGCATAATAGACCCTGCCGAAGTAATCCGTGGATTGTACATATGTTTGAAGTGCCAGGAATCCGGATTTTTCATGCCTTCGCGCTGAAGATCAGGCCCGGTTCTCTTGGAACCCCACAAGAAAGGTCTGTCATAAGTAAATTCGCCTGCTTTTGAATATTGACCATTCTTTCCATCAAATCGCATGACTTCGTCCCGGAAAGGCCTGATCATTTGGGAATGGCAAGCATTGCATCCCTCTCTGATATATAGATCCCTACCTTCCAGTTCCAGTGGTGAATAAGGTTTTACCGCAGATATCTGCGGGACATTGGACTTTATCAGCAATGTTGGCACGATTTCAACAATTCCGCCTATAGCAATAGCAATAAAAGCCATCACAGACAATAGATGAGGCATCCTTTCCAGCCACAGATGAAATGTTTCTCCCTGTTTTCTCGACGATTTTACAGCACTTAAAGCTGGTGCTTCTGCGGCGACATTCCTATGAAATGATCCGGCACTGATGGTTTTGTATATATTAATCACCATTAAAACAGCGCCGCCGAAATAAAGAATGCCTCCTAAAAATCTCATTTTAAAATAGGGCAGAATCGCCGTTACCGTATCCAGCCAATTTTTATAGACCAATGTTCCGTCAGGATTAAATTGTTTCCACATCAGACCTTGGGTAAATCCCGCAATATACATGGGAACTGCATAAAATATGATGCCTAGTGTCCCCAACCAGAAATGCCAGTTGGCTAGTTTTTTTGACCATAGTTCGCTCTTCCACATTACAGGAACCAGATAATATACTACTCCAAATGCCATAAAACCGTTCCATCCTAAAGCACCAAGATGCACGTGACCAATCACCCAATCTGTATAGTGACCAATCTTGTTTAAAGATTTAGTTGCCAAGAGCGGCCCTTCAAAGGTCGCCATACCATAACAGGTAACAGCCACCACAAAAAACTTAAGGATAGGATTTTCCCTTACTTTGTCCCAAGCACCTCTTAAAGTCAAAAGGCCATTCAGCATTCCTCCCCAAGAGGGTGCAATCAACATTATAGAAAACCCGGTACCGACAGCCTGCGCCCAGCCGGGCAGCGCAGTATATTGAAGATGATGAGGACCAGCCCACAAGTATACAAAGATGAGCGACCAAAAGTGAATAATTGATAATTTGTAGGAAAATACCGGACGTTCTGCAGCTTTGGGCAAAAAGTAATACATCAGACCCAGTACAGGCGTTGTCAGTACAAATGCCACCGCATTATGACCGTACCACCATTGAACCAGGGCATCCTTAACACCGGCATAAGCCGAATATGATTTCCATCCGGTAAATGATAAGGGAATTTCCAGATTATTAAAGACATGGAGCATCGCTACGGCAATCCAGGTACCGATATAAAACCAAATAGCGACATAAAGGTGCCTTACTCTTCTTTTAAGAATAGTTCCGAACATATTAATTCCAAAAACAACCCAGGAAAAAGTGATAAGTATATCAATTGGCCATTCGTGTTCAGCATATTCTTTAGAAGTATTGATGCCCATCAGGAAGGTTATGACCACTGTAAGAATCATGAGCTGCCATGTCCAGAAATGGATCCAGGAAAGGATGTCACTGTACATCCTTGTCTTTAAAAGTCTCTGCATACTGTAATAGGCGCCACAAAAAAACGAATTACACACAAATGCAAAAATAACAGCGCTGGTATGAAGCATTCTGATTCTTCCAAATCCCATTGCACCTTGAGAGTTAATCAATCCCTGAATATTGCCGCTTCTTAAACTCTGAATGGTTGTATCATCAGTTCCCAGCAAAAATTCAGGAAGTTCAGGGTAGAAAAGCATAAGAGCCGCTGTAATTCCCAGGATAAAACCAATTAATCCGAAAATAACAGTAGCGTAGAGGAAAGCTCTGACAATAGTATTGTCATAATAAAATTTTTCTGTCGTCATATACAGGGATTGAGTAAAAACTGATTCTATTTCCGAAAATGGCTGTCAGATTACCTTTGCGTTCATTTAGAAATATCATATTGCAGTTTTTATGTTTTGACAAAGGTATTTTGTAGCTTTGTGTACTGCTAATAGATTTCCTTCTAAAATATACCGAAAACTACTAAACATTGAGCAATGGAATTATGTGGAAAAAATATCAGAAAAATACGAAGAGATCGTGATCTGACCCAGGAATACATGGCCTTTGAAATGGGAATTTCACAGAAAGCTTACTCGGACATAGAAAATTCCAAGGTTAAGATCAATCTTGAAATATTAAACAAGATTTCTGCAATCCTATCAATCAAACCATCTGAAGTTTGCAGTATTGCCGACCAGTGCGGTGATGGTGTTTATAAGACTAAATATGAAGAGCTTATTGGGTATTTGAATAAGCATAATATCAACATTCCTTCCGAGCTATAATAACCTTTACGCGTAGTCAGCTTCATCTCTGTTACATTGCTTCGTATGGACCACTGTTGTTGGTACGGAATGGTTGGTACGGATTACAGATCCGCGGCATCTTGAGAACCTCCTTATTGCGCGGGATGAAAAGCAGATCAGGCAAAGCATTCGATGCTTATATTGTAGTGAACAGCAATGCTGAAAGCAATTTTTGAATTTCCAAAGCCTGTTGAGTTTGCTCATTAGATCCATTATATCGTTGTACACAAAAGTTGGTTATGGCTCAATTAAATAAGTTAGGCTCAGATAAAAAGACCCAAGCCTAATTTTTTAATGCTGATAGTTAGTGATACAGGATCTGTAGTCAGAAATTTTACTCTATAATAACTTTAAAACTACTATTCAGGTTTTCTCCCGAAACGTTTAAGATGTAAGTTCCTGATGATTTTCTATTCTTAATATTCAAAATGAAAATTCCTTTTTCGTTAGAATTTAGCTCTTCACTGAAAACAATCTTTCCTGACATATCCCGTAATATTGCAGTTACATTAGATTTTTTATAATCACTAAGCTGTATTGAGATCTGGTCTTTTACAGGATTTGGATAGATAATCCCTTTTTTAGAAAGGAATTGATCAGTACCTAAAGTTGCCTGGCTGTATAAAGCCTGTACTTCGGAAAGTGATAATGCATAGTTGAACATCTTTAGTTCATCAAATGCACCTTTGAAGGGCGCCGGAGCTGTGGTTGACATCAATTCCAGTTCACCAATGTTGCCAATGATCAGATCACTGGCTTCTCCAATTCCGGTAACAGCGGTCTCATCGCCTTCTGCACTCAAAACACCATTGGTATAAATTCTCATTTTATGGGCAACAATGTCTCTCATAATTACAACATTTACCCAATCTCCTGTAAAATAATTGGCAATAGGAGAGACGATCTCTTTTTTGGTTTTATCATCATCTATGGCAAAACGTAATTGTCCGCCTTTAATCTCTATATTATAACGTTTTCCTGTCGCTCCCGTCGTTGTATTTTTCGTAAATGAGCCTTTACAAAGTACATAAAGACTTGTAGATGATGAAGAAGGAATCATACTTGCAGGAGCTTTCATCCAAAAAGAAACGGTGAAGGAGTTTTTATCAAAGAAGATATGGTCTTGATTTGGTACGCTTGCTATATATGTATTGCCAGGTGAGGTCGCTAAATCAAGAGCGTAATTTTCCTTTCCTTGGATTCTGACATTAGAATTATCATAGGCAATATCCAGTATTCCGTCATTTTCATAATCGGTTACATCGGCAATTTTTTCTCCTTCAAAAGGCGCTTCTTTGAAAGGCCAATGTCCAACGAGAGTGGGGGTCAATGTATAAAAGTTCCAAATATCACCGGTGGCAGTTCCTTTTTCGTTTGAGGCATCGATTCTCCAGTAATAAATGGTTGCTGGACTCAATCCTGTCAATTGGTAGGATGACGAAGTTGAATAATTAACATCCGCAATTTTACTTAGGTTTGAAGCATTTGTGCCAAAATAAAGTGAATATTTTGATGTATTTGTACTTCCGGCCCATTTCACTGTCAAGCTTCCGTTAGACAATTCTACATTGGTATTTCCCGTTGTTGGATTAGGATTTGTAGCTTTAGTCGGAGCTGAAGGAACCGGCGGCGTTATAATGGATCCAACAGAAGTATAAACGGAAGATTCTGTGGCGTTAATGGCTTTAACTCTATAATAGTATTGAGTGTTGGGAGTTAAACCCGTTTCATTATAACTTACAATATTGGCTCCCAATGTTGCTATTTCTGAAAAATTAGCTCCATCTGTCGAACGTTCCAAAATAAAGTTGGTTTCGTTTGTTGAATTGTCACTCCAATTAACTGTGAAAGAACTTGCTGGCGGAACTTCTGTTGTCGCAACATTCGTGAAATTGACATCTGTTGGTGGAATAATAAAATCCGGCGGAGTTTGAGAGGGCAAGCTGTTGATATAGACTTCAATATTTAAATAGGGAGCATTTGTATTGCTTACATTTAATGCATCAGGCGTATATTTATCCAATCCGTTTGCATCTTCCCAGACATCTGGCATCCCGTCATTATCCGAATCCAATGGAGCCGGAGCACCATAAACATGTCCCGCGCCGCCATTGGTAAAACCAAATTGAGATGTAAGGTCAGATTGAACATAAACATAAGTCGCTGTTGTTCCTTTTGACTGCAAATCAGAAATCATCAGATTCTCGACCTGGTCACGTCTAGGATAGGATGCACCAACATTTAAAATCGCTTTGTCATAGGCCTGTTGAGCTGTCAAAGTTGGATTTTTCATTGGATAATCATAAGGCTCTGATTTGATGGAATTAATATCACCAGTAGGAAAACCTGTCAAATCCGAAGGTACCAAAGTTCCGTTCAGGATTCCATCTTTGTTATTATCCAAATAATTTCCAGAACCGTACAAAGAAAAATTGTCATTTCCTCTGTTGAAAGGTGTTGTAACCGTATTGCTTGTATTTGGTCCGCCAATAAAATAATTATTAATGATATTCACATCCGAAGTTCCTGCTGAATCTCCGCCCATAATGTAAGCGTCGCCCGATTCTGTATGACCGTACGTATTGCCATAATTTCCCCAATTGTAAACAATGTTATTGACGAATTCGTTGATTCCTTTTACTTTGTTGTTTCGGGTTTTGTTGCAGATATACAAGTTTCCAATTAAACTGATTTTCCCGCCAGAAGGCTGCATCAATCCTCCGGCCGAATGATTATGACGATGCAAACCTTGCCCAATAATAGAATTCTGAATCGTTATGTTATCCGGGCTTTCACCTTTGTTATCCCAATTTATAGAGAAAACTTCGTCTGTCCCCCAAGTAAAGGACATATGATCGAGGATGATATTCGCACCATTAGACAGACCTGATGTATCCTGACCTTGTGTTGTATTTCCGTAGCGGATACGCACATAACGGGCAATCGTATTACTAGCACCGGTGAAGGTAACTTTTGCCCCTAATAAGACAATGCCTTCTCCCGGAGCCGTTTGCCCTGCAATAGTCGTGTTTTTTGCAATTACGATTTGGGATTGAGTGTTTATAATACCTCCAACTTTGAATATAACAAATCGTCCTTCTTTGCTAACAGCATCACGAAAAGAACCAGGTCCGCTGTCATTTAGATTGGTTACTAAGTAAATCTCAGGATTGGCAGACCCTCTTGCGCCTGTTGTATATCTTCCAAAACCGGTAGCTTCCGGAAAGGCCAATGTTTGCGCATCAAGATGAGTAGTTATCGAAATTGCTGCACAAAACATATAAAACTTGAGCACTTGCTTAATAGGTAGAATTTTTTCTTTCATAATAATTCTGATTAATTAGAAATAGGGCTTTTTGATGTGACGGAAAATTAGAAACAACCCCCAAGACGACTGTCCTGTCGAATCCTGTTAATTATCAGTTTGTTATGATGTGTTGTAATAAATATATTAATTGAATGTAAACAAATATTCAGATTTAATCAGTAATTGAAGATAATTGATATGGTCTTCGAAAAATAGTTTTTGAGGTTAAAATTTAACATTTTGT
The DNA here is from genome assembly GCF_003610695.1 of Epilithonimonas arachidiradicis. GTDB lineage: Bacteria > Bacteroidota > Bacteroidia > Flavobacteriales > Weeksellaceae > Epilithonimonas > Epilithonimonas arachidiradicis. The sequence goes on along the minus strand of NZ_RAQH01000005.1, from coordinate 185,754 downwards.
ATGATAAATGTTTGTATTTTACATTCATTCATATTTTATTGAAAAGATATAGATGTACAAATCGTAATGTAGGAGTGACTTCTTTGCAATGCTGCGGCATTGGTCATTCCCACAACCATATAAAGATAGTTTATTGCTCTTATCAATGGAAAGACTGTTTCGGCGTATTTGAAGAAAACCTCGTTCAGCCTTGCGTAACCAAAGCAGGCACTAATAATCTGGTAAAAAAGCTTCAGAGTAACTATACCCTGAAGCTTTTTTCAGAAATTAATCCTAATATCTTCAGGATTTTTCATCTTAATCGTGACTTTATCCCTGTCATCTACCAGTTCATAATCTGCTTCTTCCAGCTGATCACCCTCTGTTTTTTTATGTACACTGACTGTTCCAAATCCTATTTCATCCTTTGGAACTTCCAGCAAATAAGAATTGGTATTTTCATCTTTCGTAAAATGTTCTTTTTTAAAATCGATAAACTGCATAATAATTTGTTTTGGTGAAATTAAAAATGAACAAATTTTATGCAATTCTGATAAAAGACTTCGCAACTATATTGGTTAGCATCTAAATAACTGTAGAGTTCCTTTTTTCTGAATTAAAAATACTAATTCTAAATCGTGATTTGTAAACAGTTATATTATTTAATACATTGTTACAATTACTCCTGTGCCAATGACGTTCGAATTAATCACCATTTCGAAATCAATGCCTTCATAAAGCCTCTCTATAATCTGATCTGCATTGACTAATTGCATATCAACATTAGCAATGTCTCCCGAAAAAATGAGTTGGCCATCAGGAAATATTTGTATTCCTATAAATTCCTGGCTGTCAAAAGGGAATCTAATTCCAGTTCGATAGCCTGGAGAAACCGGCGTCACGAGACCCCCTTCTTCTGAACTATAGTAATTAAGGAGGGCTTTGAAATGAGGCTTCCTCTTCATACAGCAAACTTACTAATATTTACTTAATATTGTTTCTTACAACAAAAATCCCCTCACTCATTAAAGTGTGGGGGATTTATTTCATATATAGAGTGTGATTTGGCAATTGCTTACATTCAAATGTTGTGCCGCTAAGGCTTAACATTTGAATATTACTTAATTTGGTCATAGATGAGCTTGGTCACCAAAGCTCCAAAAAGATAATAACCTATGGTCATCATTTTCTTCCTGGTATTTTCCGCAACAGGAGCATCGTCTAAACCTATTTTGCCCGGGATCAATACCGTTCCCACGCCCATAGCCAGACCTGAAAGCAGTCCCGCATTATTGGTAGCAGTTCCTGCGTAATAGATGCCGTTGCCTAACACATCTCCGGCTAATGTCGCCGCATAAAGCTTATCAGGGTTGTCAATGGCTGCATCAAAATGATCAAGTGCCTTTTCAAGTGCTTCCTCACCCAGTTTATTGACCTCCGGCACATTACTGCAATTTTTTCTGACGGTTTCGTGCAGTATAGTCAGGGCTATTGCGCCTCCGAGACCTGCAATGAATCTTTTATACATAACAAATATTTTTTTGGTGAGTCAAAGCTTGTACAGAAATTAAGCCACGATAGTATTGAGCAATAAATCCCTTTGGATCTTTTTGTCATCATGCGTTTCATATATAGACACGTCAAATAATATTGTCGTACGAAGACAAAGAAATTTTGCCAAACAATTCTTTGGAAATATGAGTCTGGATGAGAATTTTCATCACGCAGCAAAGCAGGCGAACATTGCTTTAGGTTTGGCAATTACTGCCGCCGCATCATTGGAAATCGACACCACACCAATGGAAGGTTTTGATGCTGCAGCTTTGGATCAATTTCTAAATCTTCATGCCAAAGGTCTTAGAAGTTCGATGCTTTTGGCAGTGGGTTACCGTGACACGGAAAATGACTGGAACCTCAAGAATGAAAAGGTATGCAAACCAACGGAGGAATTTATTACTTTTCTATAATTATCAAATTAAATCAATCAAAATGAAAAATACCATAAAGACAAGAACGTCCAATAACCATGACAAAACACAGAAAACAGAAATCAAGCAAAACCGAAAAATACATCAAGCATTTTCTAAAACATACTAATAAAAAAATAAATCCCAACGAAGTTGGGATTTAGATATATATTCATAAAGTCTCAAGACAATACTAATACTAAAATTAAAGATACACCTTTAATTATTAAGCATTTCCAAAGCTTTTATGATTTTTCTGTCTTTCATTAAAGCTTCCAGATTGTCACCTTCCAAAATCACAAAGTCAGGCTGGATATTGTTTTTATAGACTTTAAGATTCCTGTCCACTACATAATCCGTTGACAGATTAATTCCGGCATCTGCATTAATTTTGTAACCCTGAACTGCCGTCGTGTAATCTGCTGTTGGTTCTCCAACAACATAAGTATTCTTTCTTCCAATCAATGATATAGCGGTCATTTCACCTGCACTGGCTGTATAACAGCTGGTCAGAATAACAATTGGTATATCCTTTTTAACTGGTGCTTTTAGCTGCACCTGCCTAACCAGCTCAATCCCATCAATCAGCATTTTACCATCTTTGATTTCCCATTGCCCTGACGATTCACCTTTAGAATTTCTAAAGCCACCAAATACAACATTGTCACTTCCGATAAATTCTTTCAAGCCCAGTAAAATCGGATACATATTACCGCCTGTATTCGTTCTCAGGTCTATAATCCAGGCATTAACCTTAGCCGAATTAATCCCATTAATATGTGTAGTAATATCATTGGCAATACTGTCCACTTTCTTAAAAGCAAAATCAGTGTTACCAGGAATCCTGATATACCCAATCTTTTTATTAATCAATTGACTGACGACCTTTTTCTCCGACTTTAACTGAGATTTTAGATAAGCATTACCGGCACCAAGCGGTTTATTCCATCCATAAGATTTGCCTTTATACTTCAAACCACCGTGATAATCGCCCAACAGTTCAAACACTTCAGCATACAATGGAGCTAGCTCAGAAACGTTAGCAAGATTCTGTCCCTTGCTGTACAGGTCATTTCTGATGATATCTATCTTAGACGTATCAACCGCATTTGTTTTCATCAGATCAATGGATTTATCAACAAATACTTTAACACTGTCATTTTTAAAATTCTGAGAAAATACAGTACTAGAAAAGAATAGAAAGACTAATAAGAAAGAAGCTTTGCACATAAATAAAATACCAATTCTCAAATATAATCAATAATTCACGAACTGCTACTTAGAGCATATTCCCAAGCATTTTTATGATCATAAATTTCTATATAAAATAATACCATAGTATCACCAGCAAATACACTAACAAGCTTATAAAAATAATCTGTCAAACAATTAGAGCGAGTACCAAAGTTATAGTTTCTTATAAGAACCGATATCATTCAAACGAGTTACGAAATTCCACAGGCGACAGACCCGTCCTTACCCTAAACATCTTGCTTAAAGACTGCGGGTGTTCAAAGCCTAATTCATAAGCAATCTCGGCCACCGTCAGGTCGGTATTGGTTAATCGCTCTTTCGCTTTTTCGATGATCTTGTTTCGTATATACTGCTGTGCATTCTGACCAATGAGTGATCGTAGCAGATCGCTCAGGTATCCGGCTGAGATTTTAAGCTGATCCGCAATATATTGTACTGTCGGCAGACCGTGCTGCAATGACAGCTGATTATTAAGATAATCATCAAGGATACTTTCAGTTCTTTGTAGTATATCATTACTAACCACTTTTCTTGTTATAAACTGCCTTTTATAAAACCTGTTGACATAGCGCAGCAATAATTCCAATTGGGCAATTACCACTTCCTGACTGAACTCATCGACACGGCTGTTCAATTCCTGCTCCATAATTCCATAAACTGACTGGATGATCGCCCTTTCACTTTCTGATAGATGGAGCGCCTCATTGGAAGCATAAGAAAAGTAGCCGTATTGCTTTATTTTTCGTGCGATAGGATGACCCAGCAGGAAATCAGGATGAATCAGTAAAATATAGCAATAGGTCTCGCTGTTATAATCTGTGCTTCCTACCAGCTGGTCAGGTGCCAGGAACAACATACTGCCTTCATCATAGTCATAATAGTTCCTGCCATATTTGAGTGTAATAGCCACGACTTTATCTGACAGTTAGGGTTAAAAAATAATTGTCAGTTATTCAATACTGTCCTTACTTCCAAAAGTAAGGATTTTTTGTTCCTCTGCAAGAGTTTCCAATAATTTCTCTTTTGCCATAGGCTTACTGTCCAAAAACGTCTGCATCGGTGTTTTACCGTAACAATGTTTTCCTGTATGCGTTCTTTCATTGTTGTAATATGACAGCCAGCTGTTCAGGTCTAATTGCAGTTCCTCAATGCTTCTGTAAATTTTCTTTCTGAAAGCTATGGCATAAAATTCTTCCTGAATCGTTCTGTGAAAGCGTTCACAGATGCCATTGGTCTGGGGACTTTTAGCCTTGCTCTTTGTGTGATCGATATCTTCAATGGCCAAATAGAGCTGGTATTCATGCTGCTCTCTTATTCCACAGTACTCAGTTCCCCGGTCTGTCAAAATTCTGAGTAAACGAAGTTCATGCTGCTCAAAGAAAGGAACCACCTGATCATTAAGCATATCGGCAGCAATAAGGGCATTTTTACGGTCATACAGCTTTGCAAATACTACTTTAGAATATGTGTCAATAAAAGTTTGCTGATAAATAGGTCCGACTCCTTTGATATTGCCTACATAATAAGTGTCCTGAGCTCCTAAATATCCAGGATGATGAGTTTCAATTTCTCCATGAGCTTTTTTCTCCTCCTTAGCCTTCTCTAATGCTGAAAGCTGAGATTCGGTAAGAACTATACCATCTTGAGCTGATTTTGCTTCCAGAGCTTTTAATCTTAGTTTAAATGTATGTAGTGAGGATTTTGTACCCATTTCTCATCGCTTTATGGATAAGATTTTCGCTGTAACATCTCTGTGAATGGCCTCAAATAGGACATTGGCAAAAAAGTGGTAAAATCCTAATTTAAATTTTACGTAGTAAAAGTAAAAATTTTTGCTGAAATCTGCAAGTAAAAAAAGATCAAAAATTGAACAGGTTATGTTAATGTTCAATCTCTACAAATAATTAAAATCGAATTAAAATTAAATTTTGTGAAAACTATGAACTTCAAAAAATACGCTACACTATTTAAGTTTGTACACAATTCAAATAAGTCTATAAAGAGATATAAATTATTATAATTTTATTACAACTTTTATCTGTTGAATTTATATATGAGAACAGTTTTAGGCTAATTACATTAATCGAATCTTAAAATAGAACTCAGCATTGATTTAACTTAAGGTTTTATTTGAGAAATCCCAATCACTGTTTGGGATTTTCTATTTAAGAAAAGCTAATAAATTAATTTTTTATTTTTTATTTTTTATTTCTTTTTCCGGTAGCCTTCAACTCCCTGCCAAAATCCAACATCACCACCTTACTTCCCTGAAACGGATTATAGGACGGCTGATAATCAATATAGCCCGAAGAGTGAAGATTCTTCAGGCATTTATGATAGGTGGCTTTTGAACGGATTTTACTGATACGCATCACTTCATCGCGGGAAATATTGACCGGATTACGGAAACGGCTGAAATTCCAGAACTGGAATAAGGCTAAATAGAGGCTAATGTGTGATGGATTAAGCGTATTATCCTGAGCCACCTTTTCATAGAAAGCTGTAAGATGTTTAATATAATTCATAAATTACAGTGGTGTTTTGGATTATCATTGTTTATCCTTCTTCTTCAGCATTTCTTCGATGTCTTCGTAGTTGTAATATAGCGTTCCGCCAACACGTGTATAATTTAATTTGCCCTCGTTTCGTAAATTTTGCAATGTTCCAGACGAGATATTTAGAAGTTCTTTAACCTCTGAAGATCTTAGCCACAATTTTTGCTCAGAAATCTTAATATTAAACAAATTTTTAATGTCTTTTAGCAGATCGTCTTTAAATTCCTGAAGATCTTCTTTAGTGATGATGTTTACTATCATGGTATTGCTGTAGTTTATTTGATAAAATTTTCCTGTAAAATTGAAAAATTAATATTCCAAAATCAATAGTCTATAGAATCGGAAAAATAAATACGATTAATTACTAATATTTTAGATAACATACACACTGTTAAATACTAAAAGAAATAATTTAAGAAAGATTATAGTTAATTTTCTTAGTAGGTATTCAAAAAGTGACAAGTTTGAGATTTCTTTACTCTGTACACTAAAACGTGATAGAAGTGTTGGTACTTTCATCGTATCCTAGCACGATGTGCTATTGAGTGATAATTAATAATTATTGTCTTAATACCTATTTAAGCTATTGACCTAGATCATAAATTCGTAATGCTTTGTAACAATAACTTTAGGAAATGGTAATAAACGAAAGCGTTCTTATGCAAAATGGTGGCGAGATAGTTGAATATCAGTCCAATGAATCTATTTTTCTTCAAGATACCCATGCAAAGCATTACTTACAGGTTAAAAGCGGAACGACAAAGATGGTCTCTTACAATCTTGACGGCAAAGAATTTCTATATGGCTTACCCTATGATGGTCACTGCATTGTAGAATCTTATCTATTCAGTGGCAAGAAGTATCCTTTTAATGCTAGTGCAGTTTCGAGGTGTGAGATAATAAAGCTTGAAAAGTCAAAATTTATTGATCTTATGGAAATGACTCCGAAACTCCTGCTGGATTTGTTTGCATATACTTCCGAAAGAATACATTACAAGAATATAATGCTTGGATGCCTAGGCATTATAAGTTCTGTGGAATGATTGACAATTCTACTGGATTACATGAAAGAATTTTATATGCTTGGAAATGATAAACCTTTTATAGTTCCATATACTCGACAACAACTTGCATGTCTAACGGGGATGACTGTAGAAACGGTCATTAGAACGGTTAAAAAAATGGAATCAGACGAACTCCTTATCATATTTAAGGGGAAAATTATGTACTAATCAGCCATTACACCTTTGCTCGCTAAGCATTGTTTGATATTGTCAATGTACCTAATGCTCAAATTTCTTCCGAAGGCGAGAAGAGGTAAAAATTGAGTTTTTTTTGATTTAGTCAAATAATTTATATTTGTTTAGAACATGCAATGCGAATACAGTGTCAGAAATGATCAATTAAATAATAGAAATGAGAAATACAACAATCCTGCATGAAGCCAATGAATTTGTGAAAAATGGCGACTATGAAAAATTTTTAGCTTATTGTACCTCAGATACAAAATGGGTGTTTGTTGGCGACCGTATCCTTAATGGGAAAGAAGAAGTGCGGACTTATATGAAAGAATTCTATTTGGAGCCACCGGTGTTCAATGTCGAAAAGGCAATTGAAGAAGGTGATTTTGTAATGGTGACAGGGGAAATCCGATTAAAATCTGCGGAAGGAAAGTATGAACACTTTGATTATTGTGATATCTGGCGATTTGAGAATGGCAAAATTGCAGAGTTGAAAGCATTTGTTATTCAGAAGGAGCCTTAACCTACAGTTTTGACTCGGTACAATAAAAGAATGTAGCGACTACTTTTGCTTTTAAAAATGAATAATAAATACTGACATATATAAAATCAGTATTATTATTGAAATTATAAACTATGATTATTTCAAATGATATTCTTTTGTCAAAAGGAGCAGAAATTGTCTGTTTTAACACCGACGAAAAGATATTTGAAGAGGGATCTATTGCCTTAAATTATTACCAAATCCTTGCGGGACTGTGAAACTAAACAACTGTTTTGATGTTGGTAAAGAGTTTATTCATGGTTTCCCTTTCCAGGGGCATTGCTTTGGATAAAGATAGATGTTTTGCGAAAATTCATATGCTGTCAATACAATTGCTACTAATAATTGTAAAATTTACAAACTTTCAAAAAGTAAGTTTATGAATTTAATGAGAGAAAACCCGGATCTGCATTTTGCTATTAATGAGTATAGCGTGGAAAGACTGCACTTCAGATTCATCATTTCGTCAGTCCTGGCAATTTCTGATCCTACTGTCAAAACTCTGAAACTTCTGGAGCATTTAAAAGGTATTTTAAATCATCTATCAACTTTGATTTTGAGATTCCTTACACCAGAAAACAACTAGCTGCATTAATAGGTTTAAGGGTCGAAACTATAATCCGAGCAATTAAGAGTTTGGAGAGTCAAAATAAACTCTTAATAGTTGGAGGAAAAATATATGTATAGCAAACATAAATCAGAAAATATCAAAAAGGATAAAATTTCTTCTCCATAAGCCTTATTTTGCTAGTATGATAATGGCAAACCAGAAAATAGTTGAATGTATAAAGAACAACTGCTTTACTCCTTTGGATTACACAGTACATTTGCAACCGAACACAATCTTGACGGAAAACTGTTCGTTTTATTTAAAGGAGATCACTCTTATCAAATAAGATAGAATTTAAACAAACTACATCGTAATGGCAAAAGAAATTTGGAATCCAAAAGGTCGGGAAGCATTAAGAAAAGAGAGATTGCTTGCGAGAAAAGTTTTAAAAGCTATTGACAAAGTTGATTTTAAACCTGAAACTTCAGCAAAGTGGACCAATATCACAAAGCATTGGAACGGTGCACTTCGAGTACAGATTCAACATCAGGATATGGTAGGGGTTAGCCCGAAAATGTTGAAATGGTGGTTTGAGAATTTAGGACAGAAGACCACATGGAATGGTATTGATTTTAGTGGAGAGGAAGTCAGTTTTTACCATTTGTGGCATCACAGGGACCATATCTCTGTTACTCCATTAACCCAGCCTCAAAATGGGATCAATAGAGGATTTGCTGTCGGAGCATACAGTAAAATTCATGAGCAGTTCAATGATTATAACGAAGTGATTAATAATACGATGCTGACAACGGTCCTTGACGAAACAGAATTTTCTTTTTTAATTAAAGTCGGAAGTCTGACCGTAGGTAGGATCAATCACTATTATGAACCAACAGAAACCGGATCAACATTTTATGCGGAAACATATCTTGGTGTAGATATTCCAATTATAGGATGGTTTATCAATTGGATAATACTACCCATGTTTTTCTCCAAAACAACTGCGATGCACTGGATCAGACATAATATAGAAGAGACCGGGCAAACTGATAAGATATTACTTATTATACAATTTTTATAATGGATAGTTGTTATCATCTTCTAAATTCTATGTAGTGTTAAACAAGCAATAAAGATGACGATATAATTGTAGGCAACTATACTTTAGTGTACCAAATCAAAAAAATAAAATTCTACATGCCAAAATTCAATATAAATTGTTTATATCTCGTCTTAAACGTGATGTTTCAGATAAAAGTTATAGCTGGTACATTTAAGTAAATTATCACCTAAAGAAAATATGCTTTACATGGTATGTTAATTAGGTTTTCTAACTCCAAAATACTAGAATCCAAATAACCAATACTAATGCATTCATTTATTAGACATGTTTTTTCAATATCCTGTTAAGACTTCTCACGGTAACCCCAAGATAGGAGGCCATATCTTCTTTTGAAATATAAATTTCCTGTTTGGATTGAAGGTCTAAAAGCTTAGTCAGACTGTGTTCAATAGTGTAGACCTGCTGATAGGAAGCTCTGCTTGACGTATCGATAATACGTTTGGCAAATACATCCAGCAACAGTTTGTTCAGTTGAAGACTGTTATTAATAAGCTGTGAAAAATAAGCGGTACTGATGGCATAAACCGTGACGTCTGTTACCGCTTCAATGCTGCATAAGCATGCGATCTGCCGGATAAGCTCAATTTCACCGATGATCTCGCCAGTGCCTAAAAATTCGACGATATATTCCTTATCGTTATGTTCCGTAAAAAAACATTTGGTAATGCCATCTCTGATGACCATTATCTTTGTTGCGTTTTCATTTTGAGAAAACAACCTCTGTCCTTTGGCATATTGCCTTATCATAATATTTTCCTTACGTACCTGCTGTTCGTAAAGTTCCTGGACATAGGTCAAAAAAGATTGGTTGGTTCGTAACATATCGGTCGGGACAAATGTCCTTTTTTCAGGTTATTGCTTTTCTGAATTTTGCTTTTTCAAAATACAAAAATAAAGAAATGAAAAACAAGATTAAAACGATCGCTTTTGATGCAGATGATACATTGTGGATCAATGAACCCTATTTTCAGGAAGCTGAGAAACAATTCTGCAGATTACTGGAAGACTATTTGCCTCAACATTCCGTGTCGCAGGAACTGTTTAAAACTGAAATGAAAAACCTGCACCTTTACGGCTATGGTGTGAAAGGATTTATTCTGTGCATGATCGAGACTGCAAGCAGAATTTCCAACGCTACGATTCCGGTGAAATTAATTGATGAAATCGTCTCTATAGGACATGAATTATTGCAGAAACCCATCGAATTGCTATCCGGCGTATCTGAAACTCTGGATAAGCTGAAAGGCAATTACAGGTTAATCGTAGCTACTAAAGGTGATCTGCTGGATCAGGAACGAAAACTGAAAAACTCGGGACTAGAAGGTTATTTTCATCATATCGAAATCATGAGTGATAAAAAAGTAGGCGATTACCAGAAATTATTAAAACATCTCGACTGCAAACCGGAAAATTTTCTGATGCTGGGGAATTCCATTAAATCCGACATATTGCCTGTTATGGAGTTGGGTGGCTATGCAGCACATATTCCTTACCACGTCACCTGGGCTCACGAGCGGCATGAACCTGTTTTGAAGCACGAAAATTTTATGGAGTTGAAAAGTATTGCCGATATTCTAAGTTATTTATAGAAAATGGGAATTTATAAGACAAATTAAGAAATATCATGGCAGGTTCGGCTGGTTTTCAAAAATCGTTTTTTTATTTTTGTTTAATCAGCATACTTAGCAATCTGGAACAATGCTTTATTTAACAAAAAGGAAAAATTAAAATTCGATCAAAGCAATGAGCATAGAAACTGCAAAAGAGCATTTAAGTAAATGGAAGAAAGATAACGATATCATAATCCTTGATCAGTCAAGTGCAACCGTCGAACTTGCTGCTAAAGCATTGGGAGTGATAGGCAGCGAAATTGCAAAGTCGGTCAGCTTTTATGATAAAAGCGGCGGTGTTATCCTGATCGTTACTTCCGGCACAGCCAGAATAGACGGCAGGAAGTTTAAAGATGAGTTTGGGCTAAAGGCAAAAATGCTTTCCTCCGAAGATGTAGAGCCATTGGTAGGGCATCCTGTCGGCGGCGTTTGTCCTTTTGGCGTAAAGCAGGGAGTCAATGTTTATCTTGACGATTCTCTAAAGCATTTTGAATGGGTCTATCCTGCTTGCGGCAGTGGCAATTCTGCTATAAAACTTTCAATTGCAGAGCTGGAACAGAGTTCTGAATATGTAAGATGGGTCAACGTTACCAAAGAATGATAAATTTAACTGGCCAAACCATTGGAAATGGAATATAGCATTGACTTATGGAAGCGGTCCGGCAGGATGGATTTTTTGTTTTTGTAAATTTGCATAACTACAATAAAGCGATCTCATCATGGAAAATGTCTTCGAGAGTCCTTTCAAGGGAAAAATCATCAAGGATCATATTAAAAACCCGAATATCATCGCAGGTAAATATTCTTACTATTCGGGATACTACCACGGTCATTCCTTTGATGATTGTGCAAGATATCTGATTCCCGACCGGGACGATGTGGACAAGCTCATTATAGGCTCCTTTTGTTCGATAGGCAGCGGTGCCAGTTTTATCATGGCCGGAAACCAGGGACACCGGCACGATTGGATCTCAACATTCCCGTTTTTCTATATGTCAGAAGAAGATTTTAGAAATGCTGCTGACGGATTTCAAAGAACGGGAGATACCGTCATCGGAAATGATGTGTGGATCGGAGGTGAGGCCATGATCATGCCTGGTATAACGGTCGGAGATGGGGCCGTTATCGGCAGCAGGGCCTTAGTAACCAAAGATGTTGAAGCTTATGCGATCGTCGGTGGAAATCCCGCAAAACAGATCAAGAAAAGATTTTCCGAGGAACATATTGATAAGCTCCTGGAGATGCAATGGTGGCATTGGGATGAAGAGCTTCTGAAAAAAGCAATACCTTTGCTATGTGATAGCAATATCGACGGCCTGTATGATTTTTATAAAATGCATTTTAGTGCGCGAGAGATTTTTTAATACTTGGAAACAGATGTATTTTAATCAACTTTAATAAAGAATCTAACAATGACGGCACGAAAAATATTCTGGGAAGATCCCTACCAGACTGAGCTGACAACAAGTGTAGCCGGAATATCCGGTAATGTGGTAACATTAAAGGAGACCATCGCGTATGCATTTTCCGGTGGACAACAGTCAGACGACGGGACGATCAACGGCTTTAAAATCGTTAAGGCTCAAAAATCCGACAAAGAAATCTTCTACACAATCGAAGAAAGGCATAATCTGAAACCTGGCGATATTGTAGAAGTAAAAATAGACTGGGACAAGCGTTATAAAATTATGAAGCTTCATTTTGCTGCGGAACTCGTTTTGGAACTTGTCAATCAGCACTTCGACAGCCCTCAGAAAATAGGCGCAAACATAACGTCAGAAAAATCGAGGATCGACTTTATATGGCCCAATAATATCTCCGGGATGTTTCCGGTATTGGAACAAAAATTAGAAGAGATCATTCTCGCAGATAAGGTCATCATAAGTGCGTTCAGTGACGAAGCGGAAGAAAGGCGATACTGGAAAATTGAAGGTTTTGGCCAGGTAGCCTGTGGTGGAACGCATATCAAAAAGACCGGTGAGCTTGGTTCTTTAAAATTAAAGAGGAGCGGGCAGGGAAAGAATAAAGAACGGATCGAAATTTATCTGGCCTGAAAATTTGCATATAGTTCTAATTTTGTTTTAAACGGCAATAGATCAATGCTATTAAATAAAAATATAATCACGATCCAACACCCTGAATCCATCCATCATACAAATGGTATGATCGGTTCATGGACTGACTGGGAACTGACTGAAATGGGAATCGTTCAGGCGGAAAACATCGCACGCAATATCAGGAAAGAATTTCCGGACATCAGGTTTGCAATCTATTCATCACCTCTCAAAAGAACAAGACAAACAGCCGAGATTCTTGGCAGGGAGATACACAGCATGCCCAAGCTGAGAGATGAACTAAAAGAGAGAAGCCTCGGCAAGGCTATCGGAAGGTCTGTCCAATGGCTGAGAGAGAATATTGAGAACGAAGAAAAAACAATCTACGATAAGTGCTTCAGCGATGCGGAATCCAGATTTGATGCCTGGAACAGACTCTTTCCTTTCTTCAATGAGATCATGTCAAGTGACAATGAAAATATCATCATTGTTTCGCACGGCGATACGCTGAGCATCTTTAATGTGATGTGGTTAGGCTTGGATCCGGAAATGCTCAATGATATTGACCTATCCGGAGTGAGCGGTGGTGTTTCTTTCCTATACCGAAAGTCAAGTGGCAAGAAAATCATTAAAAGGTTGAGCGATACTTCATATATGCTGCCTTTGTAGTCTTTTCTTCGGTTTTAAATTTTCTGCCGGTTTATTTCTGAAAGTTGAATGGATGTCGTTGGGATCCCATAGGGAATTAGCCTGTCTATAAGGTTTTCAAGGTGAGAACTGTCCCGTAAGATACATTCGGTAATCAGGCAATATTCGCCCGTAACTCTTTTGCAGTTCAGAACTTCCGGAAATTTCTCCAGATCTGCAGTAAATTTTCTGAAATCATCATTTTTAAATTTCATACTGATCAGTACCTTCAGATCATAACCTAACTTCTGATGGTCTATCTCCACGCTGAACTGGCGTATGATCCCATTATCTACCAAATTCATCACGCGCTCTTTGGTTGCAGATTGTGACAGCGAAATTAGTCTTCCTATTTCGGCATAACTAAGCCTTGAATTCTGGCTTAAAATCTGAAGAATCTTTTGGTCAAAATCATCTAAAGTTATTTTCATTTTAAAATTAAATATTGACAATTAAATCAATCAAAATTACGAAATAATTCCATTAATTCCGCTTCATCACGTATGATTAAATTTTGAAATTTGTGATATAAATAAAAAATATGACAAGAATAAAATTTTCGAACAATGGAAACACTCCATTTGAAAAACTCATAGGACACAACGCCGATTTTCTGAAAAAGTGGAATGATCTGGAGGACACCTTATGGAAGAAAACGTTGCTGGACCAGGATTTGTTAGAGCAGGTTCGAAGAACAATGGCTTTTGGAAATGGTTGTGAATACTGCATGGTAAAAGGCGGAAAACCTGATTTTGCCGAATCCCAGATAAAGATCTCTACAGCGGCTTCTTTTGCCGAATTATTTTGCATAGACCACCGTTCTATCTCGGATGCACATTTTGAGATGCTCCAGGAATATTTTTCGGATGAAGAAATTTCGGAATTATGTGTTTTCATTACCTTTATAAATGCGTCACAAAAGCTGGGGAAAACGCTGAACCTAACAGAGGACCTACAAGCAGAAGCAGTTGTAAAATTAAAAGATATAGAATAATGCAGATCATCGTTTTAAATAAAATCAGTCTCAACGCAAATGTCCAGCCTCAGGTTTATGAGCTATTTAAACAACTGAGTCCTGACAAAGAACAGCTTAAACTGGATGAAATTTTAATGGAGAACAACCCAGTGACATTGCTTGGATGTTTCATAGAGGATAGAATCGTGGGAATTGCTTCCATGGCCATCTATAAGGTAATATCGGGTAATAAAGGTTGGATCGAAGATGTGATCGTGGATGAGAATTATCGTGGAATGGGAATCGGGATGAGGCTCATCGAAAAACTGCTGTTAATTTCCAACGAGCAGCAGCTGAGTGAAGTATTCCTCTTTACCGAAGAGCACCGAACTCCGGCCATCAGTTTGTATGAAAGGATGGGCTTCATTAGAAAGGAAAGCAATATTTATACACTCAGAAAACATAGGAACTAAAGGTTTTTGTTAATGAGAAAAGGATATATGGTAGCAATCATATTGTCTGCTATATTTGATAGTTGGGTTCTGCTTAACTGTTCTTAATTCCTGATTTGGCAAAGATTTCTGTAGATTTACCTCAAAATCTGTCACGTTATTACCTTTCAAATTGTCTAACTCTAAAATCAAAAAATGGACGATTTAGTATCATTGAATAAAAAATTATTTCCTTACGCGTACAACATTTTGGGAAATATTGACGACAGTCAAGACGTAATTCAGGACGTTTTGATAAAATTCAATGAAAAAGATATTAGTTCAATTTCCAATCAAAATGCGTATTTGATAAAATCGGTTATCAACCAATCCATAAACTTAAAAAAGAAAAACGACAGAGAAAGGCAACAAAAAATAACATTGCCCGAGCCAATCGTTACCAATCAAGGCGAAAGTAAAATTGAGTTAGACGAAATACTTAACTATTCAATGTTCGTTTTGCTCGACACCTTGAATACCAAAGAAAGAGCTGTATTCCTGCTAAAAGAAGCGTTTGATTACGAACACGATGAAATTGCTGAAATATTAGAAATTTCCGTAGAAAATTCCCGACAACTACTCACAAGAGCCAAAAAGAAACTGAAATTACGGAAACTCGAAATCGCAACTTCTTCCACAAAAGATAGAAAATATTTAGAAAAATATTTGAACGTAATCCGTAAAGGCGATGTCAAAGCTTTGGAGCAAATGCTGTCTGACGAAGTTCAAGTTTTGGCAGATGCCGGAAATAAATTACAGGTAATTGCTGAACTGACTTCGGGAATTGAGAATACAATTAGATTGATGACCTATGTTTATGAAAATCATCAAAAAGACCTTGATATCAAAATCGAGGAAATCAATCATCAATGTGCATTACTGTTCTACAGAGATACAACGTTGATAAACTGTCAGATATTTGAGCTAACTCCGGACGGAAAGATCACAAGTATCTTTTCTGTCGTTGATCCGGATAAATTGATGAAAATTTGAAATTTTTTCTACTTTCTGTCACGTTGCCTGATCTGAAATTGTCTTGTAAAAACAATTAAATTTTATAAACAATGAAAGATTTCGTATTGATTTTCAGATTAAAAGGCATTTCCGATTTCAGATCAACACCTGAACAAATGCAGGAACGTATGAATTGGTTGGCAGGAATTGCTTCACAAAACAGATTGACGGACAAAGGTAACACGCTCTTGCCATTTGAAGGAAGTGCAAAAACCTTAAACTCCAACAAGGAAGTAACTGACGGAGTTTACACCGAGAATAAAGAATTTGTTAGTGGTTATGTTGTGGTAAAAGCCGAAACCATTGATGAAGCGGTAGAGATCGCAAAAGCTAATCCTATTTTTGACCAGTTTGTCGGAAACATTGAAATAAGGGAAGTTTTGAAAAGAGATTAGCATCTAACAAAGCCTTGTAATAGAAATTATTGCAAGGCTTTGTTTTTTATTTATGGGTACAGGAAAAACGATAGAATATAATATCCAACCAATAAAATCAAAAACGGTCAAGAATACTGATTCTATGGAATAGTAATTATAAAGATCCTTACTGATGTGGCTATCTCATATAGTAGTATCTCACAAACTGTGTAAGTTAAAAATCTACTCTGGAAATTTCTTTAATGACTTTTTCCTTACAGCTTCTGGAAATTGGGATATGGTTTTTACCAACAAATAATTGATTGCCTTCTACAGACCTTATATGCTGGATGTTGACAACAAAAGACCTGTGTACCTGTAGGAAAAGTTTTTCCGGCAGTGAATTCAGCATCTGCTTCAATGTGGTGTATATAATTTCCCGGGTGTTCAACATGTGGATGATCACATAATTTTCCATGCTTTCTATAAAAAGAAGCTCCTGCATATTGATCTTTTTCAACTGCTTTCCCGATTTCACAAAGAAATAATCTTTCTCATCAGTCCTTTTTTCCTGTTCAAAAATATGGTGTACCTTATTGACTGATTTTAAGAACCTGTCAAAGGAAACCGGCTTAATGAGATAATCGACTACATTGTATTCATAGCCTTTCAGGGCATATTGTTCATAAGCAGAGACAATGACCACTTTCGGTGGGTCTTTTATGGTGTTGAGCCAATCTATCCCTGTGACCTCCGGCATTTCAATGGAAACTGGACCTTTCCTTCATTTTTGCCCGCACTTCTAAAAATAGTTAACTGAGCAAAAAATTGACGATGGGTAATTTCGTACGTGTTAATTCACTTTTTCCCTATTCGGCTTCTTTAAATAACTATATTTGAGTTTGAAACCTTCAAAAACAAATAGTTATGAGAATAATAATGTTGATTTGAATGCTCATCGGAAGTCTCTTTCTGGCACTTTGTTAATTCTTTTTCCATTATCTGCAAGCTAATACAAATTCTATACACATCTGAAATGATAAGATCGATCAGCTTTTTGAGTCTAATACTATTACTGAACTCCTGCATTTCATCTAAAGGTATTTTTATTGAGAATCCACAAAATAATGAAAATGAAAACCCATATAATTACGATAATAAAATATATTTATCCAATAGAGAATACTTTTATACTTATCAGATAGTTAAAGGAAATGATACATTGAAGTATAAAATTGACAACGACAGTATTTTTTCGTTAATAAAGGATAATTCAAAAGATGATAAAGCAATTGATCTATTGAGTATCAAAACACTGAAAACAAAAGGTCCGATATTCCAAGACCACCCGGATTATAGCCAAACAGAAATTATTTTATCTCATTTAAATTCTGATCAAAAAGCAATAACCAGTGAACTTACCGGTGTTATAGAAAATAAGACAAATGTCTGGTTGCATCCTTTCCGAATGAATGCTTTCCAAATATTACAATTTTCGCCATTTCCATACGTAAAACCTAATGAGTCTAAAAAATACAAATGGAATTTAAAAATTGGTGAACATTGGAAAGAATTAAATGACATTACCTGGAAAGGTGAATTGATCCTGAAATGTGTTTATGAAAACACGTTAAAAGATAAAAAGATCATATTACCATTTGGTACCATAAATACAATTGAGACAAAATCGAGTTGTTCCTCAAAAATTGGAAAAACTTTTTTAACATCGTATTTCAATGAACAATTGGGATTTGTACGTTTACAATATTTACTTCCTAAAGATGAAAAAATTATAATTAGCTTGGAAAAAATTGAGAATAAATAAAGCCTTTAGCTAATGA
This sequence comes from Epilithonimonas arachidiradicis, assembly GCF_003610695.1. Lineage (GTDB taxonomy): Bacteria > Bacteroidota > Bacteroidia > Flavobacteriales > Weeksellaceae > Epilithonimonas > Epilithonimonas arachidiradicis. Next base: position 167,533 of record NZ_RAQH01000005.1, on the reverse strand, counting down.
GAGTTATTATAAAACCGCTGAAACCTGAATAAAGATGGCATTCAAAAAATTAAGTAGATCATCAATTATACTTTTTGTGTTTTTTATTTTTTCAAAGGCTGAAGCACAGATAGATAGCAGCGTCAGTATTAGGAAACTCGTGCAATCATCTGACGAATTCTTTAATAAGAATCTACAGCAAAACAAAAATATCGTTGGTATAAGTGCTGCGATCATCGTCAATGATTCAGTGATCTGGTCAAACGGATTTGGATACGCAGACAAATTTAACAACGTACCCATGACAACCAATACGATTGTCAATATGGGCTCAATAACCAAAACATTTACTTCGTTAAGCGTGATGCAGCTTCAGCAAAGAGGATCATTAAATATAAACGATCCATTAAACAGCTATCTCACTGATTTCAGACCTAAAACAAAAAATATTGACATAAAGGATATTACGGTAAGATCCGTTCTTACCCACACATCAGGTATTCAACCCGACATCTGGAAGAATTCAGATCTGAAATCTGGAAAGTACACAGACGTATTAGGTTATATCAATGATACCTATATTACCTATCCACCAGGTATGGTAGGCCTATATTCAAATGCAGGTTATAATATTTTAGGAACTTTGGTGAAAACGGTTAGCAAACAAGATTATGCGGCCTATGTCCATCAAAATATTTTTGCTCCACTTGGCATGAGCCAATCCGGATTTGCAATGGATGGCTTAAAATATCGTTCGAAGATCTATCTGGGTGGAAATGAAGTGGAAGAATATGAATTGCGGGATATTGCATCCGGCGGAATTTATACCAATATCAATGACTTTTCCAAATATGCGATCGAACTGATGAAAGCCTATAACGGGGAAAGTTCTTCGATAATAGATTCCCCAACTATTCGTGAAATGTTTTCACTGCAAAACCAGAATGTACCTATTGAAAGTAATAAGAAAGGTCTAGGCTGGTTTATGTTTAAGAATGATTCCAATTTTGCTGTTTATCACGCGGGAAGTGCCGGATTTGCACAAGCAAAACTGCTATTGATCCCCAAAAGCAAATTTGCGGTAATTGTAATGACAAATTCAGCAGAAGGTGGCGCTATCGCAGAAGAATTTTGTTTCAGTTTCCTGAAAAAGTACCAATTGAGTATCACCGACCTGTTTCCTGCTCCCATAACAGGAAAGATCCATAGTTCTTCAACTCCTATCAAATTATCCCGACACAGCCTGAAAAGGTATCTAGGTAATTATGCCCAAGAAGAAGGTTATATAAAGGTCATTTTAGAAAAAGACCGTCTTAGGCTTATTGATGGGGAAAGACAATATTTTCTCACTCCTTTATCCAGGGATGAATTTCTACCTACTGAAATATTTCCAAATGATAGCTTAGCGGAAAGGAGCAACAAAAGATTTGTATTTAAGAAAATTAACAACGAAAATTTTTTATTTCAAAGAATTGGAGATCGTGAGTACGAATCCGGACTAAAACTCAAAAACGTTGATCGCTCTGTGTGGGAGAACAAAACTGGTAAATACAGGCATTTCGGATATCAAATGCTGATTGGGGATACAAAATTCAAAGAAGCTGAAATTTATATATCGGAAGACAACGTTTTGATGATGAAGCTTACAACATTTGGTAGTGTAAGACATATACCTTTACGTATAATAACACATGATCATGCTGTTACTTGTGGCATAAATGCGGGTTTCGGAGGATTTAATGTTAGCTTCTTTGAAAAAGATGATCAAAAAGTAGTTGACTTTGCGGGTTTAACATTTAGAAAGGATAGATGAAACATCAATAGCTATCATTGTATTGGTTCACACAGAGTCGGAAAAACAACTATAGCGGTAAGTTTATTTTGTATTTTTGTAAATATATTCACAATTGTATGGAACAACGTTTTGCAGGCATAATAGATTTAATTAAGGAGTCCCGTAATAACGCAATAAAAAGCGTTAATAAGGAATTGATTAATTTATACTGGAATGTTGGGGGCTATATTAGGCAAAAATTATCAGCATCCGAATGGGGTGATAAAACCGTTGATGAATTAGCTATCTATATTAAGAATAATAATCCTGAACTTAAGGGATTTGATCGCAGAGGATTGTATAGAATGATGCAGTTTTATGAGACTTACGCTTCACAGTCAATAGTGTCCTCAGCGAGGACATATATACATGGTGTTGATAATCAATCTGATAAAATTGTGTCCTCACTGGGGACACAATTTGAAATACAAGATATAAGAAACACTATTTTAACACAACTGAGCTGGACACATCACCGCACAATCTTCTCACGTTGCAAAACTGACGAGGAACGTGAGTTTTACTTAAAGATAAGCATCAAGGAAAATTATACTGTGCGCGAACTGGAAAGGCAGATCTCAGCCGGCCTTTTCGAGCGTACAATGATTGGAAATACAACTTTATCTACAACGCTGAAAGAGATTCATTCAGACATCAATAAAACATTTAAAGATAATTACATTTTTGAATTCCTGAATTTACCTGAGCCGCACAATGAGAGCGATCTTCAAAAAGGGCTGATCAAGCAGATCAAAAAATTTATTCTTGAATTGGGTAAGGACTTTCTTTTTATTGATGAAGAATATAAGATTCAGGTTGGTAACAGTGATTTTTTTGTAGATCTATTATTTTACCATCGTGGTTTGCAATGCCTGGTCGTTTTTGAATTAAAAGCAGATAAGTTTAAGCCGGAACACTTGGGACAACTTAATTTTTATTTAGAAGCGCTAGATCGCACCGTTAAAAAAGAGAATGAAAAGCCTAGTATCGGGATTTTGCTGTGTAAGGATAAGGATAATGAAGTAGTGGAGTATGCTTTAAGCAGAAGCCTTTCGCCAACAATGGTTTCAGAGTACAAATTGCAACTACCTGATAAAGATATGCTGCAGCGTAAACTCCATGAAATTTTCGCGAATGAGAGTAGCAATCAATAACAGCTCTTGTTGATTGCAATAGAAACTTAGCCCTGCATCATTGTCTAAAAATGAAAATAGCGGGATTTCGAAAAGAATAGATTCGTAAGTCAATAGGAAAAGATATACCCTGTGAGTGAACATAGCCGCTGGTCATAGCCGCTACTCATAATTAATCACTAAATTGACGGTGCTATTAATCAATCACACTTTTTCTTATTTTCCGGTGCTCTTGGAAAAAATGGCAAAACTTAAAATTAGTAATATTACTAGTCAAGCATCCTAAAACAATTATCATTTATATCACAAATATATTTCAGGATTTACCGGCAGCATTTTGCTAGGAACAAGTTACTTCCGCTTTCCATCTAATTAAATTATATTACCACTGATTTGCTTGAACAACTTTCAGATAGGTTTTAAACTTCAATCTTAAGAGAGTCATTGAATTATGATTTGTATCATAAAACCTTTGTTGAGTAGTCCACTAATTTTACATATGGTACCCATTTTACAAATTACAGAATTCTAAAACACCAAATAAGCATATTGATATGGAAAGTAAAATAACAAGGAGAGATGCTATCGGAAAGATAGCTGCAACCGTTGCCATAGCAGCGGTTGCTCCAGGCGCTTTAGCGCAGTCACAGAACAGCAATACAGGTAAAGCGAATGCAAAGGAGCTCACTGATCCGCGTAACAAATATCCCAAACCACCCTTTAATAAACAGTCGCAACCTTTTCCGGGATTGGCAGGCAAAATGACGCCGGTGCCTGACCATGGAGAGAAAAGCTATATAGGTTCAGGAAGATTACAAGGAAGAAAAGCATTAATCACCGGTGGTGATTCAGGTATCGGCCGGGCTGCTGCCATTGCCTATGCAAGAGAAGGAGCAGATGTAGCCATTAATTACCTTCCTGATGAAGAAGAAGATGCCAAACAGGTGATCGACCTCATCAGAAAGGAAGGCCGTAAAGGAATAGCTATTCCGGGGGATATTCGTAGCGAAGCCTTCTGCAAGCAATTGGTTAGTCAGGCTGTGCAGCAACTCGGAGGGCTGGATATTCTGATCAATAATGCAGGGCATCAGAAAGCGAATGAATCTATACTTGATCTCAGTTCCAACGACTTCGACTGGACCATGAAAACAAATATCTATGCGCCTTTTTGGATCACAAAAGCAGCTTTGCCTCATATGAAGCCTGGATCTTCTATTATTGGATTGTCCTCCATTCAGGCCTATGATCCCTCTGCTGATCTTTATGATTATGCACAAACGAAGGCAGCAACGACTAACTATGTGAAATCTCTTGCCAAGCAGCTCGGTCCGAAGGGCATACGAGTTAATGGTGTTGCACCCGGACCTGTCTGGACACCTCTTCAGGTAAGCGGAGGCCAGACACAGGAAAACCTGCAAAAATTTGGCGGTGATACGCCTCTTGGAAGACCGGGACAGCCCGCAGAACTAGCTTCTATATTTGTTCAGTTAGCCGCTGATGATGCGAGTTTTGCAACAGGACAGATTTACGGAGCAGCCGGTGGTAACGGACAACCGTAATACTTAACAATAATAGGAAAATGAGAATTCTTTTTTGGAAGTAAGATCGTTTTACAGTAACTCAAAGAATAATGAGTGCGTTTTATAGCTAAAGCGCACTTATTTTGATAAAGATAGATAAGCGAACAAAAAATTGACGATGGGTAATTTCGTACCTGTCAGTGCACTTTTTCATTATTCAGTTTTCTATAAATAATTATATTTGAATTTAAAAAGTCTTTTTCCGACTCACAAATACATTTGAAAATCAATAAAAACGAAACCAAATTTTATGGAAGAAATCTAAGTAATTATATTGTCAATAAGCTTTAGAGTTTAACTAGACCTTAAGTCAAATAAAAAGAGTATTAAATAGTATTTCCTTCTTTAACACAGATTGCATTTTTAAGCAAATGAAAGTAAAACTTCAATTCATTTTGACCTTCCTGATAGCCTGTAGTTTAAATGCCCAAACTATTTCAGATAAGATTGACAGTATCAGAATTAGATACCAAATTCCCGCTTTGGAAATTGCCGTAATATCTTCTGATTCAATCTTAATGAAAGCTTTAGGAACAAATAAAGTTAATTCTAATGTAAAGGTTACTCTACAAAATAGATTTCATTTGGGTTCAAATACAAAAGCAATTACATCATTTATTGCTGCTGATCTGGTATTACAAGGAAAAATTAACTGGAATACTGATTTTTTTAATCTGTTTCCGGAATTGAAAACAAAGCAAAATCATGGTAAAGATTTAACACTACTTAATCTTCTGAACTTTAAAGCGCCACTTGCTTCGTTTTCTTATGATACGCATATCCCTGAATCTGTAGTAATCACGGGAACCAATCAGGAACAACGGTATAATATAGTAAGATATTTACTCACCCAAAAAGCGGTTGAGAAAAATAAGGATGATTTGTACTTAACAAACCTTGGCTATGTTTTAGCTGGACTTATGTTAGAAAAAGTTAGCAATAAAAATTATAATGAATTGGTCAACGATCTCAATAAAAAATTAAATATTGATTTCAGATTTGGTAGTCCAAATATCCAAGATGAACAACAGACTTACGGACATAATGAAAAATTAATTCCACTTACAGAAGAGAATATAAAATTAAGTTGGTTGCTGTCAGCGGGTAATATAAACATCACTTTACCCGATTATTCATTATATATTCAAAATTATTTAAAAGGATTAGAAGGAAATGGAAAACCATTTCAGAAAAAAACTTTTGAACAGCTTCTCTTTGAATTTCCCACTTTTTCTTTTGGTTGGTTCAACAAAATCGGAAAAAATGGAAACAATTATATAAATAATTTTGGAAATGCTAATGGTTATATGTCCTCTGTATCAATATTTAAAGAGAAAAAAATTGCTATCATTATTTTCAGCAATTTATCTTCAGAGTCAGCAAATGAAGGCATAGAACTGATCCTTGAAATGTTGGCGAAAAAATACTGTGACTAGATCGTTGTGAAATCAATATGAATGCGTTAAAATTTATTTTTATACTATTTGTCGCGAACTGGACTGCTGCACAACAGCCATCCAAAGAAGATTCTTTGATCGGTTCTATAACAGCGGAGAAAAGCTGGTGGGACTTAATGTCATATAGCATTACCATTAAACCCGATTACCATACAAAAACGATTACAGGAAATAATAAAATTAGATATAAAGTAATTTCGGAAGAACCTGCTGAACTCATGCAGATCGACCTGATAAAACCATTGGTCATTGACAGTGTTATTCAAAATGGTAAAAAGCTCAACTTCCAAAATAAAGGTAATATCTGGTATCTTTCAGGAGTCAGGAAACGTAAAAATAGGAAATACAACATAACTGTTTATTATTCGGGTAAACCTGTAGAATCTCAATCCCCACCATGGGACGGAGGTTTTGTATGGGGCAAAGATTCTTTAAACCTTCCCTGGGTTTCAGTGGCCTGTCAGTACAAAGGAGCCAGCTTATGGTATCCATGCAAAAATATGCTGTATGATGAACCAGATGAGGGCGCTTCCATTTCAGTGATTGCGTGTCCATCATTAAAGGCGATAGGTAATGGACGTTTGGTGAAACAGCAACGGACATTAGATGGCAATATGCAATATACCTGGAAAGTTGTTAATCCGATCAATCATTATGGCATATCTTTCTACATGGGTAATTACGTCAATATTAAAAGAAATTATACTGGAAGTAAAGGGAAGCTAAGCATGGATTATTGGGTTCTCGACTATAATAAACAAAAGGCTGAAGATCATTTAATACCTGAATCCATAAAGGCAATGAAGTCACTGGAACATTGGTTTGGTCCATATCCGTTCTATGAAGACGGATTTAAGATTGTAGAAGCACCTTATATAGGAATGGAGCATCAGAGTGCGATTGCATATGGTAATAATTTTACAAAAGGGACATACAAAGGAAATGATGTGTCAAAAACAGGCTGGGGTAAAAAAACAGACAGAATCGTTATTCATGAGATGTCACATGAATGGTTCGGAAATAGTATTACTGCCGGGGATATTGCAGACCGATGGATCCAAGAAGGATTTGCAGGTCTGGCTGAAGAGCTTGTACTTTCGGATCTGTTTGGAAAAAAAGCAGGGGAGGAGTTTCTTTCAGGCAGATACAGAACCATTGAAAATGATAAACCTATTATTGGCAGATACGGTATTAATGAAGATGGAAGCTCGGATGGGTATGTAAAAGGTTGGGCCGTCATTCACATGATCAAGACTGTTATCAATGATGACGAAAAATTTTTGCAAATACTACGTAGGCTTAATAAACAGTTCTATCACAAGGTTGTCACAACAAAAGAAATTGAAAATTACATTAATATTCATTCAGGAATAAACTTTAATGCTGTGTATGATCAGTATCTGAGAACCTCTCAGGTTCCAGTATTGGAATATTTTATAACAGATCATAAACTACAGTATCGATTTACAAACTGTATCAATAATTTTACAATGCCGATTAAGATCATTGGTATTGAAGACTGGATTTCTCCAACTACTTCCTGGCAATCCTATGATCTGAAAAATAATTTTATTAATCAGGTTGATATTGATCCTAATTTTTACATAAAAAGTTATAAAAGCAAAGAATAAATTGGGAAATGTATGGTACTTATTTTAACGTTAGGGGGTAACGTATCAAACTTAGTGGTGAACCAATTTGCATAATCAACTGTTGAAAATCAATTAAATAATAATAGATAATATAAAAGCGAGAGCAAGGATTACATGATCTCGTTCATTTTTTGTAGAAAGAAATAGCTTAAATTATTGAGACTCATTATTGGTGTATTAAACTTAGTGATATAAGCTTTTAAGATTGACACGGTTCAATCCGATAAAGCGCAGTTCAGAATATTAGAATACGATGTCAAAGGAAATATTACCAAGATGCAGGAAAAAGGTATGTTTAATATTATCTATACTACTTAATCTGTCGATAGATTATGGAAGGTAATTACTTAGTTACTAGAAATTCTAGCCACCATTTTGACCACCCTTTAAAATAAAAATCCTCTGATAACAGCGGTTTCAGAGGATTTTTTTATACCCAGGACCGAAGAAATATCGAAACATTTAGTGGAAGATTTGGAAAGAATTTTAGAAATTCGTAATCCTGCCATGTGACCAGGATGAGCTTATCTTCAAACACTCTCATAGATTTGATTCGATTGAACCAAATTAAATGCTACGGCTTCTCTAAGTTTTTGATAAATGTTAATGTGGCATAAGGTTCCGGCCGGAAACGGTAATCAGGATCTGCCAATACGTCCAGAATCTTTCCGTCCTGCCCGATTACGAACCGGGCGGGAATTGGAAGTTCCCAGGCAGAACCCTCATTGATCTTCTGGATATTATTATTAAATCTTTCCATATACAGATCTTTTAAATATTGAGGAAATTCGTACACCAATCCGAATGCTTTTCCGGTTTTGTTGTCATCATCAACAAGAAGATTATATTTCAAATGCAATTCTTCAGCTTGCTTTTCTGTTCGGCTAAAACTTTGTGGCGACAATACGACCAAATCTGCTCCGTTGGCCTGAATTTCAGGATAAAACAGGTCTAAAGCTTTTACTTCTTCGACACAATATGGACACCAGCTTCCTCTGTAGAAGCTAACGACCAACGGTCCCTTTTTTAATAATTCGTAGGATGAGATGATCTCTCCGTTTTGATTTTTAAGATTAAATTCAGGAGCGTGATCGCCTTTTTTCAACACTTTATCCAACGCTCCTGAATCACGGAGAAACTCAATATGTCTTTCCATTGTTTCATTTTGTGCAGCTGTTAATTTGGAACCCCAAAAATCTCTGTGCTTTTTAAGACGTGTTTCTAACTGAAAGTTTTCTGTATTTTTCATTGTTTTGATGATTAAAGGTTAGTTATAATTGATCAGCTAAAGGAAAATCAATTTCAAGGTTCGTAAGATTGTGAATGTAATTGCTAATGATCTTGTCGCCAACGACCATAATGACGTCGATCAGATTAGCTTCAGTATATCCGGCTTCAAAAAACGCGTCAACGCTTTCCTGAGCGGCCTTACCACGATTTTCAACGACAGAAGCCGTGAATTTTGCCAAAGCATCTAATTTTGTATCAAAGGAAGCTTTACCACTGCGGATCTCTAAAATATTTTCTTCTGAAAAACCATTCATTTTACCTAAAACCGTATGGGCAGATTGGCAGTAACGGCATCCGTTGATCTGGCTCGTTACCAGATTGATCACTTCTCTTTCTTTAGGTCTTAATGTGCTTTTACGATTCTGGAATCCAAGATAATCGCTTAATGCAGTTTCATTCTTCCCAAAATAGGCGTATAGATTCGGCACAAAGCCAAGACCTTTCTGAAGATTCTCGAAAATGTTTTGATTGTTGGAAGAAACTTCGTTGCGTGTAGGAACTGTAAATGTTCTGTTGTCTGTTGTACTCATATTCTTTCTTTATATATAAATTATTTGTCATTATTGACATTACAAAGGTGCGGCAATCACCGCTGCGAGTACAATCAACTAGATTAGGAAATCAACAGAAACCAGTTGAACATAAAAAGTGAAACTGGATTAACTTTTTTTGGAGACCCTTATGTTTCTTAGCTTAGACAGATATTGCGTGGTCATTCCAAGGTATGAGGCAAGCGCATACTGGGGTACACGCTGAGTGATAGAAGGATACTTTTTTTCGAATTCCTCATAACGCTGCTCTGCAGTTTTTGTAAGATTGCTGATTAGTCTTCTCTGCATTGCCGCAACAGAACCTTCCGCCATTTTCCTGAAAAAGCTTTCGAATTTATGGTTGGCTGCTTTTAAGTTTTGTTCACTTTCGTAATCGATCTGCAGTATAATGCTGTCTTCCAATGCCATCACGAACATTGATGCCGGCTGCTGGAAGATATATCCGTTGTAATCTGAAATCCACCAATCCTCAATGGCAAACTGGACAGTATGTTCCTCGCCTTCATCAGCGACAACATATGCTCTGAATGCACCTTGTACCACATAATTTCTATATTTTGGAATAAAATCCGGCTGGATGATGAATTGTCTTTTCTTGATTTTGGCTACTTTGAAATAGGAAATAAACTCCTTCATTTCATCCTCGGTAAGGGATACTTTTTTACTGATGTGATCGATAAGCGGCTGAAATGAATCCATATCTATTTCTAAAATTTACATTGCTAATATAAGATATAAAGTTTTATTTGAAAAAATGTAGCGTGTTATGTCGTTCTATTTGGAAAAAATAATATTGTTGATAGATACTTTGTAATCTATATTCCGGGCATCTCCTTGAATTATTTAGTTATAAAAATTATCCCCATCTATTTTTGTTTTCGAATACGGCTCAATGTTTCTTTTGTAATTCCCAGATACGATGCTATCAGGTGCTGCGGGAATCTCTGCAGAAACGCCGGATGAGTTTTAAAAAGATTATTGTACCGCTCAACAGCAGGAAGACTTATCGCATTATTTACGCGGTTTTGCATTGCTATTCCGTAGTTCATGTCCAGTCGTTTTGTCAATTCGTGAAAGCAGTAACTTTTGTCATTTCTTTAATGCCTTCTTGCGAAATCATCAGTATTTTGGTGTCTTCACAAGCTTCAATGTTATAAATAGTCGGCTTGGAGCCCAAAAGACTTTCCCGATCCGCAACCCACCAGTTTTCCAGATAAAGATTGATAACATTTTCTTTGCCTAAGTCATCTCCAGAATATTGTTTCATTGAGCCTTTGATGATAAAACCACAGTATTTGCAGATTTCTCCCTGTTTCAGAAAGAACTGTTTTCTGCCAATTTTTTTGTAAACAAACAACTCTCTTATAAATTCTTTGTCTTCGGAACTCAATGGTGATGTGCTGTGTTCTTCTATGTAACTTAGATAACTGTTAAAAATGGATGTTTTTTAATTTTGTGACGGATGAAAAATTGCACATTTAGTTAGCTTCTTTAATTTAGTCTTGAATAATACACACTATTAAATAAAGAAAAACTAAATTAGTTGTGCAAAGAAATTGTTATGCCTAAAAACGATTCAATTACATTAAATAGAATGGATTACAGCAGTGGGATTGCTGTTGGTATTTGGAACGGATCTACACCAGGTATTATAAAAGCACTTTCACCTCACAGGCACGATCATTATACTTGCATGCTAATTGAAGCTGATCAGCTTGAAGTTGTATTTGATTTTAAGCATTTAACAATGCCGGTGGGGACACTTTTTATCTCTCCTCCTGGACAAGTTCATCAGATTCTAGAGACTCTTAGCGCAACCGGTTGTTATCTGTCTTTTGAAAGCCGTCATATCGGTAGAACGGCACAGACCAGATTGGATAATTTGTTAGAGGAAACCTTGATTATCGCTCTCTCTAATAATGAGCGTGATTGGTTTAGAACAATCTTTGATTCAATGATGAAATTACAAGATCTGAATGATAGCGCTTACAGGCAAGTTGAAGAACCATTGCTTTCAGCTTTTATTGAACAGGCAGTTTTATGCTACAAACGCCAATCATTCATTAATTCCGAAAGTATCAGTCTACGTTCTATCAGTCTCACGAAGGAATTCAGGAATCTTGTAAAATCACATTTCCGGAGTATAAAGCGTCCATCTGAATTTGCAGAAATGCTTAATATAACTGTTGGACATCTAAGCGATACAGTAAAAAAAGTAACTGGTTTATCCGCTTCCGAACATATACAAAAGGAAGTGATGAATGAAGCGCAAAGATTGCTCTACTATACGGAAATAAGCATCAAGGAAATTTCCTATCAGCTAGGATATCAAGATACCAAATATTTCATCAGGCTGTTTAGTAAAAAAGCAGGTTGCTCGCCAAGTGAATATCGGAAGAAATACGCTGAAAACTCAGACCAAACCTTAGATCATTAAGATTGTTCCTTATTTTGTCCACCTTTTACCTTAATTTGTGAGTGGCGTTGCATATGCCAATTGCTCAATTTTGTAAGACAAAAAAATTACTTCTAAAGAAAATTTAAGTCTTATGATTGGACAGAATTTTGTTGAAAGCTCAGTATACTCATTGTCAAAAACTCCCGAGGGAATAGTCGACTCTTTTCTTGCTCATATGAATTCTTTCCATACGGAGACTATGCTTCGTTTCTATGAGGAAGATGCAATCTTTATTAATGATAACGGTGAGCCTAGGAGAGGAAGATTGGAGATTGCGCGAGAATTGGACTGCTTCTTTAAATTCGGTTTGCCAATCAAAATTACAACAAGGAATGTTTATGTAGATGGTAATCTAGCATCACTAATCTTGGGCTGGAGTATAGCAGGTATTGCGAATAATGGTGAAAAAATATGTATGCGAGGAACATCTAATGATTATGCTAAAAGAGGAACCGATGGATATTGGAGATACTGGTTTGAAAATCCCTTTGGTGTTCAAGTGCGCAGCTTATTTTAAAAAACTTTACAATATTAAAAAAATCAGATATGAAAATTTTAGTAGTAGGAGGTACAGGTCTAACAGGGAGGCTTGTAACTAACAAATTGGAAAAACTTGGTCATAAAGTAGTAATTGGTTCGCCATCACAAGGTGTAAATATCCTTACTAGTGAAGGGCTTCAGGAAGCATTGACCGGAACTGAAATAGTAATCGATCTATCAAATTCATCTTCTCCCGAAGGAGAAAATGCACTTCGATTTTTTGAGACTGCGGGAAAGAATCTTGTCAAAGCAGAATTGAATGCTAGTGTTAAGCATCATATCGTTCTATCAATTGTAGGAACAGATGATGCATTGGAAATCGGTTATCTTAGAGCAAAAAAACTTCAAGAGGATACTATTAAAAACTCAGGTATACCTTACACTATAATTAGGTCAACACAATTTCACGAACATGTGGAAGCCATCATCCAAGTTCAGGGAGAAGGGGATAAAGTTTTTGTTTCAAACTTAGACTATCAACCAATTGCACTTGATGATGTTGCCGATTTCATAGTACAATTTTCTTTGGAAGAACCTAAAAATAACACCATTGAAATTGCAGGACCAAGACGTGGCAAAATGGAGGCTTTTGTCTCTGAGTATATTCAAATTACCGGTCAGGATAAAAAAGTGATTATAGACAATGAAAATAAGTATATGCATTTTGTTGTTCCTACTTCACTTTTAGTCCCCGCTGGTCAGTACTCCGTTGGTCAGGTACTTTTTGAGGATTGGGCACTTGAAACATTTAAAAGCTAAATTTCACCTTTGGAAATCAGGAAATGGTTTAATTAAGATTTTGAAAATTATTTTTGTTTTCGGATACGACTCAATGTTTCTTTTGTAATTCCCAGATACGATGCTATCAGGTGCTGCGGGAATCTCTGAAGAAACGCAGGATGAGTTTTAAAAAGATTATTGTAACGCTCAACTGCAGGAAGGCTAATTGCATTGTTAACGCGGTTTTGCATTGCAATTCCGTGGTTCATGTCCAGTCGTTTTGTCAATTCGTTGAAAGCCGGAACTTTTGTCATTTCTTTAATGCCTTCCTGCGAAATCATCAGTATTTCGGTGTCTTCACAAGCTTCAATGTTATAAATAGTCGGCTTGGAGCCCAAAAGACTTTCCCGATCCGCAACCCACCAATTTTCCAGATAAAGATTGATGACATTTTCTTTACCCAAATCATCCACAGAATATTGTTTCATTGCTCCGTTACTAATAAAACCGCAATATTTGCAGATTTCTCCCTGTTTCAGAAAAAACTGTTTTCTGCCAATTTTTTTGTAAACAAACAACTCTCTTATAAATTCTTTGTCTTCGGAGCTCAATGGTGATGTGCTGTGTTCTTCTATGTAACTAAAAAGGATTAAAAAACTGTCTTGATTGATATTCATATGAAATGCTAACCTTATTCTAGATTGACGAATTTAATGAAAATAATGTAGTCGTTATTGACTATTATAAAGTCCAAATCAAAAATTAATTGTTGAATTTATCCGATACAATATATTTATTATCAAATATCAACAATTTCCGTTCGGTACTCCCTATAGATTTGCAGTATAAATAACAATTTAAAACATAATTACAATGGCAACAAAATGGAACCTGGATCCGACACACAGTGAATTGACTTTCAAAGTTAGACATATGATGATATCAAATGTCAAAGGAAATTTCACCAATTTTGATGTACAGCTGGAAGCGGAGGACGATACTTTTGCAAACGTAAAAACAGTGGCAACCATTCAGACAGATTCTATCTCTACGTATAATTCCGACAGAGACAATCACCTGAAGTCTGCAGACTTTTTTAACGTTGAAGTACATCCTACAATCACTTTCGAAGCTTCAGCGCTTAGTGACGATGTAACCGGAAATCTTACCATCAACGGAATTACAAAACCAATTACCCTTGATGTAGATTTCAACGGAATCAAGACAGATCCTTACGGAAATATAAGGGCGGGATTTTCTTTCGAAGGAAAAATCAATAGGAAAGATTTCGGACTTACTTGGCACGCTGCACTTGAAGGTGGAGGAGTAATGGTAAGTGATGAGGTAAAATTGGCAGGTGAATTACAGTTTGTAAAACAGCAATAAGCAGACTTGAATATAATAGAAAAGCCTTTGGAACTTCAAAGGCTTTTCCATTTTGTAGGTGTGATCAATGGAATTTATTTCCGCTGAACATTCCCGTCTCACTGTATTTGGCATCTTTTTTTATCTGAAATAAAACCAGGTCACTTTCTGTAGTCGCTTTTAGAGGAAGATTTTCTTCAAGAATCACGCTGTCGCCTTTTGCAATGATCTCGTTTCCGATTTTAATTCCTCCGTTGAAACAGTAAATAAAATTGATGAATTCTTCATTCCATTCTGGGATTTCCACAACTTTATCTTTTTGTAGTCTGATGTCGAAAATATTGGTTTCTACCCTTAATTTCAATGGTGAATCAGCTCTGTTTCCGGCGACCAATCTCCAGATATTTTCACTGAAAACATTTTCAAATTGATGAAACTGAACCTGCGGTGGCAAATCATTTTCAGAAGGTCGCATAAAGATTTGGAGCATTTCCACATCTTCTTCGGCACTTTCTTCGTGTGAAATTCCGCTTCCGGAATTCATCAACATCATATAAGAATTATTCAGATGTTCCTTTTTGCCGGTGCTGTCCATATGAATCATCTTTCCGGAACGGATGTATGAAAATATTTCGTCATCCTGATGCGGATGCATCGGAACTAAACCGGGAGGTTTAAATAAGGCGTGGTCAATTCTTCCAATGGTTAAAAATCCCGTATCATTTTTTCCTAGATTCGTTCCCGGATATAATATTTCAACGTGAAATGTCTGGTTTCCGTGGGTATGCTTTTCTGAAGCTCTGATGATTTTCATAATGTAGGTTTTAATATTAAAAAAGAAACACCGCTTTTATATTTTGCAACGATGTTTCTTTTTGTAAATCAAATTTTAATGATAGTTTAAAATACCAACCAGTTTTTGCCCGTTCGGACTGGTCCAGTCAATCGCCAGTTCAGAAATAATCTGGTCAACTGTCGTGATAATTGCTCCCGCTTGTCTCATTCTTTCTAAAGCCAAATTATCGCCATATTGGGTATAAGAAGCTGATGCGTCTGCAGAAACCTGCACTTCATATCCTTCATCCAGCATCTGTAAAACCGGAAAAGTGACACAAATTTCAGTAGTAACGCCTGCTACAAAAAGTTTTTTTCTACCTAACGCTTTTACCGCTTTATTGAAACCTTCGTGGTGCATAGCATTTACTATTCCCGGACGTTTGATTCGGGCTTTATACGCTTCAGGTAATATTTCCTGTAGTTCGGGAATCAATGGTCCCTGAACTTGGTCTTCCATACTTGATGTTAAAATAACAGGAAGATTTAAGGCTTTTGCAATTTTTGCCAGCTTAATGGCATTTTGTTTTACCAAATTAATGTCGTGAGAATGTGTCCACGCCATTGTTCCTACTTGGTGGTCGATAAGTAGTATCGCTGCGTTTTCCGGATTGAATGCTTTTGTGTGCATAATAAATGTATTTAAGTTAATATTATTTTATTCTGTACTTCAGCCGTGTAATTGCTTATTGTACAGGACAAAATTAGGCTGAGTTGATTCGTGAAAACGGTGATATTTGATACAAAAAAACTGTGACAAATGTCAATAAATTTTATTTAATGATTGATTTTTAGGTAGTTAATGTTTTGTTTTTTATAGTAGTAGCTTTTAGTAAATAATAATAAGATTAAATATAATTAATGACAATCGAACGAAATTTTTTAAATTTGATAAATAACGATTTTCGTTATCGCCTTTTAAAAAACTAAAATGTACGAACCACTTTTTGACTACATAGAACGCTACAGTAATTCGAGTCTTTCATCTGAAGAGAAAGAGAAGATTCAGTCATTATTGTTGCCGAAAAAATTAAGGAAAAAACAATACTTTCTTGAGGAAGGAAATGTTTGTCCGTACACAGGTTTTGTACTAAAAGGTGCGATGAGACAGTTCAGTGTAGACAGTCACGGGATTGAGTACATTTTACAATTGGCACTGGAAAACTGGTGGATTGTTGACAGACAAAGTTTTATGAATCAGACTCCTTCAAAATATTATATCGAAGCTTGGGAAAATACGGAATTACTGATTTTACCAAGACCCAATCTTGATGCTTTTCTGGAAATTCCGTCAGTGAGAGATATGTTCTGGAAAATGAGCGAAAACAATCATATTGCTTCGCAAAAACGTGTCGATGATGCAATTAGTCTCAGTGCTTTAGAGCGTTATGAAAGTTTTGTTCAGCTGCATCCGGATATGATTCAAAGATTTCCTTTGCACCAGATTGCTTCTTATTTGGGAATTTCCCGTGAAACGCTCAGCAGAATCAGAAAGCAGAGTTTTCGTTAATTAATATCTGTTGCATTAATTGTGACAAATGTCAACGATTCCAAAAGTTTTGCCAGTGTAAATTTGTTTCATTAATAATTTTAAGACAAAAACTATGCATGCAGATATCAAAATTATAGACCAGGTAAGTGGCAAAAGATTGGCTGTTGCTGGAGGAAATTATCGAATTATTATTTCTGGTGAAGAAACGGAAAATCGTTTTGCTGTTATCGAAATGACCGTCCCACCTAATGGAGGCCCGCCACCGCATGCTCATCCAAATACGCACGAAACTTTCTACATTTTGGAAGGCGAAGTTGAATTTAAAACAGAGAATGGAAAAACTGTTGTTTCCAAAGGAGGATTTGTGGAAATTCCTTTTGGTGGTGCTGTTCATTGTTTTAAAAATACTTCTGGTTCTTTCGCCAAACTTCTCTGTACTGTAATGCCGGCAGGATTGGAAAAAATCTTCGAAGCGATTGGGCAACCAGTTTCCGAAGGTGAGTTTTTGCCAGTTCCGGAGATGACTGAAGAACGGAAAATTTTCCTGCAAAATCTGGATGAGAAGTTCGGACAGAAAACCTTTCCCCCTGATTATTTAGAGTAATTATTCAAATTTATCAATAAAGAAGATTTCTATCAATTTGTATTTGATAATCTTCATATTTTGAGAGTCATGGATTAGAGATCTGATTTAAGTAGAATCCTAGAATTGCGCAAAGTACACAATAATAAATTGCAGAGAATGATAAGAAGAAAGCTGAGTGTCAAAGCTGTCAAAAGTTTTGAATCTGGCAAATACAGTAGAGAACTAATTTTCACTCAAAAAATAAATGAAAATTGAGATTCACTGGCAAAATGTACTAATTATCGTAGTTCAATCGGGAACTGTTAATGTGTTGATTTACATTGAAATATAAGGTTGGAGGTGTACAAAAGTAGTACAATTGTACATTTAAATTTATCGTCAAATATTGTAAAATATTGGTTCACAAGTGTTTAATGTGACGAGATGCGTTCGGAAAAGTAGAAAAAAAAGATGTTGCAGCATCTTAATTCTGTACCACTTTTGTACACCTTGTATTGAGTAAACTACCATTAATAACCACTTCTTTAGATACTGTATCGGGAAATAATCGCCATTTCTAAGCCATTTGTTGACATATTTATATCACTACAAAAAGAATGCAGAGTTAATAGGTCGTATAATTACAAAATTATAGCACCTAAAAACAATCTTCCCAGATTTATAAACTCTTTAATGAGATGGCGTTATCTTTTCGACTGTTTTTCAATCATGTGAAATTTGAGGACCGTTTGTCACATAATGTTTTCAGATAAAGTATGAATATCACTTTTTATAAGCCAAAATCAGATCTGTTAAGCCGGTATATTGAGGGATTTTATTTTATTTCTGAGAATGATACCCTAAAATCAAATCAATATTGGACATTTCCCAGTAATTTCTGTCTTGCAACCATTTGTCAGGACACAGAATTAATTCCTGAAGAAAACAAAATCACAATAAGGAAATCAATCATTAAAAGGATGGATTCATTTCTCTTCTATAACATTTCCAAACCAGTTAACGTTACCTACGAAGAGCCTAGAAATGAACTGACGATATACTTCAAACCTCTTGCTATTTTTCATTTTTTTCCTGAAGTGTCTTTATCATCAACTGCAGACCATTTGGAGAATTTCAAACCATATCCTGATTATCAATCTGAAATTCAGGATCTATTGAAAATGAATAACAAAGATGAACAGGCAAATATTTTAGAAAATTATCTTATCTCCAAACTTTTTAGTCCGAAACTCGAAATGATTCAAGACATCCTGCAAAAAGCTGAAGAAGGATGGAAATTAAATGACATTGCTGAATCAATGGGTATATCCAGACAATATCTTCATAGGACATTTTTAAAATATATGGGAAAGTCTCCGTCTCTGTATAAAAGAATACACCGCTTCAGGCAGGTTACCTCTTCTCTGCAAACCAATGAAAAATTCATTTCATTGTCACACGAAAATTCATTTTTTGATCAGCCCCATTTTAACAGAGAGTTCAAAGCGCTAACTGGTGTTGTTCCTACCATATTTTTCAAAAACATTAATGATTCAAAAGATATGCTCTGGCTTTTTGTTTAATGGTTTACATTCATACAATGTTCAAGGTATTTGTATCTATAATTTTGTACTCATAAACAATAGGCAAGAAAACCTTTATGAAATTAAATTATAATCTTCCACCAAAATCTTGTGGTCATCTTATAAGGAATTTTACAGCAACTGCAATATTGTTGGTTAAAAGACAAAATCAGATGATTACTTTTCAATAAATATTACAAAAAGAAAAGGGAAATAATACATAATGAAACAACCGCTATAATTTTTTTATAATGATAAGATACTTTCTGGTAAGATTACTATTTATTCTTTTGGGAACATTAGCTTTTGGACAATCGGTTAACCTGCCTGCCATAAGAAAACAACTGCATATTCTTGAGAAGGAGAATTACTTTAGTGGTGTTGTTTTGATTGCCAAAGGTGATAAAACGATCTATAAGAAAGCTTTTGGATATGCTAATATGGCCGACAAAATTCCCAATAAAACAAATACCAAATTTAATTTGGCTTCTATGAACAAAATGTTTACGGGTTTAGCCATTATGCAATTAGCAGAAAAGGGAAAGCTTTCGCTAAATGACAAACTCGGTAAATATTTACCGGATTTCCCCAATAAACTCATAGCCGATTCCGTCACCATTCATCAATTATTGACACACACTTCCGGAATGGGAAACTTTTGGGCTGAACACGACAAACTGGCGAAAGAAAAATTTAAAACGGTAAGTGATTATTTGCCGCTTTACGTACATCAAGAATTACTATTTTCTCCCGGGAAAGGTTTTCAATACAGCAATTCGGGGTATATGGTTTTAGGACTGATCATCGAAAAAATCTCCAAGTTAAATTATTTCGATTATGTAAGAACTTATATTTTCGAACCCGCAAAAATGAAGGATACAGATTCTTATGATTTGGAAGAAGCAATCCCGAATATGGCAACAGGATATACAATGCTATTAGAAAAGCCAGGACATTGGAAAAACAATATGTACAGTAATGTAATCAAAGGTACACCAGCAGGTGGAGGATATTCGACAGCGGAGGATCTCCTGAGATTTTCTATCGCCCTTCAACAAAACAAAATACTGAATAAAGAATTTACACACCTGTATTCCACCGGCCAAGTGAAATATAAAGAAGGCTTTTACGCTCATGGTGTCGTTGAGAATTTTTTAAACGGTCAAAGAATGCTTGGACATACGGGCGGACATTTCGGAATAGCAAATGAACTGATGATTTTCCCGGAGTCCGGCTATACCGTTGTAATTTTAACAAACGGAGAAGTTGAAAATTATTGGGAAGCTTCCAATCTCATTAAAAAGGAATTAACCGGAAGTACCAATGCAACAGATAACTTTTTCTATACAAAAGATGTTATCCGGACAGTGGAACAAAATGGCCTTGCTGACGGAATAAAAAAGTTAAAAGCCGATTCAAGCAAAAAATATATCCTTAAGGAGAATTTAATAGAAAGATACGGGCAAAAGTTCCTTTTCGAAAAAAAATATAATCAGGCAATTCATCTGTTTCAACTGTGTACTATTCAGTTCCCTGATTCTGCCACACCTTACTACAACCTGAGCGAAGCTTACAGATTATCCCATCAAACGGAAAAAGCCATCGAATCGTTGAAAATCTATCTAAAAAAAGAGCCATTGGATAAGGAAGCTGAGATAAAGTATGAAATTTTAAAAAACAGTAAATAGTTATTCTATTAATTTAAAGATGGTATTAAATCTTTTCCCATATTACCCAGATATGTTGATGGATTGAAAATCGGATATGTCACAATTGCAATCTAAGTAAAGCTATTTACTAGCAAATCAAAAGCAATCGATATTCACCATCGTTTTCTGTTGGTGCACGATGAACACACGGCGGGACTTTCTGTTCCGGATGATCTACAGATAGTCTCCACAGATGACCTAATCCCAGGTTAATGGATTTTGCGTTAGCTTTTGGCTGATAGTGCAAATCAAAATAGTTGTCTTTTAAGAAGTCTTCAAAATCTCCATCTTGGTCGTTGTGTAACTCTTTAAGCCTATCTCTGATTTCAGGAATCAGAACTTTTTGTTCAGCCTGATCATTGGGAAGAATATCACTTGCTGCACCGTAATAGGTGCACAAAAAAGTATCTGTTCCAAAGGGTGAACGATCAACGTGGTAAGAGTAAACATCCGTAGAAATAAAATCAAATTCATCATCTCGCTCATACTTTTTAAGTAAATTAAGAGAAGGTGATGCTCCAAAATCAGTCAGCAATCTTAAATCACTTAAAATGATTTCTCTGGCAAGGACGCCGTTGGCGGACAGATTTAGAGTTAAAAGATCGTCAATAGAAATTTCGGTAATATTGTCTTTCAATTCCAATTTGGATACGATTTCTTTGAAATCACCAACCAGATGTCTTTCCCAGCAAATGGCGTTCATCGTTCCAGAAAAATTCGTCTCTACAAGTTGGGAAAAACCAGAAACGACTTTAATTTGGCTGTTATTGGAAAATTCGTTCTTCATAATTTTAATTCATCAAAACTCCTGAAACAGATAACGGTCTGGATAATTCAGCTTTTCACTTTTTCGTTGACCATTTATGACGATGTGGATGATATTCATTTGGTCATCAAAAAGATTATAAAGAAAACTGACAGCAGTTTCCACTTTTTTAGGATTAGTTACAGTTTCTGATTCCAGAAAAATATCCACACTTTCCTTATCTTCTTCATATCCAATGAATTTAACTTTTACAAACTGATTATTCACTTTCAGTTTTACATATTCGGAAGCGTAATTTTTCAAAGCTTCATTCATTTCTTTTTCAGATTTTGGATTAAGGAAATGGAGATTTTTTCCATATTTTTTATTAATGGCGTTCTCCAAATCATCCATAAAAAATCGTCCGGAAATTTCAAATGCTTTTGACTTTTGGTTATAATTAAATTCCATAGAACCAACGTGATAAGGATGAACCTTGAACGAGAAAAGTGCTACAAACAAAAACAGAAAAACAACTGCAGAAAAAAAGTTCTTCATCAGACCAAAATTTAAGTCGAAATTAATCATTATTTTCGTAATTCTTTTTAAAATGATAGGATGCAGGATTTTATTTTTTACCTGAAATTGGGTTGGGAACACATTATTTCTTTGGATGCGCTGGATCATCAGCTTTTTATTTTGGCTTTGATCGCCGTTTATTCTTACAACGATTTCAAAAAAATCCTGATTCTCGTAACAGCCTTTACTATCGGGCATTCCATCACTTTGGCGCTCAGCTCACTTAATGTTTTAAGAGTTCCGGGCAACTGGGTAGAGTTTCTCATTCCTTTGACTATTGTCATCACGTCGTTAGATAATATTCTGATGAAAAATAATCAGAAAACGCTGATGAGAATGAACTATTATCTGGCAATGATTTTCGGACTCATCCACGGAATGGGATTTGCAAACACGGCCAGAATGATGTTGGCAAAAGAGCAGAGCATTTTCGTTCCGCTTTTAGGCTTCAATATTGGTTTGGAACTGGGGCAGATTGCTTTGGTCGTTGCGATTCTGATTCTACTTTTTATTTTGCTAAAGATTTTCCGTGTCAACAGAAAAGACTGGATTCTATTCGTTTCCTCGGGCGTTTTCGCATTGGCGCTCAAAATGACTTTGGAAAGACTTCCTTTTTAATTATTAATCTCTTTTTGATTTGGGCAGCTATTCCGCGCTCCGTTCCCGCTATTTTTTACCTTCCAAAAGTCCTCGCAAAAAATGAGCTCCACTCAGCTCGGGCTGCGTGTGATTCTATGTTTAAGATTCTTATTTAGAATTAATCTTTACTGCTAAAAATAGTTGCCAATCTTTATTTCATTCGTAACAATTTCCTAAATTTGATTACTTGTAAAGAATTATTATCTAATTGTTTTGAAAAAATGAAGTTAAAAGTTTTAGGACTTTTATTCTGTTCTGCTGTGGTGTCGGCACAGAATATCCAGAATAATCCGGGAAGCAACCACGGAAATAAATTTGAACAACTCGGAACGATCCTTCCAACACCCAATGTTTACAGAACCGCCTCTGGTTCGCCGGGACAAGCCTACTGGCAGCAACGTGCAGATTATGACATCGAAGCTTATCTGGACGAAGATAAGAGAAATCTGAAAGGCTCAGAAACCATCACTTATTACAACAATTCTCCGGACGATTTGGATTATCTCTGGCTTCAGCTGGACGAAAATCAGCAATCAACTGTGAAAAATGCGGATTATCCTTTTTCTTCAATGTTACCGAAAATAACGGTCTTAGAAAACTTAAAAGCATCAGAACTTCCTGTTTCAGATAATGGTTATGGTGTTAATTTGGAGAAAGTAACCGATGCTTCCGGCAATCCGTTGAAATATGTGGTCAACAAAACAATGATGCGTATTGACCTTCCAAAAGCATTGAAGAAAGGAGAAAAATTCGTTTTCAAAGTTAATTGGAATTACAACATCCCAAATCGTATCGAAATGGGCGGAAGAGGTGGTTATGAAAATTTTCCTGAAGATGGAAACGATCTTTACACAATGACGCAATGGTTCCCAAGAATGTGTGTTTACAGTGATTTCCACGGTTGGCAGAACCATCAGTTCACAGGACGTGGCGAGTTTGCTTTGGTTTTCGGAAATTATAAAGTCAAAATGAATGTTCCTGCTGACCACATTGTTGGCGGAACTGGAGAATGTAAGAACTATGAACAGGTTTTAACGTCTGAGCAATTAGCAAGATATAGAAAAGCCGAATCTGCAAACGAACCAGTTGAAATTGTGACTTTGGACGAAGCTAAGAAAGCAGAAAAAAATCATTCAAAGCAAAGAAAAATCTGGATTTTCGAGGCGAATGACGTTCGTGATTTTGCCTGGACTTCTTCACGAAAATTTATTTGGGACGGAATGCGCGTTACGATTCCTGAAAACAATAACAAAGTAATGGCGATGAGTTTCTACGGAAAAGAAGCTTACGGATTGTACAGAAAATTCTCTACAAAAGCTGTTGCACATACGATTAAAACTTATTCAGAATTCACGATTCCTTATCCATATCCGGTAGCACAATCTGTAGAAGCGGCGAACGGAATGGAATATCCGATGATCTGTTTCAATTACGGAAGAACAGAAAAAGACGGAACTTATTCCGAAGCGATTAAAAACGGAATGTTGGGAGTAATCATTCACGAAGTGGGACATAACTTTTTCCCAATGATCATCAATTCTGACGAGAGACAATGGAGCTGGATGGATGAAGGTCTCAATACTTTTGTTGAATATCTGACTGAGGAAAAATGGGATAATAAATTCCCATCGAAACGTGGTCCGGCCTGGACAATTGTGGATTATATGAAACTTCCGAAAGACGAATTAGAACCGATAATGTCTAATTCGGAAAACATTGCGAGATTTGGTCCGAATGCTTACTCAAAGCCGGCAACGGGACTTAACATTCTTCGTGAAACGATTATGGGAAGAGAGTTGTTTGATAAAGCGTTCAAGACTTATGCGAAAAGATGGGCGTTCCGTCATCCTGAACCGGCAGATTTTTTCAGAACAATGGAAGATGCGAGTGGAGAAGACCTGGATTGGTTCTGGAGAGGTTGGTTCTACGGAACAGACCCAGTTGATATTTCGCTAGATAAAGTGACGATTGCAACGCCTGATTTTGGCGCCGTTCCAAAATCTGAAACGGTGAAATATACTGTCGAAAAACCTGTGCTAAATGAGTTTGAAGATGTTTCTAAAATCAGAAATAGAGAAGATAAGAATATCAAGTTTTATGCTGATACCGACAAAGATGTTCAGGATTTCTATTACAGATATGACCGCGGACAGGAGAAAGTGGATACTTCAAAAGAGTATAATCTGACAACCGGAAATCTCGAAAAATTAGGTGCGAAAGACATTAAAAAAGAAAATAATGTTACCGCTTATCAAATCGATTTTTCTAACAAAGGCGGATTGGTAATGCCGATTATTTTAGAATTCACCTTTGAAGATGGTTCAAAACTGAATGATAAAATCAGTGTTCAAATCTGGAGACATAATGAGCAAAAAGCTTCAAAAACTTATTATTTTGATAAGAAACTGAAGTCTGTTCAACTGGACCCAATGAGAGAAACGGCCGATATTGATACGTCTAACAACTTCTGGACCGCTTCAAGCTCATCAGAAGCACCAAGCAAGTTCCAGGTTTTTAAACAAAAGCAAAAAGATGCAGCCAGAGGTGCTTCCAACGGAAAAGTGAATCCAATGCAAGCTGCTGGAAAGAAATAAATAAAAAAATAGTAATTCTGAATTTCAGAGCTTTTTTATTGATGTTAATCAAAAATGCAGTCCCAAAAGACTGCATTTTTTTAACAATTTAATTTAAATATAGAAATTATTTCCAACCGCCACCCAAAGCGCGGTACAAATCAACAATACTGCTTAGTCGCTGTCTTTTTATGGAAGCAAGATTCAACTCGGCTTGTAGAGAATTTCCCTGAGCTGTGATGACTTCCAGGTAATTAACCAAACCGCTTTTATAAAGCTTTTCAGCACTTTGGATTCCTGATTTTAAGGTTGTCACTTGTTCTGCAGCTTTCTGTTCCTGAACTTTCAGACTTTCGTTAGACACTAATGCATCGGAAACTTCACCAACGGCATTCAGAACAGATTGACGAAAGGCCAGAACATTTTTCTCTCTTTGGATTTTCGCTACATTCAGGTTGGTTTTCAATTGTCTTTTCTGGAAAACCGGTTGTGTGATTCCTCCTAAAGCAGAACCAAACAAAGAAGCCGGAATCTGAAACCAGTTATCAATTTTGAAAGAATTCACACCGCCATTAGCAGTGATTTTCAAAGAAGGATACATATTCGCCTGGGCAATGCCGATCAAAGCATTGGATTCTAACAAAACCAATTCCTGCTGACGAACATCCGGACGGCGGCTTATCATTGCTGCAGGCAATCCGGCAGAGAAATTCTGAGGTAACGATGTATCAGACATCTCAATCGTTCTGTTGATTTTAGTCGGATTTTCGCCTACCAAAATACTTAACGCATTTTCCTGGATTTTAATATTCTGTTCCAGTTGCGTAATCAGGAGTTCTGTATATTCCTTTTGCGCTTTGGATTGCTGAACACCTAAAGAGGTTGCATCGCCGCTTTGCCAGATTTTTTCTGTTATGTTTAATGTGTTTTTGCTTAATTCCAGGTTCGATTTGGCGATTTCCAATTGTTTATCCAGCATCAAAAGGTTGTAATAACCTTGTGCAATGGCTGCAACAACTTGCGTTTGAATTGCCTTTGTCGCTTCATAGGTCTGCAGATATTGCATTTTCGAAACTTCCTGCTGATTCTTGATTTTGCCCCAGATGTCGGCTTCCCAAGACAGATTGAACGCTGCATTATAATCTTCAACATAACTTTTTCCAAGGAACAAGTTGATGCTTTGTCCGTTCAAACTATTATCAGAAGGTCTTGTAATTTGACCTGTAACGCCAAAACCAACTTCTGGATATTGCATATATTTTGCCTGTTTCAATCGTTCCTGCGAAGAGGCAACCTGTTTCAAGGCAATCTGCAAGTCATAATTATTTTTGATGCCCTTTTCGATCAGACCTTGTAAAATCGGATCATTGAAAAACTGTCGCCATTCCAGGTTGGCGACACTTGCTGTGTCAGCTGTTGCCGTGTATTGGAAAGTTTCCGGCAGTTCCGGGCTCACTTTGTCCAATGCTAATTTGGGCATACAGGAAACTGCACTTGCTACGACTGCTGTGGAAACTACAATCTCTTTTATTTTTTTTATAATGTTCATTGAGTGTTATTTTTTATCGCAAAGGCGCAAATAATCTTTATTGTCAAAAGCTCTAAGTCACAAAATAAAATCGGAATTTTAAATCTTTGTGCCTTATAAATAGAGGTTATGGAAAAAATCTTTGTGCCTTTGCGTTTAAATTTAAATTAAATTCAAAGCTGCTTTTTCTTTTTTCAGCTTGCGTTTCTTTTTGCTTGGCATTTGCTCGTGCAGATATTGAAAAATTACATACATCACCGGAATAATGAAAATCCCGAATACAACACCTGTAAACATTCCGCCAACCGTACTGATGCCAATAGAGTGGTTTCCTTTAGCCGCAGCTCCTTGCGTCCAAACCAATGGTAACATCCCAATAATGAAGGCAAAAGATGTCATCAGAATTGGTCTTAATCTTAATCTCGAAGCTTGTAAAGCCGATTCAATCAAGGTTTTGCCTGCTTTTCTTCTCTGAACTGCAAATTCTACAATCAAAATGGCATTTTTCGCCAATAATCCGACGAGCATTATCAATCCAACCTGAACATAAATATTATTGTCAATCCCTGCCAGTCCGGTAAAAGCAAACACTCCGAAAATCCCGGTAGGAACGGTTAAAATAACCGCAAATGGAAGAATGTAACTTTCGTATTGAGCCGCTAACAAAAAGTAAACAAACAAAATACTCAAAAGGAAAACGAAAGCCGTCTGTCCACCGGTCTTGATTTCTTCACGCGTGATTCCCGTCCATTCGTAGCCGTAACCTCTCGGTAAAGATTGTTTCGCCGTTTCTTCCACCGCTCTAATCGCATCACCTGTACTATAACCAGGTTTTGGTGTTCCATTAATTGTGACAGCGTTGAACAAGTTGTTTCTTGTAACCGTTTCCGGTCCGAAAGTTCTTTTCAAAGTCACCAACGTTTTGACAGGAACCATTTCGTTCTGATTATTTTTGACATAGATGCCATCCAAAGAATTCGTGTCAGTACGGTAAGGGATATCCGCCTGAGCCATCACTCTGTAATATTTTCCAAATCTGTTGAAATCCGAAACGAAACTACTTCCGTAATAGATCTGCATCGTCTGCATCAATTCTGTAATTGAAACACCTAACTGGTTGGCTTTATCGGTATCGACATCGATTGTATATTGAGGATTTCCTGCTGCGTACGTTGTGAAAGCAAAAGCAATCTCGGGACGTTTCATCAGTTCTCCGATGAAAGCCTGAGTTGTTGTTCCCAATTGTTCAAAAGAACCGTTGGTTTTATCCTGAAGCATAAACTCGAAACCAGAAACGTTACCAAATCCTTGAACCGTCGGGAAGTTGAAGAAGAATGCATTCGCATCTTTTACCTGAGACACTTTTCCTGTTAAAGCTGCTGCAATCTGGTCTGGGTCTTTCATATCGCCGCGGTCTTCATAATCTTTCAGTTTGATGAAACCTGCAGAGTAAGGCGAAGCATTCGCATTACTGATGAAATTCAGTCCGTCTGCTACCCAAAGGTGATTGGTCGCGCTTTCACCTTTTACAATTTTATCGATTTGTTCAGTCGCTTTGTGTGTTCTTTCTAATGAGCTTCCCGGCGGCGTGTTCACAGCATACAAAACAAAACCTTGGTCTTCAGTCGGGATAAAACCGGTTGGTGCTTTTTTGATCAGGAGAATACTCGCAGCGATAATGATTCCCAAACCACCAATTGCAACCCATTTATTCTTAATTAAAAACTTAAGACTATAAATGTATTTTCTGGTCATATTGTTGAACGCCACATTGAAAGCATTGAAAAATCTTGCTCCAAAACCTTTCTTAGGACCGTGTTCACCGTGCTCTCCCTGAGGGTCGTTCAGGAATAATGCGCACAAAGCTGGACTTAATGTCAATGCATTAACTGCAGAAATCATAATGGCAATCGCCAATGTGAAAGCAAATTGTCTATAGAAAACGCCTGCAGGACCTTGCATAAAACCAACCGGAATAAATACCGCACACATTACCAAAGTAATCGAAATAATGGCGCCTGAAATTTCTGACATTGAGCTCATTGTGGCTTGTTCCACAGGCATTCCTGTATGTTCCATTTTGGAATGGACGGCTTCTACAACGACGATTGCATCATCGACGACAATTCCAATGGCGAGAACCAATGCGAACAATGTCAACATATTGATACTGAATCCAAATAGCTGAAGGAAGAAGAATGTTCCGATAATCGCAACGGGAACTGCAATCGCCGGAATCAATGTCGAGCGGAAATCCTGAAGGAAAATAAATACAACAATGAAAACGAGAATAAATGCAATCACCAAAGTCTCAACAACCTGATGAATGGATGCATCCAAAAAGTCTTTGGAATTGTACATAATAATCGGTTTCACACCTTTTGGCAAAGTTGTTTTGAATTCCTCAACCTGTTTTTCGATTTCAGTTAAGATTTCGTTGGCATTAGAACCTGCAGTTTGTAAAATGGCGAAACCTGAAACCGGTTTTCCATCAACTCTGTTCGCTGCAGTGTAAGTGTAAGAACCAAATTCTACTCTGGCTACGTCTTTCAATCTTAGGAAAGAGCCGTCGTTATTGGCTTTTATGGCAATATTTTCGTAATCCTCATTCTTGCTGAGTTTACCTTTATATTTTAAAATATATTCGTAAGTTTCTTTACTTCCTTGTCCAAGACGACCTGGCGCTGCTTCAAGATTGTGGTCTTTAACAGCATTCAGAACTTCCTGAGGCGAAAGATTGTTAGCCGCCAGACGGTCTGGTTTCAGCCAAAGTCTCATCGAATAATCCCGCGTTCCGAAAACCTGCGCCTGCGCAACTCCCGGAATACGCTGCAACTGCGGGATGATATTAATTTTCATATAGTTCTGCAGGAATAATTCATCATATTCTTTCGGATCTTCACTATATAATCCCATAAACATAATGAAACTGTTCTGAACTTTCTGAGTAGAGATTCCCGCCTGAACAACTTCTTGTGGAAGCTGACTCATCGCTTTGGAAACGCGATTCTGAACATTCACAGCAGCATTGTCCGCATCTGAACCTTGCTTGAAAAATACGCTCAAGGTCATCGTTCCGTCGTTACTGGAATTGGATGTCATATAGGTCATATTTTCAACACCATTCACTGCTTCCTCAATAGGAACAGCAACAGAACGTGCTACAACTTCGGCGTTTGCACCCGGATAAAATGCCGTTACCTGGACACTTGGTGGTGCAATATCAGGAAACAAGGTGATCGGCAGATTGAACACCGACAATGCTCCCAACAGCAATAATATAATGGAGATGACCGTTGAAAGGACCGGTCTTTCTATAAATTGTTTTAACATACTAGTTTAATTTTTAATCTTCTGAATAATTTTTACAAAGGATTGGCTTTCAATAAGCTATCAGAAGAGATCGTTTTTGGTTTGATAAGCGCACCGTCTTTCAAGTTTCCGATGCCGGTGAATACGATTTTTTCACCTTTATTCAATCCTTCGGAAATAAAGTAATAGTGTTCTGTCTTGCCGGAGATTTTCACAGGTTTTCCAGTCACTTTGTTATCTTTTCCAAGAACATAGACGTAAGTTTTATCCTGAATTTCGAAAGTAGATTCTTGTGGAATTACAACTGCATCTGATAATAATTGCGGCATACGGACACGACCTGTATTGCCGGTTCTCAAAGTTCCGTTTGGATTCGGGAATACGGCACGAACGCTGATGGCTCCGGTTGTTTTATCGAATTGTCCGTCAATGATGCTCATTTTTCCTTTTTCAGAATAATTGCTACCATCTGCGATAACCAAATCGACCGCCGGCATATTCTTCAATTTTTCTTCAAGCGTTGCGCCTGCATATTTCTTTTGGAACGCAATGAAATCCAGTTCACTCAGTGAAAAATAAGCGTAGATCTGGCTGATGTCCGATAACAAAGTCAAAGGCGTAGGGTCGGTTCTGGAAATCAGGCTTCCTTTTTTATAAGGAATCCTTCCTATGTAACCACTCACAGGTGCTGTGATCGTAGTAAATCCAACATTGATTTTACTTCCGCCCAAAGATGCTTTTGCCTGAGCGGCTGCTGCAACGGCTGCTGCATAATTGGCTTTTGCCGTTTTCAGTTGTACATCAGAAACGACTTTGTCAGCAACCAAAGGCTGAAGTCTGTCTACTTCTACTTTTGCTTTTTGAATATTGGCATTGGCAGCCTGAAGGTTAGCAGAAGCCATATTCATCTGTTCGCCGTAAACTCGCGGATCAATTTTGAATAACGGCTGTCCGGCTCTTACAAAAGAACCTTCTTCAACATAGATCTTATCCAGATAACCATCCACTTGTGAACGGATTTCTACATTGTTTTTACCTTCCAGAGAAGTTGGGAATTCCTGGTAAGTCGTAGCAGGTGAGGTAATAACGGTATAAACAGGAAGTTCAGGCGTTGGGAAAGCCATTGCCGTATTATCTGCCGCTTTTGTACAACTTTGTAAAAAGATAATACTCGAGATCAGTACAATAAGTTTAGAATTGTTAGTTATTTTCATTTCAAGTTTTTAAGTGTGTTAATTTTAAGTAATAGTGCAATAGAATTGAATATTGTTAATTTATCTAACATTGTTAGTTTTAAAATCAAAAATATTAGCATTTGAGTTTACATTGTTTCCATATTTTAAAAGTTATTATATGATTAATTAATTCTCTGAACCGTGTTCTTTTTTCTAACAGCGTTAATGTAAACAAACAATTATATCAGAAATTCTTTGTTTTATATTAAATTATAATTAATACTGTGTTAATATTCCTAACAGTGTTAATTTAAAATTTAAAAAAAAATTTACAACGATTTGATATAAGCAGCAACAGTCTCATCAAGTGTTGTCTTATTCATCGTAGAAGGGATATCATCATTACGCATCATCATAATTGAGATCAAGCCGTGAACCGCTGAAAACAAAGCGTGTGAGGAATGACAGGCATTATCAGGGTTGGAACCTTTTTTTATGATAATGTCATAGGTACAGTCAAACAACAATTCCTGAAATGATGAGAATTCTTCCTTCATCAATCCTTTTCCGCTGCATTGCATTCCCAGTCCGAACATCAGCTGATAATACTCTTTATTCTTAAAAGCAAAATTCCAGTAAGCATCAACGATGGCAACCAATTGTTCCTCTGGTGTGTCGTGTTTCTTCTGAGCTTTTAGCAGTTCTATGTGTAATTTATGAAACCCATTCAGAGAGATCTCGAAGAGAATAGCTTCTTTGTTTTCGAAATAATCATAAACCACAGGCGCACTGTATTCTATGGCATCGGCAATCTTTCTGATGGAAAGAGAGGCCCAACCTTCTGTTTTAGCCAAAGAGAAAGCCGCATCCAAGATATTGGCGCGTATCGATTCTTTTTCTCTTTGTCGGCGTTCGTGTACTCCCATTTTAGTTTTCCTAACAGCGTTAGCAAAATTATAAACTTTTTGGTTTAAGTTCCAAATAAAATTTAAAATTAATTTTTCTAAAATGTAAATTATCGCTTATGACTCAGATCATAAACCATCCATAATCTTCTGTCTAACTTTGAGAATACCAAATACCAAAAAATAAATTATTATGAAAAAATTATTCTTAATCTTCGCTACGGGATTGCTGTTTAGTTGTAACAGCAATAAGTCTTCTGAAACTTCAGAGTCGGTATCACCGGACAGTACGTCTATGGATACACAACCTTCTTCATCTACGAACGGCGGAACGTCTATAGATAGTGCAGCTGCTTCGTCCAATAATGCTACAGGTACAACATCTTCTCGAACAGATAGTGCTTCTACATCCAATCGAGATTCGGTGAGAGTACGCTAAGTGTACTGATTACTTTAGTTTTTGCATACGTCGTTTGAGAGGTATGTGAACTTTTTTTAAATAAATTTTTCCTATTTATTGATATCAGGGTTCTAATCTTGGTATCAATTGTTTTCTACCGATCTCCTAAATTATTTGGGACAAGGAAAAATATACCCATTACCAAAATTTACAATATGAAAAACGATAAAAATTTTAAAAATATAAAACTGGACCAGCTTCAAAATCATACAACGGATAATACTGATGAAAAACTCACGACCAACCAAGGTCTGAAAATCAACAACAATCAGGATTCTCTCAAAGCTGGAGAGAGAGGACCTAGCTTATTGGAAGATTTTATTCTGAGAGAAAAAATTACGCATTTTGACCACGAAAGGATTCCGGAAAGAATTGTCCATGCCAGAGGCTCCGGCGCACATGGTGTTTTCAAACTAAATCAAAGTCTGGAAAAATATACCAAAGCCAAATTCCTGACAGAAGTTGGAAAAGAAACGCCAGTTTTTGTAAGATTTTCCACAGTTGCGGGATTTAGAGGCAGTACAGATCTGGCTAGAGATGTGAGAGGATTTGCGGTTAAATTTTACACTGAGGAAGGTAATTATGATTTAGTTGCGAATAATATGCCTGTGTTTTTTATTCAGGATGCGATTAAGTTTCCGGATCTTGTTCACGCAGTTAAGCCCGAACCTGATAACGAAATACCTCAGGCTGCTTCTGCTCACGATACTTTTTGGGATTTCATTTCATTGATGCCGGAAAGCATGCATATGATTATGTGGTTGATGAGTGACAGAGCCATCCCGAGAAGTTACCGAATGATGGAAGGTTTCGGCGTTCATTCTTTCAAATTTATCAATAGCGAAGGCGATTCTCATTTTGTTAAGTTTCATTTCAAACCGAAGTTAGGCGTTCATTCCGTTGCTTGGGACGAAGCCACGAAAATTTCAGGTAAAGATCCGGATTTCCACCGGCGGGATCTTTGGGAAGCAATTGAAAATGGTGCTTTTCCGGAGTGGGATTTTGGTGTACAATTGATTCCTGAAGAGAATGAGCATGATTTCGATTTTGACCTTCTCGACCCAACTAAAATTGTTCCTGAAGAATTAGTCCCCGTCCAACTCATCGGAACATTGACTTTGAATAAAAATCCGGATAACTTCTTTGCTGAAACGGAACAAGTGGCTTTCCATCCGGGACATTTGGTTCCGGGAATCGACTTCAGTAATGATCCACTATTACAAGGTCGATTATTTTCTTATACCGATACGCAGCTATCAAGATTAGGTTCACCAAATTTCCATGAAATCCCCATTAACAGATCTATCAATACAGTTCATAATAACCAGCGAGATGGACATATGCGTCAGCAAATTGCTAAAGGTAAAGTCAGCTACGAACCGAATTCCATCGGTGGCGGATGTCCTTTCCAGGCGATGATGAAAGAAGGCGGATTTGTATCGCAGGCAGAACGTGTGGACGGAAACAAAGTCCGTGCGAGAAGCCAAAGTTTCGTAGATCATTATTCTCAAGCCAAATTATTTTACAACAGTCAATCGGAGCCGGAAAAAATTCATCTTCAAAATGCATTGATCTTTGAATTGTCCAAAGTGACGATTCCAGCCATCAGAGAAAGATTGGTTGGTCAGTTATTATTCATTAACAAAGATTTAGCTTCAACTGTTGCTAAGAAAGTTGGTGTTGATGTGATTAGGCTAAAACAACCGAACGCCAGTATCCCCGCGGATGCCGATCCGAAAACTTTACAGAGCAAGGAAAGAGAACCGAACGTTCCAAGTTCCGAAGCTTTGAGTATGGCTAATACTATTAAAGATACCATTAAAAGCAGAATTATCGGTTTTATTATGGAGCAAGGCGTGAATGGAAAAGAAGTGAGCCAATTGCAATCCAAACTGGAAAAAGAAGGAGCAATGGTGCAGGTTATTTCCGGAAGTCTTGCGCCTGTAAAAGCAGATGACGGAACGGTTTACGAGCCAAAGCATACTTTGACCAACACAGCCAGTGTTTGCTTCGATGCTTTGTATCTCTGTGGTGGAAAAGAGTCAGCTAAAAATCTGCTAAATCCGGAGAATAAAGCCGGGACATTACTTTTTGTGAATGAGGCTTACAAACATTGCAAAGCTATTTATTTCGGTTCTGATACAGATCAGATTTATATCGAAAGTAATATCAGTCTGAAACAGCACGAAGATTCTGCCATTATTCATGCTACGGAAAAAAATAACGATAATCTCTTTATAAAAGCTGTTGCCAATCACAGAGTCTGGGAATTTGAACAGCAAAGAAATAATCCTGCATAATGGAAATGCTATGGAGCAGAAGAAAAATAAATTTGAATGGCTTGCGGATAAAGTAACGCAATGGTCAGGCAGTTCCTACGCTTTCGGCTTTGCATCCGGAATGATAGTAGTCTGGTTGATCTGCGGACCTATTTTCAAGTATTCGGATACGTGGCAATTGGTCATCAATACCAGTACTACAATCATTACTTTTCTGATGGTTTTTGTAATTCAGAAGTCTCAAAACAAAGATTCCAAAGCCATTCAATTAAAATTAAATGAACTGATTGCAGCCAGCAAAGAAGCGAGCAACAGACTTGTAGATGTGGAAGATATGGATGAAGAAGATATTGATACGCTGCATACATTTTATGAGAAAATCTCTTCTGAGTATGAGAATGATGAAGATATTCATACATCCCATTCAATAGATCGTGCCGAAGAAAATATCGAAGGAAAGAAGTCTAAAAGGAAAACACAATGAAACCATTACACCAACCAATCAAAATATTAAAGTTATGAAAGCAGCAGTTTTCCATATGCCGGGTAAGATTACCTGCGACACAGTAGATGATCCCATTATCGAGGATCCCAATGATATTATTCTTAAGGTGACTTCCACAGCCATTTGTGGTAGCGATCTCCATATGTATTCCGGAGGAATGCCTCAGCTCAAACCAATGGTTATGGGGCATGAATTTATGGGAATTGTGGAAGAAGTCGGAGCTAATATTTCCCATCTTCAAAGAGGAGATAGAGTCGTTGTTCCATTCCCGATTGCCTGTGGCGGCTGTTATTTTTGCCAGCACAATCTTCCGTCGGCTTGTGAAAACAGCAATCCTGATCATTACGGACCAGAAGGTGGAATATTAACAGAAAAAGGCGGTGGAATGTTCGGTTATACAGATTTGTATGGCGGTTACAGTGGCGGACAGGCACAATATGTTCGTGTGCCTTATGCTAATTTTGGTCCCCGAAAAGTTCCCGATATTTTAACCGATGAACAGGTTCTTTTCCTGACCGATATTTTCCCAACAGGCTATACCGGCGTAATGTGGGGCGAATTGAAGGGCGGCGAATCTGTTGCAATTTTTGGTGCGGGACCAGTTGGGTCTATGGCGGTGAAAAGTGCTATTCTGCACAATGCAGGAAAAGTGATTGTAATTGATACTCTGCAATACAGACTGGACCAAATCAAAAAACTGACAGGCTGCGAAACCATTCTTTGGGAAGATGCAGAACAAACTGTGGAGCAAATTCGGGATTTGACAGAAGGCAGAGGTGCCGATCTTTGTATCGATGCGGTCGGGTTTGAGCCTGAAAGAAATTTATTGGATAAAGCTAAAGCCGTTCTCAATTTCGAAAAAGGTTCCATTAAAGTTCTGGAAGCTTGTATGAGCGGCGTGCGCCGTGGCGGAACTGTTTCTATTCTGGGAGTTTACCCTGTTAATTATGACAATTTTGCTGTAGGTCAGATTTTCGATAAAGGAATTACTCTGAAAGCCGGTCAATCACCGGTTCACGCTATTGTTGACAAGCTTCTGAAATATGTAGAAACCGGACAGGTAAAACTAGACGATATCATCACGCACAGACTTTCTCTGGACGACGTTGCAAAAGGTTATGAAATCTTTCATAAGAAAGAAGACAATTGCGTTAAAGTTGTGTTGGATCCTTGGAAATAATTTACATCTAATAAAACAGGAGACCTCAAAAGTCTCCTGTTTTTTATTGAGATATCTCTATTATTTTTTAAGTTCCAATTTTCCTTTGAACTCGTGGGAAGAATCTTTGATTTTTTTCAATTGTTCGGATACTACTTCTTTACTTGCTTCATCTAATTCTCCAGTATCAAGTGCTTCCTGATATGCTTGTATGGCAGCATTTTCACCAAACAAAACATTTTCTAAGGTAGAAGATTCCAGACTACTAAGTAAGACAGAATTTTTAATATCAATCCACGCTCTGTGAATCGTTCCTGCTACCGATGCAGAATCATCCGGTTTTCCGCCTCGTTCGATAATCAGGTTCATCAGCTCATTTTTGAAAACTTTTGTTTGGGAGGTCATATGCTCATAATCGTCCTGCAGATCGTGATTCATTTCCCATATTTTGCCTTCTACTTTTTCAAAACCTTCCAGCCTGTCATTGGTAATGTGAAGAAGGTCATTCAGTACTTCAATTGTCTTTTGATTTTCCATTTTAATATTGATTTAGTATAAAGTGAAACTTACAAGAATAATGCCTTTGATTTAACATAATATTTTTAATGAAAATGAAATTAAATTTTTTAATGGAATGTTAAAAATGAAATTTATTATGTTAAATGTTGGATTAATTAATTTAAATCTAAATGGTTTTTATTTTTTATTTAATTAATTGATTTATAGATAACTAATTCTATTGTTGTAAGTTAATTATTAACCTTTGAAAATTTAAAAATTTAAAACAGAACTAACATATATGACTCAAATCATATGCTGACCAATGTCATAGTGTTTAGCTTTGGATTACCACTTTTCACAAACAAAGTTGCTGTTCTAAATACTAGTCACGGATCAGCAATTTTATCACTAAATATTAATATAAAAAATTCAAAGTTATGAACACTAGAAATTCAAACAGCCGTTCAAACAATTCGTCCAATTCTTCAAACGATGCAAGATCAGTTTTCGAAGAAATTTATCAACTAGGTTACGACCACGGTTTCAACGATGCCTCGGAAGATGAGGATTATGATGATGATTTCTCAGACTATGAGGACGAATATGACGATTACGAAATATCGAATTATGATGGTGACGATGAAGAAGATTATGATGATGAGGAATATGACGACGACGAAGACTATGATGATGAGGAATATGACGACGACGAAGATTATGATGATGAAGAATATGAGGATGATGACGACGACGAAGATGGTCGTGGCGGATCACGAGGCGGAAGAGGCAATCAGCAGCGTGACAGCCAGGGAAGATTTACATCCGGTGGAGGACGTTCTGGCGGATCGCAAGGTTCCAGAGGTGGATCACGCTCTGGTTCACGGGGCGGCAATTCCGGTTCAGGAAGCGGAACATCCAGAAGAGGATTTGCGTCTATGAGTAAATCAGAACGTACAAGAATTGCAAGAATGGGCGGTGAAGCGTCTCACGGTGGCGGCAGATCATCAGGCTCAGGAAGGTCGGGTTCTGGTTCTTCCAATTCAGGTCGAGGTGGTAACTCAGGCTCTGGTCGAGGAAGATCCAGTTCTGGAAGATCAGGCGGGAACTCCGGGTCAGGAAACGGAACGTCCAGAAGAGGATTTGCGTCTATGAGCAAAGCAGAACGTACAAGAATCGCAAGAATGGGTGGCGAAGCGTCTCACGGTGGAGGCAGATCTTCCGGCTCAGGAAGATCGGGTTCTGGTTCTTCCAATTCAGGTCGAGGCGGTAACTCCGGATCCAATTCTGGAAGATCAGGCGGAAACTCTGGTTCTGGAAGCGGAACATCCAGAAGAGGATTTGCATCTATGAGCAAAGCAGAACGTACACGAATCGCAAGAATGGGAGGTGAAGCGTCTCACGGTGGTGGACGATCTTCTGGCTCAGGAAGATCAGGATCTGGCAGATCTGGTTTCGGAGGTAGAAGAAATAATTCTTAATTTTTAATCTTCACTTCATTATAGGCTTGATTACCTCTCTTGGGAGGTAATCATTTTTAAACTTATTAAAAATAAATCATTATGGCTACCAAAACAGAAAATAATACAAGCTCTACAGTTAAAAAAGATATTGTAGAAAATCTAACGCAAACACCCTTACAATCTCAGTACAAAGATAAAGATCAAAGTATGGCAGATTCGCCTTTGCACAAGCTTTTTGTAGATGCTTTGAAAGATATCTATTACGCAGAAAATGCAATTGTGGACGCTTTGGAAAAGATGGAAGCAGCCGCTACAACCGAAGAACTGAAAGATGCCTTTGAAGATCATCAGCTCCAAACCAAAAAACACGTCAGCCGATTGGAAAAAGTATTCAAGCTCATTGGTGAACAACCGGAGAAAAAAGAATGCAAAGCTATTGTAGGCATCATCAAAGAAGGTGAAGAGATTATCAAATCTACAGAAGAAGGATCTATGACCCGGGATGTAGGACTGATTATCGCTGCACAAAAAGTGGAACATTATGAGATCGCAACTTATGGCGGTCTTGTTCAGTTGGCAATTACAATGGGACACGACAAAGCTGCCGATCTCCTGGAAAGAACTTTACAGGAAGAAGAAGATACCGATTTGTTATTGACAGATATTGCAGAGTCTTCTATCAATATCAACGCGGAGCAGGAAGATTAATTTTAAATTTTACAATGTTGAGCCATACAGAGTCATTTTTGTATGGCTTTTTATATCTAAAAATTTTGTGAATTAAAATCAATTAAAAATGACACCAAAAGGCAGATTAATAATTATTGGCGGCAAAGAGGAC
Source organism: Epilithonimonas arachidiradicis (assembly GCF_003610695.1). Classification (GTDB taxonomy): domain Bacteria; phylum Bacteroidota; class Bacteroidia; order Flavobacteriales; family Weeksellaceae; genus Epilithonimonas; species Epilithonimonas arachidiradicis. Next base: position 128,130 of record NZ_RAQH01000005.1, on the reverse strand, counting down.
AAAAGCGAAACCGATTCTGAAATGGAAGATGTTAATCAAGGTTTTATATCAAAGGAAATACTTAAACTGATTGCAGAATCCAAAGATGACCGCATCGAGGTCATTACAACGGCTACGTCTGATCCGGATGATATGGAAAAAACATATACGGATACTTTTAAAGGGCTAGGATACAGTAACTTTGGATTTCTCTACATCACCGGAAAAACCAATAAAGAAAGCTTACAAAGAATTGAGGATGCCAAAACGATATTCTTCTCGGGTGGTGATCAGTCAAAAATATGTGATGTTTTCAGAAATTCTGAAATTATTGAACGGATCCATAAAAGATATTTATTTGAAAAAGATTTCACAATTGCCGGTACGAGCGCTGGAGCAATGTGCATGTCATCGGTTATGATTGCTGATGCGATTAATGGAGAAGCGATTGTCGGTTACGATCTGAAACTGGATAAAGGTCTCGGTTTTCTGAATTGCATTATTGATACACATTTTGTTCATCGTGGTCGTTTCGGAAGGTTGGCTCATGCTGCGATTTTGCATCCCGAACTTTTAGGGATTGGCCTGGGAGAAGATACTTCTTTGGTGATTGAACAGGGTAAAGTCGCTACTTGTAAAGGTTCGGGAATGGTAATTATCATCAATTCCAAACATATCAAACAAACCAATGTTGAAACGGTTAAAAAAGGTTGCCCGGTTTATGCGGAGAATCTTGTGATTGATATTTTGACAGAAGATTGTAAGATCAATTTGGAAACGGGTGAGATTGATGTTTCTGAAAATCTATAATCATTATTATCACATTTTAAAGCAAAACAGTTTATTATTATCAAGTTTCATTACTTTTGACTTTTCTTACAAATTTGATACGGGAAATATTCCTTTATTTTATATTAATCATTTCAATATGACTCAGGTCATAAAGTCGTATCGAAGTTCTGTATAATTTTGAGGTCAATATTAAAAATAGACTATGAAATCTTTGTTTTTTTACAGAAGTTTTACTTTGGTTGAGGGCTAATCTTCAACATTCATTAATTACAATTTTAATCACTGTCATTTATTACTCAAAACGTATAAGTTTTAAGTGTGAATTGATGCGTGAATTGGATATGAGCCGAGTGGAAATTCATCAGGAATAAGGATCGATTAAAAGTGATTTTTGAAGGGTAAAAACTTTTAAAATCATAAGAGAGTTACTGTAAATATGGTTATAGAAGAATTTATTATAAAATCGTTAGGCGCAAAAGTTAAGGAGTATAATATCGGAGATGTTATTTTTTCAGAAGGTGGAACTCCTCTTTATTATTATCAGATTATAGAAGGCGATGTAAAGCTTAATAATTATAATGAAGACGGAAAAGAGATGATACAGAGTATCTTGACAAAAGGACAGAGTATCGGGGAATTTTTGCTTTTTATGAACAAGCCATATCCTGCTAATGCCATTGCTTTATCGCCTTGTAGAATCCTGATTTTATCCAGGTCCAAGTTTCTTCTGATGCTAGAAAAATACCCGGAAACACGTATGGACCTCATACAAAGTCTATCGGATTCTATGTATTTTAAATTTGTGATGGGACAGATTTTTTCTACTCAAAATCCGGCAACAAAACTGAAAGCTCTCATGGATTATCTCAAAAGTTTCGAAACCGATATGACGCCTTTCTCTTTTCAGATCCCGTTGACCAGACAACAGATGGCAAGTCTCACCGGGTTGCGGGTCGAGACAACCATTAGAACCTTAAAACTCATGGAAAAAGAAAATATCGTAAAAATCCGTAACCGCAAGATTTTGTATTAATATTCATTTATCATTAATAAAAGATTTTCCCCTGGATGATCCTGACTTCACCTTGTTTCTCAAGCTTTTTTATCGTCCGGATAACAGTTTCTACGCGCAAACCTGTCAATGATGCTAATTGCTGCCGGGTTAACGGAATCTCAAAAGAAAAAGGATTTTGATCCGGACAGAAGCTTTTATGGTAATCAAATACGCCTTTTAATCTGACATCGGGATGTAATGATGAATTGTTCTCCAGCATTATAAATTTGTAATAAAGTCTTTCTGATAAGAAAGCATTGATGTCTCTCGATATTTTGGGATGGTCGTCCAAGAGCTTCTTAAATTGTGCCTTATGAAGCTTAATAATTATGCAGGCTTCAAAAACAATAGCATTCACAGGGTAAGTTTTATCAATGAAAAGTAACAGTTCACAAACGCTGAGACCAGCATGTAAAATAGCCAGAATCAATTCTTTGCCATCTTCGTTATAATGATTGAGCTTGATTCTTCCGGAAATGATCTGATAATAAAACTTTGGGATATCTCCTTCTCGGAAAATGATGTCACCTGCATCGTGATGCTCAATTTTTGCGCCGTAGGATAACAGCAGGTCTTTTGAAATTAACATAGAATCGATTTTTAATTAAATAAGTATCAGAACACATCGGTTATCCAATTGTTCCCGCTTAGAAATCTAAAGTGAATATTTAAATCTCCATTTAGATCGCTATATGAATAATCTGGAAAATTGATTTTATTAAAGTACGCTCTTATTTTTTTAATAGCATTATGATTCAGATCATATCCAGATAGTGATGACATTGCTTAGCTTTGAGTTATCACATCACAAAAACTGCAGATTGATCACCAAACGATCTGCAATAATCACTAAATATTAATATAAAAAGTCAACATTATGAACATCAAGAATTCAATTCGAAGGAGTTTCACGAGTAATTCTAACTACCATTTCATTTTTGAATAAGCTTATCTCCAGTTGCGATCATTTTAAGAAACTGTATTGCTAATCCGATAAGATATCGATTATGGATGTTGAAAAAATAACGACGATTTTGCTCGAAAATGACTTTGTGAAGATCAGTAACAAAAGTCGAAAATTTGAACAAGGCTCAATAATATATTCTAAAAAAATTGAGGATAATCTTTTTTTGCTATTCGTTATTCTGAAGGATAAAAAACCGAAAGATATCCATGCCTTTATTGCAAGGTTTGATCGCTTCGAAAGCATTGGGGTAGAGGAACCCGGTGAAATAATGTTCTATCTTCTGATTTCTACGAATGAGGATTTTCATTATTTCGAAAAATACCTCACCGTTTCTAATTTGGGATAATAATCTGGCAACAAGTTTGATTTGCCACAATCAGAGGTTCTTTTATCCAATAACATTTAAAGTCAAAAATTATGGAATTTCCAAAAATATTATTGGACAAGATCAGCTATTACCTGAGAGATAGAAAAGAGTCCATTTCTATTGCAGAGAGTGTCACTTCCGGCTTTCTACAGTTGGCATTTTCACAGATGCCGAGTGCGGAAGAATTTTATAAAGGCGGGATCACAGCTTATACTATTGAACAAAAAGTAAAACATCTTAATATTGATTATGATGAAGCCAAGGTGGTCAACTGTGTATCAAGGCCTATCAGCGAAGCAATGGCGCAAAATGTAGCCTTATTATTCGATACCGAATGGTCCTTGGCGACAACGGGTTATGCAACGCCTGTTGAGGAATCGGGAGACGAGATTTTTGCTTATTACTGTATCGCTTACCGCGGAACTGTTATCCGGAGTGATCGTATTGAGCTGCATCCAATGACCAAAGCTCTGGATGCTCAGAGCTATTTTATGGAGTACATACTGGGTTGTCTCAGATGCGAAGTCAAAAGGAATCATGAACATATTAATATCTAAAAATTAACAAAAATGAAAAGTAAATATGCCTTAGTAACAGGTGCTACGAGTGGTATTGGCTATGAACTTGCCAAGCTTCTTGCACAAGACGGCTATAATCTTGTCATTGTTTCAAGGAATCATGATGAGTTGTACAGGAAAGAAAAAGAATTCAGAGAATATGGTGTAGATGTGATATCTATGGCTAAGAATCTTTTCCAGGCAGACGATGTATATTCTCTTTACGCAGATCTAACGTTGAACGGGATTAGTCCGGAGATTTTGGTCAATGATGCAGGTCAAGGGTTATACGGGAAATTTCAGGATACAGATATCCACCGTGAGATAGATCTGATTAACCTTAATATCGTTGCAGTCATTATTCTTAGCAAATTGTTTATCAAAGACAGACTGGAAAAAGGTTCGGGTAAAATTCTCAATCTTTCTTCTGTTGCCAGTAAATCGCCCGGACCTTGGCATTCTGTATATCACGGTACCAAGGCTTTTATCCAGTCTTGGTCAGAAGGGATCCGTGAGGAGCTTAAAGATTCAGGAATTACGGTTACAGCATTATTACCAGGCCCGACTGATACGGACTTTTTCAACAAAGCAAATATGAATCAAAGTAAAATTTTAAAAGATAGAGATGATCTCGCCAATCCTGCAGATGTTGCAAAAGATGGTTATGATGCAATGATGAATGGTGATGATAAAATTGTTTCCGGTCTTAATAACAAATTAACCGTAGCGATGGCTAATATGACCACCGACAGTATGGCGGCATACAGGATGTCGGAGATGCAAAAACCTATGAACGAAAAATAAAAAATTATGACGAAGGAAAATCATTTACAATTAGAAGGAAAATCGGTATTGATCTCTGGAGCTGACAGCGGTATCGGAAAAGCGGTAGCATTATTTTTTGCAAAACAAGGTGCTGATATTGCGATCATTTATCACAGCGATGACAAAGATGCCGAAAAGACAAAAAAAGAAATCGAACAGTTGGGAAGAAAAGTAATCTTGTTTTCAGGTGATGTCAACAATTCGCAGTTTTGTAATGCTTCCGTCAACAAAACAATTTCCGAATTTGGGAAGCTGGATATTTTAATTAATAATGCCGGCGTTCAGTTTCCTGCGGATGATATTCTGGATCTTGATGAGGAAAATATCAGAACGACTTTCAATGCTAATATTATCGGGATGATATTGTTAACTAAAGCAGCATTTCCACATCTTAAAAAAGGCGATTGTATCATCAACACAACTTCTGCAACTGCTTATCAGGGTCATAAAGAACTTTTGGATTATTCTGCAACCAAAGGTGCTATTGTTTCTTTCACAAGGTCTTTAGCGCTGCAATCCAAACCAAAAGGAATTCGTGTTAATGCTGTTGCGCCGGGTCCGGTTGCGACACCGCTTACCAAAGAAACTTTCGGTGAAGAAGAGGAAGATTCGAATAAGCCGCCTTTGGAAAGAAACGCAACGCCTGAAGAGGTGGCTGCAAGTTTCCTTTTTCTCGCGACTGATGCTTCATCTCAGATTACCGGGCAGGTCTTGCATCCGAACGGTGGATTGATTGTAAATGGCTAATTAAATTATTTAAAACTATGAACGGCGTTATCTTGCAGTTTTTCCATTGGTATCACCCTGGGGAATTATGGAATGAATTTATTGATAAAGCAGAATATCTAAAAAGCCTCGGTTTCACATCGGTTTGGTTTCCGCCGGCAATCAAATGTGCTTTGGGACAAGAAGGGCGTGGTTATGATGTATATGATCTGTATGATCTTGGTGAATTTGATCAGAAAGGTGGGATTTCTACAAGATATGGAACCAAGGAAGAATATCTCAGAGCAATAGAAAAAACACACGAAGTTGGAATGGAGGTTTATGCAGATATTGTTCTCAATCACAGGATGGGAGCAGATGAGATGGAAACTGTAACGGTTCATCAGGTGAATGAGGAAAATCGGAATGAAATTATTCGTGAGGCTTTCCAGGCAGATGCGATGACCAGGTTTACATTTCCCGGGAGAGATGGTAAATATTCTGATTTCATTTGGGATCATCAGTGTTTTAGCGGTATTGATAAAGTTAAGACCGGAGATGAAGAACATAATGGGATTTTCAAAATCTATAACGAGTATGGAACTGTGTGGAACGAGCACGTGAGTCATCAATTCGGAAATTATGATTATCTGATGGGCGCTGATGTCGAATTCCGTAATCCTTATGTTGTGGATGAGCTGAAACGCTGGATCAAATGGTATATCGACACAACCAAAGTTGATGGTTTGAGAATGGACGCATTGAAACACATATCAACCGAATTCCTTAAAGAATGGATCGATTACATCAAATCCGAAATCAACGAAAATTTCTTTATGGTCGGCGAATTCTGGAAAGATAATGTTGACAAGATCACAGGATTTTCAGAAAAGATGGATCATCGGATCTGTTCATTCGATGTGCCTTTACATTTCAATTTTTTCAGAGCATCACAGGAAAAGCAGAATTACAACCTGAGTGAAATCCTGAAAGGAACTTTCCTGGATTGCAACCCGGAATGCTCGGTGTCCTTCGTGGGAAATCACGATACGCAAAAACTTCAGGCTTTGGAATCAACAGTGGAAGACTGGTTCAGACCGATGGCCTATGCAATTATTCTGTTATCAGAAAATGCCTATCCGTGTGTGTTCTATCCGGATTTGTTCGGAGCGGAATATATCGATAAAAATGCAGATGGCGTTGATGAAAAAATTGTAATGCCGAAAGTAGAAATTCTTCCACTTTTGATGCAGGCTCGTCGGGAGTTTGCTTACGGAGAGCAGATCAATTATTTCGATCATCCGAATTGCATTGCCTGGATCAGGAAAGGAAATGAAAATCACAACGGTTGTGTTGTTCTGATTTCGAACAGCGAAGAAGGTTATAAAGAAATGGATCTCGGAAAAGAAAATGCATCAGCAAAGTTTACGGATTTTCTGGGATTTCGAAAAGAAATCATTGAGTTGGATGAGAATGGCAAAGGAACTTTTTGGGTTAATGCGGCATCGGTAAGTATCTGGGTAAAAAATCAGGATCAATCAATCTAAAAAATAAAAAGTTATGAACAGAGACGGCGTTAGAAAAAGTATCTGGCAGGAAGAGATCAAACCTTTTCCTGCAGCTATTAATTTTGAAACCGAATATGATGTCGCTATTATTGGCGGTGGAATTACAGGCGTTTCTACAGCTTACGAACTTCAAAAATCCGGAAAAAAATGCATCTTAGTCGAAGCGGCTAATATCGGATTTGGAACTACTGGAGGAACTACGGCTCATATCAATAATTTCCTGGACACAACCTATTCAGAAGCGATCAGTAAATTTGGTTTAGATGATGCAAAACTTCTTTTCCAATCGGTAAATGATGCGATAGCTGTTATTGAAAAGAATATCAATGACAATCAAATCAATTGTGATTTCGAAAAGAAAACGGCGCAGTTATTTGCTTTGGATGAGAAGCAGTCAAAACAGCTGGACGATATTTTGGAAGGCGCCGAAAAAGTCGGTTGCCAGATGAATTTAATTAACAATATCTCCTTTCCGGTTCCATTTGTGAAAGCTGTGGAAATTGCCGGTCAGGCACAATTTCATCCGATTAAATATATTGATGCATTATGTCATAAGTTTCTGGACTTGGGAGGAACTATAGTAGATAATTGCTTTTGTAAAAGTCATTCGGAAGAAGAGGAGTGGATTGTGATCAAAACTTCAAAAGGAACTATCAGAGCCAGAAATCTGGTTTATGCAACCCACATTCCACCAGGTGTTAATAGGTTGCATTTTACCAATGCGCCTTACCGGAGTTATGCAATGGCTTTCAATTTAAAAAGTCAGGATTATCCCAAGGAACTCGGTTATGATCTGATGGAGCCTTACCATTATTACAGAGTTCACGAGATTAACGGAGAAAAACTCCTGATCGCCGGTGGTGAAGACCACAAAACGGGACATTCCGAAGATACGGGCGTTTGCTTTACCAATCTGGAAAATTATGTCAGACAATATTTTGATGTTGATGTTGTAAAGTACAGTTGGTCCAGTCAATATTACGAACCAGTGGATGGCTTTCCTTACATCGGAAAAATGCCGGGAGCGTCCAATGTCTATACGGCAACAGGTTTCCGCGGGAACGGAATGATATTCGGGACAATATCGTCAAAAATTATTTCTGAATTAATTCTGACCGGAAATAGTCCCTATGAAAAATTATTCAGTCCGTCCAGGATTACACCTATTGCAGGTTTTACCGAATTTGTGAGGGAAACGGCAACAGTTGTAACAGATTTTATCAAGGATAAATTATTTGTTGAAAAAGTTTCGTCTTTGGCGGAAATCAATGAGGGCGAAGGAAAAGTTGTGACTTACGAAGGTGACTCCTATGCGGTTTACAAAGAAAAAGGCGGACGGGTTCATTTGCTGAAAAGTACCTGTCCGCATGCCAAATGCGAGGTGCGGTGGAATAGTGCGGAAATCTCTTGGGATTGCCCTTGTCACGGGTCTCGCTTCAGTGTGAATGGTAAAGTTTTGACGGCGCCTTCTGTGACTGATCTTGCTAGAATCAGAGAAAAAGATTTATAACTAAAATTTAAAACGATGTCTAAAAATAGTTTCTTTTACCGAAATAGTTTAAGCATTGTATTGATTTCACTGATGCTTATTTTCTGGGTAGGACAATTTTTCACAGGTTGGAAAACTGAAAATAAGGAACTGGCAGAAGAAGGGCAGAGGTTATTAAGTTTTGGACAATACATCAAGAGCGGCCATTTTATACAGGCAACGTTTGAGAATTGGGAAAGCGAATTTCTGCAGATGATGCTTTATATTTTGCTGACAGTTTCCTTAAGACAGAAAGGTTCCAGCGAATCCAAATCCTTAACCGAACAGGAAGATGTCGATAAAGAACCAAAACCGCATCCAGACGCACCCTGGGCTGTGAGAAAAGGTGGAATTTGGTTGAAGATTTACAAACATTCTTTATCTCTGGCTTTTGGCGTTTTATTTCTGATCAGTTTTGTACTGCATTTTTACGGTAGCTATAAAGATTTCAATTCGGAGCAGATGATAAAAAATCAACCACCAGTTGGTATGAGCGATTATTTTTTTGAATCCAGGTTTTGGTTCGAATCATTCCAGAATTGGCAAAGCGAATTTCTGGCTGTGGCATCTATAGTTCTTTTGTCAATCTGGCTTAGGGAAAAAGGCTCGCCCGAATCCAAGCCTGTTGATATGGCTCACAACGAAACACCTTGATGTGTTTTAATTGAGTTTCATTTTACCTGATGTTCTTAGGAGTTATTTTTTAATGACTTCTGATGCGTTATGTTTAATTATTAGATATTTAGTTTGTTAATAATTTATTTGTATTAAGTTATATGTGTATTATTTTGGTATAATGATTGTAATAATTGATTTATTCACAATTATTAATATTAAAAAATAAAAATTATGGCAACTACAAAAACTGCTACAGCTACCAAGACAAAGACAGCTGCAAAAAGTACAACTTCAACAACAAGAAAAGCACCGGCAAAAAAAGATGCAGCCAAAGATCTGAACGATCTTTTTGAAGATAGCTTAAAGGATATCTATTGGGCAGAAAAAGCGTTGGTAAAAGCACTTCCCAAAATGATGAAAAATGCAACTAACGAGAAATTGAAAGCTGCCATCGACAAACATCTTGGAGAAACAGAAACCCACGTGGCTCGTTTAGAAGAGATCTTCGAAGCTATGGGTAAAAAAGCGCAGGCTAAAAAATGCGATGCAATGCAAGGTCTTCTGGATGAAGGTAACAGCATTATAGAAGAAACTGAACCTGGCACTGTAAGAGATGCGGGAATCATTGCTGCAGCACAAAAAGTAGAGCATTATGAGATTGCAACGTATGGTACTTTAGCGGCTTTTGCAAAAATTCTTAAGGAGTCACAAGCTTTAAAAATTCTTCTGCAAACCCTGGAAGAAGAGAAAAAATGCGACGAATTGCTAACAGGACTCGCAGATGTTAACCTGAATTCCAAAGCTGTATAACATAATGTCACAATCGAATATAATGTTAAAATTTTAATTTGTTAGTTATGAAAGTGCAAGAACTCAGACTTCACAATCTACTTCAGTATGAGGATAATGTGGTACCGGTGGTTGGACTTAACTTAGAAAAAGATAATGATCATTCGTTGGTCCAGATTCAACAGGGTAATACCAGGATTCCCATACATTCACAACAATTAAAACCAATTCGTTTGACAAGCGAATGGCTTTCCAAATTTGGTTTTGTAGAGAGTTATCGGTCAGATTCTAGAATCCGTTACGATCTTCCCAATTTTGGAAAATATGATTTTGATCTTTCGAAAGATAAGATATTAGAAGGTTTCTTATACTTTGGAAATTATATTCGATGTCACTATATCCATCAGCTGCAGAATCTACATTTTGTACTGACTGGAAAAGAACTAAAAGTGGAGAGCAATTAACTGCTCTCTTCTTTTTATAAAGCATATGACTCAGATCATAAATTCAGAAAGTTTTACTTCAATAGATTTGAACTTATTGAAGTATAATAATGAAAAAACTATTATTGATATTAATTCTTGGATCGATTTTCAGTTGTTCAAAAAACACCAATACACTTGATGTTAAAAATGTTAATGATATGATGATGGATGACGTAATCGTTTCTGATACAAGCCTTACACAGATCAACGATACAATCTCAAAATCGAAAGTAAAACGCCTGCAATCAATAAGACACCGAAAATAATTAAAGAAATGAAAAAAGCTAAAAAAATACCGGGAATTCCTGAACAGACCAGAGGTGCTTTTCACGATACTGAAGATAGAAAAGATTTTATGGTTCCGGAATTAGCGGTTCAGAAATTTGAAATCCTGAAAGAACGGTTTTTTTCTATTAATTACTGGAAAGATTATTGTGGTGGGCTGTCTGCAGAATTTAAGCTTTATGACCAATCCGGATCTTTTGTTGATCGTAAGCCAAAAACCGGGGATTATGTAAGGATCAATATTCCGGCGCCGGACAATACGGATGCCAATTATGATTGGGTGAAGATTGTCAATATGGACGACCAGACTTATAATGATGATGAGTTGGAAAGGTATCTTATTACTTGCAGACCGTCAAAAGCTCCGGGAAGCAGGAATAATCACATTGCACATTTCTATTCTGCTGAATCTACTTCTAACTTTGTTATTACGCTGGGACAGGATTATATCAAGATAGGTGTATATGGACGAAACGAAATTCCAAACACGTCAAGGACAGGATTCTGGGGAAAAATCAGAAACTTTTTGATTTCTCTCTTTGGTGGATACACAAGACTGGCAAAGATCCAATGGAAAAGCCTTACGGAAGGTTTGCTTGATTTTTAAAAATTAAAGTTGTTATTTAACATAATAATTATGTTTAAAGCCATTTTAAGTTTTTCGATTTTAAGTTCATTTTGTTTTGGTCAGAGCCACGAGCAGTTGATGCACTATTCCCGTTATTACAACCAGGATATTGATTCTTTCAAAGATTTTATGAAAGTTGAACCCTCTGTTGTTCAGACCAATTCCGGCATCCAGCAGATGGTTTATGAGCTGAATAATCATAATATCGGAATAGAAGAACACCCGAGTAATAATAACAGGATCGGCGAGCTCTATGTTTTTCAAACCAATGACAGCCACAGCCATGCTCAGTCAGAATGGAATAAATATTTCAGTGCCATGAACAATGATCAATCCTTGACTTTTGTAAAAGGTATCTTCGATGACGGAATTGTCAAAGAAAATAATCTGAGCTTTGATGAACTAATCACATTGCTCAATTCGCGAAACCTGAATACCAATCGCAGTTATGGTGTAAGATACACGAAAAATAATACCTACTTTTCTTTGTTTGTAATTAAAGGAAAGTTGGTTTTTACAGTGGATGATAAGAATTTTTGATTTGTTTCTAAAATTATCTCACTTTTTCGGCACATTATTTTAATTGGTTTTATTGCCAATAAATAGAATAGGTATGTTTGAAATTTGATTTTTTAAAAATATTGTTTTATGAAATCGAAGTTTTTTATAATAATAAGTTTGTTCTTTCTGGTTTCCTGTCAACAAAGAGATGCGGTCGATTTTAAAACTAAAGTTCTGGCTCAGGAAAAATCCGCATTCAACATTGTTTTAGCAAAGGATGGTTCCGGATCCAGGAAGCTGGAATATCTGATAAAAGATAATTATGAAGCGGCATTAAAAATGGTGGCAGCGCAAGAAAAGGAATTTGATCAAATGATAAATGATATTAAAGTAATTCCTGAAAATGATATTAGAGAAGCAAGTGTTTTGAAAAGATCTGCAGTCGCCTATTATTCCGCACTGAAGAATCTGCATCTATATGAACGTAAGGAGATTGAACAACGTGCAATCATCCAAAAACTGAAAAATAAAAATTCGGAAGCTGAACAGAAAAAACTTCTGGATTTGGCAATTCAAAAAAAAGGCTTGTATGCAAAAGTGTACCAGCAGGAAGCTATTCTAAGTGCGGCTTTGAAGAAGTTTGACAATGCAAACGGATTGTAAATATTAATCGGATATTCGAAAATAAAAAAACACCAACGCAATTGTTGGTGTTTTTTATTAAATCCTATCATGAATCAAAAATGAATGACTGCTGATTTTCAAATTTGTCAAGTTTTTTATTGATGGTTAAAGCCCATAACACCAGTTCCTTGCAGAAGTTTTTATCCTCATCGCTCAGGGTGGACGTATTATCTTCTACCAAAGCCGATAGTGGTTTCACTCCATTTAGTTTTTCATAAAACTCTTTATCAGAATCTGTATAGTTCAGTTGAAGCTGATTATTCTGGAACCATTTTATCAGATCTGTGTAAGCCGTTTTCAGTCCTTCTTTTTCCAATTTTGGAATTCGCGGAAACAGGCGTTCAAATTGCAACATCACCGCTTGATCGATCAGGATTTTTGCAACATATTCTGCACCTTCCTGTTCACCTTCATAGACCAATTCGATTTTCCCTGTTATGGACGGAATAATTGATAAAAAATCCAACAAACGGATTGTAGTTGTTTCATCACCGGTTTCCAAAAGACGCAGTTTTGCAGCAGCAACCAGATTTTCCATGGCACTAATAGTCAGACGGGCGCTCACGCCACTTTTGGCGTCGACATATTCGCTGTCTCTGGCGGCAAAAGCTACTTCTTCCAAAAGATCTTTGGCAAGATCCGGAATAGTGATTCTTGCCTGATCCTCAGGTTTGATCTTGGCTTCTTGTTCCGTAATCTCTCTGGCAAGGGCAATAGTTTTGGGATAATGGGTGAAGATCTGTGAGCCGATTCTGTCCTTCAGCGGTGTTACAATGCTTCCTCTGTTCGTGTAATCTTCCGGATTGGCAGTGAATATAAACTGGATATCCAAAGGCATTCTCAGCTGAAAACCACGAATCTGGATATCGCCTTCTTGCAAAATGTTAAACAAAGAAACCTGTATTCTAGCCTGTAGGTCCGGAAGCTCATTCAATACAAAAATACAGCGGTTTGCACGTGGAATCATTCCGTAATGCAAGACTCTTTCGTCGGAATATGGAAGTTTCAGCGTTGCAGCCTTGATCGGATCGATGTCACCAATCAGATCGGCTACATTAACATCGGGCGTTGCCAGCTTTTCAAAAAAACGGTCGGAGCGGTGCACCCAAGTAATCGGCATTTCGTCTCCTAATTCATTTAATAGATCTTTAGCAAATTTCGAAATTGGATTGAATGGACTATCATTGATTTCAGAGCCTTTTACAATCGGCATATAGTCGTCTAATAGACTGACCATACTTCTTGCGATTCTTGTTTTAGCCTGTCCTCGCAAACCTAACAGATTGATGTGATGTCCTGCCAGAATTGCTTTTTTTAATTGAGGAATAACCGTGTCTTCATACCCCCAGAGTCCTTCGAAAACAGGTTCTTTAGCTTTTATTTTTGAAATCAGATTAGCCTGGATTTCTTCATTGATCGTTTTCTCTACGTAACCGGAATTTTTTAATTCTCTGAATGTGATATCGTTCTTCATTTTTTTATTTAAATTCTCTTAATTCTGTTTTTTTCATAATCTTCAAAAATCATTTGTCCCAGATTTGATAATCCGGTAAGAAAGGCTTTCCCTTTGTTTTCCGCTGTGAAGGCTTTTACAAATTGACGCAGATAAGGATCCTGAGCGATCATAAAAGTAGTGATGGGAATTCTTAGTCTTCTGGCTTGTGCAGCTCTGTTGAGACATTGCGAAACGATTTTTTCATCCAGACCTACACTGTTCATATAAAACTCGCCGGATGGCAGTTGGATGCAGCTGGGCTTTCCATCGGTAATCATAAAAATCTGCTTGTTGCTGTTTCTCTTTCTTCTCAGGATGTCCATTGCCAGTTCCAGCCCTGCAACTGTGTTCGTGTGATAAGGTCCAACTTTCAGATAAGGAAGGTCTTTGATTTTGATCGGCCACGCTTCATTTCCAAATACAATAATATCTATGGAGTCTTTTGGATATTTTCTTTTGATTAATTCTACCAAGGCCATCGCTACTTTTTTGGCAGGAGTTATTCTGTCTTCACCATACAAAATCATAGAATGGCTGATGTCAATCATCAGAACCGTGCTCATTTGAGCTTTGTGTCTGGTTTCTTCCACAACAAGATCATCCTCTGTCATTCTGAGGTCAGAGATTCCGTTGTTGATCTGGGAGTTCTTCAGGCTTTCGGTCATATTGATTCTTGAAAGCTCATCGCCGTATTGGAAGGCTCTGTTTTCGCCATCCCGTTCGTCGCCGCTGCCAGCTTTAGCCGTCTGATGATTGCCGATACCGCTTTTTTTCAGCTTTCCGAAAATCTGATCCAAAGCATATTCCCGCAATGCAGCTTCCAATTTGGCAGTCAGGATATTCTTGCCTTTTCCGGTTCCAGTATTGCCGTCTTCCGGCTCTTCTTCTTCTTTGATGTAACCACGTTTTTTGAGATCATTTTCAAAATCTTCCAGCGTATATTCTTCATTGAAAATATCATACTCCTGATCCAGCATTTCCAGCCAGTTAAAGGCTTCTTCCAGATCGCCAGAAGTATGTGTCAATATATCCCGAAAAATATCGAAAACGCGATCAAAATTGGATATTTCCTCAGGTGTGTGCTTTTTAAAAGTTAAACCATTTTGAAAATTAAAATTTTTATTGATCATTGATATTGATTGTTATTTTTGACTGACAATAAGCATCAAGATTAAAGCCAGAATTTGAATTACAAGTTATGGAATTCTGTTTTAACTGATCATTAACAACAAATAGAAATAATCAATCGTGTGAAATCGTAAAAAAAATAAAAATGACTTTAAAACTGATATTGAAAAGATTTGTAACCAATTAATGATAACTTTACAATTCGGATTCGATTATATTGTATCTCCGATTTTTTAAAAAATACTTAAAAACTAAAAATGACTTCTTTCGCAGTTCTACATACGCATCTTTTCCAAAACGATAAAAAAGATTCGGATTTCTATTTCAATACATTGGAAAAACATTTGAAAAAGAATAAGAAGCATATAGAAAATCCTCATCGCCACGACAGCTATGTGACTGTTTTGTTTACAAACGGTACAGGAACTCACGAAATCGATTTTAATACATACGATGTTTCTGCCGGGAGTTTATTTTTCCTTTTGCCGGGCCAGGTTCACAGTTGGAAATTATCTGATGATGCCAAAGGCTTTATTTTTTTTACATCGCCTGAATATTATGATCTTCACTACATCAATCTCAAACTGAAAGATTATCCTTTTTTTGGATCACCAAATATCTCCAGGAAAATCAATATTGAAAACCAGGATATGAACAAAATAGTTTCGCTGCTGCAGGTTATAGAATCTGAGAATAACCATTCTGATGTCATGAAAGACTGTCTGATTATTGCTTTGCTGACTGTAATGTATATCTACGCAACGCGCCATTATACAGAGCAGGAAACGGCTAAGTCAGATTTGAGATTGTCTTATTTCAGACATTATTATGATTACGAAAACTTAATTGAAAAGAATTTTAAAACCATCAAATCTGTTTCAGAATTTGCCGCCAAGCTTCACATTACGGCAAAGCATCTCAACAGGATTACCCAGTCAGTGATCAATAAAAAAGCATCCGAAATACTTGTGGACAGAGTAGTCCTGGAAGCAAAACGGATGCTGATCTTTTTAGATGACAGTGTCGTGGATATTGCTTTTAGCTTGGGTTATGAGGATTACTCTTATTTTGCTAGACTTTTCAAAAAACATTCTGGTTACAGTCCTGTCAATTTTCGTCAAAAGTATAAGGTCTAAAGCTGAATCTTATAAGGGCCTTCAAATACTGTCTGATAAGAATCCAAAAGCTTTCCATCTTTATCAAATACGCCAAGTTCGACATTTTGTTTGTAAAACTTGATTTCATGTTCTGGGAGGCTGATATTGACGTTGCCTTTCAGCATTTGATTACCTTTTATTTTCATAATATTTCCGTTAGGTGAAGAGATTTCGCCATGTTGAGGTTTTAGTACTTTTACTGTAACTGATTGATCTTTGTAAGATTTATTAAGAAATGTATAAGTGAATGTATTGGTAATCTTACCATCGTGGCTGATATAGGTACTTCCGGCAGGTTTGATGAACTTCGCTTCCATGCTCCCTCTGTCCTGAAACAGAAATCCTGAGAATCCTAATAGGAGTAACAATACAAAAGCTGAAACTTTCATACGGTTGGTAAATTTAAATTTTTCCTGTTTTTCTATTTCAGCTTCTGTGGCATATCGGATTAGCCCTTTCGGAAGACCAACTTTTACCATTACTTCATCACAGGCGTCTATACAAGCCGTACAGTTGATACATTCCAATTGCTGCCCGTTTCTGATATCGATTCCTGTTGGGCAGACAACGACACATTGCTGGCAATCGATACAATCGCCTTTGCCTGCGGCTTTTCTGTCTTCGTCTTTTCTCCATTTGGCACGGCCTTCGCCTCTTTTGAAGTCATAGAGAACATTAATGGTCTTTTTATCAATCAAAACGCCCTGTAGTCTTCCATAGGGACAAATCAGTGTACAAACCTGCTCCCGGAGCCAGGCAAATACAAAATAGAAGATTCCTGTAAAAATAATCATTGTAACAAAATTGGCTGGATGTTGCGCAGGACCTTCTGTCATTATTCGGATCACCGCATTATAACCTACGATGTACATAAACATAATGTGGCTAATTACGATTGATATCAACAAAAATACAGACCATTTTAGAGCTCTCTTTTTTATCTTTTCGCTGTCCCAGGCTTGTCTTTCCAATTTCATTTGTTTGTTTCGGTCACCTTCAATCCAATATTCAATTTTTCTGAAGACCGATTCCATGAAAATGGTTTGGGGACAAAGCCAGCCACAAAACAACCTGCCAAACACCACCGTGAAGATCATGATGAAGATGACGGATAAGACCGCAGCCAAAGCTAATATGTAAAAATCCTGCGGATAAAACGGCTGTCCTGCAATAAAAAACTGCCTGTCTATAATGTTAATCAACAAAAAAGGATTGCCATTAATTTTGACAAAAGGCAGAACGAAAAATATGAAAAGAAGGACATAACTCGTATAGTTTCTTTTGGTTGTATATTTTCCTTTAGGCTTTCTGGGGAAAACCCATTTTCTTTTTCCGGTTTTATCCATAGTTCCTACAGAATCCCGGAATGTTTCCTCTTCCTGATGAAGATTTTCTAATGTATGTGATATGTTCATTTTAAAATTGGTACTGATAAATATTTGTGTTAATAGGACTTCAAAGCTATTTTAACACAGCACAAATTTCCGACACAAAACGTATCAATAATAGTAATAAAAAGAAGTGGGGTAGGATAAAAAGGACATTTTGTTGTTTTTAGAAATGATATTTGTCATTAGGGTTTCAGGGATGGTAAATTATATCAAGCCGTTATGACTCAAATCATAAGACGGGTGGATGAGTTGTGTCTAACTTTGAAATACACAAAATAAAAGTATTATGAAAAGTTTAATATTAATCTCCACAATCGGATTATTGCTGGCTTGTAACGAGAACAAAACCTCGCATAATGACAGGACACAGTCTATCTCAGCCGACACTACAGGAATGATGCAAACCGCGCCATCTAATAGCAATCCTCAGTCAGACAGTGTCTCGTCGGCAACCAGAGATGCTGCAGGCTCTGGCGCTACGAGTACAACACCAACACAAGATTCTACAAGACAGCGTTAGATCTTATTTAATCTTTTAACGAAATGGATTTCTTTAATCAAAGCGTTCTTAACGCCATTGGTCAGAAGCTCATTATCGATGATCAAACGGTTTCTGTTGCAGAAGAAGTTACTGCTGGACTTTTACAGTTGGCTTTTGCGCAAATAGATAATTCTCTATTGTTTTATAAGGGAGGACTGACGGTCGTTAATCTGGATGATGCAGCTGATTTTCTTGATCTCAAAGACAGGGCAACAAGAACTTGTTCGGAGCTTATTGATGAAATGGTTCATACTGCGGCAATAAAGGCGTCTGCATTCTTAAGTAGTGACTGGTCCATTGCGGTCGCTGGATTTGGCAGTCCAAAACGGGGATCCGGATACAAGGTTTTTGCTAATTACGTATTCTCTTTTAAAGGTGAAATTGTTCTATCTAATCATTTCGAAATAGAAGATCCTGTCCAACCCTTCGAAGCGCAATTGACTTTTGCCCGACATATTCTGGAACATTTTAATAGTATAATTAACAGTACTGAGGTTTAATTTAAAAATTTAGTTATGAAAATATTAATAACATTATTAGCCACTTTTGTGATGTCAAGCTGTGTTTGTGATCCCGAAGATAGAGATGTTGAAAAACGGGATAGAGAAATGAAGGAAAAAGCGGAAGCCAATTCATAAAATCTCAAACAATAGCTTTAAATTATTAGGTACGAAAATAAAACGGTAAGGTTTTTGCTATTTTGTTTTTTCATATTATTCTTATTATCAACTGATTGTGTTTAATGCGCATTCAATTTTTTTGTGAAACTATTTCTTTTCTTACAATAAAACGTAACCGTTAAAAAAAAAACATAAGTGTCATAACTGTATGATTAACAGTTTAATATTATGCAATAGAAATGAATTTAGTAGTTGACGAAATTATTTTTACACCTTCGGGCGCGCAAATAGAAGACTATGAAGTCAAAAGCTTGATTTTTGCTGAAGGTGCAAAGCCGCAATATTATTACCAGATTGTTGAGGGGGAAGTTAAGCTGAGCAACTATGGCGAGGATGGCAAAGAAATCATACAGGATATACTGGAAGAAGGGCAGAGTATAGGTGAGTTTATGCTCTTTATGGATAAAACATATCCGGTTAATGCAATCGCCATGACGCCATGTAAAATTCTGAAAATCTCAAAATTCAGTTTTCTTGAATTTCTGGATAAACATCCCGAAGTTTATGCAACCATGACGAGCAATCTTTCCAGCGCAATGTATTTCAAATTTGTGATGGGACAGGTGATCTCTTCTCAAAGTCCCGCCGCAAAGCTTATTATTCTAATGGATTATCTCAAAAGTTTCCAATCAGATCATCGTCCGTTTTCCTTCAAGATTCCGCTCACCCGCCAGCAAATGGCAAGTCTCACCGGTCTGTGTGTGGAAACAGCCATTCGTACAATCAAAAATATGGAGAAAGAAAATATTATCAAGATCAGAAATCGTAAAATTTTTTATTAGCTAAATAATAATGGCTTGATTATAGATTGTACTAAAATTTTACATTATCATTATTAATATGGAAAATCATGACAATATAGTTATCATAGGCGGAGGATTTGCAGGTGTTGAACTAGCAGAACAATTACTTAAATCGAATATAAAAAGTCAAATTATTCTGGTAGATAAGAATAATTATAATTTTTTTCCACCCTTGATTTATCAGGTTGCGACAGGTTTTTTAGATGTTTCAAATATCAGTTATCCCTTCAGAAAGCATTTCAGATCACATCCTAACTTTTCTTTTGTAATGGGAGAATTGCAGGAGATTGTTCCTGCAGAAAACAAAATTATCTTGAACTGTGGCGAGATTTTTTATTCCAAATTAATCATAGCAACAGGAACCGTAACCAATTATTTTGGGAATGAAAGCATCCGGAAAAATGCGCTTCCTATGAAAACGATTACGGATGCGATCAACCTTAAAAATAAAATCCTAGAACGTCTCGAGAAAGCATCTAAAACCTCGGATGACGAATTACGGGCCAAGCTAACAACTTTTGTCATTGCGGGCGGAGGTCCAACAGGCGTGGAAGTAGCAGGAATGTTGAGCGAATTAAGAAAAAATATTCTATTCAAAGATTATCCCGAACTGGAAAGCGTTGCATTTGACATTTATCTGATCGACGGTCTGCCAACTATATTGGCACCAATGAGTAAAAAATCCCAACATTATGCCCAAAAATCTCTTGAGAAAAGTGGTGTGATTATCAAGTTGGGACAGGTTGTTAAGGATTATGTTGACGGCGTTGTACATCTCGCAGACGGAACTGCAATTGCCAGTGAAAACCTGATTTGGACAGCAGGTGTAACGTCGCAAGCCTTCCAAGGATTGCCCGAGGAGTCGTTTGGTAAAGGTAAAAGGCTACGTGTAGACTCTTTTAACAAAGTGATTGGTACACCCAATATCTATGCGGTTGGAGATACTTGTTTGATGACTACTGATCCGGCATTTCCGCAAGGACATCCACAACTGGCGCAGGTTGCCATACAACAGGCGAAGCTTCTCGCAAAAAATATCATTGCAAAAGAAAACGGAAAAGATCAAAAGCCCTTTATTTACAATGATAAAGGATCTATGGCGATTATCAAGAGAAATCGTGCTGTAGCGGATTTGCCAGAACCATTCAAACATTTTAATGGTTTTGTTGCCTGGCTGATCTGGATCTTCGTTCACCTGATGTCGTTGATTAATGTTAGAAATAAGGTGACTACTTTTTTCAATTGGCTCAATTCTTACACCACCAAAGATCAACCATTAAGAATGATAATTGACCCCTCTAAAAAATAATCGATTATGATTATTAATTTTTTAATGGCATAATTTTTAATCTGAATTCTAAAATTCTTAAAATATGTTCATCAAAGTATTTACGTCGGTCAATAATTTTGTCTTAGTTAATGTAGATCATATCGCATACATTAATCCTGGTACTGCTAACAGAGGCTGTTCACTGATTCTAGATACAGGGATCAGGCTCAATTCTATTGATGATTATGATGCTCTTCTGGCGCAGATAGCACGATAATATGATCGGATTTGTCATTATTAATTTGTTTATGATAAATCAATATAAATTCACAATTAAAAGGGTTTAGTACAATATTTGTATTTTGCTTTTAAATAAACTATTCTTTTGAAATTAAAACTCAACTGGCGCAAAATTCTTCGACGAACCATTATCACCATTGCTAGTATAGTGGTTTTTTTGATATTATTGATATTCAGTATTCGTATTCCTGCAGTTCAGAACCTGATCAAAGACAAATTAATTGTTTATCTCGAGGGCAAGATTAAAACGAAAGTTGCTTTGGATAAGGTTTACATTGGCTTTCCAAACAGCTTGGTCATGGAAAATCTGTATTTGCAAGGTCAGGATGTGGATACGCTTTTATCAGCAAAGAGGCTAGATGTAGGACTCGATATGTGGCAGTTGATTAAGTCCAAAGCTGATCTTACGTCAATTGATTTGGAAGGCGTTCGTGCGAATGTTGTCCGTAATCCACAAGGAAAATTCAATTTCGATTATATTATTGATGCTTTTGCAACTTCGGAAAAGGAAGAAAGTCCATCAAAGCCTTTCATTATTTCTTTGGATAAAATTAAATTGAAAGATATTGGATTATCGTTCAATGATCAGCAATCCAAAAATGATATCAATCTTTACTTCAAATCTTTTGATACCAGAGTTAAAACATTCGACCTTCAAAATAATTCCTACGCTGTTAATGACATCAATCTTGATGGTTTAAAATTAAAACTGAAGCAGGATTTGATAGAGGAAGTTTCTAAAAATGTCGAGAAAAAAGTTGATTCCCTCAACCAGAAAAAGCCGATGAAATTAGGTCTTAACGGAATAAAACTGACCAATTTCAATATCGATTATGGAGATGATAATACGAAGACATTTGCTAAAGTTTTATTTAAAGAATTAAGCACAAAAGTGAACAGTATTGATCTTGATAATAGTAATTATGACGTTGGTAATGTTTATTTAACCGGAGCTAATATCAATGCGAATTTATTTCTTCCATCTTCAAACGCAAATTCTCAAAAAGAAGAAAAACCTGAAGTTTCAAAAAGTTCTGACAAGGAAAAAGCGATGAAAGTCCTTCTCGGAAAATTGATTCTGGATGATGTTAAAGTCGCTTATAACAATACAGCGGTTGCGCCAATCAAAAGCGGTATGGATTTCAATCATCTTAATTTTGGAAAACTCAATCTTGATGTCCGCGATTTCAAAATGGAAAACAACGGTTTTGCAGGAAGTGTAAAATCTGCAGAAATTCAGGAAGAGAGAGGTTTGGATGTTCAGAAATTCAATACAGATTTTGTGTATGCCGAGAAAGAAGCTTATCTGAAAAATCTTTATCTGCAAACATCAAAAACCATTTTGAGGGACGAAGTAGTTTTGAATTACAATTCGATAGAACAATTATCAGCCAATCCTGGCGCTGTGAAAATTTCAGCCAATATAGAAAATTCCAAAATAGGATTTTCTGATATTTTGAATCTCGTTCCAACGCTTAAAAATACAGCGCCTTTCAACAAATACCCCAATGCAGTTCTCAATGTGAATGCCAATGTTAAAGGCTTGGTCAATGATTTATTGATTAACGATTTGAAAGTTTCCGGCTTGGATCAATTGCGTGTTGCAGCTTCCGGAAGAATCAAAAATGCAATGAATCCTGATAACCTTTATTACGATTTTAAAATTGGCGAGCTGGCTTCATCCGGAAAAACGATTTTCAATCTGGTTCCTAAGGGAACTATTCCGTCAAACATCTCTTTGCCACCGCACTTCAGCGTCAAAGGTTTTGCAAAAGGAACTACGAAAGTTGTGAATACGAATCTGACTTTATATTCAACTTTGGGAAATGCGGGAATTATTGCCAATGTTGATATGCGCAGAAAAAATCGTGAATTGTACGATGTAAAAGCCAATCTTCAGAATTTGCAAATCGGAAAGATTATTCAGAATAAAGATTTGGGGCCAATCACGGCTCAGATTGCTGCCAAAGGCGAAAGTTTTGATTTCAAAAATGCCAATGCGGATTTGAAAGGCAATGTTCAATCTGCAGTTTATAAAGGTTATCGCTACCAAAATATGAATTTGGTTGGAAAAATTAACCGCGGCGCTTACAACATCAATTTAGTTTCAAAAGATCCGAATGCGAATCTTCATCTCACAGCTTCAGGGGTATATGATGACAAAAATCCGACAGTTAAAATCAATGGAAATATCAACAAATTAGATTTAAATAAATTAGGGTTTTACAGTTCACCAATGATTATCGCGGGTGGAATTGACGGCGATTTCAAAAGTTTGGATCCAGATAATCTCAACGGTTATCTCAATCTACAGGACTTTGCAATTTCTGATACCAAAGAAATCTATCCAATTCAGGAAATTAAACTGAATGCTATTTCTACTGCGGATTCAACCAAGATTCAATTCAATTCTCAGATTGCAGATGTTGAACTGAATGGAAAATATAAGCTGACTCAGATTTTCGGAGCATTGTCTCAGACAATTAATCAATATTATCAATTCCAAAAACCTGGTAAAGTTGAAAAAGTAGATCCGGGGCAATATTTTACACTGAATGCAACCATCAAAAATGATGACTTAATCAGAAAATTTGTTCCCGATTTGAAAAGCTTCGAAACGATTAATATCACAGGGAATTACAATGCAGATTCTCAAATAATCGAACTTAATGCGAAAATTCCGCAGGTGGTTTATGGAACCAATACTTTGGAAAATACGAATTTGAAGGTAACCAATCAGAATCAGGCATTGCAATATAATCTGGATGTTGCTGCCTTGAAAAGTGAAAGTTTTGCTTTGAATAAAGTGAATATCAATGGCGATGTTGCGGATAACATCATCAATTATAATATAACGACTAAAGACGAAAAAGATGCAACACAATTCCTGATTGCCGGAAACGCTAAGTCAATGAATGACATTACAGAAATTTCACTCAATCCAAATGGTTTAAAACTGAATTATATGGATTGGACAGTTGCTGAAGATAACAAAATCCAAATTGGAAGTCAGGGGATTTTAGCGGATAATTTCAGATTGTCAAATGCCGGAAGTGAGATTCTGTTACAATCTGAAAGCAATTCTCCAAACAGTCCGCTGAACGTTTCGCTGAAGGATTTTAAGATTGAAACCATTACCGAGATCATTAAAAAAGATTCACTTTTAGCGAAAGGTAATATCAACGGAACAGCTCAACTGAGAAATTTGACGAAGGATATGACATTCACATCGGATATTAATGTTTCAGATCTGTTTGTTTTTGGAAGTCCGGTAGGAAATCTTGATATCAAAGTCAACAATCAGTCTGCTAATATTCTGAATGCTGATATTGCACTCTCTGGCAATGACAATGATGTGAAAATTACAGGAAATTATGATACTTCCGCAAGTTCTTTTGATATGAATCTGGCAATGAATCAGCTTCAGATGAAAACGCTGCAAGGCTTCACAATGAATGCCATTACGAATACGGAAGGATATCTTTCTGGTGATTTGAAAATCTCTGGTACAACCACTGAACCGAGAATTCTTGGTGATGTTAAAATGAATAACGTTGGACTGATGATCACACAAACGGGAAGTGATTTCAGGAAGATTAATGATAAAATTTCATTCACCAATAGAGGGATTGAGTTTGATGATTTCAAAATCAATGATAAAGATGGTAATTCTTTAAAAATTGATGGACAAGTTTTAACTCAGACCTACAGAGATTTTGCTTTCAATCTTGATGTTAATGCCAAAGATTTCAAAGTCGTGAATTCTGAAAAATCCAATGATGCAATGATGTATGGAATTTTAGCAATCGATGCAGCGCTAAAAGTTCGAGGAAACTTGGATTTGCCAAAAGTAGATGGTAGATTGGCGGTTTCTGATGATACGGATTTCACATTTGTTTTGCCTCAATCAAGTCCGGCTTTGCAGGAAAGAGATGGGATTGTGGAATTCATCGATCAGGATCAGATTGCTTTGAACAAAACCATTGTCGCAGATTCTTTGAAAACGGAAAACAAAATCAAAGGAATGGACGTGAGCGTGAATATCGAGGTGAGCAAAGAAGCGAAAATGTCTGTGATTATCGACAAAGCGAATGGCGATTTTGTAAATATTCAAGGTGATGCCGAACTGACAGGTGGCATTGATCCTTCTGGAAAAGTAACTTTAGTCGGTGTTTATGAAGTTGATAAAGGAAGCTATGATATGACGGTGAGTTTGCTGAAACGCCAATTCGAAATTCAAAAAGGAAGTACGATTACCTGGACTGGCGAACCGACAGCAGCAACGCTCGATATTACCGCCGTTTATAAAACTGAGACGGCGCCGTTAGACTTGGTTCAGCAACAAATCAGTGGAGAAAGTGCAGCCAATCTGAATCAATACAAACAAAGAATGGAGTTCAATACTTTGCTGAAAATGAAAGGCGAATTGTTGAAACCGGTTATCTCTTTTGATATCACAACTGCTGAAAAGAATAATGCAGTTTCATCTACAGTGAAAGATGTTGTAGATCAAAAACTGACTCAATTACGAACTGATGAAAACGAAATGAACAAGCAGGTTTTTGCTTTGCTTCTATTGAACAGATTCATCGGGGAAAATCCATTTGAAAACAGTGCCGGACTTTCTACAGAGGCGATGGCTAGACAAAGTGTGAGTAAAATTCTTTCTCAACAACTGAATAATCTGGCTTCTGATTTGGTAAAAGGTGTTGATCTTAATTTGGATTTAGAATCTTCCGAAGATTATTCTACAGGAAACAAAAATACCAGAACAGATTTGAATGTCGATATCAGCAAAAGATTACTGAATGACCGATTGAAAGTCTCTGTGGGAAGTAATTTCGGATTGGAAGGTGACGCCAGACAAAATGAAAATACAACCAATATCGCAGGCGATGTGACTGTGGATTACAGCCTTTCCAAAGATGGAAGATACATGCTGAGAGCTTACCGTAAAAACGAATATCAGGTGGCACTGCAAGGGCAAATTGTGGAAACTGGATTAGGTTTTATCATCACTTTGGATTATGATAAATTCCGTGAGATTTTCCAGAGCGCTAAAAAGGAAAAGAGAAGAAGAGAAAGAAATAATAACCAAGCTGTAGAATTTAAATAATGATGATTAAGAATACGATTAAGTTCAGATCCGTAATTGCTGTTTCAGCACTGGCCATATTTTCTTCCTGCAGCAATACCAAATTTCTGAAGGAAGGTCAATTGCTCTACACAGGTGCAGAAGTGAAAGTGGAAGGTGACAGCATTTCAAAAAAACAAAAAAAAGCGCTGAAGTCTGAATTAGAAGATAACCTCACGCCAAAACCCAACTCCAGTTTTCTGGGATTAAGGCCAAAATTGTACGCCTATAATATTGCCAAGGAACCGAAAAAAGATAAGGGATTCAATTATTGGCTCAAGTATAAATTCGGAGAAAAACCGGTTCTGTTGGGCGATGTTGACAGAGAATTCAACAAAGACATTATTGTGAATTATTCTGAGAACAAAGGTTATTTTAACGCTCAGGCAAAATATGATACGGTTTCGAAGAATAAAAAAGCGCAGGTTATTTATACGCTTAAACCAGGAAATCAATATCTCATCAGTCAGGTGAAGTTTCAGGAAGATTCTACTTTGATTAATAAAGAAATTCAGAATCTGAAAGATAAATCACTTTTGAAAGTGGGGAATCCGTTTGATCTTGGTGTTATCAAAGCCGAGAGAGAAAGAATTGATAATGGTCTGAAGGAAAAAGGGTTCTATTATTTTAATGCGGATAACATCATTGTTCAAGCAGATAGTACTGTTGCAAAAAATCATAAGGTTGAATTGAATGTCAAGCTTAAAGAGCAGACTCCGGACTTGGCAAAGGAACAATTCACTATTGATAATGTCATTGTTTTTCCTAACTATAATATCCGTGATGTGAAAGAAGGGAAATACCAAATCCCGATGGATAAAGATT
This sequence comes from Epilithonimonas arachidiradicis, assembly GCF_003610695.1. Taxonomy (GTDB): domain Bacteria; phylum Bacteroidota; class Bacteroidia; order Flavobacteriales; family Weeksellaceae; genus Epilithonimonas; species Epilithonimonas arachidiradicis. The sequence goes on along the minus strand of NZ_RAQH01000005.1, from coordinate 101,074 downwards.
CTCTTTCCAAATATGCCTACGGAGATATCTATGTCATCGATCCCGAACATAAATTCAAACCAAAGATTTTCGACCGTGCTTTGTACTTTAAAAAAGGTGATATTTATAATAGAGCAGACCACAATCTGACTTTGAACCGATTGATCAGTTTAGGTGTTTTCAAATTTGTAAAAAATGATTTTATCGTTTCCGATTCTTTGAATCATAAATTTGATGCTTATTATTCCTTAACCCCTAGACAAATTCAGTCTTTGAGATTAGAAACACTGGGAAGAACCAATTCCGCTAATTACGGTGGAGGCGAAGTCAATCTCAACTGGACACATCGGAATTTTTTCCGCGGAGCAGAACAGTTCAAAGCTTCGGTTTACGGTGCTTTTGATGTTCAAATGGGTGGCGCAAAAGATGCCAATAATATCATCCGTGTGGGTGCGAAAACGGAACTTTCGATTCCGAGAATCGTTGCACCTTTCCGTTTCAATTCTTCCAGTGCGTTTGTGCCAAGAACCAATATCGCACTAGGTTACGAATACCAAAGCCGTACGGAGTTGTACACTTTGCATAATTTCAATGCATCTTTTGGCTATGTTTGGAAAGAAAACGTGCGAAAAGAACACGATCTGAAGGTTATTGATATCACAATGGTAGCGCCTCAAACAATTACCGACAAGTATAGAGAACAAATTAACGGAAATCCGGAAAAAGGGATTCCACCGAATCCAACTTTGGGAAGAGTTGTGGTAAAACAATTGATTTTCGGTCCAACTTATACTTATACTTATACGAATACAACTTCGCCACAAGCCAATACAATCTACTACCGTGGAATGTTAGATCTGGCAGGAAATTTAACAGGACTTCTGACCGGTGCTAATGCAAAAAAAGGCGATCAGAAAGATATTTTCGGCGTGCCTTTCAGCCAGTATGCGAAGATGGAGCACGATTTCAGATTTTATCATAAATTCAATGAAAAAACATCTTTGGCATCCAGAGTAATTGCAGGAATTGCTTATCCTTACGGGAATTCAGAATTTGTGCCTTATTCCAGACAGTTTTTTGTGGGTGGAAGTAATAGTATCAGAGCTTTCCGTGCAAGAACGCTTGGACCTGGAAGTTATGATCCGAGAACGCAGAAAGCCAGTTTCTTTTTTGACCAGGCCGGCGATGTCAAGCTGGAACTGAATGCCGAATACCGAGCTAATATTGTTAAGTTCCTGAATGTAGCTGCTTTTGTGGACGCTGGGAATATCTGGCTGATCAATAATGAGATCAATGCTCAAGGACAAATTACAAGACCTGGAGGAAAATTTTCAAAAGATTTCCTGAATGAGTTAGCTGTTGGAGCAGGAGTTGGATTAAGGTTAGATTTTTCAATATTAATTTTGAGATTGGATTTGGCAATGCCTTTAAGAGTTCCTTACTATGAAAAAGGGGATCGTTGGGTTCTGGACAGGATCAAATTCGGTGACAGCTCTTGGCGAAAAGATAATTTGATTTTGAATATTGCGATTGGATATCCGTTTTAGAATATAAGAATTGATTTTAGTTTAATAATAAATTTTCCGATTGATGATTTTGAGCACATCTTTCTGCTCAAGTTTTTTGATCGTTCTGATAACCGTTTCAACGCGCAGTCCGGTCATTGCAGCAAGTTGTTGTCTTGTGATGGGCAATTCAAACGCAAACTGGTCCTGCTCTGAACTGAAGCTTTTATGATAGTCCAAAACACCGTTGATACGGACTTCTGCGCTGGGAGAAGAGTTGTTTTCCAACATTATGTACTTGGAATACAAACGTTCTGACAGGAATTTATTGATGTCTCGGGATATCTTCGGATGATCGTCCAGCAGTTGTATGAATTTAGATTTTGGTAATCTCAAAACTACGCTTGGTTCAAAAACAACCGCATTTACAGGATAACGTTCATCAATAAAAAGTAATAATTCACAAACGCTGAAACCTTTGGTTAATAGAGCTAAAATCAATTCTCTGCCTTCCTCATCGTAATGATTAAGTTTGATTCTGCCAGACTCGATCTGATAATAAAATTTTGGTATTTCGCCTTCTTCGAAAATAACGTCACCGGCCACAAAAGTGACGGTTTCTGCTCCATATGACAGCAGTAATTCTGGATCTACAAGCATAGTTTAATTTGTAAATTTGGTGTTAATAATTAGTTATTTCATATTAAATTTTAATGATACAAGTTTATGATCTAGATCATATGTTTTAATAGTCAATTAATGATACTTTTGAGAATACTCATCAATAGTCATTCCTAAAATTTGACCAAATGAAAAGGATCATCATAAACTATCTCAAAGATAACGTAAAAAATAACGGGAGACAATCGGGAGTTTTTATCGATCGTCTTTCGGAAGAACTGAATATTCCTACATCCGACTTGCTCGGCGTTCTTGTCGAGTTAGAAAAAGATGATCAGTTAACAATTCATCAGGGTATCAATGGGCCAATGATCTACTTAAAATAATCTTTTGTTTTAGCAACCTGTAATGCGACGGATGAACTGATATGAGAGAAGTTATATTGAATTATCTCAAAATGAAGTGCCGCAACCACGGTCCGTCCGTAGGAACACTTTTTGTCGAACTCAGGATGACGCTTCAGATTCCCGAAGAAACACTAACTGCTATTCTTGATCAATTGGTTCAGGAAAAAAAAATTACGATCAAAGATAGTTTGAATGGTTTGGTAGTTTTTGTAAACCATTAGAATATATAAGTTACAAGTAGCTAACATTGTGTTTTTTATTAAAAACATTTAATTTAAATAAGAATATTTATCTTTGCCTCAGAAAAATTATGACAATACAAAGAGCACATATCAATGTAAATCTATGCGGTAGCCCTTCAACAAAGGGACTATTCGGATGTGAATGGATGATATGGAATGAGGCGAAATGTGCTTGCTTTGAAAGTTATTTACTGTAAACTCGTAAAAATTTAATCAAAATACAACCTAAACGCCTCAATAATCGGGGCGTTTTTTGTGTTTTTAGAGTAGAAATTATTTAGAATGAAAAAAAATAACCATAAAAGTGAAAATAATTTAATTATAGATGAACAAATAATTAGAAAATAAGTGTGATAGGAAAACCAATGAGAGACAGTCATTTAGGTGAAATTGATATCTGTAACATATTACGGACAGGAATTCTCTATTTTAAAATCAATATTTAATTAACTGATAATCAGTAATTTAATTCAATAATAAATTTGCGGATTCGAAAAATTCATATTTACTTTGCAACCGAAAATTAAAAACAACACGATTTTAATATTTCAAAAAACATTTTTAAAACAACAAGAATATAATGAAACAATTACATCACATAGCTAATCAATATTCAAGACTACACGGACAAGAGCCGAAAAGATTGGTGTGTATTCTTGGGAGTGAATTTTTGGAGGAAAGGTGCTTATATAAATGGGTCAGCTAATGTACTGACACGTCGAAAAATAAAGAGCGCCTCCCAAAAAGAGGCGCTTTTTTTATGGTTTCTTTAGCTTATTTGGTAAAGCATCGGTTTGTGGCACCGAAGAACAGGGTTCGATTCCCGGAGAAACCCCAAAGATTCACGGAAAAAAATTTGGCTCCGACTGTCTCTCGGAAAAGAATTTTGAAGTGAATCTGAAAACTGGAAAGATAACGGTGGTTGTTTACCCGCCTTGGACGCGGGAGGTCATAGGTTCGAATCCTATTTTCCAGACAATTGCTCCATTCGTCTAGCGGTTAGGACGTCTGCCTTTCGAGCAGAGAACAAGGGTTCGATTCCCTTATGGAGTACAATTAATTAATGTTAATTGTTTCAAAGAGAGAAAGAAAAGGTTTGTCAAGAGCAGGAGTTCTTTATACAAAACACAAATTACAATAGACGGACTTTTTCTTAACTCGAAATTAAAATGTAATTGAGAAATCTATTATCGTTCATCGATTATCATTTATAAAACTGATGGTTCGCCGAAGTGGGAGAGTCGGGGCGGTCTGCAACACCGTTGTGAAAACTGAGTGGGTTCGAATCCCATAGCCATCTCAATAACTAAAATGAGATTAGTTCCGAAGAAAAAAAAGTTTGTCGAGCGCAGAAGTTCTTATATCAAACCAAAAATTAAAGACAGGCTTTGTTTTTCTTCAAAAAAATAGTTGGATAAAATTACTTATCAACTTTCAATATGCGGAGGTGGCGGAACTGGCAGACGCACTTGATTTAGGCTCAAGAAATTGAGGGTTCGATTCCCTCTCTCCGTACAATTTTGTGGAAATAGAAAATAAAAACTAAAAATTAAACAAATTCAAAAAATCTAGAAAAATGGAAACGCAACAACAAAAATGGCAGAATATGAATGGAAAAATCTTCCGAAATTCTATCACCAATTTGGTAGAAGAAGCCATCATCCGCGAACTAGCCAACGGACACCGACTGAAAGTTTGTGTGGGTTCAGATTCCCACGTTTACGGCGATACAATCAGTTATGCAACGGCAGTCGTTGTTATTCGTGAGGGAAAAGGAGCGTTTACATTTATCAGAAAACAAAGAGAATTTCAAACAATCAGTATCAAAGAACGAATGCTGAACGAGGTTAACAAATCTGTAGAAATCGCTTACTCAATCTGTTCTATTTTGGAAACTTATGATGTGGAAATGGAAGTTCACGCCGATATCAATACCGACCCAGACTTCAAATCCAATGTCGCTTTGAAAGATGCAATGGGATATATTTTGGGAATGGGTTACACTTTTAAAGCAAAACCTTTCGCTTTTGCAAGTTCCAACTGTGCTGATATGATGGTGTAAATAATTCAAAACATTTTTTTTCTACGCAAAAAGATTGCGCACTAGCATTTTTACTTTGCATCAGAAATCAGAGAGGGAGCGATAATCTTCCGAATGTTTAACTAAAAAAACAGTAATTATGAAATTTAATTTTTTAAGAAAATCAAATAGAGTAGTAACCAACTACGAAGGTGAAAAGGCTTATACAATGACGCCTGCCGAAGAACTATACAGTGCTGTTGTTACAGCAGGATTATCAAACGCAACCTATGAAAAAGGAAATGACAGATTGGCGAGAATCCAATCTCTGATTCAGAAAAACGACCAGGATTTCGTAGCGAAATTAGCAGTTTATGCAAGAAAAGATATGTATTTGCGTTCGATTCCGCTGGTTTTGACAACCGAATTGGCGAAGCAGACTTCAGGTACAGACTTGGTCAGCAGAACAGTTAACGGCGTTATCCAAAGAGCAGATGAAATCACAGAACTATTGGCATATTACCAATTAGCAAACGAAAGAACAGATGCTAAAAAGTTGAACAAGCTTTCAAAACAAATCCAGAAAGGTTTGGTGAAATCTTTCAATAAATTTGATGAATACCAGTTCGCAAAATACAACAGAAAAGCGGAAGTCACTTTGAAAGATGCTTTGTTCCTGGTTCACCCAAAAGCAAAAGATGAAAATCAACAAGCAATTTTCAACAAAATCGTAAACGACTCGTTGGAAACGCCTTACACTTGGGAAGTTGAACTTTCAGTTTTAGGTCAGACAAAATTTGCTGATGATGCGGAAAGAAAATCAGCTTTCAAAAACAAATGGGAAGAACTGATTTTCAGTAACAAACTGGGTTATATGGCAACATTGAGAAACCTTAGAAATATCTTGGAAGCCAACGTTTCTTCCGATGCGATTTATAAAGTTTGCAATTATTTGTCGGATGAAAAAGCGGTTAGAAACTCAAAACAATTGCCATTCAGATTTTTGTCAGCGTACAGAGAATTGAAAAACATTGATTCAAAGTACATCTCATCAATCTTGGAAGCATTGGAAGATGCGGTGATGTTGAGTGCAAAAAACATCAGAGGTTTTGGTTTCGAAACTTCGGTTGTGATTGCGACAGACGTTTCAGGTTCGATGCAGAAGGCAATTTCTCCAAAATCTAAAGTATTGTTATACGATATCGGTTTGCTGATGGCGATGATGTTACAGTCGCAATGCAAAAACGTGATTACGGGTATGTTTGGTGACATTTGGAAAAGAGTTCCGATGCCGAAAAATGGTATCTTGAGAAACGTGGATGCATTTTACAAAAGAGAAGGTGAAGTAGGTTACTCCACAAACGGTTATCTGGTGATTGAGGATTTAATCAGAAGAAATGAAAAAGTGGACAAAGTAATGTTATTCACCGATACTCAATTGTGGAACAGTAACTTAACCAATGATTCTTTTGAATATTCCTGGAATCGATATAAAAAAATCAATCCAAATGCGAAATTGTATATTTTTGATTTGGCTGGTTACGGAAAACAGCCGTTGGATGTCAGAAAAAATAATGTCTATCTTATCGCAGGCTGGTCCGACAAAATCTTCGATGTACTGAACGCTTTGGAAGACCGAAAATCTGCAGTAGAAATGATTAAAAAAGTAGTGCTGTAAAAAGCACTGCTTTTAAAATAAAAAAGATTTAACTAAAGATGAAAATTATTAATCAATATCCAGTCTTGTCAAATTTGGTAATTACTGATGATAATAACATTGAGTTTGAATTTTTGTGTAGCCCAGAACAATCAAGTGTTTTTGTGGTGACAATTTATGGATTTAAAATCGATAGTGACAATTTAGTAGAATTAGTAGAAGTATTAAAAAAATATCATCTTGATAGGGAAACTGTACTTATAGAAGAAGATAATTGTATACAAATATTTTCTGGAAATATTGAAGAAAACCCAGATGCAGGAGATTGGTCGAGTTATTTTGGCTCATTTGGATTTGAAAATTACAAAACAGAAATAATTAAGAAAAATTAAAAAAAACAAACCGATGCTGTAAGAAAAGAAATCCTTCGACTTCCAATTGAAAAATGAGTCTTTTCGCAAATTGCTCGGTTTTAACCAATGTCGTATGTAAGAGTTCCATCGTCAAGCTCAAAATTTGAAAATAAAAAAACTCTTACAGCTTATAACTTGGTTTTACAAAATAAAAACAATAACCATAAAAACTTAAAAAAAGTAAGTGTCGTAAAAACAGAGTTACTTCGTTGGATGATAAAGCAGGTTCGAATCCTGTAGGTCTCTGTTTGACTTTTTACCTTACTTATAATCGATGCCGTAAGAAAGAGTTACTTCGAATCCAAATTGTAAAGCCTCTTTCTGATTTGTTGCTCGATTTTTAAAAAAAATAAAAAATAATCAAGTGTCGTCTTAGAGTCATACTTCGATATGCAACCATTGTGTCGCAGGTTCGATTCCTGCCTTCTCTTCTGGAAAGTAGCTCAGCTGGTAGAGCAAATGAAGATTCTTAACTTATTACCTTGATTAATCTAAAGCACCATCAATACAATGGTGCTTTTTTGATTTTCAAAACCGCCTTCTCAAAAATTTTTTGAGCGACAGAAAAATTAGAGTCAATTAATGTCAAACTAAATTCTCTTCAGTGCGGAAGCTTTGTGAACTGCCTTTTTTCCGGTCTTTTCGCTCATAACTTCATATTGTGGTTCCTCTTCGGATGCTCTTCTTTGACGTTCCATAAAGACAAAATCTTTGGTGTGGATTTTAATAATGACACCGTGGGTTTCTCCATATCTAAACTTCCATTTTACGTGATCTCCTTTTTTGAACATATTTTGGTATTTGCTTATAGCAATAGCAATTACCATACAAAATTCTTGAACAATGAATATTTGTTGAGATAATCGGAATTAATTTTTGACTTCCAGAATCATCGGTGTTTTTGCCGGAATATCTATTGTATTCTCAAAACTGAAATCTTGTCCGGAGATAATATCTTTAGCATTGAAGTGGTTAGGAATCATCTCCTTATATCGACTAAGATCAAGCTTTACTTTATTAGTGTTTTTATTGAGTAAAATCATCACTTTTTGATTGTCAGTATAGCGGAAGTAAACATAAACATCATTATTGGTAGGCGCATAATGTTTGAATTTTCCATTGGCAATCGCATCGCTCGTTTTTCTCCAGTTAAGTAAAGTTGAAAAATACTTCTTGGCTTCCTTTTCCTCATTAGTTAATCCTGCTTCGGTTACAGCATTTTTGGAATCGCCTTTCCAACCGCCGTAGAAATCGCTTCGTCGTTGGCCGTCGCTTCCGGCTTTGTCATTGGTCATCAGAACTTCGGTTCCATAGAAAAATTGAGGCGTTCCGCGTATTGTCATATACATCGCAATTCCGAGTTTCCAGTTCTCAAAGTTTTTGTTGAGACGGGAATAAAACCTGTCCAAATCGTGATTGTCCGGAAAAATCAATTGATTTTCAGGATGCGGAAAAAGGAAATCATTGGCCACACTTTCATAGACTTTTCGCCAGGTGGAAAACCAACCACTTTTCTCATTGAGCGCAGAAACGATATTGTCATTAATAGAGAAATCCATCATCATCGGCATATAACTTTTGTAACCATCTGTATTTTTCTTGTCGATTTGCCAATAGGAAGTCTGCGCAATATTTCTTGACATTTCTTCGGCAACGATGTTCATTTTCGGATATTCTTCGAGAATGGTTTTGGTCCAATCAGCTAGAAATTTTTTGTCAGAATAAGAATAGGTGTCAACACGCAATCCGGAAAGTCCGGCATATTCTATCCACCAAATGATATTCTGAGTCAGATATTTTGCCAATAGAGGATTTTTCTGATTGAGGTCCGTCATATGACCATCAAACCAGCCATTGAGGTATTCTTCCTTATCAATTTCTGTGGCGTAGAGATCTGTGATGGTGGTTTTTAGATGATTGGTTCTGACTCTGTTTTCCGAATCAGGATAATTGATCCAGCTTTTCTCTGGTAAGTCTTTGACGAAATAATACTCTGATCCACAATGATTAAGCACAACATCCCAAATCAAACCAATATTTCTTTTCTTGGCTTCTGTGGATAGTTTTTTCAAATCTTCATTCGTTCCAAATCTCGGGTCAATCTTGTAAAAATCTGTCGCTGCATAACCGTGATAAGAATAAGTCGGCTCATCATTTTCTATCAAAGGCGTGTTCCAGATCTGAGTGTAACCCAAAGATTTGATATAATCCAAATGATTGATAATCCCCTGAATATCACCGCCGTGTCTGGCGTCTTCATTATTCCTGTCAAGTTTTTGTTCCAGTGTTGTTTTGACGATGTCATTCTTTTCATCGCCATTCGAAAATCTATCAGGAACAATCAGTAGAATCGCATCTTTTGAACCGTAACTTTCTCGATTGGCACTGTTAGTTTCCCGGGCATAGATTGGAAAATCTTTAGTCAGAATAACTTTATTGTCCTTCGAAAATTTGATTTTTACAGTTCCGGCTTTTGCATCAGGATTGATTTGCAAAGTTAGAAAAAGGTAGTTTTTATTTTCCACCGTTTTATTTTCAGTCATGGTAACACCGGGATAAGAAATTGCAGGCTGTAAATCTGAAATGTCTTTACCATAAATTAATAAAGTGACCGAATTGTTTTTCATCCCAACCCACCAATTGGCTGGTTCTATTCTTTCGATCTTTTGAGAAAGAATGAGATTGAAACTGAAGAAAAATAAAAGTATTGCAAGTGATTTTTTCATTGATTAATAGATTTAGATTAGTTATTTTTTCAGAAGAAATTCTAATGGAATTGATAACCGTTTGCTCCAGGAATTTTCGCTGTGGTCAGCCGATTCAAATTTTCTTGTTGTCCAGTTATTTTTGTTAAAGTCTTTTTCCTTCATTATCAAATCGACTTTGTTCTGATGTTTTTCATAACGACTGTCCAATCCTTCCGTTCCAAAATCGAAATAGATTTTGTGCGTTTTCGGATTCGGGAGTTTTTGTTTGAGATAATTTTCGAAAGCGATTGGGATTTCGTCATCAGAAAGGTCTGTGATTCCAACCCAATGTGTGGATAGGCAAGCTGCGCCGCCGAAAACTTCGGGATACTCGCAAATCGCGTACATCGATATGAGTCCGCCCATACTGGAACCGGCGATGAAAGTATTTTCCCTGTCTTTTAGCGTTGGATAATTTTTATCGATAAAAGGTTTTACCTCTTCTACAATGAATTTCAAATAGTTATCCGACTGCACTTTTCCTAGAAAGTATTTTTCAAGTGTTTGATTTTGTAACTCTTTAGATAAACTTTCAAAAGCTTTTTGTGGAAAATACTCCGAATGTCGGGTTGCGCCAGTATTCCAAAGTCCGACAATGATGCAATCTTTCAGTTTAATTTTTTTGCTGAGTTCTGTATAATTTTCATCCACTTTCCATTCGGAATTGTTCCAGTTGATTTTTGGGTAAAAAAGCATCTGACCGTCGTGCATATAGAGAACCGCATATTTTTTATTGGGATTGAAGTTTTCCGGCAACCAGATATCAACATTTCTGGACGCCACATATTTCGAAGGGAATTGATTAATTCTGATGATTTTACCGGAACTCACATCAGGAACCGAAGTCTGAATCACATCTCTGTAACGGTCTTTGATATTGACATACTTCTTAATTTCTGTTTTGTAATCTTCCAGATTTTTAGGTTTTCTCCAATCCGGGTCCGGAAAATTATTCTCAACATAAGTCCAATCCTTTCCAGCGAAAAAATCATCATCGTAAGTACAACCAGTCAAATCTTTGAAAGGTTTGAGGAAAATATAACCATCAAAAAAATCTTCCATTTTAAAATCAGGATGACAGAAGCTGAAAAAACTATTATCCTTTAATTTTCCAACTGGCGTATTAATCAAATCAAAGCCAATCTGTGGATAATTGAGTTTTTGAAGTGCATTTTCCAATTCTCCATTCGCAGGCGAAACATAAGCCGGATTGTACTGCGTTTTGGAAAACATAGGTGTGTGAAACATAATGTTGAAAATCTTATCAGGCATTGATTTATACAGACGATTTCCGACCATTCCTTCGTCATAATCACAAAAATCATCGTTGTTCACTTTCAGGATCGGCATTTTGTACTTGGTGAAAACGTGAACGTGTCCCATATAGATCAAGGCTTTTTCATTTTTATTGATGATTTCCTTTTTGATGATTTCAGTTCGGAATTGGTCCGGCGTTCCCAGATTGAAAACGGCTTTCATATTCTCGGGCGTTCTTGCGCCACCTTTGAAGTTTTCCCAACGGTATTGATAACTCAGATTGACGATTCGGAATTTTTTAGCATCAGATTTTAAGGTTTTATTGAATTCCCAAACCGCTTTATAGATGTCAAAATATTCCTTATAAGCCCAACCTACATTGTAATAGAAGAACATATCTTTTGCTTTTCTCTCATTGAATTTTTCAGAATTCAGTAATTCATCCAGCTCTTTCTGCTTTTCGAAAGCACCGAATTCCATACAGAGATTGTAAACGCCGGCCTGATATAGTTCCGGAATAAGGCTTTTGACAAAATCTAGATTTTCTTTCACAGCGTGGTCTTCACCCAAAAGTACAAGAGGATAATTTTTGAATTTCGAAACGAGATAATCTTTCGGACTTTTTGGATGTTGCTTCAGATATTCTACGGCTTCAAGAGTGGCTTTGTTTTCCTGACCGAATCCTAAAAGCGGAAAGAGAAATGCTAAAAACAGAAGTGAAAAAGAAATTGAAAGTTTCATTTTTTAGTTTGAATTTTGAACAAAACTATTTCTACTTTCCTTTTGTTACAAGCCTTTTGGACAAACGACAGGTTATTCTGTACAAAAAGCAAATCACTGGAAATGATTTCAGATAAATAATTAAATTTGAGCAACCTTAAAAATATGAATCAATCCATTCTTGAACATTTCAAATCCAAATTTTGGATGAAACACGTTTTCTACTGGATAGCGTTTGTCCTGTTTTTTGGATTGGTTTGGGGTATTTCTGATGACAATTATCTGCGGAATATTATGATTCAGATTTGCTGTCTTCCTTCGCGGATGTTGTTGGTTTATGTCACGCTTTTTTATCTGTTTCCCAAGTTTTTCAATCAGAAAAAATATTTCAGCTTCTTTATTTCGTATTGCGTTTTGGTTGCTCTAACAAGTGTTTTTATCCAGCGACCGCTATTTCTTTATTTCATTCAACCGAATTTTCTTCCGGAATTTAAGAATAACGGTTTTTTCATTCTTTCAGAAATAATGAATACCGCTCTGGATATCAATATCGCAGCGATGATTCCGATTGCCTACACTTATCTGACTACAATTGAAAATCTTGAAAAAAACAATTCGAAGTTGAATGAAGAGAATAAATTGTTAAAAGAGGACACTGTAATTCATGATAATAATGATGATGCTTACATCAATCTGAAAGTCGATAAAAGTGTAAGGAAAATCAAAATCAATGATATTGTTTTTGTGGAAAGTCTCAGAAATTACTGCAAGATAAAACTGAACGATTCCGAAATCACGGTTCTTAAAACATTGACATCGGTTCAGGAACTATTACCCGAATCCAAATTTGTCAGAATCCATCGCTCATTTTTGATTAATAAAGATCATATGACCTCGGTTTCTCCCAGCAAGATTGAAATCAATCAAATGACGATTCCTGTTGGGAGAAAATATAAAGATGAGGTGAAAGAGAAGTTGCTGTTAATTCATACCAGAAAGCAGGAACGCAATTATTCGGATATTTAAATTTCATAAGGTATGGTGTAGGACAACGTAATCCCAAGGCGCCATCTCGATTACCAAAGTGTCATCTACCAATTGCTCAGCTTCTGAAAAAAGATTGACATACAAACCTTTGTCAAAGGACGTATCAAACTGTGCTATTACAGTATCCTGGCTGAGATTAATAAATACCAAAACCTTGTGACCGTTTTTTTCTCTTACAAACGAGATGACCTGATCCATTTTATCATTCATAATTCTCACCATTTCTCCACCAAAACAGCCGTTCCAAAGCGCTTGGTTTCGATGTTTCAGTGCAAAGATGGTAGAGTAGAGCCTGGCGTTATCGTGAGCCTGCCAATTGATAGCATCTTTCTCAAAAAACTCCAGCGAACGGTTAAGCCCAGCTTCCTGACCATTGTAGACGAGTGGTATCCCATCCATCATAAAGGTAAAAATGGTGGCAGCATTAAGTGCAGCTCCAAAGTTGCTGTACGGGGTTCCTTCCCAGGAGTTTTTATCGTGGTTGTCAATGAAATTCATTCTTATGGCCTCTTTTGGAAATATGGAGACGTGTTCTGCAAGATAAGCTTCGGTTAAAGTTTTAACGCTGTAATGGTTAACGGCAATCTGATGGAGAATGTTCCATAAAGACCAGTTGTATGTCGCATCAAATGCTCTCTTGTGTAGATCCTTGTCTTCTGCCTCTGCCAGCATAAAAACAGGTTTCAGCCCATCTAGTTCGGATCTGACGTTTTCCCAAAAATCAATGGGCACAAAACTCGCAATATCACAGCGGTAACCATCAATGTCGAATTCTTTTATCCAGTATTTCAAAGCGTCTGTCATATAACGGCGCAGCTCTGGATGACTGTAATCAAACTCGATAATGTCATCATAATCCCGCCATCGGGTGGATTGAAAGGTGTTTTTTCTTGATCGTCTGTACCAATCCGGATGCTCTGTTACCAGATTGTTGTCCCAACTTGTGTGATTCGCAACCCAATCCAAAATGACAAACATACCTTCCTCATGAATCGCCCGGACAAGATTTCTGAAATCATCCTTTGTTCCAAATTCCGGATTAACGTCCAGATAATCTTTAACAGAATAATAACTACCCAGACTTCCTTTACGATGTAGTTCGCCAATTGGATGGATGGGCATCAGCCAGATGATATCGATCCCGAGTTTTTTAAGTCTTGGCAATTGTTTTATAACCGCTTCAAAAGTACCTTCTTCCGAAAATTGCCTGACATTGAGTTCATAAAGTGTTGCACTTTTTACCCATTCGGGTGTTGTAATTTCAACATAAGACTTAGGCTGGTATCGTTGATCGGAAGCTGGATGCATAACAATAGTTTATTATTTGGAAAATCTCTATCGAATATCATACCTATTAGCCATCTGATCTACAGAATTAGCAAAAATTTAAAACTGCTTTTTACCAGAATTGCATAAAATCAAATTTTATTCAATCTTGAGTACTATAAAGGTTTGATGTTTGTATGGCTATAAAACTCAGACACCAAATTAATTTAATATTACATTATGATACCAAAAAAAATACACTACTGTTGGTTCGGGGGCCAACCCAAAAGCGAATTAGCTGAACATTGCATTGCGACATGGAAAAAAGTACATCCGGATTACGAGATCATCGAATGGAATGAAGGCAATGCGCCGCTGGAAGATAATAATTATGTAAAGGAAGCATTCGAACAAAAAAAATGGGCGTTCGTCTCCGATTATGTAAGATCAAAAGTAATGTATGAATACGGCGGCATCTATATGGACACCGATATGGAGCTCAAACTACCTCTGGATGAATTCCTTGTTGAAAAAGCAGTTTGTGGTTTTGAAGTCAAAGGCGTGCCGTATTCTGCGTTCTGGATGGCTGAGCCCAAACATCAGTTATCCAAAGATTTCGTAGACTATTATAACAGACAGGAAGGTTTTGAAGAACGTATCAATACAGATATTTTTTCAGAAATGCTGGAGAAAGAATATGGGGCTGACCGGTACAAAGATCACATTCAAAAACTGAAACACGATGTTACGCTGTATCCGTCAGTTTATTTTTCGCAAGATCTGCCAAAAAATTATGTGAGTCATCATTTCAACGGGTCGTGGTTTGGCGGTGATGAAGAAAATACACACAAAAAGATGGTCAATGTTTACGGGCTGTTAGAACAATTAACCACTTATCCCGGAGCAGCTAAAGCTGTAAAAAGCATTCTTGATGAGCATAAAACGATCAATGTGGAGAATCTGCTTGATTTGATTCCTGTAAACTATATTAATGCCTATGTTCAGAAAAAGATGGCCGCTGAGAAAAAGATTAGTAATTAATAACTTGATATGATCCAGGTCATAAAATAGAATTTGTTAAAACTATATTTTTGAAATATTAAAGTTCCTAAAAAATAGGTCTTGAATTTAATTTCAATTTCATAGTTATTCCGGTTGTATTCTTTTACAACCGGATTTTTATTACAATGCAGTCAGTAATTTCGATTAGTTTTGATTAAGGTTAAAATCTATTCACTGCAATTAATTTTTTCTATATTTATTTAAAATAGGTAGAAAATCAAGCATCTTCTATAATTGGTACACAACTTGAAACTGCTGTTAAGAATTAAACTATTGCACTATGATCTATGAGTTATACCGTGAACAGCAGCTCCATTGCAGTCTAGACGAAGCTTGGGATTTTTTCAGTTCCCCTAATAATTTACCAATGATTGCGCCACCAGAGATGGATTTCACGGTGATTACAAAACTTGATGATAAGCGTATTTTCGAAGGGATGCAGGTTGATTACAGGTTAAAACCCTTGTTTGGCATCCCGCTCAAATGGAAATCAGAAGTCAGATCTGTTGATGATAAAAGATGCTTTGTGGATTACCAATTGGAAGGTCCTTACAAGATGTGGCATCATTACCACGAATTTGTATCGAACGAAGGAGGTGTCCTGATGAAAGATCTTCTAAAATATGAAATGAAATACGGCCTTTTTGGAAGAGTTATCAATCGTTTGATTGTGAGAGACAAGTTGGAGTATATTTTTGATAATAGAAGAAATATTGTTGAACAATTATTCAATGAAAGAATTTCGGTGCAGCAGGATTTAGCAATTGCCAATCTATAAAAGAACCATTAAAATTTTAATACGAATCAAATTAATCGAATGTTTAATGGAATAGAGTAGAAATAACTTATTGGAAAACAACCTATTTTTCGGTAGCTAATTTTTTAATCATCCCTTTGAAAATATAGCCGTGGAAAGGTAGTACGGCGTACCAATAGAGTCGTCCCCAGAGTCCGAGCGGCCTAAAGGTGGCTTCCTGTATTAAAATATCATTAACGATCTTAAACTCTAACCAGGCTTCACCTGGCAACCTCATCTCAGCAAACAACAGTAATCTTTTCTCTTTCCGGCTTGCGTATAAAACTCTCCAAAAATCCAGCGAATCGCCTGCATCCAAATTGCTGGTGTTTTTCCGTCCTCTTTTGAGTCCTACGCCTCCAAACAACTTGTCTATACTGCCCCGAAGCGTCCACAGAAAATTAGCATGATACCAACCATTTTTGCCTCCAATACCAAATATCTTATCTAATGTAGTTTTCTCATTTTTGATTTTTATAGATTGCCGGTCTTTAAAAACTCCCATTTTAGGAATTTCCAAAAAGTTCCATACATCTTTGGAATAACGATAATTACCAAAAGAATCATACCAGGTGGAGAGAACATCATTTTGTTCAATCTTATCAAAACTTAACCGAAGACTTTCCCTGTAAGTTAGAAGCTTTAATCCCAAATCATTTGCAAGGCTGTTCTTTTGCGCAACGACATTGATCTTCATACTATCCACCAGATTTTTAGCTAACACATATGATGTTGAAGTGATGAAGTAAAGCCAGTAGGAAGACAATCTCGGACTGAGAACCGGGACGGAAATGATGGTTCTTTTGAGGCTACGTTCCTGCGCATAGATCTTGAGCATCTGATTGTAAGACAAAACATCGGGACCTGCGATATCAAAATGCTGATTATAAGTCGACTCTTTTTCCATTACGCCTGTTAGAAATTCAATGACATTACGGATGGCGATCGGCTGACATAATGTTTTGAGCCATTTGGGTGCAATCATCACCGGCAGCTTCTCAACCAAATCTCTTATAATCTCAAAAGAAGCGGAACCGGACCCGATAATAATGCCGGCTCTGAGAACTGTAAGCGCATAATGATCAGATTTTAATTGCTCTTCTACATCTTTTCGGGATTGCAGATGTTTTGACAAATCTTTCTCATTAACAATACCTGTAAGATAAATTACCTGCTTGCAATTGGTTTTTTCCAGAGCTTTTGAAAAATTATTAGCGCTGACTTTTTCAGCCTTACTGAAATCAGCATTAGAAGACATAGAATGAATCAGATAAAATGCGATGTCAATATCCCGAGGGATATTTTGCAAACTGGAATCATCATTAAAATCATTCTCAATCACACTGATCTGATCCCCGAAAGAATCATAAGCTGACAAATCAAAACGTTTATGATCTCTTACCGAGCACAACACACGGTGTCCGTTATTCAAAAGTTGAATTAACAGTCTCTTTCCAATATATCCTGTAGCGCCGGTTAAAAAAATCGTCATAAAGTTTTGTTTTGGATTATGCTTTGGATTGAGTAATCACTTTTTCAATAACACTTGTCAGTTGTATCATATCAAATGGCTTGGAAAGGAAGGCGTTAGCCCCTGCATTATCTGCTATTGACGCACCATCTATACTGGCTGAAAAAATAATAACCGGCAGGTCGCCTAATGTAGAGCTGGACCGCACAGATTTTAAAATATGTTCACCTGAGACAATTGGCATCCAGAGATCCAATAACAGCAGATCAGGACGATTACTAATCAGTTGTTCTTCTAATGTTGTGCTGTCAAGAACTTTAATTACCCGGTATCCTTCGATCTCCAGCATCAGTTCAACAACATCCAGGATGCCTTGGTCATCATCACAGACCATTATTGTTTTATTCTTCATTTTCCTGTATTTTCATAATTGGTAGTGTGAAATTAAAAGTTGCTCCGCGGCCTTCTTCGCTTTCTACCCACAATGTACCATCATGTGAAACAATTATCTGTTGACAGATATACAAGCCAATACCCAGCCCAGCGAACTTTTGTTGGATATCCTGTGCACGGTAAAAACGATCAAAGATTTTTGCCTGATCACTTCGGCTGATTCCGATGCCGTAATCGGTAACAGAGACCTTTACATAATTAGAAACCTTGTCAGACTGTACATCAATAACTTTGTCTTCCGGGGAATACTTGATTGCGTTGGACAGCAGATTATTAATGACCTGACTGATTTGTAAATCATCACCGTGGATAATCGCATTCGTTTTTCCTCTCAGATTGATGCGGTGATTTGAATCTCCGTATTTGAAGTTGCTTATTGTATCACTCAACAGCTGATCTATTTCAAAAGGTTCTTTGTGCAGTTCTATATGTCCGGATTGGATCTTGGAAGTGTCCAGTAATTGGTTGATTAATAAATTAAGGCGGTCTGCCTGGCCTGCAACCTTATCTAAAATTGAAATAAATTTCTCAGAAGAATTTTCTGGCTTCAGGCGCTGTAATACTTCTATAAGGCCTTTGATGCTGGTCAAAGGTGTTTTTAGCTCGTGACTTGCAACGGATAAAAAGTCATCTTTTCTCTGCTCAATTTCTTTTCGGTCTGTGATATCTTCAATCGCTATCAGTATCCGATCTTTGAAATGTCCGTCAAACTCTATGCGGTAGGCATTAACCAGCATTACTTTTCTGCCAATGTAGGGAAAGTCGTGTGTTACCTCAAAATCGATAACAGGATTATTGGTAGGAAGAATTTTCATCAACAATTGTTTTAGCGCTTCGATATCCCACTGATGGTTACCGAGTTCAAACAGTATCTTGCCGACCGTACTAGTTTCTGTAACTTGAAAAGATGATAGAAAATGTTTGTTGGCACTTAGAACCCTGTAATCAGAATCCAGAACCAGCAAGCTTTCCCGTACAGTCTGTATGATGCTGGAAAGAAAAGCCTCGTTATCCTGAAGTTCCTTTGTTCTGGCAGCTATTTTTTCTTCGGTTGATGCTTTTTCGTCTCTTAGCTGGATCTCAGCATTTTTTCGCTCCGTAATATCGTTTTGTACACCGATAAAATGCGTGATTTCCCCCATATTGTTTTTTACCGGGGAAACAAACAATTCATTCCAAAATAGAGTGCCGTCTTTTTTGTAATTTCTGATTTCTACCCTGCATTCTTTACTGTTTTCTATCGCATCTCTAAGCTTTTCTCTTTCAGGCTGTGAACGATCGTGTGACTGCAAAAACCGGCAGTTATGGCCTATGATTTCGTCATAATGGTAACCCGTAATATTTTCAAATGCTTTGTTGCAGTAGATGATAGGATTGTCTGGCAGTGCGTTGTCCGTTATAATAATTCCCGAATTGGAGGAGTTGAGTGCCTGCAAGTAGATCTGATAGTCCAGGCTTTCATTCCGATTAATATGATAATTGGATCGATTCACAGTATTCAATTTTAAGATAATATTTTAATCATAATGGTCTTATCTAAAATCATACCTAGAAACGTTTATTGTACACAGATGAACAGAATTAACATATAAGAATTGTGATATTTGTTATTAATGGTAGAGCTAAATACAGCAGTTTCAATAATATTATCAAGAAAAAACTAAATATTCAGCCAAGAAAAAAGAAGATTGATCGGTTTATTATGTTGTATAATCAGCAGGGAAGCTATTTGACTCTAAAAACGATTTTATCACAGATCTTTATCACGATTGATCCATTCTTTCGCAGGTATGATCCACTCATCTAATGCCCTGAACAGAAAGCCGTGTTCCAGGCCTGTGTTGAGGGTAATTTCTTTAAAAGATTTCAAATCAGAATTTTTAAACCTAAGTTGCCTTGATAATGGTTCTGCACCAACATCGGTTTTTTCATTAATTGATAAAATCTTCCCATAGAGCTGAAACTTTCGATCTTCATTCATTGAATCATTTTTAAAGCTTGAGCCAATAAAAACAAATTTCAAATCTGGATTTTTAGCATAATAGGATATATATTGAGCTATATAACCTCCCTGAGATGTTCCGACAATTGAAATATGGTCATAAGGAACTCCATAGTTGTGTAAGCTGTCAATTTTAAGAATCAACTTTTTTGCATATATCTTGGGATCAGTGCCGGGCTTTCTTTTTTCAGATAGTATGACAGAATTTGTGGATTGAAGTTTTTCTAAAATAGCTGTATATGCCGCTGGTCCATATTTAGGATGGTAGGCATTTAACTGATGTTCTTCTAAAAATTTATTATGCAAAAAAAATATATACTTTTTTTGAGTACTATTTTGAGCATTAGTAGCAAACGGAAGAAATGACAGATAAAGAATTATTAATCTAAGAAACATATAATTTGAATAACCAGAGTATTTTAAGTTAGAAACAATATAAAATTTTATTGTTCCGTATCTACAAGATGATTTTTTGAGGCTGTCAATGCATACACCATAGGGATTTTGTCTCCCAGATGAGCAATTCTGAACTTACCGGGTTCAAATTCAATTGAATTATTGAAATTATTGTATGGTGAATAATCAAATTCTTCAATGGAAGTCATTTCTAAACCATTGTGCATCAAACTACCTATCACTTCGGCTAAGCCGTGATTCCAGCCAATTGATTTGACTTCAAATTCCGCATTTTTATCTGCATAAGTTCCTTTTTCGGTTTCTATAATGGCTCCGGAATTAAAATATCTGTATTCAATCTTTTTAAACCCCGAATCAAACATCCAGACAACCGGATGAAATTCTACAAAAACAAATCTACCGCCGGGTTTCAGGAATTTCGAAATGATCTTTGCCCATCGGTCTAGATCCGGAAGCCAGCCGATGGTCCCGTAACTTGTAAAGACAATATCAAACTGACGGTCCAGATGATTGGGCAGATCATAAACATCGCTGCAGATAAAAGTTGTTGAAACATTACTCTGTTTTGCCAGTTCCCGTGCACGATCTATTGCTACATCCGAAAGATCAACGCCGACTACGTCCGCTCCCAGGCGACTTAAAGAGATACTGTCCTGTCCGAAATGGCACTGTAAATGCAATACGGATTTGCCTGTCAAATCTCCAAGTAAATTAAGCTCTATATCTTTTAATGAATTTTTCCCCTTCAAGAAGGCATCCAGGTTATAAAAATCAGAATTGATATGTGCTTCTGTTCTGGTATTCCAAGATTCCCTGTTTATTTCTAAATAATTGTCTTCTGCATTCATATGTATTATCTAATGAGGTAAATTGATTTTTTGCCATTCCTCATAGCTGAGTACGCCAAGTTCTGGCTGACTTTTACCGTTCAGAATATGGATAAACTCCAGTTGATTTCCGTCTGGATCGTCAAAATAAAGAGCAAGTGCGGGCATCCAGGCAAAAACCATTGGTTCATTGCTGCCATTTTTGAGAAAATTATACGCCTTTAATTCGTTTTTCTCTAAAAAAGTATTTGCATCTTTTAAAATAAAATCTTTGGAACAGCTGAATGCAAAATGTCTTTTATGGAGATTGCCTTCTTGTTCCCAAAGTCCGAGCATTGCCTTTTTATTTTCTCCGATCCAAAGAAACGCAATCGGCCTGGTGTCATCATAGTGTGCAAGCTGCAGACCCAATATTTGAGTATAGAACTGAACTGCATTTTCCAAGTTGCTTACTTGAATGTGTGTCTCATATAATCCTTCAATCATTTTTTATATTTTTTTATTAATAATTATTGTGTGGTGATAATTATGATCATTTATCATCTTAGCATATGAATAATCGGATAATCTTTACCAGAGCCATCTTTTTCGGATCGTCCTGATTTTCTGAACCCTAATTTTTCATAAAATCCGATAGCCTGATAATTTTGCTCATTAACGTCAACCTTTGTAATGCCTTTCGTTTCATCCATAAATTGAAATAGGCTCTTTCCATAGCCTTTGCCACGGTAGTCATTGTGAACAAAAAGCATTTCCAGATTTCCTTCTGATACCGATGAAAATCCGACAGGTTCCCCATTTTCAATAAGGAGAAATACTTCGAGGTTGGGCAGATAATCTTTTGGGATGACTTCTTTAAAATAAATAAAATCTTCTTCGGCAAGAAAGTCGTGAGTAGCTTTAACCGCAGATTCCCAAATTTCCATAATTCTGGGATAATCTTCTAGGGTTGCGAGCCTGATTTGTGTTGACATAATTCTAAAAAAATAATAGCTATAAATATATTAAATATTCAGTGATGGTTTTCCGGATGCAATTGTATAAGCCTCTTTCATTACCTCAGAATAGGTTGGATGGGCATAACTCATTGTAGCCATATCATTTGCGGTTACTTCATATTCCAGTCCTACGACGGCCTGTGCAATCAAATCCGCCGCGCGGGCGCCGATGATATGCACTCCCAAAAGTTCGCCATATTTCGGGTCGGAAAGCACCTTTACGAAACCTTCCGTTTCCATTCCCGCTCTGGCTCTGGCATTCACGGCAAACGGAAATTTACCGATATTATATTCCACTCCCTGTTTCTTTAATTGCTCCTCGGTGGCGCCTACAGAAGCCACTTCCGGCCAGGTGTAAACTACCGAAGGGATACGGTCATAATTGATATGAGGTTTCTGACCATTGATTCTTTCCACTACAAATACTGCTTCTTCTTCTGCTTTGTGGGCCAGCATTGCGCCACCCACGACATCTCCAATCGCATAAATGTTTGGAGCTGTTGTCTGAAGCAATTCATTGACTTTCACCGTACCATTGTTATTCAATTCAACGTTAGTATTTTCTAGACCCAGACCGGTTACATAAGGTTTTCTGCCGACAGCCACCAGAATATAATCAGCGGTTAGATCTTGTTCTTCTCCTTTTTTATTTTTGAAATAGACCTTAGCTGTATTTCCAAGATTTTCAGCTTTGTAAACGGCTTGCTGAAGTTTGATTTCCACACCTTCTTTGGTTAATATCTTCGTTAAAGCTTTTCCTAATTCACTATCCATTGTAGCAATAAGATTATCAGCATATTCTAAGATAGTTACTTTGGTTCCGATCCTGTTGAATATGGAAGCCATTTCCACACCGATTACGCCGCCGCCAATAATTACGATGCTCTCGGGCTTTTCCTGCAGTTCCAAAGCTTCGGTAGAAGTGATGATCCTCTTTTTGTCGATAGTAATACCCGGTATTGTGGACGGTTTTGATCCTGTAGCAATAATAAACTTATCTGAATTAATAACAGTTTCAGTCTGATCATCGTGTACAATTTTCAAGGTTTCATTATTAACAAAAGAACCTGAGCCGTGGAAAACCGTGATCTTATTTTTTCTCATCAGAAAATCCAGACCTTGTGTGTTTTTGGTCACTACTTCGCTTTTTCGCTTAAAAAGCTGTTCAACATTCAACCTGAGATCCGAATATTCAATACCGTGTGCTCCGAAACTATTAAGTGCATCTGAATAATGGTGAGTGCTGTCTAGCAACGCTTTGGTAGGAATGCAACCTACATTGGTACAAGTGCCGCCCAAAGTATTATACTTTTCAATAATTGCAGTTTTATATCCTAATTGAGCGCTTCTGATAGCAGCTACATATCCGCCGGGACCTGACCCTATTACGGTAATATCAAATGTTTCCATTGTATTGTTTAAATATTTTAATTGTCAAAAAAAATAAACCGATCGGTCTTTTTGTAAGCAAAAAAATTATGCTTTCAAATTTTTGATCAGTTTCTCTAAAAAAGACATCGCTATATTCAGCTCTGCCATATGGTTGTTGACCTTTGCCTGCATAAACGCACCTTCGATCATCGAGATCATTACTACTGCAATTTCTACGGGGTTGGTATCTGCTTTTATTTCGTTTCTTTCTATCCCGCGTTTGATTTGATTTTCGATGGATGTTTTCCAAAAATCCAGGGCTTTTTGTACACGTTTCTGAAGTGATGGATGCGTATCATCAGCCTCCGTAGCAGTATTTAAAATCGGGCAGCCTGCCTGTAAATACGGATATCTGAAATAGTTTTTGTACGTGTGGGGATAAACCAGCAATCTTTCGATAGAATCTTCAGTGGCTAAAATTCGTTCTTTCATATGCTGCGTTACCTTACCAAAATTGTAGTCGAACACGCTTAATGCAATCTCATCCTTATTCTCAAAATTACCGTAGATGCAACCTTTTGAAAGTCCGGTGGCGCTCATTACATCATTTATCGATGTACCTGCGTAACCTTTTACGTTAAAAACGGTCGAAGTTTTTTCGATGATCAGCTGCTTGGTATTTTCGGATTTTTGAGTTTTCATCAGCAATAATTCTTATCCTTGACAAAGTTAAATAAAAAATAGAACAATCGGTCTTTTTTTTGAACAAATAAAAAAGGATGCAGGTTTGCACGTGCAAATGCTTTTTTTCTTTATTCGACGTTCTATAAATAATTATATTTGATTTGAAATATCCAATAGTATGAAAACAATAATATTATTTTGCTTATTAATCGGAAGTCTTTTTCAGGCTCAAACACATAGGTATATTTATGAATTACAATTAAAACTGGATTCTACTGAAAATGAGCATCAGAAATTCTATATGATACTCGATATCAATAAAAACGAAACCAAATTCTATGGAAGAAATCTTTTGATCGCGGATTCCTTAAATAAAAAATTTGGAAACATGGATAATAAGCATGTGGATATGACCGGACAGATTGTCAAGAGAAAAAACGGTTCTTCTGAAAACGAAAATTTCATTAATATCAAATTTGGCTATTATACTTATAAAACAACCGATATCATCAATTGGAAAATTGAAAATGAAACCAAAAAATATAACGATTATAATCTTCAAAAAGCAACAGCTGATTTTGGAGGACGGCATTGGATTGCGTGGTTCAATAAGGATATTCCTTTTAATGAAGGTCCTTATAAATTTCGTGGGTTACCGGGTTTAATTTTTGAAATTCAGGATAACAAGAGTAATTTTATCTACAAGCTTGTTAAAAATCAGAACTTTCCAGAAAATTTTGTAACGGATGATTTTCTGGAATCGAATTTTGGAAATAAAGCTGTTGTTATCAATGAAAAACAAAAGAAAAAATTATTGATGGATTTTTACAACGATCCTTTTTCTTTTGAAAGAACCAATTTGAAAAACAGCTCTAATCTGAATATTAATATCGGAGGAAAACAAATCAGCAATGTCGAAGAATTGAATGCCCAGGTAAAGAACCTGCAGGCCATTATAAGAAAATATAATAATCCTATTGAAGTTGATAAAGCCATAAAATATAAGTAATTGTTTGATAATTAGATTTATAATTTTATTAATGACACTGTAATGATGATCTCATTAATAGATAAACTGATACGTGAATTATTCGAAATATTTAATTAAGTAAATTCTTATCAATGCCTACACCACAAGATATTCAAAATGTTTTTTCTCCATTTTATAATGCTGAAACCAATATCTGGGAGCGTTTTTCGGAAAAAATAACGGTCAGAGAATTTCAGAAAAATGAAGTAATAAAAGATTATCATAGTGTAGAAAAATATTTGAATATTGTAGCTAAAGGTTCTGTAGGTTTATTCGTTTGGAACGGAAAAAAGGACATCTGTATCAATTTACTGTATGAAAACAGTTTTATGAGCGATTATTTTTCTTTCCTCAAGCAGCAGCCTTCAGGTATTAAAACACAGGCATTGGAAGACTGTACTTTATGGTCGATCAGCTATCCAGACCTTAATGAGCTCTATTCCCGTAATGAAACAGGATTAAGGATTGGCAAAGCGATCCCCGAAATATTGTTCCTGCGAAAACAACAGGATCAGATCAACCTTCTGACCCTTAGTCCGGAAGAACGTTATCTCAACCTCATCAGCCAGCGTCCCGAAATTTTCCAGCGTACACCTCTCAAAATAATCGCTTCTTATCTGGGATTAACTGCGGAAAGCCTGAGCCGCCTCAGAAAAAGAGTTACCGGGAAGTAAAACTTACCCATCGTCAAGTGGATTTATCTTTCTTATAATTAATTTTGGATGATTCTAATTCAAAAAACTATGAAAGAAAGAAAAGGACTTGGGAGCATTATCGTTTTTTATGCTATTGCCATTCTGTTTCGCTTTTTGGCGGTGAAAACCCATCTGTTTGATTTTACTGACAACGAATTTATAAAAATTTTGCTCCGGGGAATTGGCCCCGCTATCGGTGCTTTGGTTTCGGTTAAATTGTTTAATATTTCTTTAAAGCTTTCCCTGAAAGGAAATTACCGAAACTTATTTTTGCCTTTGCTTGTTTTCTGGATTTTTCCGGTCGTTCTCATTGGAACAGTCAGCTATATTCAACAGGGACAATTTCCTTTTGTACTTCTTTTCACGGTTTTGATCTATGGTTTATTGGAAGAGATCGGTTGGCGTGGATTTTTGCAGGAACAGCTGAAAGATCTGCCGAAACTCCAAAGTATAATCATTATTGCCGTTTTATGGTTTATCTGGCATCTGAATTTCGAATTCACTGCTTCCAATATGATTTTTCTTGGTGTATTGTTTTTAGGTACCTGGGGAATCGGCAAAGTCTATAGTAAAACCTATTCATTACTGTCTGTAGCCGGATTTCATTCGCTGAATAATTTTTTCAGAAATGGCCTCTATCAGACAGAATTGATACTAATTGCTGTTTTGCTTGTCATCTGGATAGGCTTTATCATACGCTATGATTCTTACAAAAAATATCAGGATATACAATAATCCAAAATACTGTGGATATGCATAAAAAACTGCTTTTAACCAGCTTTCTTCTTTTATTATTGGTCAAAATTTCCGGACAATCAAAAGAAAAGGTAATCGATGATTATTTCAATGCATTGGTTAAAAATCAACAATTCAGTGGCAATGTTTTAGTGGTTGATAACAATACGATTGTGTATGAAAGATCTTTCGGGTTTTCAGATCACGTAACCAAAGCGCCAAATACATCCGGCATCACTTTTCCTATTGCGAGCATCTCAAAAATCTTTACAGCAACCGCTATTTTGCAGCTCAAGGAAAAGGGTTTGCTGAAAATAACAGATCCTGTTACGAAGTATCTGTCGGGGTTTCCTTACCCGGAAATAAAGATCAGGCACTTACTTTCGCATACTTCCGGACTTCCGCCTTACAATGCTTTTTTTGACAAAGAGCAAAAAGAAAATCCCGATAAAGTTTTCACCAACAAAGACTTTCTTCCGGGAGTTATTGCAAACAGGCAACCGATCGCTTATCAGCCGGGCGAAAAAGGAAATTATGATAATATCAACTACCTTATCCTGGCTTTGATCGTTGAAAAGGTCTCGGGAATGCCCTATGAAAAATACATTAAAAGAAATATTCTTAAACCTGCAAGGATGAAAGAAACTGTGCTTTTTCCCTTACCGGAACAATTCAACAGAGTTGAAATAAAAAATTTTGCATTTCCTCACATCTATCTTCATTTATATGATGATGAACCTGTAAAATCCAATTCAATACCTTATGTGAAAGGATACTGGCATTCGTATGCTTTCAGAGGATTTGCCGATTATATAAGTACGATCCGGGATTTATGGAAATTTGACAAAGCGCTTTATAATAACACTTTGCTAAAACAAGAGACTCTGGAAGAAGCATTCGTTCCGGTAAAATTAAATAACGGTAAAAATAATCCCGATGAATTCGGGTTAGGCTGGGAAATTGAAAAAGACTCCACAATGGGAAAATTGGTGTATCACAGCGGAGCAGCTATGGGTTTGAGCTCCAATATCCTCAGAAATGTCACCAAACATCAAACCGTTATCCTGTTTGATAATGCTCATTTCAATGCCCACGAAAATGCTACAAAAGTTATGATGCTTCTGAACGGCAAAAAAGTGGAGACACCCAAAAAAAGTATTGCCAAAATTTATGGGAATATTTTACTTAACAAAGACAAAACAGAAGCGAGAGAGACATTGGAAAGGTTAAGAAAAGATACGCTTAATTATTATCTGAGCGAGAATGAAATGAATACACTCGGGTACGATTTTATGGGGAGCAGTAATCCTTATCATTTGCCGGAGAAACATTTCTATAAGCAAGCTGTTGAGACATTCAAAACGAATGTTGATCTGTTTCCCCACAGCTGGAATGTTTATGACAGTTATGCAGAAGCACTTCTGGAAAACGGACAAAAAGAAGAAGCCATTAATATGTATCGAAAGTCGATTGAACTCAATCCCGATAACGAAAATGGGAAAAAAGTGTTGGAAGGACTTTTGGGAAAACAGAAAAAGTAACTGAGTTAGGATCAAACAAAACATATACGATCAAAGAGCGTTATAAAATCATAAAAGGTTAGAAAAAATGTCAAGATTAACGGAACAACGGGAAAAGCTTCGTCTGACACAAGGCGAATTATCCACAAAATCCGGTATTTCCCTAAGAACTATTCAGCGGATAGAATCCGGACAGACGCCAAAAGGTTTTACACTCAAGGCTCTTGCTCATGCTCTGGAAGTGGATGAATCTTACTTTGAAGAGAAAGAAATTTCTGATGAAAATCAAAATACGCTAAAATGGAATAAGATCATAAATCTTTCTACACTACCTTTTATTTGCTTCCCGCCATTAAATATTCTTATCCCACTTGCCCTTGTCCTTTGGAAAAAACAACAGAATCCGGCTAACAAACAGCTTCTCTCGATACAGATCATCTGGACATTGATTGGTATCGTATTGTTTATTGTTGTTTTGATTTTGAATGACTGGTTTGGAGTAGAAAGTAACTTGAAAATGCTAATTCCAATAGTATGGATTGGTACAAATGCGTTTATTATCATCCGAAACTCACTCGTTTTAGGAAAAGGGAATTCAAATTGTATTTTACCTAATATCAATATGTTATGAATGGTGGCGTATCTTTGGCGGGTTGTTGGCGTAACATTGGCAGGCTTTATTTTCGTATTTTTATAGACAGGCTGCATTTCTTTGCTTCAAAATATATATAATGAACACAATAAATTTGAAGCATCAGTTTTTAAAATCTTTAATACTACTTATTTTAGGAATAAATGCCTGCTATGCGCAGCAAAAAATCAGGACGATAAAATCAGGTTCAGAAAAAGCCTCGATCAGTGATGGAAAAAACGTTAAACTGGATTGGCATTTGGAACCTAGAGCTAATCCTGATGTTTATTACGTCAATATTCCTTCCAAAAAAAGTGTCATAAAATTTAAAACAGACCAAGGCAAAGTGACTATTCGGACGAGGCCTCAAAAAAAATATGATTTTGTGGTTTTACTGAATGGAAAAGACAGCTGTCATATTCAGATTGCTTCTGTTTTGCCTCCCGATATTCCTCATCTCGAAACAAAAAGTACCTATCCGGTTAAAGTGCCTTTCAAGTTGATTAATTCCAAGATTTTTTTTGATGGAAAGATCAACGACAAAAATGTACTCGCGCAGTTTGATCTGGGAGCCGGAACCAGTGTTGTCAACAGAAATTCTTCTGAGAAAATCGGTTTGGAATTTTCTTCGCACAAGATGGTCAGCAATACTCAAGGACTTAATAAAGAGAGAACGAGCCTTAATAATCAAATGACGATATCCGGTTTGGCTTGGGGTGGCATTGAACTAACCGAAGTTGGAAATATGAATAATTTTGAAGACGTTATCATCGGAAACGGACTTTTCAGGGATAAAATCATTGAAATTGATTATGATAAGCAGGAATTCACGATTTATGAAAACCTGCCCAATAAAATCAGAGACTATAAAAAAATGCCTGTTTATTATGTGCAGAACCGGCCAATGTTTGAGGTGGAAATAGTACATAACAACAAAAAATATAACTCGTGGTTTCTTTTTGATACCGGCAGAGATGGTTCAATGTTGATCGGAAATGATTTTACGGGATTGAAAAACAATTGGCAAGAATTGCAACCTCTTACCATAGTTAATGGACGGAAAATAGTTCGATTGGATGCTTTTATTGCTGGCGTAGAATTTAAAGATATTGTTACGAATGCTTCTGACCCGGCAATTCCTAACACCAAAGCAAGCTTATTCGGCAATCAGATTTTGAAACACTTTAATGTGATTTTAGACAATAAATCGGGCACATTATATCTGAAACCAAATTCACTTATCAATGAACCTTATTTTAACTATGAAAGTTATTTAAAACAAATGTCAAATAAATAAAAACTATTATCCGATCTATTGGTAATTGCCAGGTAAAAGATTTAGATTTGTTCAACGCATTTTTATTGATTTTAAATAGCAAATAATTAAGAGTTCAATCATTGAATCGGGGAAACGACATATTATTTTTTTTCAGCCTTTTAGGCGCTTTCAACGGATTATTGCTTGCGGTCTATTTCGGTCTGGCTGCCAGAAAAAAAGGAAACCGTTATTATTTTTTAGCTCTTCTGATCCTGATGCTAAGCATTCGGGTCATTAAATCCGTTTTCTTCCATTTCAACCCTCATCTGTCAGATATTTTCATTCAGATAGGCCTTTCAGCGTGCATTCTTGTTGGTCCTTTTTTGTACTTATATGTCGCTTATGAACGAACAAAACTCAGGATATTCCATATTGCCCCATTTTTGATCGTTGTTATTCTTCTTGGGATCTTATATCCTTATTTTGAATATCGGGAACTTTGGAGTCAATGGATTGTGAGAGGGATCTATTTGCAGTGGTTAATATACATCATAGTGTCTCTACGATATATAAAACCAATTGTCGGCAAGATAAGAGGCCGGCAGAGATTAGATAATATCGATGTATGGCAGCTCAGCATTGTAATGTGTGTTTTCCTGATATGGCTGGCTTACAGCACGGCGGCTTACACCTCGTATATTGTAGGGGCTTTGTCTTTTTCATTTTTATTTTACCTTGTTTTTTTATTGGTCATATTCAGGAATTCAGAACAACCTGTTTTGTATCAGGAAAAAGAGCGGTATAAAAACAAAATAATCAGTGAGGAAAATATCCTTAAAATTGAACAGTTACTGCCTTCTGTTATTGAGAGAGAAATGTTCCTTAACCCTGATTTTACACTTGATCAGGCTGCAAAAGAACTGAAAATATCCAAACACGTGCTTTCTCAGTATCTTAATGAGAAGCTTAACAAGTCCTTTTCCTCCTTTATCAATGAATGCAGAATCGAAAAAGCAAAAGTGCTTCTGCAGAACAAAAGCAATTATTCCGTAGAAAGTGTTGGTTATGAAAGTGGTTTTAGTTCCAAGTCTTCATTTTTTACAGCATTTAAAAAAATAACAGGGCAAACTCCTTCGGAATTTCAGAAATCCAGTAAAAATTAAGTACAGTTTTATAAATCAGAACTACGAATTGATAGAGTAAAACTGCTGTTGAGGCATACTTTATCAGTTTTGTGAAGAATTTAAATTTATGAAACTATGATCAAGTGTACCTACTTCAATATCCTGAAGAAAAAATCTTTAATACTTTTTTTATTACTGATATTATCACACCTTCAGGCTCAGAAAAAGATTCTCTTTGTCACTTCCAATCAGGATCATTATGGCAATACAAAAATCAGTACTTCCAATCATTTTGAAGAGATCATTGTTCCGTATGATGAATTTACAAGAGCAGGTTACCTTGTTGATTTCGTAAGTCCAAAAGGTGGTGCAGTCCCGGTCGGATATATCAATACCTCCGACAGTTTACAGAAACAGTATTTATATGATGGCTGGTTCATGGATAAGTTGGAACATACGATGAATCCAAGAGAAATAATCGCCGAAAACTACGCCGCTATTTTTTATAGTGGAGGTGGCGCAGCAATGTATAGTATTCCGGAAGATGAAAATATTCAGAAAATAGCTGTACAGATTTATAACGAAAATGGGGTGATTTCCACGATTTGTCATGGTACTGCGGGTATTGCTTTCCTAAAGGATGAAAACGGCAAACCATTGTATGCAGGAAAAAAAATCACGGGCTATCCAGATCATCTGGAAAAGAAGGAATTGGAATATTACAAAGCATTTCCGTTTTCAATAGATCAGGCCATTAAAAATAATAAAGGAAAATTTGTCTATTCTGAAAAAGGAAGTGATGGGTTTTATGTTGTAGATAGTCGTTTTGTAACTGGACAGGATCCAAGTTCAGCAGCCCATGTGGCTCGTGAGGTTGTTTCTCTGTTAAAGAAAAATTTCACTTCGGTTCAAGCTGAAAAAAGTGATTATGAACAGATCAGGGAAGTACTTTTGGATTATATCGAAGGCACTGCAAACGGACAGCCGGAGAGGTTAAGAAAAGCATTTCATCCTGATTTCAATCTATACACCGTAACAAAAGATACTTTATGGATTCGTTCTGGCCAACAGTATATTTCGAACTTCAAAGAAGGAGAAAAGAACAATCGGAAAGGCCAGATAGTTTCTATTGATATTGAAAATGATACGGCTATTGCAAAGGCAAAAATTTCCATACCCGGCAGAGTTTTCACAGATTATTTCCTGATTCTGAAATACCAGGGCGCATGGAAAATCGTACAAAAGAGTTATAGCTGGAGAGAAGTCCCCAAAGAATGATCAATAGAGGATGAACTATGTTCGCAATTTTAAATTCAGAGCGATTACCAAAAAGATTAGTGTCAAAGTTAAAACTTACCTATCGTCAATTTTTGTTAAGAGACTTATACATAGCTTTGAAAAGTAAAATTTACAGATCGTCTGATGAATAATACAAATCATATATTGGAGGTCTCATCATATTTTAAAGGTATTGTAAGCTGGTTTTTTGTCATTAGCATTGAGTGTCATTCTGTCTTTACATTTAAAAATAAAATATATAATCGCTTATGAATTACCGTATTTTAATTGCTTTACTGATGATTGGGACATCTTTATTTGCCCAGGATAGAACTGCTGCAATGGATGTCATTATTAAAAGAGAAATGGCGGAGCGGAAAATACCGGGATTACAAATTGCAGTCGTACAAAACGGAAAGATTGTATTGAATAAATCCTTTGGTGTCGCCAATATCCAGGACCATATTCCTGTAGATAACCAAACAATTTTCGCCATCAATTCATGTACAAAGGTTTTTACCAGCGTAGCCGTGATGCAGCTGGTTGAAGACGGAAAGATTGATCTGTCAACACCCGTTTCCAAATATTTGGAAAATCTTCCTTTGGAGTGGGGAAAGGTAACTGTTAAACAGTTACTGACACATTGCTCAGGATTACCAGACCTGCTAAAATTGCTTGACCCATATACGGGCGGCTTGGGAAGTCTGAAAAATGAGGAAACTGTATGGGAAAAATTAAAAGCCAGCCCTCTGGAATTTCAACCTGGCGAGCGCTTTAGTTATAATCAAACTAATACTTACTTATTGGGGAAATTAATAGATAAATTCAGTGCGAAACCTTTTGCTGAAGTTTTTTTGGAACAACAATTTGAGCCTGCGTTTATCCATAATACCATTTTTGGTGATTCTCGTGATGTGATATCGCATTTTGCGCCAACTTATTTTCACAGAAAAGAATTGGACGGACAACAATTTGAAGAGTTAAAAATGGTAAATAACTATTATGAATTTCCCTATTTCACAAGAGCTGCCGCTGGTCTTAACAGTACTGCAGAAGATATGGCAAAATGGATTATCGCATTGCAAAACGGTAAACTCTTAAAATCTAAATCAACTTTAGAAACTATGTGGTCACCAATTCAATTTAATAATGGTGAAAATACGCCGTGGGCACTTGGTTGGGGACTGGCAAAATTTCGGAACCATCATAGAGCTGTAGGCATGTCAGGTGGCGGACGGGCTGCTTTTCTTATCTATCCCGATGACAATCTTGCGGTAATTGTATTAACCAATCTCGGCGGCGGTTCGCCTGAAGATTATCTGGAAGAGTTAGCGACTTGTTATATCCCCGATATTTTAAATGCGGATCCGTTGACTTTTCTGAGAATCAAATTACAAGAATCAGGTTTCGACCAGGCTATTAACATTGCCAAAGATCAACTGAAAAAGAATCCTGATTTTAAACCAAATGAATTTGAAATCAACGAATGGGCATACAGAATGATGCAAAGAGGGGAAATTAAGAATGCTTTGCAGATTTTCAAGTTAAATGTATTCTTATTTCCAAACAGCTGGAATGTTTATGACAGTTATGGAGAAGCATTATTAAAGGATAATAATAAAGCGGAAGCCATCAAAATGTATAAAAAATCCATCGAACTCAACCCAAACAATGAGAACGGTACTAAAGTTTTAAAAAGCCTACGGTAAATATGATAAAGAGACCACTGCTATTACTTTTAGCCACTTTTTTTATTGGACAGATTTCGTTTGCGCAAACACAGACGTTTCAATTTACTAATGCAAAATTTTCCGCTGAAACTGTAAAAAATACCATTGATGATGTACAGAAAGAACTCAGCGCAAAGCATCCTGGTTTTTACAGATATACCAAAAAAGCCGAATTTGATATATACATCGATTCAGTAAAAAGTACGATCAAAGATTCAATGACGATGTTCGAATCATTCCAGAAACTGAAGCCGATTGTTGCAAAAATAAACTGTCTCCATACAGGTATTGCGCTACCAAAGTCGTTTTCGGACCAACTTAATATGCAACCTGACTTATTTCCTTTTCAGCTTTTCTTTTCCGAGAACAAAGCTTTTGTGGTCCATAATTTTTCGAACAACAGAGATATTGTGCAGGGAGATGAAATCAAGGAAATCAATGGGAAGAGTATTCCTGAAATTACCAAACTGCTGTTCCAGCTCATTCCATCGGATGGTTATAACCAAACATTGAAATGGAGAGCATTGAATCTTCAGTTTCCAACCTGGTACAGGATTATCGATCCAAACACTAATTTCACGATAATTGTTAATAGAAATAACGCATCGAAATCATATTCCATACCTGGGGCAAGGTTCAAAGATCTTGCCGGAAACGGATTTTTGGAAGAACCAATAAGACCGAAGCAATTGGAATTTCATATGGAGGACAATGTGGCTATTCTGACCATCCATTCTTTCGGACAGACTGATATAAAAAATGCAAAACAAGATTTCAGAAAATTCATAGATGAGACTTTTGATGATCTTAAAACCAAAAACGTCCAAAACCTTATTATTGATCTTCGTGATAACACCGGCGGTTCAGATCCTAATGCGGCGTATTTTGCCAGTTATTTCTTTGACCAGCCATTTCGCTATTGGGATAGAATTGAAGTTACAGAAACCGTAGCGAAAGAAATAAAAGGCGTATCGCTAACTCTTTTTTACAGAAAACCCGTCGAAAAAAATGGTGTATGGTTGTGGCAGAAAGCAAAACATAACCATGAATTTGACTTTTACGAAATACAAAAACCTGCAAAAAATAATTACAAGGGTAATGTCTATGCCCTCATTAATGGATTCTGTATGTCTTCCTGTGCAGATGTTGCAGCAATATTATCTTACAATAAAAAAGCCATATTTATCGGGCAAGAAACGGGCGGCGGCTACCAGGGAAATAATAGCGGAATGATGCCGGAAAGCGCGGTACAGCCATTTGGATTTACGCTTAGTGTCCCACTGCAAAAATATGTCAACGCAGTTGATCCGAATAAAAACTTTGGCCACGGCACAATACCGGATCACGAAATAGCAACGACATTCGAAAATTGGATCAATAAACAAGATGTGGAATTAGATTATACCATTCAATTAATAAATAGAAAGTAATTGAATTTAGATAGGCAAAACATATACGAGCAAACCGAAATGTAATAGTTCTAAAATGACAATTGTCTTAGTTATAGACTAAAAACTTTTAATCAATTTCTTATTTCGAGGCGGAAAATATAAAATTTACTAAAATGAAAAAATTAATATGAAACATTTTTATATCATCTTCTTTTTAATATTAATAGGGTGTCAAACTACGAGTCAGACTCCGGGTGAAGTGATTGACAACTATTACCGGAAAGGAAAATTCAATGGAAGTATATTAATCGCTCAAAATGATAAAGTCATTATGGATACTGTTTTTGGATACCGGGATTTACATCAAAAAGTGGTTCTGAAAAAAGGAACTCCATTTTATATTGCCTCATTAAGTAAATCCTTCACTGCCATTGCCATTTTTCAACTGGCAGAAAAAGGATTTCTTTCACTCGATGATAATGCCGTAAAGTTTGTCGACGATCTTCCTGCCTACGCCCATTACGTTACCATCAGGCAATTGCTGAATCACACTTCAGGAATAAGAGATTATGAAAATAAGCTGACTCAAAAAGGTTTGACCAATAATAATGTTATCCATTGGCTTCAAAGTCAGTCTGGATTAGACTTTAAACCCGGAACAAAATTTCAGTACAGCAATTCCGGCTACATTATCCTGTCCTTAATTATCGAAAAGATTTCCGGAATATCTTATGCTCAATTTTTGAAAAAGAATATTTTCTATCCTCTGCAAATGAACCATACCACAGTTTATGAATCGAATACAGTCATTCCCGATAAAGCTATAGGGTACAACAAGGATAAAAAAGTGGATGACTATTCCATTCTTACGACAGGGGACGGAGGCATTTATGCTACAGCGGAAGATCTTTTCCAATTGGACAGAGCGCTAAGAACCAACCAATTATTATCAGAAGAAAGCATCAAGTTACTGTATCAGACGCCGATTCTTGAAGACGGAACCCATTCTGAATATGGATCAGGCTGGTTTATCGAGAAATCTGCCGGGACGATGATTGCCCAGCATACGGGTGGATTGGCAGGTTTCAGAAGCCTGTTCTGGAGAGATCTGGAAAACGGCAAT
The DNA here is from genome assembly GCF_003610695.1 of Epilithonimonas arachidiradicis. Taxonomy (GTDB): domain Bacteria; phylum Bacteroidota; class Bacteroidia; order Flavobacteriales; family Weeksellaceae; genus Epilithonimonas; species Epilithonimonas arachidiradicis. The sequence continues at coordinate 64,597 of NZ_RAQH01000005.1, read as the reverse complement.
ACGATCATTGCATTGACCAATCAAGGGGATGCCTTTCCTGTATTTGATTTTCTGAACGACATAAAAAAGACTTTGAAATAACAGTGCCGGAATAAAGTGGATAACAGCAAAGCACCTGCAAATTGTTAATAAATGTTCAACTCAAAAAAAATAAATATGTTAAATAAAATTGTGTTAGCTGTTATTCTTGTATGGCTGTCATTCTTTTCAATACAGGCTCAACAAACATTATGGGGCAGTCAACAGGAAAAGGAAAGTATATACAGCATTCAGGATAGTGTGATGATCCGCACAAGAGGTGGAGCGGAGATTTCTGCAATGGTTGTACGCAAAAAGAACGACAATGTTCCCCGACCTGTCGTATTACAGTTTACAATCTATGTGCGGGATCAGGGACGCGATATGCAGTCGCTTAAAGAAGCTGTAGATAGGGGATATGTAGGTGTTATGGCTTATACGAGAGGAAAACGCTTTAGCAAATCTGAGATTTATCCTTATGAAACCGATGGAAAAGATGCTTATGATGTCATTGATTGGATCAGCAAACAGCCGTGGTGTAATGGCAAAATAGGAATGTACGGAGGAAGCTACAACGGCTTTACACAGTGGGCGGCAGCTAAAAATCTTCATCCTGCACTGAAAACGATTGTTCCTTATGTTGCCAACCGTCCGGGAATGGGGCTTCCTATGGAAAATAATATTTTCATCAATCCCAATTACGAATGGTCTTTTTACGTAGGAAACAATAAATATCTGGATAATAAAACAGGTGATGACCGCCAAAGGTTCAGAAATATGATGTTCAAATGGTGGGAAACCGGAGTTGCATATAACAAGATGGACAGCATTGACGGCACACCGAACCGACTTTTTCAGCGTTGGATCAATCATCCTGCATTCGACAAATATTGGCAAGATATGGCTCCGTATAAGGAAGATTTTGCCAAGATTAATATTCCTGTATTGGCATTTGACGGTTATTATAATGATTCCCAGAATTCAGGAATTTATTACCTGCGTGAGCTCAATAAATACAGCCCTAAGACGCCGGCTTATCTGGTGATCGGTCCTTACGGGCATTTCGGAACACAAATGGGCGGACAGGAAGTTGTCAACGGATATACAGTAAGTAAAAATGCTTTGTTTCCAATCAAGGAATACACGTACCAATGGCTGGATTATATTCTGAAAGGCGCAGAAAAACCTTCTTTTCTGAAAGATAAGGTCAATTATCAGGTTATGGGAACAGATGAATGGCGAAGTGCAGCTTCACTGGAGGCTATGCATAATAGTTATTTGAAATTTTATCTAGGTTCTGTTAAAGTCAGTGATAACGAATATTTATTGAGCCCAAATAAACCTGAGCCTAATAAATATTTGGTTCAGAAAGTAGATTTTGCAGACCGTACAACCAGCAATAATGATTATTATCCGGATCCTGTTATTCGGGAAAGTGTGGCTGGTAACGGCTATGTTTTTATAAGTGAACCTCTGGATGCTATGCTGGTGAACGGATCATTCCTTGGAAATATAAAACTGAGCATCAACAAAAAAGACGTAGATCTGGGACTAACCCTTTACGAACTCACACCAGAGGGCCAATATTTTCATCTTTCCTACTATATCGGTCGTGCAAGCTATGCCAAAGACAATACCAAAAGACAATTGCTGACTCCCGGTAAAAAAGAAACCATTGCATTTGAAAATACGCATCTGATCAGCAAACAACTGCAGAAAGGAAGCCGGCTGGTCATTATTCTGAATGTCAATAAAAATGCTTTTTCAGAACTGAATTACGGAAGCGGGAAAACAGTAACTTCCGAAACGATTGCCGATGCAAAAGAACCGTTAATGATATATTGGTTTAATGATAGTTTTGTGGAGATTCCTGTTTTGAAATAATTAAATGTATGTTTTTTGATTATTATGGTTTTAAATCAAGAAAGATACAATTCCCGGCAACGCTTCGTTTTCTATTTATGGCTTTGAATAGATTTTTGTTAAATCGTTGTTTTGAGATCTCGGATAAAATCTGTAGGTCTTATCCCATTGATATCAAAGAACAAATCAGAAAAGTTTTGTCTGGAAGCAATACCACATTCATGAGCTAAGGTCTCTACACTGTATTTTCTAAATACACTGTTTTTATGCAGCTGTTCTGTGATATAACCAATTCTCAACGTGCCAAGATACTTATTAAAATTAGAGCCTTTGTATTCATTGATCACCTGTGAGAGATAATTAACATTGGTTTGTAGCTGAGAAGCCAGTTTCTGTTGCGTCAGGCCTTTTTGTAAAAAGCCTTGCTCTTTTTCGAATATCTCTAATTTCAGTAAGATCTGCTCTGTAATATCTTTGGGTATTTGGAGCTTTGGTTTTTCAAGTGGTTCAGAAGCAATATCCTTTATAGCATTCAGTTCATTTTCCATCTGTTGCAACTGATTTTTTAATGCAAAATATTCCCGTCTGGAACGGCGATGCTCCAGTAATTTATAAACCCCGAATGTCATGGAAAATACCAATAATATAGCTACAAAAAGCAGTATGTACAATGTCTTTTTCTCCTGATCTCTTAACAGTTGCTGCTGTACTTCGAGCGAATGTTTATCATATTCTTTGTGGATTTTGCCGGATAGATATTGGAAATTTTCATTTAAATTTCCGTCCACTTTTAGGAGTTGCCTTGTGTAATATAATTCGTTTTTTACATCCATCTTGCTCTGTTCGTTTTTCAGAAGATATTCAAAGGCTGGCCGGACTTCGGGCAGAACAAATTGATGTCTGTTGAAAATAGAATCTACTTTTTTGAAAGATTCCAAAGCCAGATGCTTTTGATTTTCTTTATCAAACAGAAGACCTTGGTAAAAATGGATGATAGAAATATTGATGAAATCGTTGTGCGAAATTAATCCCGGAAGTGCTTTTTCAAAATAATTTCCTGCTGATTGATAATTACCCCGATGCAGCTCTGATATGCCTTTGGACTTATAAAATAAACTTTTTTGTAATGTGTTGCCCGCATCTTTTTCTATATATAGTGCTTTTGTGAGATAGGTATCGGCTTCTTGGAATTGATCCAGTTTCTGAAAGCATACTATGATCTGGTGCAGGCTATTTAGATAATCTTTTGAGTAAGATTCCGACTTCTTATGATCATTACCAAAGAAAGCCAGACATTTTTTGAATAGGAGCAGAGCTTCTTCATTATAACCCAGATAAGCTTTCATCTCAGCAATATGATAGAGATTTTGATGAGTCAAGACTTTATTATTTGAACTTTCTAAATATCTGTAAGCCAGCAAATATTCGTTAAGTGCTTTTTTGAATTGTCTAAAATGATTATAATAAATAACACCTTTCCTGAGATAAGCACTGCCGATCGTATCCTTGTTTTTGGAAATTAATGCATTCTTAATGGCTTCATTGGCATAGTTTAATTTTTGATTTCTGTCAGAGGTGAAAAAGATAGCATCATCATATCCCTGAGCCATCTTTTCGTAATTTTTTTCTTTTATGGCTTTAGCAATAAAAGCATCAAGGCCATTGTCAAAAGCTGCAGCGTCATTTTCCTGCAGAGAGATATATTGTTGTCTCAAAGCATTATAATCCTTTTCCGGAACAGCTTTTTCCCAAACCAAACCGAGCACCAGAAAAGAAAAGAAAATTAGAAACTTGTTGAATAATTTCATCTCTAAAAGTTATTACACACAAAAATAAACTATTTTTCCAAGGAAGTTCAGATGATAGATGAGATACGACTGGCAGCTATTCTACAAATTGAAAGATCAGGACCTTAGAGTGGTCTTAATTCATCAATTGGGACGTCAAATGTTTCGGTGATTTGATACCGGAAGCTATTTTTGGCAAAAATTATTGTTAGTATGAAAAGCATTATTATGCTTCTTTGCCTGTTTTCGATTGGTCTTGCTGCTCAGAGCCGTTTCAGAATTTCAGGTGAGATCGTGGATCAGAAAAATCAAAGACTTGAGTTGTCTGAAGTTAATTTATTCGATAATCAAAATCATTTGATCAAGACCACTGTTTCGCAAGACGGTACATTTGAATTCAAAGATGTTGATGTCAATAGTTATTACATCCAGATCATCAGCCATTCCAGGATACAGAATGAGCCGATCTTTACTTTAAACTCAGATTACAGGACCAAAATCATTTTCAATTCTGATGTGACTGAGCTGGAAGAACTGAAGATCATTAAAAACAGAAATAATATAAAAGTTCAGAACGGCAATCTAAACATTGATATTACCAATTCAGCCCTGAGCAAAGTGGCAAATTCTACAGATCTGTTATCAAGGCTTCCTTTTGTAAGAATTGATTCCAATGGTGAAGGTATCTCATTTGTTGGCAAAGGCGTTCCCTTATTATATATCGATAATCAGAGAGTTGATTTTTCCGTCGTAAGTTCGCTTTCCGTAGATGATATCAAGTCAGTAGAACTGATCCGAAATCCATCGATAAAATATGAAGCTGAAGGCAAAGCTCTTATAAAGATCAACCTTAAAAAAAGCAAAAAAGACGGCCAGAAATTAACTTTGACAGAAACAGCAATGTTCCAAAAGAAATACAGCAATTATCTCTCAGCCAATTACCAGGCAAAGAAAAATAAATCTGAATGGAAACTAAATGCTTCCTATAACCAGATCAATCATTGGGAGAGTAACGGCTTTGATTATAAGGTCGATACAAAAGCAATTGCCTCAGACTATGTGATAAAATCTATCACCAAGCGTCCACAGTTGATCTTTGGAGCCAATTTCTATCAGGAATTAGACAATGACGGAGATTATATTTCTATGGCTCTCAACAGCAATATGCGACCGGATAAAGGCGATAATAATACGATTACAAATTATACCGAGGATATGATACGTTCCAATGTACAGACGATGAACAGGCAGGACAGGAATCGAATAACGATCAATGCGATGTTTAATTTCAATAAAAATCTTCCAAAATTAAATGCCAGTATTTTCACAGGTTTCCAGTATAAAAGAGAGAGCGACAATGTCAAATATGATTTTTATGATAACAGGGATTTTTCAGGTTTTGAATTCAGCCAGTTTCGGCATCAGCTTTATTCAGGGAATGTCTATTCAGGACGAATGGATATAGAAAAGAAATTTTCAGATCTGTTGAAACTGGAACTTGGAGGTAGCTATAACAGCGCCGAAACATTGACAGATAATACCACCCGGTTTGCTACAACCCAGGAATTGGGACATTTGGAATACCACTTTCAAGAATCGAATACGGCAACTTATGTTAATCTGGACATCATTTTGAAAAAATTTGCTCTGAAGGGTGGTGTCAGAATGGAAAATACCATTGCCAAGGGAAAAAATAAATTTAAAGAGGCAGATAACATAATGCGAGAGTATACTGATTGGTTTCCGTCCGCTCAGCTGAGTTTTGAGCCTAATGAGAATTTTAACTTTAGCTTGGATTATCGGAGGAGCATTACAAGACCCAGTTATGGTAATCTTTCGTCAGGAGGATTGTACGGAAGCCCCTACATCGAGTACAGAGGAAATCCATTCTTGCTACCGTCATACTCCAATACACTGGCACTGAATGCCAAATTGAAAAAATGGTCATTAACCGCCTCTCTTTATGAAGATAAAAATCCTATGGGATACACGTTGGTATTTGACGAAGAAAAGAATATATCAACATTTACAATTGTTAATTTCGACAGGGCAGTTGGAGGTAATCTGGGTGTAGACTATGAACTGGTCTATAAAAAGTGGACATCTCAGAACGATCTTAGCCTTAATATTGACAAGATCGAAGATGCTATGGCGATCTCTGGAAAAGTCACGCCTTACATTTATTTCTCCACCAACAACAGTTACAGCTTCAGGAAAAATATCAGCTTTTTACTTGATGCTTCATACATCGCCAAACGCACGCAGGGTATTTTTGATTACAATGCAATGTGTCTGGTAAACCTGGGATTGAATGCGAGTTTTGGCCGATTTGATATTACTGCAAGGTATAATGATATTTTCAAACAAATGGACTACATTCAAAAATTGACTTATAAAAAAATAGCTTCTACAGGTATTTTTTATGGTAATACACCTACAGTATCTTTGACTTTAAAATACAACCTAGGCAATATCGGTAAATCCAATTACAAAGAAAAGGCAGTCAATGAAAGTGCTGACCGACTATAAATATCAAGATCTCTATTTTAATAAATTCAATTATTAATCTAATAAAAAACCAGACGTTTAAGCCGTCTGGTTTTTAAATTTATCTAAGTCCAATTAATGCTTGACTAGAATTTTCTTATTTACTATTCCGGAAGTAGTTTTGATTTGAGCTATATAATAACCCGGAGGAAGACTTTTGACATTCAGTTCAGGATTGTTTTGATCCAGTTTTTGTTCCAATACGATTTGTCCGGCAGCATCAATAAGTACAATCTTCTGCAATGAACCGGCTGAGTCTGATTTGATCTTCAGTATATCGCTGACAGGATTCGGGTAAACCTGTACCAGTGATGACTTATTAGCATCATCAATCACAGACATCGTACCATCTTCATAGAAAATTGTCAGATTCGGTACATACAGTACAGGAAAGCCCTCAGGCGGATTCATCGCATCAAACGGCTGATCATCTCCATCCCTGTTTCTGGAATAGATCGGCTCCTCATAAAAAGTACTGATAAATGTGGACCAAAGCACCATTTGCGGATGACTCTTATTAGTGTAAACCACAAGATTTTTACCGGTGTAATTGAACGAATTCTGAAGCGGAATATACAATTGATTAAATCCCTTCTTAAAGTTCATTTTGCCGTCATAGACTTTTGTAAAAGATGACGGTGCTAACCAATCCGAAGACAGATCCTGCTGATCAGTTTCTGCTAAGAAAATCTGAATAGGAATATCATTGTTATCTTCATCAAATTGACAGGTATATTGGAGTCCTGTTATTTTAGCATTGCTTTTGCCAATCTGTTGAGATGTGTAAAGGCTCTGTCCAATGCTGTACAGATTAAAAAAGTTAAACGGAATGGAATGCTGCAGTGTAAAAGAGCCGGAGCCTATCGGAACATTTTTGGTGCCGTCTTTTAAAATATTTAAAGTCAAATTTTTAGACTGATCATTGCTGATATTTTGATCTCCGGCGAGTTCTACCACCGCAAATACAGACTGTTGAGGCATATCACCTGCCTGTGGCGTCCAGAACAATATTTTCTGTGATTTTTCACCAAAGCCGATCGGATCACCGGCTACCGATGCCAGCTCTGTACCGTTACTGGATTTTAGTTTGATTGTATAATTACTCTGTGTCAATTGGCCGCCATTAGTCACTTCCACCATTGCCATTGCCTGCTGTCCGGCATTCACGGTATTATTGCCGCTTATCTGGCTTACCAAAAGATCTTTATCAGCCACGACATCTATTTTTACGTCATCTACTGCCCAGCCGTTGATAAAAAAATTATTGCCATCATACCGGAATGCGTACTGCATCTCTGTTGCATTCTCAGGTACTGTTATGAAGTAAGTAAAACGATCCTGGGGAATGTTAAGCGTTCCTAAAGGTCTTTCCCAAAGTGGCTGCCAGGTTTGTCCGCCGTCAAATGTGACGTCCGCACCTATAGTTTCTCCGGCATCGCCTAAAAAGTTAATAAGATACTGATTGTATGATAACGCCAGGTGCTTATGCCCTGATATATTAATCACAGGTGAAACCATACGGCTTAAACCCACCTGCATACCATAAGTCATATAAAGCTCAGGTGCTGTTCCACCGGAGATCTGCGAGTTGTTAACAGACCAACCTGGCGGCTGATCGGCTTTAATTTCCCAGCCTGGTGGGAGCGCACCCGGAGGATATGAAAAATTTTCTGTGTAGATTGTCTGCTGTGCTGATAGGTTTCCTCCGAATATCAGATAAGCAGGAAGTACTGAAAGCAAGGTTAAAATTTTCTTCATAAGGATAATGTTATATGGTTAACTATTACAAATTAACTTCATTATCATTATTAAAACAATCCGTGACAGTTGCTAAATTTAAGATTGTCAGCTAAGTGCTGGCACTTATTTTTATTAGTAGGGTTTAAAAAAAACATCAATGTTCGGGATTAAATACCATATTTGTATAACGCTTTTTGAAATGCTCCTGTAATGAACCTTTATCAAGTTGGCACCCTTTTCAGATCAAGCAGGTGGTACGTATTAACTACCGCGCTGATAATATTCTCATCCTTCCTGTCATGTAAAGATTCATCTAAAGACAATGTACAGAATCCTTTAGCACCTTATGAAAAACAATTTGATGAGATACATCGTCTTGTCTACGAGAATCCGTCCCTTGCACGTCAGAAATCATCAGATATTCTGAAAACCCTTTCGCAGGATAAGCCAGAAGCCAGAGTTTTGTGTCTCAAATATATAGGCTCTTCTTATGCATTTGAAACCCAGTATTCGAAAGCTATTAAATATTATAAACAGGCTTTGTCTTTGGCAGAACAGCTCAAATATTATTATGAAATCGCTAATCTTAATAATAATCTCGGTACCATTTACAATGAATTTGGCAATTACAGGGGTGCTTATATTTATTTTATAAAAGCCCTTCAGAACTATGACTTATCAGGAAACCGGCAAAAAAAAACCGGAACCCTTAATAATATCGGCTTGACTTATCTTAATCTGAACCATCAGGATAAAGCTTTGGGATATTTCAAGAAAGCCTTAAACTCAAGTACGATTAATAAAGACAGTATTCTTGCGGCAACAATTCTTAACAATATTGCGATCTGTAATTTTGCCAAAAAAGATATTGAAAAAGGGATGAGCAGCCTTAAGCGCTCTCTGTCAATATCTGAAAAGACCAATAATTTGTACGGAACCTGTGTATCTTATCAGATCATGGGTAATAATTATCTTTCACTTAATGATAAGGCTAATGCTTACAATGCTTATTTGAAAAGTGTTGCTATCGCTGAGAAAGCTGGTCTTGTAAATCTTCTTGCGATATCCAAAGTTGGACTGGCAAGACTTGCATTGTCCGAAGGCCTGCCTGATAAAGCTTTGAAATATGCTAATGAAGTGATGGCGGTTTCAAATGATAAGAACAGCCAATCTCTAAAAGCTGATGCAATGCAACTTCTGGCAAGTATTTATGAAGATAAAAATGATTATAAAGAAAGTCTTAAGAATTTCAAAACTCATGTCAAGCTAAGAGAGGAAATGACCAACAATACGGTTGTCAACCAGATCTATGATGTGGAAGTCGAGTATCTAAATCAGCTCAATCAGCTGCAAAAACTTGAGCTTGAGAAAAAGGAGTTGGCTATCAGTAACAAAAATATAATTCTGCTGTTGATGTCATTGGTGTTTTTGATCATCTTCGGGGGACTCTATTTTATTTACAGAAATCATCAGAACAGGCAGAAAGTCAAACTTCAGGATACTATTATAGAGCTCACCAAGAGAAAATCCAAAGCAGCATTGGAAGCTGAATTCAGAGAAAGAAAAAGAATAGGACGGGAGCTGCACGACAGTCTCGGTTATCTTTTATCGCTCGCTGGTCTCAATGCCAGCGTGCTAAAGAAGCGTGGCGATCTATCGGAAACCAAAAAGAATGAGCTGCTCAATGCATTAATGGAGAATATTAATGAAGCGTTTGATGAGGTAAGGAATATTTCCCATAATCTGGCACCTTCATTATTGTCAGAACAGGGTATAAAAGGCGCTTTAAAGAATATAGCCGATAAAGTCAATCAGAGCGGTAAAATAAAGATGAGTTTTGACACATTTGGCCTGCAGGGACAGCTGGACGACCTAATAGACAACGCACTTTACCGGACAATACAGGAGATTGTCAATAATACAATTAAGCATGCCAATGCTTCTGAGCTGTTTATCCAGATTGCAAGAGACAGTCATCAGATTACATTGATATCAGAAGATAACGGCAAAGGATTCGATTCTGAAAATCTGAAAAACCAGTCAAGCTTTGGTTTGACTCATATCCGGTCGTGGATTGAAAATCTGAACGGAAGTTTACATATCGACTCGAAAATAAACCGTGGAACCATTATCAGTATTCTGATACCAATCCAAAAGACATAGACTATGACACATCAGATAATAAAAGTTTTAATAGTCGACGATCACCAGCTGATGATCGAGGGCTTGAGAGTGCTTCTTGAAGATGAGGACTGCATCAAAGTTGTTTCCGGGGCAACATCAATGACCGAAGCACTTGATTTTCTGAAACATTATCCGGTAGATATTATTCTTATGGATATCAATATGCCAGAAGCATCAGGAATAGAAATCACAAAAAATGTCAAGATGCTGTATCCTTCCGTTAAGATTATAGCTTTGACTATGCACGAAGATATCTCAATTATTTCAAAAATGATCAAGGCTGGCGCTTCCGGTTATATCCTGAAACGAACCAATATGCAGGAAGTGATCGACGCCATCAAAACGGTACATCAGAACGGGCGTTATCTAAGCAGTAACGTCCAAAATGTCATCATGGATAACCTCATGAGCCCGATTGACCTGCTGGATGCTGCCGAAGAAGGCAAAGCAGTACTCTCTGCCAGAGAAATAGAAGTGCTGCAGTTGATTGCAAAAGAGTATAATAATGAACAGATCGGCGAAGCGCTTTACATCAGTGAGAGAACGGTAGAGGCTCACCGCAGAAATATTTTTATCAAAACAAAAACCAAGTCTATTGTGGGACTTATCAAATACGCACTCAACGAAGGGCTTGTCTCTTTGGATTAAATCCAATAGGCTGTAAAGGAAAATACAAATTATAAGTTTTGTTGTTTCTTTGGCTGCATATCAGAAATCATAAGGTTGCGATTAAATTTAAGATTCCGACTTTATTATTATCACCAATATCTAAAGCTAAACAAAGAAAATCATCATTTTCTTTGCTAAAAGGCGTTATGACGGCGCTTTATTTCTCTTGTAACATCACAAATTGTTTGTAAAAACTTATCTGATTTTTATTGTCAGGAGAGCGCAGGATACCTTTCAATCAGAAAACTTCTACTTTTAAATTCGTTTATTAGCTATACAAAATCGATTATGACATTTCAAAATATATCAAAGCTTTTCTTAACTTTTTCACTTCTTTTTTCTTTTTCAGGATTAAAAAGTCAGGACAAATTTCCCGACGGAACCGCCATTCCGAAATGGTTTAAAGAAAACAAACCAACAGATATCAATAAATTAGGCAAGAAATACATCATCACAGATTTTGGAGTAAAGAACGATAGCACAATTCTTCAGACAAAACAGGTTCAAAATATCATTGATGAAGCTTCAAAAAACGGAGGTGTCATTGTCATACCAAAAGGAACCTTCCTCATCAGTTCCCTTTTCTTTAAACAGGGAACGCATTTACATTTAGAAACCGGAGCAAAATTAAAAGGAAGCGATGATATCAACGATTTTCCTGTGGTGACAACAAGAATGGAAGGTCAGACCGTAAAATATTTTCCGGCTTTGATTAATGCAGACGGATTAGACGGCTTTACAATTTCAGGAAAAGGAACTTTGGACGGAAATGGTTTAAGATTCTGGAAATCATTCTGGAAAAGAAGAGAATGGAATCCTAAATGTACCAATATGGACGAAATGCGACCTAGGATTATCTACGTTTCCAATTCAAAAAATATTCAGATTGAAGGAATTACAGTGAAAAATTCACCCTTCTGGAGCACGCATTATTATAAGTCCCAATTCGTAAAATTATTAAACTTAACAATTTTAGCGCCGAAAGGACCTGTAAAAGCACCAAGTACAGACGCTATTGACATCGATGCCTGTTCAAATTTCTTGGTGAAAAACTGTTATATGTCGGTGAATGACGATGCGATTGCTTTAAAAGGTGGAAAAGGTCCAAAAGCAGATACAGACCCAAATAACGGAGAAAATAGAAACATTTTAATTGAAGACAACACTTTCGGATTCTGTCATTCTGCATTGACTTGCGGAAGCGAATCGATTCACAATTACAACGTTATTTTCAGAAATTCTACCGTGAAAGACGCTTCAAGATTATTACACTTGAAAATGCGTCCGGACACGCCTCAGCACTACGAATACATCACTTTAGACAATATCAAAGGAAACGTAAAAACTTTCATTTACGCTAAAGGCTGGAATCAGTTTTTTGATTTGAAAGGCGAAGCAAGACCGAGAAAAGGATTGGCAAATAATATTACCATCAAAAATATAGATTTAAGTTGCGAAACAGCATTCTCTATTGAAAAATCTGATTTGTTTGATTTAAAGGATTTCACTTTTGAGAACTTAAAAATCAAAGCTTTAAAGCCCGAAATAGAAAATTTAAGCAACATTCAAAATTTAAAGCAAACCAAAGTCAATGTGACGAAAGTAGCTTCTCTTACACAATCCTACGATAAAAAAGATGACTCCGACATCGCTGCAAAATAATGAGTTTTTCTTTCAAAATATTAGCTCTGTTATGTGTCTGTTCACAGTTTTTGTTTTCTCAGTCTAAAGAAATTCAATTCTTAACTGGGAAAGATGCTGAACACACCAAAGAATGGGATTTTTGGATAAACTCCGGTAGAAAATCGGGAAGCTGGAGCAAAATCAATGTGCCTTCACATTGGGAACAGCAAGGTTTCGGTTCCTATAATTACGGTCGGGATTATGTAACGTATGGCAAAAACTTCAAGTTTCACGAAGAAACAGGTTTGTACAAACACAAATTCACCGTTCCCAATTCGTGGAAAGGAAAAAGCATTAACATCGTTTTTGAAGGTTCAATGACCGACACCGAAGTGAAAATCAATGGAAAATCGGCAGGAGCCATTCATCAGGGTGCTTTTTATGAATTTAAATATGATATTTCGGATAAAATTCAGTTCGGAAAAGAAAATATTCTCGAAGTAAAAGTTTCCAAAATGTCGGCTGATAAATCGGTCAACAATGCAGAAAGATTAGCAGATTACTGGATTTTAGGCGGAATTTTTCGACCCGTTTATTTGGAAGCAACTTCGAAAGAACATATTTCATCAACGGTAATTGATGCTAAAGCAGACGGAACTTTCCGTTCGAATATTAGCTTGAAAGGAATTAATTCCACAAATAATTTGAAAGTAGAATTATTTGATGTTAAAAATAATCTGGTTGGCGAATCTCAGGTTCAGATTCAAAAAGGAGATACTTTAAAACTGATTCAGCTTTCGGTTAAAAATCCAAAACTTTGGACGGCCGAAACACCGAATTTATACAAAGCTAAATTCACTTTAAATAAAAACAAAAAAACAATCAGTCAAACCGAAGAAAAATTCGGTTTCAGAACCATAGAAATCCGAAAAGGCGACGGAATTTTCATCAACGGAATAAAGGTCAAAATGAAAGGCATCAATCGTCACGTTTGGTGGCCGGAAACGGGTAGAGCAGTTACGGAAAATATCGATTTAATGGACGTTCAGCTCATCAAAGAAATGAATATGAATGCCGTTCGTTGCTCTCATTATCCGCCGAATAAATCATTTTTAAAGATTTGCGATTCACTAGGTTTATATGTTTTGGATGAATTGGCGGGTTGGCAAAAAAAATACAGCACAGAAGTCGGGAAAAAGCTCGTGAAAGAAATGGTTACGAGAGATGCCAATCATCCTTCTATTATTTTCTGGAGCAACGGAAATGAAGGCGGACATAATTTTGATTTGGATGCAGAATTTGCAAAATACGACTTATCGAATCGTCCAGTCATTCACGCGCATCACAAACCTGGAAATGCTTTCAACGGCATCGACTGCAATCATTACGAAGATTATTACAGCACAAAAAATATCCTCGAAGGCGAAAATATTTATATGCCGACCGAGTTTTTACACGCACAGGACGACGGTGGTGGCGGAACTTCTTTAGCCGATTATTGGGAACTTCACTGGAATTCCAAAAAAGGTGCGGGAGGTTTTTTATGGGCATTTGTAGATGAAGGTTTGGTACGAACGGATTTCAATAATCAGATTGATGTTAACGCCATCAACGCTCCCGATGGAGTTTTAGGGCCACATCGTGAAAAAGAAGGAAGTTTTTACGCCATTCGTGAAATTTACAGTCCGGTAAAAATTGATTTGAAATCGTTACCAAACGATTTTAACGGAAATATTCCTGTTGAAAACCGTTATCATTTTACGAATTTAAAAGATTGTCAGTTTGAATGGAAATTAATTAAGTTTAAAACTCCATTTTCTTCTGAATCAGGTTTTGATATTATTAAAACAGGAAAAGCAGAATCCCCAAATATTCAACCGACAGAAAAAGGAACTATCAATTTAAATCTTCCTTCAAACTGGAAAGAAAATGAAGGTTTGTTATTAACGGCAACCGATTCTTTCGGAAAAGAAATTTATACCTGGACTTGGAAATTAAAAGCTAATGATGAAATTTCAAAACAGTTTTCAAAATCTTTAATTAAAGAATTTCCGGTTTCTGTGACTGAAAATGATGCTGAATTTATTTTAAAATCAGACGAAAAAGAATTTGCCATCGGAAAAAAGGACGGCTTATTAAAATCTGTGATTATCGATAAAAAAGGCAAAAAAATGACCTTCAAAAACGGTCCTGTTTTCGTGAACGGCACAATGGAATTATCATCGATAAAATCTTTTGCAGAAGGAAAAAATCAACTGATTGAAGTTAATTACAAAAACGGAAATAAAATCATTTGGAAGCTCAATCCAAACGGAGTTTTAGAATTAAATTATGAATATTCTTTGTCGGGAGATTACCAATTTTCAGGTGTAAGTTTTGACTATCCTGAAAATTACGTCATCAATGCAAAATGGCTCGGAAAAGGCCCTTATCACGTTTGGAAAAACAGAACTCAGGGACAGACTTACAATGTTTGGCAGAATTTGAAAAACTCAACAAGAACCGGACAATCTCCTTGGCTTTATACTGAATTTAAAGGCTATTTTGATGATGTTTCGTGGTTGCAATTGGATACAGCCGAAGGAAAAATTACGATTGGAACCAAAGAAGAAAAAATGTTCGCCAGACTTTTCGATTTTTACGGAATTTATGGAGCTGAAGGTTATCCGAAATTGCCAGGCGGGAATATTTCTTTCCTCGATGCGATTCCGCCGTTGGGAACTGTTTTGGCGTTTAACATTAACGATAAAACCGAATCTTTAGGACGGGAAAGCGAACCGAATCATTTGAACGGAACGTTTAAAAGAACCTTATATTTCTATTTTGGATTGCCGGATTTAGGCGATGAAAATAAACAGTTTACAATGCCAAAAGAAAATATTTTGACGGATTAATAATGAAAAAAGAATTATCATTTTTAGTAATGCTTATCTGTTCATTATATTTTGGACAGCAAACCAGCTTCAAATTTGATTTTGGCGGAGAAAGAGTAGAAAAAGGTTTTATTCCAATTCATTCGACTTCAAAATTTGACAGGAAAATTGGCTATGGTTTTATGGATATTTCGGGTTTAAAATCTGTTGACAACGGCGGGAATGCTTTGACGGGAGATTTTATCACGAGCGACAAACCTTTCTATTTTTCGGTAGCAATTCCTGAAGGGAACTATGATATTCAACTGAATTTAGGTGATACAAAAGGAACTTCAGAAACAACAGTCCGTGTAGAAAACCGCCGATTGATGTTAAATGATATCAAAACCAAGCAAGGCGAAATTGTTGAAAAAACAATCACCGTTCACGTAAAAGATAGCATTATCAGAAATCAAAACGGCGAAAAAATCGGAATGGTAAAATTAAAACCAAGAGAAACAAAATATTTGCATTGGGATAATTTGCTGACGATTGAATTCAATGATAAAGCTCCGAAAGTGTGTTCGATCATTATTCAACCCAACAAAACAGCAAAAACCATTTATTTAACGGGTGATTCAACGGTTGTTGATGCACAATACGAGCCGTGGGCTTCTTGGGGACAAATGTTACCGTACTTTTTCGTTCCGAATGAAGTGGTGATTGCTAATTATGCCGAGAGCGGTGAAACCTTAAAAGCATTCGAAGACCGCCACCGAATCGATAAAATCTGGACTCAAATAAAATCGGGAGATTATTTATTTATCCAATTCGGTCACAATGACCAAAAAGCGGGAAACAGCACAAAATCGGGTTACAGAAAAAGATTAAAAGAATGGATTCAGAAGGCTAAACAATTGGGTGCAATTCCGGTTTTGGTCACTTCGATGAACCGCAGAGTTTTTGATGACAATAATAAAATTGTCAACACTTTAGACGATTTTCCTGATGCAATGCGGGAGATTGCAAAAGAAGAAAGAGTGGATTTAATAGATTTAAATGCATCAAGCAAAACATTGTTCGAAGCAATGGGACCGGAAGCGGCGAAAAAAGCATTTGTCTATTATCCCGCAAACGCTTACCCCAATCAACCGAATGCTTTGGCGGACGATACACATTTTAATCCGTACGGAGCTTATGAATTGGCGAAATGTGTCGTAAAATCTATTGTCGACCAAAACTTACCTTTAAAGAAATACATTTCAAAAAATTATAAAAATTTTAACCTCAACAAACCCGATGATGTCGAAAAATTCCATTGGCCAGAATCTGTTTTTATGGAATCTTTAAAACCTGATGGAAATTAAAATTTTGGACTTAATAAGCTTAATCAAATAAACAAAGTTTATTCTTTTTAACATTAAGGATTTAAGAATTGACATAAATATTAAAATTAAGAACTAATAAATTGATTTAGATAAGAATCATTAAGAAGAATCTTAAAATCTTAATTTCTTAATGTTGAAATAAAGAAAAAAATCTTTGAATTTTTAAAACTTATGTGTTCTTTTCAAAAGTCGAATCACAAACTTAAAAATAACTAAAGTGTCAAACTTTTGTGCCTTTTGTGGTTAAAAAATAAAAGTTAAAAAATGAAAATTAAAAATATAGTCAAACTCAGCGTTCTCTGTTTTGCCTTCGGAAATCTTTCCGCACAAAATCCGTGGCCAAAAGCGACCAATACCGCTCAACCGTGGACGCGTTGGTGGTGGATGGGAAGTGCCGTTGACGAAAAAGGTTTAGACAAGCAATTGACAACCCTTTCCAAGGCAGGTTTCGGTGGAGTAGAAATTGTCCCGATTTATGGCGCAAAAGGGTTTGAAAATAAATACATCAATTATCTTTCTCCGGAATGGATGAAAATGCTGCAGTTCACGACAGATAAAGCAAAAAGTCTGAAAATGGGCGTTGATATGGCAGTCGGAACAGGTTGGCCAATTGGCGGACCGCAGGTTGATGAAAATGATGCTGCAACCAAAATGATTGTTCAGACTTACAGCATTCAGCCCAATGAAAAATTTTCTGAGAAGATTGTTTTAAAAGACGAAAAACAGAAGAATTTAAAAACCATAAACTTGGATATCGTTACCGCTTACAACGAGAAAAATGAAGCGGTTGTCTTAACAGATAAAGTAGCTCAAGACGGAACTTTAAACTGGAAACCGACTTCAGGAAAATGGACTATTTACGCAGTTTTTGTTGGCAAAACCTTACAGAAAGTAAAACGTGCCGCTCCGGGTGGCGATGGCTATACGTTAGACCATTTTTCTCCCGATGCAACGAAAGATTATCTGAAAACATTTGACAAAGCTTTTGGAAATTCAAACTATGGAATCCGTTCGTTTTTCAATGACAGTTATGAGGTTTACGGTGCCGACTGGACTGCCGATTTTAAAGAACAATTTAAGAAAAGAAGAGGTTACGATTTAAGTCAGTATATCAAATATTTGGTGAGCGATGAAGAAAGCGAATTGGCAGGAAGAATAAAATCAGATTATCGTGAAACAATGAGTGAACTGATTTTACATAATTTCACAGAAAACTTTACGAATTGGGCGCATTCAAAAAACTCCCAAAATACCAATCAGGCACACGGTTCGCCGGGGAATTTGCTGGATTTATATGCTGCAGTCGATATTCCTGAATCTGAAACTTTCGGAAGTACAAAATTTGATATTGAAGGTTTAAAACGAAATCTGGAAGACATTAATACAAAGGAAGTTCCCGATATCAATATGTTGAAATTTGCTTCTTCGGCGGCAAATATTACCGGAAAGCCTTTGATTTCCAATGAATCTTTTACTTGGCTAACGGAACATTTCAAAACGTCTTGGTCACAGGTAAAACCGGAAGCTGAGCAGATTTTTTTATCAGGAATCAATCACATTTTTTATCACGGAACGACGTATACGCCCGCTAATGTTCAGTTTCCGGGCTGGTTGTTTTATGCTTCGACGAATTTCGTTCCGGAGAATTCTTTGTGGCCGAATATTAAAGGTTTAAATTCTTACGTCGAAAGAACACAATCGGTTTTACAAAGTGGAAAATCGGATAATGAAATCCTGATGTATTGGCCGATTTATGACCAATGGGCAAATCCAAAAGGGAAAGATATGGCTTTCAAAATTCATAATATTGAAAAGTGGCTGCATCCGACTGTATTTTATGAAAATCTTGAGAAATTAGGAAAATCCGGCTATTCTCTCGATATGATTTCGGATAAAATGATTGGTGAAGCGAAGTTTGAAAATCAGAATATTCAGGTTTCGGAAAATGGTGGTTCTTATAAAGTTTTGATTATTCCTCAACTGAATTATTTTTCAGAACCAACGTTGAAAAATATTTTAAATTTAGCTCAGAATGGAGCTTCGGTAATTTTTCAAAGTGAGCCAAAAGACGTTCCGGGATTTTTTGAATTTGAAAAAAGAAGAAACGAATTGCAGTCTTTATGGACTAAAATTCCTTTTCAGCAAGACGGAAATTTAAAATCGGCAACATTCGGAAAAGGAAAAATTGTATTGAGTTCTGATGTTGAAAAAGCTTTAGAATATTTAAAAATTGAAAGAGAAAAGCTGACGGATACAGGATTAAAATTTATCAGAAAAAAGTTCGATGGCGGAAAATATTATTACATTGTCAATCATACTTCAAAAGAAATTAATCAAAATATTCCATTAAATTATTCAGGAAAACAAGTTGCTTTGATGAATCCTGAAAACGGAGAATTTGGAATTGCTGAAACGCAGAACAATTCCGTTAAAGTTCAACTGAAATCAGGAGAATCTTTGATTATAAAAGCTTCGGAAACTCCAGATAATTCAATTCCAAAATGGAAATATGTTGAAAAAACAGATGCTCCGATTGTTTTAAACCAACCTTGGCAACTGACTTTCAAAGAAGGCGGACCCGAACTTCCGAAATCAAAAACATTGGATAAACTTCAACCTTGGACGAATTTCACAGAAGATACATCCACACAGAGTTTTTCAGGAACAGGAGTTTACGCAACTTCATTCAAATTAAATAAAAAAGCCGACGATTTTATACTGAAATTTGACAAATTATATGAAAGTGCAAAAGTCATCATCAACGGACAAGATGCGGGAATGGTTTGGAGTCTTCCGTTTGAAATCAACGTTGGAAAATATTTGAAAAAAGGAAAAAATACCATTCAGATTGAGGTTTCCAACCTGATGGCCAACCGAATCCGTTATATGGACCAGAATAAAATCCAATGGCGAAATTACCACGAAATTAATTTTGTCAACATCGATTACAAGACGTTCGATGCTTCCAACTGGAAAGTACAACCTTCAGGTTTAGATGGCGAAATTCAATTAATTCCTGTATATTTCTCAAAATAATTTTAATGACAGTCTGCAATTAACAATTTTTGTATTCTTATTTAAGTGAAACGCCTTTGCGAACTTAAAAACAGTTAGTAGTTAAAAAAACTTTGCGGACTTTGCGTTAAAAATTGTAGAGAAATAGATTGAATTAAAATATTAAATAAATATTTATGAAGCAGAATATCGTAAAAACATTAGCATTAGGAACACTTTTCACATTCGGATTTACCAATGCCCAAAACAAACCGAAAGTTGTTTTGGATAACTTTTTCAACAACGAAAAAAAGGAAAATAAAGAAACCAAAGTTCTGGAATCTTGGCATTACACGTGGAACGACACTTCCAACGGAGGATTTTCTTTGCTCGGCGAAATCTTCCAAAAACAAGGTGCAGAAATCAGTACTTTAACGACGGCTCCTTCCAAAAAAGACTTGAAAAACGCTAATATTTATATCATCGTTGATCCCGATATCGACAAAGAAGCGTACGGAGGAAAAGCCAATTTGATTGACGCTAATTCCATCAAAAACCTTACAGAATGGGTGAAAAAAGGCGGTGTTTTGGTTTTGATGAGCAACGACAACGGCAATTCTGAGTTTGAACATTTCAACAAATTGGCGGGAGAATTCGGGATTCATTTTAATGATGACAGTTACAACCGCGTTCAGAAAAGGGAATTTGAGCAGGGAAAAGTAATGGTTCCGGCTGGAAACGAGATTTTCTCCGAGCAAAAATTATATATGAAAGAAGTAAGTTCGATGGACGTAAAAGCTCCTGCCAAAGCCATTTTGACGGCAGAAGGTAAAAGCATAGGAGCGATTGCAAAAGTCGGTAAGGGAACCGTTTTCGCATTGGGAGATCCGTGGTGCTACAACGAGTATATCGACGGCAAAAAACTTCCGGCAGATTTTACCAATTATCAGGGAACTGAAGAGTGGGTGAAGTGGTTGCTGAAACAAGTTTCCAAAAAATAAAGCGATATGCGCAATCGATTGAATTTGTGTAATTAGAATTATTTGGGCAGCTTTTTCCGCCTTCCGCTCCCAATCTTTTTGTTCCGCTTTGCTACACAAAAAGGATTTCCGCTCAAGTCGGGCTGCGAGAGATTCTACTTAAAAATCCTTGTCAAGGTTCAAAACCTTGACAAGGATTAGAATCAATAACAATTAAATCAATAGAAACGGGCTTCAGCCCGTTTAAAAAAATGAGGTTTCAAATTCGGCTTTAGCCAAAACTTATAAGGTTTATGAAAATCAAATATATCTTCATTACATCCGCTATTTTTCTTTCGCAAACATTCTTTGCGCAAAGACAAATGGAGTACCTGAAAAGAGGAATCGTTGCGATTCCTGCAGAATCAGGCGTTTTTATAAGTTGGCGTTTGCTGGGAACGGAAGCTCAGAATACTCATTTTGATGTGTATCGCACAGAAAATAATCAGACCAAAAAGCTGAATGAAAAGCCGTTACTCAACGAAACCAATTTTTTAGATAAAACCGCTGACAAAGGAAAGAATTACACTTATTTCGTAAAATCAAATACGCAACATCAGGACGTTGACCAAGATTTTGCAAAGTACACAGCCAATCAAAAACCTTATTTTTCAATTCCATTGAAAACACCTGAAGGTTACACTCCGAATGACGCTTCAATTGCGGATTTAGATGGCGACGGCGAATACGAAATCATCCTTCATCAAACCGGAAGATCTCACGACAACAGTCAGAAAGGAGAAACAGATCCGCCGATTATTCAGGCTTATAAACTGAACGGACAGTTTTTGTGGGAAATCAATTTAGGTAAAAATATCAGGGAAGGAGCGCATTATACGCAGTTTTTGGTGTATGATTTAGATCAAGATGGGAAAGCGGAAATCGTGATGAAAACCGCCGACGGAAGCAAAGACGGAAAAGGAAAATTTATTGGAGATCCAACCAAAAATTACGTCAACGAAAACGGAATGATTCTTTCCGGACCGGAATTTCTAACGGTTTTTAATGGAGAAACAGGTGAAGAAATAAACACAGTCAATTATCAGGTTCCCAGATTTGCAGGAAGTTTAAATCCTACCAATGAAGAAATGACCGAAACTTGGGGCGACGCCAAAGGAAACCGCATCGACCGGTTTTTGGGAGCTGTCGCTTATCTCGACGGAAAAACGCCGAGTGTGATTATGTCGAGAGGTTATTACACGAGAACTGCGATTGCAGCCTGGGATTTTAAAGACGGAAAACTCAGTCTTCGCTGGCTTTTTGATACCGAAAGTTCAGAAGAAAACAAACAATACCGCGGACAGGGAAATCATAATCTGAGCATTGCCGATGTCGATAATGACGGAAAAGATGAAATTATTTTCGGAGCAATGACGGTTGATGATGACGGAAAAGTATTGAACAGCACAGGTTATGGTCACGGGGATGCTTTGCACGTTGGAGATTTGGATCCTTCAAATCCGGGATTGGAAATTTTTGATATTCAGGAGAGGTTTGATGATGCGGGAGCGCATTTCAGAGATGGGAAAACCGGAAAGGTTTTGTGGAAATTACCATCAACAGTTTACAGTCAGGCAAGTAAATTTCAGGGTCCGGGAAGAGGTTTGTCATTAAACATCGATCCCCGTTATGAAGGTTCGGAATGTTGGGCGACAGGAGCCGGATTGAAAGGAGTTTATAGCTCAAAAGGAAAAAAAATTAGCGATAAAAATCCACCTGCAAATATGGGGATTTATTGGGATGGTGATTTTTTGAGCGAAATCTTAGATGGAACGGTTGTTTCAAAATGGGACTGGAAAAAAGAGAAATCAAATGTGATGTTTGATGCTAAAAATTTCCAATGCGAATCGAATAACGGAACAAAGAAAAACCCGGGTCTGGTTGCCGATTTATTCGGAGATTGGAGGGAAGAAGTGATATATAGAACAGCCGATAATCAGGAATTAAGGATTTTCAGTACAACGATTCCGACAAAACATCGTTTGTATACTTTGATGCATAATCCTCAGTATCGATTGAGTATCGTCTGGCAAAATGTAGGATATAATCAACCGCCACATACGGATTATTATTTGGATGAATCGGTGAAAAGTGTTCCTAATCCGAACATTTTTAATGTAAAAGCAAAGTAATTATCATCAATTCAAAATCGACTTAATAAAAATAAAATAAATATAATGAAAAAGCTATTCACAACAGGTTTCTTGGTACTCATCATCGGAGGCTTAACTTCCTGTTCGGTTCAAAACCAGAGCACTGCATCAAAGGTTGAACTTCCTAACAAAAAAGAAGTTCTGGAAGTTTCAAGACGCGCCAATCAATACTTTATGAACAAGTGGCCCGACACTAAAAAAGAAATTGTCGGGAAAAAAGTCTGGCCCAGTAATCTTTGGACAAGAGCGGTTTACTACGAAGGTTTGATGGCTTTATATTCCGTAGACCCGAAAAAGGAATATTACGATTATGCAATGTCTTGGGCAAACAACCACAACTGGGAATTGCAGCGTGGAACATATACCCGAAATGCCGACCACCAAGCTTGCGGACAAACCTATATTGACCTTTACGAAATCGACGGAAAAAAAAATCCGGAAAGAATTAAAAACGTGAAAGCTGCGATGGACAGTATGATTGCGACCAATAAAGCGGATGATTGGTGGTGGATTGATGCACTTCAGATGTCGATGCCGATTTTCACAAAGTTGGGCAGAATCACTGGCGAGCAAAAATATTTTGACAAAAACTACGAAATGTATGCCCACACCAAATATAAAGAAGGTGGAAACGGTCTTTACAATCAGGCAGACAAAATCTGGTGGCGAGACAAAAGTTTTCTTCCACCGTACAAAGAACCGAATGGTGAAGACTGTTACTGGAGCCGTGGAAACGGTTGGGTAGTGGCGGCTTTGGCAAAAACACTTCACGACACTCCGAAAACTGACCCTCATTATCAGGAATATCTGCAGGATTACAAAGATTTGTTGGCGGCTTTGTTGCCGATTCAGCGGGAAGACGGTTTCTGGAATGTGAGTCTTCACGACCCGACGAATTTTGGCGGAAAAGAAACAACGGGAACGGCACTTTTTGTTTACGGAATGGCGTATGGCGTGAATAATAATTTAATCGACAGAGAGACATATCTTCCAGTTTTGGTAAAAGCGTGGAACGCTATGGTAAAAGATTCTGTTCAGCCGAACGGATTTTTAGGCTGGGTTCAGGGAACCGGAAAAGAACCGAAAGACGGCCAGCCATTAGCGGTAGATAAAGTCCCGGATTTTGAAGATTACGGTTTAGGTTGTTTTTTATTGGCCGGTAGTGAGGTTTATAAATTAAAATAATTAAGCATTAAATTAAATATCAATAGAATAAGGCTTTAGTTAAAACCAATAATAAGTTTTGATTAAAGCCTTTTTTAAATAACAATTGTATTCGGATTAAGTCCGTTCATTTTAAAAACAACAGTCTATGAATATTAAATCAATAGTATGCATTTATGGAAAATCCCAGATATGTTTCTCAATTTTTTAGAATTGAATTAAAAATCAGCCTGTTGCTTTTTTACTTAAAAGTTATTTTAATGTGGAATTTTTCGATTTTCAGGGTATGCACTTTAGCAATTTTTTTACTTTCAATTTCATTGATTAAATCACAGACTAACACTGATTTCACGATTATTGTTCCGGCATCCGACTTTGTAGATGAAATTCCGAAAGGAAATTATCTCACCAATGCGAAAGAGCAAAAACAGGAATGGCTGTTCAACAATACCGGTATTTTACTCAATTCTGAAACCAATTTAATGACCAAACTCACTGTTCCGGATACAGGCGATTATCATCTTTTTGTCCGAAGCAGTGGCAATGAAAAAAGCTCCTTCAAAGTAATTGTTAATGATCAAATTACTTCAGGAATTTTTGGACGTGATAAAATTAGTTGGCAGAATGGGGGTGTTTTTAAGCTGAGAAAAGGTATTAACGACATTAAAATTACCAGAATCCGTGGCGGAGCAATGGTCGATGTTTTGGCATTCAGTAAAAATCCGAATCTTAAAATTGAAGATATTCAGCAGAAACAGTTGAATGAAGATGTTGTTCTCATCAAAGAATATAAAATTCCGGAAAGCAATGCTGTGAAATTCGGTGATGTAAATGGCGACAGAAAAACAGATTTTCTGGTTTTGGAAAGAGATTTTTCAGCAACGGTTTATGACAATTCAGGAAAAGAACTTTGGCATTGGAAAGCGCCCGAAGAATATTCGAAGGAACGTTCTGAGTTCGAAGCACCGGGCGTTCTTTGGGATTTTGATAATGACGGAAGGGCAGAAGTTGCGCATTGGCGAATGATTGGAGGGAAAGAATTTCTCGTCATTGCCGACGGAATAACAGGGAGAATAAAGCATAAAACAGAATGGCCTACTCAGCCACTGCCACATGTTTACAATAATTTCCGTCTGGCGGTTGGAAAACTCACCAAAAACCGTCCGAATGAATTGGCCGTTTTTACCGATATGGGAAATACGATTAACATTACGGCTTATGATAATCGATTAAAAAAACTTTGGCAACATACCGAGAAGCGCAAAAAAGATAATCTCGGACATTATATTTATCCGATTGATTTGGACAAAGACGGCATTGATGAAGTTCTTGTCGGTTCACTTTTGCTGAATGCAAATGGAAAAGAAATCTGGAATAAATTTGATTTGCTGCCGGATAATCACGACCACGCCGACAGTTATAAGTTTGCTGACATCAATGGGGACGGCAAAACAGACCTCGTCACTGCCAACAGCGAAACTGGGATTTTTATCTATGATGGGATGACGGCAAACATCATCTGGCAGAATGTTGCAGAACATACGCAGCAGATTCAGGTTGGGAATTTTCTGAAAAATATGCCAGGATTGCAGGTCGTAGCAGGTGCAAGAACTTATGGCAACCGAAAGTTTGGAGAACCTTATCTCTCAAGTCAGTTATATTGGTTCAATCAGTCGGGAGATTTTCTGTTTAAATGGCCGGGAAACCCTGTCAACGGTAATCCTGATTTTGTAAAAGGCTATTGGAATGGTAGAACAGAACAACTTTTCTGGTACAAATTTCTGATTAATGACAACGGAAAAGGACAACTTTATTTTCCCGAACCGGTTTTTCATATGTTCGATTTTACGGGCAACGGTGCGGAAGAAGTGATAACACTGGGTTCAGGATATCTGAGGATTTGGGGTAGTAAATCTGCTGAAAAATCAGGAAAGGATAGAAAGAAAGATGAATTGTACCTGAAAAATACCGTGGTAAATCATACGCATTATTAAGATCATCAGCTTTTTCGGATTATTTTTATACATTTCTCAACTCTTTTTTTACTTTGCAGGACAGAACAAGATGCGCAATCGGTTTCGTCTTGTTAATTTTCAGATTCAACAATCAGATTAATTATGAATGCACTATTAGGCGTTATTTTCCATTTTTTAGGAGGCTTTTCATCAGGAAGCTTTTATTTACCTTATAAAAAAGTTAAAGGCTGGCAATGGGAAACATTCTGGTTAATCGGTGGTGTTTTTTCCTGGATTATTGTTCCGCCGCTGGCTGCATTTCTTACCATCCCTAATTTCTGGGCAATCATTCAGAATGAATCTTCATCCATTTTGGGACTCACATTTTTATTTGGAGCCCTTTGGGGAATTGGCGGTTTTATGTATGGTTTGGGCGTTCGTTATCTGGGCGTTGCGCTCGGAAGCAGTATTATGCTGGGCTTGACAATGGTCATCGGTTCGCTCGTTCCTTCTATTTATTACGAATTTTCTCCTGAGTCAGGAAAAGATAATATCGGATTAATGTTTTCAAATACTTGGGGACAGTTTGTTTTGCTCGGACTTTTAGTCTGCGTGGTTGGAATTATCATTAGCGGAAAAGCCGGAGTGATGAAAGACAAGGAACTTCAGACCGAATCTGTAGATCCACACGGTGTTCAGACAAAAACGGAATATAAATTCGGGTTAGGATTAACGGTTGCGATTATTTCAGGAGTTTTAAGTGCATGTTTCAATTTCGGTCTGGAAGCAGGAAAACCAATGGCATCTGTAGCCAACGAAGCCTGGAAACTGGCAAATCCTGGGCAGGGAGAATTTTTGTTCCAGAATAACGTAACGTATATCGTTGTCCTTTGGGGAGGAATGGCTTCCAATCTTATCGGTTGTCTTTATCTTTCATTTAAAAATAAATCTTATACCGATTATACCAAGAAAAATGTACCTGTTTTAAAAAATATCATTTTCTGTGCACTAGCGGGGACGATGTGGTTTTTACAATTTTTCTTCTACGGAATGGGAGAAAGCAAAATGGGGAACGGCCCAAGTTCGTGGATTCTTCATATGGCCTTTATCATTCTGATTGCCAATCTTTGGGGCGTGATCATCAAAGAGTGGAGAGGCGTTTCACGCAAAACCATTTCTACCATTATTGTCGGGATGCTTGTGATGTTTATTTCGATTCTGATTGTAGGATATGGTAACTCATTGAGATAAGAATACATAATGATAATCAATTTGAACAATTTTTTCTTATATATTGTATAAATGACTTATACAAATTCATTTTCAAATTAAATGAAAACTGAGCACTGATTTTTGTCAGTGTTCTTTTTTTATAATTAATGTAGATTTCAGAAAAATAATCCGAAAATTATTTATAAAATTAAAAATTGAAACAATTTTACATTAACAAATTTATTTTGAATATTTAAATATAATTCTCAATATTTTGAATATGTATTTAAAATAATCATTAGAAATTATGATAAATTATTAAATTAATAATGCAGGACAATGCAGGATGCCAAACTTTTCCTAACAATGTACTTTGGCAGTATTAATTTAATATTACTAAAAATTAACATATGTCTTTAATCATTAAACACAAAGCAATAAAGGGAATCGTTTTTCCGGCATTTTTGCTGTCCTCTGCTTTTCTTGCTGGTCAACAAGAGACTGTCAGCGATACTGCGAAGGTCAGTACCAAAGTTATTGATGAAGTGGTGGTCATCGGTTACGGAACGGTTAAGAAGTCTGACCTTACAGGTTCGGTTTCATCGGTTTCTGCGAAAGAGCTGGCAGCAACGCCAGCGATGAACGCTTTGCAGGCTTTACAGGGTAGAGCAGCAGGTCTTAACATTGTGACGGCAAGCGGTGCACCAGGTGCCAATGCCAATGTCACCATCCGTGGTGGTGCATCTATTACCCAGGGAACAGAACCTCTTTACATTGTGGACGGTTTCCAGTTGGATAATGCGCTTAATGTCATCAACCCGAACGATATCGAAAGTATTGATGTGTTGAAGGGCGCTTCTGCAATCGCTATATATGGTGCGCGTGGTTCCAATGGTATCATCGTTATCAAAACGAAAGGCGGGAAGAAGGGCAAAACGATTATTAACTATAATAATTTTACTTCATTCGATACATTGTCCAAAAAACTGGATATGATGTCCAACGCAGAAGATTATGTAAAGTATCAGTACGAGATGGCTAACCTGGCTGGCAGAACGGCTCAGTGGAGCAATTATTTCGATAATAATCTTCCACCGGAAACTCCGGGTTTCTACACAGGTGTTTTTAACAGAATTAATGAAAGATATGCTAATGCACCTACGCTGGACTGGCAGAAGAAAATGCTTGGCGGTTCGGGTTTGACTACGAACCATAACTTCAATTTTTCTGTAGGAACGGAAAAGACACAGGCTTTCGTAAGTTATAACTATAACAAGCAGGATGGTTTGTTGAGTAATTTTAGCGAGACCAGAAACTCGTTGAGAACCAACATTACTTCTGAGTTGTATAAAGGGATTAGAGTAGATTTCAATTCTGTGTTCAACACCAATTCATTGAATGGTGGCGGAGCTTACTCCGGGATGAAGAAGATTTTGCTTCAGCCGATAAGCGGTGGGACACGTTTCAGTCTGGATCAGCTTTTCAATACACAGACTTACGGCGATTTTACAGCGTTGGATCCAAGTTTTGATACAGAAAACCCGTTTGTGGAGCTTCAGGCTTCTACATCTAACGCCCGCACCAGAAACTTCGTAGCCAACACAGGTTTGGAAATCGATTTCCTGAAGAATTTCACATTCAGAACGGCGGGACAATATAATTGGAGAAGCGTTAAGTCTACATCTTTCTCCGATGAAAATTCAAGAGCCAATCTTACAGACCCTACGACTACGGGAATCAACGGAAAAATCGGAAACAGCGAATCTTACGGCTAT
This sequence comes from Epilithonimonas arachidiradicis, assembly GCF_003610695.1. Classification (GTDB taxonomy): domain Bacteria; phylum Bacteroidota; class Bacteroidia; order Flavobacteriales; family Weeksellaceae; genus Epilithonimonas; species Epilithonimonas arachidiradicis. Next base: position 35,654 of record NZ_RAQH01000005.1, on the reverse strand, counting down.
CAGATTACCAATACTGTAACTTATAACAATACATTCGGTGATAAGCATAAATTGAATGCCTTAATTGGTCAGGAACTCGTGTATTCTCAGTCAGAAAGTAATAATATGACTTTGATAAAATTCCCTTTTCCTAACTTCGGATTAGATGATATTTCTACAGCAACAGTTTCCGATAAATCAACCGACAGAAGCAGTACAAGTCTTTTGTCTTACTTCGGAAGGGTAACTTACAATTATGATGACAGATATCTACTAACTGCCACAGTGAGAAGAGATGGTTCTTCGAAATTTGGAGAGAAAAATAAATGGGGCTTTTTCCCATCAGTAGCTGCTGCCTGGAGAACTTCGCAAGAAAGCTTTTGGCAGAATTCTAAAATCAATAATGTGATTAATGATTTGAAATTCAGAGTGGAATATGGTGTGACAGGGAATAACGATATCGGAAATAATCTTTTTCTGACGACTTATTCCATCACGGATTATCCAATGAACAATACACCAGGAACGCCTGCTTATGTTACAAGTTCCAATCTTGGAAATCCTTTTCTAAAGTGGGAAGAACTGAAATCCACTAACATTGGAGTAGATTTGGCATTATTCAACAGCAGAATCAGACTAACGTCCGAGTGGTATAACAACAATGTGAGTGATATGCTTTTGCAGGCCGTTCTTCCGGCATCATCGGGCTACTCCAGACAATATCAGAATATTGGTAATATGAGAAACCGTGGTATCGAGTTTACATTGAACACGATTAACTGGAGGTCAGAAAATTTTAGATGGTCTACAGATTTTAACATTGGTCATAACCGTTCCAAAGTACTTTCATTAGAGCGAGGAAGAGACTCCAGAACTTTCAGTGTTGGAAGTAACAGAGCTGGTGTGGTAACGTATTATGCAACGGTTGGTGAGCAGCTTGGAGAGATGTACGGTTATGTTTACCAGGGAATCTATACAACAGATGATTTTATCCAGAACGCCAACGGTTCATTGACTCTTAAAGATGGAGTGGTAAAACCGGCGACTGGAACACCAAAGCCTGGAGACATCAAGTTTGCAGCAGATAACGAAGCAGGAGATCAGTTTACAAGAAAGATGGTAAAGATTGGTGATGCAACGCCTGATTTCATTGGGGGTATCAGTAATAATTTTTCATACAAAGGTTTTGACTTGGCTGTATTTATGAAATTCAGTGTTGGTGGTGATGTTTACAATGCAACAAAGCATAGCTTAAGTCCTTACGCTTTGTTTCAAAATGTCCCATCAGAATTTGGAAATAATTTCTATCATCTGATTGATCCGAATACGGGACAGCAAACAATGAATCTGGCAAGGTTGAAAGAACTTAATCCTAATGAAGATTCAAGACTTTGGAGCCTTAGTAACACCAATACACAGACCATTACATATCCGTCATCCTATTATGTAGAAGATGGTTCCTATCTTAGAATTGCCCAGTTGACTTTAGGCTATTCTTTACCGAAAAACTTCCTTAGAGACATTATGGTGACCAATGCCAGAATCTATGTTACCGTTAATAACTTGGCTACAATAACAGGTTATTCGGGCTTTGACCCGGAGGTTTCTGCAGCAAGTGGTGTGGCTGTGACGCCTGGCTATGACAGTTCTACTTATCCAAGGTCCAGAAGTTATGTACTTGGAATTAACTTAACATTTTAATTTTTTTAAATTGATTTAAAATGAAAAATATATTTAACCAACATAAATTTTTAAAGAAGACAGTCCTATTGTCCTCAATGGTTTTAGCTGTTTTAGCAACCAATTCCTGTAATGAAGATTTTCTGGACCAGCCAGCTTACAATACAACAGATGCAGATGTGGTTTTTCAAAATCTACAGACCGCCGAGATGTTCGTATTGGGATGTTACAGAGGTCTGGTTCCGACAGAAATGTTCTATCAGCTGGGCGCCGGTGACACAGTGAACCATTCTGTTGAAGCGCTCAATAATTCAAAATATAATGTTTGTAATTACAATTATGACGCTTACACACCATTTACGGTAACAGGGATTTACTCTGCAATGTATGCTGTTATTGAGCGTACCAATATTGCAGTTTATCAATTAGGCAAAATGCCCGCAAGTGAAAAGCGCGACGCCCTGATTGGCGAGGCTAAGTCTATCCGCGCATTTTGTTATTATAACCTGATTCGGATTTATGGCGATGTTCCTTCGGTGTTCGAGCCATTGGAGACATTAGATCCGAATGATGAAAATACATTCTACCCAAAACGTGCTTCACGTGACGAAATCTATGACAGGATTGTAGGTGATTTGCAGGAAGCAGCTGTGACTGTTCCTACTTTAGCCGCCAGCGGTTTCGGAACTACAGAGCGCTTGTCAAAAGAAGGAATCAACGCACTTTTAGCTAAAGTTGCACTTTACGCTGCTGGATATTCATTACGTTGGGAGTTGAACACATCCAATCCGGGTGTGGTTTCCCGTCGTTCAGACAATGCGAGAGTTAGGGAACTTTACCAAATTGCAGATAATGCTTGCGCAGCAGTAATTAACGGTGGAACAAAAAGTCTTGTTCAAAGTCAAAGCGGAAAAAGTGGCTTTGAAGCTTTATGGTTTAACTTTGACCGCAGAAATTTTGCTGCAGTCAATTCCGAAATGCTTTGGCATGTGGCATCATTAGGTCAGAATACCAATTCAGCATTCCAGGTTTATGCACATCCTGGATATAAGAATGGGGTATTCGGTTCTCGTTCTTCTCAACAAATGATATTACCATCTTACTATCTTTCATTCGACCAAAATGATACACGTAGAGATGTCACTTGTACTTCTTACAGTGTTTATTTCCTGGAAGCTGGAGCTGCAGGTGATACTTTCGTAGATGTAGGAACTACTTATTCTGCAATAATGCCAGGCAAATTCAGATTATCCTGGTGTGTTGAACCGCAGGCTGCTGCTGACAGAAACCTTAATATTCCATTGTTGAGATATGCTGATGTTCTATTGATGTATGCAGAGACTCAAAATTATCTTAATAATGGTCCTACAGCTGCTGCTAATGCTGCTTTGACAGCCGTGCGTACAAGGGCTGGTATTGGATCATTGCCTTTACCATCCGGACAAGCCGATTTTTTAAAAGCGATTGTTCAGGAAAGAAAATGGGAATTTGCCGGCGAGTTTATGTTAAGAACAGACCTTATCAGAACCAATAGCTTAACAACTGAAATCGAAGCTACGAGACAGGATATGAAAGATCTGACCAGAAGACTTGGAAAATATGCAAATGTTGCTACTTACAGATTGTACAAATTCCATAAAAATTCGCAGGTGTATGGTGATCCGTTTTTAGCTTTACCGTACATTGACATAACTGACCCATCGGAAATTGCCACCATCAAAAATGTTCCTACCAACTCAGCAAATTATGCAGCTTACCAAACAGCATTGAGAGCGATTGTGGCTGCGCACGGACAGCCAACTTCAACGGACGATAAATGGTATCCTACACAAATGTTCGAGGCTTATACCAGCACATTTAACGGGAATGCGAGGAAAGCTGTAGGATTTGGCGCGGGATTCAACGTTTTGGGAATGGGTAACAATATGTATTCTAAGCCTTTTGGTTATGTCGAGAATGGGAATGCATATCCAGGTTGGGTAGAATCTGCTAATGATGGTTTATTCTTTGGATTCCAAACCAATAAAACAGAATTGTTGCCATTTGCAGCAGCCTCTGCAGGACACCCAATGATAGATAACCCAAACCTAACCCAATTGCCAGGCTATTAATCTTTTACAAATTAGGAAAGGTTGGATTTAATCTCAATCATCTTCGTTTTAATGTTGATTGTTATTTAAATTAACTTTAAATCTAGGATTCATCAGTATAGTACGGGATGCCGTTGACAATCCAACCTTCTAATTTTGAAGAAAAATTTAGAAATATAATAATGGAAAAAGTAAAAACATTCAAATACGTAGACTATTTGTGGGATGATGAAAAAGCAGCATCTTTCGGAGATGACCAGGTTGCTTTATTTTTATACCGTTCAAACATCTTGGGAGCAGACCTTAGAATCACCAATTATGGAGGCGGAAACACAAGCTGTAAAACCATCGAGAAAGACCCTTTAACGAATGAAGATGTTGAGGTAATGTGGGTAAAAGGTTCAGGTGGTGACATCGGAACGCTGACGAGAAAAGGGATTGCTGGTTTGTACACAGAAAGATTGAGAAATCTTAAAAATGTATACGAAGGTTTGGCAGACGAAGACAGAATGGTTGGCCTTTTCAATCACTGTATTTATGATTTGGACAGCAAAGCGCCTTCTATTGATACGCCACTTCACGGACTTCTTCCATTCAAACATATCGATCACCTTCACCCGGATGCTTTAATTGCCGTAGCTGCAGCAAAAGACAGTCAGGCGGTAACTAAAGAAATCTGGGGCGATACAATGGGGTGGGTTCCTTGGCAAAAACCAGGTTTTGACTTAGGTTTACAGTTAGAAAAATGTTTAAACGATAATCCTGGAATCAGAGGAATCGTTTTGGGAAGTCACGGTCTGTTCACTTGGGGAGACACTTCTTACGAATCTTATATCAACAGTTTGGAAGTTATCGAAATGGCTTCTGAATATATCGCTAAAAAAATCGAAGAAAAAGGTCAGGTTTTTGGCGGACAAAAAGTAGAATCTTTACCAGCTGACGAACGTAAAGAAAAAGCAGCTCAGATTATGCCTTTACTAAGAGGTTTAGCTTCTTCCGAAAACAGAATGGTGGGTCATTTCACAGACAGCGATGTGGTGTTGGAATACATCAATAGTAACGACTTGGAAAGATTGGCTCCTCTTGGAACCTCTTGTCCAGATCACTTTTTAAGAACTAAGATTCAACCTTTAGTTTTAACCTTAGATAAAAACGAAGATTTAACAGATTCTAAAGCGATTTTAGAAAAATTAAATCCACTTTTCGAGCAATACAGACAGGAATACAAAGACTATTACGAAACTTGTAAGCATCCAAACAGCCCTGCAATGCGTGATCCGAATCCGGTGATTATCATTTATCCGGGAGTGGGAATGTTCAGTTTCTCGAAAGATAAGCAAACAACACGTGTTGCAAGTGAATTCTACGTCAATGCAATCAACGTAATGAGAGGTGCAGAAGCCATTTCTGAATACACTTCATTACCAAGACAGGAAGCGTTCGACATCGAATATTGGTTATTGGAAGAAGCAAAACTTCAGAGAATGCCGAAAGAAAAGCCATTATCAAGAAAAGTGGCAATCGTAACCGGAGCCGGAGGTGGAATCGGACAGGCAATTGCTGATAAAATGGTTGCTGAAGGGGCAGTTGTCGTTTATACCGATTTAAATACAGAAGCGGTAGAATCTGCAACTTCAAAATACAACAAAGATCAGGCGGTTGCTGTTCAGTGTGATGTAACGAGCGAAGAAGCGATTGCCAATGCTTTCAAAGAAACAGTTTTGGCTTTCGGTGGAGTAGATATTATCGTTCATTCAGCTGGTTTGGCGATTTCTAAATCGTTGGAAGACACGACCACAAAAGACTGGGATTTACTGGAAAATGTTTTGGTAAAAGGTCAGTTCCTAATGTCAAAAAGCGGTGTCGAAATTATGAAAAAGCAAAATTTAGGTGGCGACATTGTAAATATTGCAAGTAAAAATGGTTTGGTTGCGGGCCCAAATAACGTGGCTTACGGAACGGCAAAAGCAGCGCAACAGCATATGACGAGACTATTGGCGGCAGAATTGGCAGCAGATAAAATCCGTGTGAATGTGGTAAATCCTGACGGCGTAATCGTTGGAAGCAAAATCTGGGAAGGTTCTTGGGCAGAAGGCCGTGCAAAAGCAAACGGAATCACCGTTGAAGAATTGCCTGCATTTTACGCAAAAAGAAATCTTTTAAACGAAATCATTCTTCCGGAAGATATCGCCAACGGAGTGTTTGCGTGTGTTGCGATTTTAGATAAAAGTACAGGAAATATCATCAATGTAGACGGCGGAATGGCAAATGCATTCCCAAGATAATTATTTATAAATATTTTTTATTTGGGCAGCTTTATCCGCCCTCCGTTCCCGCTTTTTTGTCTCCGCTTCGCTACGACAAAAAGAGCTCCACTCAGGTCGGGCTGCGAGCGATTTCGAAAGCAATTGAAGAAACGAAAATAAAATATTTAGTACTAATTTAGACAATAAATTTATCCTTGTCAAGGTTCAAAACCTTGACAAGGATAATCAAAAATCAAAATATGATTATAGGAAAAGATATCATTGAACAAAACAATAAAAGCGAGGTTGAAAATTTCAATTCAGACTACGCTTATTTATCAGATAAATTAACAAAATCAGGAGCCAACGTTTCTGAAATTGTCAACAAAATTGCTGACTTCCAAGTAGCAATTCCAAGTTGGGCTTTGGGAGCAGGCGGAACACGTTTCGGAAGATTTTCTTACGGCGGCGAACCCTCTTCTTTAGAACAAAAATTAGATGATGTAGGATTAATTCACGCTTTAACACATTCTGCAGGAGCTATTTCATTACATATTCCTTGGGATATTCCGAGTGATGTTGCAGCGATTAAAGAAAAAGCAGCTTCTCACGGATTGATTTTCGATGCAATGAATTCAAACACATTCCAGGATCAGCCGAACGCAAAACAATCGTACAAATTTGGTTCGTTAAATGCGGTAAATGAAGATGCAAGAGCTTACGCAGTAGAGCATAACAAAGAAGTCATCAGAATCGGGAAAGAATTAGACTCAAAAAGTTTAACCGTTTGGTTGGCGGACGGAGCAAGTTTTCCGGGACAATTAAATTTCCAGACAGCTTTGTCAAAAACCGAACAGAGTTTAAAAGAAATCTACGCAGGAATGCCGGAAGACTGGAAATTATTCATCGAATATAAACCATACGAACCGAATTTCTATTCAACAACCATCCAGGATTGGGGAACTTCGTTTATGTTAGCAAATGCTTGTGGTGACAGAGCGTATACTTTGGTAGATTTAGGTCACCATTTACCAAACTCAAACATCGAACAAATCGTTGCAACCTTGATGTACAAAGGTAAATTAGGAGGTTTCCATTTCAACGACAGCAAATATGGAGATGATGATTTAACGGTAGGTTCAATCAAACCTTATGCATTATTCCTAATTTTCAACGAATTGGTGTACGGAATCGAGAACAATCCTCAAAACCCTTATCCGGCTTGGATGATCGATGCGAGTCATAACATAAAAGATCCTTTGGAAGATTTAATTCAGTCTTTGGAAGCGATTCTAATTGCTTATGCACAGGCTCTTTTGGTCGACCAAAAAGCATTGAAAGATGCTCAATTGAACAATGACGTAGTTCGTGCACAGGAAATTTTGCAGAATGCTTACAGAACAGACGTGCGTCCATTATTAAAAGCGGCAAGATTACAGACAGGTGCTGCATTAGACCCAATTGCAGCGTACAGAAACCTTAAAGTAAGAGAAACATTAATCTCCGAAAGAGGTCTGAATGTAAAAGCAACAGGATTATAAAGTCCTACCTAATATGATAGAAATAACTTTCATCTTATAATTTGAAAGTTTGAAAAATAAACCACTTATTTTTATTTTAATTAAGGGTGTTTAGGATACTAAGTTTCACTAGTAATGATTTTCCTTAATTCTAAACACTCCTTAATTGTTTTTAATTTGAAAGCATAAGATTCGGAAATTCCATTTTTATACTTTCATACAATTATTAAATTCATTTTCAGGAATGTCCAAAAAGAAAGTAACCATCGTATTTGATATTGGAAAGACCAATAAAAAATTCTTTTTATTTGATAAGAATTATCAAGAAGTTGTTAGGGAATATACAGAATTGCCTCTGACAACGGACGAAGATGGTTATCCCACAGAAGATCTTCCGGCTTTGCAAAATTGGATCAAAGAAAATTTTCATAACATCCTTGAAAATGATGAATATGAAGTAAAAGCTATTAATTTTTCGACGTACGGAGCAAGTTTTGTACATCTGGATCAAAAAGGAAATGTTCTCACTCCTTTATACAATTACACAAAACCAATGGATCAGGAGATTCTTGATCTGTTCTATGAAAAGCACGGTGACAAATTGAAAATTTCCCGTGAAACAGCTTCTCCACAAGCAGGAATGTTGAATTCCGGTTTACAGTTGTTTTGGTTAAAATATAAGCATCCTGAAGTTTTTAAGAAAATCCGTTACAGTCTGCATTTGCCACAATATTTATCCTATTTATTTACGGGAATTTGTGTGTCGGAATTTACTTCAATCGGCTGTCATACCAATCTTTGGGATTATGATAAAAATGATTACCACAATTGGGTTTATGAAGAAGAAATTGATGTTTTGTTACCACCAATTGTACCAACTTCTGCGAGTATAAATACGTCTTACAGAAATAAAAAAATTAAAATTGGTGTTGGGATCCACGATAGTTCTTCAGCATTGTTGCCATACATTTTAAGTAAAAAAGAACCGTTTTTATTGTTATCAACAGGAACCTGGAGCATTTCTCTCAATCCTTTTAACGATGAAAGTCTGACTGATGATGACATCGAAAATAATTGTCTCAATTATATGCGAATCGACGGAAAACGTGTGAAAGCTTCTCGTTTTTTTATGGGAAATGAATATAGGATTCAGGTTGAGAAGTTGTGTGCTTACTATGGCAAAGAATATGGGGCTCACAGAGAAGTTCAGTTTGACCAGGATTTGTATCTGCATTTGATGAAGCACAAAGCGGTTTATTTCCGTTTCGAAGGTATTATTTTGAAAAGAAAAATGATTACAGAAACCGACCTGAATTCGTTTTCAACATTTGAAGAAGCTTATCATCAACTGATGATAGAACTGATGGATTTACAGATTCACACAATAACGAATGCTATTGGAAACTCAGAAATCAAAAATATTTATATCGATGGCGGATTCACGGATAATGATGTCTTTATGAAACTGATGTCGCATCATTTCCAGCATTACAATGTGATGTCCACGCATTCTCCGCTTGGGTCAGCTTTGGGTGCTTCGATGGTCATCTCGAACAAAAAAATAGACGAAACATTTCTACAGCAACATTATCAGATGAAAGTGCTTCAACCGTTAATTTTTAATTTATAAATTTTGTTGTTGGTTGATAGTTGTCAGTTGATAGCAAATCTCAAAAACCAACAACAATCAACCAACAACCACCAACCAATTATGTCATTTCCATTTGATACCAAATATGCATCGCTTGAACTTTTAATTGAAAAGGCAAAAAAAAGAATGCCTCGTTTCGCTTTCGAATATCTGGATGGCGGTTGTAATGAGAATATCAACCGGGATAGAAATACAACTGAATTAAGAGAAGTCTTACTTCGTCCGCGCTATTTGGATAACAATTTTGCTGAAGCCAATATGGAAACGGAATTATTTGGTGTCAAATATTCTGCACCATTCGGGATTTCACCTGTTGGATTGCAAGGTTTGATGTGGCCCAATGCTCCGGAGATTTTGGCGAAAGCCGCTTTCAAACATAATATTCCATTCATTCTAAGTACCGTTACGACAAGCAGTATCGAAAGAATTGCTGAATTGACCGAAGGAAAAGCGTGGTATCAGTTATATCATCCAAGAGAAGAATGGTTACGTGACGACATTCTCAACCGTTGCGAAGCTTCTGGTTATGATGTGCTTTGCGTATTGTCCGATGTTCCGACGTTTGGTTACAGAGCCAAAGAAATCAGAAACGGTTTGGCGATGCCTCCACAATTGAATTTCAGAAATGTTTCTCAGGCTTTGGCAAAACCTCAATGGTGTCTTGAAATGCTGAAACACGGTGTTCCGAGTTTCAAAACGATGGAGAAATATATGGACAAGAATATGAACGTGAAACAGTTGGGACAGTTTATGAACTCGACTTTTTCCGGCAGATTGAATTCAGATAGATTAAAACAAATCCGTGATAAATGGAAGGGAAAATTGGTGATTAAAGGTGTTGCTTCCGATGAAGATGCGGCGGAAGCTGTTCGTCTTGGTTTCGACGGAATGATTATTTCCAACCACGGTGGAAGGCAGTTGGACGCTGGGGAATCTACAATTGCTGTGGTGAAAGAAATCAGTGAAAAATATAAAAATCAAATCAAAGTAATGATGGATAGCGGTGTAAGAACCGGTCCTGATGTGGCACGTGCCTTGAGTTGTGGCGCCGAATTTACCTTTATGGGCAGAACGTTTATGTACGCAGTTGGTGCTTTAGGAGAAAAAGGCGGTGATCATATTATCGAGATGCTCAAGATGCAATTCCGACAAGTGATGGAACAGGTTTGCTGTGAGAAACCGGAAGATTTACAAAATTTCAGAGTAAAATAGTTGTTTGTTTAAGTTTTACTTGAAAAGAACGGACTTTTGTAGTTCGTTTTTTTGTATATATCTTTTTTGAAATTTTGTCCTCAATACTTTTGTGAAAATCTTTTGTGACTTTTGTGGTTTAATCGCTACAAGGATTCCCTTTCAATAAATTTGAAAACATTATTCACCTGTTCTTTTTTATTCTTCAAAACCATATAAGCTGCAGACTCCGCCATCGCTTTGAAATCCGTTGTGACGACGGTGATGCCCAATAGTTCTTTCAGCGGTGTTTCGTTATAGGAAATGATGCCAATGTCTTCACCCAATTTCAGATTTTTCTGTCTGATTTGCTTAACGAGATTTACCAAATCTCTTTCCTGAATGGTGATGAAAAGGTCTTTGTCCTGCAACTCCATATCAGGATAAATTTCGTCCAATATTTCGTAATCCAGTTTATAATCTTTGCAGAATTTCTCAAACCCGTGAACAATGCGGAAAGGGTAGGGATGAACCGACTTTGCAGGATAAACAAGGATCAGTTTTTCATATTTTTTTATTTTTTCGAGGCCTTCCTTCAGTGCATTGTAAATGTCGTGTTCAAAATCCTGGAAAATCGTTCCGTATTCGCCGGAGATGTTCGGTTTGGTATTATCCAGAAGCAGAAGTTTGTTCTTCGGTATTTTTTCGATGATGTCAATAACTTCTTTTGTAGAGCTGGTATGCTTGGAGTTTTCGTCGCGGAAGTGAGGCATTATCACATAATAATCATAGACGCCGAGATTCTTTTTCAAGGCATTGATGAAGAGTGTTTCGTCGCAGTGGTAAATATACATTTCCACATTGCCTTTGCTCCCAATCGCATCCACAAAATAATTATAAATCATCATTTTGTAAGTACTGGACTTATTAATCAGGAAAAAAATGTTGATGCTGTCGCTCTTATTGATTCTCGAGATATAGTAGCCTTTTCCTTTTACAGACTCGATAATCTGCCTTTTTCTCAGTTCTTTATAAGCTTTTTCTACAGTGTCTCTGGAGAGAAAGCAGGATTCGCTGAGCTCATTAATAGACGGGATTTTTTCCCCGATTTTGATGTCTCCAGCGTCAATTCCGTTGAGTATAGAGTCCACAATCTGTTTGTATTTTGGCACTCTGGAACTTTCATTAATATGAACTTCGAATATTTCAGACATCGGATTAAGCAATGATAATTATGTGTTTATGAATTAAATTGAGTTATTAGTGTTTCAAAATCTAAGACAAGTTACAAATTTTATATCAATTGGTTAAATTTCTATTTTAATTAAATGATTAACGTACCAAGTCATTGACATAAACTTCGATATTGAGATAATTGCTTTGTGTTTTATTGAATTTCAATGCATCCGATGAGTCATTAGGATTAAGTCCCATTTTGAGTTCAGCAACATCCGGAATGCCATCAGAATCCGAATCTTTAAGCGCAACAGTTTTCGGGAAATTTCCAACGCCATTATTAGCCAAAGGCAAATCATTTTCTGTAAAGACATAAATTCCCTTTTTTCCCAGAGATTTGACTTCCGAGATGATGAGCTCATCTACATCATCCCGCTTTGGAAAGCTGGCGCCGGCATTTTTGACGACATAGTCAAAAGCTTGTTTAGCAGATAAATCGGTTTTGGAATCAGGATAATGAAATGGCGAATCCATAAAAACTACAGGCGCTTCACCAGGAAAACCGATGGAATTATGTGGAACTAACTGACCATCCAAAATGCCGTTTTTATTGTTGTCAAAATAATTCCCGGATTCATAAAGATGAAAAGTATTCGTTCCTCTGCTGAACGGTGTTTTATGGTCTTCCAAAGTCAGTGGTCCTCCTATAAAATAATTGTTGATGATATTGACTTCAGAATTCTGCACAGAACCTCCCATAATGTAGCCATCACCCGAAACAGTATGACCTTTTGTATTACCTAGATTTCCGAAATTGTAAATTATATTATTGACAAACTCATTTTTACCTTTCACTTTCGGATTTCGGGTTTTGTTGCTGGCATAGAGAGATTTTATAATACTAATGCTGCCATTCGTCTGAATCAATCCACCTGCAGAATGGTTATACAAATGCAATCCCTGCGCAATAATCGAGTTTTGAAGCGTAATACTGTCAGGTTCTGTGCCGCGCTTGTCCCAATTGATGGAAAAAACCTCGTCCATTGACCAGGAAATTGAAAGGTGGTCCAGCATAATGTTTTTCCCGTTCGATATTCCGGAAGCATCTGTATTATTGGATGGTTTATTCTTATTGCCGAGACGTATTTTCAAATATCTGGCAATGGTATCATCGGCTCCGCTGAAAGACACTTTTTCACCATAGAGAAAAATACCTTTTCCCGGAGCAGTCTGTCCTGCAATTGTAATGTTTTTAGAAACCGTAACCGGACTTTTCAACTCGACAATTCCACCAACAGAGAAAACTACAAATCGCCCTGGCTGGCTCACAGCGTCGCGAAAAGAACCTTTACCACTATCATTCAGATTGCTAACAATATAAACTTCTGGTTTTGCTGACGCTTTCGCACCTTTTGCAAATTTTCCAAAACCTTCCGCTCCGGGGAAAGCAATCGTTTTTGGACGGATTGTCCTGGCATTCTCAAGATTTTGGGATTGACAACAAATAGATAAATACGAAATGACGATGATTGCTATTTTTTTCATAACTGTTAATGAATGAACAAGTTATTATCTTAGTCCTATTAAATCGTCCTGCACTGTGCTGTAAAGAAAAAGTCTGCCATTGCTGACAGACTTCAAATTAAAAATATGAACGTAAATTAAAGTGATGTTTAAGGCATCTTTTTAAAACCTTCTGCTTTTATTTTCCAAGTCCCATCTTTTGGGAATCCTGGGAATTGTCCTGTCGAACTGTCCCAACCTTCAAGCATCATCGCAACGGTTGTCAAAACACCACCATTTCCGGGAAGATAAATTCTCAGTCTTCCATCCTGAAAATTATGTCCGTTTTTCAAATAAGTATTGGTCTGAACATCCATAAATAAAGCATCCAACGCTTTGTTCGGAAGTCCCAATCTTGCAGCATTCATCGCTGTCATCGGAAAATCCCAACCCCAAGTGTGACCCCAGTTCCATCTTTCCCAAACGATGTCGAGCGTATTTTTCATAATCTTTTTATCCAATTTCGGAGATTCAGGAACCATTCCCAAAGCTCCTAAAACTGCGGGGTGATCCGTCATCCATTTTGGAAATGTGAAAGAATCTTTCGCCGATTCTGTCGATAAATATACTCCATCCTGAACAGGAAGCGGAGCTAATTTATTAATCACATCATCCCATTTTTTATCTCTCGATTCACCCAATCTTTCTTTCCATTGCTGAGCCACTTTCAAAGCCCAATCCCAATACGCCACTTCGTAAGTCGGATTATAAGTATCTTTCGCAGGGAAAACTTCCTGTGCTGGAATGACACCTTTTCCTAAATTATAACGGTTTTTCTCTTTATCGTAAGTTGCAAAATCAGCCATAAATTCTGCTGTTTCGTACACCAAATCTTTATATTTTTCTAAAACTTTTTTGTCTTTGTTGTGACGGTACAAAAGCTCAGTCATATAAATCAAATGCGGTTGTTCCCAAATCAAAAATGCGGCTACGGAAGAAGGACTTTCGTTTCCTTCATTATCCGACATTTTAATCCAACGAACACCTTTATAACCTTGTCTTTCCGCTAATTTTTTTGCTTTTTCAAACGACCTGAAATAATAATCCAATTGCTTTTCCAAAATCTCCGGTCTTCCCCACAATGCGAAGTGAACACCGTGCCACCAATGCATTTCGGTGTGTGGTTTTCCATACCAACTGTTGAATGTCAAACCTGTTTCCTGCGGCGGATTGCTTCCTCCACACTGAACTTTTGTTAAATATTCAGACAAAACAATTCTGCGCTCCAATTCGTTGGCTCTTTTATCAGTGCTTCCTTCAAAATCAACGGCAGCACCGCTTTCCCAGAAGTTTTTCCAGCCTGAAATACTTTCTTTTTCAGCATCAGCAAATAAGCTTTTTGAAGTTTTCTGATTTTTTTCTGAAAATTCAACCGTCAATTCTAAATTTTTACTTTTTGAAGAAGGTTCGAATACAAAATAATGTTTTCCAGCCTCGCTCAATTTTCCATCGGTGAAATATAATTGAGTAAAATAATCAGCACTTTGCAATTTATGCTCAATCAATCCCTGAGTTGAGTTTGAAGAAATAATTTTTGTTGAATGTTTATCAGCATTCCCGTAAAAAGCCGCTTCATCCAAAAACTGTCCGCTCGGATAAGGATATTTTGCAAAAACTTTTAATCTTTTTTGAGAAATTAAATCAGACTCGATTTTAACCCCGATTTTATCTGAATTTTGGAAAGAAGCCGTCCAGACTTTTACCGGAGTACCTTCTAATGAAAACTCACTTGTAATAATTCCAGTCCATAAATCAATTTTTTGATTGATGTTTTGCAAATCTGAAACCTGCGCTTTTTGTCCGTTCTTTTTAATCAGTTCAATCCCGACATTTCCTAATTGCAAACGATGTTGGTTAACTCTGAAATATTCAACGGCTTTTTTGTTGCGTTCCGGTTCTTTGATTTGAACACTGTACAACGCTTTTCTTCCGTCGTTATTGAAATCATAAGGTTTTAAAGTCTCCTCAAATTTGAAATTTTCAGTATTCGGAAAACTGTTCCAGCCCCATTCCGACTGCGTTCCCAAAGAAACTCCGTTTTTGTAATATTCTGGGAACGACTGCATTCCGGTGATGTCAACGGTGTAGGCAAATTTTCCGTTTCCAACCGTTAAAGTTGATAAAGTATCTGCTTTTACATTGACGATATTATGTCGCTGAACGACTTTTTTACGGTCGATTTTCTGAGCATTCAGGGATGAAAACCCGATACAGAAAAGACTCAGATATATTGCAATTTTCTTCATTTTTAAATTTATTTTGTTTTTAACCGCAAAAGAGACAAAAGATTTCTCTTATTATCTAGCTATTCAAAAGGTGGCAAAAACGAGAATGGAAAATCATACATTTTGCAAACTTTTGAATTTCTTATTTTCAAACATTTCTTTTGAACCTTTTACGGTTAAATTATTTAATCATTTATTTTTTATTAGCCACCAATCCACAAAATTTTCATTCAACTATTCGTGCATTCGTGGCATTTAATTTATTTCAAAACAGTCGCACTCATCATTCCAATCACCACATCATTGCTCACTGCCGTTAATTTTATCGATTTTAATTCTTTATTTTGGTCAATCGGCAAATCCAGAATCGTTGCAGCACCACCATCAATTTGACGGTCTGTAAATCCTTTAATGCTCGAATATTTACTCAAAGTTCCGCCTTTGTACAATTCACCGGTTTTTAATTTTACACGATAAGGAATTTTATCATCCGGAATTTCAAAAGCAAAATTGTCATCAAACAAATCCTGCTCAATCGGCCACCAATTCACTGGATTTTTCAATTCCAATTCTGAAGTTGAACCATCAACATATTGAACGGTAATTGTTCCGTTCACAATCTGCGACTGCATCGGATTGGTAGAACCAGCCATCAGGAAATAGATTTTCTTTCCTTTTCCTGTCAAAGGAATTTCAATTGAATCAGGATAGTTGTCCCACTGACTTGCAAAAGCTATATTTTTATCTGCTTTATCAATTAAAAATGGAATTCCAAAGAAATCAACTTTGTTGTTTTTTCTCTTATTCATCAATCCGCTGTCATCGATTTGAGCAGTAATCAACGGATAACACCAGTTTCCGATTCCCTGCCACGGAAGTTGTAAAGTAGGGACTTTCAGTCTTGGCGAAAGGTATTTTTGATTAAAAATTTCGGTTACTTTTTCATTGTATTTTGAAGCCAAAGAAATGTTGCTGAACTGACCTTGGTTTTCAATTTCCCAATCTGTGATTTCAATATTTTGTTTAATTCCGTTGTATTCAAGCGCAATAGAATTCGTTCCTTTACTTAAATAATTTACAGGAATTTCGATTGTGCTATTTTGATTTTTCTGAATGTTAAAAGTTTTATTTAATCCATTAATATTCAATTTTCCATTAATTGGATTGAATGATTTTGACTGAATTTGTAGTTTTTTATTCACCCATTTTGTCTCCAAAGGAAAACGGATATCTACATTTACAGGTTGCCACCAACTTGTTCTGTTTTGCTCAACTTGGACGAAGAAAGTTCCTTTTCTTTCTTCCTGAACTAAATTAAATTTTTTAACCACCCCGTCTTCTCCCTTCGGTCGAATCCACCCTTCCAGAGGAGGGGAATTTTTGATTAGTCCCTGCGGATCGTAGACTTGCTTTATTTTCTTTTTTGAATCAAAATTTAACTGTAGATTTTCAGAAATATAACTGATATAATCTGTCTGTTCTTCTCTTAATTCTTCTCCTCCCGAATAATTGATTTCAATCTTAAAATCCTTCCCTTTCGGCGTTTCAAACTGGATAATCGGCTGTAAAATAGAATTAGGTTTAATCTTCCAATCTACTTTTTTACCATTTACTTGTACCGATTTGATGTTGGAATAATTTACCGGAATCTGCATTTCCAAAACCACCGATTTAGAATAATTTGATTTGAAAAAATATTCTATTTTCTTTGAATTTCGGCTAAATTTAAACTCCCAATCCGGAATTTTCAGCTCGGCAGAATTCCAGTCCTTCGGAAATCCGGGTTTGATGCTGATTTTATTTTCCAGCAAATTCGGATAAACTCCAAACAGTCCTTCCGTTAAAGTTCTTGAAGCCACACCAATCGGATCTGCAAAATCTCTGTACAATTCTCCACGAAACGCATCGTAGTGAGAAAGCTGTTCAAAATTACCCGGACTGATGCCGTAATACATCGATTCAACCAAATTTCCCTTCCAAAGTTGGTAGGCATCTTCATTTCTTCCGGCTTGCCAATATGCCAAAGCGGTCTGTAAATTTTCCGCCAAAGCCACATTGTTAATCGACCAGTCGTAAGGTTGCCAATTGGTGGTCGCTAACGTAAAATAGCCTTTATGAGCCGCACCTTTCACCGTAATCGGAATTTTCGGGGTGTGATTGTTGATGTATTGTAAGTTCTGATAATCCTCAAATTCATTCAGAATAAACGCATCCGAAACGTGATAAATCGACCATATTCCCGGTTTGTCGTGAACGATTTGATTACCCAAAGCATCTTTATATTCAGCAAAATAGCCTTTGTTCTTAATCCAAAGTTGGCTTTTCATTGCCTTTAAAATCGCATTGGCTTCCTGTTCATAAGGTTGAGGGTTTTCGCCAATGACTTTCGCCAATTTCGCCATTTCACGGTTGGCTCTGTAATTATACGCCGAAGTGTGCGTCACTTTTCCACCCGAATACTGAAGCGCATCACTTGCCCAAATTGCAGCGTATGCATCGTATAAATCGCCACGTTTAAAATTTCGTTTTTCCCAATCCATATGACGAACCATTGTTGGCCACATTTTCTTCAGAAATTCTTTGTCTCCTGTGTAATTAAAATGCGAAAAAAGCTGATCAAAAAAGACCAGGTTCATATCGTAATGATGTGGTTTTGTATTGTCGTTCGGATTTCTCGAAATGTATCCGCTCGAAAAAACCGAAGTCCCGATTTTTTCGGCACTTCTCGCCAAATGCAATAGAGTGTCCATTTCCACAGGCGCAGAATCCGGTTTCAAAACCTGCGAATTGGCGTAACTTTCAAAGTGTTCTTTTGCTCTGTTGTGCCAACTTAAGGCATCGGCTGTATAAGCTCCGCGCCACGCGTTCAATCTCATCCTCCACGCAACGGCACCGTGTAAAAAGGTTGGGCTTTCCCAAATTCCATCTGCAGCAACGGCCAGATTGGCTCCGAAATTATTTAAATCTGCATCCGGAGTTTTTAACTGAATTCTATTCGTTAATGTTAAACGGGATTTTTCAGCTTCATTAAATATGTTTTTTAAGTCTTCGTCCGAAAAGTTTTTAGCTGATTTTCCTTTCGCAATTTGAATATAAACCGGATTTTTTTGTGAAGAATAGGAAGCGTAAACAATCGGAGATTTGTCTGTTTTATTTTGAGTAAACTCAGTCAGTTTTTCTAAAGTTTGAGCATCGGTTTGCTGTAATAAATTTACATTTGAAAAACTTCCACTGACAATTTGAGTTTCTTTTTTCTTATTTAAATAATTAAGCTGGAATTGATTTTTATTAATCTTATACTGGTTATTCAGGCAATATTCAGGCAACAAGTAAAATCCGGATTCCGGGTCTGCGCCGATGTCTCCGTTTCTGCTGAAAGTCGTTCCGCTCGCACCGCCATACACCGCATAGATTTTCGTTGACGAATCTATATTGACCGTTTCCATTTTTAAAACCAAACCTTCTTCTTTCGCTTGAGCCAAAACGGTTAATTTCAAAATTCCGGTTCCAAGAATCGGGTCTTTGATTTCATACAACATTATTCCCGGACGATAACGGGTTTCAATTTTATCAGCCTGAATTAATTTTTTAATGGAATTTCCTTTCTGAATGACAAACTGAAGATTTCCGCCCATTCCCGGAAGATACAATGCAAATTCCGGCAAATCTCCCGCCTCAACTCTTGATGCACGGTTGTCTCCGTACAAAGCTCGATTGAAACGGTATTTTCCGTTGACCAATAAGAAATCGCCTTTGTCTTCTTTATAGTGCAGTTCACGCTCTTTGTTCTGCCAATGTTTTGATTGGGCAAAAGAATGGGAGAGTGCTGATAAAATGATGAGTCCGGCGAAAATGGGTTTCCTGCGCATTTTAATTGTTAAAATATTTTGTAATCATTTCTGTCACATTGATTTTTTGAACACTAAGCTTACAAAGAGTTTTGATAATCATCTAATAATTTTAGTCTCACAAAGCCGCTTCGCTTATAAAAGATTCTTTGTGAAAAACTTATAATGCTTTTATAAGCGAAGCGGCTTTGTGGACTTTTAAACAATATAATTTTTAAAAACATTGTGTTCTTTGTGTTCACTTATACAAAATCTGAATTACGGTTTTAACTCAGTTAATGGTAGTCCGTTAACGGTTACATTTTTCAGCGTCACGTTTTTCATATAATCCACTTTGTAAGGAATCTGAACGCCCACCATTTTAGCATTAATCATTGTGAAATCGGTTACTGGGGAGGATTCGTAAGCATCAGAAAATACGGCATATTTTCCACCTTTGTCAACGGTTAGATTTTCAACCCATATATTTCTCATCGTCGGAATGTGATTTCCCGGCTTTTCATAATGCATATTGAAACGAATGGCTGCTTCTTTGTAAGCACCTACTTTTGTATTGTAGAAAAATACATTTTCGATAATTCCGCCACGGCTTGAGCTGGTTTTAATTCTTAAAGCACGATCAAGATTTTTACTGTCCATCACATTTCCGATGGCATAAATGTTTTTTGCTCCACCTGCGATTTCGCTTCCGATAACGACTCCGCCGTGACCATCTTTCATTTCGCAGTTTTCGATGATGTGGTTTTCGGCAGGTCTTCCGATGTCTCTTCCGTCTTCGTCTCGTCCTGATTTAATGGCGATACAGTCATCACCTGTGTCGAAATAGGAATCTTTAATCCAGACATTTTTACAGGCTTCAGGGTCGAAACCGTCGTTGTTTGGTCCGTGACTGATGACTTTTACTCTTTCAATTAAAACATTTTCACACAAAACAGGATTCAAATTCCACATTGGAGAATTTTTAACCAAAACATCCGCCATATAAAAGTTTTTCGACTTGTAAGGCTGAACAAAATTCGGTCTTAAATACCATCCATCCCCGAAAACTCTTTCTCTTGCAGGTTTTCTCTGCGCCATATATTCGTGAAGTTTTGCTCGTGCAGGATTTTGTCTTCCCGGACGAGATTCATTATAACCATATTTTGTAGCGCCACACCAAAACCACCAATTGTCATTATCAGAATTTCCATCTAAAGTTCCTTTTCCGGTTACGGCAATGTTTTCTTCTTCGTAAGCGTAAATCAAAGATGAATAATTCATACATTCCATTCCTTCCCAACGTGTGAAAACGATAGGGTAGTCGTTGCTGTCCTGACTGAATAAAATCGTAGAACCATCGCTCAAATGAAGATTCACATTCGATTTAAGATAAATTGCTCCCGTTAAGAAAACGCCGTTTGGAACGACAACTCTTCCGCCGCCTTCTGCATTACATTTTTCAATCGCTTTTTTGAAAGCTTCCGTATTTTTTGTTTTTCCATCTCCAACCGCACCGAAATCGGTAATCAGGTAATCAACTTTCCTGAATTCGGGTTTTTTGATTTGCTTTTTTAAAGCTTTGATTTCTTTTAAAGGCTGTTTTGCGGAAGTCCAGGGTTTGTATTGTGCCGAAAGGGCCACGGACAAAACCAATGCGAACAAGAATGGAATATATTTTTTCATAAGGATTTAGATTCAAAATATCAGATTATTTATATGTACTGCAATCTAAAATAAATATAAGAATTGATTATCCTGCACTGTCGGTTGTGAAATTATTTGTTTGAAAATAAGGTTTTCAGCCAGTCATAGCATAATTTTTTCCAATTGTCCGTCAGTTCAGATTTATTGGTTATTCCGATTTTATGTTCACCTTCAGGAAAAACGAATAATGCTCCTTTTACCTTATTTTTGGTCATTGCCTGATAGTATAAAAGGCTGTTCATCACTGGAACGGTTTTATCATTTTGGGCGTGGAAAAGAATTGTAGGTGGCGTTTTGTCAGTCACTCGATTTTGCATAGAGTATTCGCTGATTTTTTCCTTAGAAGCATTCTCTCCCAGCAAACTATTGCGACTTCCAACGTGTGCAAATTCGCCCAAGTCGATGACAGGAGAAACTAAAATTGCAAAATTCGGAATAGTGGAAATTGACGTCCAATCGTCTTTTAATTCTGTATAATCTGCTGAGATGTTACTCACTGATGCTGCTAAATGTCCACCAGCTGAAGTTCCAATTACTCCAATTTGTTCTGGTGAAATCCCGTATTGTACAGCATTTTTTCTAAGGTATTTTATAGCTGCCTGTATATCCTGTAACGGCGCGATTTCTCTTTGTTTCACATCAGGAGAAATCGGTAAGCGGTAATTCAATACAAAAGCTGAAACTCCCATTATGTTAAACCATTTTGCAATCTGAAAACCTCCCAAATCATAAGTCAATTTGTAATAACCGCCGCCGGGAATGACAATCACTGCCATTAGTTTTCGTTCTTCTTTTGGAGGTAAAAATGCAAAAAGTTCGGGTTCTTTTATTTGTACAATTCGTCCGTCTTTTTCTTCGGTTTTTAATTGTAATCCTTTAGAGTTCGGCATCTGATCTTTTGGCCAGAGCGTAATTTTTTCCTGAGCTGAAATTAAATTTACAATTAATATCAATAAAAGAAATCCGAATTTTTTCATTGTCAATCGGTTAATGATAATGAAGTTATTTGATGTGTTTTTCTAATCCAGTATTTAAGGTTTTCAGAGCGTTGACAGCAAGCTTTGCAACAGTTTCTGCACCTAACCTGGACAAGTGCGTGTCATCAGCTTTATCTTTGGTGTAGTAAGGGTTTTCGCCTGCTTTGAAATGCAGGTGAAGCTGTTTTGATTTTTCCGGCCCGGCCGAAATTTCCATTTGCTCGGTCAATAATTGCATATCGACAAAAGGCACTTTCATCGCATCAGCAACCAATCTTACAACCAAAGGATATTCTTTGTGCGTATCGACTAAAACACCATTTTCGTTGAAATTTCTTCTTGTGATTGAGGTCATCAGAATCGGCGTTGCACCTTTGGCTCTGGTTTCATTCACATATCTTTCCAGATTAGCTCTGTATTGTGTGTAAGGATTTGTAAATTTTGTTGAATCTTTTAGCTTTTGGTCGTTATGCCCAAATTGAATAATCACGAAATCTCCTTTTTTAAGCTGCTTTTCCACTTTGTCCCAGCGACCTTCCGTTCTGAAACTTTTTGAGCTTCTGCCGTTCATCGCGTGATTTTGGATTTCGATTCCTGATGTGAAAAACTGAGGAAGCACTTGTCCCCAGCCGTGTTCGGGATTTTTTTCAAGATTGTCTTTGTTGGACATTGTCGAATCGCCAATTAAAAATAATGTCGGTTTCTGAGCCCCAATCATTAATGACAGAAACAGAAATATGATAGAAAGTTTTTTGTTCATTTGATTGATTTTAATGTTGAATCGCACGCAGCCCGACTTGAGCGGAAATCCTTTTTACGCAACGAAGTGGAGTGAAAAGATTGGGAGCGGAAGGCGGATTAAGCTGCCCTAAATTAAATAATTATAGTTATTTCTCGAATTCTAGACTTGCCAAAATAAATGGACCAGTTCCTTTACCGTCATTGGAACGGATTTTTTCATTGACATAGTATTCGTAAGAACCATCTCTGTACGGCTTTCCACCTAAGCCTGCAACAGCACAGCATTTATTAAGATTGACGACACCATTTTCGTCGACTGTGATTAAGTTTTTGATAATCCCATCATAACCTTTTTTAGCAGCAGCTTTGTAAGATTGTGGCAAATAGCCTTCGTTCACAGACTTTATAATGGTATAAACAAACATTGCAGAAGCGCTGGCTTCTTCATAATTACCTTTTTCCAAAGGCTTATCCAAAACCTGATACCAAAGTCCGGAGTTCTTGTCCTGAACTTTGATTACAGCATCTGCGTAAGATTTGATATAAGATATGATTCTTGCTCTTCCAGGATGATCTTTAGGCAAAAAATCCAGAACGTCAACCATCGCCATCCCATACCAACCCATCGCTCTGCCCCAAAAATTAGGAGACAATCCTGTTTCTTTATTGGCCCAAGCTTGTTCTTTGCTCTCGTCCCAAGCGTGATAAAGCAATCCTGTTTTTTTGTCTAAAAGATTTTTCTGAACGGAATCAAACTGAAAAACAATGTCATCATATGCTTTAAGAGCATCTGAGCCTTTTGTGAAATCTTTTGTATAATGCGTGTAGAAAGGCATTCCCATATAAAGACCGTCCAACCAGACCTGATAAGGATAAATTTTTTTGTGCCAGAAAGAACCTTCTTTAGTTCTTGGCTGTCCATCGATTTGTAAGCGTAAGGTTTGAAGCGCTTTCAGATATTTTTCTTTTTTCTCTTTTTCGTAAAGATAAAGCAATACGTTTCCGCTATTCAGCATATCGATGTTGTACTTTTCTAACTCATAGGTGAGAATTGTTCCGTCATCTTTAATCAATTTTTCTCCAAATTCGCTGATGTAATCATAGTATTCTTTCTTCCCGGTTTTTGCATAGAGTTTTTCTGCGCCGTCTAATACAATTGCAGAAGGATAAGTCCATTTTGGACTTTTGCTGAAATCTAACATCCAAGCTTCCGGGAAACGATGCATCTCGGAAAGCATCATTCTCTCTGACCATTTTAGATTGGTGGGAACAACTTTTACTGATTGTGATTTTGGAGTTTCTGTTTTTGTCGAAATTTTTGATTGAGCAGAAATAAAGAATAATCCCGAACTTAAAGTTATGAAAGAAAGGATTTTGATTTTATGATTTATGATATTCATTATTTTAAATTTTGACATTGATCTATCGCAATTTAAAATAAATGGGAGTTGTGATTGTCCTGTGGTGTCTGGAATAGAAATACCAATTTTATAATTGCTTCCAATTATATTTTTCTATATAAATTCAAATATTATGTAATTATTTCTAAAGACAATATTTACATTTGCATCATAATCTCAGCCATTGAACAAAATCCTAATCATAGACGACGAAGAAAAAATCAGGACTTTACTTTCCAGAATTATCAGTTTGGAATGTTTTGAAGTTTTTCAGGCCTCTGATTTGAAAAATGCAAAAAAGCGATTAGAAGTTTCTGATATTGATGTTGTTATAAGCGATGTCAAACTTCCCGATGGAAGCGGTGTTGAGTTTTCTAAAATTATTAAAGAGAAATATCCTTCAGTAGAAACTATTCTTTTGACGGCTTACGGCAATATTCCGGATGGTGTTCAGGCAATTAAAAACGGCGCTTTCGATTATATTACAAAAGGTGATGACAACAACAAAATTATTCCTCTTGTTTACAAAGCATTAGAAAAAGTTGTTCTCAATAGGAGAGTTTTACAGTTGGAAAAACAACTAGACAACAAGCAATCTTTTGACAATGTCATCGGAAAATCAAGACTGATTCAGTTCGCTATCGATTCAGCTAAAAAAGTGGCTGGAACTGACGCAACAGTTTTGCTAAATGGGGAAACCGGAACTGGAAAAGAAGTTTTTGCGCAGGCTATTCATAATGCAAGTAATCGCAATAAGCAAAATTTTGTAGCCATCAACTGCTCGGCTTTCAGCAAAGAATTATTGGAAAACGAATTGTTTGGTCACAAAGCGGGAGCGTTCACTGGCGCAATGAAAGATTCAAAAGGAATTTTTGAAGAAGCCAACAACGGAACTGTTTTTCTTGATGAGATAGGAGAGATGCCATTGGATTTACAGGCAAAATTACTTCGTGTTTTAGAATCTGGCGAGTTTCTGAAAGTTGGAGACAGCAAACCTACCAAAGTTGATGTAAGAATAATTGCTGCAACGAACCGAGATTTGCAAAATGAAATTGAGAAAGGAAATTTCCGTGAAGACTTGTTTTATCGAATTAATATATTCAGTATTGTTCTGCCATCCTTGCGTGAGAGAACTTCAGATATTGAGGAACTTGCTAATTATTTTCTGAGAAAATTCACACAAAAAATCGGAAAGAAAATTACATCAATTTCCAAAGAATATTTGGATGTGTTGAAAAAGCATACTTGGAAAGGAAACATTCGTGAACTTAGGAATGTTATAGAGAGAAGCGTAATTCTGGAAGATAGTCAGGAATTAACAATTCAAAGCTTACCTTTCGATTTGCAGCAATTGTCGACATCTGATACTTCTAGCAACAAATCCTTGTCAGCATTTTCTATGGCAAGTGCGGAGAAAATTCATATTCAGAAAACTCTTAATTATACTAAAGGAAATAAAGCTGAAGCTGCACGTTTGCTGGAAATAGGAATTGCAACTTTATATCGCAAAATAGAGGAATACAAAATATCTTAAATTAATTATCATATTGAGAAAAAGCCTATCATTTTGATAGGCTTTTTTGTTGTCCAAATTTCAAAAATAAATTTTAATTAATTGATTTGCAATTGATAGGATGATTAAGTTCTTAAAGGGAATATATCTTGGCATAACTGGTTCAAAATAATAATAAAATGAATCACACAGAAGCCATTCAGGAAATCATCAAAGTTGCACCTGAGTCCGAAGAAGAGTTCAAAGAAATCTACAAGACCAAAAATTCTTTTATGGTCATCAATGTTTTCACAAAACAAATCCAGAAACTGATACAAAGAAAAGACAAAATCGTATTGATAAATTGTCTCAACAAAATGAATGAGATCTACAGAAAAGGAGACGAAACATTGAAGAATGCGGTAGAGTCTATTTTTATTTATTCTTTGGATAGACTCACTTTTTCTTGCGACAGAGTTTACAAAAATCTCATTTTCGAGAAAATTCCTGTTGGGCTACAGAAAGCTTATTTCCGTCAGGTTTACAAATCCGGATTATAAATTTCCAAACAATGAAAAACCGAAATCAAGGGAATTGGGAACAGTGGAAAGCTTCCAACTCAAAACATAATCTTCAGATTCTAATCGTCAATCTAGCCGTGATTCTCAGCGTTTTTGTATTTGCGGCAATTATTCAATTTTCATAAAAATTTAAAATGACAACACTATTAATCATTACAGGACTATTTCTGTTCATAATCTTTTTTCTAACCGTCAAATACTTCGAAAAAATATGACTGCATTATTTATCATTGCTATTGCCGTCTTCGCATATATGTGTTACGTGCTTGTAAAACCGGAAAAATTTTAAAAAGGTGAAAAGTTTATGGTAAAAAGTCAGAAGGTCTGTGCCGCTTTCTTTTACCTCTCACTTCTTACTTCTCACTCACTTCAAATTAAAAAAAATGAACTCAGAAATTTTAGGAATTATATTAATGTTCTTTCTCGCTGTTTCTCTTGCGATACCATTGGGAAGATACATTGGCAAAATATTCAGTAATGAAAAAACTTGGCTGGATAAAATTTTAAATCCCATAGACAACATTTTCTACAAACTTTCAGGTATCGATCCGGAAAAGAAAATGACTTGGAAACAACATTTGCTCGCTCTATTAACTATTAATCTAGTTTGGTTTCTAGTGGCAATGTTTGTTCTAACCAATATGAACTGGCTTCCATTGAATCCCGACAACAATCCGTCAATGAGCGGTGATTTAGCATTTAATACAGCGGTAAGCTTTGTGACCAATACCAATCTTCAGCATTATTCAGGCGAAACAGGAATGTCATATTTAGGACAATTGACATTGATGCTTTGGCAATTCATTTCTGCAGGTTGCGGAATGGCTGTGGCGGCAGTTGTTTTTATAGCGATGAAGGAAAGAACTACGGAGAGATTAGGAAATTTTTACTTCTTTTTTATAAGAAGTTGTACAAGAATTTTGTTACCAATTGCAATCATAGTTGCCTCTCTGTTGGCATTCAACGGAACGCCTATGACTTTTGAAGGCAAAGATTCGATTGTTAATTTACAAGGTGATAAAGTCGAAGTCAGCCGCGGTCCAGTTGCTGCATTTGTGGCCATCAAACATTTGGGAACAAATGGAGGTGGATTTTTTGGTCCCAACTCAGCTCATCCACTAGAAAATCCAAATTACTTTACCAATATTGTTGAGATTGTTACCCAAATGCTGATTCCGTTAGCAATGATTTTTGCGATGGGATATGTAATCAAAAGGAGAAAATTGGCGTGGACAGTCTTTGGTGTAATGACGATTGGTTTTCTGATTCTTACGATTCCTACAGTTGTCTCAGAAGTCAATGGAAATCCAAATATTTCTCAAATGGGAATTTCTCAAACGATGGGCAATATGGAAGGAAAAGAAATTCGTTTTGGTTCTGCAGCTTCGGCTTATTGGAGCATCGCAACTACCGTCATTTCTACAGGAAGTATCAATTCTATGCACGACAGTTTTATGCCGATTAGTGGAATGAATCAACTGCTCGGAATGATGGTCAACTGTTTCTACGGTGGTGTTGGTGTTGGGTTTCTCAATTTCTATATATTTATTATTCTCGCTGTCTTCATCAGTGGATTGATGGTTGGCCGAACACCAGAATTCCTCGGAAAAAAAATTGAAGCTAAAGAAATGAAAATCGCAATGATGATTGCACTTCTTCATCCATTTTTGATTCTTGCAGGAACAGCGATTGCAAGTTACACTTATGCCGATAATCCTGAAGCTTATGCAAGCTGGCTCAACAATCCTGGGTTCCACGGTTTCAGCGAAATGCTTTATGAATTCACGTCATCAAGTGCCAATAACGGTAGCGGTTTCGAAGGTTTGGGAGACAATACACCCTTCTGGAATATTGCCTGTGGAATCGTGATGTTGATGGCAAGATATCTTCCAATTATTGGTCCGGTTGCGATTGCAGGAAGTTTAGCTGCTAAAAAATACATTCCCGAAAGTGCAGGAACTTTGAAAACCGATACTTCCACATTCGGATTAATGGTTTTTGCGGTCATTGCATTGGTTGCAGCTTTATCTTTCTTTCCGGCTTTGGCACTAGGTCCAATCGCAGAATATTTTTCACTTTAATTTTTATTGATAATGAAAGGAAATAATAACAATTTGTTTCAGGCAGAACTCGTCAACGAAGCTTTGAAACAATCTTTTATAAAACTAAATCCAGCTAAAATGTTCCGTAACCCGGTAATGTTTATGGTTTGGGTAGGAACGCTGGTAATGGCTGGCGTTTGTATCTGGATTGCCGCAGGAGAACAAAATCAGGGAAGTTTGATTTACAATATTGTCGTGACTGCAGTTCTTTTTATCACTTTGCTTTTTGCCAATTTTGCAGAAGCTATCGCTGAAGCTAGAGGAAAAGCTCAAGCCGATTCACTTAGA
Source organism: Epilithonimonas arachidiradicis (assembly GCF_003610695.1). Taxonomy (GTDB): domain Bacteria; phylum Bacteroidota; class Bacteroidia; order Flavobacteriales; family Weeksellaceae; genus Epilithonimonas; species Epilithonimonas arachidiradicis. The sequence goes on along the minus strand of NZ_RAQH01000005.1, from coordinate 7,242 downwards.
AAAACAAGGGAAGAAACGCCCGCAAAAATGGTGAAAAGAGAGATGTTGAATGTAAAAAGTGTTTTCGATTTGAATTCTTCTGACTTCTTACTTACAACTTCTAACTCGCTAAAAAAAGGTGATGTGTTTCTATGTGAACCTGGAGATATTATTCCTTCAGACGGAGAAATTATCGAAGGTCTCGCAACTATCGATGAAAGTGCCATCACAGGAGAAAGTGCACCCGTCATCCGAGAATCTGGTGGTGACAAAAGCAGTGTGACAGGCGGAACAAAAGTTCTGTCTGACAGAATAAAAGTAAAAGTAACCACAGAACCTGGCGAAAGTTTTCTGGATAAAATGATTGCTTTGGTAGAAGGTGCTTCCAGACAAAAAACACCAAACGAAATTGCTTTGACGATTTTGTTGGCAGGTTTTACTTTAGTTTTCATCATCGTAACTGTGACATTGAAACCATTCGGAGATTATGCACACACACCCATTACAATTGCGGCTTTTATCTCATTATTTGTTTGTTTAATTCCAACTACCATCGGTGGATTATTATCAGCCATCGGAATTGCAGGAATGGATAGAGCTTTGCGAGCCAACGTGATTACGAAAAGTGGAAAAGCGGTAGAAACGGCTGGCGACGTAGATGTTCTTTTGTTAGACAAAACAGGAACCATCACCATCGGAAACAGAAAAGCAACTCACTTTCATTTGGTTAACGGAACTAATGAACAAGATTTCACGAAAGCTGTTGTATTAAGTTCAATGGCGGATGAAACACCGGAAGGAAAATCCATAATAGAGCTAGCTGGTGTTAATCCTTTAAGTTATGAAATCAACAATTCGGAATTCATCAAGTTTACGGCGGAAACAAGAAGTTCAGGTATCAATTATGACAATATCCGAATCCGAAAAGGTGCTTCTGATGCGATTAGAAATTTGGTTGAAAAAGCAGGAAATCCATTTCCGAAAGAAACAGAAGAAGCCGTAAAAAATATTTCAAGCAATGGTGGGACACCTTTAGTCGTTTCGGAAAACGAAAAAGTTTTAGGTGTTGTAGAGCTGCAGGATATTATCAAACCGGGCATTCAGGAACGTTTTGAACGCTTGAGAAAAATGGGAATTAAAACGGTGATGGTAACTGGGGATAATCCTTTGACTGCTAAATACATCGCTGAAAAAGCTGGTGTGGATGATTTCATTGCGGAAGCTAAACCGGAAGATAAGATGAACTACATCAAGAAAGAACAGTCAGAAGGCCGTTTGGTCGCAATGATGGGCGACGGAACCAATGATGCTCCCGCACTCGCTCAAGCCGATGTCGGTGTAGCAATGAACAGTGGAACTCAGGCGGCGAAAGAAGCCGGAAATATGGTGGATTTGGACAACGACCCAACCAAACTGATTGAAATCGTGGAAATCGGAAAACAGCTTTTGATGACCCGCGGAACCTTGACGACGTTCAGTATTGCCAACGATGTCGCAAAATATTTTGCCATTGTTCCGGCGTTGTTCATCGCGTCGATTCCGGCGCTCCAAGGTCTTAATATTATGAATCTGCATTCTCCGGAAACCGCCATTTTATCAGCAGTTATCTTCAATGCGATTATCATTCCGATGCTGATTCCACTGGCTCTGAAAGGCGTTGCTTACAAACCAATTGGTGCCAGTGCATTGCTCAGAAGAAACCTTTTGATTTACGGTTTGGGAGGCGTTTTGATTCCTTTCATCGGGATAAAAATCATAGACCTTTTGGTGTCGTTATTCTTTTAGATGAGAGAAGTGAAAGGTAAAAGGTGAAAATTGGTGAGGTTGCTAGTTTTAGGGCAAAGCACTACAACATTATAAAAGTTAATTACTCATTCATCATCTAAATTCTCACATCTCACATCTGACTTCTAACTAAAATAAAAATCAATCATAATGAAACAAAATATATTACCAGCCATCAGACTCACAGCAGTTTGCCTCGTATTCTTTGCTGGATTCTATACCTTAATCGGTTTTGGAATCGCCCAGTTTTCTCCCGACAATGGAAAAGGCGAAATCGTGACTTTCAATAATAAAAAATATTACGCCAATATTGGTCAAGCCTTTACGGAAGACCAATATTTCTGGTCGCGTCCTTCCGCTGTAGATTATAATGCAGCCGGAGCAGGAGGAAGCAACAAAGGTCCGAACAATCCTGATTATCTTAAAACGGTTCAGGAAAGAATCGACAACTTTTTGAAACATAATCCGGATATCAAAAAATCAGAAATCCCTTCTGATTTGGTCACAGCAAGCGGAAGTGGATTGGACCCGAATATTTCTGTTCAAGCAGCTAATGTTCAAGCTAAACGAATTGCAAAAATCAGAAATCTTAATGAAAATCAAATTGAGAAATTAATCACTTCCAATACAGAAAAACCTTTTCTGGGAATATTCGGTACAGAAAAAATCAATGTTCTGAAACTCAATATTGCTTTAGACGGTTTGAAATAATTACGAAAAATTAAAGAATGAAAACAACTATAAAACTGGCATTTTCGATGCTTGGATTATCCACAATGCTTTTTGCACAGGAAGAAAACAAACCACTGAAAATATCTGGCTACGCAGAATTATATTATCAGTTCGATGCTAATAATCCTAAAAATAATTCACGTCCTTCATTTATTTACAGCCACAACAGAAACAATGAAGTCAATCTGAACTTAGGCTTCATCAAGGCCAATTATGAAACCGATAAATTCCGAGCCAATCTCTCATTAGCAACCGGAACTTATATGAATGCTAATTATTCTGCGGAATCTGGTGTGCTGAAAAATATCTATGAAGCCAATGTTGGCGTGAAAATTTCAAAATCAAAAAATCTTTGGATTGATGCAGGAATTTTACCTTCTCATATCGGTTTTGAAAGTGCGGTAAGCAAAGATTGCTGGGCGTTGACCAGGAGCCTGCAGGCGGAAAATTCGCCTTACTTTGAAAGTGGAGCCAAGATTTCTTACACCAGCAATTCAGGAAAATGGTTTTTAAGCGGTTTGGTGCTGAATGGTTGGCAAAGAATCCAGAGAATTGAAGGCAATTCTACTGTGGCGTTCGGTCATCAATTAACTTATAAACCGACCGAAAAAATCACCTTGAACAGCAGTTCATTCATCGGGAATGATAAACCGGATAGCCTCAGACAAATGCGATATTTTCATAATTTTTATGGCATTTTTCAATTGACGGATAAGTTGGCGTTGACAACAGGATTTGATGTTGGTGCGGAACAAAAAGCGAAAGAAAGTGAGCAATATAATGTTTGGTATTCGCCCGTGATTATTGCGAAATTCAGTCCGACAGGAAAGCTGAGTTTTGCTGTGAGAGGCGAGTATTACCAAGATAAAAAAGGTGTCATCATCGCAACTGGAACGGATAATGGTTTTCAAACGTTTGGATATTCTCTGAACGCCGATTACTGGATTCTTCCTAATTTGGTTTGGCGAACAGAAATCAAAAATTTGAAGAGCAAAGACCAAATTTTCCTGACCAGAAATGATGCTTTTAAGAACAATAATTTTTCGGCAGTGACATCGTTGGCCGTTAGTTTTTAACAATTTCCATATTATCATCCCTTACCGAAAATCTTGGTAAGGGATTTATTAACTTTGATAAAGATAATCTCCCTATGGATGAGAAAAAATCTGCGCAGGACTTCCTCGATTTAATCAAAAAATCAAGACGGGGAAAATTCAAAATTTACATCGGAATGAGCGCCGGTGTAGGAAAAACCTACCGAATGCTTCAGGAAGCGCATACACTTTTGTCAAACGGCATCGATGTAAAAATTGGATATATCGAGACTCATAATAGAAAAGAAACGCACGCTTTGCTGGACGGACTTCCGGTGATTCCCAGAAGAACATTGTTTTATAAAGGAAAAGAGTTGAATGAGTTGGATGTACAAGCGGTCATCAATCTACGTCCGGAAGTCGTGATTGTGGATGAGTTGGCGCACACCAACATCGAAGGTAGCAAAAACGAGAAACGCTGGCAGGATGTGATGGAGATTCTGGAATCTGGCATCAATGTCATCAGCGCAGTCAATATTCAGCATATCGAAAGTCTTAATGAAGACGTGAAAAATATTACTGATATTGAAGTCAAAGAAAGAATTCCTGACAGTGTTTTGGCTCAAGCTGATGAGGTCGTGAATATTGATTTGACAGCAGAAGAATTGATTGACCGATTGAAAGCAGGGAAAATCTATGACCAATCTAAGATCAATTCTGCACTTAGTAATTTTTTCAAAAGTGAAAATATCCTTCAACTGCGTGAATTGGCTTTGAAAGAAGTAGCTTCCCAAGTTCAGCGGAAGGTAGAAACCGAAGTTTCATCCATCAAAAATATCAGGAAAGAAAAGTTTTTGGCTTGCATTAGTTCCAACGAGAAAACGGCGAAAAATGTCATTAGAAAAACGGCGAGATTAGCCAATTATTATAACAGCCAATGGTGTTTGCTTTATGTTCAGATTCCTAGAGAACGTGCAGATAAAATAGCACTGGACAAGCAAAGACATTTGATTAATAATTTTAAATTAGCAACAGAATTAGGCGCTGAAATTATAAAGGTTGAAGGTACAAATATCGCTCACACCATAATGGAACAATGCGAAGAACGGAAAATCACGACAGTCTGCATCGGAAAACCGCATCTTAATCTTTGGAAAATAATTGTGGCGACGGATACTTTCAATTCTTTACTTAACAGATTGTCAAAAGAAAATATAGATTTAGTCATTCTTTCATAATGAAAATTAAAACAAAACTTAACATCGGTGTTGGTCTTCTTTTTATAATGATATTCATCCTGTCTGTTCTGAGCGGATGGTATATCAATCAATTGAAAAAAGATACGAATAACATTCTGAAAGCCAATTACAATACTCTGGAGTATTCCCGCAATATGCTTCTTGCTTTGGAAGAGATCAATACGGATCCACTCGCTTTCAATGTGTTTGAAAAACATTTGAAAAATCAACAAAAAAATGTGACTGAACCGGGAGAGAAAGAAGCTACAGATAATGTTGCGATTCATTTTCAGGCTTTAAAAAAAGATTCAAAAAATACGATTCTTCAATCATCGATAAGAAAAGATATTGCTGAATTGATGCAACTCAATATGAGTGCGATTGAACATAAAAGCAGTATTGCAGATTCTACGGCTAAAAGTGCGATTATGGTAATTTCAGTCGCTGGAATGTTATGTTTTATCATTGCCTTCATTTTGTTGGTAAATCTGCCTTCCAACATTGCAAATCCAATCAAGACACTTACTGAAAGTATCAGGCAAATAGCAAATCAGAATTATAAAGAACGGGTTCATTTTGAAAGCAGAAGTGAGTTCGGAGAATTGGCAAAATCCTTCAACACAATGGCTGAAAAGCTTCAGGAATACTCTGAGAGTAAACTGGATAAAATCATCAGAGGCAAAAAACGCATCGAGACTTTGATTGATAACATGCACGATCCTGTGATTGGTATTGATGAAAATAAAAAAGTACTTTTCGTAAATGACGAAGCGTTGAAAATTACAGGCCTTAGAAAAGAAAATTTTGTCGGGAAATTGATTCAGGATGTGGCGGTGAACAATGATTTAGTGCGGGATTTGATTAAAGAAATGATTCAATCTACAAACAATATTTCAGATAAAGAATCGATGAAAATTTATGCAGACGGAAAGGAAAGTTATTTTGAAAAAGAAATCATTGACATTAATGTTATTCCAACTGGTGAAAAAAACAGTCAATTTATTGGTCAAGTAATTATGCTTCGAAATATTACACCTTTCAAAGAATTGGATTTGGCTAAAACCAACTTTTTAGGAACGGTTTCGCACGAATTCAAAACACCAATTTCTTCCATCCAAATGGGACTTCAACTATTAGAAAATGAAAGAATCGGAAACCTGAATGATGAACAGAAAAACCTAGTGAACGGAATCAAAGAAGACTCTAACAGACTCTTAAAAATTACAGGTGAATTATTGAATATCGCTCAGGTAGAAAGTGGTTCTATACAAATCAATTCAAAATTTACTAATGTCCAAGATATCATTGATTATGCTGTAAATGCCAATAAATCAGCAGCTGAGCAAAAGCAAATTAATATCAAAATTAGAGTAGAAGATGGGTTGACAAATATTTTTGCCGATGAAGAAAAAACGTCTTGGATTCTCAATAATCTTTTGTCAAATGCCATCCGATATTCTTACGAAAACTCAGAAGTTGGGATAGATGTTCGGAATGAAAATGATAAAGTCAAATTTTCAGTTAGGGATTTTGGTCGTGGAATAGAAGAACAATATCTGGATAAAATTTTCGATCGATATTTCAGAATTCCGGGTACAAAAAAAGAAGGGACTGGATTGGGATTGAGTATCAGCAAGCAGTTTGTTGAAGCTCAAGGAGGACAAATTTCGGTTGAAAGTGATCTGGGTGTGGGGAGTTTGTTTTCGTTTTATTTACCCATAACCAAAGAAATATCGAAACATTTGTAAGAAATTTATATAGAATTTAGAGTTGCGTAATCCTGAGAGGTAAATTTAAATGTGCTATAACAATAGATTCGCTACAAATTAACAGAGGGTTTTCTTAGCCATAAAAGATACCGGAAATAAAAAGAGGAGACCTTTTTGGGTCTCCTTTTCCGTATATCTAAAAGCCTATTGCTGGTAGGTTGCTCCCCAGCAGAGCCTACTTCCTCTTGGGCTTTGAGACTAAATTAGTATTTTTTTGTCTTATGTAATTTAAATACGTATAATTTCTGGGCAATATTTCTTCATTTGAGTCCCAAAATTTAGCAGTAACATCAGGCTGAATAGGGATAAGATGTTCTAAAGACTGTAATTTTTCCCAAGGCGTTTTTCCATTCAAAGAAGAGTGTGGTCTTTTCTTATTGTAAAACTCCTGCCATTCAATAGCTAAAGTATTTAAATTAAGATCTGGATCAGATAAATCCACTAGTGACCAAAATTCGGATTTGTCAGTCTGTTGGGTTCTTTCTACTTTACCATTTAAATGAGGGGATCTGGGCTTTATAGGTCTGTATTTGATAAAATGTTCATGCAGCTCATATTGGAAGGAGTAATTAAAAAATTCCGTACCCCAATCGGTTTGAATATGCTGTATAGGAAAATAGAATGTATCCAAAATTTCACCTAAAAAATGTATCGTACTTTCTGCTTTTTTATTAGGGTAAACTCTAATAACTTTCATTCTTGTGC